>OZ223261.1:0-1151376 GCA_965140575.1 Sulfurovaceae bacterium
CCAACCCCCGGCACATGAAAACGCTTGCACGCTCAAAAGAGCTATACCCATAACGATGTTTTTAAGAAATCCCATACCCTACCCTATAATACTTTTTTTGTAGTTAAGATTATAGCTTTTGATAAATATAATTGTGGTTAAAATAGCTCTTTGTAGCGTGCTTCATCAAACCCAACAATCACACTATTTTTATACTCGATAACAGGTCTTTTGATGATGAGATTCTCCTTTGCCATCCATTCGATCTTTTGTGTATCGGTTAAGTTCAACTCTTTAAGTTTTAATGTTTTATATTTTGTCCCTTTTGTATTGAGCAGTATATCTAAACTTGTATGCCCTAGCCATTCTTGGATCTTGGCTACACCTACAGGCTCTTTTTTAAAATCTATAAATTCATATTCGATACCGTTATTATTCATAAATTTGAGTGCTTTTCTCACACTACCACATGTTTTGATGCCGTATATTTTCATGATTATCCCTTTGATTTATAATTAATGAATGATAGCAAAAAAGGTTTATTTGTAGTTGTATTGTCACTCGCCCTGAGTAGTGAACCTGTCAAAATCCGTTCGTAGTGAGTGGTGAACTTGATGAACTGTCGAAGTCCGTTCGTGGTGAGCTTGTCGAACCATGAATGAACTTACTCTCATTCCTATGCTTTGTTTTACATAGGAATGCATAAATAACTGTCATGCGAGCATCCTTGTAAAGCATGGATATGCCTTTCCTTCGGCGGTGCAAAATATGCACATCGCCTTTGGTTTCAAAGCTATAAAGACAAAGCAGTTTGTCTTTATTTACGCTTTTCACTATGTGAGCATGACGCTTTTACTCCACTTTTCTAAAAAGTGGAAAGAAGAAAATAAGAAATCTTTATAAACTTTTCTTTTTAGTAAAGAAAAGTAAGAAAAGAAAATCGTCGTTTCACAATTGTGCGGGCGTTGCTCAACGCTCGGGCTTCGCAGTGCTCGCATTCACAACTGCACAAGAAGTGTGAAAGCGACAGAAAGAGCGTTGTCATTGCGAGAAGCTTCAGCTTCGTGGCAATCTATTGGTAAAATCTATGGATTGCTTCGTCGTAAACTCCTCGCAATGACTGCATTCTTGTCATCACGAACATAACACTTAATGCCAAATACATCTACATATGATAATTTGGACTCTCTTTAGTGATCGTTACATCATGCACATGTGACTCTTTAAGCCCTGCCGAGGTAATCTCAACAAACTCAGCTTGTTCCCAAAATGTAGGGATATCTTTTGAACCGCAATACCCCATAGATGATCGCAAGCCCCCTATCAACTGATGGATGACATCAGCGATCTTACCACGATACGGAACACGCCCTTCGATTCCCTCAGGTACGAGCTTATCTGCAGCTGTTCCTTCTTGGAAATATCTATCAGTACTCCCTCGACTCATCGCACCGATACTTCCCATGCCTCGATACTCTTTAAATTGTCTTCCATTATAGATAATCATCTCACCCGGAGCCTCATAGGTTCCTGCAAGCACTGAGCCTAGCATGATACTACTCGCTCCAACAGCCAAAGCTTTAGCAAGATCACCCGAATATCTGATGCCTCCATCAGCAATGACAGGCACACCAAAACCTCGAGCATATCGTGCTACCTCATCGACAGCCGATATTTGCGGGACACCGACACCGGCAACGATTCGTGTAGTACAGATAGAACCGGGACCGATACCGACTTTAAGTGCATCTGCTCCTGCTTCTATAAGATCTTTTGCAGCCGCGGCAGTAGCGATATTGCCGGCAACTATGTCGATATCAAGTTTTGATTTTATCTCTTTAACGGTTTGAAGTATCCCCTCTGAGTGTCCATGTGCAGAATCAAGCACCAACACATCAGCACCTGCCTCGACAAGAGCCGTTGCACGATCAAGTTGTCCTACGCCAATCGCGGCAGCCACTCGTAATCTTCCGTATGAATCTTTATTTGCATTTGGAAACTGCTCTCTCTTTTCTATATCTTTGATAGTGATAAGTCCTTTTAATACACCATTGCCATCAACGATAGGGAGCTTCTCTATCTTATGCTCTTTGAGTATCTTTTGTGCATCATCAAGCGTCGTTCCCTCTTTTGCAGTAATGAGTGGCGCTTTTGTCATCACATCTTTTACCTTCAAGCTCATATCATTGATAAAACGCATATCTCTATTGGTGAGTATCCCTATGAGTTTATGGTCTTTATCTATAACGGGAACTCCTGAGATATGATACTCCGCCATCATCTCTTCGGCCTCACCTACTTGCGCTTCGGGATTTATAAAGATAGGATCGATGATAACGCCACTCTCAGATTTTTTGACTCTTTTGACCTCTTTTGCTTGCGCTTCTATGTCCATATTTTTATGGATAACACCGATGCCGCCAAGTCTTGCCATAGCGATAGCCGCCTTATATTCCGTAACTGTGTCCATCGCAGCTGAAACGACCGGGATATTGAGTGTGACTCTTTTTGTAAGATTTGAGGTGATATCGACCTCTTTAGGAAGCACATTTGAGTATTGGGGGACTAAAAGCACATCTTCAAAGGTTAAAGCTCTAAGCTTTAGATTCATTTTGGCTCCTTTTTGCTAAAAATATGAGAGTATTAGGCTGTTGATATATTGTGCAATAATACCCAAAAACTTCTTTCAAGCTCGAACAAGAAACAGTGTAAAATACGCTTATTTACAAAAAATTAACTATGCTTTTTCATCACTTTTAAGCCACTCTAATGCCTCTGCTCTATCTTTAAAGGCTTTCATCTCTCCACCTATGAACCATGAACCTATCTTTGCGGCAATATCTTGCCAATTTTTATGCCCGTAAATTGCAAGCTTTTCAAAATGATTTCCATGCTTTAATCCAAGACTAAAATCATCCCAAGCCGCTCTTGCTTCCCATCCATCAAACTCACTCAAATCCACAAGTATTTTTATCTTAGGCTCTCTCATCCCTACGGTTGCGGCATCTAGTATAGGATTGATCTTTTCATAATCCGCATGGGTTAATGTTCCGACTACTTTCATACTCATAAAATACTCATCACCCGCTCGAAACATCCCGATAGAGATACCATGCCTACTCACCTCTGCAACATCTCCGCCGCCTGCCCATTTTTTAGCATCTTCAAAGTCATCATAATCAAATTGTTTCACTTCGGCACTTACAAAGTGATCCACAACATGATCTGCAAATTCGCCTATTGCAGAATCAGTACAGATAGCAACTCTTTTGAGTAATTTTTGGTGATCTTTTATAAATCTAAAGTGAGTGAGCATTGCCCCAAAAGAGTCCCAACCCGGGAATGATTTTGTATAGATAACGGCACCTTTAAGCTTATCGTGTGTTTCAAGGTAAAGATCTATCATATGTGAAGCTGTTTTAAAATCATCTTCACTCAGCGGACCATTGGGCATCAATACGGCTACGCCTTTATCTACATTTATCAAAAGCATTACTTCTCCTTTTGCATTTTGATAAATTATAGCACAAAAGAAGAAATATATTATTTTGGCATTGGTTTATATAAATCATTCATATTTATATGCTCTAAAAAGTCAATTGTATTTTTATATTTTCTACGAACTTTTCTTCTGCCGTCAATCTTTTTGGCCTCTTCTTTAAGTCTTTTAATTGCAGTATCAGAGGATAAACCTTTTATTAAGGGATTTATTAGAAAACTATTTATGTCTTTACCTTTACATGGGATAGTATATTGTATTAACTTATTATCACTTAAAAAAGAATGAAAATAAAGAGCAATATGAATATCTGATAAAATTTTTTTAATACAATTCTCAGTTAATGCTATTGCCATAATCTCCATATCTTTTTCATTTAGGTATGCATCTATGATTGCTTTTCCTAAGATTATGCTTGCATTGTGTGCTTTTATAAGATTTCCAGAAGTAGATAAAGTTTCTATATTGCCTTTATAAAAAAGAAATTCGCCATATGTAATGGTGCCTCTTATTGGTAAAAAAGTTAAATGCTCAAACTTAAGATCATTGTAAATAATAAACTGTATCATTTCCGCAAGTCTGACTAGATCATCAAAATGCATATTTTTATCCGGGTTGTTGGATTTTATAGCAACGGTATCAGAATAAATCAATAATTCATAATAATTATTTGCTTCTAACTGATCTTGATATGCCTGTTTTGTGATATCTTTTTCTTTAGTAGGTCTTACTCTAGATGAAAGTATGCTTGCCGAAAAACTTATATCTATAATCGATTTGATAAAAATATTTATAACTTCTTTTTTATCATGTTTATTAACAAAATTTGAAAAACCTAGAAAATCTATATTAAGTATAAAGGTTTCTTCATATAAATCTTCAAATTTTGCCATAATTTAATTCTATCCGACATACCCCATGGCACGCTCTAAGCTACTCGCACCATCAAAGATCGCTTGCTCATTGAAGGCTTTCGCGATAAGCTGAAATCCTATCGGCAAACCGTTGCTATCTTTTTTGACAGGCAAAGAGAGTGCAGGCAATCCTGCAAGGTTGATAGCAATCGTGTACATATCACTCTTGTACATCTCAAGCGGATCTTGCATAGAGCCAATCTTTGGAGCAGTGCTTGGTGCAACAGGAGAGAGGATGAGATCAGCCTCATCAAATATCTTATTGAACTCATCGCGTATCAAATGACGCACTTTTTGTGCTTTGAGATAGTAAGCATCATAGTACCCACTAGAGAGCACGAAGTTCCCAAGGAGTATTCTTCTCTTGACCTCTTCGCCGAACCCTTCACTTCTTGTCTTATAGAAGAGCTCTTCGACGCTGTTTGACGGTGCTCTATTGCCATATCTTACACCGTCATATCGAGCGAGGTTTGTTGCTGCTTCGGCAGTTGCAACGATATAGTAAGTTGAGATATCATACTTGGTATTGGTCATATTTTTATGGATGACCGTATGGCCTGCATCTTCAAATGCTTTCAGTGTCTCGGCATACGCCTCTTGTATCTCGGGGCTCGCTTCGGATATATAGTTATCGATCGCCGCAATGGTTAGCTTTCTTGTTGCATCGACAACACTCTTGCCCTCATCGATATCGGCACTTGTAGAGTCTTTTGGATCATGTCCTTTGAGGATATCATAGAGGATCATCGCATCTTCTACATTTTGTGTGATTGGTCCTATCTGATCCAAACTTGATGCATAAGCACCAAGTCCATAACGGCTCACTCTTCCATAGGTCGGTTTAAGCCCGACACAGCCACAATACGCAGCAGGTTGACGGATAGAGCCGCCCGTATCACTCCCGAGTGCAGCGATAGCGATGCCTCCGGCAACAGCAGCCGCAGAACCACCCGAACTGCCTCCGGGGACATGCGCCGTATTGTGTGGGTTTTTTGTGATGCCATAAAAACTACTCTCTGTCGTACTGCCCATAGCAAACTCATCCATATTTGATCTACCAAAAGCCATCATCCCTGCATTTTTTAGTTTTGTGATAACGGTCGCATCATAAGGGGCGATATAGCCTTGGAGTATCTTTGATGCACTTGTTACGCTCCAGCCATCGACTTGGATATTGTCTTTGATGAGTATCGGCACACCCTCTCCGCTACTTTCAAAATCGATATAAGCATTAAGGTCACTCGCTTTGGCTCTCTTTTCAAGATCAGCTCTGATCTCTGCTAGCTCCTCTTTGCTCTTTGTCAATGCCTCTTTTAGCGTTATCACTTTGACTCCTTATGTTTATAATAATGGACCAATCCAAGCCCTATACCTATGATGATAGCTATCACCACTATCGAGCCGATGATGACCTCTAAACTAATGGGTTTTGAAAGATCAAACATCCACAACCTCACTACATCGTGCACATATTTGCTCTTCATTTTCACTTACAAATTTCCAACATCGTGGGCATTTGTGTTTTGTAGCTCTTTTGATCGCAAAGCTGATGCCTTTAAACTCAAAGGAGGCGAGTTGTTCGCCTTCGCTCTCCTCTTTGATACCCGAGACCACAAACCAATCTTCAACATCTCTGAGTGAACTCAACTTCCAATCAAATCCACGAGCCACCAAATCAAGCTCTAACGTTGCTTTGATAAGTTTCTCTTTTTTGAGTCTATCAATCTCTTCACTAAAAAGTTCTTTGACTTCACTCAAGTCATTCAAATCAAGATCAAAATCTACGCTTGGAAGTTCATAGAAATCAAAATCAAAGATATTTTTTGCTTCGCCTTTTATAAACGGTGAAGCAAATTCGACTATCTCATCGGCAGTAAATGTAAGCACGGGTGCTATGAGCCCAAGCATACTTTTAGCGATCATCGCCATAGCACTCTGTGCGCTTCTTCTTGCTTTGTCATTTTTGGCATTACAGTAGAGTCTATCTTTACAGATATCCATATAAACGGCACTCAACTCATTGGTTAAAAATCGATTGAGCACGGCAAAACCTCGTAAGAAATCATAAGTATCAAATGCACTTTTTACATCATCAAAAACTTGTTTCGCATAACTCACGATCCATCTATCAAGTTCCCCAAAATTTTCCACAGGTTCAAGCGCGTCAAGATCATCGATATTGGCAAGCAAAAACCTAAAAGTGTTACGAATTTTTCTATACTGCTCTGCGGCTTGTTTTAAGATATTATCAGATATCTTTTGATCATTTTGATAATCACTCAAAGCCACCCAAAGACGCAATATCTCACTCCCGTATTGCTTGATGACCTTCTCCGGAGCAACGACATTCCCCTTGGATTTGCTCATCTTCTCGCCCTTCTCATCCATAGTAAACCCATGTGTGATGAGTGCCTTATAAGGTGCGTGTCCATGCACGGCACTTGAGAGCAGAAGTGAACTTTGAAACCAGCCTCTATGCTGATCGCTACCTTCTAGATAAACATCGGCAGGATATGCGCCCGCATCATACTCACCGCTTTTAAGTACGGCATTCCAAGTCGAGCCGCTATCAAACCAAACATCCAAGATGTCATTGACCTTCTCTAACTCACTCGCCTCATAACCGCTTCCCGGATAGAGGAGCTCTTCGATACTCATATCATACCATGCATCACAGCCATGTTGATCAAAAATCATCGCGACAAAATTGAGTACCTTCTCATCAAAGATAGGCTCTTTGGTCGCTTTTTTTCTAAAGAATGCTATAGGCACACCCCAACTTCGCTGTCTTGAGATACACCAATCAGGACGCTGCTCTACCATCCCTTGCAATCGCCCTCTTCCCCAATGTGGATAAAACTTTGTCTTGTCTATCTCACCTAATGCTACTGTTCTGAGACTTTTTTGATCTTCACCAAATGCACCGTCAATTGAGATAAACCACTGTTTTGTTGCTCTATAGATGAGTGGTTTTTTTGTTCTCCAACAGTGTGGATAGGAGTGCACAAATTTACTCTTGTGAAGCAGTGCATCACCCAACATCTCCAAGATAGGTTCATTGGCTTTGAAGATATGCATACCCACAAACTCTTTTGGCAAGAGGTGATGCCCTAGGATGCTCTCATCAAAAAGCCCATTCTCATCAACAGGCATCAATACTTCGAGATTGTACTTAAGCCCTACTCTATAGTCATCCTCTCCGTGTCCCGGAGCCGTATGGACTGCGCCCGTTCCACCATCAAGCATGACATGCTCGCCAAGTACAACTGTCGAGCTTCTATCATTGAGCGGATTGATCGCTATCTTGAGTTCTAACTCACTCGCTGCTATCTTGCGACTTGAATGTGCACTGATGATGCCAAGCTCAGCAAGTGTCTCATAGCGACTTTGCGCCACTATGTAACCATCATCACTCAACAGATACATCTCTTCGGGGTTGAGCGAGATACCTGTATTTGAAGGGAGCGTCCAAGGCGTGGTCGTCCAGATGACGATCGCAGCTTTTCCATGGATCTCAAGCTCTTGTTTGGATTTCTCACTTAACTCAAAGGCAACATAGATAGAGTAGTCTTCTTTATCCTGATACTCTACCTCGGCATCAGCAAGGGCACTTCTAGCTGCCCATGACCAAAAGACGGGTTTGTTACGCTCGACAAGCAAGCCCTTTTTCGCCACTTCACAGAGTGTTCTATAGATATTTGCCTCAAATTTATAGTCCATCGTCACATAAGGATGATCCCAATCGGCGATAACACCAAGTGACTCAAAGCCCTCTTTTTGCACCTGCACAAACTCTCTAGCATGGGCTCTACAAAGCTCTCGAAACTCGCTCACATTCATCGCCTCTTTTGCCGCTTTGCCGATCTTCTCTTCGACCTTTTGCTCTATAGGCAATCCGTGGCAATCCCAACCCGGAGTAAAACGCACAGATTTGCCTTGAAAATAGTTATATTTGACAACGATATCTTTGAGTATCTTATTGAGTGCATGCCCTATATGGATAGCACCGTTTGCATACGGAGGCCCGTCATGAAGTGTAAATGACTCAGCGCCTTCACGGTTGCAAATCATCTGAGCATAAACATTTTGCTCTCTCCACTGCTTGTATCTTTTTGGTTCATTTTCCGGCAAGTTTCCTCGCATAGGGAAATCTGTCTTTGGTAATAATAGCGTATCTTTGTAGTCCATAGATTCTCTTTGAAGTTGATTCTTAAGTTGTGGCGATTATAGCAAAATGTGAATTAAGGTTGGGTTTGATAGCTTAAAACAGATCGCATTTTGCTACCGCTTCTTTTGCTCTAAAATCACTCACTTGCACGATCGATTTTTAGCAGAGAGACCACAAAGGTGATGATCATCCCAAATAATGAAAAACAAAGAGCACTCTCCTGTCCGAAATAGTGCCATATATAGCCGATACTGAGTGCACCTAATGAGCTAAAGAGTGCGATGCCCGCATAAAAGATGCCATAGATTGATGCCTTATTTATGGCATTTATCGAGATATAACTTCTTGCTGCATTGAGCGATGCAACCGTAAATACGCCTAAAAATATAAAACTTATTGCTATAAGATTGAGCAGAAGTGCCCCTATAGAAAGGATGCCAAAGAGATATGAGATACGCAGTACAAACAGGGTGCTTTTTTTATCACTCATGATGCCGAAATAGTAACTAAAAAGTGTCTGTGTAAGCGTGAGGGCTATCATCAACAACGGCAAATAAGCCGTTATATATCCGCTCTCTTTTGCGGTAATGATGAAAAAAGAGTCGCTCAATATAAAAAATGTAAAAAAGAGATAACTGAGCAAAAGTGGGAAGAGTCTATAATCCGCTTTTTGAAATCTATATGTGATCGCTTTGCTCTTTGGCGCTGACTCCTCCACGAAAAATGCAACTATCAAGATCGCTATCACTCCCGGGATAACGGTCGAGAGAAAGATATTTTTAAATACAGCTACATTATCACCGTAAAGATAAAAGATAAAGAAGATCACGATCGCACCGAAAAGCTCACCGGCGATATCCATAGTCTTGTGAAACCCGAAAGTCTTTCCGCTCTGATTTTCTTTTGCATAGTAGGAGATGAGTGTATCTTTTGGAGCGCTTCTTATCGCTTTGCCTAACCTCTCTGTCGATTGCAAAGCTGCAATGGCTTGAAAAGAGGTTGCATAAGCAAAAAGAGGTTTTGTGATCGCCGATACAAGATAGCCGAAAACTAAAAATGGTTTTACTATTTGAAACCTATCGCTCAAATATCCAAAAAGTATCCTAAAAAAATAAGAGACAAAAGTAGCGATAGCAACGATGATACCGAGTTTATCGACGCCATCGTGCAAGATATATACGATGTAGATAGGCAAGATAGGAGTGATCATGGCAGAGGCAAGGTCTGTGAAGAAACTCACAAACCCTAGGTAATATATATTTTTATTCATTGCTTTACTCTTCTAAAATTATAGGCGATTTCATGCAACTATTATAACACTTATAGAGCAATATATGCATCCAATATCATGTCCTCTAGAGCTCGCCAAGCAAATCTTGTATTGAGATAAGATGTTTACCCACTCTCTTCTCACCATTTTTACCCAATATACAATCATTTAACAATCGCATCAACTTCTCGTAGGTTTCACTTGGAACGATATAGGCATTGGGGACATTGTGATTGAGCACGGCGATGGCTTCTTTACCCGCTTTTTTGATGACACTGCTTGGTGATTTCTTCAACTCACTGATACTCACGCTCTTCTCTGCATAGATGCTTCTCATTTTAGTACCTTTTTACATACTTTATTTGGTATATTATATCGTACTATTTTTATAAAGGAGCTTCTCCTCATTTCATTTTGGAGCTTCAACAAAAGAGACCCTATGCCTCTTTTTCGATAGCGATCGATGCACTATAGTTACCGTGAAGGTTGCATTTTGTGATACTTTTAAGCTCCTTAACGCCCTCTAGTTGCACGCGTGCACTTAAAAATCCTCGTGAGATAACCGGCTCAAGGTCTGCATGTGCTACGAGCTTGTTATCAGCATAAAGCTCTATCGCATAGATCCAGTGATTTGCGTCACTTGGGTGGATGATGCCCTCTTGCCCGACGGTAATCTCAACGAGTGTATAGCCTTTCTCATCTTTTCCCTTGAGTTCGATCTGTGGCATATGTTTATACTCAAAATCAGTTGGATTTTTGGGGTCTTGCAACTCCATATCTTTGGTATTGACTATAAGTTTCTCATCATAAGCGTTTAGCATACTCACACTCGCGATTAGAAGCGCTCCTGCGCTCAAAGCTTCTCTTCTATTCATATATAACTCCTTTTTAGAGTCATTGTAATATAAAGAGATTAAAAAGATATAAAGATGTTTATGTAATGATGTCTGATAAAGGCTATTGCTAAATTTGTGGTCGCAAAATGCAACCACTATTTGTCAAGTTCGTCTTATTTATCTGAAACATAAAATAATTGTCTAATTTTCCCCATTGAATATGTCTCTATCATCTTCCATAATATCCCAAAAATCACTATCTAGTTTTTTAATTTCAATAACTTGTTCAGTCTGCATTCCTAATGAATATTCATATATGTATTTTGCCAACTGTTCTCCGTCAATTAGCACTAAAGTAACATTGTTTAAGCCATTCGCATACTCCACAGCATTTTTATTGAAACTTGATGTTGTAATAAACACTCCTTTATTAGACTGAGTACCAGCCAAAGCCCCCACAAACTTATTCAGGTCTTCTCGACCTATGGCATTTTCTCTTTTATATCGTTTTGCCTGTATATGGATGCGACCAAATCCCAGTATATCCTCTTTAATGATACCGTCAATACCTTTGTCGTTTGAATACTGTGTGACGAGACCAGAATTTTCAATCTCACCACCATAGCCCATTTTTTGGAGTAATGCAACGACTAGCTTTTCAAATTCTCTTGGTGATTTACTGATGATAGCATCTAATATATCATTGTAAATTTTATTTTTAATTTTTTGAAAAGATACTTCGATTGTTTCTGACGGAGTAAGATCATCGTTCGAGGCATTTACATTAGCTACGGATATATTTTCATTAGTAATATTATTTCTCTCTTGATTTCGCTGTTGAATTTTTTCACTTATATAATCATTTATTTTATCTGGAGTAGCTAATATTTTTATGCCATCTTCAGTTATTTCATAGTGACCTCTTTTTGGCTTTTTTGTTAACCCTGCCATATTTAGATAACTTAATGCCCAAGAAATTCTGTCATAAAATACTGGACCGTTACCGCTATCATACATTTGTACAAGTTCATCATGTTCAAGATTAAACTCTTTTGCAAGTGGAGATTCAAAATCTTTTAACTTCAAAATCCCTTTTTCTTGTAAAAGCTTAAGGGCTGGTACTCTTATTTCATCATGTGTTGGTATTGGCATTGTTCGACTCCTTTATGTCTAAAATAAAATCAAATAAAGTTTTAAATCCATCAAACTCATCTGCATTAAGATCTGGACAATACTCGGCAAAATCATTTTTTTTAAATTTCTTTTTTGTGTCTTGAAATGTTTCGAAATTACTAAACATAAAATCCCTACATGTTTCAATTTTAAAATAGTCTTCTATTTCAAATTCACTTTTTGTGAAGCCGTTTTTTTTAGGATAAAGGCATATATGAATACCATTTTCGTTTTTCCTAGTAAAATCTTGTCTTTCAGCGGTATAGTTAAAAGCTTTTGTAATACATTTATATCCTGCGCCATCATTATCAAAAAATGCAATAATTGCTTGATTGTCTTTTGGAGGGAATTGTTCTACTAGGTTTTTTAGATTTTCAGGATCTGAGCCACCCATATATAAATAATTAAATTCTAAATCTTGATATTGCATATTATCTTGTTTGAGTTTTTCTAATGCAGTCGAAATGTACTTTTCATCAGTCTTACCTTCAACAATCAAAATATCAGTATTAGCATTCAATAGTATTTGTCTTTGAGCATCACTCATGGTATCACCTGAAATTTCTTTCAGTATTTCAGCTTTTTCTTTACCTTTGACCTCTCCATTTTCCAAATACTCTAAATGCCTATCAAATATATTCATTAATGTTGGTGAGTGTGTAGCAATAATCGTTTCATGCTTAACATGTTGCATTTTGTCAATAAGTTCTTTGATATTTCTTTGATTAGCAACATGGATGTGCGAATCTGGTTCATCAAGTAAAATTAATGAATTTTTTTCTAAGGCAATATCTAAAATTAATTCAAGCAACCGTAATTTAATTTGTCCTTCGCTCAAGCTTCGTTCTTTGAATTTTATATTCGCTAGCTCTCTTATTTTACAATTGAACATAACAGCCAAAAAATCTTCTTTTGTGTTTGGAAACTTTGAATCATAAAAACTTTCAAGAGATTCGATAGTTACATATCTGGATCCTGATGATATCGCCATGAGAAACCTCACTAATGATTGATTTTTGACAAGTTTTTTTTGGTACTTTTTAAGCTCTATTTCTATTTTTAACTCTCTGTTTTCATCCCTAAATTTTTGTAACGCCTCCTCGTCATCATTTGTCTTAAATTCATATATCTTAACATACAAACTAAGCAAAACTTGAATATCTAAATCACTCATATCTATATACATAAAGGGGACTGTATGATTAAATATTTTATTTCTTGCATAATAAATTTTTTGATATTCATTCAAATAAATATCCAATAATCTTTCATTCTCGCCACTATAAAAGGTGATGATTTTAGAGGGTAAATAGTCTTTATGCACATAAAACGAATAAGATTCTTCATCATTTATCTTAAATGTATTTTCACCTTCAAACTGTTTTATGGAAATATTTTTGTCATCAATCTCATATTCTAGACTGTAATCAAATTCAACTTTATAATTTCTACTATAAAGTTTGATTAATATCTTGCTAATAGCCTCTAAGACATTACTCTTTCCGCTTCCATTATTTCCTATTAGAACAGTTACACTATCATTATCAGCAAAGTTCAACTCAAAATCATTGAGATTTTTATATCCATTTATCCAAAGCTTTTTAAGCTTCATTAAAAATCTCACTTTCAAAGTTATTTAAAGCAAATTGCTTGTTAGATATAGCTTTTTGTCGAAGGTCTTTTATCTCATTTTTTATTATCTCAATATTTCTTACTATTTTTTCTTGTATTTTTATAGATGGTAAAGGTAATAAAAAGCTTTTTAATTCCTCTACATTTATATTAACTTGTCCTGTTATTTGTCTGCTAGTAGCATCCATTTGCATTCTACCTATTGAAGAATTTAACAAAATTACAAAATAATCATTATCAACCAATTCATTATTTAGTTTAAGCCTAATTAAATATGAAGCAAATGAATAAGTTTCTTCAAGTTTAAAAACAGCCGATTTCCCAACTAGTTCTTTACTATTTGTTCTATTAAATACTATATCTCCATAATCAAGCAAATAATTTTCTTTTTGCTTTTCAGATAGACTTATATACTTTAAATCATCAACATTTAATTCACCATTTTGAATATTATTCATTCTAAGAAATGGAATGTTAATTTGATTTAAATCAGCTTTTTCAGATAGTCCATATTGTGAATATTTAATAAGTTCATTAATTCTAACAAAATCATAATTCGACTTTAAATTATCAGGATTAAAGTAATTTGATTGGGCATCCCATCTACTAATATTTTTAAATTTAACAAGCTGCAAAAGATTATTTTCATTTTTGCTATTTTTGACTTCAAAATTTAACTCAGAAAATAAATATTTTTCTATATTACTTTCTTTTTGAGATGCTTCTATTTCTTGTTTTTTTGCAAGATTTAATTTTTCATGATATTTATCTACTAATTTTTTTTGTTGTTCAATAGATGGTAAAGGAATTTTAAGATTTTTAATAAAATTAAATTTAGATTCTGTTTTAATTCCATCACTTTTGGAATATACAATATAATTTTGAAAAACATTACTACGTAATACCATTACTAAATATTCACTATATACAAGATCGTTGTTAATTATATAAGGCTGATAGTGTGTCGAACATAAAATATTTTTATTATACTTATTAGTTGATAAGGCACCTTGATGAAAATTAATGTTAGATACTAACAAATCATTTGGATATGTTCTATACATATCCATTCCTGTTTTTCGCTCTTCCCTAAGCTCAATTAAACCGTCTTTAAAAGATATTTTTTTTACAATATCTGCTTCACCACTATAATCATCTTTTTTAATTTTTTCTTCTCTTGGAATAATCAATTTTTCTAGTTTTACAAAATTATACTTACTTTTAAGAAATGAAAAAGGTAAATTTGTTTTTACACTCCAATTTACGAGCTCTTGAAAATTAGCAAATTGTAGTAATTTACTCATTTATTTTTCTTCCCAAAGATTATTCGTCTTTCTATACTCTGTATAGATTTTTAAAAGTTCTGGCAGTTGATTTTCTCCTGCTGCTCCTGTGGTAGTAATGCCCGCCTTTTTTATGTCCGCGATAGGAATTTCATAATCAAAACTTTGTTTGATAATCTCTTTTATTTCATTATCTCGTTTAGTTTCAAGCTCTTTTAATTCAGCATTTTTGATTTTCTTATCAGTTGCACTTAGAGCTTCTTTTCCCTTAAGTTTTAAGACTTCTTTTATAGGGTCAATATCTTTTGCATACTTAGCTTTTATATCTTTTGTAGCTTCTTTTTTGATAGCTTCATACTCATTTGCTTCTTCTTGTGTAAACTTTTTCAAAAATACTAAACTAGTCTTAACAGTAGCACCTGAGCTTATAAATATATCTTGTGGCAATGATACTATGAGAAGTAATTTTGCTCTACTTTCAAAATATTCTCTTGCATTAGAAAGATTTGAACTATTAAGTACACCCTCAGGAAGAACTATTCCCATTCTTCCTCCAGGTTTCAGCAGATCTAAACATCTCTCTACAAAAAGAACCTCCGTTGCACCACTTCCAAGTTCTCTGCCGACTTTAAAAAGCCCTCTTATCGGCTCACCTATATTATCTGTGACCTGCCTCATCTCTTCGATATACATATCACCATATTTTTCGATATATTTAGTTATCATCGTTTTATTGTTATATTTATCATCATTTTCAACCATAGGGTATTTTTTATCAAGATTTGTACCAAAAGGAGGATTTGTAACAATCACATCAAATCTATTTCTAAAAATGCCATTTACATTTAAAAGCCCATCATTATGATGTATACCATTATGACCATCACCATGCATTATCATATTCATTTTAGATACTCTTGCCATTCTAGGGTTTGCATCGGTCCCAAAGATAGACTCGTGAGATAATTTTCTTATTTTTTCTTCTTGTTCTGCATTTACTCTAGTTAAAAAATCTTCATATTGTTTTTGAAGCTCTTCATCGTCTATATTTTCAAGTTCTTGCCCAAATATTTCTTTCTGTTTTGATTTTTTTAGCTCTATATAATATTCATCAATTGTTTCTTGAATGCTTTCAAAGGCTTTGATTAAAAAACCTCCACTTCCTGCGCATGGATCACAAATAAGCTCATTTTCTTTTGGCTCAAGAAGCTCAACCACAAAATCAACTATCACTCTTGGGGTAAAAAATTGCCCGAGCTCTCCTCTAAAAGTTCTTCCCAAAAATCTTTCGAAGGCAATGCCTTTTACATCTACACTGGTCGAAGTAAGATTATATATCTCAAGTTCTTTTACTATCTGCTCAAAACTTTGTTCTCTTAATTTGATTTTTTCATTTTGATCAAAAATATTATCTGTTAAAAATTCGGCTTTTACATCTTCAAAGAGCCTTTGTATATAAGAAGATTCGCTTTCACTTTTTCCGCGACTCATATTCCAAGCTTCTTTTAATCGCTCAAATTGTTTTAATGAAAAAATTGATTCTTGCTTAGGGTTTCTTTCGTACATTATTTTAATAAATAAAATTTTACTAATCTCATCAAAAGAAGCTTCAGGAGAGAGTTTGTCGTTATTTCTAATGATGTTATGGCATTTGTGCAGTAGTTTTGCAAATTCATCACCAGTGAACTCTTTTGTTTTTGCCAAAGCATCTTTTAATTTTTTATCATCTAGGATTGTATCTGCATTTGGTATGTCATTAACGGGCTGTAGCTGCAAAGGCAATTCTTCTTCAACTGTTTTATACACCTGAAGCTCTTTACCATTTGATACAGCAAAAAGTTTTGCTCTACTCCATGTGGCATAATTGTATCCTTGATAGCAATCTTCAACTTTTAATCTCAAAGTATCAGCTTTAAGTTCTACTACTAAAAAAGCTGTTTTCTTCTTCTTTTTTTCTTCTTCATTTTTCCAAACAACTATATCTGCACTTGCCCTTCCGGTACCTCTTTGAGAAGTTGTTAATTTAACCTCTTCTTCCATCTGGGATATGGAGTAACCATATTCATTTATAAGCTTACAAACAAATTCTTGTCTTACTACCTCTTCGGGTTGGGCATCTAGGTATTTATTTCTTAAAGGGGAAAATATTTTTTTATCTTTGTATCTTGGTTTTAAAATTATTTTTTTGTCTTTCTTGCCAGTCTTTTCATTTTCTATCACTATTTCTTCTGTTTCAAATAGTTTTTCGTAATCTATACCCATTGCTTAACCCCTTTTTCTTAACTAAATTTTATCATTATAAACTAAAATAGAAAGTATCATTTTTAAAGAGAATTTAACTTATTTTATGGATTCCTGTATTTTGATATAGATTACCGCACTTCGTTCGCAATGACAGGAACATACAAGCATAGCGATTTATGCGAAGAGATGTGACATCATTCAAAATCAACTTTAAGTGTATGCCCAGTGGCATTTGCATAAGAGATAAGTGTAGCTATCCTCGGCGAAGATGTACTACTCAGACTCTCTAGTCTTGATATATTGCTCTTTTTTGTATGCATCTTCTGCGCTATCTCTTCTTGAGTGAGTCCAGCTTTTTTTCTCATCTTTATAAGTTTGAGTTTGAGCTCATATTCGGGTTGCAACTTATCATACTCAGATTTGAGCGCATCTCTTTTGAGTACCTCTTTCTTGAACTCTTCAAAAGTACTTCTAGCCATTTTCTAGCTCCTTTTTTCACTCCATATGTTATCATTTATGATAACTTTTGTCAAGAAAGACAATCTGCCGTGCTTCCTTATGAATGTAGTATATGATTATCTTTGGAAAGTAGTTCAAAATATGTCATTTTGCCATATTGGCATATGCTTATCACAACTCCAAATTAAAATAAAGTGATCAAAATAGAACACTATAAAACAGTACCTTATCATAAATATCAGATAATTATTTAACTTAAAAATTATCAATATTTCTCACTCATTTTTGTAAAAAATATTGCAATTTACACACTCTCTCGCTATAATACCGAAAAATTTAGCTCTTCAAAATGCAAAGAAGCGTACAAAGAAAATAATGCCAAAAAAATACACATTAGGTATTGATATCGGTTCCACAACAGTAAAATATGTTGTCTGTGATGAAAACTTTAGTATCGTAGCTAAGGCCTACACTCCACACGATACCAAACAAGCATCAACACTGCTAAGACTTCTCGAAGAACTCTCGCAAACACACGGTGAACTGTATAGCAATATAGAAAAAGTTTACATAACAGGCTCAGGCGCTACCCGTATCGCTCCGACGATTAACGCGCGTTTCGTACAAGAGGTTAATGCCGTCGTTTTAGCAGTAGAACATAACCATCCGGATGTGCGTGCCGTCATAGAGCTCGGTGGACAAGATGCCAAGATCATGCATTTTAAACAAGATGAAAATGGCAAAAAATCCGTACTCACCTCTATGAATGATAAGTGCGCCTCGGGAACGGGTGCGACGATTGAAAAGTGCACCATGAAAGTCGGGATGGAGAGTGAAGAGATCCAAAAACTTATATTTCAGACCGATAAGCTCCATCATGTGGCTGCTAAGTGTGGTGTTTTTGCAGAAACAGACATCGTCAACCTTGTCAAAACCTCTGTCCCTCGTGAGGAGATCATGAACTCACTCGCCGATGCTATCGTTATGCAAAACCTCACAGTGCTTACTCGCGGGAACACACTGATGCCAAATGTACTCCTCCTTGGTGGACCCAATGCATATCTGCCGTTTTTGCAAGAGTGTTGGCGTATGCGTATAGCTGAGATTTGGGATGAACGCGACATAGCCTATGATAAACACAATATCAATCAACTCATCAGCGTGCCTGAAAATGCGCAATATTACGCAGCCTTAGGCGCAGTCATCTTTGGTGAAGGCGAAGCAAACAATGGCAAAGATTTTGCAGGGCTCACACAGCTCAAAAACCTCGTCGAATCCGGCGATATCGATGAAGATGGCAATTGCGATACGCCTCTTGTAAAGACCCCTGAAGAGCTACTGGCTTTTAAAGATACCTATGCGATCAAACCTTTTAAAACCCCTACACTCACCAAAAAAACAACTTGCTTTTTGGGGATAGACGGAGGCTCCACCTCCTCTAAAGCTGTGCTCTGCAACGAAGAGGGAAACTTACTTCTCAAAGTCTATCAACTCTCCAAAGGTAATCCTATCGTCGATACCTTGGAGCTTTTAGAGAAAATCGAAGCGCAAAATTCGCATGGTTTTTACGATATACAAGGCTTAGGTGTCACGGGATACGCTGCAGATGTGCTTGAGGGTGCGCTTAGGGCTGATGCAAATATCATCGAGACTATCGCCCATATGAAATCTGCACAAAAAACTTTTGGAAAGAGCATCAATGTTATCTGTGACATTGGCGGACAAGACATCAAGGTGTTGTTTATGGAAAACGGCATGATGAAAAACTTCCGTCTCTCCAATCAATGTTCTGCCGGTAATGGTACTCTACTGCAATCTATGGCAAAACAGTTTGGCGTGCCTATGGAAGGCTTTGCCGATGTAGCTTTTGCCGCCAAAAAAGCACCTATGTTTAACTATGGGTGTGCCGTGTTTTTAGATACCGATAGAGTCAACTTCCAAAAAGAGGGTTACAGCAAAGAAGAACTTTTTGCCGGGATATCTAAAGTACTACCGAAAAATGTATGGCAGTATGTTGTGCAAGCACCTAACCTTGGGGCATTTGGAAAACATTTTGTACTCCAAGGAGGCACGCAATACAACCAAGCAGCGCTTAAAGCACAAGTGGACTACATCCAAGAGAAAGTGCCTGATGCTAAGATAGATATCCATCCGCATCCTGGTGAAGCCGGAGCGTATGGCGCTGCACTTGAGGCCAAAGAGGTAGTGATGCAAAGGGGCTATGCGACATTTTGCGGCATGAAAGAAGCATTGCAGATGACTTATACTTCCAAGACGGATGAGAGTACACGCTGTCACTTTTGCAACATCAAATGCTCGCGTACTTTTATCGATACACAAACACCCTCATCCGAATCTGTGCGTTATATCGCCGGCTTCTCTTGTGAAGAGGGAACCGTGGAGTCACGCGAAGCACTCAAAGCGTTGAAAAGCTCTAGAAAAGCATTGCAAAAAAGCATACCTAACCTTGTGAAAAAAGAGTCTATCGACCTCTTTCAATCTCACTATAAGATAGCAGACAGACCTGATACCTCGATGCGCATTCATGAGCAAAAAGTTAAAGTAACCCTAGGAGGCTGGGGACCTACCCTGCGCAAAGAGATAAGCCGTCCTTTTCATCTCTCAAGTGCACAAGATAAAGCCTACAGACATAATGTCAAAATAGCCATCCCAAAAGTGCTCAACATCTACTCTCTAGCGCCTTTTTTGCGTACCTACTTAGAGGCACTTGAAGTCGATAGTAAAAATATCATTTTCTCGGATTTTTCAAATGAAGATATGTTTTTAGAGGGTGCAAAATATGGCTCTGTTGACTCTTGTTATCCTGCAAAAGTAGCACAGTCTCATGTCTATGCACTGCTCTATGAGAAAAAATTTGCTCGGATGAATTTTGAGTATCTCTGGTTCCCTTCAGTGACTGAGCTACCGGGCTATGTAGAGTATGTCATGGGACAAACCTCTTGTCCTGTTATCTCGGGGACGCCCAAAGTGATCTGGTCTGCATTTACCAAAGAGAAAAATCTTTTTGCACAAAAAAATATCGAGTATGTTGAGGATGCACTCAATTTTGACAACAAAAAACTACTTAAAAAACAACTTTTTAGCACTTGGAAAGAGAAGTTACGCATCACTGAAGATGAGAGCAACTGGGCTGTAGAGCAAGCTTGGAAAGCGCTAGATGAAAATGATGAAAAGATCATGAAAGAGGGACGCACCATTTTAGATGAGGCTGTCGCAAATGATGAGATAGTTATCTTGCTTTTGAGTCGTCCCTACCACTCTGATCCTGGCTTAAACCATGAAGTGCTTGACGAATTTCAATCCTTGGGCTACAAGACACTTTCTATGCGCGCAATCCCCAAAGATGAAACATATCTTTTTGATTATTTTGGCGAAGAGATCAAAGAGGGATATATAAAATCAGTCTATGATATTCGTGATGTATGGGCGGAAAACTATTCGACGAACTCTTCACAAAAAGTATGGGCGGCAAAATTTGCAGCACGGCACCCCAATGTTGCAGTGCTTGATTTGAGCTCTTTTAAATGTGGACATGATGCACCTACATATGCAATCATCGATAAGATCCTAGGTGCTTCGCATACGCCACACCTCACTTTGCACGATATCGATGCAAATAAGCCGGGTGGGTCTATCAAAATACGTGTAAAAACCTTTGCTTATACGCTAGAGCAATACAAGCAAAACTTAACACCTCAACGAACTAAGAAACAATACAATAGCTACAAAAAAGGAGTTACGGCATGAATAGTAAATGTAACGCAATGAAAACGAATGACAAAAATGTTACTCAATGCAACGCTCTAGAAAACAAGATAACACAATGGAGAGAGGCACCTACAAAAAAGATACTCTATGCTCCAAAAGAAGAGACGATGATCCTCTTAGGGGGACTCACCAATCTGCAAGATAAACTTATAGAGACGGCTCTATGCTCGTTGGGTCCAAATTTTATCGCCCTTCCTAATCCAAATCTAGAATCATTTCAAAAAGGAAAAGCTTTTGGAAACAGAGGACAGTGCAACCCTACCTATTTTACGGTAGGAAATCTTGTAAAATATCTCCAAGATTTACGGGATAAAAAAGGACTCACCACCGAAGAGATAGTAAAAAAATATGCCTTTGTCACTGTAGGCGGGTGTGGACCTTGTCGTTTTGGTATGTACATTACTGAATATAAAAAAGCTTTACGCGATGCCGGTTTTGACGGTTTTCGCATCACCTCTATCGCTCAAGATAAAGGCATCTTTCAAGAACCCGATAAAGAGGAGGATATATTTGATCTCTCTCCGAAATTTTTTATCATTTTACTCAAAGCGATCATCATCGGCGACATTATCAACCTGCTAGGATATAAAATGCGGCCCTATGAGATAGAAGCAGGGAGTGTCAATAAAGCGATAGAGTCATGCCGAGCCATAATCTCTAAAGCTTTTGAGCAAAAAACAAACCTACCTAAAGCACTTTGGGATTGTCGCAAAGTGCTCAAAAAAGTAAAACTCAATCGTCTACAACCTAAAGCAAAAATTTTAGTCATGGGTGAGTTTTGGGCTGCTATGACAGAAGGCGATGGCAACTATAACCTTCATAGGTTTTTAGAAGCTGAAGGAGCAGAATGTACGCCTCAACCTATCATCAACCGCCTTATGTTGACCTTTTGGGAGGCAGAATACAAACTCAAAAAAACAGAAACTTTGGCAGTAGAAAATGGCAAAAAGATAGACTTTAGTAATGTTAAAAGCCGCCTACTCATCAAAATGGCCAAAATAGCAGTCAAAATACACTTTGGTATCTATGCAAAGGCGATTGGTCTTTATAACTATGAAATCCCGAATATGAAGAAATTGGCCGCACTTGGAGAGCAATACTACACGCTTGATTGCGAAGGGGGAGAGGGGCATCTTGAGGTAGCGCATCTCATCGAATCCGTAAAAGATAATCTATCGCATCTTACTATCTCGATCAAACCTTTTGGTTGCATGCCGAGTTCTGCCGTGAGCGATGGTGTACAGTCCCTTGTTACCAGCCATTACCCCTCGGCAAATTTTTTATCTATTGAGACTTCCGGCGAAGGTGCTGCAAACTTCTACTCGCGTGTGCAGATGGCACTCTTCAAGGCAAAACAATCAGCGATAGAGGAGTATGAAGCACTCAGTATACCTCGAAACATTCCGCAAAAAGTACACAACTATCTCTATCAGCCTCACAATAGAAAGGCAAGTACGGCCGCGCAATTGATTGAAAGTTTACGGCACTAAAAGATGCATATCTCTCTAGTTTTAAAAGATAAGCTGAAGGCTTCTGCCTAAGGTAAAACAACATTGAGATACACTAAACACAATCAACTCTATGCTACAATTACTTCATGAATTGGAATGAAGTGATTGAGATTGAGCGCAATAAAGAGTATTTTAAAAAACTAAAAAGCACTATAGATGAGCGCTATAAAAACAGTACCGTTTATCCTCCTAAAGCAAAGATATTTAATGCCTTTGCAAAATGTGATTATGAGAGCCTCAAGGTCGTCATCTTAGGACAAGACCCCTACCATGGAGCAGGACAAGCGCAAGGGCTCTGCTTCTCTACACCTGCATCCATCCCAAATCCACCCTCGATGCAAAATATCCTCAAAGAGATCATGAGTGACATAGGCACATGCACGGTCAAAGACGGTGATCTCACTCCTTGGGCACGCCAAGGTGTGCTTTTGCTCAACGCGACACTTAGCGTAGAAGCGAGTAAACCAAAATCACACTTTGGACTCGGCTGGGAGATATTTACAGATAACATCATCCGTTATATCTCTGATAATTTTAACGGCATCGTCTTTTTGCTTTGGGGCTCACCGGCAATTGCCAAAAAGAGCCTCATCGATGCACATAAACATCATATCCTCACTGCCCCGCATCCTAGCCCCCTCTCTGCATATAGAGGCTTTTTTGGATGTAAACATTTTAGTAAAACCAATGCACTCCTCAAAGAGCAAGGGAAAACGCCTATCGTTTGGTAAATACTTTTCTTTACTAAAAAGAAAAGTTATAGAGATTTCTCTTTTCTTCTTTCCACTTTTTAGAAAAGTGGAATAAAAGCGTCATACTCACATGACAGTTATTCGAGATAGCAGAGCCCCTGAAACAAGTTTAGGGTGACAGAATGACCGTCATTGCGATAAGTGTAGCGAAGAAGCAATCCAAGAAATGATTTATATAGATTGCCACGAAGCTAAAGCTTCTCGCAATGACAAAAATAAAATATTTTTCACCCTTTTCTATGCTAAAATATCTCTATGCAAAGAGAACAACTCATAACCAAAATCATCGACGAGCTTAGAGCACAAAACAAAACCATCTCTTTCGCGGAGAGTTGCACAGGTGGACTGCTCGCAAGTGAGTTCACACGCATCGCGGGTGTCAGTGATGTGCTCAAAGGCTCTATGGTCACCTACTCCAATGCTATCAAACACAAATGGCTCGGTGTTGATGATGCCGTACTAGAAAGATTTGGCGCAGTGAGCCACCAATGTGTCGAGCAGATGCTAAAAGGTATCAAAAAAGAGGCGACAAGCGATATAGCTATAGCCATCTCGGGCATAGCAGGTCCCGGAGGCGGAAGTGCGGAAAAACCGGTTGGTACTGTTTATATAGGTATCCTCTTAAATGATACGCTCGATATCAGCCACTGCCTATTTAAAGGTACAAGAAGAGACATCCAAGAGGGCTCTGTAGATTTTGCGCTTGAGCTACTCAAAAAAGAGTTAAATATAAGCCCGATTTGAGGGCATTTTATCTTGACTTATCATAGTATATAAGCTATAATTCCGTCCACTTGTTTTGAAGTCTCGTTAGCTCAGTTGGTAGAGCATCTCACTTTTAATGAGGTGGCCCTAGGTTCGAATCCTAGACGGGACACCATTGTTGGCTTTTTTTAAAGCAAGTATGAGATATAATCTCAACTCATTTTAGGTCGCTTAGCTCAGTTGGTAGAGCGCTACCCTTACAAGGTAGATGTCATAAGTTCGAGTCTTATAGCGACCACCATAATTGTTGAATCTAATGTATTAGATTCTGAAACAAGTTCAGAATGACACATCGTCACCCTGGATTTATTTCAGGGTCTATATTTTTAGATGCTTGACACTATTTTTATGCGCGGTGGTAGTTCAGTTGGTTAGAATACCTGCCTGTCACGCAGGGGGTCGCGAGTTCGAGCCTCGTCCGCCGCGCCATTTTCTGTCTCGTTAGCTCAGTTGGTAGAGCATCTCACTTTTAATGAGGTGGCCCTAGGTTCGAATCCTAGACGGGACACCATTTATAAATACTGTTTTTAGCAGAAAAAGTGCAAACAGAGTTTGTCCATATGACTGTTAGGATCTAGATGACCCTTTCATCTAGTGGCCAAGGATGTTGCGTTTTCAACGCAGACACAGAGGTTCAAATCCTCTAAGGGTCGCCAATAATAATAGGTCGCTTAGCTCAGTTGGTAGAGCGCTACCCTTACAAGGTAGATGTCATAAGTTCGAGTCTTATAGCGACCACCATAATTGTTGAATCTAATGTATTAGATTCTGAAACAAGTTCAGAATGACACATCGTCACCCTGGATTTATTTCAGGGTCTATATTTTTAGATGCTTGACACTATTTTATGCGCGGTGGTAGTTCAGTTGGTTAGAATACCTGCCTGTCACGCAGGGGGTCGCGAGTTCGAGCCTCGTCCGCCGCGCCACTTCTTCTTAAAATCAAATCCTCAAATCTATTTTGTTATAATGATTGTACAACTTACAAAAAGGATTAAGCATGTCAAAAAAAGTAGTAAAAGTGATAGAGGTACTCGCCCAATCAGAGAAAAGCTGGGAAGATGCTGCACAAAGAGCCATCAAAGAGGCTTCAAAATCAGTACGCAATATAAAATCAATCTACATCCAAGATCAAAGTGCAAAAGTAGAAGACAACAAAATCGTCAAATACAGAATCACTGCAAAGATATCGTTTTTGATTGATTAAATCTACTCTTCGATTCTCAGTCTTACGCTCTGCTCATGAGCCGTAAGTCCTTCTGTGTGTGCTATGATAGCACATGCTTCGCCTAACTCTTTGATGCCCCGTTTACTCATAGAGATGATAGATGATTTTTTCAAAAAATGCTCTACACTCAGTGGTGAATAAAATCTTGCCGTACCGCCTGTCGGGAGGGTATGATTTGGTCCCGCGATATAATCGCCGATAGGCTCAGGCGTATTTTCTCCTAGAAATATGGCACCTGCATGCTTGATAGCATCAAGTAATTCCATTGGTTCAGCGACCATCACTTCAAGGTGCTCCGGAGCAATTCTATTCATCAAATCAACTGCTTCACCCATATCGCTTGTTACGATGATAGCACCTCGAGTATCGATCGATTTTTTGGCGATCTCTCTTCTGCTAAGTGTTTCAAGATAACTCTCTACTCGCACACTCACTGCCTCTGCAAGCTCTAAACTTGGTGTGATAAGGATAGAGCTTGCCATCTCATCATGCTCAGCCTGCGAGAGCAGATCCATAGCGATATAATCAACTTTTGCATCCGCATCAGCCAAAATACCTATCTCGCTCGGGCCTGCAATCATATCGATATTTACTTCGCCGTAAACAAGTTTTTTTGCTGTCGCTACAAATATATTGCCGGGACCCGTAATCACATCAACTTTAGGGATACTCTGCGTCCCATAGGCAAGAGCACCAATAGCAGAAGCACCACCGACCTTGAAAACCTTCTCAACGCCACAAAGATGGCATGCGGCAAGCAATAATTCATTGATCTCATCTTCAGGTGTCGGCGTGCAGACGATGATCTCTTCAACGCCGGCAACTTTAGCGGGAATATAGTTCATAAGCAGTGAGCTTGGATAGGCTGCTTTACCTCCTGGGATATAAAGCCCTGCTCGATCAACTGCTGTTACTTTCTGCCCAAGCAGACTCCCGTTTGCCTCCTCATCGATCCAAGTACGCGGCATAAGCTTTTTATGGTACGCCTCTATGCGCTCATAGGAGAGTTTAAGGGCGGCTCGAAGATTATCATCGATAGATTCATAGGCTTTTTGCATCGCCTCTTGAGTTACTAAAAGCTCTTGTGACTCTTTTGGGCTCCATCTGTCAAATCGTGCAATCTGCTTCATAAGCGCACTATCACCCTCTGTTTTTATCTCTTGAAGTATCTCGCCGACTATCTTAGAGACACCCTCTATATCCATCGCTCCTCTTTGTAAGAGTGCATCAAACTCTTGAGTAAAATCATTTGAGCTTGTCTTAATTATCTTCATTGCCATCCTTAAATCTTCTTTCATAGCGCGGTAACATACTCTCATTTCCCAAGAGTCCGCCTTGATGCACATAGAGTATTGCCCCATCAAACTTCTCCAGATTTTCCGATAAAACTTGCCAGCCTATAGGATCATAGAGAAGATCAAATGTAATCTCAGTGCTTTTTTGTAATTCTAACCAAATTTTATAGTGTTCTTTATAAAGCTTTCCAAAATGCCACTTTTTTGGAGGATTTATGATAGTTGGATGCAAGCTTGTATCCTCGGCTAGTAAACTAAATTGTTGCACAAGATATGCCGCATCTCCAACACATGGTGTCGTATAGACTTTTATGTTGTGTAGCTTGAGATATTTTTGTAAAAAAAGCGCTGTCGTTCCCGTGCCTGAGGGTAAAAATATATTTAATCTTTGGATGCCCTCTGCAGCTTGCCAATCACTTATCTCTTTTGCCATTATCTCTAAGCCAAAGCCTGCCTCTTTGTCTCTACCTCCCTCGTTTATAAATAATGTGCCATCATCATACTGAACTTGTTTTAGTATCTCTTTATTTTTAGATTCTGAAATAAATTCAGAATGACAAGATATCTTCATCCCATTTTCTAAGGCTTTTGCATAATTACCATGAGGATTTGTCTTTAAATACTCAGAGATATGATCTGTATAATAGGTAAATTGCCAACCCCTCAACTTAGCAAGTACCGACATACTATACATTGCATTGGATTGATTTGAGCCATACGAAACAAGTTTTTTGATGTGTGGAAAATCATTTACGAGATAGTAGTGGAGTTTTCTAGCTTTATTGCCGGAGAAGTCATTGCTTATGAGATCATCTCTTTTGAGATAAAAGTTATGACCTCTAAAGACTATAGACTCTATCGGTGTGGGGAGGTTAATTTCTTCCAATACAATTAAGATCCTCATAGGCTTGAAGCAAACGCGCTACCATAGACTCTTCACCGGCTCTAAGCCATTTTCTTGGATCGTAGTAATTTTTATTTGGCTTATCTTCACCTTCCGGATTGCCGATTTGTGCTTGAAGATAGGCTCTATATTGTGCTTCATATCCTCGTACGCCATCCCAAAATGCCCACTGGGTATCGGTATCGATATTCATCTTCACCACACCATAACTAATGGCATCTCGTATATCCTTAAGCTCAGAGCCTGACCCCCCGTGAAATACAAAATTTACAGGCTTTGAAGGGGTGCTGTATGTTTGTTCGATATATTTTTGCGAATTATCAAGAATAGTAGGCGTCAATACAACATTCCCTGGTTTATAGACTCCATGCACATTGCCAAAAGAGGCCGCTATGGTAAATCTATCGCTTACCTCTTTAAGCTCTTTATAGGCATAAGCAACCTCTTGGGGCTGTGTATAGAGCAGTGCATTGTCGACATTTGTATTATCAACACCATCTTCTTCGCCACCGGTAACTCCAAGCTCAATCTCAAGCGTCATACCAAGCGCATCCATCTTTTTGAGATACTCTTTGCATATCGCGATATTCTCTTCAAGTGGCTCTTCGCTAAGATCGAGCATATGGGATGAAAAAAGTGGTTTACCATGCACTTTAAAATGTGCTTGGCTTGCTTCTAAAAGTGCGTCTATCCACGGAAGTAGCTTTTTCGCAGCATGATCTGTATGTAAAACAACAGGGACACCATATGCTTCTGCTAAAGTGTGTATATGCTGTGCTCCGGCAATTGAACCTAGGATGGCCGCTGTGTCACTCGGTAGTGACTTCCCGGCCAAAAAAGCACCGCCACCGTTTGAAAACTGGATAATGATAGGGGAGTTCGCTTTTTTTGCTGCCTCTAAGGCTGCATTAACAGAATCACTTCCAACGACATTAACAGCAGGAATAGCATAGCCTTCACTTTTTGCCGTCTCAAAAAGCTGAGTCAGTGCATCGCCGCTAAGGACACCTGCTCCCACTTTATCTACTACTCCGCCCATGCAAACTCCTTTAATCTATTTGACGACTATTTTTGCACTTTTGATTATGTTTTGGATAGCTTTTTCTTGTCTTAGTTGTGCTTTTATTCTATCTTTTACTTGATCAAGAGCGGGAAGCTTAGCTGGTTCTTTACTTGCTTTTTTTACCTTATCGTAAAAATCTTTTACCTCTTTATCGCTTACGGTTGTTTGGCTAATCTTTTTTTGTATCCATAGATTAGAAAGCGCTGCATCTTTCTCCTCTTGCGTTAACTCTTTTGCTGCTTTTTTTGCTGCAATTTTAGATGGAGCAATCACTTCTAAAAGTTGTTTTTTACCGTTTGGAGGCAATTTATCATAAGTCATCTTTCCTTGACTGAGTGCCTTGAGTGTATTTTCTGCCTCAGCTTTCGTTACAGGCATTCCATCTATCGTTCCTACTATAGTATCTGCTGCACTCGCGTAGACAAATAGCAATGAAACTAAAGAGATTGTTGTTAAAATTTTCTTCATTTTTTTCCTTTAATTGGTGATTAAAACTGCTAAGAATTATACTCAAATAAAGTAAATTCAATATTAACAATAATCCACTATTTTTTTATGAGTTTATCAAAATTGTCCTCTATCTTTGCTCTCGCTCTTAGCTCTTTTGCAATCTCTATGAGCTGGATTTGAAACTGTTTTTGTCTTAATATTCCCAATATATTTTTCTTCACGAGCTCATAAGGGATTGTTTGTGTTGGACTTTTATTTTCAAGATAGAAGATGATGTAGCCAAAATCAGACTTGATAGGCTCTTTTGTAATCTCCCCGCTCTTAAGCATTGTGAGTGATTCGCTCGCCTCTTTGCCTATATTGGCAACTGCATCTGCACTACTGATGTCTTTTGTAGTATCATCTTTTTTATCTAAAGATTTTTCATTGTAGAGATTGATAAAGCTCTCTTTGAGTTTATCCTTCTCTACACTCGAGAGATAATCAATCGCCTCTTTTGCCTCTTCTTCGCTCTTAAAGAGGATATGACGAAGATTGAGTTCAGGCTTTGTTACAAACTTATCTTTATTGTTCTTGTAAAACTCTCTTGCCTCACTATCACTGATAATGATATTATCAAGTTGTGACTCTATCCAAGTTTGCACCAACAACTCTTCTTGAATCTTTTGCAAATTTGCCTTATAGCGCTTGCTCTCTTCAATTTTTGATTTTTTTGCTGTCTGCAAAAAGAGTTCACGCTCAATAAGTCTATTTGTCACCATTCTTTTTTGCTCTAGTGTGAGATTATCAAAACTGGTATTTGGCAACAGTTTGGAGGTAAAATCTTTAGCATCTTGGAGTGTAACTTTTTTATCATTGACTTGGAGCAGCACATCATCACCCTGCGCTGCAATACCGATAAAAGCAAAGAGAAAGAGTAGTCGAAAGAAATAGCGCATAATAAACCTCATTTCATAAATCATTAATTACAATCATACACTTTTATGGTAAATTATCAATTAACAAAAACCATATTTTAGGGGTTCTTATCAAAAAGGCAACAAAAAGAGAGATAGAGGCGATAAAAGAGACACTCTTAAAGCTCTATCCTGATTCTACGACTGAGCTTTGTTATAGTAATATCTATGAGCTTCTTGTGTCGGTTATGCTCTCGGCACAGTGTACCGATAAACGGGTCAATATCATAACTCCTCAACTTTTTGAAAAATTCCCGGATATAAAAATGCTCGCTCAAGCCGATATCGATACGCTCCGTTCACTCATACAAACATGTTCATTTTTTAACAATAAAGCAAAAAATCTCATCAAAATGGCCAACCAGGTTATAGAACAATTTGAGGGTGAGATACCGCTTTCTCAAAAAGAGCTTGTCACACTTGCCGGCGTAGGGCAAAAAACAGCAAATGTCGTGATGCTTGAGTTTACGGGAGCCAATCTTATGGCTGTCGATACACATGTCTACAGAGTAGCGCATCGGCTGGGACTCAGTGATGCCAAAAATGTTAAAAAGACAGAAGAGGATTTGGTAAAAAAATTTAAAAATGATCTCCATAAATTGCATCAAGGTATGGTGCTCTTTGGCAGATATCACTGCAAAGCTATCAACCCAAAGTGTGATGAATGTGCATTAAAAGTTTATTGTAAAAGTAATGATAGATTTAAAGCAAATTAGAGTAGAAATCAAACACCCCTATGGGGTGAATTGATGCTTGGAGATTAAAGACCAGAAACAGCGTCTTTTATAGTCTTACCAAATTTAAATTTCGGTGCAGTGTGCGCCGGCTTATTGTAAGTCTTGTTAGTACCCGGTACGAGTCCTGATTTTGCAGCTACTTTTGCAGTTGAGAATGTACCAAACCCAACCAATGATACATCTTCTTTTTTAACGAGCGCATCTTTTACAGAATCTGTAAATGCTTTTACTGCTCTTTCTGCTGCTGCTTTACTTTCAAAGCCACCATTTTTTTGTACTAATTCGACGAACTGTGCTTTTGTCATCTTGCTTCCTTTTTGTTAAGATTCGGCTATTATATCACAAACAAATCTTAAAAAACGATAAAAAAGCCCCCTCCACATCGTTTTTTCTTAATATTTTAATATATATTACTGTTTTTATAAAAATTAAACTATCTTTCTCCACTTTCATTGTACAAAGATACTACAAAGAGCAAATAAGACACTTTGGATAGTGATATTTGAGAAAAGATAAAAAATCATAGTATAAATTAGGTAGAATGTAATGTGTTTTATAAATCAACCGTTAAGGGCACCATGAGACAAAAAAAAGTAGCACTTATAACCGGAATTACCGGTCAAGATGGAAGTTATCTTGCCGAACTTCTCTTAAATAAAGGGTATGAAGTGCACGGAATCGTGCGAAGAGAATCTCTTGAAGATGAGGAAAAGCTAAAAAATATCGAAACCATCAAAGAGAACCTTATCTTGCATGAAGGAAGCTTGGGCGATCATCTAGGGATTTATAAAATTTTCTCAAAAGTATTACCCGATGAGTGTTATCATCTCTCTGCATCAAGCTTTGTTAACTACTCTTTTAGTAACGAGTTTGAAACAACGGCAAACAATTTTAATGCAACTTATTACTTACTTTCTACCATTTTGGAGATTAAAAAAGAGTGTAAATTCTATTTTGCCGGTAGCAGTGAAATGTTTGGTGAACCCGAGATCACCCCTCAAGATGAAAATACCCCATTTAATCCAAAAAGTATTTACGGGATCTCGAAAGTCTCAAGTTATTATTTACTCAAAAACTATAGAGAAAAAGAGGGGATTTTTGCTGCAACAGGTATTATGTATAATCATGAGAGTCCTCGAAGAAGAAATCAATTTGTCACAAAAAAAATCATATCCTCTGTAGTAAAAATAAAACTAGGATTGCAAGAAAAAATATATCTAGGAAACCTTGATGCAAAGCGCGACTGGGGGTATGCGCCTGATTATGTTCAGGCAATGCATATGATACTTCAAGCAAAGAAGGCTGACGATTTTGTGATTGCAACCGGGAAGTTACATACTGTAAGAGAATTCTTAGATATTGCCTTCTCCTCTTTGGGGTTAGATTATAAAAATTATATTGAAATAGATTCAAAATTTTTTAGAACGAGTGAACATAATCCATTGTGTGGGAATCCAAAAAAAATAAAAGAGACTCTAGGATGGGAAAATCAAAAGAGTTTAAATGCCATTATACAAGAGATGTTAGAGCAAGAGATGTTGAAATATAAAAATGAAAAAAATATTCAAAAATCAAATTACTAAACTCAGGGATAAAGTCTTACAGAATCCATTTTTGAGGAGTAAAATTACTTATATTGTAAATTATTTTCCAAATTTTAAAATAAGGCTCAAAGGATTGGCTCCAAAAAGCGTACATTATGGAGATTGGAAATCAACAAAAAAAGAGAATGAATTTCTAGTAGATGTCAGTCATATATACAAAGAGGACCTTAGAACAGGTGTACAAAGAGTTGTTCGCTCTATCATGCATTACTTAGAGCAAAGCTCGCCATTTGGATTGGACTTACAGCCTATCTATCTAACGGATGAAGACGGGTACTGGTGTTACAAATATGTCAAATCACCCGGCATAATAGTCGTCCCGAAAAAGGGAGATATATTTTTAGGATTGGATTTAAATAAAGTGATTTATATACCGGGGAAATTAGGTCTGTTTGAAGATTGGAAAAAAAGATGTGTAGATATTAATTTTATCGTTTATGACATACTACCGATACAATTTCCACAATTTTATAGCAAAGATGTGAGTATCGCATACAAGCTATGGCTCAATACTGTTATAAATTGTTCCTCTAGATTGGTGTGTATATCACAATCTGTATGCAATGATGTGCAAAAATATATCAATAAAAATCGTGAAAATTTTTTAGCTCTACCAAAATTAGATTGGTTTCATTTGGGTGCAGATATAGAAAATAGCTGCGCAACAAAAGGTATCCCGAGTGATGCAAATAAAATTTTAGATGCACTCAAAAAAACCTCATCATTTTTAATGGTAAGCACTATTGAGCCGAGAAAAGGGCATAAGCAAACTCTAAAGGCATTTGAACAACTTTGGGCAGAAAAGATAGATGTATCTTTAGTAATTGTCGGAAAACTAGGATGGATGATGGATAGCTTCAAAAGAAAACTTCAAAATCATCCCGAATTTAACAAGCGGCTCTATTGGCTTGAAGGGATAAGTGACGAATATTTAGAGAAAATTTATGCCGCTTCTACTTGCCTTATAATGCCAAGTATTAGTGAGGGATTTGGCTTGCCGCTTATAGAAGCAGCTCAACACAAAAAGCCTATCATTGTTAGGGATATCCCTGTATTTAACGAGGTTGCCGGCGAATTTGCATACTACTTTAAAGATAGTAGTAGCCCGCAAATCATTGCAGAATCTATCAAAAATTGGCTAAAACTCTATGAGACTCACTCGTATCCAAAATCCGATAAAATGCCGTGGTTAACCTGGAAAGAAAGCACTGAACAACTTATGAACTGTATGAAAAAATAATTGATATTGTTGGATTTAAAAAATTTGAAGATGGTGCGTACGAGAGGATTTGAACCTCCACACCTATTGGCACTACCCCCTCAAGGTAGCGTGTCTACCGTTCCACCACGTACGCATAAGATTATAAATTTAGCAGGAGAAAGCTCCTGCTAATAGCATTAACCCAAGAAAGGATTAACCGACTGTGATAAATGGGTTAGCAAAAAGTGCAATAAATGCCAATACGAGTGTATAGATAACCTGTGCTTCGATCATCGCAATAGCGATAAACATTGTTGTCATCAATTTACTACCGAGTCCTGGATTTCTCGCAGTTCCTGCAATCGTTGCAGCAGCAGTATTACCCATACCTATAGCACCACCAAGTGCAGCAATACCAACACCTACAACAGCTGCAAGTATAGAATATGCGGCAATCATCGTACCGTTAGCATCTGCATCAACAGCTATTGTTGTTATTTTTGCAACTTCTTCTTCACCAAATGCAAGAGCACCTAAGGCTAAGAAAGCTAAGAAAAGTTTTTTCATCGTTAATCCTTTTTTTGAGTTTTAAGTCTTGTGACTACCCTTAAAGATCCGTTCGGCTTGCGTATCCCTACTTATCATCTTTTAAAAGTGCGAAATTATATCTAAAAATGGTTTAAAGATATTTTATGAAACAAACTCTACGGTTGCTAATTCTACTTTTTTACCTTTTTGCTCTAACACAACAACCTCTATAGGGTCGCCCTCGGTGTAAAGTGATCTGAGATTATCTACTCTCTCTTTTGATATCTTTGAGATATGCAAGAGGGCATCAAAACCATCAGGCATCTCTACAAAAACTCCAAAATCAACTATCTTTTTAATCTTCCCGTGATAATGACCGCCTATCTCATATATGAGGGGTTCTTTTACCTCTTTATTTGCAATATTTTGTATATGCTCTTTTGCCTCTTGTATCTTTTTCTTATCATCGCCAACAAGCTTGACATCACCTTTATCTCTATCGATATCTATACTTACTTCAAATCGCTCTATGATATCTCTGATGGTTGCACCCGCTTTGCCAATAATATCAACAATTTTACTCGGGGGTACACTAAAAAACTCTACCGAAGGGAGCGCACCACTTGGTTTGATAGCCATACTTGCCTGCTCCATGATAGAGAGTATATGCTCTTTGCCTATCTTGGCTTGATTGAGTGTCTCTTTGAGTATCTTGAGTGAAGCGCCCGGAATCTTGATATCCATCTGCAAAGCACTAATACCTTCACGCGAACCTGCAATTTTAAAATCCATATCCCCATCATGATCTTCAAGCCCCATGATATCTGTGAGTATGGCATATCTATCTTCACTCTCATACACCAAACCCATTGCAATGCCTGCAACCAATGATTCGCTTTGAATATCGGCTGCCTTAAGCGCTAATGAACCACCACAAACCGTTGCCATAGAGGATGAACCATTGCTTTCTAATATCTCAGAGACAAGCCTGATGGTGCCATCAATCTCACAACCCAACATAGGTTCCAGTGCCCTTTTTGCTAAGTTACCATGCCCTAACTCTCTCCTGCCTACGGGACCTATAGGTTTAGCTTCACCGACACTAAATGCCGGAAAGTTATAGTGCACCATAAACTGCTCTTGTCTTGGAGATTTATCAGTGATATATTCATACATCTGTGCATCTTTTTTGTCTCCCAATGTAACAGTCACAAGTGCTTGTGTCTCGCCGCGCGTAAAGAGACATGAACCATGCACACTTGGAAGAATATTGGTCTCTATGTCGATAACTCTTACCTCATCATAAGCTCTCCCGTCAGCTCTTATCTTATCATCTAAAACGATAGAACGAGAGAGATCTCTTTTGAGTGAATAAAGAGCGCGGGAGAGTATCTCTTTTTCTACTGCTTTATCACTATTTGAGAGATCTTCAAATATTGTATTTCTGAGCTCTTTAAGTGCCATACTTCGCTCACTCTTTGACATATGAGCAATGGCATTTTTAAGCTCATCATGATAGTTTTTATCTATATGCTCATAGAGCTCTTTATCTACATCATGGGTGTCAAGAGAGAGATTTAAAAGAGGTTTTTTAAATTTGATAAAGAGTGTCTCATAAGCATGTGAGGAATTTTTGATCGCTTCGCTTGCTTTTTCTATATAGGACATCAGCATATCCTCAGAGACAACATTGCTACAATTTCGCGCAAGAGCTTTGCTTGAAACCCCGGCATCAACAACGCTCATCTCGTTAATCACAGGAATATCCATAGAGGCGATTGAGCGCATCTCAATCATCATCACATCTTCTTTACTTCCTACAACCAAAAGGTCTAGTGTTGATCTTTTTTCAAAAAGGTCATACTGTGGGTTTATGATAAGTTCATCATCTATATTTGCAAGTCTCACTCCTGAAACCAAGCCATCAATAGGAAGACTTGAAGTTTTGAGTGCAGCACTTGCTGCATGCAGAGCAGCGATTTGCATATCGACTTCACTATCAGCACTGACAACCATGATAGTAATCGTAACGGGATAAGAAAAGCCCTTTGGAAATAGTGGTCTTAAAGATCTATCTATAATGCGCGATGTCAATGTCTCAAAATCACTTGGTTTTGCCTCTCTTTTTATGAACCCACCGGGTATCTTAGAGCCAGCATATGCTTTTTCTATATACTGCACCGTAAGAGGTAAAAAATCCTCTTCAACAGCTTTTTCATCTACGGCAACAACGGCCAACAAAACCGCTTTTTTCTGCTTATACCATACGCTCCCACTCGCTTGTTTTGCAATTTTATTAAATGTGTAACTCTCTTCCAAATTGTTTTCAAATATATCAATACTCTCTATTTTTGCCAAAATGGCTCCTTTTTATTTTCTTTTATAATTGTACCCAAAAGGAGTGCAAGAAACGCTTTTTAGGGTCTAAATCTCTCTGTGTGTGCCTCGCTAGGAGCGTGAATATCTATCTCTTTGTCATCAAATGTATATCGAAATGAGTTGATATACTCCATAAGTACTTCATAAGCCTCATTGATCTGTGCCATCTGCTCTTCATCACCACCCTTATCGGGATGCAACTCTCTTGCTAAATGCCTATATCGTTTTTTAATATCATCTTTTGTTATGAGCCTTGGAAGTGAGAGTCTCTCAAGTGCTGTCTCAAGCTTCTTTTTTAACTGTTTCATCGAAAAAGATCACCCGTCCCTACTGTTGCAAACGGCTTGAAGTTCAATTGAAAATAGAATGTTGTACTATCAATATAAGAGGCTCCGCTACTTTTAAGTACAGGCGTTGTATTTTGTGCCAATCCCGCACTAAAGCCAAAACAATCTTTTTGATATCGTGCACCAAATCTCCATTGCGTTGATTGCCCCTCATCAAAATTGTAGCTCACTCCTGCATAGCCACTCCATCTTGGAGAAAAATCATATCTTAAATTTGTATTGATACTATTTGCAATTGCAACTTCAATATCATCATCAAAGAACTCTTTTTTATAGGTGTGTGAAAGGCTTAAAAGATAGTTATCCCCAATCCAGCTTGCTCTATGTGCCATAGATTTTATTTTTCCCACATCATAATCATAAGCAATATCTTGATAAAGGCTCCAGCCATCTCCATAATACCCCATCTCATTACTTATATCGCCTTTGGAATTTGCCCTATCAACATAAAAGTTTTGCGAAAAACGATCAAAAAATTTAAGCTTCATCTTCTTATCATAAAAATACTGAGCAAAGTCAAATTTTATGCTCTCCTCGGGAAGTCCAACTGAAAAAAGCTTTCTCTTCTTTTCTGTGAGCTCATCAAAATCGATAGGATCTTCTACTTCACTTCCCGGCAATATATAAGAGATGGATGGATGGATTACATGCACAAAACCATCATACTCTTTAACAAGATCACTAAAGATTTTTACATTGTGTACCGTACTAAAATATTCAAAATTACTCTTTCCATCATCATACTCTTTGAAAAAAAGTTTTGTATAGTAAAGATCTTCTTTGAGCGATACCTTTAAAAAATCATCAAAGAGTGCAAAGGAGTATTCGAAAGGAATCGTAATCTCATTTCTTTTTGTCCAAATACCCTCTTTTCTATAAAGATTTGTAAATTGAAAGTCAGCACTGTAGGTAAGGTCATTAAAGATAATCGGCTTAAGATATTTATGAAGCTGAAAAGAGGGAAGTATCTGCAATGTAGAGCTATTGCTTGTCTCTCTTGTGTCTATAAAATATTTTGCATTCAATCCTGCATAGTAGTCATCATCATGTAAAAAATAGTTGAGTCTACTCTCTTGGAGCGGCGTGAGCCCAAAATGGGTTAATGTATTTTTTTGAAGATTGAGTGCATCGATATCGTTGAGATAGGTCACATTGGCATAGAGCCCTTCCGTGTAGTCAAGATTGAGCCACTGTTTTACAAAGTTACTTGATTCATAAAGAAACTCGAAAGAGTAATGATCTCTGTTTTCTAAACCCTGATCCTCTTGAAATGATTGGAAATCTTTAAAATAGCTCACTCTTATCTGTCCGCTCGAGTACCTAGAGTCAACAAATCTAAAAGTACTATAGCCGCCAAAACCTCTTGTTGTTCTGATTTGCGGATTAAACTCCATATCCATATTTGGAGCAATAGCCCAAAATATTGGTTGCTCATAAAAAAACCCTTCATCACTGCTATAACCAAAATAGGGAAAGAGAGCTCCACTTCTTCGCTCATTATTTGTTGAAAATGCAAGGTATGGAAAATAAAAAACAGGTACATCCCACATATAGAACTTTGCACCATAGAGCTTCATATACTCTTCTTTGCTATCAAAATCGGAACTATCAAAACTTATTCTCCATAGAGGAGATCTCAACGCACAACTTGAGAGTATAGAATTGCCTATCTTGTAAATATTTTTTGTTTTATTTGCATCATCTGCATAAAGCCAAATATCACTTTGTGTTGTTAAAAAAAGCTTATCAAACTGCGTGTTATCACTATTAGTATCGATTGTAACCTGCTCGGAGCACTCTTTTGTTCCCTCGTAGCCTACCGATTCGATATTGCCATAAAGATTAAGTATATTGGTGGTTCTATTAAAAATCGCCTTATCTGATCCTAAAAGTGCATCTCCGTAATGAACCATGACTCCATTTCCGGCCTCTACAATATTCTGCGTCGCATTGACATCCGTACTAAGAAGTTGCATCTTCTCTTCTTGGGCATGAAGCAAGAGAGAGGATAAAAGAGCTGAGAGTATGATTTTACGCATCGATGACTATCGCTCCTGCAATTTTATCGTGGAGCGTCTGCACTTTTGGACTGAAAAATGCCAAAATAAAACCGATATAGAAAATGACTTCACTAAAGATTCTAACGACAGCTCGTAGTAGTGATCGAACAAAATTCAAATTTGTCCCATCCTCCTCACTAACAACTCTTATCTTCATGATATATTTACCAACCGTCATACCGTTATTCCAGACAAGAAAAGTATGGTATGCTATCTTAAGAAGTGTTATCGGGATAAAGACTTGCTCCATAAATAGCATAATCGCCTCAGGAGTAGTCAGTGTCATTATCTGGTTATAAAAGATTGCAAAAATCAAAAAAGAGATAACAATATCATCAATCACAAAAGCCCCCATTCTCTTTTGTGTTGAAGCGATATTTTGCATCTATTCTCCTAATGCCTGATAAGCGATATCGCTTCTACACTGCTTCCCGGCAAAATGCACTTGACCGCAAAGCATATAGGCACGATCTCGTGCCTCTTTGATGTTCTCTCCTATACCGACACAAACCAACACTCTTCCGCCTGTAGCATAGAGCTTTCCATCCTCTTTTGCAACACCTGCAAATGATATATGTGCATTTGATTTGATATCATTATGGACGATATCATCGATGATTATCTCACTCTTTGGTGAACTTTTATAAGGGTAATCTTTGCTCGCCATGACAACACCGACAGCGAACTTATCTTCTATCTCAACCTTAAGTGATCCAAGATCACCGGTTGCTGCTTTATAAAAAAGATCAAAAGGATTTTTGAGCAACGGCATGATCTCTTCGCACTCCGGATCACCAAAACGGACATTGTACTCTAAGATCAAAGGCTCGCCGTCAACAACCATCACTCCCATAAAAAGGATACCATTGAAGGGCATACCCTCCTCTATCATTCCTTGAAGTGTTGGTTCCACAACCCTCTCTTTAAGTTTTTTATAGATACTCTCATTTACAAGAGGTGTTGGCACATATGCTCCCATACCACCGGTATTTGGTCCCTCATCATTGTCTAGTAATCTTTTGTGATCTTGGGCAGCAGGAAGTAAAACATAATCTTTGCCGTCACAAATAGCAAACACCGAGAGCTCATAGCCATCTAAAAATTCTTCGATGATGACTTTTTTACCTGCATCTCCAAAAGAGTTTCCGCTAAGCATCTCTTTTGTCGCCTCTTTTGCCTCATCTGCACTTGTTGCTATGATAACACCCTTGCCGCCACACAATCCATCTGCTTTAACAACAATAGGTGCACTCAGTGTTTCGATAAATTCACTTGCCGTATCGAGTGAAGCAGTCTCTATGTATCTCGCCGTCGGGATATTGTGGCGTGCGAGAAAATTTTTCATAAAAACTTTTGATCCCTCTAGCTGTGCAGCCTCTGCACTTGGGCCAAATATATTGAGCCCCTCTGATTTAAATATATCGACAATGCCTGTAACAAGTGGCGCCTCAGGGCCAACGATAGTAAGCGCAATATCATGCTCTTTTGCCCAATTTGCAAGCTCATTGTGCTCTGCTAATGGGATATTTTCTCCAAGAGTGTCCGTCGCACCGTTTCCCGGGGCAAAATATATCTTTGAGACTTTTACATCTCTTTTGAGTGCTAAACCTATGGAGTATTCTCGCCCGCCGCTTCCGATTATCAATACATTCATATTTTCTTTATCCTCTTGAAATTAACTTTAAAACTACACAAAAAATCTGTACTTCTAAAGCTATTTGCCCCAAGCGACCGTTCTGTAAAGAAGTCAGCCCAAAAAAAGCCAACGATGCAGGAGAGAGAGAATCTTTAGGAGTTAATTCTAAGCTTACGCTTCAATCAAAAAAACTACACACCAACCTCTACTAGTCCCGCTAGATATCAATGTTGGACCCTATAAAAAACAGTTATCGAATCGCTCAGGTTATACAAAGTTGTCTAAAGCAACTAATCTATTATAACTTATTAGCAATTATATCTAGCTATTTTTTTCCAAATTTTGCGCCTCTTTTATGCATGCATCTATAAGAGGCTTTTGCGATATCACATAGTTAACGCTCTTTGGAAACGCATTCGCGGTCACTCTACCTATAGCTACTGCTCTATAGCTCTCATCCCACTCAAAATTATCAAAAAAGCACTTAACTGTTGAGGGAGAAGTAAAGATGATAATACTTCCTTTGGGAGGTTTTTTTGCCATATCATGATGAACACACTGCGTCTCATATATGATCTGTTCATTGATTGCGATACCAAGAGTTTGCAATTGTGATCGTATATTCGTTGCTACTACCTTTGGTCTTAAAAAGAGTATTTTGAGATGTGAGAAGTTTTGAGTAATATCTTGCACTAAAGACTCTCCGTATCCTTTGGAGCTAAAAAGCACACTTCCGCCAAGCTCTTTGATCTTCTGTGTTGTCGCCTCGCCTATGGATATGACCGGATATTCTCTCCAACGCTTATCTAGAGAATGAACCATATCGACACAATTTTTAGAAGTAAAAAGAAGCGTATCACATGCACTAAAATCTATACTCTTTGCAACTTTTACGCTTTTTATCATAGGAAGCGAGGTAACCCCCTCTTTTTTTGTTTGAGAGAGTAGATATATCAATTGTGATCACCTGCGTTATAAACTTCATCATTGATATCCTCATCATCATAAGGATCAAAATGTGGGGTAATAATCCATCGCTTATTTGAATCAATCTTCGATATCTCCCCTTCTATCTGTTCAGCTATTCTGTGCGCATCCAGCAGAAGCATATCAGGCTCTAAAACTATATGAAACTCAACGAAGTTCGAACTCCCATCAGTTCTTGTTTTTAACCAATGAAAACTATTGACTCTTGGGTGCGATGAGATAATCTTTGATATCGTATCAATCTGCTCTTGAGGAAGTGCATGATCAAGAAGTATCTTAATCCCCTCTATGATAATACCTACGGCTGAATAGATGATATAGATACCGATAGCGAAACCAAAGATAGCATCGATAATATCATAGCCACTCAACCAAACAAGCAATAGGGAAAGTAGTATCACCCCATTGCTCCAAAGGTCAGTCTGATAATGCAACGCATCGGATTTTATGACTAGATTATCAGTCTTTTTAGCCACAGAAAGAAGATAGCGCACAAGCAAGAAAGTCACTATAATAGAAAATATCATGACATAGATTGATGGCAAGAGTAGATGTGTCTCTCCGGAAGTGAGTGCTTTTTCAAAAGCTTTATAGATGATAAATACGCCCGAAAGAGTAATGATAGTCCCTTCGATAACGGCAGCTATAGCTTGTATCTTTCCTTTACCATACTGAAAAGTCTTTGTTGGATCCTCTTCGGATTTTTTAATCGCAAAAAAATTAAATATCGATATAGCAAAATCGAGTATTGAATCGATTGCTGAAGCAAGTACGGCAACCGAACCGCTAACGATTCCGACAACTAACTTTGCAATGACCAAAACGAGAGCTATGCCACTTGCAACAATCGTGGCTCTTTTCTGCGGAGACATAGATATCCTTATCTAAAAAGTATCAAAAATTGTATCACATTTTTATAAATCTTGCGATGCAAAAACTCTTTTTGCATCTTCATAGCCGAGCGTAAAAAGTGCGTCTGCTTCTGAGAGAGAGAAGAGTGAATAATCCCTTAATTTTGGAGATGCAATAACAATATCACACATATTTTCGCTTTGAGTGACTGCTGAAAATGCGCTCAAAAAAGCGATGCGTTTAGCAATCGATAAAAACCCGTCTTGATGATAGTCTCGCTCAATAGGATGGAGATTAACCCCTACGATTTTATAAGGAAGATTTGTAAGTGGTTCAACAACAAGATTATTGGCAAACCCACCATCGGCAAAAAAGACATCATCGTGCAAAACCGGCTTAAATACAGGGGTAAGTGCGCCGGAAGCTAGACAAATCTCTTTCAAGTCACCCTTATTAAAAATAAAACTTTTTGCGTGCGTTATATCAAAAACAGATATCCATAGAGGGATTGGGAGCTCTTCAATCTTCTCTTTTGGGATAAGCTTCTTAAAAACTTTAGCGTGATAATCGACATCGAAGAGTGAACCACGAAACCAATTGAAAGAGAAAGCATCCTTAAACTCTTTTGATTTAAATATCTCAAGCTGCCTCTTTGGCTTGACTCCCGATGCATAACTTGCAGCAATAATAGCCCCAATAGAGACTCCGCAGAGAGCTTTTATCTCAACATGCATCTCATCAAGACCGTGCAACACGCCTAAATGATATGCACCTCTTGCTCCGCCACCGGATAGTGATAGGGATATTTGCATGCCATTGCTCCTTTTTCAATAAATAACTTTGAGCTCGCCCCCTCTATGCTCTATATCATACTTACAATCCCCAACCCAATCTGTACAATTATAATACTTAATACCTTTGATATCCTTAGCTTTTTTTTATATATTTCCGCAGATGTATATCAAATATGCAAAAGGAGGTCTTTATTTGATAGCACAATACTAAAGCAAAAAATTACAGATTATTACCAGATGGCTTTTCTCAATCGTTCAAGTATTGTAAAAACTTTTTCGCTTTGATAAAACCGGTGATACTTTTTTGTTCTATACTATTGCCCTCTTGATCAAAAAAGAGCATATTGGGTGTTCCAAAGATATCAAAGTGCCGGAACATCTCCTTATCACTCTCTAAGTTCCGCGTGACATCTACCGTGATAAATCGATAACGCTCTAAAGCTTTTAGAACCTCTTTGTCGCTAAAAGTAAACTCTTTAAGCTCCGCGCAAGCAGCACATGCATCTTTCGTAAAATAGACAATCACAGGTTTATCACTCGCCTTAATTTCACCCAAAAGTGTTTCAAGATTATAGTATGCATCACCATGGGCATCTGCTTGAGATACACTTGAAGCAGAAGTAAATCCTTCAAGCGGGTGCAACATTGATTGTGCTCCACTGAGTGCACCCACAAAAAGAGAGGCTCCGTAGAGCGCTAAGATAAATGCAAATACACGCACAAGCATCCAAGCACCTTTACGAGTATTGTTAAAAAGTCCCATAAAATATGCGCTTCCTGCAAATAAGAGTGCCCACAAAATAAGTGTTATGCTCACAGGAAGCACGCGAGAGAGCATCCAGATAGCAAGGGCAAGCATGATAACGCCAAATATCCGAGTAATCCTTGTCATCCAAGCGCCCGGTTTTGGCATAAGCTTTCCTGCGCCCAAACCTACAAGTAAAAGCGGTACACCCATCCCCATACTCATCACAAAAAGAGCAACGCCCCCCAAAAGAGCATCACCGCTATGGGATATAAAGAGTACGGCGCCTCCAAGTGGCGGAGCAACACAAGGACCTACTATAAGTGCTGAGAGCACACCCATAATCACAACGCCTATCACTCCTTTAGAGTATGCCTTATTGTTAACATTTGAGATTTTTGATTGCCATTTTGCAGGCAAAGCTATCTCATAATAACCAAAAAGAGAAAAGGCTAGAGCGACAAAAAGTCCGGCAAATAGAACAATCACAAACGGATTTTGCATCGCTGCTTGTATATCAGCACCCAGCAGTCCTGCAATAACACCAACAATCGTGTAGGTAAGTGCCATAGAGACCACATAAATCAGTGAGATAAAAAATGCTCGCGCTTTTGATGTCTGCCCTTCCTCTTTGGCTTGCGATACAAGGATAGAAGAAAGGATTGGAATCATTGGGAAAATACAAGGTGTTAATGAAAGCAAAAGCCCAAAGATAAAAAACAAAAAGATGATAAACACTCCACTCTCACCCTGAAGTACATTTTCGATTTTTGATACATTGACCTCATCGCTCAATGCGCTAATCTTCCCAAAGAGTGATGCATTAGTTTTAAAAGGAAATGTGTACTCTTGAGGCTCATAACATATCCCGCCGGATGAACATCCCTCAAAGGAGAGCGCTAGAGCAAAATCCTCTTCTTTAAGTTCACTCTTTGGGACATTGAGTGTAAAGCTCTCCCTATAGACATCTTCATCCATATAGACAGCTGCTTTTGGCAGTGTGGGCTCAAGTTTCACAGATGTTGTAGAATCTTGCAGTAAAAGTTTGAGCGTATCAGCATAGATGTAGATATCTTTACCGAGTTTGACATCTATCAAAATCCCATCTTCTTTTTGAGTAGCCGTGACTTTAAATGCTTCTGCCGGGGAGAGGAATTTTTGCTTCTCTGCATTTCCAAAGCCGGCACTAAAAAGAGTTGAGCAAAGGATAAGTATCGATGCAAAAACTCTAAGTGCCATAAAACTCCCTATAAAATTTTTAAGGTTTTAAATAGTATAAAATAGTAGTTATATTATAAATCTGCTGGTATTTTAGCCGATATTGACTAATCAATCATTAATAGGAATAAAAATGGGAAACAGACTTGCACAAGAATCATCAGCATACTTACAACAACATGCACACAATCCCATTGACTGGTATCCATGGGGGGATGAAGCACTAAAAAAAGCGAAAAAGGAACACAAACCTATCTTTGTTTCAATCGGCTATAGTAGCTGTCACTGGTGCCATGTCATGGCACATGAATCATTTGAAGATGCAAAGATTGCAGCACTGCTCAATGAAAATTTTATTGCTATCAAAGTTGACAAAGAAGAGCGACCCGACATAGATAAATACTTTCAAGATATCTATACACTGATGAATGGCCGTGGTGGCGGGTGGCCAACTTCTATATTTTTGACTCCATCCCTCAAACCATTTTACTCTGCTACATATATACCCAATACTCCAAAATATGGGATGATGGCATTTGATGAACTCTTGAGTACTATCATACAAAAATACAAAAAACAACCAAAACTACTTGAAGAAAAAGGTGCTGAGGTACTTGATTTTTTAAACCCAAAAAAAGAGAATATCCAAGCAACCAATATCGATAAAAGTTTGATAGATAGATTTGTTGATCAAGCAAAAAGCCTCTTTGATGCCGAGTATGGTGGATTTGGCAGTGAGCCAAAGTTTCCACAAACCTCAACCTATATGACGCTCTTAGAGATATATAAACTCACAAAAGATGAGAAGATACTCGATATGATAACGCACTCTTTGAAGGCTATGTCTCAAGGTGGACTCTATGATCTCATCGATGGTGGATTTTGTAGATATTCGACAACACAAAACTGGCTCATCCCTCATTTTGAAAAAATGACTTACGACAATGCGCTTTTGATACAACTCTATAGTGAAGTCTTTATGGTTACTAAAGATATTTATTTCAAAGAGATAGCACAGCAGAGCATCAACTTTATGATGAAATTTATGAGTCACGATCATCTCTTTTTTAGCGCTAGTGATGCCGATAGCAAAGAGGGGGAAGGAAGATATTTCACTTATGAATACCAAGAGTGCCTTGAGGCTTTTAGTAAAAACGGGTTTAGCGCCAAAGAAGCCAAAGAGATTCTGCAAGCACTTGATATTACCAAGGAAGGAAACTTTGAGGGTAGATCAATTGTCAATCTTAAAAAAGAATTCGATAAAAATAGACTTCAAAAAGCGTTACAAATTCTTCACACCTTAAGAGAGCAAAGAGAGTACCCGTTTATCGATACAAAGATTATCACCTCGTGGAATGCCATGATGATAGAGTCCCTCTTTATAGCCACATCAATCGATGCAGCCTATCAGGAAAATGCAAAAAAATCACTTGATGCCCTCCTTAAAAAACTCTACATTGAAGGAAAACTTTATCACACGGCTATGGATAAAAAGAGACCATATGTTGAGGCATTTTTAGAGGATTATGCATATCTCTGCTCTGCTCTGATTAAAGCTTATGAGACAACATCTCAAGAGGATTATCTGCATATAGCTATCAAGCTTGCTAATCAAGCGATTAAAGAATTCTATATAGAAAAGCAGTGGCACTTCTCAAATACGGAGTTTAAAACAAAAGATGAAAGATATGACACCTCCTATCCGTCTGCAAGCGCTCTTATGGTGTATGTATTGCTCAAACTTGATCTGCTAAGCTCTTATGATTATAGCAGTATCATAGACTTTACCTTGCGTTTTAACTCCTACGATCTAATGAGACAGCCTATCTCCTCTCCTCTTTTAACACAAGCAGCGATTGCAAATCTTTTAGGTCTTGTAACAATCAAATCAACAAGGGAAAATATCGAAAAAAATAGGGAAACTATCAAACTTTTACCCTTTACGATAGCTCTAGCAAACGATGATACAAGGTGGACACTCTGTGATCATAAATCATGCTTTGCAAATGAAGATAATTTTCAAAAAATTATTCAACAAATAGACAAAAAAGGGATATAATATAATCATAAATCAAACGTAAGGAGGATTTATGGATTGCAATATCGGAAAAATCGATAGAATTATTAGATTGGTCATCGGCGTTGCACTGCTTCTTTTAGCATTTCAACTACAAAGCATACTCTTGGGTATTGTTGGGCTTGTAGTGCTTGTAACAGGCGTTATCAAATTTTGTCTACTCTACAAACTGCTTGGCATCAACACAGGTTGCCAAAAAGACTAGATACCCGAGCGGTATCTAGCAATCCTCACATTAAAGCTTATTTCCCTATAATTTTATATGCTTAAAGAGAGTCTAAAGATTTTTTTTACCGATATGCGGGGCTCACTTCAAGACCTCTTGCCTATAGTTTTGGTCGTAGCATTCTTTCAAGCATTCATCATTGGCGAAGTTCCCAAAAACCTCACATCAATTATCCTTGGACTCTTTATCGTTGCTGTTGGTCTTGCGCTTTTTATACGCGGATTAGAGCTTGGTATATTTCCGATGGGTGAAAACTTAGCTGTTGAGTTTTCTCAAAAAGGCTCTCTTTTTTGGTTGTTGCTCTTCGCGTTTACTATAGGATTTTCAACTACGGTTGCTGAGCCGGCACTCATAGCCATAGCAAACAAAGCCGCGATCATTAGCAGTGGACTCATTGATGCCTTTTGGCTTCGAATTACCGTTGCACTCTCCGTTGGTTTTGCTATTACTCTGGGTGTTCTTAGGATTCTTTTGGGACACCCCATGCACTATTATGTTATCGGCGGGTATATCATCGTTGTGATTGTCACCTTTTTTGCACCCAAAGAGATTATCGGGCTTGCTTATGATAGTGGGGGTGTTACAACTTCTACCGTCACCGTGCCCCTTGTAGCAGCACTTGGCATTGGACTTGCTTCAAGCATTAGGGGTAGAAACCCGCTTATTGATGGATTTGGGCTTATCGCATTTGCTTCGCTCACGCCCATGATATTTGTTCAGATATACGGAATAACCGTCTATAATATCATGGATGTGCCAACCCAAGCACTTGCTGCAATCTCACAAAATGAAAAAAACACAATCGCATATGCCTTCTCTTTGAGAGAAATTATTTTAGATCTTTTTGGAGTCATTAGAGACATTATTCCTATACTTGCAGTGATATTTTTCTTTCAATTTTTTGTCATTAAAAAATCTATAACGAAACCAAAAAATATAGCTACAGGTATCATCTTGGTGGTTCTTGGTCTCTACGCTTTTATCGTTGGTCTTGAGATGGGGCTCTTTCCTATCGGTGAAGAGATAGCTTTACAACTCACCAAACTCAATAATTTAACACTCATCTATCTCTTTGCTTTTTTGATAGGATTTTCGACAACCATGGCAGAACCTGCTCTGCTAGCTATCGGCATCAAAGCACAAGAAGTCAGTAATGGGGGTATCAAACAGATGGCTCTTAGAATCATCGTGGCACTTGGTGTTGCTTTGGGCATCGCCCTTGGCGCATTTAGGATAGTCCAGGGTGACCCTATCCACTACTATATCATTGCGGGCTATATCATTGCGATTGCTTTGACATATTTTGCGCCAAGGTATATAATTCCTATAGCATATGACAGTGGAGGTGTCACTACCTCTACGGTAACCGTACCTCTTGTGGCGGCACTTGGCTTAGGGTTGGCATCCAATATCGAAGGAAGAAATCCCCTTATCGATGGATTTGGACTTATCGCATTTGCTTCGCTCTTTCCTATGCTCACCGTGATGAGTTATGGAATATACTCGGAGTATAAAAAAAGTAAATCTAAAGGAGATGAGATATGAAATTTACAGCTTTAGTAGCTTTCATTAAAAGCGAAGAAGAAGAAGAGGCGATTAAAGTCGCTAAAGAAGAAGGGGCAGGAAGCGTGACCATCATATCGGGTAAAACTATCGGGCTTGAGGAGAAAAAGATATTTTTTGGTCTTACACTCGAAGAGAATGTATCCATCTTAATCTTTATACTCCCAATTAGACTTTCAAGGAAAGTCATGAGGAGCCTGAGGATTTCACTTGATCTTGATAATATAGAAAATAGAGGTCTTATTTTTTCGATTCCTTTGAGTCATGTCGCGGGACTTGATTTTAAAGAGTTGCAAAGCTTTGAAGACAATATAAAAACCATGCTATAAGGAGGATGAAATGTTAGTTGAAGATATTATGACACCAAAAGAGAAAGCGGTTACGATTGATCCTATGACATCAGTAAGAAAAGCACTTGAGTTGATGAGAGAGAAGAAGATAAAATCGATTATTGTTGAGAAAAACTCGCCTGACGGTGCTTATGGGCTACTGACTTTTAAAAATATTTTACAAAGTATTGTTGCTGAAGATGGGGATATCGATCTTTTAAATGTTTTTGATATTGCAAATATACCTGCGATGTGTATTCCGACGAAAATGAATGTCAGCTATGCTGCAAAAATGATGGTAAAAAGTAGTATCAAGAGATTGCTTGTATTGGAAAATAATGAGCTCAAGGGGATACTCACAATGACTGATGTCATAGAGACACTGATGGACGAGATAGATTAAAATACTTCAATAGTCCACTTCAGCAGTGGACTCGCGCGACTAGTCGCTTTAGATTAAGCTATTATAGGCTTTTTGCATTATTGAATTCGCTGATCTCGCTCTCGACCATTGCATTTATCATTCTTATGTAGAGGTCTGTGATGAGATTTGGGGAGAGCCCAAGAGAGATCGCCTGCTCTCTCACTTTTGATATGACGGCATCTATCCGCTCTTGCTCTTTAATCTCATCGACTGTATTTTTAAAATGGGCTATCTGTTTTATATATTCGTTCCTATTTGCGATAAGTTCGACTATTTCAGTATCAAGTTTATCTATCTCTTCTCGTGCCTCTTCAAGCGTATTACACTTTCTCATACAAACCCCCTTTTAAAAGATGTTTTGATGCATTATACCACATCCGGGTGCCTTTATGATTTACACTCTTCTTAAATTATTTTAAGGTGCTGATGCCTTCCATAAACTTATCTTTGAGGCTCTCTTGCTGAGGCATAAAGCTAAGCAGTATTATAGACATATATTCATCTTTTTTGTAACAATAATATTCTTGATACATTGCCCCTCCAAGAAGTGAAAGCCGAGCATGTGCAAATTTTTTATTGGCTATTTCAATATCATTTTTTTCCACTAATGCATACTGCAAAGCTTCCTGTTTAAGTAACATTTCCATTACTACATCTAGATACTGTGATTCTGAATATTTTGTCCCGCCCGGTGATAATGCTAAATTTTCAAATAAAAATTGTGCATTTACAGTTTCACTAGGGTCACTCACCATAAACGCATAAACACTTTTCAACTTGTTATTTGCTTTTAATTCTTCCGCACTGGCTCCTTCTATACTGATCGCTTCGGCTCCAACTTCCATGAGCTCATCTATCGTCTCTTGACTTGCGATATTCCAATCTTGAGGAACCACAAATTTGATATTGAGCCAACTATTTTCAAATGTCTTCCCATTCCATTTACCTTCAGTAAAATCAGATTTTTCTCCACATCCTGAAAAAACTGCCAATACTATCATGATTGAAAATAGTACTATTGTATTTTGTAACCGCAATCTCATCTTCTTCTCCATTGTCAAAATAACTATCACTATTATTGTATCCCAATAGCTTTACAGTAAAGAAAAAAATTATGACGATTTGATAAAAATTATGAAATAATTGGGATTATACCCCCGAGCAAAGCTCAAGGATATTGAAGATACCGAAACAAGTTCGGTGTGACTCCAGGCTGGGGGGGGTTACTCTACTTCTGCATCGATGATATCATCATCATCAGGTTTTGCTTCGCCTGCTGCTTCACCCTTTGCTCCACCCTGCTCTTTAGCATAAAGTGCTTCAGCAAGCTTGTGGCTTTTTTCGCTGAGTACTTTTATCTTTTCATCGATCTGCTCTTTTGTCGCAGCATCATCTTTGAGTGTAGTCTCGAGATCTTCAATCGCTGCTTCAATCGCTTTTTTCTCACCCTCATCAAAATTCTCACCGATTTCACTAAGTGATTTTTTTGTTTGGTGCACAAGGGCATCTGCTTGATTTCTAGTCTCAACTACAGCTTTTCTCGCCTCATCTTCACTTTTATGTGCTTCGGCATCTTGTACCATCTTGTTGATCTCTTCATCACTCAATCCTGACGAACCGGTGATTTTAATCTCTTGGGTTTTACCCGTTCCTTTATCTTGTGCACTTACGGTAAGAATACCGTTTGCATCAATATCAAAGGTAACCTCGATTTGAGGTACACCTCTTGGAGCTGCAGGAATATCTCGAAGCTCAAACATACCAAGTGATTTGTTATCTCTTGCGAACTCTCTCTCGCCCTGAAGAACATGGATACTCACAGCAGGCTGATTATCTTCTGCTGTTGAGAATACTTGCGATTTTTTCGCAGGTACCGTTGTTCCTTTTTCGATAACTTTTGTAGTTACGCCACCTAAAGTTTCGATACCTAAGCTCAGTGGTGTTACGTCAAGAAGGAGAACATCCTTAACATCTCCTGCCAACACTCCACCCTGAATAGCAGCGCCAAGTGCTACGACCTCATCAGGGTTTACTGATTTATTGAGATCTTTACCGAAGAATTTTTTAACCTCTTCTTGCACAAGCGGTACTCTTGTTGAACCACCGACCATAACGATTTCACTAATATCCTCTTTTTTCACACCCGCATCTTTGATAACTCCTGCTATCGTTTTGATTGTACTTGCTACAAGATCAGAGATAAGTGACTCAAATTTGGCTCTTGTTATCTTCTTAACCAAGTGTTTTGGACCTGATGCATCCGCTGTGATAAATGGAAGATTGATCTCAGTTTCGGTTGAACTTGAAAGCTCTTTTTTAGCACTCTCTGCTGCATCTTTAAGTCTTTGCAATGCCATAACATCTGCTTTAAGATCAACACTATTGTCTTTTTTGAACTCTTCGGCGATATAATCGATAAGACGATTATCAAAATCATCTCCACCCAAGAACGCATCACCGCCTGTCGCCATAACCTCAACAACATTATCGCCTGTCTCAAGAGTTGTTACATCAAATGTTCCACCTCCAAGGTCATAAACAACGATAGTCTCAGACTCTTTTTTATCAAGCCCATAAGAGAGAGCTGCAGATGTTGGCTCATTGATGATTCTAAGCACATTAAGCCCGGCAATTGTCCCCGCCTCTTTTGTTGCTTTTCTTTGTGCATCATTAAAATATGCCGGCACGGTAATAACCGCATCTGTTATCTTCTCTCCGAGATATGCCTCTGTATCTTCTTTGAGTTTCATCAATACTTTTGCCGATATCTCTTGGGGTGTATAGGTTTTTCCGCCCACTTCTACTGCACAAGCACCGTTTCTATCGATGATATGATACGGCAGTCTATCTTTTGCCTCTTTAGCAGTCGGTTCATCACACATAAGCCCCATAATTCTTTTTATAGAATAGATGGTCTTCTCTGGATTAGTTACTGCTTGTCTTTTTGCACTCTCACCTACAAGCACTTCACCCTTATCGGTAAAAGCAACAACGGATGGAGTTGTATTTTTTCCCTCTTTATTTGATATGATTTTTGCTTCGCCATGCTCATAAATTGCCATAGCCGAGTTTGTTGTTCCTAAATCAATTCCTAATACTTTTCCCATTTTGTTCTCCTTTTTTAAGTTTAACTATATATTTTTTACCTCTGTGGTTACTTCGTTCAACCAACTACCCAAATTCTGTGTCAAAAGTAAGAGATTTGCTCTTATCTATTTAACGGTACTTACCATTGCAGGTCTGAGTATCTGATCTTTTATCGTGTATCCCTTTTGGAGCACTTGAGCGATCGTACCGCTTGGTTTTTCATCATTATCAACTTGCATAATAGCTTGATGAAGATTTGGGTCAAAATCTCCGCTACAATCGATTTCTTTCACACCGTTTTTCTCAAGCATCTTTTTGAGTTGTTCGTGTGTTTTTCTGATACCCTCTTCCATTAAAGAGAGTGTATCTGAAAGCTCCTCTTTAGATAGAGATTCTATCGATACGATAGCGCCGTCAAACGAGTCCATCACACTAATCATATCTTTTGCAAATCCCTCATTTGAGTAAGCAATGGCATTTTGCTTCTCTTTATCTAGCCTTTTTTTTGCATTCTCAAAATCTGCATAGGCTCTCATGTATTTATCTTGCCACTCGGAAACCTTGCTTTTGAGTATTTCTACTTCATCGGTAGATTCACACTCTAAGTTCGTCTCTTCTTCGTTAGACTTGCTCTCGTCAGATGCTTCTTGATTGTTCAATTCTTCATCTTTAGACACCCAAACCTCCTTATCTAAAATCTGCGCAATCCATATACAAAAAGTATATAAGTTTATGCTTCAAACAAATTATACAACAGTGAGTCTATCTTTGTCAAGTCTAATATGAATATCTCTATATAAAAAACTTTAGTCAATGTAACTAAAGGTTAGAAATAGAGCTATCCTTAGGGAAAAATGTAAAAAATATTAAAAAAAATTGGGATAATATAGGGAGGGGAGGTATCGCAAAAGCGATACCTAAATGATTAGTTTCTTATTTTTAGTTCATCTTTGAGAGCATGCCATCTAGAAATATCTGTATTTTTCAGATATCTCATCAATCTTCTTCTTTGTCCAACCAATTTTAAAAGACCGAGTCTAGATGAGTGATCTTTCTTGTTTGTTTGAAGATGCTCTGTCAAAGTTTCTATTCTTCTTGTGATTAATGCCACTTGAACTTCTGTTGAGCCTGTATCTTGCTCGCCTCTTGCAAATTTAGAGATAATCTCTTTTTTTTCCGCCGAATCCAAAGCCATAATTGACCTCCTGATAGGTATTAAAATTTCAAAAATTGATTTTGAGAAGTGAATTATACCCAACAGAGCTTAACTCTAGCATAATAAATTAAGATTTATCCAAGGTAATTAGAGTAAAATTGTCTTAAATTTTTAAAAGGTATCCAATGCTAATTACCCGTGCTACTGAGTATGCCCTCTTGTCCCTTGATTATATAAGAAAAAGCGAATACCCTATAGGTGCTGAGCAACTTTCTGATGCACTCAATATCCCAAAAAGCTTTCTAGCAAAGATATTGCAAAACCTGGCAAAGAAAGAGATTTTAATCTCTAAAAAAGGCGCAAAAGGTGGCTTCGTTTTACAAAAAGAGATCAGAGATATAACACTTTTTGATATAGTCGCAGCTGTTGAAGGGCGACCTGCGATGGTATTTGATTGCACGCAATATACCGATACCTGTCCAAATAATGGTCCAAAAAACTGCACTATATCACCATTTTTAGTAAACTTCCAAAAAAAGATTGACGCACTTTTGCACTCTTTGAGCCTAGAGGATATACTGAGTGAGTAAACTCTACCATCTCTCCCATATCGATCTCGATGGGTATGGATGTCAATACCTTACCTCGAAAAATTTTAATGATATTTCACTTTTTAATGCAAATTATGGGCCTGAAGTGCAAGCGAGACTCAGCGAGATTGTCACGCTTATAAAGAGCTCAAACACTACGGATAACCTCATCCTTGTTAGCGATCTTAATCTTACGCCAAAAGAGGCAAGATGGATAGAAGAAGAGGCAAAAAAGGTTGATGCGAAGTTACTTCTTTTAGATCATCACATTACGGGTAAGAAAAGTGCCGAGGAGCATGCATGGTACAACCTCGATACTAACTATTGTGCAACAAAGCTGACCTATGAATGGCTCAAAAAAGAGTTTGGTTTTGATGAACAAAACAGGTTTCAAAAACTAGTAGAGAGTATCAATGCGGTAGATATGTGGCATAGTGATCATGAGTTTTTTGAATTTGGTAAAGTAATGATGAGTATGATCGCAGGCTCAAAAGAGATAGGCAGAATCATATTTTCTCAAGAAGATTCAGAGCTAAAGCGCTATCTCATCGAGACAGCTTATCAATATATAGACCAAGATGATAGTCATATCAAACTCGATGATAATGCTTATAAGCTCAAAAAAGATTTTTTTCTTAGAGATCAAAATGACACCAAAGATAACCTTGTTGCAAAATATATAACTTCGCTTTTAGGTAACCAAAAAGAGCGTTTCACTATCCACTATAAAAAATATAAAGGAGTTCTAGGATACAACATCGGCAACTCCTCAATCATCGGCAATAAATTTTTAGTAGAAAACAGTGATTATAATTTCTATATGGATATCAATTTTAGAGGGCACTTCTCGCTAAGAGGCAATGGAACACTTGATCTCTCTGAGGTCGCACAAAAGATAGGAAATGGTGGCGGTCACCCAAATGCAAGCGGTGGAAAAGTAGAAAACTTCAAAGACTCATTTATCTATAGTGATGTCAAAGAGTTCGTCCAAGAACACATCGATCAAAAAACTAAATCTTAACTCTTGCTTTAAATGCTTGAGAGAGCGAGAGCATATCTATATTTTCAAGGTCAACCCCCATTGGAACTCCTTGAGCAATCTTGGTAAAATTGACATCGAAACCTTTTAGCTTATCTTCCACATAAAGAATCATTGTATCGGTTGCAATGCTTGGAGGAAATGCAAAAATCAACTCCTCAACACCGTTTATAGCATTGAATAGATGCTCCTCATCAAGATCTTCAATCTGTGAGATAACATAATAGACCCCATTATACTCACCGCTATCTTCAATGCTTAATATATCTTTTGGGCTCTGCACAACGCAAAGCATTGATTCGTCTCGAGCAGGATCTGAACATATATTGCACAGCTCATTTTCGCTCATATTATGACACTTCTTGCATCTTCGTATCGAGCCTACAGTTGCCTCAAGCGCATGCGCTAACTTCATAGCACCAAAATTATCAACCATAGCTGCATGGTATGCCATCCTTATGGCTGATTTTTTACCTATAGAAGGAAATGCTTCAAAAGCTGAGACTAAATTTTCAAATATCTCAAGCTTAGAGTTTTTCATAATCCACTACCTTGGTAAACTCTGCTGCTTGTTTGATGATGCTCACAACCTCTAAATGATCCGGATGGTTTGCATACAAAGCAAGATCTTCTTTGCTCTTAAAGTGAGTTATTAAACTCATATCCATTGCACGCTCTTCGTTGGAGAAATTGGCACCAACTTCTAAAAACTCTATCTCTTTTATCTTAGAAGGTAACCCTTCGAGCATACTTTTTATCTTTGAGAGATTTGCATCTCTATTTTCTTCTTTTAATTTTAAAAATACTATATGAACTATCACCGCTACTTCTTTTGTTCTTGCTGTTTTTTGTTGTCATTATAGCAAAATTATGTTAGAATTCGCGAGAATATAATCCTTTAAAAGTAAAAATTGACGGAGTTGTTATGCAAGAGATAGACTATTATGAGATACTTGAAGTAAGTAGAGATTCCAACGGTGCTGAGATAAAAAAATCTTACAGAAAATTGGCACTCAAGTATCATCCTGATAGAAATCCGGACGATAAAGAGGCAGAAGATCGATTTAAGCTAGTCAACGAAGCCTATCAGGTGCTCAGTGATGATGAAAAAAGATCAATTTATGACAGATATGGCAAGAGTGGTTTAGAGGGTCGAGGCATGGGCGGTTTTAATAGCGCAAACATGGATGATATCATGGATATCTTCAACTCAATGTTTGGTGGCGGTTTTGGAGGTGGCTTCAAAAAGAGAAATGATCCAAACCAAAAATATGCACTTGATTTCGAGATAGAGCTCCACCTCGAATTCCACGAAGCCATATTTGGATGTACCAAAGAGATAGATATTGCCTACAAGATACCGTGCGACAGCTGTAAAGGAACCGGTGCAAAAGGTGGCGCTATGGAGACTTGTAGCACCTGCAAAGGGCAAGGACAAGTCATTATGCGACAAGGTTTTATGACTTTCAGCCAAACATGCCCACACTGTCACGGCAAAGGGCAGATCATCAAAGAGAAATGTGAGAAGTGTAAAGGGCAAGGCTTTGAGATGAAAGAGGAGCAAGTTACTATAGATATCCCTGCAGGTATCGATAGCGGTAATCGCCTCCGAGTCAAAGAGCACGGCAATCAAGCAAAAGGTGGGCAAAGAGGTGACCTTTATATCACTTTTTTAGTCAAAGAGGATGAGCACTTTATCAGACAAGGTAATGATGTCTATATAGAAGTCCCTGTATTTTTTACGCAAGCAATTTTAGGTGAGAGTATCACGATTCCCTCTTTGAGTGGTGAGCTTACACTTGAGCTTAAAAAAGGCACCAAAGATAAAGAGCAATTTGTTTTTAAAAATGAGGGTATCGCTGATGTCCATAGCGGACGCAAAGGCAGACTTATTGCGCAAGTCAAGATGGTATTACCGACAAAGTTAAACGACGAACAAAAAGAGCTTTTAGGAAAACTTCAAGAGAGTTTTGGAGTTGAGAGCACACCGCAAAAGAGTATATTTGAAGCGTGCTTTGATAGAGTCAAGAATTGGTTTGAGTAATATCTCTCTTACTCTTGCATCTTACTTTTCGCCCACGCTTTAATGAGCTGTTTTTCATCATAGCTCAATTGTGTACTTCTATGTACAAGCGTGTATGAAGGTAGTGGCATGCGGATAACCGTCGCATCGATAATCTTCTCATATTTCTTTTGTTGTGTTGCTTCATCGTAGGCATTGAACTCAGAAAAATTGAGTATCTTTCTTCCACTTTTTATATGATCTCGCACATACCAAGATGTAGGTGCTACATATCCATACCATGGCAAGGAAACACTATTTGAATGGCAGTCATAGCAGGATTTTTGCAAGATAGTAGCTATCTCTTTTGGCGCTTGTATCTCTAACTCTTTTGGAGTGTCTATCTGCTCTTGTATATCTACCTTTATAAACTGTATCGCTATGAAAAAGATGATGACCGAGAATATAAATTTTTTCATGCCACTCCTAGGGTTTTATTTTGGAGGATTATAGCATAACAAAAAATATATAACACTCCAAATACTTTTATAGCTTTTTTCAAAAACAAAATAGTAGTATAATAAGAGCTACTATAATAGATTGGGGGAACTAAATGAGTCATCACACAAAAAAATATTCGTTGGCTGAAGAGATATCGCATGCTATTACACATGGGGTTGGTCTGCTTTTGAGTATTGCCGGACTTGCGATACTTATCGGTTTTGCTGCCGTGCATAACTCTGCACTTGCTATCACTTGCAGTGCCATCTTTGGCGCTACACTCATCATGCTCTATGGAGCATCAACGCTCTACCATGCTGTTACACATGAAAAAATCAAAAATATCTTTCAACAATTCGATCATGCCTCCATCTATCTTTTAATTGCCGGTACCTACACGCCTATCACGCTTGTTGCGCTTGGGGGAGTATGGGGATGGACGATATTTTCTATCATTTGGGGATGTACACTTCTAGGCATCACGCTAGAACTTGCTTTTCCGGGTCGCTTTAAAAAGATTGCCATAGCACTCTATCTTCTGATGGGATGGATGATTGTCATAGCCATAAATCCCTTGATAGACAATATGGAAAACGGTGGTTTATGGCTTCTTCTTGCCGGTGGACTCTCTTATAGTGTGGGTGTTATTTTCTATCTTTGGAAATCTCTGCCTTTCAACCATGCCATTTGGCATCTCTTTGTTTTAGGCGGAAGCGTCACGCATTATCTTATGGTATTGCTCTATGTTATCTAATCACCTCTTTCATCATAATCACTTTAAAGATAATGCATAATGCTCGCAGATAAAAATTATTAAGGCAATAAATGTTAAAGATATATCGATACTCAGCGTGGGTAGATGGAATGCGAAAATATAAAATAATTCTAGATGGAAATATGATTGGTAAAATAAGTGATAATGAACATTTGAAGTTTCCGATCACTAAGGGCAAGCATGAACTCACGCTTAAAATCGATTGGTGCAGAAGTAAAACTATCTCTTTCGATAAAAAAGATGAAGATGTCGAATTTGAATGCGGTAGTAATCTAAAGGGCTTGAAGATGCTTTTGGCGTTTCTTTATGCCACTGTTTTATTTAATCGTTATATTTATCTTGAACAAAAATAATAATATCCTAGATATAAAAATATGTAAATACAATCTTGCTGGAGATTTCAGCCAAGAAAAACTCTTGGCTGAATCTATTTAAAGCGCTTTTGAAGCGATATTTGCCACTCTTTTTGCAAAAAGAGACTTCTCGTCTATCTCTAAACCTTCAGCAATCTTTGCACTATCAAAGAGTACCCACGCTATATCTTCAAAGAGTGCATCATCTTTTATGCCCACAAGTTTTTTAAGCATCTCATGCTCAGGATTTACCTCAAAGATGAGCGGAATATCAGGAACTTCTTGCCCCATCTGCTTGAACATATGTGCCATACTTGCCATAGGGTCGGAGCTGTCTTTAAGCACACACGCAGGGCTATCGGTAAGTCTAGAAGAGACTTTCACCTCTTTGACGACATCACCTAAAACTCCCTTGATTTTCTCAAGAAGTGGCTTCATATCCTCTTCTATCTTTGCTTGCTCCTCTTTATCTTTTGTTGCCGGCGGCTCGATAGCTGAGATATCTTTTAAGCTCCACTCTTTATACTGCCCTATCATCGGAGTAACAATCTCATCGATCTCGCCGTCATCCATGATAAGCACCTCAATCCCGACACTCTTATAGGCTTCAAGAAGCGGCGAGCGGCGAGCAATCTTCTCATCATCTGCGATGATATAGTAAATCTCTTTTTTCTCACTATTGCCTCTTGAGATATAATCTTCCAAGCTTACCATGCCCTCTTCATTTGAGCTTTTGTATCTAACAACATCAAGCAAGAGCTCTTTGTTCGTATGGTCAATATAGATACCCTCTTTGATGACCTTGTTATATTCGCGCACAAAGATATCCATATCATCACTTTTGAGTTTTTTTATCGCTTGAAGTATCTTTTTGGTCGCGCCTTGTTTGATATTGGCTAAGATGCGATTTTCTTGGAGTATCTCACGACTAACATTAAGCGGAAGATCGGATGAGTCGATGACTCCTCTTATAAAGCGTAAATAAGGCGGGAGTAAATCTTTGCTCTTATCAGTGATAAAGACTCGCTTCACATAGAGCTTTACACCACTTTGCCAGTCGGCTCTATACATATCCATTGGTGCTTTTTTTGGTATGTAAAAAAGTGTTGTGTACTCATTTGCCCCTTCTGCTTTATTATGGAGATATGTTAGCGGTTCATCATCACCATGTGATAAACTTTTATAAAATTCTACATAATCCGCTTTTTTCAAACTGCTTTTCGGCAAGCTCCATAGCGCCTTTGCACTGTTTGCTTGCTCTTCTTTATCAACTTTTTTTGGCTCTTTATCTTCTTCTTGTGCTTCTTCTTCTTTATACTTAAGTGTAATGGGATAGGCTATATGATTGGAGTATTTTTTGATGATCTCTTTGATTCGCCATGGGCTTACAAATTCGCTCTCTTCATCTTTGAGCTTCACATAAACAACTGTTCCGTGCGACTCCTTAGTAACATCTTTGATCTCATACTCACCACTTCCATCACTACTAAATTTATAAGCTTTCTCTTCACCACATTTTTTAGTAATAACATCTACACTTTTTGCCACCATAAAAACCGAGTAAAATCCTACACCGAACTGTCCGATGAGATTGCTATCTTTTTTTGCATCACCACTCATATTTTCTATAAATGATTTTGTACCTGACTTAGCGATAGTCCCTATATTTTCCATAAGATCCTCTTTGCTCATCCCGATACCGTTATCGATGATTGAGATAGAGTTATCCTCTTTATCAAGTGAAATAGTTATCGCCCCACTCCACTCTTCTTTTTTAAACGCATCATCTGTGAGATGTAGATAATTAAACTTATCGATTGCATCACTTGCGTTAGATACGAGCTCTCTTATAAATATCTCTTTATTGGAATACAAAGAGTTTGCCATCAATTGCAAGAGTTGCCCTATCTCACTTTGGTATTGATATTTTGACATTTTTGCTCCTTGAAATTTTTTGTTAATTATACACAAACTCGACTCTTTTTTCAAGAACTTTAGTGAAAAATTATAATAATATTGAGCCAATACCGCTAAATGTTTATTTAAAAAAGCATTTATTTCAAAAATGAAAACTTTGATGCTATAATATATCAAAATAAACCCACAAAGGAGTCTCCGTGAAAACCAGTGCACGCAATCAACTCAAAGGAACAATCAAAGCAATTATAGAAGGGAAGGTAAGCGATGAAGTTGTTATCGATGTTGCAGGCAATACTCTCAAAGCAGTCATTACAAGAGAATCAGTGAATGATATGGGGCTCGCTATAGGACAAGAAGTCTATGCGATTATCAAAGCTTCATTTGTTATGGTTGCCAAAGAGAAGCCGGGTAAAATTAGTACGCGCAATGTGCTTGAAACTCAAGTAGATGAAATCATAGATGGGATGGTCAATTGTGAGCTCAAACTCTCTATGGGCAGCGCTATGCTCACTGCTATCATCACGGAAGAAGCTGCAAAAGAACTTGAGATTGAAAAAGGCGATACACTCTACGCACTTATCAAAGCAAGCTCAATCATCCTCGCACAATAATCTTTATACCTCTCTATATCTTTAGAGAGGTATATCTTTACTCTCTTTATACTCTTCGATAATTTTAGCTGCGATTTCAGCTGCACCTTCAGTAAATTTTGCACATTTTATCTCGCGAAGATTGTCTCCCACAAATTGGCTCTGGCCCTCTTCGCTACCAAGATCATAGCCTAAAAGCTCTGTACAATTTAGAGAACCAAATCTATCACGAAACTCCTCCGTAAGCTTTTGAACAGCTCTGTAATTATCTTCGGTTGACTCACTTGCATCTTTACGACCTAGTGCTATATTGAGCCCCAATATAGCCCCCATATATGCTCCACATGAACCACATGTATGTCCCATGCCACCGCAAAATCCCGTTGCGACACCGGGAATAAGCTCTGATTCGATATCTTGATTGTAAGCTATTGCACTCAAAACGCTCTCAGCACAATGAAAACCTGAATCAAAATGTACTTTGGCATCATTTTTAGTTTTTTCTATTCTCTTCTTTTTCATACTCTCTCCGATGTACATATGCAAATGAATATATCAATATCTTCAATCTCTAAGTTACACTTTTATTTTAGCAAAGTATCACAAAAATAGCAAAGGTGCTTCATATACTAAGTACCTTTTTGTAGTTATTGTAGAGTGGATTATCTCGAGGAAAATACTCTGATATCGCCCCGATATAACGATCAAAAGGGTTATCGATCTTCGAGAGTGAAAAACGCTTTTTATAAGGAAGATCATAAGAGTTCAATACCGTAGTAAAAGGCACCGGAAAATCCGTAGCAAAAAGTAGCTTCTCGTGGATTTGATGCTGGTGGCTCAAATGGCGAAGCACTTTAGCTCTCACGGGAGTAAGGAGTGCAGAGATATCTGCATAGAGATTATCGTAACGCTGAAGCATCTCAATCAATTTAAAGTATTCACTATTGTAATGTTTTGGATGAGACAAAAGTGCCTTATGAATTTTAAGTGGCGAATAGCTCAGTGCCATATGTGCGGCAATCACATTGACACCTATTTCTAGAGGCTGTTGCAACATATCGATAGATTCACAATGTTTGATCGAACGCACACTGCTTTCACTACCTATATGGATGATAAGTGGGATATTTTTTGCTTTGAGTTTCTCAAAATAGGCTCTATAGCGCTCTTCATTTGTATCAACACCCCAGTAGTTTTGTAAAAATTTCGCCCCTTTAAACCCTAACTCATGATATCTATCTATCATATCAAGAGCATCGGGTCGCATAGGATTGATAGAGAAAAATGGAATGATGATATCTGAATGTGCCTGATAGACTTCTAACACATCCTCATTGGTTGCACAAACAGTTTGATCTTTGTGGAGCACCTTCCCTTTATCATCAACACGAGCGTCAACACCAAAGAGTACACTTTGAGAGAGGTGCATAGAAGAACGGATATTATGCGTAAGCGCATCAACATAAGCCTGATAGGGTTCCAAAAAAAGTCTTTTGGTATCTATCCCCATTTTTTTGCCAAGCACTCGAAGAGCAGCACGATCATAAAAACGGTTGAAACGCACTTCACTACTGAGTAGATGAACATGCATATCAACTGTCTGCATCATGCAGCTCCTGTGCCATTTTTTTTGCCTCATTGAAGTCACTTTTACCACTCGCTAGTCTAGGTAATTCTTTAACCTGAAAGAACTTACTTGGCTGCATCAATGGAAGCATTTTGCTCTCTCTGATAGCTGAGATAATGTCTTCTTTTGGAAGATCACTTTGATAGAGCAAAACTATCTTTTCACCTTTTTTCTCATCTTCAAGACTCACGGCCATAAGATCAACGCTTCCGCTAAACAATTTTTCAAGTTCTTCTTCAACTCTGCCTAGACTTATCATCTCGCCGCCTATTTTTGCAAAACGGCTATAACGACCTACTATGGTGATAAAGCCGTCACTATCGACATGCCCCTTATCGCCGGTTTTATAATACCGAGTACCGTCTATTTTTATAATCACCTCATTCGTCTTTTGCGGTTCTCTTAAATACCTCCTCATAACTTGCGGTCCACCTACGATGATAAGACCGTCTTCACCCAATGGAAGCTCTTCATAACTTTGGGGATCAACAATCTTAACGATAGTTCCCGGGAGTGATTGCCCCACCGTACCGACTTTATTACCCACGATGAGTTGCATAGAATCTAACTCTAATGCATCAGGCATATTGACTGAGATAACAGGCGATGTCTCTGTGGCTCCATAGCCCTCATAAATATCGATTCCAAATTTCTCCATAAAAGATCTTTTAATCTCAGGTTTCAGTTTTTCAGCACCTGCAACAGCCATACGGATACTCTTAAACATTAGAGGATGTAATTTTGAACTTTTTGTATAGAGTCTAAAGAATGTAGATGTCCCAAACATTATAGTCGCTTGAAAACGCACTGCAAGTTTACCGATAGCCAAAGCATCTGTTGGGTCAGGAGCACTCACCATAGTTACACCCTCGCAGAGAGGCAATAGAGTAGTGATTGTAAGTCCAAATGAGTGAAAAATCGGCAAAGAGTTTAAAATCACATCACCATTTTGAAAATTGAGCAATGCTGAGGTTTGTTTGATATTTGCCAAAATGTTTTTATGTGTCAGCACAATTCCCTTTGGACTCCCTTCGCTACCACTACTAAAGAGAATGGTTGCGATATCATCTATAGAAACTTTTTCAAAATAAAACATCTCTATCATCCATGCAGGCATGAGGTATGCTTTGAGTAATGAGGCTAACTTTTGAGGTTTTGTAAAGTCTTTATTGAGCTCTTCTATCATGATTGTCTGTTTATTTGAAATATCTGAGAAGTTAAAGCCTTTTTGACTCAGTTTTTTTGTAAACTGCTCTGAAGTTATTATCGTTGTAATATGCGCTTTAGACAAAGCACTGTTTGTCGCCTCTTTACTAAGTGTATAGTTGAGATTGATAGGACATTTTCCAACAACCAATAGTGCCATATTAACGATAGATCCTATAGCTGATGCCGGCAATATTATGCCGATATTTTGATCCGGTAATTTCCTAAACTCTTTTGCAAAGAGTAGCACGGCACTCAGCATCTTCGCATTGTTGAGATTGACGCCCGTTGCATCAACAACAGAGCGTTTTAGAAGGTGTCCTTTTGCACGATGAAGCCAGCTATATTGTAGCGGTTGACACTGAGAAAGTTGTGTATCCCATGTCTTGTATGAGAGTGCTTTGACTGCCTGCTTTACATACTCAGCCGTTGTATCTGATGCTAAGGGCTCACCGAAACTTACCACAACATTATGCTCATTCCATGTTCTCGTCATCCTTTTAAAACGATCTTTTGCTCTAGAAAAGGTTGATCCCCATAATCCACAGATATAAAAAGGGATGATTGGGTGAGTGCTATCCTTCATGGCAACTTCATAGCCTTTTCTAAATTCACTCAATTGTCCATTGTAGCTGATACGTCCCTCAGGGAAAAGAGCAACAACTTCACCCTCATCTAGACGAGCTCGTATCTCCTTTATAGCATCTTTACCCGAACCTCTCGAGATAGGAATAACATTAAAAAGATTAACAAACCATCGGATATACCATTGATCATAGATACTTTTTGCCATAACAAACTTCACCGCACGAGGAGAGGCGACTTGAATCACAAGCCAATCAATCCAGCTAATATGATTACCAAGCAATAACACGCCTCCACTTGGCGGGAGATGATGCAACCCCTCTACTTGTAACCGATAACTTGTTTTCAAAACAGGAAGCAGTAAAAGTCGTGCAAAAAGATGTGGTAACTTTTTGACGGCATAAAGACTTCCTGCAAGTAAAAGTGTTGCGCTGAGAATAAAAATTGTTGCACTATGAAAACCTAACACGATTAATACGATACTCCCACTTAAAAAAAGTATCATGGTTGCATTTTGGATAAAATTCTTTCCGGCAAGTATAGTACCTAATTTGGACTCCGGTGCAAAATATTGTATAGATGCATTGAGTGGTACGGCAAAGAGACCACCGAAAAATCCAAAGAGAATACTAGACAATCCCATAGCATAAGGGTCAGTAGCCGCAGTGAACATCAAGAGTGAAACAAAAAGTCCGATGGCTCCAAGCGGGACAATACCAAGCTCGATATGAAGTCTCGAAGCACGCCCAGCAACCATCGAACCTAAAGCTATACCGATAGCGCTCGCTGCTAAAATTGCTTGAATGATAATGGCATTTTCATCTCCACTCATCATCTTATAGTGTGCAGGGAATACAGCTATAATAACCTGCCCTATAGCCCAAAATATACTTAACCCAATGATGCTCAACCAGATATTGTAGTCTGATTTGATATCTTTCATATTTTGTTTAAAATAGTGAAAATTTAGATAATCGTGAAACTCAAAATGTTCTTGTGGACTCGCAGGTTTAATTGCCGGGAGCTTAAAAGATAATGAAAATTCGATAATCGATACGATAACCAAAATCCACCCTATCGGAGCAATACTTCGCAAAATTGCATCCGGTGTCATCGCGCTCACATCATATATATTCTCAAAAATAATTGAAAAGGAGATAGAGCTAAAGAGTATAGCAGTGATTGTTACGGCTTGGACGACACCATTGGCAGCACCAAGATTATCGATGCCAAAAAGTTCTTTGATAAGACCGAATTTAGAAGGCGAATAGATGGCACTTTGCGCCGCAAGTACGAAGGTAAATCCAAAGGCAATATAAAAGAGTCCGAGATAATAGCTCAAAGTGATAAGGAGCGTTAGCACAATGGCCGCCAATGAAGAGTAGCGAACTATGATAGTTTTTGAAAAGTGATTACTCAAATATCCTGAAGGAGAAAAGAGAAAAACAAAAGGTAACAGAATCATGGCATTGATAAATGCACTTAGTATGATAAGCGTATCACCCTCAAAACTCTTTAACAAAACATTTTGAATCGTGATTTTGTGTCCTACATCAACAGCAGCATTGATAAAAAGAATAAAAACAAAAGGGATAAACCCTCTAACAACTAGCAGCTCTTTCATGTGATACTCTCATCTTTTTCATGGCACTCAATCAAGCATGCATTAAATAAACAAGAATGCAACCAATCAAAATCAATCGATTCTAAAAACTCATTTAACCACGCCATCACTCCCCCTTTTATATAATCCAGTTAAATCTTTAATTAAGATACTCTTAATGTTTAAAATAATTCAGTACAAATCATATTTAAAAATAACCGACAGCATCCCCTCTGCCAATCATAAATATAGAAAGTATCACTTCACAAAATAAAATATTGTGTTATTTTGATCGATAATGCTAGCATAAAATATATTAATAATAAATTATTTTAATTAAAATTTCATATATTTTTATTGTTTGCAGATAATAAACTACTATTGAATAAAATAATATTGAGAAAAACTAACAAAATTTTCATCTTTACTTTAAATCCTATGTGCTTACAGTATGAATTTAAATTTTTTGTTACCCTCAATAATCAAAAAAGAGATCATAATTGAAATAACGATTCCGAAAATCGTCAACAATGTATTATGAAGGTCTGCAAAATGTCTCAATACACTCAAAACAAAAACATGGATAAAATATATCGCAGATGCATAGAGAGCAACTTGCTTACTGTGCCCACTAATATGCTGCTTTATAAAGAGTATAAATATAGCGGGACAAACCACTATCAGTGAGACAAAATTATCGAAACTCTCCTCTCTATCTGCGTGATAAAAATTGATGTAAGATTCAAAAAACAGTATGGAAAAACCTACCACGATAAGCACCATCACTCTCTCTATGGATACTTTTTGATAAAGAGTATGCTTATTTATCAGATACCCTATGCAAAAAAACGGAAAGGCTAAAAATAAAAAGTTCCTATGAACCCAATGAAAATTAAAGACTTTATCTAAAACGGTTCCCGAAAAAAAATGGTAATTTCCGGCATATTGGATCATAACGCCTATAATAAATGTTATAGCAATAATAGCAACAAGATATTTTGAGCTCACTCGTCTCAGTGCAATCAAAATAATAGCCGCGCCTATCAAACCGGATACATACCATAGATGAAAATATCCAATCAAAAACTTACCAATCAATTCTACAAATCCATATAGCGTTAATTCCGGGATATTAAACCAAAAATACACATAAAAAGTCATCCATACTAGATATAAGATAACAATCCTCTTGAGCCATAACAATTGATTGTTTTTTGACAAAACAGGATAAAAATAAAAGCCGTTGATGATGAAAAATACCGGCACGGCAATTCTAAAAACACCATTGACGGTTAAGTATTCACCAAGCTTGCTAAATTCGCCCAAAAAACCTGCATGAATGCCGATAACCATAAAAGCCATCAAGAGTTTGAGGATATCTAACGATACATTTCTTTTTGCATCAGGTGTCAGACTATGGTGAGGTGATTGAGGATTTAAATCATTCATAACTCAAAACTTTCTGTTTTTTAAGAACTACGATTTCTTTTATTTTTGTATTAAATTTGAATGTCACCAATAAAACTATCATCAAAGCTTGCTATTTATTTGCTTTAGATAAGTCTTTGCAAAGAGAGAGCATACATAAGAGTATGTGATCGATTTTGCAAAACTTAGATGAAATAAAGAAATAGATAAGATTATTCCCACTCTATTGTTGCCGGTGGCTTCGAACTTATATCATACACCACTCTGTTAATCCCATTCACCTCATTGATGATCCGTCGACTGATGCTCTCGAGCACATCATGAGGGACATGTGCAAATGTTGCCGTCATTCCATCGACTGATTCGACCATGCGCACACAGACGGTATTATCATAGGTTCTATTATCTCCCATAACACCGACTGAGCTGACATTAAGAAGCACGGTAAACGCTTGCCAAACTTTATCATAATACCCACTTGCTTTAAGCTCCTCTTGCATGATAGCATCACTCTCTTTTACCAATTCTAGCGATGCTTCATTGACCTCTCCCATGATACGAATCGCAAGTCCGGGTCCTGGAAATGGATGACGGCCTATCATATCCTTAGGAAGTCCAAGTTCAAGTCCTAGCTTGCGCACCTCATCTTTAAATATCTCTCTTAGAGGCTCTATAAGATCAAAGGTCATCCAATCAGGCAACCCGCCAACATTATGGTGTGACTTGATAGTCTTTGAAGGTCCCTTTACAGAAACAGACTCGATGACATCTGTATAGAGCGTACCTTGAGCTAAAAATGATGTATCTTTGTGTTTTTTTGCCTCTTTATCAAAGACCTCGATAAATGTTTCTCCAATGATTTTTCTCTTTTGCTCAGGATCGACCACCCCTTTAAGTTTGTTTAAAAAGAGTTCTCTTGCATTAATGCTCACAAGATCGATACCCAGTATCTTGAACATATCTTGTACCTGCTTAGCTTCATTTTTACGAAGAAGACCTTGATCAACAAAAACACAAACAAGTTGTTCTGCCGGGAGCGCCTGAGAAAGGAGCGCAGCAACTACAGAGCTATCAACGCCGCCACTGACGCCACAAAGCACAACCCCTTCGCCCACTTGCTCTTTGATCTGTGCGATCTTCTCTTTGGCAAAACTCCCCATATTCCAAGTGCTTTCACATCCGCAGATATTTTTTGCAAAATTCTTAAGCATCTTCACACCTTGCGTAGAGTGATGCACTTCCGGGTGAAATTGAAAAGCGTAAACTTGTCGTTTTACATCTGCTATAGCAGCATAAGGAGAGTTTTCACTAAAACCGATAGCTTCAAAACCCTCAGGCATACACTCAACTTTATCTCCATGGCTCATCCAGACAGTTGAGTTATCCTCAATATCTTTAAAAATATCGGCATCAGATGCAAAAGAAAGCTTTGCTTTGCCGTATTCATGGTGATTTGCGGGAATCACTTCACCGCCAAAGTGATGCGTAATAAGCTGCATGCCATAGCAGATACCAAGAATCGGCAATCCAAGATCCCAAATCGCTTCATCAGGTCTATACGCATCTTGGGCATATACTGAAGCCGGGCCGCCTGAGAGTATAATCCCTTTAGGTGATCTCTTTCTTATATCTTCTATCTTTTCAGAAAATGGAAAAACTTCGCAGTAGACTCCGCTCTCTCTTAATTTTCTAGCAATAAGCTGTGTGTACTGTGAGCCAAAATCGAGTATGACTATTGGAACTGCGTCCATCTTTTCCCCTTGTGTAAAATTATATATCTTGTTCTTCGTTTTCTATATAGTGAGTTCCCAAAGACTCTTTTCTTAAGAGTGCAGCATCAACAATAGCAGAGGCTGTATTGAGCCGAAGCTGTAGAAGCCTGCCTATCTCACGATTTTTGAGATCATAGATTAAATTTTTTGCGTGATGAAGACCTTTTGTGGTGCGAATAATACCTATCTCCTCCCACATAATCTTTCTCAGTTGACGCTTATACTCTTTGTCGTTATCTTTGTGCAGAATATTACCGTAATCTTTATCAAATTTAGGCATTTTTGTATTGTGATTTTCCTGAGAAAGCATATGCTCTGTTGCTCTTTTTGCAAAGACCATCCCCTCTAAAAGTGAATTTGAAGCAAGTCTATTGGCTCCATGCACTCCCGTTCTTGCAGCTTCCCCTATCACATAAAGCCCTTTCATTCCGGGCACTACACCGTAAGAGTTACATGCAATACCACCGTTTGCATAGTGAAATGCAGGCGAGATGGGTACCCTATCTTGGGGCAATCTATACCCTTGCGCTTCAAAAGTACTCGTAATGTTTGGGAATCTTTTATGAAACTTTTTAGGCTCAAACATACTAAAGTCAAGATAGACCTTTTTGCCCGTTTTTCTCTTGTAGTCAAAAATGCCTCTTGAAACGATATCGCGACTTGCAAGCTCAGCTCGCTCATCATATTCAAAGAGAAATCTTTTTCCATCTTCGTCAACTATATGCGCGCCCTCACCTCGAAGTGCTTCCGTTAAAAGAAGTTTTCTTGCCAAGGGTGTGTCAACAAAAACGGTCGGGTGAAACTGCATAAACTCCATATCTTGAAGCGCGATTCCTTTTTCAACACAGATACCATGAATATCCGCACTTACGGTTCTTGAGTTTGTGTTGTATTCATACAAGGATCCCACACCGCCTGAGGCGATGATAACATTATCAGCATAGATTGTCTTTGGCGTATAATTGACCGTAGCTTTGATTCCATAGCATCTTCCATCATCAATAAGCAGATCATAAACGAGCATATTTTGTTCTAAATGGTGTGGATTTTGAGTCATCATAAAATAGTGCAGATATCGTCCTGTAGCATCTCCGCCTGCATGGATTATCCGAGCTGCCGAGTGAGCAGCCTCTTTAGTGTAGAGAAGTTTTCCTTTTTTATCTGTATCAAAAACCATTCCTCTTTTGATGATGTCCTTAGTAGTTTCTAATGAAGTTTCCGAGAGTATCTGAACAGCTCTTTTTAGGTTGTGATAGGCCCCGGCCGCCATCGTATCTTCTACATGCATAGGAACATCATCGGCATCAAGCGCTGTTACGATGCCACCTTGCGCATAGAAAGTATTGCACTCCCACGGGATATCTTTACAGAGCACAAGCACCTTTTTTGAAGTCGGTATATTCATGGCGGCATAGAGACCTGCCACACCTGCACCGATTATAATCACATCATATTTTTGCAATCACTCTCCTTGATGCTCTGTTGTAACTTGTGTATCATTCGAAGGGAGATAAACAGGCGGTTTTTTGTACCCGCACCCATAGAGAATCACACAGCAAACAGATGATACAATAACAATATGAAAACATCTAGAACCGTACTTGATAAGCTTACTAGCAGTGTTCAATTTAAACCTCTTGGTGCGCATAAGTGTTACGCTAAATTTCTCTCTCTTCTTCCGCAACATTTGCAAAAAGCGATAGCATTTGTTTATATCAAGAATGAGACACTTTTTATCGCCTTGAAACATCCAGGCTTTAAAATGGAGCTTAATTATAATAAAGATTTATTAAAAAGCTTATTAACTACGCTAGGCAAATACGATAAAGAGTGTTGCTTTGAAGCGGTCAATAAAATAGCAGCATTCCATAGCAAATATCATCAGATGCCAAAGATACACGATAGTGTGCCTTGCTACTTTGAGCTTGCTCAAGGAGAGTTTGATGTCAATGTGACAAATCCGAAAATCAAAGAGAGTCTTGAGAGGATAAAAGAGATTATAAAATGCAATCGATCATAAGATTACTTCCCGATAAACCGGGTATTTATCAATATTTTGGTAAAAACGGCAAACTGCTCTATGTCGGCAAAGCAAAAAGTCTCAAAAATAGAGTAAAGAGTTATTGGAGATTTACACCCAAACTTACTCCCAACCCTACCCTCTCTCAAAGATTACAAAAGATGCTTTTAGAGGTGACTTCGCTTGAGTATATCTTGGTTGATAGCGAAGACGATGCACTGATTTTAGAAAATTCTCTTATAAAACAGCTCAAACCAAAATACAATATACTGCTTAGAGATGATAAAACATACCCTTATATCTCCATCAATCATTCAGAAGATTTCCCTAGATTTGAGATTACTCGAAAAATCATCAAGGGCAAAGATATCAGATACTACGGTCCATTCCCAAGCGGAGCAAGGGTGCTACTTGATAGCCTTTATGAGCTCTATCCGCTTGTTCAAAAGAAGAGTTGCATCCAAGGGAAAAAAGCATGTCTCTTTTATCAGATAAATAGGTGTTTAGCACCATGTGAAGGCAAGATAGACAAAGAGGATTATAAAAAGATAGTCGATACAGCAACGAAATCTATAGAGAAACGCCACACGCTTATAAAGATGCTAGACCAAAGAATGAAGACTTTAGCCGAACAAGAGAGGTATGAAGAGGCTGCTAAAACAAGAGATGCGGCCAAAACAATCAAAGAGCTTACCGTAAACTCTACACTTGATCTTGCCGCATTAGAAGACTATGATGTGATTGCGATTGATCATGATCAATCACGGGGGGTTATCATCAAACTCTTTATTCGCGAGGGGAAACTTATCGCAAGTGACCATAGCTATTTTAGACATAGCGGGGAGATAGATAAAAACGAGGTCTATTCGCAAGTACTGCTCTCTTCTTATAAAGCAACAACGCCTGTGATACCGAAAGATATCCTTGTCGGTGATGATTTTGAAAATATCGACGAGATAACAACACTTATCTCTAAAATAACGGACAAAAAAATAGCGATTAAACATCCAAAAATAGGCAACAAAACTAAGATTATCAATGTAGCAAAAATAAATGCTAAAGAGCTCTTGGTGAACAAGAAAAGCAGTAATTATGAGAAAATTTTAGAGCAACTTCAAGCGCTCTGCTCCTTGCAAGAGACGCCTTACACTATAGAGGTTTTTGATACATCACATCATCAAGGAGAGAGCTCTGTTGGAGGTATGATCGTATGGAGCGAGGGAGTATGGCAAAAAGAGCACTATAGAAGATATGGGTTGGAATCAAAAGATGAATACTCCCAAATGCGTGAGATGCTCCTAAGACGTATCACAAATTTTGGCGAGATACCGCCTCCAAACCTTTGGCTTATAGATGGAGGTATCGCGCAGATAAACCTTGCAAAAAAGCTACTTAAGGAGGCAAAAGTAGATATAGATGTTATCTCTATTGCCAAGGAAAAGCTCGATGCAAAAGCACATCGTGCAAAAGGTGCAGCAAAAGATAAGATCTACACAAGTGATGATAAATTTGACTTACTCCCGAGCGATAAAAGATTGCAACTCTTACAGCTTTTACGAGATGAAGCCCATAGGTTTGCGATTACATACCATCGAAATGCAAAAAAAAGAGCCATGATCCAAGGTGATCTTTTGGAGAAAAAAGGGGTAGGAAAAGCGACACTTAAAAAACTACTTTTACACTTTGGCTCTTTTGATGCTCTCCGTAATGCATCCTTTGAAGAGCTTAAAGCAATCACTAATGAGAAGATAGCGAGTGTGATACTTACAACAAAATAAATATAGTATTAATCTACAGTTAAATAAATTTTTTAGATAAAATAACTCAAATTCATAATAGTTTTATAAAAATTTGTGTAATCTTATATTTAAGGATATAATATCAAAAAATTATATTACATAAATGTTGGGGAGGAAATGCGTAAATGTCAATTACACCTATAGACGAAGAGTATACTTTTGATTCGGGTCTTATTGTAAGTTCAACCGACTTAAAGGGTATAATTACTTATGCTAATCGTAAATTTTGTGAAATTGCCGGCTATACAAGAGATGAGCTTATCGGAAAAAATCACAACATAGTAAGACATCCCGATATGCCAAAAGCTGCCTTTCGCGACCTTTGGGATCATATGCACTCAGGCAAAGAGTGGACAGGCATTATAAAAAATCTTCGAAAAGATGGAAAATATTATTGGGTATACTCACATGTTTCGCCCATCTTAGAGGATGGAAAAATAGTTGGTTATAGTGCAGCAAGAAGACCGGCTTTCGAAACGGAGATTGAAGAGATTATACCAAAATATAAAACTATGATAGAACAAGAATAATCATAAAAAAAGGAGCCAACAAATATGTATTATCTATTAAACTCAAACGAAGAGATCGTAGCAGCCAGCAATGACTTTTTATCATACCTGAATGTCAAATCTCTTATTGAACTTTATAAAAAAATTGACAAAGACAAAATTGAATTAACAATAAACGGAAATGAACTCATTATCAAAAACGATAAAGAACGAATCACTAAATCGATTAAAAAAAGTGATATCGTAACTTCCTCAGGTTTACTACATCTTATCAGTATGGATGATAATGCTTCAAGCGGTATGCCAATCAGTGATGATAATATCGTTTATGGAAAAGACGCTTCCGATGAAGAAATTTTAGAACTAGAAGATATCTATCAAGAGCCTGCAAAAGAGCCGGAACGCGAACTTACGATAGAAGAGCTTATAGGCGATTTTGAAAATGATAATGCGATTATAGAAAAGCCACAAACAGACGATGTACTCTACAATTTAACAGATGAAGCACCGAAAGAGCTTCCAAAATATATTGTTGATATTGATCAGAACAGTTCCTTGCTCGGAGTTAGTAAAGATGATTACAAAGAGTTTATAGCAGAGTATAAAGAGGCTCTCAATGGTCTTATTGATGATCTTCTTAGCAGTGATGATGCCAAAAGAAATCAAGCAGTTAAAACTGCAAAACAACTTACACAAAATCTTCATCTGCCGAATGAACTTATTGAAGCGTGTAGTACTATAGCCAGAAGCAGTGGTGTTAAGGGAGGGGTTGAAGAGTTTTATGCTCTTGTTGAAAATCTTGAATTAGTAGAAAGCGGGGGGCTGAATGTCGCTCAAGATACACCAATCCATATCATAGAAGAAAACGATGATGATAAGATAGAACTTGAAGACAACAAAGTTGAATTAATTAGTGGAGCGAGTATTGATCTTTCAGATGTTACTGCACTAAGATTTGACTTTAGTGTTGATGAAGCAGCAAAAGAGCTCAATCTTCCAAATGAACTTGTAAAGGAGTTCATAAAAGACTTTATAGATCAAATGCATACTGAAACTAATAACCTAATAAAAGCATATGAGATAAGTGATCTTGCAAGAATTCAAAAAATTGCGCACATGTTAAAGGGGACATCAAGCAATTTGAGAATAGCACCTCTTGCTGAATCACTTGCTGCGCTTCAAGCAAATGATAAACTAGAAAATGTTGAACCTTTGGTAAGAAAATATTGGGCTCAATTTTTATCTTTTAAACGCCAAATGGCCGACACATTACAATAAGGAGTAACACATGAGTATAAATAATAGATTAAGACTTATAGGACTAGTACCTATACTTTTACTCCTTGCAATATCTGCATATCTTCTTTTAAATTCATACAGAGATTATGAAAGAGCAAGGATTACAAAAAATACTTTAGAAAATAATAAACTTATCAGTGAAACGATAGATAAACTATCACAAGAGAGAGATGCAAATATTCTTTTTAGAACTATGCCTCAAGATAGTTCTAAAAAGATGCTTAAAGAGCAAGAAAATGAGACAAATGCTGCCATTGCAAAGCTCAAAAAAGATATCAAAAAAACAGGGCAACCTCTGTTGCCTATCGTTTTAAATCTTTTAGGTGGAATAGATGATTTACAATCTGCTACTTATATGAAAGCGATGAATAGTCTTGCTAACTTAGATAAAGTAAGAGCTGATGCAAATGTAGAAAATCAAAGTTTTACGAAAGTATTTTTTGACGGCTACACTTCTCAACTTATACTCCCATTACTGAATACGCTCTTAGAGACATCCAAACCACTTAATCTGAATGAAGAGAGTGCAGCAGCATCTTCGATACTTCAAGATGTTTATGTTGCAAAACATAATACTGCTATTGAGCGAGGGTATATCAGCTATTTTCTTAACACGAAAAGCCCTATGTCGTCTGCAGAAGTTCGATCTTGGAATGCATTTAATGTGCATGCCAATGCCTTAGGTGCCGGAGAAATCGGGAATGGCGCGCTCAAAGACAAAATTGATGCGATTCTTCTTGATAAAAAAGGGGAAGCAACATTCCAAAACATAATGCTTATGGAAAATGCAATCAATAGTGGCTATAGAGATGGGAGTTACTCGGTTGATGGACAAAATTGGTTTAAAGCACAGTCAGAAAAGATAGCTCTTCTATCAAAAATAGAGCTAGAACTTTCCAATAAGGTATGGAATAATGCTACTGCCTTAGAGACAAAAAGTTTTAACTCAATGCTTATCGCCGCCGGCTTGCTTCTATTAGGATTTATATTGGCTATTATAGGGTATCTAACAACAAGAAAAGTATCGAAAAATACTTCAGAACTTGAGAAAATTATCACTAAAGGTCTTGATGAGATAGGGGAAGACGGAGAATTTAAAGATAAAGTTTTTAGCCTTCACACATTTGAAGGCATTAGAGACTCCTACTCATTTATAGAAAAGCTTGTTGAGACTGCAAAAAGCGATAAACAAGCTGCACTTCAAGCCAATGAAGCAAAATCGCTCTTTTTGGCAAATATGTCGCATGAAATTAGAACACCGCTTAATGGAATCGTAGGTTTTACCGAGCTTCTTAAAAATACTGATCTTAATCAGGAACAAGAGGAGTATATCTCGATTATCGATAAGAGTTCGGAGAACTTGCTAGACATTATCAATAACATTCTTGACCTTTCAAAAATCGAAAGCAATAAGATAGAGATAGAAAATATCATATTTGATACAGCCGAAGAGCTTGAGAGTACAGTTGAAACTTATGGAGCAAGTGCTGCGGATAAAAATATTGATCTTAACTTCTATATCGATCCATCCATTAGCCCGAAACTCAAAGGTGACTCGACAAAAATTAAAGAGATTATTATCAATCTCCTAAGTAATGCAATCAAGTTTACACCAAGTGACGGTGAAATATCTTTGGAAATTACTAAAGATACAAGTGCCGCAAACATGAAAGAGGGTTACAGTAATATCGTCTTTAAAGTAAAAGACAACGGTATCGGGATGACCAAAGATCAACAAAAAACTATCTTTGATGCATTCTCACAGGCTGATGTATCTGTTACTAGAAAATTTGGTGGTACAGGTCTTGGACTTACAATTTCGAGTCAATTTGCACAAAAAATGGGTGGAAAACTGGATGTTGAAAGCTCGAAAGACAGAGGAAGTGCCTTTATACTTAGACTTCCACTTGAAGAGGTTGATCTTGGGGCAAGTGAAACAAAAAATAAATATGAAAATCTTGTTATAGGGAAATATGAAAATAATAGAGCAAGCACGACACTTGATAAAAACCTCAAAGATTACTTTAAACACTTTGGCGTTGAACTCAAACTTTTTGAAACTGCGAAAGATCTGAGAGAACTTTTCGACCAAGGTGTATGTAAAAACTATTGGATTGATATAGACAAAGCTGATCCTCAAATCATTGAAGCATTGCCGAAAATGGATCAATCTAAACTTACACTTTTAGCAAGTGTACGCAGTAAAGATAAAATAGCGAAAATGGGATTAAGTACACAAAATATTATCTATAAACCTATTACCTTTACAAAAACTCAAGAAACTTTAGAGAGAAGCCTAAATAGTGAAGCGGCCACCTCTAAAACTGTTGCTAAAAAGCCAATGCAAAAAACTAAATTTAATGCGAAAGCTCTTGTTGCAGAAGATAATGCTATCAACCAAAAATTGATTACTAAAATATTGACTGAGTTTGGTCTCGATGTTGAAGTTGCCAATAATGGTCTTGAGGCATTTGAAAAACGTAGAAATAAATCGTATGATCTCATCTTTATGGATATTCAAATGCCGGTTATGGATGGTGTTGAAGCTACACATGAGATTCTAGACCTTGAAGAAGATGATGCTGTGCCGCATATCCCTATAGTTGCGCTTACTGCAAATGCGCTTAAGGGCGATAGAGAAAGATTCCTTAGTGAAGGAATGGATGAGTATATTACTAAACCTATCGAGACGACTGAGCTACTTTACATACTCAACAAATTTCTTTCCAGTAAAGCAATAGAGGTCTCCCCGGAGGAGGACACTCCTGCTCCACAAGCGAAAGAAAAACAAAAAGAAACGCCGAAAAAAGCGGAAAAGAAAGTTGAAGCTCCAAGTGCTCCAAAAGTTGAAGCAAAAGAAGTGAAAACAAAAAATGTTCCTGCAGATAAAAAAGAAGGGAAGATACTGATATTTAAATCTTCCAAGCTAGAAAATAAAATCTATGGAAAAATTATTCAAAATATGAAGCTTGCATATGACACATGTGAGAATATTAAATGTTTTAACGAAAAAATATCCTCAGGAGAGTTTGATATAGCATTTATCGACTCTTATATCTTTAACGAAAGCTTGCAGGGTGTCGAAACAAACACCCTGATGGTTGGAGATGAGGATATAATACAAAAAAATAACACAATACAGATATCAAACGCTATCACAAAAGCAGAGATTGAAAAAATTATAAATACTCATAGGAGATAAAAATGGCCCTCAATGTTTTAGTTGTTGATGATGATTTCATTAACAGAAAACTACTAGAAAACATACTTAAAAAACATGATGAAGTTGTAGAAATTCTAGAAGCAGAAAATGGGGAAGATGCTCTAGAAAAAATCGCATCCAATCCACAAATCAACATGATTTTACTTGATATTATCATGCCGATAGTTGATGGAATGGAATTTCTTAAAAAATTTAGAGCAGATATGAAATACACCCACATTCCGGTTATTATACTTTCTACGGATGATACCAGAAAAACAGAAGCTCTTAATCACGGGGCAAATGACTTTTTGAGAAAACCCATCAAAGAAGATGACCTCAAGGTCAAGATACAAATGTGGACTGCCGATTAAGTAGAGTCTCAACTCTACTTAATGAATGCAAATTTTAAAACCTCTTCTACATTTTCTACAGGAATTATCTTCATATTTTCTTTTACTTCATCAGGTATCTCTTCTAGGTCTCTTTCGTAATTCTTCTTAGGAATTAGTGCTCTTGTAACACCTGCTTTATAGGCAGCTATAAGTTTCTCTTTGAGCCCACCTATCGGCAAGACTTTACCCGTAAGCGTAACCTCTCCGGTCATTGCTATTTTATTATCAACTTTTTTCTCACTAAATAGAGATGATATAGCCGTAACCATTGTTATACCTGCACTTGGACCATCTTTTGGTGTCGCACCCTCAGGCACATGAAGATGCAAGTCATATCTTTTATATATCTCTTCACTTGCAGAATCTTCACTTTTTACATCAAGTTTCCCCTCATCTATTAGTATCTTCACAACGCTATAGGCAATCCTTGCAGACTCTTTCATAACATCACCAAGACTTCCGGTAAGCTGCAAGCTTCCTTTGCCATTTATCTTTATCGCCTCTACTTTTAAAACATCTCCACCAACCGATGTCCAAGCAAGCCCATTGACAACTCCGATTTGAGGCTCTTTATCAACTGCAGATATCTCAAATATTTTTTTATCGGCAAACTCTTTTATATTTTTTGTAGTAATCGAGATATGATCTTCTAAATCATTCTCCAAAAGCTTCCTTGCCGCCTTTCTCATAATGCCGGCTATCTTTCTTCTGAGATTTCTCACGCCTGCTTCACGTGTAAACTCCTCGATGAGGAGCTTAAGCGCATTAGCAGATATGGTAACCTCTTTTGGCTTAAGGGCATGTTTTTTAAGCTCTTGGGGGATAAGATACCTCTTTGCAATTTCAAACTTCTCTCTTGGGGTATAACTATTGAGGTAGATAAACTCCATTCTGTCTCTAAGCGGTGCAGGTATTTTACTAATATCGTTTGCCGTTGCAATGAATATAGCTTTACTCAAATCAATACTAAAGTTGAGATAATAATCCCTATAGTTCATATTTTGCTCGGGATCCAATATCTCAAGGAGTGCGGCCGTTGGGTCACCCCTAAAACTTCTTCCGACTTTATCTATCTCATCAAGTACAACGACGGGGTTCATCTTTTTAGCTTCAATCAACCCTTGAACTATCCTGCCGGGCATAGCACCGACATAAGTTCTTCTATGTCCTCTAAGCTCATTGACATCTTCTAGACCCCCTAGAGCAATCCTAACTAAAGGTCTTTTAAGCGCTGTAGCGATGGAGTTAGCAAGCGAGGTCTTACCAACACCCGGAGGACCTGCAAAACAGAGTATTGCCCCACCAATATCTTTTGCCTTATAGCCTCTTTTTTGTGCCAATTCACGCACTGAGAAATATTCAACTATCCTATCTTTTGGTTCTCGGAGTGAATAGTGATCCTCATCAAGCTCTTTTGAAACATTGCTTATCTTGAGCTTTTTTTTGCTTACTTTTCCAAATGGAACTTCTAAGACCCACTCTATATAGCTTTGCAACACATTAGCATCCGAGCTATCAGGATGCATCCTGCTTAAACGATCTAACTGTTTGGTAATCTCTTTATAGCCATCTTCACTTAGATGTGGTTTGATCGCCTCCACTTTCTCTCTAAACTCTGCTATCTCCTCTTCTCTTTGTGTATCAACACCTAACTCTTTTTGTATCTGTTTAAGTTGCTCTTTGAGAAAATATTCTTTGTTTGTCTGCTCAATCTTTGAGTGAACTTTGTGTCGTATCTCTTTTTGTACTTTAGCCGATTCTATCTGCTCATTAAGTATGTCTATAAGACCGATAATTCTCTTTTCTATATCTCTTTCGATAAAAAGCTTATACGCTTCATCCTTCTCGAGTTTTAAAAGCGAAGAGACAAGATCGCAAATCCTATAAGGTTCACTGTTTTCTTCTATCGTTTTGACTAAATCCTGAGGAAAATTATTGTTTATCGTAGAGAGCTGCTTTACTTTATCTCTCAATATCTCCATAAGCGTATCAACACTAACCTGATTAAACTCTTTTGGCTCCATGATAGTAATTTCACCCTTGTTAAAATCACCGTCCTCAAATTTGACTATCTCGCCCCTGGCTAATCCCTGAAAGAGTATCTTGACTCTTCCATCAGGAATATGTACTTTACGCATCACGGAACCAATGACGCCGACCTCATAAAAATCGCCCTTTTCTCTACTCTGTTCTTTGCCCGGTTTTGTACATGAAACAAAAAGTAAGGAATTATTCTCCATTGCATACGTTGCCGCATCGATATCAAGCTGAGAGCTTAAAAATATAGGGCTTATCATAAATGGATATAGAAAAAGCTCATCCTCTACAACGATAGGTAATGTTGTAGGAAAAGCATCGTAATTGCTTAGTTGCATAACAACTTCTCCTTTAAAAATATTTTTTACTTTAGCAGATAATTATAAAAACGCTGTAAAAAAAATATACTAATTAAATATACCGCCGATAATACTTGTCTCGGGCGCTTCTATATCACTCAATTGGAGTGGCGAATATTTATTTTTTTCTCTATATATCTTTGCTGCTTCCGGTTTACCTGTACGATCATAAAGTGCAGCGATATTTTCATGGAGCATATACTGACTCATATGAAGTCTAACCAAAATGGTCTCAACAAGTGGTGCATAGTCAGAATCCGGGTATCTGCTCAGATATGTTTGAGAGTTTTCAATAGTATCAAGGATAAGCTTTTGATCTTTATAGAACTCTTTTATACTCAAAAATGATGCTTTAAGCTTCATATACTCTATATACTCAATGCTTGAAGCATCTCCAAACTGCTTAAGATACTCATCAAAAAAATACTCTGCTAAAAGATACTCTTCATCGCTCATATGCGCTTGTGCTAACATCAAGTTTGCGATAGGAAGATAGCTCGATCTTGAATGCTCACTTCTAAGCGAAACAAAATAACTATCTGCTTTATCAAGATCATTTTTAGCGATACTATCGGCAACTAGTTGATACCAAAAATCAGCACTCTTGTTATATTCGTTTGATTCGGACTTTGAAGAGCATCCGGATATAGAAAATAGTAAAAATGTTGAAATTGAAACTATAAACATACCCTTTATTATTCTTTTTACCATATTAAGCTCCTCAAGCAAAAGTTCTATTGTGTATCTTGTAAACATTTATAGCCTTTATGATACCTCAAAATATGTAAAAAGTTTATTAGATTGTGCTACAATCATAGTAACAAACCAAGATTTAAGAAGGATTGATATGTTATTGACAATCGTAGGAAATGGATCTATGGCAAAATCTTTAGCATTAGGTCTAGAGAAAGAGTATGAGATAGAAGTTGTTGCGAGAGATATACAAAAAGCAAAAGAGTCTCTAGCCGGTTTAAAAAAACCTGTAGAGATTCTTCAGCTAAAGGGAGTAAGCATAACAGGGAAAAATATTCTTCTTTGCGTGAAGCCAAATGCACTTTTCGATGTAGCAACGCACCTTCAAGGTGAAGCCAATATGCTTATCTCTATTTTAGCCGGCGTCAATATAGAGACTTTAGAGAGAAATATACTCAGCGATTATACTATCAGAGCTATGCCCAATATCTCTGCTGAATTTGGAAGCTCAACCACAACAATTACCGGCTCAAAAGAGAAAAAAGAGGAGACATTGGCAATATTTGAAACTATCGGTGAAGCTTTTTGGGTTGATAGCGAGAAAGAGCTTGATATCGCAACGGCTATCGGAGGAAGTGGACCGGCTTTTCTTTCGCTTGTTGCTGAAGCAATGATGGATGGAGGGGTCAAGCAAGGGCTTAAGAGAGATATGAGTATGCAACTAGTGGCATCACTATTTAAAGGTTTTGGACCACTCATACAGAGTGAACATCCCGCACTTATCAAAGATAGAGTTATGAGCCCGGCAGGAACAACGGCAGCAGGTTATAGCGCTTTGGAGGATGGGAAAGTAAGGGATGCTTTTATTAAAGCGATAGAAAAAAGCTTTAAAAGGACACAGAAAGACTAAAATTTTACCATTTAGCAATATATCCTATAAGGTATATCGTTTAAATTTTCCAAGCTTAACTCTTGATCCTCCTCAAAATCATCCTCTTCACTCTCAAATTCGTCTACGATGAGTTTGAGATGTTCATCTTCTCCAAATTCCCACAAATAGAGATCATCTTGATCATGAACTTCAAACCCCGAACTAAGCTGATTGTGAAAGGCGACTCTTCCACTACCGATATCATTAATGTCGAGCATAAAACTATCGACAAAAACAACATCATTTTTATCTTTTGCAGTAATTTTTAGAGCAATCGATGAGAGCATGCTCTCAGAATGCTCAAACTCATCTCCATCATCATGAACATATATATGATGATCTGTTGCATCTTGATTGGCTTCCGGCTTTATGATAATAGCCAAAGAGCCCACACATCCCTTATTGCTTCTAACGGTATAGCTTATCATATCACTACCGGGATGTTCTGTACCCGGTTGATAAAAAAGTGACCCACAATCCTCAATGGATACTTTTCCATGGATTGCTTTTGCTTGAATGGCTGAAAGTAATTCATTGTCATCATCATAATCAAGATCATGGTTAAAAGAAGTGAAGTGTTGCTCCCGACCTTTTTGTGCAATGTCACAAATAAGTCGATCACCTTTGAAGTGCCCTATTTCCATCGAGATTAAAGAATCAAGACCAATTATTTTATCATTACGAATCATAATTCTTTTGCCATTGTGAATAAGTTGCAACATTACTTCACCTCGATAATTATTTAGTATTAAATAATATATTTTAACGAAAAAAAAATGATTATTTGCTTAAAAAATTCTTAAACTATCTCTAAAAGTTGTCTTGCTTATAATAAATATTATTTGTAACGCAATATATCCTCAGGCTCTTTTGCTATAAATTCATAGTCAAATATCTTAAGGTATGCCGAGTGAAGCAAGATTCTTTTGGCTTTTGTTTTACTATCGTAACGCTCATCGCCGACTATCGGATGGCCTATATGTGAGAGATGGACACGAATCTGATGTGTTCGTCCCGTATCTATCTCAACTTCAATCTTACTTTTTTTACCCTGTATCTCTATAGGTTTTATCTTTGTAACTGCTTTTTTTCCGTTTTTTATATCCACTTTTGAAAAAGCCGCACCGCCTTTTTTATAGGTAGATATAGGAAGATCTATCTCCTCCTCTTCATAAACTACGCCCTCTACCCAGGCAATATATTTTTTTGTAACTTCCCTTCTTTTAAAAGCTTCTATCGCTTTTTTACCCCACTCTTTATCGCGAAATAAAACCAATACACCGCTCGTTTCCCTATCAAGTCTATGGAGAAGCTCTGCGCCCTCTATGGCATCTTCTATGTCATAACTATCGATAAAAGCCGGTTTATCGACTGCAACCACAAACTCATCTTGATAGATTATGGAGATATCGCGTGGCATCTCGATGCGAAATCTAATATCTTCTTCCATGAATGCTCTGGCTATTTTTACCTTTTTATCACCGACATAGACGATGCCTCTATCGATAAGCTCTTTTGCCTTTTTGTTTGAGATATCCTCTTGGAGTCCCAATAATTTATATGCTTTTTCCATAACCACCCTTCTTTATCCATATCTCAAACTGTTCACTCAAAGGAAAAGTAACAGTCTTTATCTTGGAAGTTTCACCGCTTTTTAAAATGATGCTACTCTTTGGTACTTTAAAGCTCTTAGATAAAAATCTACAAAGCTCCTTATTCGCCTCTCCCTCAACTGCAGCTGCTTTTATGCGTATCTTTATGCTTTGCTCTCCATAGAGACCGCAAAACTCACTTTTGCTCGCTTTTGGTTGTGCCTTTATATACATAGTAACCGTCTTCTCTTCTATCTTATAGAACATCGTTTATGCTTCTCATAATAGAGCGCGTACTTGCCTTTTTATTGACAACGGTTGGCTCTAAGAGATTTGGGTATGTCATAGTATCGACTAGGTCCTCTTTTGAGACTATCTTGATGCCATCGATACCATCAAATATCTCTTTCTGATTAAAATAATGCTCTCCGGAAATTATCTTGCATCCAAACTGTGCCGCTTCGGCCGCATTGTGCCCTCCAATAGGCTCAAATGAACCACCAAGCACAACAAGATCACTCATCGCATATATATTGACAAGTTCACCCAGTGTATCAACAAGGACAAGATCACTCTCAAAGTTTTTATTGTCTGAGAATCTATGATAGCTCCAATCATGCAACTTCGCCAAAGAGCGCATCATTCTATCAACCTTATCAAACCGTTCAGGATGTCTCGGAACGACAGCTATCTTTGCGCTTGGTTTTTTTCTTTTGAGCTCTCGAAAACCATCCAATATCAAAGCTTCTTCTCTCTCGTGGGTGCTTGCCGCACAAACAAATATATCCGTATTTTTTTCATATTTTTTTGTTGCTTTTTTTATGTTGGCAAATTTGATATTGCCCATCACTTTTACATTGTCGGCTCCAAGCTCTTTGAGTCTATCTGCATCGATTTCGCTCTGAGCATATACCTCATCGATATTAGCAAATATCCTTTTATAAAGCCATAAAAACCTTTGGTATTTTGGATACGATTTGTCGCTAATGCGGGCATTAACAAGCAGTGTTTTAGCACCTCTTTTTTTTGCGAGAAAAAAGAGAAGATACCAAAGCTCCGCCTCAAAAACAACTAAAACTTTTTGCGGTTTAAGCCACCATAAAAGCAGAGGCTCAAAAGGAAGATACCTGCTATTTTCACTTCTTTTTGATATCTCTTCATAACCTGTTTGTGTCGTAGCTGTTATGCGTAAGTCTTTATCTTTTATCTTGTCAAATAAGATATGCGCTGCACTCGCCTCTCCATAAGAGCAAACATGCACCCAGATACCATCTTTTGGCAAGGGAGGATTTTTGATTTGAAAAAATCGTGCTGGGATAGAGCGTCTATATTTCTTTTTAAAGGAGAGGATAAATAAAAAGGGAATTGCTACAATCCAAAAGAGGATCGCCAAGGGTATGTAGAAAAATGAAAATAGGCTCAAGGATTAAGCCTGAGTCGATTCACTCTCTACAAAGAGAATTCTACCGCAATGAGGACAGGTGATAATCTCTTCTGATCTAATAACCTCAGAATATGCTTTATCGCTAACTTTCATATAACATCCGTAGCATGCCTGTTTTCTTACAGGAACAACAGCACTATTACCGGCCCATGCTCTTATCTTCTCGTAAAAAGCTAGAATTTTTTGCTCTATACTTCTTGTGCTTTCGTCTCTTTGTGCATAGAGTTTTGTTTTACTTTGCTCAATCTCATCTTTCTTTGCTACATTATCAATATTTGTTTTTTCAAAGTCCTCTTTTGCGCTAGTGAGTTGATTTTCAAGCTCTTGGAGCATTGCGGTTTTCTTTTCATTGATAGCATTGATTCTATCGATCTCTTCATTGGCAAAAGAGAGCTTCTCTTTGGCTATATCTTCTTCCATTGAGAGTGCTTTCATCTCTTTTTCCGTCGTGATATCTTTTGATTTTTTTGCATGGGATTTGATCTGCTCTGAAAGTACTTCAATCTGATCTTCAAATGCTTTAATTTTTGAACTATTCTCTTCTATCTCACTTTTTGTTTGAGACATCTCTTCTTCTATAGCATCAACTTTTTCTTGAGACTTCGCTATCTTTGCATCTATCTCATCTATTTGGGGAGAAAAACTATCTAGTTCTCTATCTATTTGTGCAAGCTCTATAAGCTCTTTAAGATTTTTATTCAATTTTGATCCTTCTTGGATTTAGGAATTCTTGGCTTAACGCCCTATATAACCTACTTGCAACCAAATGTTACAAATGGATTTTTTGAGTTTGTGATTATAGCTAAAATAGGTAAAACTTTCAACTCACTTGCTAAAATTTCTGCAAAAAATGACTCACTCTCAAAATGACCGATATCAACCATCATAAGATTTTGGCTCATTGCCTTCATCGCATCGTGGTATTTGATATCTCCCGTCAAAAAACAATCTGCTTGTATCTCGTCTATCATAGATGCACCCGAGCCTGTCACCATAGCTATAGAGGCTATATGCTCTTTTGGATTGACTGTTTTTATCTGATTGAGATGGAGTTTATCGCCAAGCAGAGTAAAAAGGGACTCTTTTGAGAGATCAACTTTTGCTTGAAGTATATACCCCTCGCCAAAAGTTGTATCAATATCAAATCCCAATATCTGCTCAAAAACATAGCGGTTAAGATGTGTTTTATCGAAGTTAGTATGCATCGCTATGTGTGCGATATCTTTTTTGATCATCTTGGCTATCAGATTTGCAGGATATCTATCAAGATCCAATGACTCTATGCCGCCAAATATCAAGGGATGATGGGTAATGATAAGGCTATTTGGCTCGATAGTTTCAAGCAGAGCATCATCAACATCAAGAGAACAGTAGATTTGAGTAATCTCTTTATCAAATGAGCCGACATTAAGCCCACTATTATCCCATGCTTCTTGAAGCTCAAAAGGACTTAGATTATCTAAAAAATCATATATCTCTTGGAGTTTCATCTGTTTTTTACTCTCTCGTTTCTCTCACTCTCTTGAGCTTTATAGGCTTGTGCACACCCTTTTGAGAGCTCTCTGATACGCAAGATATACTCTTGTCTTGCAGCTTGAGAGATAGCTTTTCTGGCATCAAGCACATTAAATGCATGTGATGCTCGCATACACTCATCATATGCAGGCAGTGGCAACTGCGCATTTAGACACGACTGACACTCTTTAACAGCATCTTCAAAATGAGTAAAAAGCGTCTCTACATCAGCAACCTCAAAGTGGTATTTGCTAAATTCGTACTCGCTCTCTCTATGCACATCGCCGTAAGTTGTAATACCGTTTTTTGTCTCATTCCAGACGATATCAAAGACGCTATGAACATCTTGGAGGTACATCGCGAGGCGTTCAGTCCCATACGTTATCTCGACAGCGACAGGATCGCAAGGTAAGCCTCCAACTTGTTGGAAATAGGTAAACTGTGTCACCTCCATACCATCAAGCCAAACCTCCCAGCCAAGCCCCCAGGCTCCAAGTGTCGGTGACTCCCAATTGTCCTCTACAAAACGAATATCATGCTCTTTTAAATTGAGTCCTAGATACTCCAAGCTTTTGAGATACAGCTCTTGGATGTCATCAGGGCTTGGTTTGATGAGCACTTGAAATTGGTAATAGGCACCTAGTCTATTTGGATTTTCACCATATCTTCCATCGGTTGGACGGCGACTTGGAGCTACATAAGCACAACTCCAAGGCGTGCTATCTAGACTTCGCAACAGTGTTGCCGGATGAAATGTCCCTGCCCCTGCACTGATATCATACGGTTGTAAGATTGTACAGCCCTGCTTCGCCCAAAACTCCTGAAGTTTGAGTAGCAACTCACTAAATGTTATTGCATTTTTATTCATAATTAACCTAACGCCTTCTCGATTTTTTTCTCATCAAATCCACATATCCAATGAGTACCTATCAGTATAACAGGGATACCTTTACAGCCATGTTTCAAGCAGTCACTCGCTGCTCTTTTATCTTTTGTGATATCGATAGTTCTAAATTTGAGCCCTCTTTTTTTGAAATAGCTTTTCGCCTTTGTGCACCATACGCACGAAGGGGATGTAAAAATCACAATCGATTTTTGTCTCTTTTTTACTTCGCTCATTGTAGCCTCTAAAGAATGATCTCTATCTCGCTAGAATCAAGTTCAACTTTTTTCGCTTTTGCTATGCGATCCTCTTGAAGTTTGATCTTGAGTTCATCATTTTGCAATGCCATTATCTGTACAGCAAGATAGGCAGCATTAACAGCGCCGGCATTCCCGATAGCGAGTGTGCCTACAGGCATACCTGCGGGCATCATCACAGTACTTAGTAGAGCATCTTCGCCTCGAAGCTCGCCACTTGCCATAGGAACACCGAGGACAGGTTTTGTTGTCATTGCCGCAACTGCGCCGGCTAAGTGTGCTGCCATCCCTGCTGCTGCTATAAATACCTGTGCGCCTTTTGCTTCTGCTTCGATGATATAGCTCTTAGTTCTGTTTGGACTTCGATGGGCTGAAGATATAATGATCTCATAAGGAACGCCAAATTTTTCCAAAGTATCACCACACTCTTTCATCACCTCATAATCGCTTTTGCTTCCTATAATTATAGATACAAACTTCATAGCAACCCTCATTTTTGATATTGTACGATTTTACCAAAAGATTGATTAATAGCTCTCATAGGTTTTAAGGAACCTATTTGTAAAAATGTTGATAGTCCTTCTCTCTTGCAAAATCTCCGCCCCACTTCCAACCGTGCCTTTTAAATATTTGCACCGCTTCACTTCGCTTTTTCAATACCGCTTTGCCTTGTGGTGTCGTGAGAATTTTTGATCGATCAAGATAGGGAGCAGATGCCTTATGCGAACTCTTACCGCTTGCAAAGACATAAGGATTCTCTATAGGATTAAGATCGATAGCAAGCCCATAAGCGTGCTTTGAAAAGTGTTTGCTTCCCGTGGCATTGCGGCAATTAAATGCTGAGCTGTTATCGGCTTCGATGGAGTGCCAATCACTCCCGCCGTACGCTCTAATAGGCTCCATCTTATTGATAGGATAATTTGCAACATACAGCGCTTGAAAAATCTGAGCGACTTCTTGTGCCACGCTCTCATGCACCACAAGCTCGCCCTTATGATCTTTACTGTCAAAACCGAGATATTTGACACTTACAACACGCAACTCATCAAGCCCTACAGGGCATCCCCCGTGATAACTCACGCCTTGCATCTGCTCTTTTTGCTCACCACTCAACAAGCGAATATCATTGGCAAAAATCATCACACTTAATGAAAAAAATACGATAATGCTTTTCATGCTTCTACAAGTCCTTTCTTTTCTAACGCCTCATCGATGCCTCTTCGCAAGATCGTATAACTCGGCAACATACACGGCAAGAGTATATCTCGCTCATCCCCACTATGAATACACGCAAACTCTCTGCCCTCTTTTGAGATGATCTTTTTAATTGTGAGCCAATAGGCACCACCAATAAACTCGATCTTCCCATACTCGTTATCCACTGCATCCAGTGATGCTCCATGCGGTAAAACGATCTCCACCGTATCGCCTACACAAGTTTTGTCTTTACATCTCCATGTAAGACCATCTTCGCCTACAAGTGCTGCGACTTGATGGGTGCCGTATTGGATAGTAAAATCATGCGATTGGGTATCGTTTTTTTCAAAGGGACGAGAGATAAGATAGGCATCACTAAACCCTCTATTTTGAGTAGTGTGAAGCTCTTTTTGGTATCGCTCGCCATCAAAGCTTCCTATATAAAAATCATCGATCGCTGCCCTGTAAGCTTTTGTAACTACCCCGACATAGTAAGGAGATTTTGTTCTTCCCTCTATTTTTAAACTATCGATTACACCGCTTGAGAGAATCTCATCGATATGTGATGCCATATTCATATCTTTTGCATTCATGATATAGGTGCCGATCCCCTCTTCTTCATCCAACCTAAAAGTCGTCTGCGTTTCAGGATTGTGCGCATAAACCTCATAAGGGAATCTGCAGTCATTGGCACAACTACCGCGATTTGGCACCCTTCCCATCTGAAGTGCCGAGACAAGACATCTACCGCTATAGGCAAAACACATGGAGCCGTGTACAAAAACCTCAAGCTCAAGCTCAGGGAGTTCACGCTTGATAGCTTCACAATCTTTTAAGCTAATCTCACGCGCCGTGATAATCCTCTGCACCCCCATATCATAATAGACTTTTGCGTCAAGCACATTCATCACATTGGCTTGTGTAGAGAGGTGGATAGGGATATTTGGAGCGATCTCCTTGCAAAGTTGCAATACTCCAGGACTTGCGACGATAAAAGCATCGGGAGCCAACTCACTCATCTGGGCGATATGCTTTTTATAAAGATTTATCTGAGAATTAAATGGAAAACTATTGATCGTGACATAGACCTTTTTGTCCCGTTCATGTGCATACTCTATCCCTTTGTGAAAACTCTCCCTATCAAACTCCTTGCCCGAGCGGATACGAAGCGAAAAACTACTCACGCCACCATAGACTGCATCTGCTCCATAGTTGAATGCGATCTTAAGTTTCTCTAGATTTCCCGCCGGACTTAAAAGCTCTACTTTTTGACTCATTTGACTTCTTTTGTTTTTTCGTAATTGTACCAAAATTTTCGATTTGCATTTTTACACTCAATAAGATATCATAACATCAATTTCAAGTAGAGAAGATAAATGGAACCATACCGCTCAATCATTATGACTACATCTTTATTGTATGCATTTTTTGCCTCATTTGCGTTTACCCAATTTCAATTAGCAACAGACCAAAGCCAATTCATCAATGCACATGACGCAATGTTTTCAACAAAAGTCCACTTTGGGCTTATCATTCTCGCACTCTTTCCGCTGTGGGGTCCTATTATTATCTCAGAAACACACAAAAAAGCTCTAAAATTTTTATATGTACTTGCTATTTTTGAGTTAGGATTTATGATTTTTTTATTGGCTTTAGCCATTACGGAACCAAGATACAATGACCTATTTCACAAAAGTATTGCATCCATTTTAGCTCTGCTTTCCATAGCCTCCCTAATCGCTGTTCTATTTCAGCTATTTAAAAATAACAAACCAAATAACGATTTAGGCTATAATACAGATAAAAAGTAAATTGATGCGCATAGATATACACAACCACACCACTAGATGCAACCACGCCGAGGGAAGCGTAGAAGAGTACATCAAAAAGGCTATCGAGCTTGGTATCGACATCTATGGTTTTAGTGAACATGCGCCCATGGATTTTGATCAAGGCTATAGACTCCCTTTTGGAGAAATGGCAAGTTATGAACAAGAGGTTTTAGAGCTTAAAGAGCGTTATAAAGATGAGATAGAGATGCTCCTTGGTTATGAGGTGGATTGGCTTCCGGGATTTATGGATGATCGAGTATTAAAGGCAAAAGTTGATTATCTCGTCGGCTCTGTTCATTTTATCAATAAATGGGGATTTGATAATCCTGAATTTATAGGCGGGTACAAAGAGAGAGAGATTGATGCTATATGGGAGGACTATTTTGAAGCTATTACAATGATGGCAAAAAGTAATCTTTTTGATATCGTTGGGCACTTGGATCTGCCAAAGGTATTTAAATTTCTTCCTAAAAAAGATATACGCCTTTTAGCAAAAGAGGCACTCAAAGCTATAAAACAATCCGGTATGACTCTAGAGATTAACACCTCGGGTTTGAGAAAACCCATCAATGAAATCTACCCCTCAAAAGCTCTCCTTCAAGAAGCATTTGCGCTTGATATTCCTATCACCTTTAGCTCTGATGCACATGCACTAGAACATATAGGATATGGCTACGATGATGCACTAAAATTAGCAAAAGAGGTCGGCTACACTCACGCTACTTATTTTAAAAATAGAGAAAAAGAGTCAGTACTATTTCATTAGTCTTATCTTGCAATGCAATAAAAATTACTATAAATTTTTATATTACGCAAAAAATAATCACAATAAATCTCTTTTTGAAAAAAATTGCCTATTTTTTAATCACTCTTGAAAGCATAGCTTAGTGAAGATATTGCTATAATCTATGGTGAATTTTTCAAAACTAAGGAGTTACGCATGGGTAAATTCGTCAAAGATGTTGATGATTTTTTAAAATATTGTAAAGATAATGAAGTAGAGTTTGTAGATTTAAGATTTACTGATATCAAAGGGGCATGGCATCACCTTACTTATAGAATGAGTGCTATCAATAAGGAAAACCTTACAACCGGTGTACCGTTTGATGGTTCATCTATCGAAGCTTGGCAGCCGATTAACAAATCAGATATGATACTTAAACCTGATGTTGAAACAGCTTTCTTGGATCCTTTTACCGCTGATGTTACAATCGTAGTATTTTGTGATATCTATGATATCTACAAAGGTGAGATGTATGAAAAATGTCCAAGATCTATAGCGAAAAAAGCACTGAAACACCTAGAAGAAACAGGTATCGGCGATGTCGCTTATTTCGGACCTGAAAATGAATTTTTTATCTTTGATGATGTGAGATTTAGAGATGATATCAACAGTTCATACTTTAGAGTTGACTCTGAAGAGGGGGAATGGAACAGCGATACAAAATATGAGCATGGCAATATGGGACATAGACCAAGAACAAAAGGTGGTTACTTTCCGGTTCAACCAATCGATTCAATGATGGATCTTAGAGCTGAGATGATCTTTATGCTTGAGCAAGTCGGTCTTGAAGTAACACTCGGTCACCATGAAGTTGCACAAGCTCAAGGGGAGATTGGTGTAAAATTCGGCACACTTGTTGAAGCAGCTGATAATGTACAAAAGTATAAATATGTTGTAAAAATGGTAGCACATCTTAACGGTAAAACTGCTACATTTATGCCAAAACCACTCCATGGAGATAATGGAAACGGCATGCACGTGCATCAATCTATCTGGAAAAAAGGCAAAAACACATTCTATAAAGAGGGTGAATATGCTAACCTCAGCGAAACAGCTAGACACTACATCGGCGGTATCTTACACCATGCACAATCAGTTGCAGCATTTACTAACCCGTCAACTAACTCTTATAAAAGATTGATTCCCGGCTTTGAAGCACCAAGTATCTTGACTTACTCTAGCCAAAATAGATCAGCATCTTGCCGTATTCCATACGGTGCCGGAGAGATGGCTACAAGAGTTGAGATGAGATTCCCGGATTCTACATCTTGCCCATACCTTGCATTTACAGCTATGTTACTTGCCGGACTTGATGGTATCAAAAACAAATTTGAGCCTGTAGGACCAATGGATGAGGATCTTTTTGAGTTGAGTCTTGACGAGATCAGAGAAAAAGGCATACCGCAAATGCCTCATACACTCAGAGAAGCACTTGAAGCAATGATTAAAGATCAAGAATACCTCAAGCCTGTCATGAGTGATCTTTTCCTTACAACATTCAAAGATTATAAATTTGAAACACAAGTTTGGGAAGATGAAGCGAGACCAACTGCATTTGAGTATATGTCAACATACTCTTGCTAATTATCTAAACGGGGCTCTTGCCTCGTTTATTTGAAACTTACCTAAAATAATCACCCACCAAAATAAATTATTCTATATTTCTTGAGATTGTATTGCAACCAGTAACACACTAAAAGAGTGCACCGCCGTCCTCTATCATAGGTTTTGGAGGTTTTGCTGTTGGATGCAATCCTTCGTTATACTCTTCATTATCCGATACATCTGTTGTCTCATTTACGCCATCACTCTCGTTTATGACAGTCTGATCAACAGTTGATACGCCTGTTGAGTCGTCTATATTTTGTCTTGTAGGGAGTGGAGATGTTGTCGTATAATACTCTTTGCCTCCATCCATTGTTTCACCGATAAAGACTCCTTTTGGGATGTCAAAAACTCTTTTGATCGTTGGATCAACTTGCAAGAGCTTTTTAAAATATCGAGAGAAAGCCATGGCAGGATATGAGCCTCCTGTTGCCCCTGTGCCTATACGAGCATTATCATCTCTTCCAAGCCAGACGATAACCTCTAAAGAGGGAGAATAGCCACAAAACCAAGCATCTACATTTTTATTGGTTGTCCCTGTTTTACCGGCAAGCTCAATCCCGCTCACCCCGGCTCTTGTTCCTGTTCCTCTTTTGACAACATCTTTGAGTATGCTTGTCATGAGATACGCTTGCTCCGGTTTTGTAAAGTTGGCTATCTCTTTTGGTCGTGTCTCAAAGAGAATCGTATTGTCTTTAGATACAACTTTGCTCACAAGTCTTGGCTCAATCATATGCCCATAATTTGCAAAAACTGAAAATATCTGTGCCATCTTAAGTGGACTTATATTGATTGCGCCGAGTGCGATAGACATATTTTGAGGAATATTTGGGATATCTAAAAAAGAGAGCCTTTTTGATATGGTATCGACTCCTATATCATGGACAAGATTAACCGTTGCTAAGTTTCTAGATGTATAGAGCGCTTCTCGAAGTGTGAGAAATCCCTTGAAGCTTCCTTCATAATTTTTAGGTGCCCATATCTTTCTTTGTCCATTCTCATAATACTCAAATGTTGTAGCCAAATCAGGCAATTTTGTAGCCGGATTGTAGCCCATGTCAAGTGCTGTTTGATAGATAAAAGGTTTAAAAGATGAGCCCGGTTGTCTTTTGGTTTGAGTGACTCTATTGAATGCACTTTTTTTATAATCAACGCCGCCAACAAGCGCCATGATATCGCCTGTTTTACTATCTACTGCGATAATCGCACCATTGAGATTTTTTTTACTACTTTCATCATTGTAGCGTTTATACGCATCATCAAGTGTCTCCTTGAGTGACTCTCTTGCAATCTTTTGTTGCTTCATATCTATCGTTGTATAGATGCTGTAGCCACCTGTTTTAATATCTTTAAATTTATCAGAAAGCTCTCTTACAACTTCATCGGTAATATAAGGTGCTATATTTTCAGTCAAAGTAGTATTGTAAACTTTTGGCATCTCTTTAACCGCCTCAAGATACTCTTTTGGACTGATCCAGCCTAAACTCTTCATCCTAAAGAGAACATTATTTGCTCTTTGCATTGATCTTGTGTAGTGCCTTGTTGGATTAAGCGCACTTGGAGCATTGGGAAGTCCTACAAGAATGGCACACTCTTTGAGTGTAAGCTCACTGAGCTCTTTATGGAAAAAGCCGTTTGCTGCTGTTTTGACACCATGATAGCCATTACCGAAAAATATCTCATTGAGATAGCGCTCGAGGATCTCCTCTTTTGTCAATGTCTGCTCTATCTTGAGTGCTACAATCGCCTCTTTGAGCTTTCTAGCAAATTTCTTCTCGTTAGTAAGGAGTTTATTTTTAACAAGTTGTTGTGTGAGTGTACTGCCGCCTTCAACAAATCTTCTCGCCTTGATATCTTTAAGGATAGCTCTTATAATCGCATCAAGATTAACACCGTCATGCTCAAAAAATCGTGTATCCTCAATGGCAACAAGCGCTTCTATTAACCTGCCGGGAATCTCATCGTATCTTGCGTAAAGTCTATGCTCGCCTTCAAAAAGATAGGCGATTCTTTTTCCATCTCTATCATAGATAGCAGTTGAAACTTTTGGGTTATAATCTATAAGTTCTTGTGCATCAATATTAACCTGTTTATACGCGTAGACAAAAGCTCCTACCAATCCGATAGTCAACATTATCGCAAGCAGTATCGAGCCCTTTATCATCTTGTGTATCATTTTCTAAACTCCCTATTTTCAAAACCGGCATCGATAAGCTCTTTAGTATACAAATCTTTTGGCCGCTCAAAGATGCTCTTCGCATCTCCACTCTCTATACATTTACCTTTCTTCAAAACCACAATATCATCACACAATTTTCTAGCGATACCCATATCATGCGTTACAAAAAGCATCAAAAAACCTATCTTCTCTTGCAATTGTATCAAAATTTTTATGATTTCATCTCTCAGTTGAGGATCAAGTGCCGTTGTAGGCTCATCAAGCAGGAGCAATTTTGGCTTTGATGCTAACGCCATTGATATTATAACTCTTTGGAGCTGTCCACCGCTTAATTCTGAAGGAAAACGATCCAATAAAGCCGCATCTAATCCTGTCATTTCAAAAAGCTCTATTGCACTCTTTAAATCACCGATCCACTGTTTTTTGATATGACTCATAGGCGAGAGTGCCGTAAAAGCATTTTGAGGTACAAACCCTATGCTTTTACCTCTTATGAGCTCAAACTCACTTTGTACATCAAGTTGTGACTCGAGCGAAGTCGGCAGAAGATTCATAAGTGCTTTCAGTGTGAGTGATTTCCCGCTTCCACTTTGTCCCACAAGTGCCGTCGAACTCTTGATATCAAAACTGATATCGACTAAAGTCTCTTCCTTGTGTTTGATATATATTTTTTTACACGCAATCATTGATATCTCTTATTATCTTAAAGGCTTCTCTAATCTGCGGCAAAGAGACATTGATTCGAGGTATAATCCGAAGAATAGGTTGTGCAACTGTCGGTTGTCTGATAGCCCCTATAAAAAATCCTTTCTCTTTAAGTGTTTTTTGTATCTTTTGTACACTCTGATTATCTTTTTGCTCAATACTCAAGATGAGTGAATGGATTTTTTTGCCAAAAATCTGTTTTGCTAACCTTTGTCTTTTTTGAATCTTTTGGACAAATCTCTCTCTATTTTTCGTTATATAGCGAAGATTTACGAGCGCTAAAGCAGCATCAAAAAGCGAAGGTGCTGTTGAGTAGATGATGGGCTTTGCTCGATTTTCTAAAAATGAGATGATCTCTTTTGAAGCCAAGATATAAGCGCCTTGCGAGCCGTATGCCTTACCAAGTGTTCCCATCTTGATATGTTTTTTCTTAGGCATGATGCCAAAATAATCAAATACTCCCAAGAGATTTTTACCCAACACGCCACTACTATGTGCTTCATCTACTATCATAAAGGCGCCAAACTCATCAGCAATATCAAATATCTCTTTTTTGCAGATATCCCCACTCATAGAGTAGACACCCTCGATAGCTATAAAAACTCTTTTTGCTTTTATGCCTTGGAGTTTTTCTCTAAGATCATCAGGATCATTGTGTTTAAAAAATGCGTACCTATCCTCTATCAGTTTCGTTGCCAATATACCACTAGCGTGAAACTCCTCATCCATAAGGAGAAAATCGCCTTTACGGACTAAAGATTCAACGAGGGCGATGTTTGCTAGAAAACCGCTACTCAGCATAATCGCCGATTCAAATCCATTGAGCTTAGCTAATTCATTTTCAAAAAGCGCATGCACCATATGATAACCGCCAACAAGCATGCTCGCCTTTGGAGCAAAGCTCTCTTGCGCCAAAAGAAGTTTGATCGCTTTCTTGACCTGTTTCTTATCTGAAGCAAGCCCAAGATAATCGTTGGTGCCAAGATCTATCAGTTCGCTATCTAAAAGTATTCTCTCTCTAAAACGGTTTGATTTTTTGAGTGCTTTTAACTCATTATCATACATCGATAATCCTGTATCTATTAGTATTTTGGATTATATCAAAAATCAGATCAAATCCCTAAAGACTGCTCTTTATATACTCTCTAGATGCCGCTAGTGCCTCTTCTATCTTAGTGGCATCCTTACCGCCGGCTTGCGCAAAGTCATCTCGACCGCCGCCACCGCCACCAAGGATTGGTGCAATCTCTTTGATCCAAGCGCCGGCTTTGATGCCGATGCCTTGAGCACCACACGCAATGAGCACTTTGTCATTTTTGGGCTGTATCAACATCACGGCAACTTTGTCGTATTTGTTTTTTGCTTCATCAATAAGTGTTTTGATATCGCCATTTTCAACAGTATCGATGATGACATGAACCCCATCTATCACTTCGCTTTTAAGCTCTTGCTTTGTTGCACTTTGTGCACTTGCAAGCTCGCCTTTTAACTCTTTTATCTGCTCTTTGAGTTTTGAAACTCCCAAGAGTACATCTTGATTTTTCACCTCATCTTTAATGCTCTCAAGATTACTGCGCAACTCTTTTACAAACCCGAAAGCTTCCTTGGCACAAATCGCCTCTATACGCCGTACACCGGCACTCACCCCACTCTCTTTTGTGATAAGAAACATACCTATCTCAGATGTATTTGTCACATGCGTTCCACCGCACAGCTCTGTAGATACACCGGAAAAGTCGACCATTCTCACCTCATCAGAATACTTCTCTCCAAAGAGTGCAATGGCACCTTTTTGCTTCGCAGTCTCAACATCTGTTACTTCCGTATCGCTCTTTAAAGCTCTATCAATCTTATCATTGACCCAAGCCTCTATGCTTGCAAGCTCATTTTTGCTCACTGCCTTTGGATGTGAGAAATCAAACCGCAACCTCTTTGCTTCTACAAGTGATCCTGCTTGTGCTATATGTGCACCTAGTATCTCTCTAAGAGCGGCATGCAAAAGATGTGTTGCCGAGTGGTGTTTGGCTATCTGTGCACGACTATCATCAACGATGGCTTCAACCTCATCACCTACATTAAGACTGCCTTCAAAGTGACTCAAATTGAGCTCTAGAAATTTTCGCGTCTCAGTAACTTTGATGGTATCATTGATACTACCGCTATCACCACATTGCCCACCTGACTCGGCATAAAATGGTGTCTTCTCAAGCATCACCCAACCCGAACCTTGTACGCTCTGAACTCTTTTAAAATCCTCATCTAAAAGTGCTATCACTTTTGAGTGGGCCTGTGTGGCTTCATAGCCTACAAATTGATTGGCACCAAACGCTTCGAGTAACTCTTTAAAATCACCGCTACTGAGTGCATCGCCACTTCCTTTCCATGAAGCTTTGGATTTTTTTCTTTGCTCATCCATCTGCGCATCAAACATCTCGATGTCTAAACCTATGTTTTGTTCTCTCAGCATATCTTGGGTGAGGTCAAGTGGAAAACCATAAGTATCATAGAGTTTAAAGGCAACTTCACCGCTAAAGATATCTTTAGTATTTTCAAGCTCTTTTTGAAAAAGATTGATCCCGGCATCTATCGTCTCAAAAAAACGCTCCTCTTCAAGCATCATCGCACTTTTGATAGACTCTTTTTGCGTCTCAAGATATGCATAATGGCCACCCATATTTTGAGCAAGGACATCAACAAGCTTATACATAAAAGGTGTTCTTAACCCCAAAAGATAACCGTGGCGGATAGCTCTTCTCATGATGCGTCTGAGCACATAGCCTCTACCTTCTTTATCGAAGTTCACGCCTTGAGCCAAAAGAAAAGAGCAAGAGCGTAGATGATCGGCGATAACTCTAAAGCTTGCGCTTTTTGCATCACTATAATTATAATTAAACCCTACAAGTGATTCGATCGCTTCAATATAAGGCATGAAAAGCGATGAGTGGTAGTTGTTGAGTTTCCCCTCTTTGATAGCAACAACCCGCTCTAACCCCATACCGGTATCGATACTTGGACTTGGTAGTGGATGCAACTCCCCGCTCTCATCTCTTTCGTATTGCATAAAAACAAGATTCCATATCTCTAAAAATCTATCGCCATCGCCCCCCATCTTATCTTCAGGAGAGTTAAAATTTTCCTCACCTTGATCAAAAAATATCTCACTACACGGCCCGCAAGGTCCCGTATCTCCCATCTGCCAAAAGTTATCTTTGTCACCAAATCGCATGATACGGCTAGGATCGATATGTTGCGACCATATCTCGAAGGCCTCATCATCACTATCATGCACCGTAACCCAAAGTTTTTCAACAGGCAATCCAAGATAATTACTGCTTGTGATAAACTCCCAGGCGTAAGCGATTGCCTTCTCTTTAAAATAGTCTCCAAAAGAGAAATTGCCAAGCATCTCAAAGAAGGTATGGTGTCTTGCCGTGTAGCCGACATTATCAAGGTCATTGTGTTTCCCGCCTGCTCTAATGCAGGTTTGTGAACTTGTTGCTCGAGGAGGATTTGGGATAGGCGCAGTACCTGTAAATATATCTTTAAATTGCACCATGCCTGCATTGGTAAAAAGAAGTGTTGGGTCATCAGGCACAAGCGGTGAACTTGGCACTATAGCATGATCCTTACTCTTGAAAAAATCTAAAAAAAGTTGCCTTACATCCATAAAAATCCCCGTTTAAAATATCGATATTGTAACTAAAAAAATTTCAAATTAGCCTTTTTTTCTATACGTTTCAAGCTCTTGGGCTAGCTTCTTATAAAGTTCATCAAGCCAAAAGAACTTTTGCCTATCATAGCTTACTACTCCACCATCTCTAAAATCTACAGGAGCTATGATCACTTTTATATTTTTGATACCAACTTTCTGTACTAAAAAGTAGAGCTGTTCTACATTATAATCTCCAAGCGGGATGCAGCCACTTGTTTGACAGCCTCCATGGATCATAATGTCTCCACCCATGTTGGCTATACCATACATCTTGGCTATTTTCTTATCAAAACTATTGGGATAACTTATCTTCATCGAGAGGTGAAATTGGCTGTTTGGATTGAGATACTCTATACCATAAATGCCTTCTGGTATCTGATGATCTCCTTGTTGCAGTTTTGGACCGAGTTTACCGGAACATGCACTAAATGGGAAAGAGGTGATATAGACCATCCCCCCATTTTTTTCTCCCCACACTTCAAGCATGGCGCTATTTTTGATCGCAATAAGCGTGATCTTTTTAGGATAGATGATAAAATCACTATCGGCAAGTGCGTGTTTGAGTTTTCTTTCGCTGCTGATTACCTCGAGTTCGGGCTCTTGGATGAGAATCCTTGGCTTGAACTTAGAAATCTTTGTGGGCTCAAAACATTTTTGATAATACGTATAACAATACTCTTTCGTTAAAAAAAGAGCTATAGCGACGATCGCTAGTAAAAAGAGAGTATAAAACAGTGCCTTCATTGCACGCTCTTAATAATCTTGGCTATCTCTTGAGCGCCATCTTTTTTGATAATCTCTAACAGCCCTCTACTTTTCTGTTCTATGTCGGCATTTAAGATGATTTCTTTGATTTTTTTTATCTTAAGGTCGCGTTCACGAATAACCCATGCAAGATCTTTTTGTGCTAAAAATTTTGCATTGTAGTATTGATGATCTCCTGCTGCATATGGAAAAGGGATAAAAATCGCCGGTAGACCTGTCGCGCTCAACTCCCAAAGTGTTGATGCACCGCTTCTAGCAATCGCCAAATCACACTCACTCATATATCTTGCTATCTCCTTTGTAAAACCGAAAACTTCTGTTTCGATGCCTTGCTTTTTATACTCTTTTTGAACACTTTTTATATTTTTCTCTCCGGCTTGATGGACGATAGATATACCTTGCTCTTTGAGCCATGGCGCCAATTTGATTGCCAATTTATTGATAGCTTTTGCACCTTGAGAGCCACCCAAAAAGATAATCTTTTTGATCTCGCTTCGCACTCTTGCAGACTCAAAAAACTCCTCTTTTATAGGATAACTTTGGATAGGACTTTGAGGATCATAAGAGGAGATAAAATATCGTGCATATTTTTTGAGGCGTCTATTGAGTGCACCGCTTAGAGCATTTTGTTCATGAATCACAAGAGGCGTCCCGGCTAAAAGTGCGGCTATAGAAGTTGGAGCAGCAGAAAATCCACCAACACAAAAAACAACGCGTGCTTTTTGTTTTTTTAAGATGATATAAGATCTGATAGTAGCTTTCAAAAGAAGCCAAAGTGAAACGATTTTTCCAAAGAATTTTTGATTGACAACACCTCTTGTATTTAAAAAATATCGCTCTTTAAAATCACTATCATTTTCAAACCAAGCTTGATCTTGACCCATCGTTGAGCCTATATAGATAAGCTCCTCATCTTTGAGATACTCTTTAAGTGCCTTGATGATTACGAGATGTCCACCCGTACCCCCTCCGGTCATTACTATTGCCATGCCTCGCTCCTTATCCTTGATATCTTTTTTTTGAAACCATCAACACCATCCCTACGGCGATGCACAGAGAGAACATCTGTGAGCCACCATAACTCAAAAACGGCACAGCGATTCCTTTTACAGGCGTGATACCTGATATTCCAAAACTATTCATTACAAATGCAAATCCTATCAATAACGCTACACCGATGCAAAAGAGATAATAGACGGGGTTTGTTAACTTTGCAGCTATTTTAAAGAGTCGAAAGATGATAAAAAGCATCGCAAATGTCACTATGAGCAGACCAAAAAAACCAAACTCCTCAGCAATACCCGATAAGATGAAGTCGGTATGGACATCGCTCAAGTATCCTAACTTAAACTGCCCATTACCAAGCCCCACTCCAAAGTAACCTCCGTTATTGATGGCATTGAGTGAATTTGATACCTGATAAGGCTCTTTTGTCACCACATCTACTCTGAGTGATTGCACATTTTCAAAAGGAAAGATAGCAAGAATAGTGTCTTGAATACCGGCCCACCAGCCTTTGACTCGCTCTATCCTATGCGGTGCCATAACTATGAGCCCTACAAATGCTGCCAAGCCTCCGAGCATCAATGTAACGAAAAAACGAAAACTACTACCTGCAAAGATAAACATAATCATCAAAGTTGCACCAACGACAACAACTTGCCCAAGGTCTTTTTGCAAAATGGCGATCAAAATAACGGCGATAAAAAAGACGGCAAGATAAGGAGAAAATGCTCTTATCTCTTCGATAAATTCCATCTTTCCCCTATTGAGCAATTTGCGAGAGAAACTCCAAGCTAAAAAGAAAACAAACCCAATCTTAAAAAACTCAACCGGAGCGATAGAGAGCGGTCCGGCGTGTATCCATCTTTTTGCACCACCGACTGATCTTACGATAGAGCTTGGGAAAAATTGCATCGCAAACATCAATATAAAGAAAAATATAAATATCGATATCCCAAGCGGGATAAACCAACGATCAGGATCAAGTCGACTTAAGATGATGATAGATAAAAACCCGATTGCAACCGCCATAAGCTGTCTAACAAAGAAATGCCAAGAGTTATATTCAAAATGAACAACCGTATAGACAGAGAGAGAATAGGTCATCATAAGTGAGATTGCAAGCAAGAACATAACTGCTATAAAAAGGGGTCTGTCAATCATCAAGTCAAGGCTCTTTTGTTTTTTTATCATTCTATCTAAAGAGAGTTATATTTTCAAAGCATAAAGGGCAAATCAAAGTGAGTTTTGATTAAAATTAGAAGACAATTATAAGAATTTATATAATGAAAGAATCAAATTGACACAAACAAATAATCTCGCGGAGCAAAAAAGCAAAAAATTACTTATACTCTATACAATCTTTATCATGCTCTTTTTCTCCTTTTTGTACTCTGTTTTTAGAACTATTCACAAAGAGAGAAGACTTCCGACTGCCACGACAACCGTGCATGATCGATCCCTGCGAGGCAACATCATCTCAAGCGACGGGTACACTTTAGCAAGTAGCAAAAAAAATTATGAGGCTTCCATTAGAGCGGAGAGTATCGATCCTGACAAAAAAGAGCTCTTCATAAAACTCTTTAGCCTCTATAGTAATATCCCTGAGGCAAATATCAAAAAGAAGTTTAAGGATATCAAAGGCAAAGAGATTACAAGAGGGACAATCATCCTCTCTAGAGACATCGACGCAAGAGGTGCCGCACAACTCAAATCACTCGCATACAAGCTGAGACGACTCAATGTGTTTCGATCTATTAAACTTCCCAGCGGTGTTGAGATACTCTATGGGCTTGATGTCGTTGAAAATGGTGAAAGCCGATTCTTTCCTCTTTTTGATGTCGCTGCACCTGTACTTGGATTTGTTGGTGATCTTAGAGAAGAAGACGGATACATAAGACCTATAGGCAAACAAGGCCTTGAGCGATATTACAATAAATATATAGCCTACAAACAAAACGGCTACCTTCAAGGCAAAAGAGATGTTGTCGGCGCTTTGATACAAAACAATGAGAGTAAAAGTGTGCCACGCATCGATGGACTTGATCTCCATCTCAATATCCCTCTCTCCTTACAAAGAAGGATTGAAATCATCTTGGATCATATGAAAAAAGAACTGCAAGCCGATGAGATATTAGCAGGTATTGTTGAGTCAAAAAGCGGCAAAGTGCTCACACTAGCAAGCTCAAATAGATATAGTCCTAGCGGCATAAAACAACAAGACATCCCCGTACTTACTCCAAACTTTACAGAGTATCTTTATGAGCCGGGTTCTGTCATCAAACCACTCACTTTGGCTATAGCGATGCAACTTGACAAAGTCAAACCCGAAAGTGAATTTGATCTTTACGGTGGTAAATTTAAAATCGGGAAATATACAATCACCGATGATCACAAATTTGAAAAATTGAGTGCCGCTGATATCATCGCTTACTCCTCAAATATCGGTATCACACAAATCGCTTGGCTCCTCAAAGGAAAAGAATTCCACGACGGGCTCAAGAGCTTTGGACTTTCAAAACCTACAGGCATTGATCTTCCAAGAGATCTCGCCGGCTCCATCAAATCATCCATGACGCTCAACCACAAACTTGATAGTTCAAACACATCTTATGGCTATGGGCTCATGGTAAGTTTTATGCAATTACTTAAAGCCTATACAGCATTTAATAACGAAGGGGTCATCCCTACTCCTAGGATCGCAGCGTATTTAGAAGATGTCTTTGGAAAACACTACACACTACCTTGCGATGAACATATTCTCCATCCATTAAGTGCTGATGTAGCAAATAGTATGAAAAAGATACTTATAAAAACCGTCGAGGAAGGGACAGGGAAAAAGGCGATATATCCCGGTCTTGAAGTTGGAGGAAAAACAGGTACGGCGCATATAGCAAGGGATGGAAGATATGTGCGAGAGTATCAAAGTAGTTTCTTTGGCTTTGTCAACGACAAACAAGGCAATAAATATACCGTAGGTGTTTTAGTCATCAAACCTAAAAAGAAATATACCTATTTTGCTGCACAAACAGCAGTACCGACTTTTAAAAAAATAGCAAAATCTTTGGTGGACCTAGGCTATCTTTTTCCTGAAAAAGTAGAAGAGACAGATATAGAAAATAGAGATCAAGACAACATCATAGATGAGATAACTCCACCAAAACCACTCCAAGAAAAAGCAGAACCCAAACCGCAAGAGGATAAACCACTCTCTCCTCAAGATCTTTTTAAAAATATCTAAACTTGGATATTGTCGATAAGCCTTGTTGCCCCTACAAATCCGGCTACAAGAATGATAGTATTACCGATGATAATCTGCTCAATGCTTTGAAATTGTCGATCGACTATCGCAACATAATCGATCTTGATATGCTTACCAAGTTCATCAATCATCGCATCTCTAATCGTCTCGATATTGCGCTCACCGCTAGAAATCATCTTTGTTGCTATTCGCAGTGACCGCGAAAGAGAGAGTGCTTCTTTTTTCTCTTCACTGCTGAGATAAACATTTCTACTACTAAGCGCTAAACCATCACTATCACGGACTATGTCACAAGGCACTACTATGGTATCTAAAAAATAGTCTCGTACCATACTCTGGATAAGTGCGAGTTGCTGTGCATCTTTTTTGCCGAAATACGCCCTCCAAGGACGAGTGAGATTGAGAAGTTTGAGCACAACTCGAAGTACGCCGTCAAAATGCCCGGGTCGTTTTTCACCCTCAAGCAGATAGCCACGCACTTGAGGTGCAATGATACTCATCTCATCTTTTGCATACATCATCGCAGCATCAGGCATAAAGACTACATCTACACCTGCATGTTTACATATCTTAAGATCGGCTTCCTCTTTTTTTGGATATTTTTCTAGATCTTCACCCTCTAAAAACTGGGTTGGATTAACAAAGATAGAAACGACGACTCGCTCATTCTCTTTTTTTGCGCGTTGGATCAAAGAGAGATGTCCGGGATGGAGCGCACCCATGGTCGGCACAAAACCGACACTTCCATCTATGGAAGCCCTCACTCTTTTTAACTCATCTATATCTTTTATAATGAGCATACCTTATAACCTCTCTTTGTAGTATATTTCGATAAAATAATACCAAAACTTTTCAAAAATGAAACAGATATAAAAGGGTATACATGGATAGTTATGAGTATGGAGAGCTGCTCAAAACGCTAAATACAAAAATCGAGAATATTGCAAATATACTCAAACCACAAAAACTAAGAGACAGGCTTGCGGAGATCGAAGTCATGCAACAAGACCCGATCTTCTGGGAAGATAGTGATATGGCAGGTAAGATATCTCAAGAGAAAACAACGACGCAGAGGATGTTGGCAAAGTTTGATAAAGCAAACGATATGCTCAGCGATGCCAATGAGTATTTTGAGCTTTCTAAGAGTGAAAAAGATGAAGATACGCTTGCACTTCTATTTGAAGATGCTTCAAATCTGGAAGATACCGTTGAAGTGCTCGAAGTGGAGATGATGCTTCGCGGTGAACACGACAACAATAATGCTATCATCACTATTCACCCCGGTGCAGGTGGGACTGAAAGCCAAGATTGGGCTAGTATGCTCTACAGGATGTATCTGCGATGGGCAGAGCGAAAAGGATTTAAGGTTGAAGAGCTTGACTATCAAGCCGGAGAAGAGGCAGGCATAAAAGATGCCTCTTTTATCATCAGAGGTGAAAATGCTTACGGCTACCTCAAAGTAGAAAATGGTATCCATAGACTTGTGCGTATCAGTCCGTTTGACAGCAATGCAAAACGCCATACCTCTTTTACCTCCGTGATGGTCTCGCCTGAGATAGATGATGATATCGATATCGAGATAGAAGACAAAGATATCCGCATTGACACCTACAGAGCTAGCGGTGCAGGCGGACAACATGTCAATAAAACCGAGAGCGCTATCCGCATCACGCATATCCCGACCAATATCGTTGTGCAGTGTCAAAATGACAGAAGCCAACATAAAAACAAAGCAAGTGCGCTCAAAATGCTCAAATCCCGCCTCTATGAGTACGAGATGGCAAAGAAACAAGCTGAGATAGACGGTGTAGAAAAAAGTGATATCGGCTGGGGGCATCAGATACGCTCTTATGTGCTTGCGCCTTATCAACAAGTCAAAGACTCTAGAAGCAACCAAGCCTACTCCAATGTTGATGCAATTTTAGATGGAGATATCGATAAACTCTTAGAGGGCGTCCTTATAGCACAAGCAAAATAACCATATATAATGATTATTTTTCATTAAGATATTAACTATAATATATTTTTAAGATATTTTTTAGTATGATTAAGTATGAGAGGTTGGGATAATCCAATCTAATTCCTAACAAAAAAGGATGTAGGATGTCTAGAATATTTTTAAGAATTTTTTCAATAATAGCTTTTATGATTTTTAGTAATAGCTTTATTTTTGCCGATACTTTTAATAATGACAGTTGTTGGAATGCTGAAGCTGTGACTGTGCCATACAACTCTAGCGGCTCGGTAGGGAAATATGATAAAAACGATTATTATTCATTTATTGCACCCTCGGACGGCACAGTTAGCATTCAAGTGACAGGTTCATGGAGAGATATGGATGCCTATCTTTACAATCAAAACTGCACACAAACATTAGGTGTAGATGGTAGTGCTTCTAATAACCCTGTCATCTCAACTATTTCCGTTCTAGCTGGGCAAACATACAAAGTAAGACTTGCTTATTGGCCTAACGGAGGAAGTACAAATTATAACTTGAGTATTCTATTTCAACCAAATTCCGCCACTCCAACTGGTGGTATTTTTCCGATAAGAAAAAGCCTCAATTTAACCGGCAATATGAAAATTATAGGAAATACGGTTTTGTGTCCAAAAAATGGTTTAGGACAATGTGTTGAATCCGGCGATAATATATCAAACGCTGATGCTAATTTAAGATTTATAGATATAGATAGTGATGGTACAACATTCAACTCTTCAAGTGCTACTTTAGCAGATCCTGCAATCATCCCTACAGCTGAAAACCCAAATCCGGCAAAAGTAAAATGGGCGGGACTTTATTGGAGTGGATATCTTTCCAATAGTAATTTTACGCAAACGCAAGCAACCAACTTGATAAACAATCACACTGTGAAATTATCAATTGATAATAGTAGTTATGTAAATATATCATCATATACAGTTCTTGGAACAGCGGTAAATGGTTCATACCTTGGAACATCTTATGGGTGTTTTGCTGATGTGACCAATCTACTCCAAGACAAAGATCCAAGAGCAATTTATAGAGTAGCGGATATACCCTCTACGCAGGGTTCGACCCAACCAAATGATGGACTTGGAAACTCAGGAGCTTGGACTCTTGTTGTCATTTATGAAAATGATTCGGTAGGAGAAAAAACAAGAAATGCAACAGTTTTTGATGGCTTTGTAAAAGTTTTTGATATTGATGGAAATTCAAATAATGGAGCACAGCCAGCTAATGATAAAATCATAAATTTAAGTGGCTTTAAGACACCTAAAACAGGGAGTGTCGATTCCACACTTTCTGTTTTTGCAAATGAGGGAGATAGATATATATCAGGAGATCAATTTAGATTTACAAGTATTGATGGAGATAAAGCCGGGCAGACCAAAACTCTATCAAGTGCAAGCGGGATCAATAACTTTTTTAATTCTTCCATTACAGGCGTTAACACAAGAAGTCCAAATATAACCAACAATCAAGGGATAGACATCCATACAGATCAACTAGGAACAACAGGGGAAAATGTGGTTTCAACCAATCAAACAAAAGCACAAATTACCCTTACAACATCGCAAGATACATATTTTCCTATTATGGTTGCTTTTGCGACAGAACTTTATAAACCTAAACTTTGCTATGATTTTGCTGGTTTTATCGGAGATCATATAAGGGTTCCAATTGCCAGTGATAGGACTTTTGATGTTACTAGATGGGACGATAATGAAGAATACCCGTTTTACATTAAAGCATTTATTCGTTCTGAAGAGGCAGACTTCGATCTCATAAATACCGGACTAAAAGTAGTTATAAGAGAAAATAATGGATCAATTATGTCTGATTCGAAACTGGATTTCGATATGGGTCGCACTTATGTTTCGCCAAATAGCACCAATGGATATGATTTAGCTATACAAATGACTGGAGATATGTTTTCTATAGGTGAAAACAATTCAATTACAGGTGGAACTATCGGAATAAATGAAAATACATATGCAAAAGCTGCATTTCAATTTCGAACTCCTAATCTCATCGAAGGATATTTTGACCTTGAAGTGCATACATCTATCCAGCTAGACGCTAATAACTCAATTCCTTACACTTACAACACAAATGATCCAAACAGTTTACCAATGTGTGAGAGAAACTATATCTACGATCCTATTTGGCTCTATTTTAATGTTGAACCTCGAGATAGCAATATGTACACGGATCCGGTAGATAAATACTCGCTTTTAACTCAGATAGCAGGCAGACCTTTTGATGTTGATATAGTCAGCTACTCCGGTGCTCCAACTTATACAACTGAACAAACGATTGATGGAGTTACTGTGGATCTTCAACTTATCAATGCGGGTGGTTTTGAAAACAATAGTAGCGTAGGATACGATTCTGTATGTAGTGATTCGGATAACAAAATAACAGATGGACAATTTATTACATTTAAAAATCAATCAAGAGTCCATTATTCGGATGTCAATACTGATAGTTTCATTAGCGATACCGCATTGGAAAATGCTGCATTTAGGGTGTGGGTATTGACGAAAACGGACGAGAATGGAACATCTGTCATAGTTGATCATGAATGCGAAGATGCTGATGATGAAGATTGCTTCCAGGGAGTCTATATAGATAACTATTATGATGCAAATGCAACTACTGGTAATTATTGTGACAATCAGTGTAATGTTAGCGGCAGTAGTACTGAAAGTGGATGCTATGAATGCCTTAAAAAATACTACGCTACGCCTATCTGTTCTAGAGATAATTTTTCCATACGACCAAAAGCTTTTAGAGCGCAAATATTTGACACAAATGAAAGTACTACTGCGGACACAACTAGTCTTTCCCCACTTGTATCTAACGATGGCAATGTTAATAGCAATAGTGCTACGCTTGCAGCAGGTTATAAGTATTTTCTTAATTTAAATGCCTTGGCATTTGATGATACAACTCCGACACCAGGCTATTATAATGAAAGATTTGAAGCTCAAAGTTTATTTATCTCAACAGCAACGGCACCTCAAAATGCCGTTACTCTCCTGTTTGATGACGATGCCCAAAGTTGCAATGATATAAACTCTACGACTTATAATTATATTTTTAGAGGAGGAATGATTGGTACATACAAAAATGCAAATCAAGAATTCTCATTTAGCAATGTCGGAAACTATCAATATTCGATTGATGATTCAAATTGGACACGCGTAGATCAAAAAGATTATAAATATAAAACTACATTTGACGATAAGGCAAATGATGATTGCGATAAAAATAGCACCAACTCTCCGGCAATTGGAAAAGTTGGATGTAGCACAGGGTCCATAATCACCAATGAAACTGCTTACAATATTATAAATTTGCAATTTAATCCATATGGATTTAATCTTGATGATGTTCATATGATAAATGCGCCTGATAACCAAAAATCATGGCTCTATACTAATAATTTAAGAGATGATCCGGAAATGGGTGTCCGTTTTGATGGAAATGTTACTGCAGTTGCTAAAGATGGAGCAGTAACAAATAACTTTGTAATAGGATGTGCGGCAACTAATGTCAATCTAGATCTTAATATTACAAGTACTCCTAAAGCAGGAGAGATAATAGCTTTTCATACAGATGACGACAACGATACGAAACATATTAATTTAAATAATGTCATCAAGGATATAAATGGAAGTTTTTCTGACTATAACAGCACGGTATCTATCATTTCATCTACAGCATTTTTACGAGACAATAACGGATCAAGTGCAATCGATTTGCGCTATAATTATGATAGAGAAAATGACATGGTAACAAACCCTATTTTGGCAACTTTTAATTATCTAAAAGCAGAAGCTCCGGATGCAAACGCAAGTGCACATATGGACAACAATAGAACACCTGATGGCAATGTAACTTATGACCAAAATCGAACTTTCTTAAAAGGAAGAGTTTATACTGCTGCGGAAGACACAATGCCTGTCACTCATGATGGAATTAATTCTGTTGATTTTAAAGTTTTAGCCTATTGTGATAAAAATTCAGATGTAAACTGCTCAACCTTAGATTATTTGGCAAATACTCCTATAGTAAATTGGTATTATGTAGTTGATCATAACTCTTCTACTGATGATGGTAATATAACAAAACTTGATGATAGTGTTGGTGTAAGTTATAGCAAACAATATAATATAGAATTTGGTGATGATTTAAAAAATGCCTCTTCAGAGACTATCTATGTCTCATATCCAACAGAAAATGGAGATAAAACCGTGATTGTTACCGTTTATCCTAATGAGTGGTTGCGTTACCAAATAGATGATGCAAATCATGGTTATCCATTCTTTATGTTGAAATTCCTTGGATCGGTATTAAATAATGACTGGACAGGTATAGGCGAAACAGGTAATAGAATAGATATCAATGCTTCAAAAGGCTCGGAAGGCAGAACATCATGGTAAAAACAAGAAGAAAAGCTGTGGCGATGATAGAACTGATTGTCGCACTTGTTATCATGGGAATAACACTTTTGGCTATCCCGATGATTAACAGTGAGGCGACCAAAAGCGGAGAAAATGCTATGCTGCAAGAATCAGTTGCAGCGGGCGCTTCACAGATAGAGCTTATCTTAACAAGAAGTTGGGACAGTGCTAATGTTGGTAGAGATGTAATTCTTCAAACTGATTCAACTGCTTTTACAACTTTAGGGGGACTTAATATTTTAAATGCAGGAAGAAATACAAAAGATAATGTTGGCACCGTGAATGCTACGATAATCCAACAAGAAAACGGCATAGATGATTTTGATGATATGGATGACTTCGATGCAATAAGCACCACCTTAAGCCCCTATGATAAAGATACTGCTGTCTACAAAACCTATGAGGGGGAATATGCCGATACACTAATCACAATGTCTACAACTGTTGCATATATTAATGATACTGCCTTTAACACTGCAAAAACTATGACAAATGTTAATCCTTTTGACGCAAATATAACAGCAAAAACATCAAATATTAAAGTGATTGCTACAACACTAACTACTACAGCTGCTACAGGTGTTGATACCATTGATAAAAAAAAGATAGAACTTAAAACTTTTGCATGTAATATTGGCATAGCAGAGCCGGCATATAGGGATGTTACACCATGAGAAAAGCATTTTCTATGATCGAACTTGTTTTTGTAATTACTATCTTAGGCATTGTAAGTTCAATTGGCGCTTCTATCATCGCAAAAACATATGAGACTTATATCATCCAAAAGGCAACTTATAATGCAAGCGTAAAAACTGAACTTGCGGCTTTACAAATAGCACAACGGTTAAGCTACTCTATTCCATGGACAGTCATCACAAGAAATAGTGCTGCCCCTGCTGACTATGAAGTGCTTTCGCAACTTACAACTCCCGGAAAAAAATATACCATACTTGAGTGGATTGGGATAGATAATGATAGTTTCAGCGCCACCACACCTCCGGGTTGGAGTGGATATTGTGACATCAATGCATCTAGTGCCATTTCAGGCACAACCCAGGGAAGTGATCTCGCAAAAACGGATGCCGTTATCAAAAATCTTTCTAAAAATGATGCAACTATTACTAATAGTGCTATATTTTTCAAAGTAGGGTTTTTTGCAAACGGGATACCTTACGCAGCTGATTGCACCGGGCTTACTTCACCTGATAATTCTTGTGCTATTCCTATAAGACAAAATGGCAATACAGGATTTATTTTTCAAAATGCTAATGCAAAACGTGTAGCCGAACAATATGTATTAAGTTGGAGTGCATACGCACTTGTTCCTGTTGCTAAAGGAAATCTTGATGGAGTGCCTATATTTGACCTTGATCTCTATTATAACTACCGACCATGGGCAAATCCAAGAGAAACCTATCTATCTAGAAATCAAAAATCTACAATTCTTAATAATGTAACAGTATTTAAATTTACAGCATTTGCAAACACTATACGATTTAAGATTTGCGTAGCACAATCTATAGGTGAGGGCAAACCTATCACTATCTGCAAAGAGAAGGCGGTAGTACGATGAGAAAAGCATTTTCTATGATTACAGCTATTTTTGTTATGGTTATCTTGGCTGCGATTTCAGCGCTAGTACTCAACACGGCAGGGCAGATTACTCAAAATACCGTGTTGCAATACCGTCAAGAGCAAGCTGCATTGCTAGCTAAAAGCTATACTGAATTTGCTATTATGAGTATATTGGATCACAATAAAGATGCAGCGGCGGCGACAGGAGCAGTAGGGAGTTGTGTAGAAGATATCAGTGGCACGGTTGACGGAGCAACGAATGGCTTTACGGTCAATGTTCATATATATTATATAGGCAATAATCTCCCGTGCACCAATGGTGCTACAGCAGCAGCAAAAAGAATACTCAATACGGGGGAACTTATCACACAAAATGCCACAGCAGGTACCGCCTACTCTCCCGATGTAATCATTGATGCTTTTGTGAGCTATACTGATCCTCTTAATCCTACTGAAAATATCACTTACCACCGACGATCACTCCAAAAAATTTAAAGAGGATTTTCCTCTTTAAGTAGACTCTATTTATCATTCATTAAGCGAAGAGAGTTACAATTTAATATGGATAAAGTTTATCCATCGGTATTTAAATTAAAGGATGCAATATGAATAGAAGTATAGTTGGACGCCATTTTGAACTCACAGAACCGATAAAAGATTATGCAAATAGTGCGATAGATACTTTAGATAAATATGGGCTTGACATCATCTCTGCTACAACGCTAGTTTCTTCTGATGAGAAGAATGGGAAAAAAGGATTTGCCGTAGAGTTTGTTGTGAACCTCAAAGATAAAAACAGTGTGGTTATCTCCCAAAAAGACAAAGATGTCTATGCGGCGATTGATCTTGCTATTGAGAGAGTCAAAAAGACGCTAAGACGCCATGCTGATAGGATTAAAAATCATAAAATTGCAAGCTTTAAAGATCTTGGTGCCGAAGCAGAAGCGGTTGGTGAATTTATCGGCGGACTTACCGATGATCCCGAGATTGTTCCTATGGATTTGGAACTTCATAAGCCGATTGATTTTGATGAGGCGATGGATATGCTCAAAGAGGAGAAAAAAAGACAATTTATCGTTTTCAATGACACAGAAGGCAACCTTCGGGTTATGTATAAAAGAGCTGATGGGAAATTTGGACTCTATTAATATCTTAGCATCAAAGGTAACCACTCAAAGTTACCTTTGAAATGCTATCTCTAATCATCCTAAACAAATCTAAACTCTAAAAAATCTTGATAAATAATTCAACTCATCATTCTAAAGAAACTTTTTGCTTTACAAGGATACTCACATGACAAGTCATTAGAATAGATAAATACAATATCTAGCCTTTTATGCTATAATCCCCTCTAAGAAAATCGAGGAAATCTATGAAAAAAGTAGCCATATTAGGCCGCCCGAATGTGGGCAAAAGTTCACTCTTTAACCGTTTAGCAAAACAAAGAGATGCCATCACATCTGATGTATCGGGCACAACGCGTGATGTCAAAAAAAGAGTGGTAACGATCTCGGAAGATAGAGAGTTTCAAGTCATCGACACGGGGGGGATAGATGCAGCAAGCGGTGCGCTCTTCTCAAAGGTAGCAGAGCTTTCACTCAAAGCTGCCCAGAGTGCCGATGTTATACTCTACTTAGTAGATGGCAAAATGATTCCCGATGATGAGGACAAAAAACTCTTCTATAAACTCCAAGCACTGGGTATTCCGATCGCACTTATTATCAACAAGATAGATAATGACAAAGAAGAGCAGACAAGATTTTGGGAGTTTTCATCTTTTGGTGCGAAAGATATCTTTGCCATCTCTGTAAGCCACAATAGAAAACTCAATCCTTTTTATAAATGGTTAGAGCGTTATATCCCGCCAAAAGAGCAAGGACTTTTGGCTACTGCGATCAACGAAGAGTTTGATCCACTCTATGATGAGCCTAAGAGTGAGATGATAGAAGATGATAATGAGATAAGAGTCGCTATCATCGGTAGAGTCAATACCGGTAAAAGTTCACTGCTTAATGCCCTGCTTAAAGAGGAACGAAGCGTCGTAAGTGAAGTGGATGGCACAACGATAGATCCCATAGATGAAACTATAGAATACGATGAACATATGATTACCTTTATAGATACGGCGGGTATACGAAGACGAAGTAAGATACTCGGCATCGAAAAGTATGCGCTGACTCGGACAACAGCTATGCTAGAAAAGGCTGATATCGTACTCTTGATGATTGATGCAAGTGTAGGTGTGAGTGAGCTTGATGAGCGTGTTGCAGGGCTCATAGAAAAACATAAACTTGCCTGTTTGATCGTACTCAATAAATGGGATATAAAAGGTGATAAAAGCTATGAAGCGGCAACTCAAGACATACGAGATGAGCTCAAATTTTTACACTATGCACCGCTCATTACCATATCTGCTAAAACAGGTCTTCGAGTCCATAAGATACTCGATGAGATCATAAAGATATATAATCGTTATAAAATGCGCATACCTACCTCTAAGCTCAATGATGTGATCAATGAAGCAATCAGAAGACATCATGTCCCATCACACAATGGAGCTGTTGTGCGGATAAAGTTTGCAACCCAATATGAGACAAAGCCTCCGAAGATTGCGCTTATCTCAAATAGACCTGAGTTTATTCACTTTAGCTACATGAGATATCTCGCAAATTTCTTGCGTGAAAAGTTTGATTTTGAAGGTGTTCCTTTGGATATCGTAGCAAGAAAAAGAGGTGAGAGAATCGAAGAAGATGAAGAGTAAAGGGGAGAGAAAAAGATGAGAGTACTAACAGGTATCCAAGCAAGTGGAAAATTGCATATAGGCAACTATTTTGGAGCGATGAAGCAGATGATAGAGTTGCAAGAGAGTCATGAACTTTTTACATTTATAGCAAACTATCACTCACTTACTAGCTCCAAAGACTCTGCACTTCTTAAGCAATACACACAAGAAGCGGCTATCGATTATCTCTCTCTCGGGATTGATCCAAGCAAAACAACATTTTGGGTGCAAAGTGATGTGCCTGAAGTCTTAGAGCTCTATTGGATACTCTCAAAATATACCCCGATGGGTCTGCTAGAGCGTGCTCATAGCTACAAAGATAAAGTTGCAAAAGGCATCACACCAAACCATGCACTTTTCTCTTATCCTGTCTTGATGGCGGCAGATATTCTGCTCTATGACTCTGAGCTTGTCCCTGTCGGCAAAGATCAGATCCAACACATAGAGATCACAAGAGATATCGCGATTAAGTTCAATAATGAGCATGGTGAGATATTGACTCTACCAAATCATAAAGTAGATGATGCCATAGCAACGATTCCCGGAATTGATGGGGAGAAGATGAGTAAAAGTTATGGCAATACTATAGATATCTTTATGGATGAAAAAGCTTTACAAAAACAGTGCAATAAGATAGTAACCTCTTCGACACCACTTGGAGAACCTTTAGAGTTTGAAGGCTGTAATCTCTACGGCATCACATCACTCTTTCTAGATGATGCAGGCAAAAAAGAGTTACAAGCCAGATATAAAAGTGGTAAAGAGGGCTATGGGCACCTTAAAAAATATCTTAAAGAGCTTATCTGGAGTGAATTTGAAGAGGCAAGAGCGAAGAGAGAACACTATCTTGCACACCCACAAGAGGTAGAGGCGATACTCCAAGAGGGAGCCGAAAAAGTCAAAGTAATCGCTAGAGAAAAACTAAAAATTATAAAAGATGCCGTTGGACTTCGATAATGCCAAATGAAATTCTCATAGCTGAAAGCATAGGTATCATCGCCTTTACTATGAGTGGTATCTTTGTTGCGATTAAGGAGAGGCTTGATTTTTTAGGACTCTTTATCGCCTCCTTTCTTACCGCCTTAGGTGGTGGTATCACACGGGACATCATCATAGATAAAGCACCTATTAGCTTCACGGAATATCTGCCTGTTACTTTAGTGCTTAGCGTCATTACCTTGACGCTTCTGTTTAAGCTGCATCACAAAGAGAGTCTAGAGAGTCATTATCTCTTTATACTCTGCGATACTGTCGGGCTGATATCTTTTTCGATCACAGCTTCTATTTTAGGGATCGAAGCCGGATTTAATTTTATAGGCGTGATGCTCTTAGCACTTATAACGGCAGTTGGAGGCGGTGTACTTCGAGACGTACTTCTCAACAGAGTCCCTCTACTTCTTAAAAGTGATTTTTATGGCTCAATCGCGATGCTACTTGGGCTTATCCTTTTTCTTTTAGAAAAAATGAGTCTAGTAAATAATGTAACGATTATTATGGTATTTATTTTTGGTATCGCACTAAGACTTAGGGCGTACCATAAAAAGTGGCAACTGCCTACGCTCTAGTTAAATCAAGCTTTTTGATCTGATATTTCTCTCCTAAGATATGCGTAATCATATCTTCACTGATAATACCTGTTGCCAAGATTTCAAGAGTGTTTGAGCCGATATTTTGATAGCCTTTTTGTTCCAAAAGGTGCAAAAGTCTCTTTGCAACCGGTTTGGATGTCTCAACGAGGTTCACTTCCCTACCCATCACCTTTTGGATACTTTGTGCGATAAGCGGATAGTGTGTACAGCCCAAAACTATAGTATCCACATCAAGTTCTCTCATAGGAGCTAGCCAGTCTTCCAACATACCAATCGTTTTTGGCGCATCACTTTGGCCTGCTTCTATCTGTTCGACCAAGCCCGGACAAGCTTGCTCATAGATTATGACATCACACTCCTGGGATAACTGAGCGGCTAATTTTTTGTACTTCTCACCACCAAGTGTTGCAGGTGTTGCTAAGATACCTACTTTTTTACTCATACTCGATGCAACAGCAGGCTTGATACCCGGCTCCAATCCCACAATAGCAAGATGCTTATAATGCTTGCGTATATCTTCGATAGCGGCACTCGTTGCTGTATTGCAAGCAACGACGAGTGCATCGATAGCATACTCTTTGATCAAAAAATCAACGATTGCTATACTAAAATCTAGTATCTCATCTTTGCTTTTATCACCATAGGGTGCATTTTTTGTATCAGCGACATAAATAAGATCGATCCCTTTTAACTCTTCTAGAACACTCTTAACGACGGTAAGCCCGCCAAGTCCTGAATCAAAAAGACCTACTTTCATTTAAAACCTCTCTTCTTGGATTCAAAGCAAAGCTTCTCATCCAATTCATCTCACTAAAGCTTCGGCTATCGCCTCAGAAAGCTAAACCTCTCTTCTTGGATTCAAAGCAAAGCTTCTCATCCAATTGCCGCCCCAATTTATTTATCAGGGTTTCATTTTAGATTCTGAAACGAGTTCAGAATGACTTTACACTTACACACTAAAGACCAATCACGCACCTTCATTCATTATAGATAAAAACTCTTCATTGGTTTTTGTTTTTAACATTTTAGAGAAGAGGAATTTCAAACCTTCTAGCTCCTCCATATTTTGCATAGCATTTCTGATAGCCCACACTTTTTGAAGTGTCTCAGGGCCTAAGAGAAGCTCCTCTTTTCTAGTACCGGATTTTGTCACATCGATAGCAGGATAGACTCTTCTATCAGCGATGTTTCTGCTCAATATCACCTCGGAATTCCCCGTACCTTTAAACTCTTCAAAGATAACCTCATCCATTCTACTTCCAGTCTCTACAAGTGCCGTTGCGATGATAGTAAGGCTTCCACCCTCCTCTATATTTCTCGCTGCTCCGAAGAATCTCTTTGGTTTATGAAGGGCATTAGCATCAACACCCCCGGAGAGTACCTTACCTGAGCTTGGAGTCACTGTATTGTAAGCTCTAGCTAATCTTGTAATCGAGTCAAGCAATATCACAACATCTTGCCCCATTTCAACCCTTCTTTTCGCCCGTTCTATAACCATCTCAGCTGTTCTCACATGATTTTGCGCAGGAAGATCAAAAGTCGAGCTATAAACCTCCCCCTTGACTGAACGCTGCATATCAGTTACCTCTTCAGGTCGCTCATCAACGAGCAATACCATCAATGAAGCATCAGGATTATTATGCGTGATCCCATGAGCAAGCTCTTTGAGAAGCTCTGTCTTCCCGGTTCTAGGAGGAGCGACAATAAGTGCTCTTTGCCCTTTACCGATAGGGGTAAAGAGATCAAGTACCCGTCCTGTGAGTTTCATGGTATTGTATTCGAGTTTTAGCTGATCGTTCGCATAGAGTGGTGTGAGGTTATCAAAAAGAGGTCTCTTTTTTGATTTTTCAGGCGCGAGGTAATTGATCGCTTCTATCTTAAGAAGCGCATAGTATTTTTCTTGCTCTTTTGGCGATCTGACTTGCCCCGTGACGATATCGCCACTTCTTAATGCAAAGAGTTTGATCTGCGTAGCACTCACATAAGTATCGTTTGTTGAGTTTGCAAAGTTACCATCAAGTGATCGTAAAAATCCATACCCGTCATTCATCATCTCCAATATACCTGTAAAGAGGATATATCCACCCTGACTTACTTGGGATTTTAAGATTTCAAAGATAAGGTCTTTTCTTTGATATTCATTGGGATTTTCTACTTGGAGTTCTCCGGCGATTTCGACAAGTTCACTCAAAGGTTTTTGTTGAAGGTCTTCTATCGTATAGCCTTGTACAGGCACGTGGGTTCTATTTTTTTTATTATTTGGCTTTTTGTTGTTATTTTCGCTCATGTTTCCTCTTGGATAATTTGATTGATTAGTAATTTTGGGGGTGAACAAATTTGAGTTAAAAATCGTAATTATTATACTTTTTTTTGACTTAAAAAGCAAATATCAATTAAGCGCAATATACAAAAGAGGGACATATATCAAAATACCGGAGAGGAAAAAGATCTTGTAAATCCTCTTGTGGAGTAAAGACTCCATCTCTACAGAAAGTTTTTGTTCTATAAAAAGCTTGCGAACGAGCTCAATCTTCGTAAACATATCAAATATTTTTAGTGTCAATATGATAATCATCGATACATTGAGTCTCCCGGTTGCCAAAACAACAAAAAGGATAAAGTAAAAAGAGGGGTGCATCAACAAAAATACAAAGATACTTTTACTGTAATATCTATAGGCTTTTTCTAATATTTGATAGAGTGTATCCGAATACTGCCATGCAATCTCAAAAAGCTCAAAAAGTATGAGAAAAAGTATATAAACCCAAGCATCTTCCATTTGGCTATTTTACCTACATTTGGATAAAATAATTCACTTATTACTTTTGGGGAGAGAAATTGGCAGATATCAAATGCACGCATTGCAATCTTACTTTTGATGAAAGCGTTATGATAGTCGAGAAAGATGGGGACAAAACATGCTATTTCTGCTGCCATGGATGTCAAGGAGTGTATCATCTCCTTAAAGATGAAGGACTTGATACCTTCTATGCAAAACTTGGCGAAAATACTCTGACCCCTCCCAAAGAGAGTGAAAAAGAAGAGCTTGAAAAATATAACTATGAAGGCTTTCAAAATAGATACACAAAGCTACGCGAAGATGGACTCAGAGAGATCAATCTTGTCATCGAAGGCATTCACTGCTCAGCATGTGTTTGGCTCAATGAGAAAGTACTTAGAAAAACGGATGGTGTCATAGAAGCAGATATTAACTATACGACAAACAAAGCAAAGGTTGTCTGGGATGACTCTACCCTTAAACTCTCAAAGATCATAGAGACTATACGCTCTATAGGCTATAATGCTTTCCCGTACGATCCAAAACTTCAAGAAGAGTATGCAACAAAAAAGAGAAAAGATTACTATATGCGCATCCTCGTAGCAGTCTTTGGATTGATGAATATTATGTGGATTGCTGTAGCGCAGTATGCCGGATATTTTGCAGGGATTGAACAAAAATTCAAAGATATATTGAGTGTTGCCGAGTTTATATTGACAACACCTGTACTCTTCTATAGCGGGTGGGTATTTTTTAGAGGTGCTTACTATGGCTTTAGAAACCGTATGGTCAATATGGATACTCTCGTTGCCTCAGGTGCACTTCTTACCTACCTCTACTCCATCTATGCCATGGTCACGAAAAACGGAGAGGTCTATTTCGAATCTGTTGTTATGATCATTACTTTTGTTTTAGTGGGGAAATATCTTGAGGTGCTCGGCAAAAAACAAGCCGTCGATACACTTGACCTGCTCAAAAGCACCATTCCTACCGAGGTGATAAAGCTACAAAATAACGGAGAAAAAGTTATCTGTGCCGTTGAAAACATCAATATAGGGGATATACTCGAGATAAAAGCCGGAGAAAAAGTGGTCATAGACGGCAAGATTGTTGAAGGGAGTGGCTATTTTGATGAGAGCTCACTCAGTGGCGAGAGTATTCCCGTCTTTAAAAAAGAGGGGGACCTAGTCTTGAGTGGCTCTGTATGTTCAGATGCTCTTATCCGTTACGAAGCAACAAAAGATTCGTCTAACTCTCTACTTACTTCTATCGTAACGCTCTTGGAAGATTCGATTACTAAAAAACCAAAGATAGAGCAGATAGCCAATAGTATCTCCGGGTATTTTTCTGTCATCATCCTTTTGATAGCGATTGCTACATTTGTTGGATGGTGGTATTTTACTCAAGATGCGCAAAGAGCACTCATCGTAAGTATCTCGGTTATCGTCATAGCATGTCCGTGTGCGCTTGGACTTGCAACGCCCATGGCGACACTTGTGGGTATCGGCGTTGCTGCAAAAAGAGGTATCCTCTTCAAAGAGGCTACTTTTTTAGAAACTATGGCAAAAAGTACGCTTGTAGCACTCGATAAAACAGGGACGGTCACCGAAGGAAAGCCTTCTGTAATCTCAGCAAAGATATCCAAAGATATAGATAAAAAACTTATCTACTCACTCGTATCAACATCCACGCATCCGATTAGTCTTGGTGTAAAAAATTATCTTGAAGAGAATTTTGATGATATGCAAACGCTTGATATCAAAGAGATAAAGAATGTTCAAGGTAGAGGTATCAGTGGGGTTTATGGCGATAAAAAAGTTTATGGTGGCAATGAAGCCTATATGAATGAACTTGGCATAACTATCACAAAGAAACCATTAAATTCACTCTTTTTTATAGCCGATGATTCAAAACTCTTAGCAACTTTTGAGCTCAAAGATCAACTAAAAGAGGGAGCAAAAGAGACTATAGCCAATCTCAAAAAACTTGGGCTAAAGATCGTTATGCTCACCGGTGATCATGAGCAAAGTGCACAAACAATCGCACAAGAAGCAGGAATCACAGAGTATCATGCTGAGCTTTTACCGCAAGATAAGGCTACTTTTATCGATGCACTTAAAACAAAAGGTGAGATTGTCACGATGGTGGGTGATGGTATCAATGACTCTATAGCACTTTCAAAATCAAACATCGCTATTGCCATGGGAGGTGGTGCTGATGTTGCTATAGGTGTTAGCGATGTTGTACTTATTGATGAGAGTGTAAAAAAGATAGAAGATGCCTTTAGAATATCAAGACGAAGCTATAGAGCTATCAAGGAAAACATATCATTTTCAATTATTTATAATATAATAGCAGTACCGATGGCCATAATGGGCTATGTCTATCCGCTTGTAGCTGCACTCTCAATGAGTTTAAGCTCACTTGTTGTTGTTGGAAACTCTATTAGAATCAAAAGATTACGCTTTAAGGAGAAAAAGTGAGTAGCTCTATCATGATATTGATGCTGAGTGTTTCTACTTTTCTCGGAGCACTAGGATTAGCTGCCCTTCTTTGGGGTGTGAAAACAGGACAATTTGATGATAAATCAAAGTTTTTAGACGGCGCAAGATATGACAACGAAGAAGAACTTCGTGATGCTGTGATGATGGAAGAGAAGCAAAAAGCGCAAAAAGAAAAAAAGAAAAAAGAGTATAGACCTGCTGATTAGAGGATGCAAATGATAAAAAAATCTATATTTAGAGAATATGATATCAGAGGTATATTTGATGAAGAGCTCAATGAACAGAGCGTTAAGCTTATAGGATATTTTTTAGGCAAAAAGATAGCACAACTTGGAGGAATCGTAGCTATAGGCTATGATGCAAGAACGCATTCACCGATTCTTAGAGACTATCTTGCAAGCGGACTCAATCATAGTGGATGTCGCGTGCTTGATATGGGTATGGTTGCAACACCTATAAACTATTTTGCTAACTACAATCAACCTGCCGAGATAGACAAAAATATCAACGCCTCCATTATGATAACCGGCTCACACAATCCGAGCCAATATAATGGCTTTAAGATTACGATAGACAAAAAGCCTTTTTTTGGAGAGGCCATCTACGCACTTGGTGATGAGATTATCGAAAATGCTGATAGAGAGATCCCGAATGACCCTCATATGACCTTCATCGATACAAGGGCTGCATATATAGAGTACATGGTCGAAAACTTTTCGCACCTCAAAGGGTTGCGAAAAAATATTGTCATTGATTGCGGCAATGGAGTTGCCGGTGTTGCTATAACAGAGATATTTGATAGACTTGACCTGCGGTACAAAGCCCTTTTTGTCAATCCGGATGGAACATTTCCAAATCATCATCCCGATCCAAGTGAAGAAGAGAACTTAAAGGATATCAAAAAAGAGCTTGAGGGTGATTTTGACATTGGTTTTGCCTATGACGGTGATGCCGATAGGATTGCAGTGCTTACAAAAGAGCAAAATATCAAAGGGGATATGCTCGCTATTCTTTTTGCAAAAGATATGATAAACCCGACCGTTATCGGCGAGGTAAAGTGCTCGAGCGTGATGTATAATGAGATAGACAAAATGGGGAAAGCTATCATGTACAAAACCGGGCACTCTAATCTAAAAGTAAAGATAAAAGAAGAACAGGCTGATTTGGCCGCTGAAGTGAGTGGACATATATTTTTCAATGATCGATATTTTGGTTTTGATGATGCGCTTTATGCAACATTTAGAGTGTTAGAGCTACTTGATAAAGGTTATGATCTCGATAAGGAGTTGGCACTTCTTCCTAAGCTTTATTCGAGTGAAGAGATCAAGATAAAAACAACTGAAGAAGAAAAGTTCAAGATCATAGACAAACTCAAAGAGATGCTCAAAACACAACCTAAAAATATCCCGCAAATCAGAGATATCATTGATGTTGATGGGCTTAGAATCAATTTTGAAGATGGCTGGGCGTTGGTGAGAGCCAGCAACACAACACCCGTACTTGTAACGCGATTTGAAGCCTCTACTCTTGAGCTTGCGCAACGCTATGAAAAAGATATCAATGCATTGATCTTAAAAGCAAAAGAGGCACTATGAAAAATAGCATCTATTTTGATATATCGAAAAATGAATTAGAGGCAAAAAAAAGGCTTTTTGATAGAGTAACAAAAGAGAGAGAATATATAGGCTATTATGATCTCCCTTTTCAAGATACACAAAATCTCAAGAAACTCGAAAAATCTCTAGATACCTCTATCGATACGGTTGTAGTAGTAGGTATAGGCGGAAGCTCTTTAGGAACGAAAGCGATATATGAATTTTTAAAACCTGCCAATCACCTCAAAAGAAAACTTATCTTCCTGGAGAGTACCGATCCTTTGAATCTTACGAATCATATAAAAGAGATAGAGTTGGAAAAATCACATTTTCTAATCATTAGTAAATCAGGAACTACTATTGAGACCATCTCTATCTTTAAATATCTCTACTCGCTCAATAATGATGCAAAAAAATATACCTTTATCACTGATCCAAACTCTCCGCTGGAAGATTTTGCAAAATCAATAAATGCTTCGTATTGCAACATCCCAAAAAATGTCGGGGGTAGATTTTCCGCGTTAAGCAGTGTCGGGCTGCTTCCACTCTTGTGTGCCGGTATCGATGTTGATGCTCTATTGAAAGGTGCAAAAGAGATAGCAGATGGATTTTTTCAAGGGCAACCGATCAAAGATCATCTTATAGATAAAGCACTCTTTTACGCCAAAAATTATACTACGTATCATATCAACTGCATCTTTGCATACTCTGAAGCTTTGAAATACTTTTGTGAATGGTATGTGCAGTTGTGGGGCGAGAGCTTAGGTAAAAAGCAGAAAAGTAGTGCCATCAATGTCGGCTTGACACCTGTTGGACTCATTGGCCCAAAAGATCAACACTCCTTTTTGCAACTGCTTATTGAGGGGACGAGAGATAAATCAGCTACATTTATCAAGATAGATGATTTTAAAGATAATCTTGTTATCCCAAATATCTCACTAAAGCATTTAGAAAAACTTGATGATATCAATGGACTCAAATTCCACAAACTTATCAATATGCAATGCGAATCAACACTCGAAGCACTGCAACAACACGGAGACATACCTCTTGATGCAATCACGATACAAGGCATTGATGAAGAGAGCATAGGGAAGCTTATCTACTATTATGAACTCCTTACTTCTCTTGTGGGGATTCTTATCGATGTTGATACCTACGATCAACCCGGAGTTGAAAAGGGAAAAACAATACTTCAAAATAAAATCAAAAAGGCACAACTATGATCACTAAATGTCTCTTTCCTGCAGCAGGATACGGAACTAGATTTTTACCTGTTACAAAAGCGATGCCCAAAGAAATGCTCCCCATCCTTACAAAACCTTTGATCCAGTACGGTGTAGAAGAAGCGCTTGAGGCAGGCATGACAACAATGGCGATTATCACGGGGCGGGGTAAAAGAGCGATTGAAGATCATTTTGATATCTCTTATGAGCTTGAACATCAGATTAAAGGAACTTCAAAAGAGAAGTTACTTAAAGAGATTCGAGAGATTATCGAGCAATGCACTTTCTCCTACACAAGACAGAGTGAGATGAAAGGTCTAGGGCACGCTATACTCACAGGCGAAACACTCATCGGCAATCAGCCTTTTGGAGTCATATTAGCAGATGACCTCTGTCAAAATGACGGTGAGGGCGTTATGGAACAAATGGTCAAGCTCTATAAGAAGTATCAGTGTTCTATCGTTGCCATCGAGGAGATTGACAAAGCACACAGTGAAAAATACGGTATCGTTGAAGGAGAGATGATAGAAGAAGGCATCTATAAACTCTTTAATATGGTCGAAAAACCACACCCTGATGTTGCGCCAAGTAATCTTGCAATCATTGGAAGATATATACTCACGCCTGATATTTTTGAGATTTTAAAAGAAACCAAACCGAGCAAAAACGGTGAGATACAGATAACGGATGCCCTACTTGAACAGGCGAAAAAAGGAAAAGTTATCGCTTATAAATTTAGGGGTAAGAGATTTGACTGCGGTAGCGTTAAAGGTTTTGTAGAAGCAACAAATTATCTTGCTTCTACTTCAGACCTCATTGATTAACGATTTTTATACCACTTGTATACGGTTCTAATCCCATCTTCAAGCTCAACTTTATGTCTCCAGCCAAGCGCATGTAGTTTGCTTGGATCGGTGAGTTTTACCATAGTGCCATCAGGTTTTTCCGTATTAAAATAAAGTTCTCCCTGAAACCCAACGACTCTTTTAATAGTTTCTGCTAATTCTTTGATAGATATATCTTTTCCTGTGCCTATATTGATATGCGTATTTCTTATCTCTTTTTCATCTTTACTATAGGTGTCTTTGAAGTCTCTATTTTCAAGCAAAAATACGCAAGCATCGGCCATATCTTCGCTATAAAGAAATTCGCGTCTAGGTTTGCCGCTTCCCCAAATTTCTACTTTGGAAGCATTATTTAATTTTGCCTCATGCATCTTTCTTAAGAGTGCCGGAAGCACATGAGAAGTCTCTAGATCAAAATTATCATTTGGTCCATAGAGGTTAGTTGGCATAACGGAGATAAAGTTGGTACCGTACTGCAGGTTGTAGCTTTCGCACATCTTAATCCCTGCGATCTTGGCTATCGCATAGGGTTCATTGGTATACTCCAGAGGGCTGGTGAGTAGATACTCCTCCTTCATTGGCTGTGGTGCATTTTTAGGGTAGATGCAAGTACTGCCCAAAAACAAAAGCTTATCCACACCATGAACATATGATTGATGAATGACATTGTTTTGAATTTGAAGATTCTCATAGATAAAATCAGCCCTGTAAGTATTGTTAGCAACTATCCCACCTACTTTTGCAGCAGCCAAAACAACATACTTCGGTTTCTCTTTTTCAAAAAATTCGGCTACGGCATTTGAATCCAACAAATCTAACTCTTTATGAGTTTTATATACGAGGTTTGTGTAGCCTTTAGATTCTAGATTTTTAACTATAGCAGAACCCACCAAACCACGATGACCGGCTATATATATCTTTGCATCTTTAGCTATCATATTGTCAAGCCTTACTCAAAATAACTCATAATCTTATAGCCGCCCTCTTTGAGGTAGACATCTTTTGTCATCAACTTTAGATCACTCTCCATCATCTCGCTCACTAAATCTTCCAAAGAGTGTTCGCGTTTCCAGCCAAGTTTTTGCTCCGCTTTGGTTGGATCGCCAAGCAAAAGATCAACCTCGGTTGGTCTAAAATATCTTGGATCAACAGCTACAACCTCTTTGCCAAGCGGAAGCTGATATTCTGCGTTGGAGCAAGAGAGTACATAGCCCTTCTCATCAACGCCCTCACCTTTAAACTCAAGCTCTATACCCACATGAGCAAATGCCATCTTAACAAAATCTCTTACCGTCGTTGTTTTTCCTGTTGCTATGACCCAATCTTCCGGCGCATCAGCTTGGAGAATCATCCACATCATTCGTACATAATCTTTTGCATGGCCCCAATCTCTTTTCGCATCCAAATTACCAAGATAGAGCTTATCTTGCAATCCAAGTACAATCTTTGATGCCGCTCTTGTTATCTTGCGCGTAACAAATGTCTCTCCTCTCACGGGTGATTCATGGTTAAAAAGAATACCGTTACATGCAAACATACCATAAGCTTCTCTATAATTGACTGTAATCCAATAGGCATACATCTTTGCAACCGCATAGGGGCTTCTTGGATAAAAAGGTGTTGTTTCACTTTGAGGTGTCTCTTGCACCTTACCATAAAGCTCAGATGTACTTGCTTGATATATCTTTGTTTTTTTTGTAAGCCCAAGCAACTTTACAGCTTCAAGTATCCTAAGTGTACCTACTCCATCTGCATTGGCGACATATTCGGGTGTCTCAAATGAGACATGCACATGACTCATAGCAGCAAGATTATAGATCTCATCAGGCTGCACATCCTGTATGATGCGAGTGAGATTCATACTATCTGTCATATCACCATAATGAAGGATAAGATTTCTATCTTCGATATGAGGATCTTGATAGAGATGGTCGATCCTATCTGTATTAAAAAGGCTTGTTCTTCTTTTTATACCGTGGACCACATAGCCTTTTTTGAGTAAAAACTCAGCCAAATAACTTCCATCTTGCCCTGTGATACCGGTAATTAGTGCTACTTTTTTATCTTCCATCTACTTAATCCCTTTTAAAATCATCATCATATCTAACGATATCATCTTCGCCGGTATAACTGCCGACTTGAGATTCAATAATTACTAAAATCTTATCGGTCTCATTTGCAAGTCTGTGTTTAGCACCGGCTTTTATATATGTAGACTCGTTTTCATTGAGTATAAATATATCATTGTTTAATGTAATAGTCGCTTTACCGCTTACTACCACCCAATGTTCATTTCTAAATTTATGGCTTTGCAAACTCAATCTTTTGCCCGGTTTAACCTCTATCTTTTTAATCTTATAACCCTCTTTATCTTCCAGTATGGTATAGGAGCCCCATGGTCTATAGCCTGTGAGATGAGCATTGTGTAGTTGTGTATCTTTTTTCACTTCTTCTACAATCTCTTTTACTTTTTGCCCTGAGCCTTTTTTGCTCACGAGCAATGCATCAGGCGTATCAACTATAATCATATCTTCAATATCTATAGTGGCTATTTTTCGCTCATTTCCATAGATCAAATTATTATAAGAATCTATCGAAATATGATTTGGATTGAGCGTATTGTTATTTTTATCTTTTGGCAACTCCTCAAAAAGACTATCAAAGCTTCCGACATCACTCCAACCGATGTCAGATGCGACAACTTTCACTTTGTCGCTTTTTTCCATAACTGCATAATCGATGCTATTTTCAGGAATTGCACGCATAAAATCGTCTTTGATTCGCAATTGATTATCGGTTACTTGTTCGGCATTGTCAAAAGCTTTTTGAGAAGTTTCATAAATGTTTGGTGCATACTTTTTTAACTCTTCAAGGAAAATCCCTGCTTTAAAACAGAACATACCGCTGTTCCAATAGTAGTTGCCGGCCTCAAGATACTCAGTAGCAGTATCCAAATCCGGCTTTTCATGAAAAGCATTTACATTCTCACCATTAGCTTCAATATACCCAAAGCCCGTTTCGGCAAACGAAGGCGTAATGCCAAATGTTACAAGATAATCTTCTCCAGCTAACTTTTCTGCTTCTTTGAGTACCTTTTTATATGCAACTTCATCTTTTATTAGATGATCCGAAGGTGTCACTAAAACTATCTCTTCCTCTGGGAGTCCAAAACAAGCCAAGGCAATGGCAGGGGCTGTGTTTCTTCCGAGTGGTTCTAGCAAATATCTATTATTTGTCTTATGGAGCTCTTCTAGTTGATCAAGTGCTAAAAAATACTGCTCTAAATTTGAAACGATAAATTGACCCTCACAAACCTTTGAGTTTCTCTCAACAGTTAGCTGAAAGAGTGATTTGCCATCAAATAGTTTTACAAACTGTTTTGGCATAAGTGTACGGCTTATGGGCCATAGTCTCGTCCCACTCCCGCCACATAAGATAATATTTGTCACCCCTGCCCTCCAAATACCTCTTTATAAAAGTTTCCTATTTTCCATCCGCAAAACTTTAAAAAATCGATAGGTGATTTTGCTCGCATTATTCTTCTTGAGTATATCTTTTCTCCCTTTAAAGTTTTAGGAAGATTCTTTTGCTCATCTTCTTCTATAATCTTGTTAATCATCGCCAACAAGTTATATTCCTCAATCACTCTTCTTCTTGCTTCAATCACTGCATTCAATCTTCTTTCGTATTCTCCCGGAGTTTCAATAATCTCTTGAATCTTTTTGATTGAACCTTCAAAATCATTAAGATCGATCAAGATAATGCTATCTTTTGGAAAGTAATCATATATATTCGGGCAACCGTAATAGATTGGCACACAATACCCTAAAAAAGCATCAGCAAGTTTTTCCGTCCATACATCTTTAGCATAATGATTCTCGATTGCCACATGAAACTCATAATCATCCAAGGCATCTGCTTTAAGATCAATCCACTTATATCCTTTGCCAAATCTCTCAACTTGCGGGATTCTCTCTTGAAGCAATTTTGTAAATTCAAAACGCAGTCTATGAATCGTATGTCCTTGCTGTTTATTTGAGCAGACGGTTGATATCTTTTTTGTTTTTTTGGGTGGTTTTGTCTTAATAATCGTATCGTAATCTTTACCGTAAAACCAAAGATTGCCGGTTTGGGAACGCATAGCATTTGGATGCGCAAGGTATTTTTCATCTTGATTAGTTATAAGATACTCAAATTGTGATGCAAAAGCATTGCCATATCGCGTGATGCTACTCGGTTCAGTCGTTACAAAAATAGTGTTCTCTTTTGGGCAAGAAAGCACTTCTGTTCTATGGGGGATAATTCTTGAGATATCATCGATGACGACCAACCAATCATACTCCTTCTCTAATGCATTAAAAGTGAAAGAGCAAGAACCTAATTTAGAATTTTTAGATGGTAACTGTTTGCGATATTTTGAATTTTCATCATTCCCGCTTGCCCTTCTTATAAATTTAACTTTATATTTACTTTTCATAACGCCAATAATCCTTTATCCACTTTGTCGGCTTGCAGACTTTATACAGTCTTTTCCAGCCTTGCCCTTTTTTTATCTTCCAAATACCGAGAATTGCTTCTCTAGGATTTGGCTCCCCGTGAAATACAACTGCTTTTAATCCTTCAATCTTTGGAATTTTCGGAGCGATAAAATGTCTCAATGGACCTATCTTGCACATACAATGAAATCGAAAAGAGCAAAACCAACCTTTGGGCCAAAAATTAAGCTTCCCGTATTTTTCAATCACTTTGGATGAGAGATACGCTTGTGAAGCTGTAAAAAATCTATCAATTACCTCTTTTGGATGCTGCTCATAGTACTCTTTTACAAATCCTAGTGTTCCGACAACCCAAGAGTAACAACTTGCTTGTCCAACTTTATCACCCTTTGTGTTCCAGTCATTGATGATATAAAATCCATCATTTTTGGGATATTCAAAAAACTCATCTAGATTACCGACAATGACGATATCGAGATCAAAAAAGAAGACTCGCTCACCTTGAAGCCCGCCAAGTTCATCATCACATAAACCCACCTCTTTTCTATAAACATACTTTGTTTGATATTCCGGTTCAGTTTGCAATATAGGCAAAGGTCTTACATTGATATCGGGGTCCAATCCTTCGCTATTTTCAGTAAAACAAAAAAATCGTATCTCATATTTACTGTTTTCTTTTACCATAGAATAGAGCTTATTTACATACTCTGCATCATACGCATCTCCCCACTTTATACATATCACATTCTTATATGTTTGCATTTTTCTCTCCAACCTCTTGCTGTATAAAATTACTATATATGCTCATTAGAGCTAAAAATATCAATCCAAGATAAGTGATAAACTGTGCATCGCCAAGGGTAAAACTTCTTGCAAACTGAAGCGGTGTTATGCAATATAGAAACCCAACTGAAGCCAAAAGTCCTATCTCATTTCTTCGTATAAATTGTTTATATATGAGCCATAGAATATATAAAAATATCAAACAACCCACGATTCCATAGCTTAGTATCATATCAATAAAGACACTATGGACATGGTTTGGGGTATATTTTGAAAAATGCTTCACATAATACTGCTTATATTTTTTTGCAACTATCGTGTCATAGTATTGTGGATGATAAAGTTTATAGTTATGTGAGCCTATACCAAACATCGGATGGTCCTTAATGATCTCATAGCCAGTCAAATAGATAGGCAACCTATTGGATGTATTTTGATTTGTAGTTGGATTAAAAAATGCCTCATACCTATCTTTTAACTGTGGATTTAAAAATGCAAGAGAAAATAATAGAGAGAAAGCAATAAGTGTACCAATAACATACACTCTATATCTACTAAATATACCAACGATTAATATGGATGATACAAGTGCCAATATGGGACTTCTATTGCCCGACATAACCATAACAAAAATAAAAAGCGCGAAGACTAAAAATGCAATTTTCCTCTGTCTTCCCTCTAGTAGCACAAGTGAAGCAATCAATAGTCCGCCAAATTCACCCATCATCAAACTCAAACTTGGTCTATCGCCCCATGCAGTTATCCTTGTATTGTCAAACAAGGATTGTCCAAATATATCTTTGCCAACAAAAAACTGATAGATCGAATCAAAAGCAAGAATTGACAGTATCGCAAAAGCAACAAAAATAAGTCCTTTGATCTTCTGTTTGTCATCAAAAGCATAAAGTGCTGCAAAAAATGAAATAATATATAAGATAGTCTCAAATGAAGATTTAAAAGTATAGTAATGATAATCCAAAAAGATACTCTGCAAAAGCATATATGCAATGAATGCCCCAAAACCATATACTAGTTCTTTATATTTTAAAAATAAATTTCTTGCTATACCGGTATCTTTTATAAGCACAAATATAAATAGAATGTCGATTAAAAAAGTAATGGCTTTAAACACTTTACCAACATAAAAAAGTAATACCAGCAGATAGAAGAGATACTCTATGACTTTTTTGATTTTATCTATCACCGACTATCTCCTCATATGTTTGGTATGTTTTAAGAATCATATTTTTCATAGAGAAATTTTCTCTTGCCTCGTCGTAATATTTTGAAAAATCAATTTTATCTTTATTTTGTAAATAAAATGTGATTTTCTCTCGAATTAAATCAACATTGGGGCTCTTAATAACTAGCTCAGTCGGTATAAAAAATTTCACATCAGCAACATCTGTACTCAAGAGTGGTTTTTTCAGACACAGCGTCTCGGCAAAAACATACGAGAACCCTTCTCGTCTTGATGCTATTATTGCAAAATCAGCACTTTTTATAATCTCAAGAGCATCATCTCTAAAACCCAATATCTTAATATTTTTCTCTTTGCCATATTTTTTTATCATCACTTTAAGATTATCTTGTTCTTTGCCATCTCCAACTATCAATAGATTAATATTAATGTCTTGTAATGCCTCTATTAGAAGATCAAACCCTTTTGCCTCCACAAGTCTTCCAATAGAGACAGCTATAGGGAGAGTGTTATCTACGTCAAATGCCTTTCTTAAATCATATCCCTGAGTCAAATCTATCTTTTGTATATCCAGCCCGTTATAGATAACTTTTTTTCTTGCTTTAATCTTTTCAAGCACGGCATTAGAAACGCCCACGACAAAATCCATTGTATTGAAATAATTAATATTTTTTTTCTTATTATGGATAGTAGCCACAAATCTTGTATTTGGTAAATATTTTTTTAGTTTTGAGACAATATAGGCAGCTTTATTTGCTTGTGCATGCACAACATCAAATTTATGTTGTTTCAATAGATTCAAAAGCTTCAAATATAAAAATATATTGAATCTACTTGTATCTAAATTGAGTTCTATAAATTCTATGTCTGTATCTTGAAAATATTTTCTATACTCTCCATGAGCGATAACGCTCACGTCACAATACTCCACTAGCCCTTTGGCAAGCTCTATAAAATGTTTTTCTAGCCCGCCCAATCTTGACAATGCACCACCAACGATTAAACAAATTTTCACTTAAAAAACTCCTTCATTTATGGTGCTTATATGTGATTCTCTCAATACAACATACGCTTGAGTTGAACTTTTTCTAACTCTAAAATTGTAGCATAAAATATTTCTTCTGATATTTTTGTAGTCAAATATTTTTCTTGCTTCATAATACCCTATTTTGAGTAACACTCTTCAAACAATCTCCAAAAAAATAAAAATATATTGACAAATACGGCTTTTTAGGGTTTTATCCGTAGTGATTATTGGATAGAGATAAATCTTTTATCTTAAACCAATCAATTATGTGGCATCATTTAAAGATTAAAGTGTAAAATAAAATTAGAGTAAACCATTATATAGATTTTAAAAATATTATATTGAAATTATAGGGGATAAATAATTGTTAAATATAAGTATATTAATTCCGATTCAGGAGTACTTAAATAGCTACAAAGGTGGGGCGATAGCGAGATGGATATGGCATATATATAGCTACAAAAAAACTGATTATCAATTTAACATCTTAGGTCGAACTTTGAATGATGAGCATGACTTTCAAAACACGGGTCCTCTTACTGTCATTTCAAGATGCAATCATCTGCTCAATATATTAACCCAATCACCTATTGTTCGAAATATTCTCAAACCATATATATCCTCAATATATTTAACAATTTATAAAAAAAATATACTTGCTAGTGATATATTAGAAATTCACAATTCAATCGAATATGTTTCTAAAATAAGAGACCTAAAGTTTTCAGGAAAAATTATATTGCACATGCACAATGATTACCTCAATAAACTTAGCAAAGAGTCTCTAACTACTCTTAGCAATCAAGTGGATTTATTGATTCTTCCAAGCAAGGCGTTAAAAAATGAATTTTTATCTATCCATCCGGAGTTTACTCAATCTATCGAAGTTGTCCACAATGGTTATGATCCAAAGAGTTTTTTTCCTCAAAAAGAGATAACTCCCAAACCAAATCCAACCATAGGGTATGTAGGAAGATTTGACAAAAATAAAAATATATTAAATTTATTAGATATTTATACAGTTCTGTTAGAGAAGATCCCAAATTTGGAATTTTATCTTATCGGTTCCGGTAAATCCGGTGGAATTGAAAACAGATATCAACGATTAGTATTAAAAAAAATCAATAATATAAACAGCCAAAATGGCAACATCAAATACTTGGGCTATATCCATAACGACCAATTGAACAAATACTATAATTTATTTGATCTGTTTATCTCTCTGCCCGTTGATTCGGAGGCATTTGGTATGACTTTTGTGGAGGCTTTAGCGTGTAAAACACTGTGTATTGGAACAAATTTGGGTGGCATTCCCGAAGCAATCGGATGCACTGAACTACTGATAAATAATCCAAGAGATCATACTGAAGTAACGGAGAAAATTTTCCAAATATTATCCGATGAGTCACTTCAAAAATCACTAGTAGAAAAAGCTTTTAAATATGTTTCAGCGAGATTTCAATGGGAAGCCATACGCGCTGAACAATTTAAAGTTTTAGACTTGATATTAAAAGAAAAAATAAACTAAACGAATTGAAAATTAACATGAAAAAAATACTCGTTTTTATTGATTCATCTTTGGGAGAACTTGATTGGATCTCCCCATTTTTAACTTCAAAATATGCAAAAGATTTTGAAATCACTATTCTTTTTAGAAAAAATATACTAAACCGACAACTTATCGAAGATTATTCGCTTAATGCAGACAATATCACATTATTAAACGCAAGAGATGTTTTTTTAAAAAATGAGTTACTAAATATACTTCTCCGCCTTACTAAATCATCACAAAAAAGATTAAATAAGTTTCCTAAAATTTATAATTACATAAATCATTTTAGAACATATCTTGTAAAAAAACTAAAAACTAAAATAGATATAAATAACAAATTTGATTTTATTTTTAGGGACTTTGGATTGGGAAATTCGAAAGAGCTATTGGCTATTTTACATTTTAATAAAAATGCAAAAGTTATTGTATATCCCCACGGTATTGGTATATGGAAATTAAATGAACATCGTAAAAAGAATATGCAAAATGTTAAGATTGATCTCTACTTATCTAACACACCTCTTTCGCCAAACATCCTAGAAAGTGATAGATTTTTTGTTTCCGGTATACCGGCTGTAGAAAAAATCATAAAAAACAACAACAGATGTTTTGATTTTACTTCATCAAATATCCTTGTATTGACACGCGATAATTATGGACTAAATGGTTGCAAAAGACAAAAAGCTTTAGAAAAATTTGAAGAAATTTTATCTTTTTGCTTTCAAAAAAATCTGGATGTTTTCGTAAAACATCATCCGCGAGATAAAAAAATTTATGAATATAGAGACATGCAAGAAAGGTTTTCAAACACAAGGGAATACACGCATTCACTTATTAATTTAGATATGAATTTTAGAGCATGCCTTTCATTCTATTCAACTGCCGGTATATTTATGACCGCAAGACACATTCCTGTTTTTGATATAACTCCTTATGAAAACTGTAAAAATGCAACCCTCTTAGACCACTATTGTGGAGATGATGGCTTTTACACTCATGATCTTATTGAGTTTGGGTTACAAGATAAAATACCAAGCTTAAATGTTTTGATGGATAAAAAAATATTAGATGATTGTTCAAGTAGCCAATTTGAAGCGTTAAAAACATATTTTCCACTAAATGCAAACCAAAAGATTTTTGAAAAACTATTGGAGTTATAGCGCCCTATTTGCGAAAAAATCTCAAAATATGACTTGGGAGAACTTCTTCATCTCAAACAACTCAATATAACAATCCAAAAGTCAAATATTTTTCTAGTTTTCAGATTATAACTTTTCCCTTATTATCTTTGCAGGTTGTCCGGCTATGGTAACATTTTTAGAATTAAATTTTTTCGTAACAACACTTCCAAGACCGACAATGCTATTATCGCCTATAGATGTCCCCGGCTTAAACCTCACAGCACTTCCTATATAGCAATTTTCTCCGATAAATATGCCCTCTTGCATGCCCGCACCATGAGTCCAAAATTGTGAACTTTTTCCTGCAATACAAGAGTTTTTACCAAGAAAAAAGGAATCAGCAATATCAATGTGATGATCTCGACCTATACGACTATTTTCTGCCATTATAAAGCTGCGTATATTATTTAACTCAACCGAATCGGCTTGAATCATATTTCCGGGACCCATACTAGCCTTTTTATGAATTTCGATACTCATGGGACCAACCAATGTATTATGGCGACCGATTTTACACTCAATCAAATTTGCTTTGATAACATCAATAATGGTTCCATGACCGATCTTAGATTTATCTATAGTATAATTAAAAATCACTCGATATAAAAAACACCTCAATGTATTTGTCGGCATCTTACTTATCAATCGAGCAAATATGATGCGTATTTTTCTATTTTTCAATCATAAACCTTTGGAAAATGCAATAATTTAGATTGTATAATAACTTAAACTTTATAAAAACTTGAATTGGAAATACACTTTGAAGATATCATGTCCAAAATTAATAGCAGATGGTGAGTTAGTTAGGTATGAGGTGAGTGTTGCATCGGAACACTTAAACACAATGAAGCTCTTTTACGAACTTGATAAAGAGCATATGGCTTTAGTTTCTGATTATGCTGATGCTGCATTGGTAGGTCTATTGATGCCTGCGATGTATTATGGAGAGGATATCCATCTCGAAGGGAAGGTTTCGGAAAACATCTATTGGAATATATCTTTTAGACTTCAAAAGCTTTTACAGATATTTATACCGTCTCTAAGTCAAATCAATATTTATGCAAAAGAAATTATAACTCGTGATGAGTCTATGCAAAAAGGGCATGAGTGTGCAACAGGTTTTTCCGGAGGGGTTGATTCTTTTTGTACATTAGCGGATTATTTTTACAATCCGTTGTGTCCAAAATCTTCCAAAGTAACAATGTTAACATTTAATAATGTAGGGTCGCATTGGGGTGGCAAAAAAGGAGATGAGCTTTTTTTAAAAGGATATAACGAACTGCTCCCTGCTGCAACAAAGATTGGCTTGCCTCTCGTGAAAGTCAATTCGAATCTTGATGAATTTTATAAAAATGAATCAGAAATACGGTTTATAAAAACATTGGTAATGAGAAATGCATCTGTTGCGTTACTATTACAAAAAGGTGTTAGAAAGTTTTTACATTCATCAGGCTATTTTTATGAGCATATAGCAGTAAATAGTAATGTAAAATCAATTGCAAGAACAGAGCCGTTTATCTTTCAGTTACTCTCAAACTGTGATACTATGGAGATTTTAAGTGTTGGTTCAGAATATAAAAGAGTTGAAAAGATAGAAATCGTCTCAAACATAAAAGAGAGTTATAAAAATTTGGATGTCTGCACAACAGAAGGAACGAGTAAAAAAAACTGCTCAGCTTGTATAAAGTGCTTAGAAACACTAGCAGCACTAGATGTGTTAGGAATATTAGAATTATATAAAGAATTATTTGATCTAAAGACATATAAGAAAAACAAAAACAAGCTTTTTGGTAAAGTGCTTGCTCGAAACAATGTGTTTACAAACGAGATTTACGAGCTTGCTCTGAAAAAAAAGTTTGCTTTTCCTGCTATGTCTTATCTGTATGGTGTCTATTATAGATTGAGGTATCTGATAAAAAAGAGGTAATCCGTAGAATAAAAAGCACATAAATGTGGAGTCACATCAAATGCTTTCACACCACCTCTTCGTACACTTCTATAGTTTTATCAATCATTTGCTTCAAAGAAAAATTCGTTTGTGCAAAATTGCGAATATAGGCATGGTCAAACTTATATTCGATAGATTTTTCTATAAGTTTTGATAACTCCTTATAATCGCCAGGATTAAAGAAAAAGCCTGTTTTCCCCTCTTGCACATAATCAAATGCTGCGCCGATAGAAGATGCAAGCAGAGGCACGCCCATAACCATACCCTCCACATTAGCCCTACCAAATGTTTCCGGTTTGGTTGATGATGATATATTAAGAGTCGCCAAAGAGAAAATCTCTTTTATATTAGATTGATTTCCTGTAAAAATAACATCATCCCTCCATTTAGAACCATCGATAACTGATGCAAGCTCACCATAGTATGATTCTCTGCTTTTATCGACACTTCCAACAAGTAGGAGCACTAAAGAAGGATGCTTCTCTTTGGCAGCAAAAAATGCTTTGATAGTCGTGAGCTGATCTTTCCAGCCGGTAATCCTTGCAACCTGAACTATGATCTTTTTGCCGGAGAGATTGTATCTTTCCACAAAAGAGTCCCTCCACGGTATATCTAAGCTGTTTGGGTCAAAATACTCCAGGTCAATCCCTCTTGGAATCAATCTAATAATATCATCGGCAACTCCATAATGCTCTTTTATATGCTCAATCAAAAAACGGCTTGAACAGATGACTCTATCCCCATAGGTCATAATCTTGCTATATGCATTGACACTATTAAAACCATGAACGGTCGTCACGAAAGGAATGTTTAGTTTTTTATTTGCAAGGTAAACAAGCCAAGCAGGCACACGACTTCTAGCGTGAATCACATCCGGCTTTAACTCTTTAAGGAGTTGCTTTAACCTATAGGCACGCCAAGGAGCTGTCAAAATGTTTTTGCTTGCAACATCAAATGCTATATGCTCTCCACCATCTTTTACTATCTGCTCACAAAGTCTTCCGCCATTACTGATAACTATGCTCTCATGACCTCTTTTTGCATACTCGCGATTACTATCGACAGCCCCTCTCTCTACTCCACCTTCATTTAAATTTGGTAATAGTTGGATTATCCTCATAGATAGATGCCTTTTAGATATTGTTTAAAATCTATTTTTCTATTTTTTTGCTCTATTGTACCGTCAAATATATGCAAATACCCTTCACTCTCTAAAGATGTGACAAGTGAGGAAAATTTATTTTCTCTTTTTACAAGAAGCGGCAGGACAATCACGGCGGCATTCCCATATGAGATCGCTTCACTAATCATAGAGGTGCTATCCATAGTGATGCAAACAACCTCGCATTGATCTAAAAAATCGGGGATAGGATTGAGAGGCTCTTTAGAGTAAATCACCTTGTAAGCAAAATCATAACCCTCAAGCAACTCCTCAATCTCTTTGGCTGTTCTTGGTGATGTTGTAACGGCTATCTCATAACTATGATACAGATCAAATATGGCATCAAGCTGCTTTTTAAGAAGCTCTTTTGACATATGCAAAATGCTATTGTCTCCTCCGATGACGATACCGACTGATTTTTTACCAAGAGAGCAGAGATGTTGAGGCTCTATATAGGCAAAATTTGCAGGAATAGGGATGATATTTTCTCTTTTCGGAGGATTATCATGGCTTTGAGCAAATATATAATCAAAGTTATATCTATACCCTCGTGGAAGCATCATGGAGATTGATTTTAGATTTAGTTTTTTAGCCATAACTCTCACAGCATAATATGTGCTTGAGCCTGCACCGACAACCAAAGAATAAGGAGATCCTGAAACAAGTTCAGGATGACAGTCAGTTTGTTCAGAGTGACTATCTTCTGTCATTCCAAGCTTGTTTTGGAATCTCTCTCCTCTATCAAAAAGTGATAGCGTGTAGATACCGACTCTATCAAATAGATACGATACCAATCTTAAGAATCTGTTTTTAAATCTTACCTCTACAATATCATAATCCAATTTCATATATTTACAAAAGGCTATCGACTGGTTGAGATGCCCTGCTCTTCTATCGCTTAGAATGAGTATCTTCTTTTTTATTTCCATCGGTCATGCATCCAGAACCATTGAGATATATCGCGCCCTATCATCTTTTCAAGTGCTTGGTTATATCTTTGCGTGATTGCTTTGAGTTTCTCTTTCTCATCAGCAATCTCATCAGCCCTATACTCTATGGGTGCATCCACATAAAGCATATATTTACCTCGACTTTGGCGCACGATACTAATGGGGGCAACGATGGGATCAAATTTGAGTTTCAATGCCGCAGCAGAGAGTGTCGTTCTAGCACCATGTCCAAAAAAATCTACCCTCACATTATGACTCCCCCCGGTCTTTTGATCAATAAGCATACCGACATTCTCTTTTGCTTTAAGCGCTTTTGCCATAGCAATCATCGCCTTATCTTTGTAAACTGCCCTATTGCCATATCGGTTTCTAAAAGGAATTGTAATATTTCTATCTATGAGTGCATTGGTGCCTCTTCTGCCGATAGCGAGCATAGGGAGATTGTGCTTGGCTAGAAAATGTGCCGCAAGTTCCCAGTTGGAGTAGTGCGCAGTAATGACCATCACCCCTTTATCGCTTTTTGCAAGCTGTGCAAGCTGCCCTATAGCCTCATCTTTATTGATAACCGCCGCATCAATATCAAACCTGTCAGCAAACATCAAGAGAATCTCACAGAGTGTCTCTGAGAGCCCACTATAAACCTCTTTTGAAAGTTTTATAATCTCCGCTTCTGATGTATCCGGAAATGCATTTTGGAGGTTTTTTATCGTAAGTTTTCTTCTAGATTTTAAGAGGAAGTAAAAAGAGAATGCTAGCATTTTTGTCAGAACATAGAGAAAACTTTTTGGTAATACTTTGGCTAAAAAAAGTAACATTTTTACTAAAAGATACTCTATTTTTTCTCGCATATTTTTCCATACATTTTCATTAGCAACAATTGTACCCAAAAGCCTCTAAATATACTGCATAAAGTAAAATATGCTATAATCACACCTCTATAAAAAAGGCGGCTAAGTGATAGGAATCATCAACTACAACATGGGGAACCTTGCTTCAGTAACAAATGCGCTGGCTAAGCTTGAAATCAACGCTGAAGTTCAAAGTGATCCTGAAAAAATATCGCAATACGATAAGCTTATACTGCCCGGCGTTGGCGCCTTTGGGGATGCTATGGAACATCTAAAAAAAATGGGGATGGATGAGGCGATAAATGCTTTTGCAAAAAGCGGGAAAAATATACTCGGTATCTGTCTTGGAATGCAACTTCTCTTTGACGAGAGTGAAGAGTTTGGTGCGCACAAAGGTCTTGGGCTCATCCCCGGGAAAATCGTCAAGTTTGATGAGAAAAGATTCCCTCATCGGCTCAAAGTGCCTCATATGGGTTGGAACGAGGTGTTTGTAAAAGACGGTTCACTCTTTCAAGGACTACCAAAAGATTTTTATCTCTACTTTGTACACTCATACCATGCTCTGTGTGAAGAGCAATACACGATTGGAAAATGCACCTATGGATATGAATTTAGTGCTGCCGTTCAAAGAGAGAACATCCTTGGATTACAACCGCATCCGGAAAAAAGCCACGAGAGCGGGCTTCAAATATTAAAAAATTTTACAACACTATAAAGAGGCAACAATGATCATACTACCGGCAATTGATTTAAAAGACGGGAAAGCAGTAAGACTCAATAAAGGAGTGATGGAGAGTGCAAAAATCTACAGTGATGAGCCATGGCAAGTTGCTGCGCGTTTTGAAGAGCTAGGGAGCAAATGGCTTCACCTTGTTGATCTCAACGGCGCATTTGCAGGGGAACCGAAAAATCTTGAGCAGATAAAAAAGATACGGGAAAATTGCAATCTCAAGCTTGAACTTGGTGGTGGCATTAGAGATGAAGCAACTATCAAAATGTATCTTGATCTTGGGATTGATCGCATAATCCTTGGCTCTATAGCACTTCAAAATCCGGAATTTACAAAAGAGATGGCATCCAAATACCCGATAGTTTTAGGCATAGATGCGATGAATGGGATGGTAGCCACACAAGGTTGGGCGGATGTGAGCGAGATAAAAGCAACGGATTTGGCTAAAGATTTTGCCGATGCTGGTGCTCAGGCTATCATCTGCACAGATATAAGCAGAGATGGGATGCTCAGTGGAGTCAATGTTGACTTCACGCTTGATATCAAAAAGGCGAGCGGTATCGAAACAATCGCAAGCGGTGGACTCAAAGATATCGACGATATCAAAAGACTGATAGCTGCCGGAATTGACGGAACCATCGTTGGCAAAGCATTTTACGAAGGAACACTTGATCTAGCAGGGGCATTTGCGCTTGTGGGGGAACAGATATGAGCGATAAATATTTTGAATTGACGATATTAGCACCTGCAGAGCTTTTAGAGTTTATCGCTGATCTTGTGAGCGCAGTAACGCATGATGCCATAGAGATAGGAGACGATAATCTCATTATCAGAAGCAATCAAAATCTTGATAATCTGCAAGAAGATATCAACAATTTACTCAACAAACTTGATGTGGATATAGCGCTCAAGTATGATTTAAAAGAGTTAGAAAATTGTGATTGGATATCAAAATATCAAGAGGCTATCACACCAGTTGAAAGTGGTAATTTTTATATACACCCAAGCTGGCACGAACCAAAAACCGGCAAGATAAATATCTCTATAGATCCTGCCCTTGCTTTTGGCTCAGGTCATCATGCCACGACGGCAACTTGCCTCGATATGATTAGTAAATATCTTAAAAAAAATGATAGTGTCGCAGATATAGGATGTGGGAGCGGCATCCTTGCTCTTGGAGCAAAGAAGCTCGGTGCATCTTCAGTCGATTTGTGTGATACAGACCCCGTAGCACTCATGAGTGCGCAAGAGAATTTTGAGAAAAACGGTGAATCGATAGCCACTATCTGGGAAGGCTCGGCAAATCAAGCTACGAGAACATATGATTTAGTCATAGCAAATATCATTGCAGATGTGCTTGTGATGATTTCTAAAGACTTAAAAAAAACAGTTAAAGAGAATGGGATATTAGTTCTTTCAGGTATTTTAGATAAAAAAGAGTCTAAAGTTTTAGATGAATTTAAAGACCTCACACTCAAAGAGCGTACACTCAAAGATGAGTGGGTAACTTTAGTTTATGGAAATGAACTTTAAAATTAAATAAGTATGATTACAATAATCAATAAAACTCTAGAAAAGGGAATAGATGTCGGAGAACAATAATAGTAATAATAATGGGAATGATAATAACCAAAATAATTTTTTTAACAACAATCCGCTTTTAGCGTTTGCTCTCTTTGCGATAGTTATCATCGTGATCTTTAAATTAATGATTGGCGATGGTGGCGATATAGGCTCTGTAATTAATGGCAACAATGTACAGCAGACGAAGCAAGTAAAATACTCCGAAGTTAAAAAAGCGATACAAGAAGGCAAAGTAACGAGTGTCAAAATCACACCAAGATCAATCGAAGCGATAACTTCAGAGGATGGAAAAAATGTGAGACTTGTCGCACAAAATATCCCGACAATCGACAGAGACCTCGTGCCGTTATTAGAGAAAAAAGATATTAGTTATGAAGGTATCATGGGAGACGGATGGGTTGCAAATCTTATAAGCACGATGTTGCCGATATTTATAATCCTTGCTATTTGGATTTTCTTAGCTAGAAAAATGAGTAAAGGGATGGGTGGTGGCATCCTTGGAGTCGGCAAAGCAGGCAAGCTCATAAACTCCGAAAAGCCGGAAACTACCTTTGATGATGTTGCAGGAGCAGAAGAAGCAAAAGAAGAGGTCAAAGAGATCGTTGATTTCCTAAAATATCCGGAGAGGTACATAGAGCTTGGTGCCAAGATACCAAAAGGTGTGCTCTTAGTGGGTCCTCCGGGTACCGGAAAAACTCTTTTAGCAAAAGCGGTAGCCGGAGAAGCTAGTGTACCTTTCTTTTCCGTGAGTGGATCAAGCTTCATAGAGATGTTTGTCGGCGTAGGGGCAAGCCGAGTAAGAGACCTTTTTGAGCAAGCAAAAAAAGAGGCGCCTTCTATCATATTTATCGATGAGATTGATGCCATAGGAAAAAGTCGTACCTCAGGTGGTCCGATGGGCGGTAATGATGAGAGAGAGCAAACGCTCAATCAGCTCCTAGCCGAGATGGATGGCTTTGGTGCAAGTACACCTGTTATCGTTCTTGCAGCAACAAACCGCCCGGAAGTTCTTGATGCTGCGCTCTTAAGAGCAGGAAGGTTTGACAGACAAGTACTTGTAGATAAGCCTGACTACGAGGGAAGACTTGCTATTTTACAAGTGCACATCAAAGATGTCAAACTGAACAAAAAGGTTGATCTAGCGCAAATTGCCAAAGCAACAGCAGGACTTGCCGGAGCGGATCTTGCTAATATCATCAACGAAGGCGCTTTACTAGCAGGAAGAAAGAACAAAAAAGAGATAGAACAAGAAGATCTTATGGAAGCTATTGAGCGAGCTTTTGTCGGGTTAGAGAAGAAAAACAGAAAGATAAATGAGCTAGAGAAGAAAATTGTTGCTTATCACGAGAGTGGTCATGCGCTTGTTGCTGAACTCACAGTGGGAGCATCAAGAGTCACAAAAGTCTCTATCATTCCTCGGGGACTTGGCGCACTTGGCTATACACTCCATCTGCCTGAAGAAGAAAATAGATTTCTAAAACAGAAACATGAACTTTTAGCTGAAGTTGATGTGCTTCTTAGTGGTAGAGCTGCCGAAGAGGTATTTTTAAACGAAGTCTCAACAGGCGCAGGAAATGATCTACAAAGAGCAACTGACATCATCAAATCGATGATATCAGTATATGGGATGAGTGATGTTGCAGGGCTTATGGTACTTGAGAAATCTCAAGGCAATCTGTTTTTAGGCGGGGGGCAGACCATCAAAGACTATAGTGACAAAATGGCTGAAGATATAGACAATGCGGTCAAAAAACTACTTGCCGAAAGATATGAACACTCGAAAGGACTCCTCAATGAATATAGAGATGCTATCGAAGAGATAACGAGCGTATTGCTTGATACTGAGGTTATCGAAGGGATAAAAGTAAGAAGAATCATTAGAGACTTTGAAAAGAAAAACGGCATGGAAAGTAAACTCACCACCGAAGAGGAGAAGAGTGAACAAGAAGAGAGTGACGCGAAGAAAAAATAGTCACTTTTTCTCTTTTTTAGCATCTTGCATTTAAGAAAAAAATAGTGTATAATCCAACAAAAAAAGGAGAGATAATGAAAATACATTACACACAAATAACATTTTATAAAAAAGCTACATCTCTCCTGCTGCTGCTCTCTCTATAAAACTACCACTTAAACAACCATAAACACGCTTTTACCTTTTTGGTATATAATTAGACAATATTTGAGATATTGTCATGCATTGATTTAAAAGGCATTTATTATGAAAAATGAAATTATAAAGATATTTGATACGACATTAAGAGATGGTGAGCAGAGTCCGGGTGCTTCGATGAATACCGAAGAGAAGATACGGATAGCTTCACAATTAGAAAGATTAAGAGTCGATATCATAGAGGCAGGATTTGCAGCTGCAAGCCCGGGGGATTTCGATGCGATTTCCCAAATAGCACAAAAAGTTACTCGCTCAACAGTATGTTCACTTGCAAGAGCGATAGATAAAGATATCAAAGCAGCAGGCGATGCAATTAAAAATGCAAAGTTTAAAAGGATTCACACATTTATCGCAACAAGCTCAATCCATATGGAACATAAGCTTAAGATGACGCCCGAAGAGGTTATCAAAAGAGCTATAAATTCCGTGGCATATGCAAAAGAGTTTACGGATGATGTAGAATTTAGCTGTGAAGATGCAGGCAGAAGTGACATAGGATTCTTAAAAGAGATCACCGATGCCGTTATAGAAGCAGGTGCTACGACTATCAATTTACCCGATACGGTGGGCTTTAGAATGCCAAGTGAAATTGGAGCAATGATAAAAACAATGAGTGAATACACCAAAGGAAGAGCTATCATATCGGTACACAACCACAATGACCTTGGACTTGGTGTTGCAAACTCTTTGGAGAGCATCTTAAATGGAGCGAGACAAGTAGAATGTACTATCAACGGCTTAGGTGAGCGTGCAGGAAACGCTGCCCTTGAAGAGATTGTTATGGCGGTGAAAACAAGAAGAAATATTTTTGAAGGTTTAGATACCAATATTGATACCAAGGAGATATACCCTACGAGTAGATTGATTGCCAATATCACAGGGATTGAGCCACAACCAAACAAAGCTATTGTCGGCAAAAATGCATTTGCTCATGAGAGCGGTATCCACCAAGACGGTATGCTTAAAAATAAAGAGACTTATGAGATTATCAGACCGGAAGATATCGGCATAGATTCTAGCGATACCTTGGTGCTTGGAAAACATTCGGGTCGTGCGGCATTTAAAGATAAGCTTAAAAAACTTGGCTTTGATGATGTAAGCGATGATGAGCTCAATGCAACTTTTGAGCGCTTCAAAGAACTTGCCGACAAGAAAAAGAGTATTTATGATGATGATATCAGAGCATTAATCACAAGCGAGATGACGCATATCGAAAAAGTGTATGAACTTGTTGCCATGCAGCTTATGGACTCAACAGGTGGTGTTCCAAGTGCTGCCGTGACGATAAGACACAAAGACAAAGAGAAGACGGATGCGAGTATCGGCGGAGGGACAATCGATGCGGTCTTTAAAACTATCGATAGAGTCACCGGCTTTAAGGGAACATTGATTGATTATAAGGTTATCTCTGTTTCTCAAGGCAAGGATGCTTTGGCAAATGTTACGGTTAAAGTGACATTTAATGATAATGAACCTGCAATGATAGGACATGGCCTTAGTCTTGACACTATGCTTGCAAGTGCAAAAGCATATATTGGAGCGCTCAATAGCTACCTCAGTATGCAAGAGAGATTAAAAAACAGCACAACAAAGGGTGTATAGATGAGCAAAAAGAGTAGATTCGCTAAACACCTCTTTGAGGTTATCCTTAAAGGACTTTTTTGGATATTGCCCATAGCTTTGATAGCTATGGCAATTATGTGGATTTACAACACTGTCACTAGCTTGATTGGAGAAAAACTCTTTACATTGATTGGTTTTAACCCTGAGAAATATCAAAATCTTTGGATATTTATATTTATTATCCTCTTTTTGGTGCTCCTCTATTTTGTCGGTCATCTTATGGATACTCGTATTGCAAAATGGATTGAAAAACTGCTAGAAAATATCCCCGGTTTTAAAACGATTAAAGAGATGATTGGCATATTTAACTCATCGAAAGCCGGAGATAGAAAAGTGTTAGTCGTTGCGATTGCAGGTTTTGGGGCTAATGAGAGTTTTAATATCGGGCTTATGTATTCTCAAAAAGAGAGCATCATCAAAGATCACTATACCGTTACACTTTCGATGTCACCGATTCCAAATGGTGGATTTATGTTTGAAGTACACAAAGATAATATCTATGTTATTGAAGAGGCATCATTTGATGACAATCTTCAATACCTACTCTCAATGGGAGTCAAATCCCTCACTGAGATATTACATACAAATCCTATCGCAAAAGATAATCTTTTGTCCCTAAGTAAATATCTACAAAAAAGAGAATCCGACATCTCTTAGTCAAAAAAGTTATTTTCCCTGAGCATATCTATAGACTCTTGCACTGCAGCAACTGCATCATCAAATTTTGCTTTCTTATCATCCGGGAGCTTGAGCTCTATGATTTTCTCCACGCCTTTCGCTCCAAGTACGATAGGGACGCCGATGGTCACATCTTTGTGACCATACTCACCATCAAGCATTACAGAAGAAGGCATAACGATTCTAGAATCATGCAGTATCGCCTCCACCATAACCGAGATAGCTCGTCCGGGGGCATAATACGCAGAAGTGCTAAGATATTTTACGATCTCGGCACCACCCTCTTTTGTCTTTTCGATGATCTCATCCATATCGCTTTTTCCGATAAGCTGGTCGAGTGGCACACCGCCAACAGCAGATATCTCAGGGCATGGTATCATATCTTGCCCATGATTCCCAACAACCATTGCTCGCATTTGACCGGAACCAAAACCTACTTTTTTGTGAATCTGATACGCCATTCTAGAGACATCGAGTGCTCCTGCCATACCGATGATTCTGTGTCGTTCCCAACCGGTAAGCTTATGCGTAACATAGGTCATAACATCCAAAGGATTCGAGACGCAAAGGATGATGGCATTCGGTGAATAGAGCTTGATATTTTCTATAACCTCTTTGAGTATCTTTGCATTGATCATCAAAAGATCTATCCGCTTCATCTCACTTCTTCTTGGAACTCCCGCAGTGATAACTACGATGTCACAATCTTTCATATCGGCAGGAGTTTGCGCGGCTGTAACTATCGTACCTTTTGAAGAGTAGTTCGTCGACTGACCTATGTCTATCGCTTTCCCCATAGCAACTTCAGGTACTATATCATACAAGACCACCTCGTGACAAATTCCCAGTAATGTCATACTATATGCTGCTGTTGCACCAACAAATCCGGCACCGACTATTCCTACTTTTCTTCCTACCATGCCTCTCCTTTATATTTTTTTATGCTCTGGATTCTATACCGAATGTAAACCCGCCTTTTACTTTTTCTATAAGCTCAGGAAGCACATCCTCATACTCACCAACTATTCCAAAATCAGCATTATTGAAAATCGTCTCTTTGGCATTATGGTTAATCGCTACTATAGTTTCAGACTCTTTTATACCGGCGATATGTTGCACAGCACCACTAATACCGACTGCAATATACACTTTAGGCCGTACGGTTTTACCTGTTTGGCCAACTTGTTTTGCATACTCAGAAACGCCCTCATCAACCATAACTCTTGATGCAGCCCATTCTGCTTTCAAACCCTGGTCCTTAAGTGCTTGTGCTAAATCTTTCACAAGTTGCATACCGTCACCCGCAGTACCACGCCCGCCTGAGACTATAATATCGGCATCAAACAGAGCTTGACCGCCGGCTTCACCAATCACAGTTTCAATAATTTCAGATACAAATTCGCTTTCATCTAATTTTGGAGTAAAGCTAGAGATAGTTCCTTTTCTGCTTGTATCTTTTGGAGGTACCGCAAATGTTCCGGCACGTGCCGTTGAAATTTGTGGACAAACAAAGCCGATAATCGTAGCAAGCTTAGACTCACCGTAAGTCGGTCTTCTTGATTCCAATAAAGGCGCATATATCACTTGTACTTTTGTCTCTTTATTTCTGTGTTTATGCTCTCCTATCTCGAGTGAAGTACAATCAGCAGTTACCCCACTCCCTGTCTTGACTCCAATTCTAGGAGCCAATTCACGACCGGCGGTCGTTGCCGCAAAGAGCGCAATCTCCGGATTTCTCTCTTTGATGACCTGTGCAAAGATTTCAGAAAACGGTAATATTCTATACTCTTCAAGTCTCTCATCGTCCACTACGACAACTTCATCAGCCCCGTATGCTATGAGTTCTTTTGCAAGTTCACCGACATTTTTACCGATTAAGAGTGTTGTTACTTTCGTATCATTGCCTAAATCATTTGCCAACTCTCTTGCAGGTGTTAAAAGCTCTAAAGACGGTCTAGAAATTTGCCCCTTGACAACTTCTGCCCAAGTAATGATACCTTTTGCGCCATTTCTAAAATCAATAACCTCCAAGCTCTCATCTCTCGCTTTTTCTACCTTCGCTTTTGCTTCTTTTACTTCCAGAGTATTTTTTCCGGCTTTAAAGTTATCTAAAAAGCTTGATACTAATTCTCTCTCATTATGTCCTGATGACATTTTTATAGGAGCTCTCTCGCTTACAACATTTGCAACTTTTGATACGATTGTCGGAGATCCGTTTTCACCCGGAGTACCCAACCCGATAAACTCTTCACTTAAGTTGATATCTTCGATGCTAAATACCGTAACTTCTGCTTTGTTTGCTTTAACGGCACCGGCTAAAGATTTTCTTCTAGGCTCAACTCCCGTTGGTGTAAAACTCATAGCGCATGGAATAGGAAGGCTCATCATCTGATAGCCACCTTCGATAATTCTTTTTGCATGAACTTTGCCATCTACTAAACTAGCGGTTTCTATAAATGTACCTTGAGGAATTTTCAAATTTTCAGCAACCTGAGAAGGAACATGTGCCGTATCTCCATCACTTGTTTGTCTCCCTGCGACGATAACAAAATCCTCATTAAGCCCTTTTCCAAAACCCAAATGTCGCAACATTGTAGCTATCGCCAAACCGGTAGCAAAAGTATCACTTCCTCCTAGTTTTCTGTCCGAAAGAAGATACGCTTCATCATACCCCATAGCTATCGCTTTTTTCAAAGAAACCTCAAATGAAGGCGGTCCCATGGAACAGACGATCAATTTAGCATCCGGATTTTGTTTTTTAAGCTGCAACCCCGCCTCAAGCCCAAAACTACAATCAACATTGATAATCGATTTTGCCTTTGTTCTATCCATTAAGCCATCTTCACCCATTCTCATCTCTGATGCTAACGGCACTTGTTTCATTAAACTAATTATTGTTAAAGCCATATATTTCCCTCTCCTACATTTCTCTATATTCTGGACCATCTTCGCCATAAGGCGTTGTCCATGTTATACCGCCGTTTGGCGATTTTATATCACAAGTTTTACAGTGAAGACAATTTTCGGCATGCAATCGTAAGCTTTTATTGCCTTGTTTATCTATATGTAACTCATATACTTCAGCAGGGCACAGAGCTTCTTCACTTAGACCATACTCTTCTATGTTGGATGTACGGAATTGCTCAGGATTGTTTATAACTAAATGAATCGGCTGGTGTTCGTCGTGCATTGTACGCGATTGAAAGACTGTTGTAACTTTATCAAAAGTTATTTTTTTATCAAAATCAAGCTTCCCTGCAAATCTCTCCTTGAAAGGAACACCGGTAAACTCTTTTACTTTTTTAGTTTCACTTGCATCGCTGTGCGTATCAGGTGTAAGCAGACAGAAGCCTCGTGTAAGCAATTGAACACCAAACTTAAATCCACCAAGTATCATCCCGTCTTGCATAACAGCTCTGAAGTTTCTTACCGGATATAGCTCTTTTTTAATTCTGCTTGCATCAACTAACTCTTTGTAGCGAGCCAAAGTCGAAGCAGATGTATCACCTTTGACTAATGCTAGTGCAGCAGTATCCGCAGCACACATCCCCGAAGTGGCCGCAAGATGGATACCTTTAAGTGCAGGCATAGCAACAAATCCGGCACTATCTCCAACGATCATAACATTATCATCATAGAGTTTCGGGATAGAGTTCCATCCCCCTTCAGGTAAAGTTTTAGCGCCTGCTTCACTCACGGAACCGCCTTCTAAAATTGCTTTAATTTTCGGATGTTGTTTCCAAACTTGCATAGCAGCATGGATATTGAAACTAGGATCTGCATAATCAAGTCCAACGACCAAACCTAATCCGACTTTATTATTTTCCATGCCATAGATAAATCCGCCCCCAAACTCTTGACCGTCAACCAAAGGATAGCCCATAGTATGATAAACCGTTCCAGCTTCGATTCTACCTTCAGGCACATTCCAGCTCTCTTTTACACCTAGAGAATAGACTTGGGGATTAGATGTAGCATCTAAATCAAATTTTGAGATCAACTGTTTAGCTAAACTTCCGCGCGTACCCTCTGCGAGTATTGTGATGCCGGCTTTTACCGATGTGCCCTTTTGGAAATTCTTTTGTGGTTTCCCCTCATGATCCACGCCTGTATCTTTTGTTTTAGCACCGACTACTTTTCCATTTTCATAGAGAAGTTCATCTACTGCAAAACCGCTATATATTTCTACACCTCTATTGGTTGCACATGTAGCAAGAAATTTACAGATTTTTCCCAAAGATGCAATTTGGTTTCCGATATTATTCATATACGGTGGGTGAAAAGGAAAAGTAGTCTCACCGTTTTCACTCAATTTAACCGTTCTATCAACCTTAACTTCACAATCAAACGGTACTTCATTAAACTCATCAGGAGTAAGTAACTCTTTAAAAACATCTGTTTTAATAACTGCCCCCGAAAGGATATGAGAACCGATCTCCTCACCTTTTTCAATAAGCATTATACTTTTGCTTACACCTTTTTCTTTCAATTTGTCGGCAAGACGTATTGCTGCCGAAAGACCCGAAGGCCCTCCCCCGATTATCAACACATCAGTCAAAACTGTATCAACACTCTCCATGCTCACCTCTTTGCTAGTTAGATTTTTTATCGAAATTCTATTATACTTAAAAACATAAACAATATTCAATGAAATAATATAATTTGCTTGTTTCAGAAAGAGTAAAGTTACTATTTATCACATATTTTGAAAATATATACAAAATTACTAATGCTAATCTTTTGTATCATTTTTAAAATGAGATGGAAGAGATTATCACTTCATATTTGACTCAAATTTATCGGTCTATTTTATGGCGCTCATCTCTTCTTTTTTCATATTTCTCATTTGCAAGAGATAGATAGACGCATAGAGGATAAAGCCTATAATATATGATATATACTCGCTTCCGAGATGGAGCCATTGCGCAACCATATTTGGCACCAACATAGAGACGGTAATCACTAGAAGTAGGACTCTTTCTATGCTTGTTGTTTGGATTTTAACCCAACCTTGCACAGCTGAAGAAAAAGCAAACATTCCTAAAACTGCAGTTATAAAAATAAGCGCTATCTCCAGTGGATTTGTAACCCACTGCCATGTTGAAGGATCTTTTATCGTTGCAACATCAACACTCTTTATAAGCAGAAGTTTATTATTAAAGAAAAAGGCAAACGGCAAAATCGCTGTTCTGATATCATAGGCAAACCCTTGCAAACCTGTTTTGATAGGATCGCTTTTAGCAATTCCCGCAGCAGCATAGGCAGCCATACCGACAGGCGGAGTATCATCTGCGAGTATCCCAAAGTAAAACACAAACATATGAGCTGCAATAGCCGGAATAACATAGCCTAAACTGCCCGCCGAAGTCATAATAATCGGTGCGGTTAAAGATGCCATGACGATATAGTTAGCTGTTGTAGGAAGCCCCATCCCTAAAACAAGTGATACAACTGCAGTTAAAAGGAGGATAGCGATGATATACCCACCGGAGAGCTGCTCAATAACATCGGCAAGTATTAACCCTACCCCTGTAAGGGTAACTGAACCTACAACGATACCTGCAACAGCAGTAGCGATAGCAATAGGCACCATATTTTTAGCACCCGCAACCATGCCCTCGCCTATATTATAAAAACCGATTAAAAAATCAGATCGTGCCACTTTTTTATTTTTTAACCACGCTTTTACGGGGTGCTGCGTGACCATGATAAGCATTATAAATACTATCGCATTAAATGCAGCAGATTGCGGAGACTGTCTTAGAACGATAAGCGTATAAATCAGAAAGAATATCGGTATGATGTAATACATACCGCTTTTAAAAATAGTCAATGCATTTTGTAATTTTGAGGTATCTTCACCCTTGATACCTAACTTCTTTGCCTCAAGGTGAACGATATAAAAGAGAGCAAAATAGCTAGCAAATGCGGGAATGGCTGCCGCCATGATGACCTCCGTATAGGCAAGTCCTAAAAACTCAGCGATGATAAATGCTGCTGCTCCCATGATAGGGGGCATAAGCTGTCCATTAGTCGAAGCTGCCACCTCTACAGAAGCGGCTTTATAGGCAGGAAATCCAAGTTTTTTCATAAGTGGGATAGTAAAAGTTCCTGTTGTAACCGTATTGGCAATCGAACTTCCGGAGATGATGCCCATCATGCCCGATGCAGCAACTGATGCTTTTGCAGGTCCGCCGTCATATTTACCCAAAAGTGCATAAGCAAGATCGATAAAATATTTTCCAGCTCCCGCTTTATCTAAAAGCGCACCAAAGAGAACAAACAAAAAGACATAACTCGCGCTCACACCAAGCGGCACACCAAAGACTCCTTCTGTTGTTAAAAACATCTGCCCGATTATCTTATTGATGCTAGCGCCCTTGTGAGCGATAATATCGGGCATTGACTGCCCAAAATGATCATAAAGCAAAAAGAGTATAGCAATGATAGGCAGAGCGATTCCTAAAGTTCTTCTAACAGCTTTGAGTAAAAAGATGATGCCTAAAATTCCTACAATAACATCCATCTGAGTCCAAGCACCGTTTCTAGCATTGAGCTGATTGTAAAATAGATAGATATAGAGTGAAGTCGATACAGCTGCTGCGCCGATGATGAAGTTATACCAAGGGATTGTTCTCATCGTCAAAGGAGTCCGAAACATTGGGTACATCATAAAAGCTAATGCCAATGCGAAAGAGAGATGGGTTGATCTTATAAATACACTATTCGTAGGAACAACGACAACATAGAGCTGATATAAGGACCATAAAAATGCAATAACTACGATAAACCAATAGCCCCATGAATCTTTTGGAAGTTTCCGCTGCCCCTCTAGTTTCTCAACTAAAGCTTCTTTGCTTGCTTTGGACTCTTTCTCTTCTTGCATATCTTATATCTACTTATTATCTACTATCAAGCCTGCTTCTTTAAATGCCTTCAAAGCTCCGGGATGCTGAGGGATAGAGAGTCCCTCAAGGAGTGATTCTTTTGTGATGCTTTTATATGCAGGATGTATCTCTTTGAACTCGTCAAAATTATCCAGTATTGTCTTTGTTATATTGTAGATAATTGTCTCATCTATATCTTGGCTTGTAACAAGTACTGCTTTAACGCCGATGCTTTTTGTATCATGCTCAACACCCTTATAAAACTCTTTTGAGATGATTCCTGTAGCATAGTATGGGTGCGATGCGATGATTGCATCCACCTCAGACCCTTCGATATTTACAAGATCTATAGCTACGGAATTTGCCGCATCTTTAATATTTGCCGTCGGATGACCGACCATAAAAAAATAACCGTCGACTTTATTGTCTTGGAGCATAGTTGGCGCTTCTGATGATTTGAGCTCATTAATAAGAGCAAGGTCATCATATTTGATGCCATACGCTTGCAAAACAAGATCACTTGACATTCTTGTGCCTGAACCCGGAACATCCACATTGACCTTTTTACCTTTAAGATCGACTATGCTTTTGATATTTGCATCTTTCTTGACAACAAGAGCCAAAAGCTCCGGATATATGGCAATGACTGAGCGTAAAGATTTTATCGGCTTACCTTCAAAGACTCCCTCTCCGTTGTAAGCTTGATAGACCGTATCGCTTTGCGCGATACCAAGATCGAGTTCATGATTATTTATCATATTGACATTATAGACCGAGCCGCCCGTTGACTCTACATTACACTGGATACCAAGCTTGTCTTTCTTTGCATTCACCATACGGCAGATCGCTCCGCCTGTAGGATAATAAGTTCCCGTAACCGCGGCTGTACCGATCGAGACAAAATCTAGTGCAAAAAGTGGCGCTATAAATAAAGAGGCAACTACTCCGCTTTTTAAAAATGTCAAAAATATCTTCACAAAATCTCCTTTAAAATACCATTATAGTTTAAAAAAATAAAAGTGCACGTGAGTGCGTAATAGACACAATCACTCTTCACTTTTTGGCATCTTCTCCACATAGAGTGAAGTTGAAGGAAAGGCGAATGATGCACCGTTCTCTTCTACTATCTTCATAATCTTTATATGCACATCTTCTCTAATCTCAAGATGCCTTTTCCAGTTTGCAGTTGCCGTGTAAACATAGATAAATATATTTAGAGAGCTCTCACCAAATGATTCAAAATTGACCAAGAGGGTATCATCTTGAGATATATCCTCGTGTGTCTCCAGCATCGTTCTAATCTCATTGACGATTGTAATGACTTGATCTTTTGTTGTGCCGTAAGTTAAACCCACATTGATATTGATGCGTCTTACACCTCTTCTTGAAAAATTGTACACAGGACTATTTGCCACAAGCTGATTGGGTACTACGATTAAAGATTTATCAAATGCCCTAATCTTAGTCGTACGCATACCGATATCTTCTACTATCCCTTCATTTCCATTGACGCTAATCCACTCTCCAATGCGTATCGATCTATCTGCAAGGAGTGAAAAGGAACCAAAAAGATTGGAAGCCGCATCTTTTGCGGCAAGTGCAAACGCCAAACCTCCAAGCCCAAGCGAAGCGACAAGTGCAGTAACATTTACCCCCCATACTTGCAACATTGCACCAAGCCCTAGAGCGCCTATAAGTATCTTGATGATTGCAAGTATAAAGTTACTTATCTCTGCGGAGAGATCACGATTAAACTTACTCATCGTACTGCTTATGACTCCTTTGAGCGCTTCACTTAAAGCGATAATTGCCCAAAAAATATTGAAGATTAGAAGTGTATTTAAGATATTTTTAATGATTATATTATCTCGCGTGACAAGGGCTAAAGCGATATGTAATCCAACTAAAACGAATGCCAAACCTACCGGACCTTTGAGCGCTGAGATAATCCTATCATCATAATAATTCTTTGTTCGTTTTGCTAAACTTTGCAAAAATGTTGCGATAGTAAAGACGAATATCTTTCTAAGAAAGAAGAAGAAGAGCAGAACTATGACTGCCAATATGAGATTGCCCACCGTCGTTCCTAAAAAACTTGTTTGCAAAAAAGGTATCTTCTCATAGATGGGGTGCAATAATGAATTTATTTTAGAAGCATCAATGCTCTTATCTATACCGTCAACAAGATCGAGACCCAAACTAACATTATCATCCGATAAAATAGTTGCAGATTTTGACATTTTCCTTCCTTGGCTTAAAGCTATGTTCACATTTATTTCACTCAATTATAGTACAATAGATTTAAACAAAAATGGAGATTACTTTGAGAAAGAGCCTTATACTTTTTATATTTTACACGCTTATAGGTTTTGGGTTTTTAGATGCGAAAACTATTGAAGCACAATATAAAGTCTCATTTGGCATCATGGGTCAGCTTGGCATAGCTGATGCAAAAATCACGACTGATAAAAATAGATACACCATAGAGATAGGAGCTAAAGCTACAGGATTAGCAAAGGTTCTCAGTAATGGCAGAGAAGAGAAGCATATCTCAAAAGGGTATATAAAAAACGGTAGATTTATAAGTGAAAGCTACCATGTTATCAAAAGTTTTGGAAGTAGCTATATCGAGAAGATTTACACCATAGATCATAAAAACAAAAAAGTAACCAAACGCTACATAAAGAAGAAAAATGGAAAAATCACGGAAGATCAAAAGAATACACTCGATTTTTATGCCGAAAATGATCTTTTGAGTCTCTATTTTAATCTCGGAAACCTCATCAAAGATAAAACGCTTGCAAAAGAGTACCAATTTAAAACCGTGGGTGCGGAGAAACAAAAGGGACAAATAACCGTAATCGTACCTGCAAAAAAAGAGCTACCAAGATACAAAAAGATGCTCCTTGACGGCGACTACTGGTATATCAGTGCTATTGTCTATCAAAAGATATTTACCAGCAAACAAGGCGAACTTCTTATCGCGCTTGATGATGAGGGTATGGCACAAAAAGCGGTACTCAAAGACCTCATCCTTTTTGGTGACCTTAGGGGTGAGCGCATCAAATAACACTCATTGATAAATGAGTCAGTTTATGATAAGCTTCTAAAAATTTGGAGGGCTGTTTGAGAGAAAAGATAGAGAGTATAGACAGGGGTGTTCTTTTGATGCTCTTGGCGTCATTTTGTTTTGCCATTATGGGAGGCTTTGTCAAGCTTCTTGTGGCAACACTTCCCTCGCTTGAAGTCACTTTTTTTCGTAATATTTTCGGTGTCATCATCATACTCTTTACACTTTGGAAGATGCCCTTAAACCAGATTGGTGGCAAACCTTGGCTCTTGATATTTAGAGGTGCGATCGGCTTCATCTCACTGCTATGCTATTTTTATGTGATGGCATATATTCCTCTTGGTGTTGCAGCAACATATAACAAAACATCCCCTATCTTCGTGGCACTCTTTGCCTATCTCTTTTTAAATGAAAAGCTTCCAAAAAGTGCAATCATCGCAGTTGCTTTGGGGTTTGGCGGCATCATGCTTGTCGCCCAACCGGAGGGGTTTAGTTTTAGTAAATATGACATATTGGGGATTCTCTCAGGTATCGGTGCAGCGCTTGCTTATACTTCCATACGGGAGCTGAAACGCTACTATGATACAAGGGCTATCGTGCTCTCATTTATGGGCATAGGCTCTATCGGTCCTATCATTCTTATGGCAATTGCTCCTTTTTATGCACCAAAGGAGCTCGATTTTCTCTTGGCACCTTTTGTGATGCCCCAAGGTTTACAGTGGCTCTACATCGTAGCTGTTGGCATCTTTGCAACCGTCTCACAACTACTGATGACAAAAGCATATTCTTTGACAAAAGCGGGTATCGTGGGAGCTATTTCATATAGCACCATATTTTTTGCTACAATTGTAGGGATACTCCTAGGAGACCTTATACCAGATATTTGGACATTTTTAGGTATAATTCTCATAGTAATAGCAGGGGTACTCGTAAGCAAAAAAGAAAAACCTGAAAAAGGAAATATATGATTCTCATAGCCGGACCTTGTGTTTTGGAGAGTAAAGAGACTGTCTTTAGGATAGCTGATGCACTCTCAAAATACAATGATGATTGCACAAAAGATTTCTATTTTAAAGCAAGTTTTGACAAAGCAAATCGAACAAGTATCGAAAGCTTTAGAGGTCCCGGGATTGATGAGGGGTTACGACTACTCCAAGATGTCAAAAAAGAGTTTGGCTACAAGATACTCACCGATGTGCATGATGCCTCACAGCCCGAAATTGCTGCTGAAGTCGTTGATGTTTTACAAATACCTGCCTTTTTATGCCGTCAAACCGACCTCCTTGTCGCAGCTGCCAAAACAGCATGCATCGTCAATGTAAAAAAAGGACAATTTTTAGCCCCGCAAGCGATGGAACACTCGGTGACTAAAGTGTTAAGAACAAGAGGCTTTCAAGGCGCGGCAAATTACGACGATGCCAAAAAATACGGCGTATGGCTTACTGAGCGAGGGAGTACTTTTGGTTATGGCAACCTCGTTGTCGATATGCGAGGGTTGAAGATCATGCGAGATTTTGCACCCGTCGTTTTTGATGCAACTCACTCTGTGCAGATGCCGGCAAGCGGTAGTACAAGTAGTGGCGGTGATAGCTCATTTGTACCTTATCTGAGTCGTGGGGCAGCTGCTGTTGGCGTTGATGGCTTTTTCTTTGAGACCCATTTTGATCCAAAAATGGCACTGAGTGACGGTCCAAATATGATTGAGCTAAGCAAACTAGAAACACTTATCGAGCAGATCGATGCCATTAGAGAAATAGTACAATAAAAAAAGGAGAAAAATATGAAAACAATAGAGGGAAAATTACAAGTTGACAACTCAAAGAAGGTAGCCATAATCAGTGCGCGTTTTAACAACTTCATCACAGAACATCTAGTAGATGGTGCTAAAGATGCTTACTCAAGACATGGAGGTGATGCAAATAAGCTTGATCTTATCATCGTTCCCGGAGCTTTTGAGATACCTTTTGCGCTTGATAAAGCACTTAGTAGCGGTAAATATGATGCCGTATGCTGCTTGGGTGCCGTTATCCGAGGGGCAACACCGCATTTTGATTATGTCTCGGCAGAAACCACAAAAGGGATTGCCAGCGTAACACTCAAACATGCTAAACCGGTCACTTTTGGTGTGCTTACCGTTGATACCATAGAGCAAGCGATTGAACGAGCCGGCACAAAAGCCGGCAATAAGGGCGCTGAAGCTATGGCGGGTCTTATTGAGATGATAAATCTTTACAATGAAATAGCATAATGGCAACCAGACACCAAGCAAGAAATGCTGTCGTAGGACTTCTCTACGCTTATGATCTCGGCAATGAAACGATAGCTGATTTTTTTGATGAGATGCTAGAGGAGCAAAAGATTAGAAATAAGCAGAGGGATTTCTCAAGAGAACTCTTTTTGGGCACCATCGAAAATCTTGAAAAGTTAGATGCCGAGATAGCAAAGCATTTAGATGGATGGGATTATATATCGATTGGCAAGGTTGAAAAAGCAATCATGCGCCTAGGTGCTTTTGAAATACTTATCGCCGAGACCGATAGAGCTATCATTATCAATGAAGCAGTCGAGCTTGCAAAAGATCTTGCCGATGAAAAATCTCCCTCTTTTATAAATGGAGTGCTTGACTCTATAGGAAAATAGCTGATGACCAAGAGGATGAATATCGATGAAGCTGTTGATTTGATAGAAAACGGTGATCTTAAAACACTTGGTGCGATGGCGTATCAAAAGAAAAAAGAGCTTCACCCAAAAGGTGTGACTACCTTTATCGTCGATCGCAACATCAACTACACCAATGTGTGTTGGGTAGATTGTAAATTTTGTGCCTTTTATCGGCATGAAAAAGAGGCTGATGGTTATGTGCTCTCATTTGAGGAGATAGATCAAAAGATTGATGAGCTCATAGCTATAGGCGGCACGCAGATACTCTTTCAAGGGGGTGTACATCCAAAACTTGAGATAGAGTGGTATGAAGATCTCGTTGCACATATCCATACAAAATACCCAAATATTACGATTCATGGATTTTCCGCTATTGAGATCGACTATATCGCCAAACGCTCAAAACTGAGTGTGAGCGAAGTCCTCCAAAGGCTTAAAGCCAAAGGGTTAAGCTCCATTCCCGGCGCAGGGGCTGAGATACTTAGTGATCGCGTCAGAGATATCATCGCTCCAAAAAAACTTGACAAAGATAGATGGCTAGAGGTACATAGAGAAGCACACAAACTCGATATCAAGTCAACCGCAACGATGATGTTTGGAAGCGTTGAGACGACAAGAGAGATCGTTGAACACTGGGATTACATAAGAACACTTCAAGATGAAACAGGTGGCTTTAGGGCATTTATCATGTGGTCATTTCAAAGTGAAAATACACAGCTTAAAAAAGAGATACCAAGTATCCAAAAACAGTCATCCAGTAGATACCTTAGACTCTTAGCTGTTGCTAGACTATTTTTAGATAATATTAAAAACATACAGAGCTCTTGGGTGACACAAGGAAGTTATATCGGGCAGATGGCGCTCCTTTATGGAGCCAATGATTTAGGTTCAACCATGATGGAGGAGAATGTTGTAGCAGCCGCGGGGGCAAGCAACTCTATGCAGCAAGATGAGATGATAAGGCTTATCAAAGATGTGGGTGAGCAGCCTGCAAAAAGAGATACGGCCTATAACATCTTAGAAAGATTTTAACAAATTGGGGAGGGGATATCGTGAAGAAAATAGTCATCTTTTTGAGTATATTAGGAGGTTTTTTAATGGGAAGCACTGTAGAAAATATTGATATAAACGGGAGTAAAGTGCCTATCATTTTTGAGCAAAACAGTTATCTTCCTATTATCTCTATACAGATAGTGTTTGAAGGTAGTGGAGAGTTGAGCTCTCCTGTTGATGGCTTAGCAAATCTAAGTGCAAGACTGCTCAATGAAGGAACAAAAAAAGACGGAAGCAGTAAATTTGCAAAAAAGATGGATGAAAAAGCGATCTCAATCTCAGCACAAGCAACAAGAAGCAACTTCATCATCGAACTCAATACCCTCAAAAGCGAATATAGTAGCGCGATAAAACTACTCAATGAACTCCTTAAGGATCCAAACTACTCAGAAAAAGCACTTGATCGAATCAAGAGACAGCAGATCGGCTGGCTAACACAAAAGGAGAGTGATTACGACTACATCTCAAGAAATCTTCTCTCAAAAGTCCTCTTCCAAGGCACACCACTCGCAAGAGATTCAAAAGGGACAAAAGACTCAACACTTAAAACCACACTCAAAGATATAGAAGGTTTTCTCAACTCGCGACTTGGATATAACAATGCTATCGTAGTTATCGGTGGTGATATCTCAAAAGAGGTGGCAAAACAGAGTGTCACTAATATATTGAAAAATCTCAAAAAAGTCGAAAAATTTGAGCTAGAAAATATCAATGCCTCAAACAAAAGAGAGATCAAACAAGAGAACAAAAAGGATATTCACCAAGCCTATATCTACTTTGGAGCACCTCTCTATTTTTCATATGATAGCGAAGATCAGTACAAAGCAAAAATAGCTAGCCATATCCTCGGAGAAAGCGGATTTGGCAGTCGTATCATGGAAGAGGTGCGGGTCAAAAGAGGACTTGCATATAGTGCTTATGCGGTACTTGTAAGATCAAAACTAAGCAGCTACATGATAGGCTCCTTGCAAACAAAAGTCGAAAACAAAGATAAAGCCATTGGGGTTGTCAAAAAAGTAATCGATGACTTTGTCAAAGAGGGTATCACACAAAAAGAGCTTGATGAGGCAAAAGAGTTTTTACTCGGGAGTGAAGCATTAAGAAATGAAACACTTTCACAAAGGCTAAATAGAGCATTTGAAAACTACTATCTAGGCAGACCACTTGGATTTGAAAAAGAGCAACTTAAAAAGATTGAAAACGCTAGCCTTGAAGAGATAAATAGCTTTATAAAAGCACACAAAGAGATAACCAAGATATCATTCTCTATCGTAACAAAAGGGAATAAAAATAAATAAATTGCAAAATGAAACATTTTTGCTAACCCTTTTCTCTTTTTGATATGATTAGTGTATCAAAAGGGAAAAAATGGATACCACGATCAAAGAGCCCCTCTTTAAAAAACTTAAGATCAGATCACTGCTTGATCTAGCACTTATAGTGCCTACAAGATATGACGATACTACGCTGGGCAAACCGCTTGTGGATGGTACCACGATAACTGCTGAAGCCCAAGTGAGAAGCATACAAAAAAAGGCTAACCAGCTTCTCATCAACTTTTATCTTCCGCTATATAAAAAAGAGATTAAAGCTATCTTTTTCAATGTCACCCCTTATCATTACCAAACATTTACACCCCACTCTACACATTTTATCAAAGGCAAAATCACACATTTTATGGGGACATTTCAGATATCACAGCCCAAAAAGATAGCACAAGCAGGCATAATCATACCGACTTATAAAACACCTCTTAAAGAGTCCGAGATGAGAGAGCTAGTAAGCAGTTGTATAAAGAGTGCCTCTTTGAGAAATCTTGGACTCCGCGAAGAGGAGATAAAGACACTTCTTTTGCTCCATTTTCCAAAAGACTTGAGTGAGATACATGATCAAAACAAGATGCTAAAAACACCGATAATCCATCAGCTCAAAGAGCTTGAAGCCTATGCACACTTTAAAAAACTTCAAGGAAAAAAGGTTGATTTTCCTCCTGCATCCTTGCTCAATGGCTCGCCAGATGATTTTATCAAAAGCCTCCCTTTTACGCTCACAGATGACCAGCTTGAGACAATCGCAACGATACAAAGTGATCTTCAAAATAGCAAAAAAGCTGCCAAAAGAGTAATCGTCGGCGATGTAGGCAGCGGTAAGACGATGGTCATCTTGGCTGCTGCGATGATAGCATACCCAAAAAAGAGCATCCTTATGGCGCCCACCTCCTTGCTTGCTATGCAACTTTTTGAAGAGGCATCCAAATATCTCAAAGATATCAAGATAGCACTCGTTACACAAAATAAAAAAGAGGGAGACTACAAGGATGCGACCCTTGTCATAGGCACGCACGCACTCTTACATCTCGATGACTTGCCAAAAGTGGAGCTTATCATGATAGATGAGCAGCACCGCTTTGGAGTGATGCAGAGAAACAAGCTTGAAAAATTGGCGCAAATTGGGAAAAAAAGAGCGCATATGCTCCAATTTTCAGCCACCCCGATACCTCGAACGCAAGCGATGATGGACTCGGCACTTATCGACATCAGTCTTATCACCCATACGCCTTTTAAGAAAAATATCACGACAAAGGTGATCTCAAAAGAAGATTTCAAGCCCCTACTTTCACATATCGATGCCGAGATAGCCAAAAACAATCAAGTGCTCATCGTCTACCCTCTTGTCGAAGAGAGTGAGCAGATACCCTATCAATCCATCGATGAAGCAAGAGGCTTTTGGGAGAAAAACTATGAACGAGTCTTTGTCACACATGGAAAAGACAAAGAGAAGCAAGATGTTTTGCTCGATTTTAGAGAGCACGGTAACATCTTACTAGCAACGACCGTTGTGGAGGTCGGCATCTCCTTGCCGAGACTCACAACTATCATCATCGTCGCACCCGAGCGGCTTGGTTTAGCAACCTTGCATCAGCTAAGAGGCAGAGTCGGCAGACATGGACAAGAAGCAACCTGTTTTTTATATACCAATGACAAAAACAATCAAAGATTAGAAAAATTTGCCAAGACAGATAACGGCTTTGAGATAGCAAGGCTTGATCTGCTCTTTAGAAATAGTGGGGATATCTTAGAAGGCACTATGCAAAGTGGTTATAAATTTAGATGGCTTGATATGGCAAATGATGAAGCCATCATTGCAAAAGCAAAAGAACGCGCAAAAGTATAATCATATTTATAATGGATTTTGATAGATAAAATAAGTATCCGCACGAGTGTGCGGATAGGAGCGATTAGTACATACCGCCCATGCCGCCCATATCAGGCATTGCAGGAGCTGCAGGTTTTTCCTCTTTGATATCACTTACAGTTGCTTCTGTAGTAAGTAACAAGCTTGCAACTGAAGTTGCATTTTGAAGTGCAATTCTTCCTACTTTAAATGGATCGATAATCCCTGCTTCAAACATATCAACATACTCACCTGTTGCAGCATTGAAACCGTAGTTTGCATTTTTGTCACTCATAACTTTTTCGACAACAACACCGGCATCATAACCGGCATTGATTACGATCTGTTTCATAGGTGCCGTGATAGCTCTAAGGATGATATCAGCGCCCACTTGCTCATCGCCTTCAAGTTTGAGCGTAACACCTCTTGCTGCTTTGACAAGTGCAACGCCACCACCGATGACGATACCCTCTTCAACAGCAGCTTTTGTGGCACTAAGCGCATCATCAACTCTATCTTTTTTCTCTTTCATTTCAGTCTCAGTCGCAGCCCCTACTTTGATGACAGCCACACCGCCTGCTAGTTTTGCAAGTCTCTCTTGAAGTTTCTCTTTGTCATATTCGCTAGAAGTTTTTTCTATCTGTGCTCGTATCTCACCAACTCTTGCGACGACTGCTTTTGAATCGCCTTTTCCATCCACGATAACCGTGTTATCTTTATCTATCACGACTCTTGAGGCTTGTCCAAGCTCAGCAACAGTTGCTTTGTCAAGACTGAGACCAAGCTCTTCAGTGATAACAGTCGCACCTGTGAGAATCGCTATATCTTTGAGCATCTCTTTTTTTCTATCACCAAATCCGGGTGCTTTAACAGCAGCGATGTTGAGTACACCTTTGAGTCTATTGAGTACCAATGTTGCGAGTGCTTCACCCTCAACATCATCAGAGATGATAAGCAACGGCTTACCTGTTTTTTGTATCTGTTCAAGTACCGGGATAAGGTCTTTGAGTGATGTTATCTTAGAATCCGTCAAGAGTATCATCGGTTGCTCAAGTTCACATACCATCTTCTCTGAATCCGTCACGAAATACGGAGAAAGATACCCTCTATCAAACTGCATACCCTCAACTACTTCAAGATCATCTTTGATCCCTTTTGCCTCTTCTACAGTGATGACACCATCTTTACCGACCTTCTCCATAGCCTCAGCTATCAAGCTACCGATTGCACTGTCAGAGTTTGCAGAGATTGTAGCAACTTGCTCTATCTCTTTTTTATCTTTGACCTCTTTTGAAATCTTTTTAAGCGCTTCGATGATCGCAGTACTTGCTTTGTCCATCCCTCTTTTTACTTCGATAGGATTTGCGCCGGCTGTGATATTTCTCAACCCCTCTTTAAATATGGAGTGCGCCAAAACAGTAGCTGTTGTCGTACCGTCTCCTGCCTCATCAGCCGTTTTGCTTGCAACCTCTTTTACGAGTTGTGCGCCCATATTTTCCAAAGTATCATCAAGCTCGATCTCTTTTGCGACACTCACACCGTCTTTTGTGATGTGTGGTGCACCGTAACTCTTTTGTATGAGAACATTTCTACCTCGTGGCCCCATAGTAACTTTGACTGCATCTGAGAGTTTTCTTACACCCTCGTAAAGTCCATTTCTTGCTTTATCTGAAAAAAATATATCTTTTGCCATTCTCTATCCTTTATTTGTTTGATTATTATTCGATGATTCCAAGCACATCTTCGCTTGTCAATATGAGACACTCTTTATCGTCTATAACAATCTCCGTACCGGTGTATTTAGCAAAGACGACTGTGTCACCCTCTTTAATATCTTCACAATCAGGGCCGACTGCTAAAACTTTACCTTGAAGCGGTTTCTCTTTAGCGTTGTCTGGAATGATAATACCAGAAGCAGTAGTATTTGCCTCCTCTTCTCTAAAAACAAGTACTCTGTTTGCCAATGGTTTAAAAGCCATTTTTCTCTCCTTTGTAACATTTTTTATAGGTGTGATTATAGTAGCATTTACAAAAAATGTCAAGTAATAATATATAAAATTATTTAACTATTATGAGTCGATATGACTAAACCTTTGCAAAAGAAGGAAAAAATATCCTAGCCAATTTGTCGGTGTCTATTGACAATCAAAGCTACTTTTAGATAATATTTCGTCTCTTAAAACTTTAAGAATAGTGGCAAGGTAGCTCAGCTGGTTAGAGCGCTGGTCTCATAAGCCGGAGGTCGGGGATTCGAGTTCCCCTCTTGCTACCACTTCAAACAAATCATTTTAAATCACACAACACAGAGCTTCTTATTATTGATTGTTATCTTATTTGCACACTTTACGATACTTTTGTATAATGCTTATGCAGCACAATAAAAAGGAAAGATATGAAAAAGATACTACTGCTCTTACCGTTTATGATATTTATCGCATCAGCTGAGACGATTACTTGTTACCAATACGGCAATATGCAAAACTTTTATACACCAAATGATGAGAACACCATTCGAACCATAGGGGAAGATGTATTTCCGGGGTACCAAGTCGTTGCTATCGTCGAATACACCGCGAGCTATAAAAATCGTGGCAAATATGTACGCACACAAGTGGAGATACTCAAAAATCCTAAAGTCGTCTCAGATAGCGGATGTGGCGGTGGGTCCGAGTTTGATACTATCGAAGAAGCCTATGAGCATATGAAAGCCAATAAAGAAAAAGTGTTGGATGTCAAAGAGATCAAGCTCATCACTGAATAATACTTCTTCTTCCATATGATGAGAGCAAATAAATGCGGGGGCTGGAATTTTGAGTCTCCCTCTTGCTACCACTTCAAACAATCATTTTCGATAAACTCAATCGCTACTATTCCAATACTTGGAATTTCTTTAAAATTTTTTGCAACAATGATATGCTCATCATCTTCTGGAACAGCAGGGAAAGCCGTATAATCGCCAACTTTATATATTGAGACACCATTTTTTTCTAGAAGATTAACTGATAATTTATAGATATATCCTTTTGAATATTCCCCATTCTTTAATGCATAAAATTTTGCTCTCTCTTTTATTGGAGAAGTTGATACTCCAGATGTTGGATACCCTTCTTGATTCCATTGATGAAAAATTACTTCATTAGCAATAGATTCCCCTGTAACAATACCAGAGCCACAAACTGCATGAGGATCACCGCAACATGCGCAAGATTGGAATTCATGTCCATACTTTTGTGGTTTAGGTTGTATTTTTCCATTCAATTTTTTATATAATTTTTCATTTATTCCACGATATAGAAATTCCATTTATACAACCTATAAAAACTATTTTTTAGATAGCACTATTTATTATTTTTTAATTAATTATTAGTATATCAAAATCTCTATCTATTTATAAAAGTATGTAATCGTAATAAACACAAAAACTTAAACATTATATGCAACACTACTGCCAAAGCACATATATATAAAATACGGGTATAATACCCCTAATTGAAATCTCATTCATAAACATGCTTTTTCTCCCCCTAAAAAATCAAAGGAAACCAAAAAATGTCATTTAAAGAGCTGCACTTAAGCGCACCCATACTCAAAGCCGTAGAAGATGAAGGCTACACAACCCCAACACCCGTTCAAGCACAAGCGATACCCCACATACTAGCAGGACGCGATATGCTCGCAGGTGCACAAACAGGCACAGGCAAGACGGCAGGTTTTACACTGCCGATACTAGAGCTTCTCTCTCGTGAACAAAAGCCTCAAGCAAAAAAACGCAATATCAGAACCCTCATCTTAACACCCACAAGAGAGCTTGCTGCCCAAGTAGGCGAGAGTGTCAAAACATACGGCAAATATCTTCCCTTTAAGAGCACTATTGTCTTTGGCGGCGTGGGTGCAAATCCACAGATAAAAGCCTTAAATAACGGTGTAGATATCCTTATAGCAACTCCGGGCAGACTGCTTGACCTTATCACGCAAAGAGTTATCAACTTGAGCCGTGTAGAGATATTTGTACTTGATGAAGCCGATAGGATGCTCGATATGGGTTTTATCCGCGATATCAAAAAAGTGATAGCCCTGCTTCCTGCCAAGAGACAAAATCTCCTCTTTTCTGCTACCTATAGTGACGAGATCAAAAAGCTATGTGAGAGCATCCTTAAAGATCCCGCCATCGTAGAAGTAGCGAGACGCAACACCTCTTGTGAGCTTGTCAAGCAGAGTGTCATCTATGTTGATTGTAAACGCAAAAGCGCACTCCTTGGGCATCTCATAGAGAAAAATCGCTGGGAGCAAGTACTTGTATTTACCCGTACAAAACATGGTGCAAACAAACTCTGTGAGTACCTGCAAAAGATGAACATCACCTCATCTGCAATCCATGGCAATAAAAGTCAAGGGGCTAGAACAAAAGCGTTGAGTGATTTTAAAGCCAACAAAGTAAGAGTCCTCGTCGCTACAGATATAGCCGCGCGAGGGATAGACATAGACTCTTTGCCGCATGTCGTAAACTTTGAGCTTCCAAATATCGCCGAAGATTATGTGCATCGCATAGGCAGAACCGGAAGAGCCGGCAATGACGGAGAGGCGATATCACTTGTATGCGTTGATGAGTTTGATTATCTTAAAGGGATAGAGAAACTTATCAAGATAGACCTAGACAAAAGCATCATAGAAGGCTATGAACCCGACCCGACTATCAAAGCAAAACCTATACAGCAAGGCAGAGGTGGCGGTGGTAAAAATAATCGTCCAAGATCAAATAACTCAGCGCCTAAAAAACGAGATAACAACAGAAACAGTAGAGACAGAAACAGAAGATAGCCATGAAGATACTCGTCGATGCGGATGCTTTTCCAAATGCACTCAAAGAGATACTCTTACGCGCGGTACTTAAGAGATCGATCACAACTCTCTTTATAGCAAATAAAAAGATAAGCATCCCAAACGAAGCATTTATATCTATGGAGGTTGTCCCTTTGGGGTTGGATGTTGCAGATAACCGCATAGCTGAACTTGTTGAAGCAGAAGACCTCGTCATCACAGCAGATATCCCACTTGCCGATAGAGTGGTTGCCAAAGGAGCATTTGCTCTTGATCCTAGGGGGACTATCTATGATGAAGAAAATATAAAATACCTTCTTGCAATGAGAAACCTCATGGATGAACTTCGTTGCTGCGGAGAGATCACGGGCGGACCAAGTGCCATAGATGCAAAAACGATCAGAGCATTTGCAGATGGACTCAACAAACTTCTCTCAAAAATGGGTAAAAACAAGTCTCAAGAAATGTTATAATCTCCCATATAAAAATCAAATGTAGATAATAGGCGAGAATGATATGAACATTTTTATAGTAGGAGCTTCCGGTTTTATCGGTTCAGCCATTGTGGATGGATTGGATAAAAAGGATAATACGATCTTTATAAGCTCAAGATCCGAGAATGACTCTAGAGCCAATACGATTGTTTGTGATTTTTCAAAAGATTTTTCTGTTGATTTTTGGAAAGAAAAGCTCAAAAATATCGATATCGTTATCAATGCTGTCGGCATCATCTCTGAGTCCAAAGGACAAAAATTTGCAGACCTTCACGCGCAAGCTCCGATAGCGCTCTTTAAAGCTTGTGAGCAACTCAAAGTAAAGAAAGTTATACAGATATCGGCTTTGGGAGCAGACGCAAATGCCATAACACAATACCACAAAAGCAAAAAAGCTGCTGATGAGTATCTACGAAGTACAAAGTTGCATTACTATATATTGAAACCATCAATCGTTTATGGGGAAGATGGTGTGAGCACTGAGCTATTTAAAGGGCTTGCCGCCCTGCCGATAACTCCAATTGTCGATGATGGGGAGCAACTTTTACAGCCTATCTATATAGGCGATTTGGTAAAAACGATTAATGCGTGTATAGCAGATGCTGGACATGAAAACTTAGAGCTCGACTTAGTAGGACCAAAGGCTATCACCTACAAAGAGCTACTAAGACTCTTTAGGGCTTGGCTACAAAAGAGACCCGCTTTTGAGCTAAAGATTCCGCAATGGCTCTCTTTTATGGGTAAGGTCTTAAACGAGCCGGCTATCTCAAAAGATAATCTTATCATGCTCAAACAAGGCAATAGTGCTGATGTACAACCATTGGAAGATTTTCTAGGAACTCCTTTGCGATCAATGCAAGAGACGATATTTTTTAAAAATGCCACACCTGCACAAAAATTAGCAGCAAACTTCTACTTTATGCCGATATTGGGTCGATTTGTACTGGGTTTTATATGGATATGGACAGCTATAGTTTCCGGTTTTTTATACCCGCACGATCAATCAATAGCCCTTTTAAATGATGTCGGTATCTCGGGTGTATTTGAAGAGCCATTACTTTATATCTCCTTACTGTTAGACTTTATCATCGGTATTCTTACGATTGCCGGATGGAGACTCAAAGAGCTTTTGATTTTTCAATTTTTAGTCATTGTGGTTTACACAACCATTTTAACACTCTTCGCTCCTTATCATTGGTTGCATCCGTTTGGCCCTGTTTCAAAAAATCTAGCACTCCTTATGGTGATATTGATGATGATGTTGATGAAGGTGAAAAAATGAGCTATAAACTTTTACTACTACTGCATCTTGTCGGAATGATTCTCTTCTTAGGCATAGGAACCGGCTCGGCATTTTATAAATTTATGGCCGATAGGAGTAAAAATCTTCAAGCTATTGTTGAGGTCAATAGGATTGTTGTTTTGGTAGACTGGCTCTTTACAACGCCGGCTGCTTTTATCCAGCCTATTAGCGGAATCGCATTGGCTTATCTTTTGAATATATCCTTATTGGAGCCGTGGTTGTTTGCTTCTATAATTCTTTATATAATATCCGGAAGCTTATGGTTGGTGGCGGTGTACCTTCAGATAAAAATGAAAAATATGGCACTTAACGCTTTAGAAAAAAGAGAGAAACTTCCTTCGAAGTATCAAAGATATGTAAAGCAGTGGATTTTATTGGGTATCCCATCTTTTTTGGCCATGTTTGCAATAATGCTTCTTATGATGTTTCATCATTGGATCACTTGAGAGATAAAAATTGAGAATACGTATAGACAAGGCAACAAGAAAGTTAAGTGACAATAATAATTTATATTTTATGAAAGAATATTTGACAAAGAAGGGGTAAGAGATGAGTTTGTTACCACTACCTCTTGTTTACTATTTGTAGAGGTATAGATTATGTTATTAATGTGAAATTTAAACACCCTCAAAAGTTACATAAATTTTTATACATAAATTATGAAGGTTTGGAAACCTTGATTCATCATATTTTGCAATAAATTTAACTTTCCCAAAGAAATAGTCAATCTTCTCTTTTGTTATTGTTATATTTTGTGATTCAATATTATGTATAATATTTCCAAACAGCCAATAAGCTTCCATTAAATATGTTTTTTGTATTTTTTTATCCAAAAGAGATTCGATGCCATTAAATGCATTAATCTCATTGGCGTATCTTGTAAGAATTTCTACAATTTTATCTCGTGATAAATTATCACCAATGGATAGCAAATACAGAGATAATGCCTGCAATCCATTAATAGCATATTGAACTATAGTTGATAAATCATCAGAATCTTTTTTTTGAACTTCTTCAAGTCGACTGTATATTTCTTCAATGAAAGAATCTGGTATTTTTATTGTTATATTTTTATCTAATTGATAATGCCATTTACTTATTTCAGTAGCAATCCTTTCGGAATCAAATCGACACTTTGTTATATTTAAATCTGGTCTATTTTTTTTATCAAGTTCTAGCGCCTCATTCGCTTTATTTAATAAATCATCAACCTTTTCAAAATCTTTTATATCATGGGCATTTAATCTTTTTGCTGATGCTAAAAGATAGTATGCTTCACGACCAGAAATACTACTATGCGCTTTTGTGATTGGCTTTTTTTCCGCTATCATAACAGCATAACCAGCCATATCTTCTGTAACATTCCATCTATTTAATGCGGCAAATATTGCGGCTGTAATTAAGAAATATAAATATCCAAGATCGTTGATGCCAATCTCTTGTGAAATACAATCTTTTTTTAATTTTTCAAGCTCTATGCCTAAATTTATACTAGATAAATCTCCATCTTTCAAAAAAAGTTTAAAAAGATTATTTGCATTTGTATAGCTATCAAATTTCACATTTGGTGCATTACGATAAGGAGATCTTTTGCCTATTTGCAGACTACTGATACCAACTTTCGCAAATTCTGCAATTAGCGTAGTTCGAAGTGTAATCATCTCTTTTTTAATATTTTCTGACGCTTTTATCAGTTCTGACGCAAAATTCTCTTTTGATGTACCTTTAGCAAATTTCTCTCTTAATGCATCGAGAATATCACTAAAAAGTTTGTTGGAATTTAATAGTGATGACTGTATAACTTTATCTCTATATTCAATCCACTCTTCTTCTAATGTATCATAGTCTAGATCTTTTTTATTGTCACCATCGCCATCCTTTAAGGCATTATAGCCCAATATAAAATCCAATGCTTCATTCGTTCCTTCCGCATAACCAAATGCCAATGGGAGAAAGCTATGAAAATGCCTAATGTATTTTTTTAAAAATTGATCACCTTTGTTGTTCTTTGCCGCATTAATTATAGATTTCGCTCCCGTAATAAGAATTAACCTCCCCCCTAGTGGAGCTAATTTTCTATTGATTGTTTCTAGCCTAGCAAGAGCATAAGCATCTTCCTCCTTTTTTTTTGTTAAATTATTTTTATCATCAACAAGATATTTTATCCATTGTTCTCTATCGAGATATTCATTTATAAAATCATTGATATTGTTTGAAGATAGCGCTTCTCCCAAACCAGAAATTTCTTCCTTATTCTTAAAAATATTAGACGCTTCGTCTGTAGAAATCAATGTACTCTCAGATATAATCTGCAAATAATTTCTCATTTCTAGCAGATAATCAGCTTCTTTGCCGGTTAATAATTCTCCTAGTTTATTAATTATCTCTAATATATCTCGATTTGATTCTTCTGTTTTAGATGCATTCATTTTACCATTTATTTCTTTTATAAATTTTTGAGAAACATTATCAAGAAGATCAGAAATAGATGCAAATTGTTCACTTGCGATAGCAGCATTCTCTGCTACGGCATCATAAACCCTTATTGTTTCTTCTGCTTGTGTTGGTAGTTGCAATACTGGCCAATCGTTATTGAGTGAAAAAAAGATATATTTTGCAATTATAAACGTAATGGCACTAGCTGCTTGTACATTTTTTTGGTCTGGTGGAAAAATAACTCCATAAGGAATATTTTTTGATTCACTAGGAGGCGAACCAAGTAAAAAAGGAGCGCAGTAACACTTAACAATATCTGTATCAACAGCATAAAGAACAAAGTGGGCTGCATCTTCTTCTAAGAATTTTTTGGTCTCATATGTCCATTTTATTTTTTCATCAAGTTTCCTTGATGCAAAGTGCCAACCAATTATTTCAGATAGTGTTTTATTAGGCAATTTGAGACTCTCTATTCTCTTGTGTGTACACTCTAGGAGTATCACCATTTATTTTTTTAGGCACATCATCCTGTCTGATATTTTCATTTTCTACATTTGTTGAACATAGCTCCTCTACTCTACTTTTTAAAATCAAATAATGAAAATAATTACTAGAACAAGCTTTAAAAAAATCAATAAAATGTTCATCCTTGATTAATAATTTATCATATTTTTTTGCAAATTTATTAATCAGTGGAATGTTAATATTTTTAGTCACTCCTCTAGCTCGATAGAGGTCGTTTACATATGTTTTAATAGCTTTTTTCATATGCATATTATTGATTATCTCCATGCTCTTCTCTGGTTCAATTTCTAATAATTTTTCCAATAGTCGCAAAGAGATTCCTGGATATTTATCAACATATTCAATGGCTGTTTCATAAAAAACTTTAGCATCATCGCTAGGTCCAAACGATACAATCGTTTCAAATGATTCTATAAAAAAATCATAGCCATCTTCATTGTATATATTTCTAAATTCTTCTAAATTTATCAATCTAGCCAATATAGGAATTGCTTCGTTTATTCTCATTTCTTTTATGACTTGAAGAATAAAACTCCATGCTTTACGATTATCAATATAGAAATTTTTCTTACTTAATAAAAAAATTAATGCTCTAACAAACATTTTATAAGGAGAAAACTTTAGTTTTTTAGTTTTTTCTTTAGAAAGATTTTCTCCAATACTAGATAAAATAAAAACAGCATCATCTTTTGCTGAGAAGAAAATATCAAATGGATAAAATGATATTACTTTGCCTTCACTAACCCAAGATTCTACACTTGAACTTAACCAATCTTGAATATCATTTTCCACCTGTGATTCTTTTACATCCGAAGTGTATGCGAAATGTTTTTCAAGAATTTCTACTATTTTATGTTTTTCAATCATATTAAACAAAAGCTCTTTGTAATTTCATCAATCTTTCTTCCCCGTAAGATATTTTGAAGATATATATCGTCGTTGGTGCCGTAAAAATCTTTCCTTGGTATCCTAGGATAACCTAAAAACATTAACTCTGCATTAATGGGATGAAAATTAGGTGTTAAAACTTCCATTGAACCTAATTTATTTGTTTGATCCGAAAGTGTTTTTAATTGTGTGGATCTTCCGTAATTATTTGCCTTTTTTTTAAAATTACCATAAACACCCCTAAATCTACTATGCCCACCTGCATCTATCACCATCGGTCTAGATAATTTGTATGCTATATTTTTCAATTCCTTGATATTAATTCTTACCGCAACCAACAGAGGGCATCTTTTTTGGTCCGAAGAAGTTAAGTCAACACCAAGATGAGACAAACCAAGATTATCTCGTGCAACATCAGCTGGATTTTCTTCGGCACTTTTATGGCAAACTGCATCTTCTAAAATATTACCTGCAATATCTTTACTAAACCATACTAAGCCCGCTAAATCACTTTTTAAGTACTGATCATTTTTAAATTTTATTTCAAAATACGAATCGCTTGAAGCTAGCTTAGATTGAGCTTCTAAAATATATGCTTCATTTTCTTCCATTAATCCATATTTTTTATTATCAAAATCTAAACAAAAATCTTCTGCTAATTCAAAAATCTCCGCATACTTTATATTTCTTTTTGTATCTTCGCTCAATCTATTTTTTAAGTCACCATATGTCATAACGGTATATAATATATCAGTACTATCTTTATATTCTCTTCCTGCTTGAAAATATTTTTCTGGATTTTTTTGCGCAATACGCCACATAATATTCATAGTTTCATCTAAATTTTTTCCAGAACTCTCATTCGCCCACTCAACTATAAAATCTTTAGCAATTTTTTTACAAAGAATATTGTAATTAGTTGAGTCTACAAAATTAAGCACGGTAATTAGCCCAGTCTCATTAGATTCTAATTTTTTTATTAATTCATGCATTTTGTAGCATCCTACAAATATTATTGACTTAAAACAATTATACACTTTCAAGTTTAAGTTAACACACTATCTAAAATCCAGATAAGTTCCCGTGATCTACTACTAGAAGAAGGGCTTGGGTGATGCTGATATTGATGAGGATAAAAAATTGGATAGATTAAAAAGAGGGAGGGCGAAGATCAAACCGCACCCATGATTTTCTTTGAACTCTCGCCCTTATAAGTCAATATCTCTTCAAAACTCACAGCCGGCTCAGCACAGTCTGTAGTCAAAAGCTCTTCATAAAGTGCTTCTATCTTCTCTTCATTGTTCATTTTTTTAAGCTCATTCTTCTCGAGATTAGCAAGATCCAAAAGCTCATTCCAAACAGAGCTCTCATCTAACGCATAAGCATTGATAGTAACACCCTCATAAGTAAAAGTACCATTTTTATCAAGATCAGTCACATATAAAATCACCAATGAATCTGAAGAGAAAAACTCCTTAAACTTCTCGAAGAACGCCTCAAAATCTAAAATACTCTCCAACTCGCTTGAGAAAAATTTAATCTTCGTATCGTCGGCAACAAGGACTACTTGTCTTGCTTGAACTTTTGGCGGTAGCTTTCTATCCGGAGATAATTGCTTTCCCTCTTCTACGATCAAAGCTCCTCTATATCCTACGAATTCGCCTCCAAGTTTCCCGCTAAATGATGGTTGCCATGCTAACTCTTTCTCTTTTATGTATTCCAATATTGACATAAGTCATATCCTTTATATTTGATACTCTCTTCCATGCATTAACTGTTCCCTGAAATAGAGCAAGAGAGATATCAGGAGGACTTGGGTCTTCGCACCAAAATTCGAAACAAAACAAGCGTTATCATAAGCATAAAAGCAGGAAGCCAAATCCAAAGCAGTTCCGACTTGACAACCGCCAATCCGGCAGGACTCAACAAGCGACTCAAACTCAATGGAGAGACTTGGATAAACTGCCAAGGAAAGAAGTATCTCTCTTCAGCAAAAGGCCATAAAAAAGCTATGCCCAATCCACCATTAGTTGCCATATCTAAAAGCCCATGAGACAGCGCAGATACAAATACAAACATTAATGCAACGATCGCTCGAGTATTGAGCCTAGAAGCAAAAAAAGCCGCAAGAACACCGAGAATAACAGCAAACAAAAAAGAGTGTGTAAACCCACGGTGACCAAGTTGGTCAGAATAGGCTATGCCTAAACGAAAGGCTACAACATCAAAATCCGGCAATATAGATGCTATGAACCCGGCAACGATCAAACGGCGAGAGATAACATTCCTCCCCAATCCTACGCCAACAGCAAGAGGGACGGCAACATGAGAAACGATAGTCGGCACTTATTATCTCCTAAATTTTCTATTACTCTAAAAAGCGAATGACACAAGACGAAGCTTATCCTTATTGTATGAGCGAGATTATATCACAACTTAAAACCCAAAATTCTACTTCCTTTTTTAGTAGTGAAAAGCTATAATATTTATCTAAATATAACAACTCATAACCAAAGAGGAGTCATAATGGCGTCAATCCGAGACCAACTTATTCCCCTGATTGAAGAAGGGCACATCCCTAAAGAAAATATCGATGAAGCCCTGAGCATAACAAAGGTTTTTCCAAGCGAAAAAGATTGGCTTGTATTTATAGGCCAACTTCTACTATGGCTTGGAGGGATTGCTATCGCATTTGCAGTGATGTTTTTTATCGCATACAATCTAGACAACATTGGCAAATTTGTAAAATTTGGTGCTATCGAAGCACTCATCATAATAAGTGTTTTTGCCTACTGGAAGTTCTACAGCCACCCTATAGCCTCCAAAGTCAGCTTGCTGAGCGCGAGTATCCTTCTTGGCGTACTACTCGCTTTGTATGGCATCACTTACCAAACGGGTGCTGATACTTGGCAGCTCTTTTTCACTTGGGGGATGCTGATAACTCCATGGGTTATCATCGGGCGCTTCCCCGCCCTTTGGATCGTGTGGCTGATACTACTTAATCTCTCTATTGCATTCTATTTTGAGACTAGATTTACATCAAGTCAGTTTTGGTTTGATGTCACGATAAAGCAATTTGGAAGCCTATTTCTCCTCAACACTATTGCTCTTGTCATTTGGGAATCTTTGAGCAACAAATGGAAATGGTTAGACGAGCGTTGGGCTGTGCGTCTTTTGGCTCTTGGGAGTGGCACAAACATTACTTGGTTGGCAATCTACGTGATAATCGAAGGTCACGATATGCTTTCACTTCTTATATGGATAATCTGGATAATCTCTTTTTATCTTGTTTATAGAAACATCAAACGCGATCTTTTTATGCTCTCAGAGATAGCATTATCGGGTATTGTAGTAGTGACGACTCTTGTGATAAAAACTATATCGGACAGTATGGATTTTGGAAGTTTGCTTGTCGTAGCAATATTAATTGTTGGCATGGGTGCTGGTGCAGCATTTTGGCTCAAAAAAATTCAGAAGGAGTGGCAATCATGAGCATAGAAAAACAGAGCATTTGGCAGACACTCCAGCAAGCCAAGATAGTACAAGGTGAAGAGCCTAAGTCTGATACGATTGAGACATTTTGGCATACAAAAATACTCCTTGCCATCTCTGGCTGGTTGGCGGCTTTGTTTCTATTTTTATTTTTAGGTTTAGAGTTTTATGATACTCTTAGAAATCCCTCGGTATCTCTCATATTGGGCGGACTTATGATTGCTGGAGGATTTGCCTTATTGTATACGCCGAAAAATGATTTCTATGAAAATCTTGCTTTAGCAATAAGCTTTGCAGGACAAGCGCTTATCGTTTGGGCTATTTTTCAAAGTACCGATGAGAGGATGCAATGGCTTCTAACATCACTATTTTTTGTAGTAATCGCACTGGTCATACCAAATTATATTCATCGAGTATTTGGATCTTTTTTAGCAGCTTCTACCTTTTCGATAACATTATTTTTATTTGGCATACCTAGTATCGGAAACGCTCTTATCATATTTGCTACAGCATTTTTATGGCTCCATGAATTTGATTATCCAAAATATATGTCCGCACAAAGAGCTATCGGATATGGGCTTGTTCTCACGCTCATCTATATAAACATAAATGGAAGTATATTTTTTAGTTACAATCTCATCATCGAAAATATAACCCATTATGATAATATCATATGGATGCCCGCATGGATTGAAGAATTTTTCATAGGGGCGATAGCCCTGTATGTAGCATGGCAAATTCTCAAACGATATGGGCACAAATTCACTGATTTGCATACTTTAAGTGTATTTGTAGCGACGATGATATTGAGTGCGATCTCTATAGAAGTCTATGGTGTTATCACAAGCATATTGATACTCCTTTTGGGATTTTCTAATAGTAACCGTGTTTTGATGGGGCTAGGTATCGCTTCTTTACTTTTTTCCATCTCCTCCTACTACTATCTACTCAATATCACTTTGTTAGGAAAAGCACAAAACCTCTTGATATTGGGACTGGTATTACTTGCCATATATTGGCTATTATCCCATTTTGTTTTAACAGATAAAGAGGTAAAAAATGCATAAAATTATCGCACTCCTCTCGCTTGTACTGGTGCTTGTTTTAGTCAATATATCCATCTTGAAAAAAGAGAATCAACTCGCTAATGGTAAAATCGTCTATCTAGCTTTGGCTCCTATTGACCCGCGTTCACTGATGCAAGGTGATTATATGGCATTGCGATTTGGAATCAGTAACACCATCTACAGTGCATCAGAAACATATGATAAGTATGGCAACCGAACCTACTCCATCAATGCAGAGGATGGGTATGTGATAGTCAAACTAGATGATAAAAAAATTGCAAGTTTTAAAGCACTCTATACTAACCAAAGTCTCTCTGATGATGAGATACTTATGCACTACCGTATAAGAGACGGTGAGGTTAAGTTTGCTACCAATGCTTTTTTCTTCCAAGAGGGAACTGCAAGATATTATGAAACAGCACGCTATGGTGAATTTCGAGTTGATGACTCGGGAGAGCTCCTCCTTGTTGGGCTGTATGATGAAAATCTGACGAAGCTTGAGCCACCAATGGATGCAACAAATATACAAGAAGAGGAGAGATGAGAATCTGATAATACTCTTATCGTCTAAGATAAAATAATGATTCAATAACGGTATTTGATGTTTTTTACCTCTTTGTTTTATTCTGCATGATTTTTTATAGATTTAACCATTTTGGAAGTCTTGTATAACCATGTTTTTTCAACAGCATAGCTAGTTTTTTATTTTCATCCGCATAAAGAGTTCGCAGATAATCAATGTCTGAACTTTGAAGATTATCTTTTGTCTTATCTTCATTGAATAAAAAATATAATTTATAAAGAGTTTTTTTGACACTCGGATGTTTTCTAAAAAATAACTCAAATCTCATATTTATAAAAGAGGCAATTTTATAGATAGATTTAAATCTAGAAGCTTTCGTTTTATTTTTGATTTCAAATATAGTTAAATCTTTATAGAGATTATCTGAAATATGAAGCCATCTACACAGATCAAATATAACATTTTGTGGATTTTCTTTTATGTCATCAAAAAAGATTACTTTTAATGAGTCTCCAAAGACATTAAACCATTCCTCGAGATACTTAGAATATTCCCCTTCTCGAAAAGTTCTATAGCAAAGGTCATCTGTATCTACCGTATCTTTCAATGCATAACTTTTGTCTATAAAATCTCTAAATTCTATATCTTTATTTAGCCTAAAATCGCTTTTTGTAAATCTGAAAAAAGAGATGAAACGCTCAGTCGGTTCTCTTAAGATCATAATAATTCGAACATTTTTAAAGTCATTATGAATTTTTTGAGCTATTACACTTTTACCATATAGATAAGAGGGGCTTGCTTCTAGGAGGTATTGCTTCTCCGTGCATTGAGAAAACTGCTGGAGGTAGGAGTCTAAAGAATCAATATTTTTCTCATATCGTAGTGGAGTATAATAATGAATCTCCTTCTTTTTCCCACAGCAAATATCTTTATGAAGCATTAGATATTCATACAGTGAAGTTGTGGCGCTCTTATGAACTCCGGCTATTATGAGCATATTTTTTTCTGAACTCAAAAAATTCCTTTCGATTTATGTTGCCAAAATTATATCATAGTCCTAATTTATCACACTCTTTATCTCTTTTCTCGCCAAGATTTACTAGCAGATAGTACTCTCATCCATTTATATATTATCAACATCAAATCTATACGACCCTCCTTATTAAACTCCCTTTTCTTACTTTTTCACTATAATTACTAAATTTTTGACGAAGGTTTTTGATGATCGATCTAAAATATCTCCAAAACAATTTTGATGAAGCAAGCATGAAGCTTCAAAAAAAAGGTGTTGATGCCGACATATTAAAGACGCTTAAAGATATGTTTTCCACTCTCAAAGAGTCCAATGTGACATTTGAAAGCGCAAGAGCAGAACAAAACAGACTTTCAAAAGAGTTTGGAGCTTATAAACAAAAAGGGCAAGATACGAGCGAACTCAAAGCGAAGCTTGAAGCGTTAAAATCAGAGATAACCGAGTTGCAAGAAAAAGCAAGAAATGCCGAAAATGCACTTGAGGATCTAGCCCTTACTATTCCCAATTTCCCTGACGATGCGGTTCCACAAGGTGCGGATGAAAATGATAATGTTGAGATAAAAAAAGTACTCACGCCTAAAGCATTTGACTTTACACCAAAAGAGCATTGGGATCTAGGCGTTGCAAACGGATGGATAGATTTTGAGCGAGGGGTAAAACTGGCAAAAAGCCGCTTTTCCGTCCTCAAAGGCAAAGGTGCAAAACTAGAGCGTGCTTTGATAAACTTCTTTTTAGATACCAACGCAAAAGCAGGATTTGAAGAGTTTAACCTGCCGCTTATGAATAACTCTGCGATGCTTTTAGGCACGGGACAGCTACCAAAATTTGGAGATGATCTCTTTAAGATTGATGATGAAGATTTGTATCTCATTCCAACTGCTGAAGTACCGCTAACTAACCTCTATAATGATGAGATTATAGATGCGAACTCACTGCCGATTCTTATGAGTGCTTATACACCTTGCTTTAGAAAAGAGGCAGGAAGTGCAGGCAGAGACACAAGAGGAATGATAAGACAACATCAGTTTGATAAAGTCGAAATGGTTGCTATCGCACATCCAAATAAGAGTGATGAGATATTTGATATGATGGTAGAAAATGCCTCTGGCTTACTAACCGCTCTTGGTCTTCCGCATAGACTTGTGATGCTTTGTGGTGGTGATCTCGGCTTTGGTGCAGCAAAGACGGTTGATCTTGAAGTATGGCTACCGGGTCAGCAAAAATATAGAGAGATAAGCTCGATATCAAATACGAGAGATTTTCAAGCAAGACGGGCAAAAATCAGGTACAAAGAAGATGGTAAAAACAGCTTTGTACACACACTCAACGGCTCTGCGCTTGCAGTCGGCAGAACACTCATAGCAATTATGGAAAATTATCAAGATGAAAATGGGGAGATTGATATCCCTGAAGTACTAAAGAAATATATGTAATGCTTCGCATTACATCATCCGAAATTTCCTTGCACCAGAGGTTTTAAAAGTTATCTCCAATATTGTCATCCTGAACTTGATTCAGGATCTAAAAAGTGGATGCTGAAATAAATTCAGCATGACAACATATTTATATTTTTTCACTTTCTATACAACTAACAGTTAACTTTGTAGTTTTATCTTGAAGTATAAATTTTTGCCCCTTATCAATATCTTCTAGTTTAGTGAATTTATCATTTACTAAAACTTGAGCCCAACCATCCACTACTCTTTTTCTAGGATCACTAGCAATATAAAATGCCAATGCATTTTTAAATACCATATCTTTTTGCGCGATGAGTCTTGCTATACGATCATTGAGTGCTTCAGTTTTATCATCGATTTCTCTCTGTTTATACAAAAATATCTTGCCTGCCGTAAATACAAACTCTTTTTTGATATCTTCTATCCTAGAGAGTATCTCATCAATCTGCTTGTGAGGACTAAGGTGCGTTAGCATCTCTTTTGTATGGACTAATGATCGTTCATAGTTGCTAATCTTATCATTAACAACTCTTCTTATCGCATCAAAACGCTCATCAAGAGAGATGGCAACATCCTCTTTGCTTGGTAAGATCATCTCCATAGCTGCACTTGGCGTAGGCGCTCTGAGATCGGCAACATAGTCACTAATCATCACATCCACTTCATGCCCCACAGCACTCACTACGGGTGTTACGGCATTGAAAATGGCATCTGCGACCTCCTCGGTATTAAACGCCCAGAGATCCTCTATACTCCCGCCGCCTCTACCGACAACGATGACATCTACGCCAAGCGTATCAGCTTTTTTTATAGCGCCTGCTATCTGCATAGGCGCTTGTTCGCCTTGAACTAGAGTATCAACTATGGTCACATCAAGTAATGGCCAGCGTTTCTGTGCAATTTTAAGCATATCATGGAGCGCTGCACTCTCTTTTGCCGTGACTAAAGCCAAAGAGTTTATATATTTTGGAAGTCGTTTTTTCTTTGAAGCATCAAAATACCCTTTTGCCTCAAGACTCTTTTTGAGCTGCTCATAAGCAAGTGCGAGCGCACCTTGCCCATAAGGCTCAATGTTTAGCGCATAAAATTGATACTCTCCTCTTGGCACATAGACACTCACCGAGCCCTCAATGACGATATGCATTCCCTCTTCGAGGCGAAATTTCATCTTTGAGGCGTTGGACTTGAACATCACGCATCTTATGGAGCTATCTGCATCCTTGACACTAAAATAGAGATGCCCGCTTGTGTGGTAGGTCAAAGATGCGACCTCTCCTTCTAAGCTTATGTGCATAAAAGTAGTCTCTAAAAGTGATTTGATCTTTGTATTAAGTGACGAGACGCTTACCAAAGATGAAGATGCCATTTATCCCTCTTTTTTCTGTGCCACCAAGAGTGTTGAGATACCCATTGAGAAAGATTTAGAATATTTTATCTCAAATCCTGCATCACTCAATGCCTCTTCAAGCATTTTTGTTGTCAAAAAATCCTCTATAGAATCAGGCAGATATTTATAGGCTTTATAGTTTTGAGACACCAATCCTCCAATAGCAGGTAATATCTTTTTCATATAGATATCCACGATTTTTGAGATAAATCCGCTCTTCTCTTGTTTGGTAAATTCAAGTATGACGACGATGCCTTTCTCTTTAAGCACTCTATTGAACTCTTGAAGCGCTTCTGTTTTATCGACCACATTTCTAATCCCATACGATATGGAGACGATATCGCAACTACTGTCTTTGAGCGGTAACTCTTGTGCTTTGCCTTCTAAGAAGGAGGCAAATTTCACCTTCTTTTTTGCAACTTCGAGCATCCCTTTTGAGGGATCAACACCTACAAATTCACCGACCTTTATACCGTTTTTTTCTGCTCGTGACTTCCAATATAGTAGCAAATCACCCGTCCCGCATGCGATATCAGCTATACATTCGAGCTCATCTTTAGCAAGGATCTCATAGGCCTTATCGCACCCCTTTCTTCTCCATTGTTTATCAATCCCGAAACTCAATACCCTATTTGCAAGGTCATAAGTCGAAGCGATCTCATCGAACATGCCTATGATTTTTTCTTGTTTTTGATTATCACTCATACTCTTTTACTCCATATTGCTATATCTTGTCCGCTTCTTTGAAAATGCATAAACTTCAAATCCATATCAAGCTCATAAGAGTGCACTTTAGCTCTCAAATTGGGTGCTTGATAAAACAATACAAAGTCTATTTTATCTTTGAGTGCCTCAAGCATCCCCTCGCCACCCTCAACTAAAACAAATGAAGGCTTCTCTAGAAATGAGAGATCATCACCCAGCTCGACATCTCTGTTTGGAACATTAAAAAGTGGCATTCGTTTTGATATTGTATCACTATTTTTTGTATAGATATAGATATCCGGTGCAACTTTTTGAGCGAGTCTACTATCAAGTATAGGCTCATCGGCTCGCACCGTTGCTCCGCCGATAAGGAGCTTATCACAAAGTGCTCTAAGCTCGTGAGTATGCTCCCTGGAGGTTTGTGAGCTAATGATACCGCCCGTTATCTTAGCATTGGAGGTTTGTGCCAATTTGAAAAGCACAAAAGCTCTCTTTTGCCATACCTCAAAAGGATAGAGAAGATCTTTGGCTTCCTCTTCGAGGAGACCCATCTTTACTTCTATGCCTGCATCTTCGAGCAGTTTTGCGCCACCTGAATGCGAAATGATCGGATCAAGCGTTGCTATACAGACTCTCTTGAGATTCAAGTCTTTGATAAGTGCTGCGCATGAGGGAGTCTTGCCTTCATGTGAGCATGGTTCAAGCGTCACATAGAGTGTGCATTTAGCAAAAAAATCTTTTGGGAGGCGACGTAAAAAAGTGTGAGCATCTGCGGCATTATTTGCATCAAAATCTACACTTTTACCCGTTATGGCCTCGTAGGCTTTAAGAAGTGCAACAACTTCAGCATGTGATGCGCCCGCACTCTTATGAGCAACGATCGATATGATCTTCCCCTCACACGATACCAAAGATCCAACAGCAGGATTTGGATAGGTTAAGAGTTGATACCTCCATGCTTCTTGAAGCGCGAGTTGCATGCAAAACTCATCAAATCTATCCAAAATGCTACCACTCAAAATATGTTCTAGCTTTTTTTATACTGCCCATATCGATAGATCGCTCTTTTCCCTCGACCTCAACGACTAAAGCATTACCATCAAAACTTTTCAATACCCCAATGATATTACCCTCTTCAGTAACCCGAAGTTTAACCTCTTCTCCTATGGAGTTTGCAAAATGTCTTGGTTTGCTCAAGACTCTCTCGATGCCCGGAGAGCTTACTTCTAATCTATATTGTCCCTCCAAGGGAGGATTAACATCAAAATAGAGCGAAAGATCATGGGAGATGGCAGAGCAAAGATCAAGCAATACTCCACCCTCTTTGACGATAGATACTCTAAAGATCGTCTCATCAAATTCGCTTACTATCTCTGTATCATAGAGTGTTGCGCCGTGTGACGCTACGATTTTACTGATGGCCTCTTCACTCTTCATCTTTGACCTTCATTTCTGACTCTATTTTCTTAAAAAGTGCTTCTATCTTATTGATCTTATCTGCTTGATGATCAAACTCAAAAACCATATTGGGGGCTCGAAACCATCCCTCTGACTGCTTGCAATGATTTTGGATATATCGACTCACTGCGTTTAATTTTCTCAGGATATGTTCCTCATCCTCGCTATTGACAAAAGCTGTATCGATGTAAACCCTTGCGTCGCTTCTACCTTTAGAGCAGACGACTTCTGTCACACTCAAAGAGTTTATCTCGGGATCATCAAGGCTACTCAAAGCTTCGGGAATGATCTCTTTGAGTACAGATTCTACTCGATGTCTTTTGATCTCTTCTTGTGTCATAGAGTTGCTTGTGCCTCGATACTTTTGTAAGCCTCAATGACATCACCTGCCTTGATGTCGTTGAAATCATCTAAGATGATACCACATTCAAAGCCTTTTTTAACCTCTTTCACATCGTCAGAGAATCTTTTCAATGATGCTATACGACCCTCATATACGACCTCTTCACCTCTAGTGATCTTCGCACCGCTACCTATAGCGATATGACCATCAAGCACCATACAACCGGCAATCGTACCTATCTTATCGACAACAAAAGTCTCTCTGACTTCTGCTTTTCCGATCATCTCCTGAGATACAAGTGGACTCATCATGCCACCAAGCATATCTCTTACATCATCCAAAAGTGGGTAGATGATGCTATAGAGCCGTATATCTACACCAAGCTCTTTTGCTTTTTGTTTTACATTACTATTTGGCTTAACATTGAAGCCCAAAATCACGACATGTTCACCCGCATCAGCAAGAAGAACATCGCTCTCCGTGATACCGCCGACACCTTCATGGATGATGTTTACTTTAACTTCATCATTTCTAAGCTTCTCTAATGACCCCTTGATTGCTTCAAGTGATCCTTGAACATCAGCTTTAAGTATCACAGGAAGTGTTTTGAGCTGTCCTTCTGCTATCAGCGCAGAGAGATCATCAAGCGATGCTTTTGTTGTTTTTGAAAGCTGTTTTTCTCTCGCATACTCCGCTCTTTTTTCTGCAAGCTCACGAGCCTCTTTTTCATTTTCCATAGCAACAAGTATCTCACCGGCTCCCGGAACTGCATCAAGACCTACGATAGCTGCAGGTGTACTTGGTCCTATCTTCTTTTGATTTGCACCATCATCAAGTCTAATCGCTTTTATACGCCCAAAGGTATTGCCGACAATGACACTATCACCAACACTCAATGAGCCATTTTTGACGATGATATTTGCAACCGGGCCAAAACCTTTTTCAACTGAACTCTCTATGACGATTGCTTTTGCCGCTCTACTTGGATCGGCTTTAAGCTCCAAAACTTCTGCTTGAAGAAGTATGATATCTAAAAGCTCATCTATACCCTCTCCTGTATGTGCGGATACACCTACAAATTCATATTCACCGCCCCAATCGACCGAGGTGATGCCAAGTTCTGCAAGTCCGGCTTTGAGCATATCAGGATTTGCATTTTCTTTATCCATCTTGTTCATAGCGATTATCATTGGAACGCCCGCAGCTTTGGCATGGCTAATCGCCTCTTTTGTCTGTGGCTTCACTCCGTCATCTGCAGCTACGACGATGATAGCAATATCGGTAGCTTGTGCACCACGAGAACGCATCTGCGTAAATGCCTCATGGCCGGGAGTGTCTATAAAAGTAATCTTCTTACCGTTTTTTTCAACTTGATAAGCACCGACATGCTGTGTGATACCACCTGCCTCTTTCGCTGCTACTCTTGTAGAGCGTATCTTATCCAAAAGTGATGTCTTACCGTGATCAACATGCCCCATGATTGTAATAACAGGAGGTCTCTCTTGAAGATTGGCATCCTCTTGCTGATCATACACATTGACATAATCAAGTGCATCGAGTGGATTAATAGTCGTTACCTCAACCTCAAACTCATCAGAAAGAATCTCGATAGCATCTTTATCCAAAAAGTCGTTTTTTGTTACCATAGTGCCAAGCTCAAAAAGAACCTTAACAACTTCACCTACGCTTCTATTTACCTTGTCGGCAAACTCATACACTCTTACATTTTCCGGTATTTCGATAACTTTTACCTTCTCTTGACTTTCATCATTTTTGATATATCTTTTCTTTTTTCTTCCGCTTCTTCTCACACCATTTTGATTATTGTTGACAACATGAGAAAATCTTGTCGGTCTTTTTTGAGACTCCTCTTTTTTCTTCTGTTCTTGTCGCTTCATCTCATCATAGATATTTTTATCGGAGAAATCCAAGAGTACAACCTCTTCTTCTTCATAAAGCTCAAAACCGCTTCCCATAAATTCTCTATCATCCATGATCTCTATCTTCTCGCCGGACTCTTTAGATGATGGTGCTGTTTTTTTAACTTTTTTCTTTTTAGGTGTTGAAACATTATCAAGCGTTATATCTTTTTTATTCTCTTTTGCCTCTAAAGTATCTTTATGTTTTTTTACAATCGTAATGCCGCTTTTTTTCAACGGCACTTTTTGCATAACCGTCTGCGATTGAAGAGCATCTTCATTTTTGAGCTCTTCTTTGTCTCTTTTTGTTATACCGCTTTTCTTCTTCGGTTCTTCTATTGCAGTATCTGCATCAACTTTTGGCTCTTCTCTCGCTTCTTTGACAACCTCTTTTTTAGACTCTTTTTTCTTCGGCTTTTTAAACCCCGCCGGCAACTTCCCACTGATGGCATACTCTACAAGTACTCCGGCGTTTTCAAGACTTATAGAGCTATTTGCTGCTTTTATATCAAACCCCAGCTCGGTCGCTTTTTCTAGCAGATCAGCATTTGAGAGCCCAGCCTCTTCTGCGATCTCTTGGATCTTAACCTTATCCATTATTCATTGACTCCTTTAAAAACTTTGCAAATAACGCCTCATCTACAGCTAAACGCTTTGGTAAGCTTTGTATTTTTTTTGGATTTTTTACACAATCTAAGCAAAGATACATACTTCGTCCCTCTCCGGTATAAAAAACTATTTGATTATCTTTCAATTGAAATCTAAGCAATATATCCTTTGACGCTCTTTGTCTGCATGCTATACACATACGAATAGGTTTTGTCATTTTCATCGGTGATTATATCCAAAAAGAGTTTAACTCTTTGTTATGACTCCCATATTGTCAAGCCCTCTGACAAAAACACGGAACTTAGGAAATCGATCTTCAAGCGTTTTTGCTATATTCTCAGCATCGGATTCATGACAAAGATTAAAGAGTGTTGACCCGCTTCCTGAAAGCGTACTCATAAAGGCGCCTCTACTTAATGCTATCTTTTGCACCTCGAAAAGCTCAGGCATTATCTTCATCCTTCTTGTTTGATGGAGTTTATCTTTTGATGCGAGTTTCAAAAGATCCCATGACTCGTTCATAAAAAGCGCTGTCATAAATGATGCTCTTGAGAGCGAATAGACTGTCTCTTCTTTTTTATACACTTTAGGCAGCGCTGTTCTCGATCTTGATGTAGAGATTGTTCTATCGGGAACCACTAAGACTGCTTTGAGATACTTTGGAAGGCTCTTTTTTTTACTATAAACCCGTTTCTCTTCAACAAAAGAGACATTAAATCCACCCATAACGGCCGAAGTAATATTGTCAGGATGGTGCTCATATACCAAAGCTTGGTTGAGAATATCTCTTTTTCTATAACGAACACCTGCGGCGGCATGAGCAGCTGCTAGTGATGAGACAATCACAGCCGATGAGCTTCCTAGTCCTCTTGAGATTGGTATATTGTTATAAAATTCAAATCTAAAATAATCCTCTCTACCCGTAAGTCTCTTGTAGGTTGTCATAAAAATATCCAAAAAAAGGCTGTTCTTTTTTATCTTTGGATTATCAGCCCCCTCTCCATGTGTTGCTACACTTAAAAATTGTGAGGGTTTAACGATAATCTCATTTCTCAAATCAATAGCAAGACCTAAAGCATCAAAACCCGGCCCTAGATTTGCACTCGTAGCTGGAACACTTATAAACACCAATCATCCTTCAAACAGCCGGCAATAGATATAACGGAGTTGCATCCTCATCTATATCTAGCTTTTTAATGCTTTTTAGTAAAGTAAAACTTCTCTTTTGTATCGCATCTATTTTTCTTGTAATTATAGTCTCTTTTTCTTTGACAAAGTACAGATTTCCCATTGCTTTTATGGGATTATTCTCATTAAACAAAAAAGCACTGCACCCTTTTATCGCTATATCTTTTGCCAATCCTATGGTTTTGAGCGTAACATACGCTATCTTAATCGCCATATAACTTCCCGGACCTCTTGCGTAGATGATAGAGTTTATCTCGTATCTCTCTATCAAATCTTTGAGCATAGGAAGCAACACATCCGAGCACATCCCCTCACGCGACACACTCTCAATAAGTTCATCTTCGAGGTACACTCCTACTAAAATCGGAGAAGATATAGCAATAACGACGATATCGTATCTAGGCGAAACTTTTTGCAAACTCTCTACTTTTTGACTCGCTATCCATAACGACAAAATCAAAAGCGTCGCTCTGTGCAAGAAGCTTTGAAGTCAGTTGATAATTGAGATTGTGACTTCCCGCAAATGATTCATATTTTCCTAAAATGTTATGTCCGCTTACCATCATATCGCCCATCGCGTCAAGTATCTTGTGGCGCACAAACTCATTTTCAAAACGGAGTCCTTCGGGGTTGAGTATCTTATGATCATCTAAGCCTATAGCGTTTTGAAGATTTGCTCCAAGAGCTAGATTTTGACTCTGTAGATACTGGATATCTTTTGCAAATCCAAATGTGCGCGCTCTTGATATCTCCTCCACAAATGTTTTCGTGTCAAAATCGAAACTATGCGATTGGCGTCCGATAGCAGGATGTGCAAAATCTATCTCAAAATCAAAGGTTGCACTCTCGGCAGGAACAAGCCTCACAAATTTATCACCTTCTCTTATCTCAATAGCTTTTTTTATCTTGATTACTTTTTTAGGCTCGTCAAGTACTTTGATGCCCGCTTCATCTAAAAGGAGGCAAAATGATATGGCTGAGCCATCCATGATAGGCATCTCATTACCATCAACGATGACTCTGAGATTATCGATTCCATAGGCATAAAGTGCCGATAAAAAATGCTCAATTGTAGAGATAAAACCTTTATCATTACCTATAACCGTTGCCATTCTTGTATCGATGACACTAGAGGGAGCTAGAGGTATAGACAGAGCTATATCTTCTCTATAAAATACGATACCGCTATCTGCTTGTAAAGGCTCTAGCCTCAATCGAATAGGCTCCCCTTTGTGCAATCCAATCCCAACAGCTTCAACAGGTTTATTAATAGTTCTTTGCTTCATTAATGTCCTTGAAATACTTTACCCAAAGGGCTTTCAAGTAAAATTGTTTAATTATAGTATATTTTTATTATTTTTACAAAGATATTAACAAACATTTGTGAAAAAAGTGTGGAAAGCTTATCGTACACCTGCCTGCTCAAATACATTATCGATATTGAGCTTGATCCAATTTTTATCCATCCACTCCTCCGGTCTTACTTCAATGCCTTGAACTAAAACTCCAAAATGGAGATGATCTCCGAGCGCTAAACCACTCATTCCCGTAGTTGCTATGATATCGCCCGCTTTTAGTATATCTCCATCTTTATAAAATATCTCATTACAGTGGCCATATATCGTATAGAGCCCCATCCCATGGTCAATTGCGGGCATATTACCATATATTCCATTGTTATCGGCAAAGACAATTTTCCCTCCATTTGTCGATACTATCGGAGCATTTTTAACACTCGCGAGATCGATTCCGACATGATACGAAAGTGATATCTCTTTTTTTGTTTCGGGATCATAGTAGTAGTGTCTTGTATCACCAAAATTTGCAACTTTTGCTCCATTTTTTAACGGATAAAAAGGCTTAATGCTCCATTTGTTTATCATCTTTTGAGCAACACCCGATGTCTTTTCCTCTATAAGCTTTTCATTGGCTATTCGCATCGTCTCATTGACAAATCGAAGTCGATCAAATCTATCGGTAATTGTGTCTGCCTCTTCACTTTGCGATGCAAGTTCGGCTATCTTGCCATCGATAAAACTGTCACTTGCTTTGATCCAAGAGATGGCATACTCTTTGCTCTTGAGGTAAAATGAAATATGACTTTGAGAGATATTTTTTGCTCTATCTTTCACAATGATATCTGCTTTGAAATCCTTCTCCAAAAAAGGCCAAGCAACCAAGGCTGCATAATAGCCCTCTTTTTTGTATGGTGCAGCTTGAAACTGTTTTGTTCCGATATCAACATAAACACTCTCTAGATTTTCATCACTTGCTTTAAAAACAACAAGCGCGCTGCCTCCTTGGGTGATGGAATACGAATTTGATAACAACTCCACAAGAGGTCTTTTTTTATCAACATTGATATCGACAATCTTTACACTCTCATTGCCACCAAGGAAGTTCCACAAACTTGCATCTCTTACAATAATTTTCAATTTTAGATGCTTCGCTTCTGCATCTAATGCACCTTTTGGATAAGCGGCATTAAGTTCTCCACTACGACTATTTGGAGCAAATCCACCCTGAGAAAGCACTACTTGCGTCTTCCCGTCACTCGCTATAAGTTCAAAACTTTTGAGTGCCGTATCATCTTTTACAGTTATCTTTATGGGCTCTTTGGTGTTCCAGTCGATTGTATCGGCGATATCAATCTCGGGTGCATTTCTCTCAAATTGTGGCGAGAGGTATATAAAACCGCTGCCTCCTATAAGTAATAACAGCAAAAGTATAGTTATAAATTTTTTCACAAAAAGCCCTTTATTATCGATAAGATTTAGAATGTAATGATGCCGAAAATGAACTTTATCGGAAGTAAAATTAGATATCCATTTTCATAGAGATATCTACCCAAGTTGCTTGATGGATAATGCTTCCCGTTGAAATCGCATCAACACCGCATCTGGCAATATCACCTATAGTATCAAGCGTGACATTACCGCTTGCCTCGATGAGTATATGCGGATAGTTGGCGTTTTTATAGTGGACTACTTTTTTCATATCGTCGATATTCATATTGTCACACATGACGATATCGGCACCCAACTCCATCGCTCTTTGCGCCATCTCTACGCTCTCACATTCTATCTCAATAGCCGTTGTGAAAGGGATACTTTTTCTTGCTTCCTTGATATATGCTCCAAGATCATCAATGGTCGCAAGATGTGTATCTTTGAGCATCAACGCATCATCAAGCCCCATGCGATGATTGATCCCTCCGCCGCATCTTACGGCATACTTTTCAAAAATCCGCAAAAGCGGTCTTGTCTTTCTGGTATCTAAAAGCTTGACGCCACTACCTTCAATCGCCTTACAATAGGTATCTGTTAAAGTCGCAATCCCGCTTGCATGCAAGATGATATTGAGAATCGAACGCTCCAAGGAGAGAAGTGTCATGCTATCACCCGTGATATGGAGTAGCTTATCGCCTGCTTTAAAGTGTTCGCCGTCCTCGATGTGCCATGTGATTTTTATAGGATAGAGCTCTTCAAAAACACTCACATATTCTCTCGAAGCAAACACTCCGCTGCTTTTTGCTAGAACATACGCTTTTGTCTCTTTGGATCTACCAAAAAAGGAGAAAAGATCACCTCTGCCGATATCTTCGCCCACAACTTGACGAATAAAACTCTCTTTGTGCATATGCTTCTCCTATTTGATTGCTAACATTCTATCCAATGCCAACTTGGCATACTCTCTTGTGTGTGCATCAACTTCTATCTCATTAATCGGCGCATTATCTTCTATGGATTTGAGTGTTTTATAGAGATCTTCAAGTGTTGTCTCATTCATCGTCGGACACTCCGGCTTTGTAGAAGAGAGAACATAGGTATTTTTCTCTCGCATTCTGTGCACAAGATTATACTCCGTGCCGACAGCTACTTTTTGATCCGTATCAAGCGAATTGACATAAGTGATAAGTTGGGAAGTTGAACCGACAAAATCAGCAAGTGCTGTGACACTTGGATCGCACTCAGGATGCACTGCTATCTTGATACCCGGATACTTTTGTCTAAAAAATGCAACATCCTTTGGAGTAAAGAGCTGGTGCACCGAACAAAACCCATTGAAACAGATGATATCACTATTTTGAACATCACACTCACCCTCACCTATAACACAGCTTCGAAGCCCCATGGAGATAGCAAAATTTTGCCCTAGACATCTATCGGGCACAAAGAGAATCTTCTTGTTGCTCTCAAGTGCGCGTTCTATGATTTTGTAGGCATTTGAACTTGTGCAGACAAGCCCGCCCATCTCGCCAACTTTTGCCTTAACACTGACATCAGAATTGATATATGTTATAGGGAAGATATCCTCCTTTTTGATGCCGTGCTCTACCATGTAAGTAACACTATCATCAAAGCAAGCCCCATCAATCATCTTTGCCATAGCACAGCATGCAATGCGAGGCATCAATACTCTTTTCTCAGGGGCTACCACTTTCACACTTTGGCCCATAAACCCAACACCGCAAAAGACGATCCACTCACTTGCGTCCTCTTTGCATTTTCTAGCAAGCTCTAGTGAATCGCCTGTGATATCTGCCAATTCAAAGACCTCATCTCTTTGATAATAGTGTGCCACCACAGTTACGCTGAGCTCTTTTTTTAGTCTCTCTATCTCTTTTTTATAGTCCATTCTTGCCCTTACAACTTTCGTCAATCCTTTTATAGTGAAACTATTTTATCAAAAATAGGATAAAATTGCACCAAGGAGAGACGATGGAATTTTTGAATCAAAATTTGATTTTTTATATAAGTGCCTACCTTATAGGAGGTATTCCTTTTGGTTATCTGTTGGCAAAATTTTTTGCAAGTGTGGATATCAAACAAGCAGGAAGCGGCAATATCGGAGCAACGAATGTACTTAGAGTTGTCAAAGAGAAAGACCCCTCATTGGCCAAAAGATTAGGTGTCATCACGCTCCTTCTTGATGCACTTAAAGGGGCGCTCATTCTTCTTATGGCGATGGTTCTAGGAGCTGGAGAGGATGCGCTCTGGACGATAGCGGTACTCAGTGTGCTAGGACACTGTTTTTCACCTTATCTTGCTTTTGAAGGCGGCAAAGGAGTAGCGACTGCATTTGGAGTGCTTATCATCTTATTGCCCTTGCCTACCCTTATAGCACTTGTGGCATGGTTTTTGAGTGCAAAAGCGCTCAAAGTATCCTCCGTCTCATCACTTATTGCACTCAGTGTTTTAATCGTAGCGAGTTATATATTGATGCCGCATATGGCACATGCACCGCTTTGGATCATCGCTTGGGTTGTCCTTTATAAACACATTCCAAATATCAAAAAACTTATCAAAAAAGAAGAGGCAAGAGTGATTTGATGAGAATTCATATCAAAAACCTAGAGATTGATGCTATCATAGGGATACTCAAAAAAGAGAGGACGGCATCACAAAAACTTATCGCTGATATCAAAATAGATTACAAACAAAAAAACAAAAAAGATTTTATAGACTACGCAGAAATCATCGCTAAGATAGAAGCAGATATTGCAAAGCAAAAATATAAACTTCTTGAAAATGCTCTTACGGGACTAAAATCAATCATCAAAAAGAGTTACCCAAACATCAAAAAGCTTCAAATCAGGCTGATAAAGCCAAATATTATCTCAAATTGCCAAGTCGGTGTAAGTAAAAAGTGGAAATTTTAACAATTTACTTTCCAAACTCTCTATTTTTTTGCTATAATTAAACCAATCTTAAAAAACAACGATTTGGAGCCAATGATGAGAATATTGATTATAGAGGATGAAGTTACATTAAGTAAAACGCTGTCTGACGGGCTTAAAAGCTTTGGCTACCAAAATGATGTAGCAGAAAATCTTAGTGACGGAAAATACTTTCTTGAAATTAGAAACTACGATTTAGTGCTTCTAGACTGGATGCTTCCTGATGGTAACGGCATCGATATCATCCAAGATATCAAGACAAATGCTCCAAAAACTTCGATTATAATGCTCTCAGCAAGAGATGACAAAGAGAGCGAGATTGAAGCACTCAGAGCAGGTGCTGATGACTATATCAAAAAACCGTTTGACTTTGAGATTCTTCTTGTGAGAATTGAAGCAAAACTTAGATTTGGCGGTACCAATATCATAGAGGTTGAAAACCTCATCATCAATCCTGAAGAGGAAAAGATCATCTATGACGGCGAAGAGATAGAGCTCAAAGGAAAACCGTTTGAAGTTCTTACTCACCTCGCACTCCACAAAGATCAGATCATCTCAAAAGAGCAACTCCTTGATGCTATATGGGAAGAGCCTGAACTTGTTACCCCGAATGTTATAGAGGTTGCAATCAACCAAATAAGACAAAAAATGGACAAACCTCTTAATATCACAACGATAGAGACAGTTAGAAGAAGAGGTTATAGGTTTTGCTTTCCCAAAAAAGCATAAGGGTCCAGTTTCTACTAAAACTTAGTATCGCAATGGCGATACTCTTAGTTTTTTTCTCTACTATACTCTATACATATATTACCTACAATGTTGATAGACAATCTAAAAACAATATCATAGAACAAGCCAATTATCTCTTTGCCACCTATGATGATGTACAAAAAGCGATAGAAGAGCAAAGAAGTGTTCTCAAAGAGACACTCAATATAGATGCCTATATAGGATATATTCCTATCGATATGCCCTTTCAAACAAAGATATACAAATATAAAAAACATAATAAATACTATATAGAGATGCAACTTCCTTATAGGGTACTCAAAGATGAAAGGAAAAGAAGTTATATCTCTATCAGAAAAGATATAAGTGATTTACAAAAGATACAGTCGCAGATCTACAATGGTTTTATCTTTGTCAATATCTTGAGTATGGGTATCATTATAGTCTATGCATTTTTTATATCAGGCATGCTCACAACACCGATAAAAGTGCTCAATAAAAAACTATCAAAGATTGATGAGACGATGATTGATACGCTTGATACCTCAAAGCTACCGAAAGAGTTTGAAATACTAGGGAAAACACTCAACAATCTCTTACTTCGAATAAACAACTTCATCCAATACAAAAAAGAGCTCTTTATAGGAAGTGCGCATGAACTCAAAACTCCCTTGGCGGTAATGAAGACAAAAAATCAAGTAACGCTATTGAAAAAAAATCAAAATATTGATGATCTCAAAGAAGCCATAGAGCAAAATGTAAAATCAATTGATGAGATGAATAAGATAGTTACCTATATCTTAGAATACGGTAGAGCTGAAGGTGCGCAACTTGAGTCTTCGCAAGAAGTTGATGTGATGAAATATCTCAAAACAAAAGCACAAGAGTTTAGCGTCTATGCTAAAACTCAAGAGGTAAACTTTACTTATGATCTCTCTCCTGCAAAATATATAGCTAAGATTCAGACAATCCTTCTGACGCAAATTCTTCAAAATTTTGTACAAAATGCCATTCGATTTACACCAAAGGGGAAACGCGTGCTCCTTAGAAGCTATGCGCAAGAGAATGATCTTATCATAGAGGTGATAGATGAAGGAAGTGGTGTTGATGAAAATAAAGACTATTTTGCACCATTTGTCAGAAGTAAAGATTCTCAAGGAGTCGGGCTTGGACTTTTTTTGGCACAAAGTGCTGCGAGTGCGCTCAGAGCAAAGATTGAGCTTAAAAACAGAGAGGATAAAAAGGGTGCGATAGCAAGGCTAACACTCCAGAGTAAGATATAAAAATATAAAAAAAACATAAAAACATAAAAAATTCAATAAATAATAAGCTTTAATGGGTTATAACTCTTAAAATTTTAATTTTAAGGATTAAAAATATGGCTCTATTTATAAGTGATGAATGTATAGCTTGCGATGCTTGTCGCGAAGAGTGTCCAAACGAAGCAATAGAAGAAAATGAGCCTGTCTATATCATTGATTCCGATAGATGTACAGAGTGTGTCGGGTATTATGATGAGCCCTCATGTATAGCTGTGTGCCCGGTTGATTGCATCATACCCGATGTTAACAATGTTGAAAATGTTGAAGAACTTATGTTTAAATTTGAGCAGCTTCAAAAAGAGCTGTAGTTCTTTTTGTTATGGCAAAAAGAACAGCGATTATTGATATCGGTTCTAACTCCGCTAGAATAGTAATCTTCGAGAGAAGTAGTCGATATGGATTTTCGCTTATTTGCGAAGAAAAAAGCAATGTAAGAATAGCACAAGGGGCATATAAAAATGGAGGTTATCTCCAACCTCCTAGTATCAATAGAGCCTTCTTAGCACTCCAATCTTTTAAAAATACGGCAGAAAGTTATGGCGCAAACAAGATACTCTGTGTTGCAACATCTGCACTGAGAGATGCACCAAACGGTAAAGAATTTACTAGGTGGATCAAAGAGACTCTAGGAATCCAAATCAAGATAATAGATGGCAAGCGTGAAGCTCTATATGGCGGTTTAGCCGCTTCAAATCTCTTGCCCGTTACCGATGCAATAACTGTTGATATAGGCGGAGGTTCCAGCGATATCGCCCTTATAGAAAACGGAAGAGTGGTACAAACACATTCACTTGATCTTGGGACCGTGCGTCTTAAAGAGCTTTTTTTTGATGGCACAAAAGAGAATGAGAAAGCTAAAACATTTATCCACGAAGAGTTAAAAAGTCTGCCTGAAAACTTTAAAGGCAAAGATATCATCGGTATCGGAGGCAGTGTCCGATCTATCGGCGAAGTGATTATGAAAACACTCTCCTATCCTTTGGATCAACTGCATGGATTTACCTACAAGACTGCAGAGCAAAAAGAGCTTATCGAACAGTTAATTAGCGGCAATATAAAAACACTTAAAAAACTAGATATCAATCCAAGTAGATATGACACTATAAGAGAGGGCGCGCTTATATTTTTGGAAATTGCAAAGTATATCGAAGCGGAAAATATCATTACAAGTGGCGTAGGGGTAAGGGAGGGAGTTTTTTTGAACTTTTTTTTAAAAAGCTCAAATTATAAATTTCCGGCACACATCAATCCAAGCATTGTCAATATTATGGATAGATTTAGCAACATACTCATCAAAAAAACACTGCAAGATAAAAGATCATACGCTAAGAGACTTTTTGAACTCTTTGAAGATAGATTTGGTCTCGAACTCACACATCTAAGTGAGATACAAAATGCCCTTAACATCAGTAATATCGGGAGAGATATCTCCGTCTATGGATCGCATAAGCACTCTTTTTATATCGCCTCAGCCGAGCTTAATTATGGTTTTACACATGAGCAGATAATCCTCATATCAACACTCCTTGCAACTAAAAAGAACGGGAAGACAAAAAAGTTTGTTTATGAAAAATATAGAGAGTTACTTCCAAAAAAAGAGATACTTCACTGGTACTCATTTATCTACAAATTATCTCTTATCTTAGGAGAGAAAACCAAAAAAACATACTGCAATTTCAGCTATGAAAATCAAACTTTGACGATAGAGACCGATGGAAGCCTCTACCTTGCAAAAGAGTCTATAAAATCGCTTAAAAAACCAAAGAGTTTTGCGATAAACATAAAAGATAAGACGGCTATTCCTAAAAACAGCCTCTAATTAAAATTTCGTCCCCATTGTAAACTCAAAGCTTGATGTCTCATCTTCAGGTTCCGGGCTGATCGCTTTTGCAAATACGAAATTGATCGGTCCAAATGGAGAATTCCACTCGATTGCAGCACCTACTGAACTTTTATCAATCGTATCAAAATTTTCGATAAAATGATCAGATTTTACGATTCCATAATCGGCAAAGAAAGTCAGACGCATTTTTGCCTCTTGAGAAAGTGGGATGCTCGCTTCGATAGAGTTTGAGAATGTCTGCGTACCGCCTACTCTATTGGCAACACCGCTGGTATCATAATATATAGGAGAGATTGAGTAGGCATCATACCCCCTCACACTTCCTATACCGCCAAGATAAAGTCGCTCAGCGATCGGTACATACTTATCATCATCCAAAGCCTCTAATATCGTATATCTTGCTTTATAGCGTAAGATAAGGTCATAATCTATCAGATCTTCAAGCCCATAGAAAGCTCCAAATTTTAAACTCGCTTTTGCAAAATCAGAGAAGTCGGTGTAGCCATACTTTGGTGCATCCATATCACCATTAATCATAGCATACTCGAGGTTTGCACTTGCCATAAACCCTTCTCTAGGCACATAAAAGTCATCGGTATTATCAAAAGTTAAACCGATAAGTCCCGAGAGCTTCTCATACTTATCAGAATAGAGAAGTTTATAGGTTGTGCTTGTGGAATCTGCATTTGCCTCTGATTCATTATCGATGTAAGAGATTCCCGTAGATACATAAAAGTTTCTCATAAATTGCTTTCCAAGCGTAACGGAACCGCCAAATTGATCAAGATTATAGTTTGTATACTCATAATCTCTTTTAAAGAGATTGACACCTAAGCTATACTCACTATCCCAGAGTCTTGGATTGGTAAAGTTGAGATTGAAATTTGTAGTGATTGTAGAGAGGTCGGCACTGATACTTGCGCCGATCCCTGTTCCAAAAAGATTTCTATCAGAAACAGAGCCATTGACCATAAAGCCTTCATAGCTTCCATACCCACCACCTAGAGAAATAGTACCAGTCGGTGCCTCTTTGAGATCAACGACAAGATCCATCTTATCTTCGGAAACTCTTTGTGATTTTATATCATATTTTTCAAAGAAACCTGTTCTTCCAAGTGCATTTTTACTATCTTTCATATCTACAGCACTATAGGTATCGCCTGGTGCAAGATAGATATAGCGTCTTACGACTCTATCTTTTGTTGTATCATTCCCTGAGATGATAACATCATTGATAGTAACTTTTGAGCCCGGGTGAACCATATAGCTGATATTGACGACTTTTTTCTCTTCATCTTTATTTATCTGAGGTGATACATCAGCAAATGCGTAGCCAAGGTTACCTACCTCTTCTTTGATATTTGCTATATCTTTTCTCATCTTCTCGATATTGAAGACTTTTCCGCCAATAAGTTTAAAATCATCTTTCATATCTTTGACATTGATTCCACTAGGTGTTCCTGAGACGATAACCTGACCGACCTTATACTGCTCACCTTCAACGATGTTATAGTTGACCTCTGCTTCGTATGAACTAAAATCAACTCGCATAAACGGCTTACTTACCTGAGCATCCAAAAAGCCTTTTCTCATATAGACATCTTTGATTCTTAGTGGATCAAGCTCAAGTTGCTCAACATTAGCAACACCGCTGTTTCTCATCGGAAGCCATCCTAAAAACTCTTCTTGTTTATTGGCAAGCAGTTCATCGAAATCAGACTCATCAAGCTCTTCTGCTCCATTGAGATTGAGTTTTTTGATTTTAATCTTCTCACCTTTATTGACATCGAAAGTAACAGCTACACTGCTATCACTTACGGGCGTTGTCGTTACCTCAACGACAGTATCATAAAAGCCTTCGCTTTGGACTGAAGCAAGGATGGATCTTTTTGCTACTTGAATCTTCTTAGAGTCATAAAAATCACCCTTTTTTACCCCCGCACTCTCAAGAAGTCTTTTGGCATCATCACCACTACCGTATCCGTTGATCTCCACATTTGAGATAGCTAGCTTCTCATCAAAGTGAAATACCAACACACCGCTGGAGGGTTTCTCAACCCAAATATCTCTAAAATACCCCTCTCTATAAAAATTTGCTATAGAGTTTGTGACCTTATCGTTTGTAATATTTTCACCTATTTTTAACCCCGATATATCTGTTGCTGTTTTATCTGAGAGGGTATTGAGCCCTTCAAATTTTATCTGTCTTAATTGCTCGGCATAAGCAAAAGAGCCTAACACCAAACAAGCTAATGATACTTTTTTAAACATAGGAGATAACCTTTTTGTTTTTTTTAAATTAATAGTGACAATAGTTTATCTTTTTTTGACTAAAAAAAGCATAAATAGAATCTCATAATGCTCTCTATGCTATAATGCGACAACAAATGTTACAAAAAAGAGACCTATGGACGCGAAAATTATTGGAATTGCAGGGCTTGGGCTTATGGGCGGCTCGCTTGCGATAGCTCTAAGAAAAGAGTATAAAAATATCACACTCTACGGTTATGATCACAATAGTGAGCATGCTAAAGAAGCGCTGGAACTTAAACTTATAGATACCATCGTAGATGATTATCGAAAATTAAACGGATGTGATGTTCTATTTTTGGCAACACCGATTGATGGAAGTATCGAAATTTTACAAAATCTCTCCGATATTACAAAAGAGACAACAATTATAGACCTTGGAAGTACAAAAGCGCTTATATCAAATAGGACTCCGGAGGAGATAAGAGAAAACTTTGTAGCAGCTCACCCTATGACAGGAACAGAAAAAAGCGGTCCAAACGCATCGCTTGAGGGACTCTACACAGATAAAACCGTTGTTCTCTGTGATATGGGCAAAAGTGGAGAACATCAACAAAAGCAAGCTAAAAAGATATTTACCGATATCGGCATGAAGATTGTCTACATGGAATCTAAAGAGCACGATAGGCACGCTGCTTATATCTCGCATATGCCGCATGCTATCAGCTATGCACTTGCAAATTCCGTCATGAAACAAGAAGACCCTAAAAGTATCGTCGCTCTTGCCGGTGGAGGGTTTCGGGATATGAGTAGGATTGCTAAAAGTTCACCGAAAATGTGGAGTGGCATATTTAAAAGAAATAAAGAACACATCCTTGAGTCTATCAAATCATTTAAAAATGAGCTTGAAAAATGCGAAACATTAGTCAAAAATGAAGAGTGGGAAGCGCTCCAGCAGTGGATGCAAGAAGCAAATAAGCTTCATGACATTTTAGACTGATATCAAAAAAATTGCTTTGCTTTTTTAGTGAGTGAAGCAATAGGTGCTTTATCAAAATCATCAAGTTTTATCCAGATAACCTCATCGGGGACGCTCTGCATATTATAGAGATGAACACGAAGCCGATACTTTGTATAGGAGTGTTTAAAACTCCCCAGAAAAAGCTCATCAATCGGATCAACACTCGGCAGCTCAAGCATACCCTTATACATACCTCCTTGCGCCTCTACGAGAGCTATCTTTTCATCTTCTATAAACACGCCGTAGAAAAGATCGAGCGCTTCATACTCTTTCTTTTTTGTTTTTGTGTAGAGCTCAGGGTTTGTTTTTCCTTGGCACATATCTGCTAACGGGCAAAGATTGCATTTTGGATTTTGCGGCAGACAGATCATGGCACCTAGATCCATAAGGGCTAGATTGTGCTCTCTTGGTTTTTGAGTATTGAGAAAATCCTCTGCCTTTTGATGAACAATTTTTTCGGATATACCTTCCAAAGCATAGAGTCTCTTCATTACTCTTGCGATATTGGTATCAACAACGCCTATACTTTGATTGTAGCCAAAACTACATACCGCACTTGCTGTATATCTGCCTACTCCGGGGAGCTCCAAAAGTTCCTCGAAACTCTTAGGCATACCCTCTTGACAGAGCTGAGCACTTTTATGGAGATTGCGCGCTCTTGTATAGTATCCAAGACCACTCCAAGTTGCCAATACATCATCAAGCGGGGCACAAGCAAGCACTTTGAGCGTTGGAAACTTCTCTAAAAAGCGAGGATAGTACTCTTTTTCAACACGATCTACTTGTGTCTGCTGCAACATAATCTCACTTAGATAGATGTGGTATATATCATCGGTATTACGCCAAAGCAGATCATGCCTGCCGTTTTTTTCATACCAATCCAAAAGAGCTTTTTGGGCATGTTCTATAACATTCACTACTGATACTTTTTGAGGTTTGCCAGCACTTGCTTTATCCTCTTTTTGTCTATCTTGATACTCTTATCTCCTGCCTTTTTCGCATAGAGTTCACGTACGAGTGCTTCCACCTCTTTATCTTTTGAGATATATGGGTAGAGCTTGGAGAGAAGATCATCATTGCTCATTATATCACCCTTTTTGGCATGGATAAATCTAAAAAGCAGGAGCGCTAACACACCGATGATAACTCCCGAGATAAATATCGCGAAATAGAGCCAAGATGCCTGTTTGGCAGTTTCTGATTTTTCTATTTTCTTCGAGGTACTTTGTGGCTCAGCTTGAACGGTTTTTTGCTCTGTGCCTGCCGCCTGAGAAGCTATGGGAGCAACACTCCCTTTTACCTTGATAGAAAACTGTTCTGTTTTTAAAATTTTATCTGTACCATTTTGTGGATTAAAAAGGCTCAATTCCAAAGAGGGAATCGTAAAATCTCTATCAGAGACGAAAACAACTTTTTGATGATAGCTTGTATAGAGCTTGCCATCTCTGATGCTCTCTTTTTGAACAGGCTCATCTTTATAGAGTGCTATTCCGCTTAGAGCATCAAATTTTGAAAGATCAAGTGTATCAATAGCACCATATCCCTCAAGTACGATATCAAGTTCCACCGGTTTGTTAGCTTCAACTTCACTCTTGTTGATTGAGGCTTTTAATTCAAAGTCCCCTACAAGATCAAAATCTTTCGGTAAAGGTTTCACATCTACAGAGAATGGTTTTGAAGCAATAGTTTTTGCGACAGCCTTTTTGTAGAACATATCAAACATATCGTGCGTATTGCTTTGAACATAGCGTGAAAATCTAAGCTTAGCAGGCTCAACATTTATCTTACCGCTATCAAGAGGCGTCAATGCATAGTTAAGCTCTTTGACATCATACTCGCCATCTCTATACTCTTTAACCCCTCCAATCTCTTTTGTTAAAAATCCATCAAAACTAGGCTTCTGATACTCACTTTTGACGATATCTGCATCTCTTCTATAGCGAAAGTAGAGTGTGGCGATGATACTCTCCCCCGCATACATTTCACTTTTTGAAGGTAGCAAAGAGAGTGTTGCCATGGTTGTAGTGTCTGTATTGCCCGGGGATGTCACACTTTTTTTAGAGAGAGTGATCTTGATTGGATCACTTTTGAGTATCTTGCCGTCAACTTTCACTTCGATTGGCGGTATGGTCATATCTTTATCGGGAGTAAAGATCAAAGAGCGGCTCTCCTCTTTTGTGCTACTTGTTTGCCCATTGATAGAACTCATAGAATAACTTGTTCCGCTCGAGGTGGATTCAACTCTATAATCACCGATCTTCTCAATAGTAGGAAACTCTATATCATCTCCTTGTGCTTTGATATGAAGCACCACACTTTCTCCCAGCTCTATATCACTATCCGAAACGAATGCTCGCAATGAACCTGCTTGCAATAGTGAACAGCCCACTAAAAATAGTATCACATATTTACCAAGGTTTTTCATCATCTTCTCTCTCCTTAGGATTTCCGCTCTCATACATCATTGTTGGCATCTCTTTGGATTTGAGCTTCTCCATAAGATGCTTGATCTGTTTTTTTGACAATGCCTCTTTTTTCTCTTTTGGAGTCATGCCTTTTGTATCTTTTTTCTCCTGCTCTTTATTTTCTGATTTTTTTTGATCCTCACTGCTCTCTTTTTTATCTTGCTCGGGACTCTTTTTTTGTGATGCGTTATCATCCTTTTTTTGGTCTTGATTTTTTTGGTTTTGCTTCTCTTTATCTTGTTTGTTTTGGTTTTGATCTTGTTTATTTTTGTTTTTCTCGTCTTGATTTTGCTGATCTTTTTTATCTTTATCTTGCTTGTTTTGATCTTGATTTTTTTCGTCTTTTTTGTCTTGCTGATTTTTTTGATCTTGCTGATCTTTTTGTTGTTGCTCTTTTTTCTTCTGTTTTAAAATTTCGAGATTTTTTCTCGTATCTACATCATCACGTATCTTCAAAGATTGCTCATAGGCATCTATGGCACTCTCTATGTCGCCACTATTAGCGTAAGCATTGCCTGTGTTGTAAAGTCTATTGGCTTCATCAACACCTTTTGCTTTTTTATAATGTTTGAGCGCTTCTTCATATTTGCCTTTTTTATAGTATGCATTTCCTAGATCATACTCCAATGCCGGATCTTTTATCGAGTCTTTAAGGCTATTGAGATGAGCAATTGTTGCATCATAGTTCTTCTTCTTGTAAGCCTCTTTTGCTTTATCTATATCTTTAAAATCAAAAATGCCTGCTTGTGCAAAATTCAAACCAAATACTCCTAAAAGTAGCAATATCCACAATCTCATGATCTCACCCTTGGCATAGAGCTAAAAGAGATAAGCAACACAAAAAGTGCAAAACCCAATGGATAGTAAAAGAGTTCTCTCTGATCTTTTATAGAGATACTTTTGTTGGTTTTAACGCCTTTATGGATGTCATTTAAAATATCGAGTATATCGCTTTTAGCGTAAGAAGCGACAACGCCTATACCGCCACTTTTTTTTGCAAGCTCAAAACTATCTTCATTCGCATAGGTAAAAACCATAGAGCCCTCTTTATCCCGATATATCTCACCCCTGCCATCAAGTACGGGAGCACCTTTTTTGGTACCGACTAAAACGACATAGACAACGATATTATCATCTTTAGCTTGCCTAATGAGTGCATCATAAGAGTCCCCATCGCCCCCATCAGTAAAAAGAATAAGGTTTTTCTTTTTCTCCTTCTCTTTGGATATCTCACCGACAAGATCGAGGATTGAGCTGAAATCAGTTGCGCTTTGATTGATATAACTCGTGTCGACATTTTTTATCATCTCAATCAATGTTGCCTTATCATAACTTGGAGGCGATATCACAAAAGCCTGTTTAGAAAATGCCGCCAAAGCGACCTCATCGCCCGTGGCATTTTTGAGCAACTCCACGATCTTTTGCTTTGCAAACATAAGTCTGTTTGGATAGACATCTTCACTTCTCATAGAGCCGGAGATATCAAGCGCAATAAGAAAGCTTGAACCCTCTATTTTTGCCTTCTTTTCTCCTTTATAGATCACGGGTCTAGCAAGGGCTATCACCATAAAGATGAGGGCTACAAAAAAGAGTATCTCGCGAGAACGTTTTGAAAAAGAGCCCTCATCTACTTTAAGTCTTTTAAGCACCTCACTCTCAAATAATCTATCGATTTTGCTCTTATTTGTCATGATCAAATACGCCAAAACCAAGAGAGGCACAAGCAGAAAAAGGAAGACTTGAGGATAGACAAAACTCATCGCTCTACCCTCTCTTTGAGATAGATGAAAAAGAGGAGTGCAATGATCGCAACAAAAAGCGGAAAATAGTAGAGATAGGTGTATCTGATGCTTGATCTATCTTTGAGCTCCGTTGTCTCTTTCTTGTCGATAAGCGCATAGATCGCATCAAGTGTTTTTGCGTCTCTTGCCTCAAAAAATGCGCCTTTACCCGCTTTGGCAAACTCATCGAGTCTATATGCATCATACTCGCCATCCCTGCCGATACCGATCGTATAGAGTGTGATATTGCTACTCTTTATCATCGATAAAGCCTCACTATCCGGAATGATGCTCACATTATCGATACCATCAGTTAAAAGGATTGCTATCTTCTCTTTTGCCTTACTCTTGCTCAGCATCTCATAACTATAGACAAGCGCATCATTGATAGCCGTTCTTCTTCCTGCGATTGCAACCCTCTGCATTGATAGCAGCTGCGTCAATAACTTTTTATCAAAAGTAAGCGGTGAAGCGATAAAAGCGCTATCAGCAAAAGTAACCAAAGCAATCCTATCATTTTTTCTGCTTTTGATAAATTTCCCCATAGCCTCTTTTGCTATGGAAAATCTATCTTTTGTGACATTGGAAGTATCAAATCCAAACTCACGCATAGACTCACTCGAATCCAATATCAGCACGATATCTCTCCCCTCTCTATTGTCAAACCTTACATTGTCTTTTAAAACAGGGGATGCGAGTGCAACGATAGCCGAAATGATACCAAACCATTTTAAGAACTCCACCAAAGAGCTTTTTTTAGTGCTTTTTGCCATGATAGTTGATATGTGCGGAAAATAGATGCTCTCCCTTCTCTCTTTGCAAAAATAATTGCAAATCAAAAAGAGCACTAAAAGCAAAAATACCAATGGATACTCAAAACTAAATTGACTCATCTAACACCTGCACAAAAAGATTGTATAAAGCGAGACTCTGCTTGTCGAGCTTTGGAATCTCTTTTTTATATTTATACTGCTGCAAAGAGGGCAGAAGCTGGTCGTATATCTCACTACTTCTTTGATCTTTCGTTATCAATCTTCCAAAATAAGTTACCCCATACGCTGCTTGCTTCGCATCACTCCAATCAACAGTTTTTATCTTCTCAAGATAAAATTTATCCTTGTTGGATCTTCTATGTTCTAAAAACCTCGAAATAGCAATCCAAAGTAGCAGAGCAAACAACACAACACCAAAAAGAACGATTGCACTCAACCAATAAAAACTATAGTCCTCTATCTCTAGATAGGGCTTGATATCGATAAGTCCTTCGATTCCTTGCATGCTACAATCCTCTTGCCAATTTCAAATAAGCATCATCATCCGTATAAACTTTGAGCCATCGAATGCCCTGTCTTTTAAAACCCTCTATGAGTTTTTTGTCATTTTGCACCATAACTTCTTTGTATGATGCGATCATTGAACTTGTCATATTGCCGCTATACGGTTTAAGATCTTCAAGATCAACAAGACCGATCGCGCCAAGCTCTAAAGGCTCCTCTTCGAGTCTATCTCTTATGATTATCGAGACTATATCGTGTTTTTTTGAAAGTGTACCGAAATCAACATCTCCGACAAAATCAGAGAGGATAAAGATAAGTGATTTTGACTTTACATATTTACGTATGACCTCTTTTGCCATCTCAAAATCCCCCTCTTTACCAATCATCTCAAAATCACCAAGCGACTCAAGTGCACTATAGACACCATACTCTTTTTTTGTCGGCTTCACATACTCATAAAGTTTATCGGCAACCAAAAAATGAGAAAAACGATCCCCAAATTTGATGGCACTGAGCCCAATATCAGAGATCAACTCAGCCATCAGCTCACTCTTCTGTCTTGATGAGCCAAAAAACATCGAACCCCCGACGATGGAGAGTACCACAACATTGAGCTCTCGCTCTTCATGATATACTTTGACATACGGCTTACCAAGCTTTGCAGTCGTCTTCCAATCAATCTTGCGGATATCATCTCCATAGATATACTCCCGAAGCTCACTAAACTCAAAACCCTCGCCTTGAAAAAGCGAAGCATGGTTACCAAGTCTCTCAGAATAGACCTGCTTTTTACTTTTAAGTAAGAGTTCTTTTGAACTTTTTACCATGTGCTACCTACGGGATTGGGACTGCTGAGAGTATCTTATTGATGATATCATCTTGCGTTATATCTGAAGCCTGCGCCTCATAGCTAAGCACAATCCTATGTCTAAGAACCTCTTTTGCGATATAGGCGATCTCGATAGGAGAGACATGGTCATACCCCTTGATATAAGCAACCGCTCTTGAGGCTTTATAGAGATCGATTGAGGCTCTCGGTGATGCGCCAAATTCAACAAAAGGTTTATACTCCTCAAGACCATAGTTTTCTAGCTCTCTTGTCGCTCTTACAAGCTCGACGATGTACTCTTCTATCTGTGGATCAAGGTGGATGTCTCGCATCTCTTTTGCCGCGATCTCGATATCCTCCTTGCTCACCTTTTGCTCAATCATCTCAAAGCTATTTTGCGCGACACGCCTTGCGATTTCAAGCTCTTCTTCTTTGGTGTTATAGCCCACAACAACCTTCATCATAAATCTATCGAGTTGTGCCTCGGGAAGCTCATAAGCACCTTCGTGTTCTATGGGGTTTTGTGTCGCAAGTACCAAAAAAGGAAGATCAAGTTTAAAGGTGTCATCACCTATGGTTACTTGTCGCTCTTGCATCACCTCCAAAAGTGCCGATTGCACCTTCGCCGGGGCTCTGTTGATCTCATCGGCTAAGAGCAGATTGGTAAATACCGGTCCGTGTTTGATCTTGAAACTATTCGTTGCAGGATCATAGATCTCTGTTCCTACGATATCGCTTGGCAGCAGATCCGGAGTAAACTGGACTCTTTTAAATTTGAGCCCCAAAACACGCGAGAGTGCATTTACCGTCGTTGTCTTTGCAAGCCCGGGAACGCCTTCTAAAAGTATATGCCCTTGGCATAAAAGTCCGATCAAAAGAGACTCAATCATCTTCTCTTGACCGACAACACTTTTGCTTATCTCCTGTTTTATATTTTCAATCAATGTCGATCTCATAAAACACTCCAATTTAAATTTAGGTAAGTATAGACGATAGAGTTTAATTGAAGGTTAATGTTCTTTGCTGTGAAGCCAAAGATGAAACATTTACTCTCAATAATCCAGTATTCAAAGTTGTTGGCACAAAAGCCTCATAGGAAAGTTAGTTGTGTTTAGCTAATATGGTTATGATGTTTTTTCATTTTTAGGTTTTCCTCTTTAACTTTTATTATATACTTTTTTCACAAAATATTAGTTTCTATAAAGTCCCTCATATCACTAATAGATTGTTGCAATTCTTCATCTGTAAATCTAGTATTATATGTATTTTCAGGGTGATGTATTTGATGCCTAATATATTCACTCATAATAATTTGCTCTGGTCTTGTAGTGCCATTTCTCATTATTTTTATGTAATTTACCGTAGATTTTGTAGCTTTATAACTATCAAAATTACCTTCACTTTCAATATATCCATATAGCTCATTATGATATTCATCATTTGATTCATCAAATGCTAAAAAATTTACTTCATTTAATGATGGATAAGGTAAGTTAGCTCTTTCGATATTTATGATTTCTTTGCCATTATTATTTGTGATTAGTTTTAAGTGTTCAAAGTCTAACATCTTTACGATAGCAGGACTATGCGTTGTCAAAATAATTTGTGTATTATTTGCATTTGAAAGTTGAATAAATGCTTCTATTAGTTTTTTTTGATGGCTAGGATGCTGTGATGTTTCAGGTTCTTCAATAGCATATATGATGCTTGGAGCATTTTGTTCTCCTTGTCTTCTCTCTGCCTCTGCCCTAAAAAAGTTTAAAAGTATAAGTCTTTTAACTCCACTTCCTCTTTTATTTATAGGAATATCTTCATCGCCAGTTATAGACACATTTTTAAATACATCAATCCACTTTAAACTTTCAGGTGTTGGTATTACAGGGTTTAAACTATTTGCAATTTCTGGATTCATTTCGTTTAACTTTTCGAGAGTTTTGTCAGCTACTTCCCTCAACTTACTAGAAACTTCATTTGCAACTTGTACTAAGGTATTTTGCAACGCTTCATCCTTTAAAATCTCTTGGACGGCTAATTTCATTGGATTTTGAACTTCATCATCTCCATCACTATTTTTTCTATCTGATTGAAATAATGAATATAGAGGCATGTAGTTTTTTAACTGCTCCCAAATATTTTTTGCATCTTCTTCAGCAACATCAATCTCGATTTCTTGTAATTGCAAGTCATTAGCATAATGATTCCAAATTGCTTTTCTTGCAAGAGCACTTTTAGATCTGTTCTCACAAATAATATTCTCTGTATCTAAAATGTTTTGTAAATCCCTAATTTTTTTTAGAAGCAAATCGTGACAATTTTGATTTGTTGGATGATTAGCTTTAATAAAAACTTTTTCTTTCCCCGCATTAGGATATTTTTTAATAATTTCAAGCTTATTTTCACTATTAAGTAAATATTCATCATCTAGTGTAGTTGGGTTTGTAGAATCTATAGTTAATGAGCTTGGTAAATTATCAAAGATTACTGTTATTTTAATTTCTGTGTTACCTTCTTCTTTTGATTGCTTATTGATATCTTCTTTATCAATTTTGACTGCACCTTTTCCATTATTAAAAAAAATATCTAATGCTTCTAATATTGTAGATTTGCCAATATCATTTTTACCAACAAAAACAGTTAAATCTGAAAAGTCAACAACAACTTCATCTTTATAGCTTCTAAAATTCTCTAATTTAATTTTTAAAATTTTCATTTTATTATCCTCATCTTATATTTTGTTTTTACTAACATATTGTTTTGCTAATTCACAAATCACTTTAATTCCATAAAAGTAGATTTCTTTAACTCTTCCGCTAAATCAGGTCTATATTTTTTTACAATTTCATCAAAAATTTCTTGAATCAAAGAAGCTACCCAATATTGTGAGTTTTCTGGTGGTGTCATATTCATATCAAGATAATCAATATAATCACTTGACATCATATAATTGTCCTTGATACTAAACAACCAAACAAAATGTTTTATAAAAATATTTCTCAAATCAATAGACAGTTGTTCTAAAAATTTTATTCTATTGTTATAAACATCGAGCATTTGATTATCATTATAAAACATATATTGAAAAGAATTATAGTGTGTATGATCATTGAGTCTTTGTCTCATATTTGTATAGTATTTCGTGTTAAAGAGTAAATTATTTATATTTTTTAATTTTTGAGAATTTCTAATATAGCTGTTCATTTCTTTGTATGCAGGTAATTTTTCTTTATTATGAACCCAGTTGTTGATTTTTTCCACTATGAAATTTTCTAAGTTTTGATTTGCTTCCAAATATAAAAGAGTATAAGTATTAATGACGACACTGTCATGATATCGTCTTGCTAAAGAAAAGGCATCATTGATTTTTCCCTTTTCAAGAAGTATCTGAATTGAATCTAAAGTTCCTTTGATTGATGTAAATATTCGATTGTCAAAATTTATCATGTTTTCTACACCAACTGCAACCCAACTAAATGTTGAAAATGAAAGAAAACCATAATATTTGACATAAGCGTCTAATTCATTAAAAATTTTATGTTCTTTGTATTCTTTACTTAATTGATTTTTTTCTTGAAGATCACTCATCCCTAGCGCCCCCACTTTCACACCCAAAAGTTTCTTACTTTATGAATATCAATCAAACTGTATATTTATTCATAAAAATTCATTAAAAGCTATATAATTGTAGCTAAAAATATCTATTTATCTTAACCTTCCTAAAATCTCCAAAGCTTCAAATCGAACTGTTGCACTTTTTGCAACAGTTGAGCACTGTTCTGTAAAGACATAAGGAATGCTTCCGCCAAGATATTTTCTCGATGCTATCGCATTTTGCGATAGCATAAAATCCATTTCATCCATCTATCAAATCCTCATAGTTCGATTTGATTTATATTAGCACGATACGCTATCTTGATCTAAAAGTATGTCACTTTGAAATATTTTTCAGATGCCCAAACGCTGTAGTGATGATGTCATCATCATCTTTACTTGGAGATTTGAGCACGACACGCTCTTTGTTTTCATCTTCAAACTCGATAAACACATTCTCACCATAGCTAGAAACCTTCGAGACTCCGATATCTTTTGCCATCACCTTCATCGCAATGATATCTATAAATTGTCTCGTTATGCTATCCGGTTTTCCAAAGCGATCAGCTATCTCTGACTCTATCTCATACACTTCTCCAACACTCTCACACAAAGAGAGTCTTCGGTAAAGCTCAAGTCGCAATCTATCTTCACTGATCAAATCTTCATTGAGATAGGCGCTGACACTGAGCTTCATCTCAACGCTTTTTGTCTCATTGTGTGCTTGACCGCTAAGCTCTCTGATGGCATCTTCTAGCATACGCAGATAGAGACCATAGCCTATCTGTTTGATGTGCCCACTTTGCGCTTCACCGATCAAGTTACCTCCCCCTCGAATCTCAAGATCATGAAAAGCCAAGATAGCACCACTGCCAAGCTCAGAGTGACTCTCAAGAGCAAGTAGTCGTTTTTTAGCATTATCACTTAACACATCCTTGTCTTTGACGATGAAGTAGCAATAGCCCTCTTTTTTACCCCTGCCGACCCTGCCTCGCAATTGATGCAAATCAGCGAGTCCAAAATTTTCTGCACCATCGACTATCATCGTATTTGCACTTGGAAGATGGATACCCGATTCAACGATCGTTGTTGAGAGCAACACATCATACTCGCCCGCTTCAAACGCGATCATCTCCTCTTCGCTCTCTTTGGCACTTATTTGTGAGTGCAATATCGCTATCTTGAGCTTTGGCAATATCTCTAAAAGCTCTTTTTTCTTATCTTTTAGTGCTGCTATTGAATTGTGCACATAAAATATCTGCCCGCCTCGTCTTATCTCTCGCGTGATCGCCTCTTTGATGACATTTTTATCAAAACTCTTCACAAATGTTCGTACTCCAAGTCGCTCAAGCGGAGGTGTAAATATCTCCGAAAAAGTCTTTATCTTTGAGAGTGCCATATTGAGGCTTCTTGGAATCGGCGTAGCACTCATGGAGAGTAGATGCACATCGCTTGCCATCTCTTTGAGCTTCTCTTTTTGCTTCACACCAAACTTATGCTCCTCATCGATAACGACAAATGCCAACTTTGCAAACTCAACCCCAAGAAGTGCATGGGTGCCTACTACGATATCGATAGTACCCTCTTTGGCTCTTTTTTTGATCGCTGTTTTCTCTTTAGTGGTTGTAAATCTATCGAGCTTGCCTACACTGATACCATAAGGATCAAACCGCTCTTTTAGACTCTTGTAATGTTGGGAGCTCAACAGTGTCGTAGGAGCTATGATAACGGCTTGGTAGCCACTTTTTGCTACGGCAAACATAGCATTCATCGCAACCTCTGTTTTCCCAAAACCGACATCAGCACTTAAGAGTCTGTCCATGATTCGCCCGCTTGAGAGTTCATCGAGTATGCTTCGAATCGCATCTTCTTGATCACTGGTATGGAAAAATCCTGCATCGGCGATAAACTTCTCTTGAAGTGCCCCGTCAGCCTTTATGATGATGCCCGCTTTAAGATGGCGCTCGGCAGATAGTTGGATGATCTTCGCTGCGATTGCAAATAGTTTCTCTTTGAGTCGTTCTTTGAGATGTCTAAAACTTGCTTTTCCAAGTCGATCAATGATCGGCAAAGAACCACCCTCTGCTATATATCTATCGATCACTTCAAGGTTTTCTACAGGTACTAAAAGCTGGTCTTCACCTTGGTATCGTATCACCACAAACTCTCTTGTAGAGCCTAAAACCTCTCTCTTTTCAACAGCACTAAAAAGACCCACGCCATAATTTTCATGCACAACATAATCACCGGGCTTAAGCTCATCAAGCACTATATTGCTCTTTTTAATGCGTCTATTTTTTAACGGTTTATTGAGTGAGAGGATGAGCCTATCACTGCTCATAAGGTTAAAGATTCCCTCTTGATAGACAAACTCCACACCATCAAAATTCTCTAAGATGCTACCTCGAACGAGCGATTCATCTTTGGCGATTATGGTGATCTTTTTATTGGCATGCGTTTTTAAAAACTTATTGACATCAACGACTTCTATCTCTTTGTATCTTTTTGCTTCCGGGATTTTAGCAATGGATTTTAACTGCTCTAGCGCATCACTTGATTCAAGTTCGCTCATCTCGTCAGATATCTTTGCCGTGCCATAGAGCGTTATATCCCAATCAAAAAGTCTCCAAGCACGCTCTTCAAGTAGCCAAAGCCCGATAGAATTGATATCTTTTACAAGCACATCAAATGACGCATTGTTTGCTTTTTTTAAAAGTGCTTCAAACTCTTCTGCACTCAATGCTAAAAAGGCCGGCAAAATCGTAATAGATTCAAACTCGTGCGGATCACTCTTTTGGGAGCTTATATCAAACTCTCTGATGCTCTCAACATCCTCATCAAAAAGAGATATCCTGATAGCCTTTTCGCGATCTATCGGAAAGATATCAATGATGTCGCCTCTAAAAGAGACCTCACCTCGATCGGCAACGATATCGACAAACTCATACCCCCAAGCATAGAGCTTCTCTTTGATGTTGCCACCTATCTTCTCTCCAAATGCTACTTCAAAACTATCAAAACACTCCTCTTTTGGCAACGGCAACAGTGTTGTTCGAAGAGGCGCTATGACTATCTTTTTATCTTGCGAGCCGTAGTACCCTTTGAGCGTAGTAAAAAGATCAAAGAGCTCATCTTGATATGATCGCAAATCCTCCCCGAAAGTTGCTCGAATATCAGGCAAAACAAAAGGTGTAAATCCAAGAAAAGTCGCCATAGAAGCGCAGAGCTGTGCCTCTTTTTCATCTGCGCAGATGATACCCAAAGACTCTTCTTTTGGATCACTCTCTAAAAATTCAAATATATTGGCATTCATCTATATTCCATTAGCAGATCGTCTCAATATGTGAAGCTTTTAAAAATGCTTCGACGACATAAAAAGAGCCAAACACAAGATAGTGCTCATCCTCTTTTAGCGTTTCAACATCAAACATCTCATACTCTATCCCGAGCTTTTCAAGTGCTTTTTGAAGCAACGTTATATCTAGTGCTCTTTTTGTTTGGATGGGGATGATAAGCACTTTTTTTATCTTGGATTGGAGTGTTTTGAGTATCTGTTCATAATCTTTATCATCGAGTGAATTGTATATAAGCACAGTCTCTTTGGCTAAAGCTTTTTCAATCACTTGGGCTGCAAGCAGGTTATGCCCCACATCGAGCAGTATATTTTTTTGTAATGGATAGAGTCTCCCAAAGAGCTCTAAACTTTTGAGGTCTTTGACATCATATGTAACTCCTAAAGCATCCAACGCTTTGAGCGCAACGCAGATATTTATTATCAAAAAGTCGCTCCAAGCTTTTTGCTCAGCTATCTTTGCAATCGCCTCAAGATACGGCAACGCTGCAATCTCGAGAAACTCTATCTGCACACCTTTCTCGTTTGCGATAGCTTTGGCTACAGCTAAAACTTCTTTGTATGGCTGTGGAGCTACAATCGCCTTTTTGTTGATACTCTCGATTTTTGCTCTCGCGATCGAGCCGATATCATCGCCCAAAAAAGCTTGATGCTCTAAGCCTATAGGGGTGATGAGGCTCAACGCTTTAGGGTAGACATTGGTCGCATCATCCTTGCCTCCAAGCCCTGCTTCTAACACTACAAGATCACACTCTTCAAAAAGTATAAAAGCTAAGAGTGTTGTGTACTCAAAATAGCTGAGCGCTTCACTTCTCTCTTTTTCCAAGATCATATACAATCTTTGATGTGCTATCTCGAGACTCGCTTCATCCACACATACCCCATCGATCCATATGCGCTCATTGAAATGCAAGATATGCGGTGAGCTAAAATGACCGACTCTTAAGCCGCTTTTAAAAGCAAGGTGCGCCAAAGCTCTTCCTGTACTCCCCTTACCGTTCGTACCGACTATATGCACCGCTTTTACACATCGTATATGTGCTTTGAGCACTTCATAAGCTTCGATGATTCTGCGTGTGTCTATCTTGTCATAATAGAGTGGTTTGTTCTCTAAAAATGATGCAAAAGAGGGGATCAATGACTCTCCTTGAGCGCACCCTTTGCACTCAAATATGCCATAAATTCATCCACGGTTTTAACCAAACCTGTTTTGATAGATTCGATTCTCAAAGCAGAAGCATGAACGGCATTATCACTGATACTCTCATCGCTGATAGAGGTAATCATCTTGCTCCATTTTTTACCGTTTTTATCGACAAATGTAAAGTTTGCTTTTACGATCGTTTGATATCGAACCACATATCCATACTCATCATATCCAAGTGGAGTAAAAGTAGTGCCTCTGTAAGATACGGTTATAGTATTTGTCTTTTGCGGGCGCAAAGCGATCTCACCTGAGATTCTCGAAATCACAAGTCTGCTCAACTCATCTCTGATAAAAGGAGCGTTCTCAGGCTCAGCACTATCGACGATGACATTGACATATATCTTATCACTAAATATTCTCTTAATTGCATGAGACGAAGGTTTATACCCACATCCAAGTAGCATTATGACAAAAAATATAGATAGGTACTGTGTGATTTTCAAGTTCATCCCTTTACAACGATATTAACAAGTTTCCCCGGAACGACGATCTCTTTGATGATCTCTTTTGATTCGATCCATTTAGCAGCAGCACTTTTTGCTTGTTCTATTATATCCTCTTTTGAGGCATCATTGGCGACTTCTATCTCGGCTCTGTTTTTCCCATTGATCGAAACACCCAAAGTGATACTCTCTTCGACAAATACCTCATCGAGTATCTTCTGTTTTGCCAGATTGTTGAGTCCAAAATATTCACTGCTTATATCCCAAACAACATGAGGGATAATCGGCTCCAAGATAGAGCAGAGTATCCAATAGGCTTCACTTAGAATAGTAGCATTGGATTGATTGCCAAGGGCGTTCATCGCCTCCATAGCTCCTGCTATGAGTGTGTTGAAAGAGTATTTCTCATTGTAAACATCCTGGGCTCTTTGGAGTGCTTCATAGACTTTTTTTCTAGCAAACTTTTCCTCTTTTGAGAGCTTCGCATGATCTATAGCAGGAAGCGTATCCATCTTTATGATCTGCGATCGTTTCTCGTAGAATTTTTTGATAAATTTATATGCCCCTTGCACGGCACTATCGCTCCACTCAAGCTCTTGCATCGGCGGTGCGGCAAAGAGGATAAAGAGTCTTGCCGTATCGGCTCCAAATTTTTCGATGATTGCATCAGGATCGACGGTATTGCCTTTGGACTTACTCATCTTTGAGCCGTCTTTGAGTACCATTCCTTGCGTGAGGAGCTTATCAAAAGGCTCATCAAATTCTAAGTAACCCAAATCACGGAAAACCTTTGTAAAAAATCGTGCATAGAGCAGGTGCAAAATGGCATGCTCAATCCCACCGATATAGTGATCAACCCCCATCCAATAGCTGAGCTGCTCTTTTGAAAAAGGCTCACTCTCCCAATTTGAAGGCGCAGCACAAAATCTCAAGAAATACCAGCTTGACTCCACAAAAGTATCCATCGTATCTGTTTCTCTCGTGGCATCGCCTCCACACTTCGGACATTTACAATACTTCCATGTCGGATGGCGATCAAGTGGATTTCCCTCTCCTGTTATCTCTACATCCTCCGGCAGTGCGATAGGGAGATTTTCCTTTTTCTCCATCACTAAACCACACTCTTTACAGTGTACAAACGGGATAGGCGCACCCCAATATCTCTGTCTTGAGATACCCCAATCTTTGAGTCTATAATTGATTGTTTTTTTACCGATGTTTTTCTCTTCAAACATCTTGATTATATTGTATTGTGATTTTTTAGAGTTCATGCCATCAAACTCACCGGAGTTAAAGAGCTCGCCCGTTTCCGTAAAAGCTGAAGTTGAGATATCAAGCTCGCCATCAAAAGGCTTAATGACGGCATTGATTGGAAGGTTATATTTTTTTGCAAAATCATAATCCCTATCATCATGAGCAGGTACCGCCATAACTGCCCCGCTTCCATAATCCATCAAAACAAAATTTGCCACCCAAACCGGTATCTCTTTTTGCGTTAACGGATGGATCACATTGATGCCAAGAGCCACACCGCTTTTCTCTTTTTGTCTCTCTATGGATGAGCTGTTTTTCATCGCTTTGATTTGATTGATTACCTCTTCGCTTAAAAGATTATTTTCGATCATAAAGGTAACTATCTGATGCTCAGGTGCAAGTGCTGCGTATGAGACGCCATAGATAGTATCCGGACGCGTTGTAAAAACATCGAAGCTATCAAATTGTGCATTGAGCTTTGCTCTACTTGCATCATCAAAAAAGAGATCAAAGGCAAGACCGTTTGATTTTCCTATCCAGTTCTCCTGCATAGTCAAAACCTGTTTGGGCCAACCGCCTTCAAGTCTCGCTAAATCTTCTAAAAGTTCATCTGCATACTCTGTGATCTTGAAGTAGTACTGATTCATATCTTTTTTGACGATAGGCGTATCACATCTCCAACAACACCCATCTACGACTTGCTCATTTGCTAAAACAGTTTGATCATGCGGACACCAATTTAAAAGCCCTTTTTCACGGTAAAGAAGCCCCTTATTGAACATATCGATGATAAAGCCCTGTTCAAACTTCGTATAGAGCTCATCACTTGTTGCTAATTCTCTCTTTTTAGAGAATGAAAAACCTAAAGAGTAGAACTCATTTTTCATATAGTCTATATTTGCATAGGTCCACTCTTTTGGGTGTGAGCCATTTTTGATAGCCGCGTTTTCTGCAGGCATCCCAAAGCTGTCAAAACCTATCGGGTGCAATACGTTGAAGCCTTGCTGTCTATAGTATCTGGCAAATGCATCACTGATAGCATAGTTTCTTACATGTCCCATATGGAGTCTTCCGCTAGGAAACGGAAACATACTCAAGATATATTTTTTCTCTTTTGAGAAATCATCGCTAGGCTCAAAGCTGGCATTTTCAGCCCAATAATCCTGCCATTTTTTCTCTATTTTTGTATGATTGTAACTCATAAACGCTCCGCAAAAAAAGTAAAAAGATTATACCCAAGCTTGAAATAAAAGCTCATTAATCAGTTGCTAGAAAAGGTGTTACACGCTTTTATATCACCACTTTTAAACCCTTTGTAAAACCACTCCATTCTCTGTTTGGAACTTCCATGCGTAAAAGAGTCAGGGACCACATAGCCTTGTGTTTTTTTCTGTAATGCATCATCCCCTATAGCCGAAGCGGTATTTAGCGCTTCTTCTATGTCTCCCTCTTCAAGCATATGAAATCTCTCTTGTGCATGATGCGCCCAAAGTCCCGCGTAGCAATCCGCCTGAAGCTCTACATTGACTTGCAGAGCATTGACTTTTGCTTCACTTCGAAGTTGCTGTTTGAGATTTTGTACCTGATCAAGTATGCCTTGAAGGTTTTGGATATGATGCCCTATCTCATGTGCGAGCACATAGGCTTGTGCAAAATCGCCACCGGCGTTATATCTATTTTTCAACTCATCAAAAAAGCCGAGATCAAGATAAACTTTCCCATCAGTGGGACAATAAAACGGACCCATCTGCGCGCTAGCATATCCGCATCCACTCTTTGTGCTTCCACGAAAGAGAACAACTTTTGGCTCTTTGTAGCTACGGCCGTATGAGCGAAATATATCACTCCATACAACTTCGGTATCGGCTAAGACCGTTTTCATGAAATCTGCTTGCGCGTTATCTTTTTTCTCATCAACAACAGTTGTTGTGCTCTCGCCCATGCCAAGCAGGGAGAGTGGATTGTACCCACTCATATAAGCGACCACGCCTATGGCGATCAATGCCCAGCCAAACTTTGTTTTAAAGAGTGGCTTGATAATCGGCCAAAGCATCATAATCGTCCCCATCGATATCCCACCGCGACCACTTGAGCCTTGTGCTCTTCTATCTTCTACATTGCTACTTTTTTCTCTATCTTTCCACTTCATTTTATGCCCTGTATATCATCTTTTTATCGATAAATTATACCAACTAAAAGTAAATTTTGAATATAATCAAAAGAAAATATGCCAAGGAGTTTTTTTGTCACTTGCACTTGCTAGAAAGTATAGACCAAGTCTTTTTGAGGATCTCATAGGGCAAAATTCTATCTCTCAGACGCTCTCACTTGCACTTGATACAAAGAGACTCTCACATGCCTATCTTTTCTCGGGACTTCGAGGAAGTGGCAAGACCTCAACGGCAAGAATCTTTGCAAAAGCACTCCTATGCGAAAAGGGTGCATCGTCTCATCCGTGCAATGAGTGCTCTCACTGCATCATGGCAAATGAAAATCGCCATATGGATATCATCGAGATGGATGCGGCAAGCACAAGGGGAATCGATGATATCAAAGAGCTTATCGAGCATACAAAGTACCAACCAAGTAGCGCGAGATATAAGATATTTATCATCGATGAAGTCCATATGCTTACCAATCAAGCTTTTAACGCACTGCTGAAAACACTTGAAGAGCCACCTGATTTTGTCAAGTTCATCTTAGCAACAACTGATCCGCTTAAATTGCCTGCGACTATCCTCTCTAGGACGCAGCACTTTCGATTTAAGAAGATTCCTGAGGAGATGATCTATCATCATCTTGAGTATATCCTCGCTAAAGAGTCGATCGAGTTTGAAGGTGACGCGCTCAAAATAATCGCAAGAAGCGGTGCGGGGAGTCTCAGAGATGCACTTACACTGCTTGATCAAGCTATCGTCTATTCGAAAAATTTCGTTGATGTTGCAACGGTGACCGATATGCTTGGCATCATCGATCCTTCCACGATCGAAAATCTTATAGAGATCATCATCCAAAAAGATCAAGACAAGTTGATTGATTTTCTCAATTTTGCCTCAGAGTATGAAGCGGAGATGGTGCTTGATGAGCTTACACTCTATCTCAAAGATGCACTTTTCTCAAAGAACAAACAGCTCAAACCACTCATTATCGAGCGCTTTTTTCGAGCAATTGGTGAGTCTAAAGAGCTTTTGAAAAATGGTGCCGAGGGCGACTTCGTCCTCTCGCTCACACTCTTTAAAATGGTCGAATCTTTAGAGCTTAAAGAGATCGATACACTTATCAAAAATCTCGAAAAGGAGCTTAAGGATATCTCCTTTGATGATATTGCAAGCACTTCACAAGTGCCTGAAAAGCCTGTAGAAAAATCTGCAGAAAAGCCTGTCGAAAAACCTGCCCCACAACCGCAAGAGCCAAAAGAAGAGGCAGCACCTCTTGATGAACAAACTACTACTACCGAGGAGGTAGCTGAAGAAGAGGTTGTCAATATCGACGAAGAGGATATCGCCGAGCCTTCCACAAAAGAAGAGGTACCCGATGAGATACCGACGGTTGATTATTCGCAGAAGTATAAAAAGCTTATCGTAAAGCTTTATGATAGAGACTATGCGCTTGGCGAATGTTTTGAAAATTTTATAGAGTTTGAATCATTTGAAGATGACACACTCCATCTTGCTTCATGTGCAGACGAAGAGCACAGAAAGATACTCAGAAACGGCTATGCGATCGTCAAACTCTTTGTTCAAGAGCTCTTTGGAGAGCATGCTAAGATTGTCAATAAACAAAAAGAAGCAATCAAAAAAAAAATCGAACCTGAATCCGTAGAGGAACCAAAAGAAGAGCCCAAAGAGGAGCCAAAGAGAGAGGTTCCCATCCAAGATCATCCTGTTGTGCAAGAAGCAATCAGCCTCTTTGAAGCACAGAAGATAAGGATCATCAAAAAGGGTTAGAGCATTCTTGTCTAGTTTGCTCTTTCTGTCGCTTCTTTCGTTCCCATGCTGTGCGTGGGAATGCATACTTCGATATTTTAGAATTTGTGAAAATTGTATTGGCATTACCCGACCTCTATTTTCTATATTTTCTAAGTTGTGAAATAATACTTTTTAGTTCATTTTCTATCTGAGAAGAAGTAAGACTATCAAGATCGAGTGCCACAATTGCATCGGTTGCTTGTTTTGCTGTATATGCCATGACTTCCTCCTAAAACTTACAAGTAACTACGATGTTTTCAAAAGGTACAGGCGTTTTTATACCTCTTGTGCCATATACACTTAAAGCTTCTTTAACCATCTCGACGATCTCTTCATAAGTGAGTTCTTCTATGGATTGCGGAGTAATACAGTCAAGCGTCCATACGACATTAAAAGGATTATCTGTAAGTTTTCTGCTACTCTCTTCAAAAACTTTTCTTAAAACAACTTCGATACTTTTCCCTTTGTAATTCAGTATAAAAATATCCTCTCCCGTATACCTACTTGGCTCTAACGGATCATGAGGTGTATCTACCCACATAAACCAACTCTCTCTCTCTTTATCAATTGTCCATCGGTGCTTATAATATTTATCAGGGAAAAATTTCACTTCTCGTTTACTGTATTTAGATTGGATGCTATTCATCAACTCATTAATCTGAAACTTCTCGATATTTTCATCACTGATATACTCATTTACAAATGCCATTGTTTTTCCTTTTTCTCGCTCCCATCCTGTGCGTGAGAATGCAAACTTCGATATTTTAGCATATTTACTCCATTAGATTTTTGCACTTGTGAAAATGCATTGGTATCGTCTGACCACTATGCTCCTCTATATTCCAGAAAGCTAATCAGCCTTAGCTATGCATTGCTTTATAGTTAAGGTAAAATACTTATAATATATTAATATTTCCATAAAGGCAACATATGGCACGTATCAAAAAATTCTCAAATAAAATGTTTTTAAGTGACCTGCACCAAATATTTAGTTTTGACAGTCATGATGAATTGGAAAAATACAAAACTTCGTTGTTCCCAATTGGGAAAACAACTGATGAAATCCAAACAACATCAATATTTTTATCGTCATTGAGTGCAGTTAAAGAATATAGAGAAGAGGTCTTTACTGATATTGGATTTAAAAAAATCAAAAATCAAAATATTCAACTACATGCATATCAAGAAATACCATGTAGCGAAGGAGATGATAGACCAGATGGATTATTAGTAATTACAAGTGGTATTTATAATCCAGTTATTGAATGGATTTGTTTTTTAGAAGTAAAAATTGGAAATAATTTAATCGGCACGGAGCAAATAGAAAGATATATTGATACTGGCAAGAAATTAAATATTGAAAATATAATAACCATTTCCAATCAACTTGTAACTACGCCATTTGAATCGCCAGCACAGATAAAGAAGAGAGTTAAATACAATTTATTTCATTGGTCATGGGTCTATTTGTCAGTTACAGCTGGGAGATTATTAAGAAATGATTTAGTAGAAGATGTTGACCATATCTATATTTTGACAGAATTACGAAAATATTTTGATAATCACTCTGGGTTAAAAAATTATACTGGAATGGATTCAGACTGGAAAGAATCTACTGAAGAGTTTTTAGAAAAAAACAATAAAGACTTAATTCAAAAAATCATAAATTCTTACAAGCAAGAGGAAAAAGATATATGCCTTCAATTAACCGATAGCACAGGACACTATATTCTATTAAAAACCAATAGTGAACCTAGGGAAGAAGTTTTGCGAAAAATGCTCACTGAAAATAAAATAATTACTTCTACATTTTTTATTCAAGAAAATCCCAAACAAACATTTAGCATTGATATAGATTTTGTAAAACGTAAAATTATATGTTATACCAATTATACAATTAGTGCAGGAAAAGCGAAAGCTCAAACAACAAAACTTATAAATATGTTCACTAAAGATATCTCTAATGAAGATGATATTTATATTGGTGCAATTTATCCATATAAAACAAAATCCAATATACAATTTGAAACTTTGGCAAATTTGTTAAAGCAAAAGGAAGAAGGGCAATATTGTATAGTAAATAAAGACATGGGTGATACTATTAAAGAGTTTGAGATAAAAATGGTTGACGATTTAGGAAGGGATTTTTTTAAACCACAAATTATTGTAAATAGGTTAGAAGGACTAGCAAAAGTATTTCTAGAAAAAGTATTTATTTTACTATAAAAAACCCTATTCCGCCCTCGCTTGGGTGATGACAACATCACCCAACCCCTAACCCCTTTATTTCTAGGCGGAAACCAAACATTCTTTTTAAAATTTGAACATATGTATCAAAATATACTCAAAGAGACTTTAATTTTCTACAACCGACATTATTGTTCAAATCACATGCTCTGCTAAAAAAATATTTAGCTTTCTCATTATCCTGCTTAACCATATCACCGTTTAAATACATAAAACCAAGATACAAACATGAACCTGATAAATTCATGTCGCACGCTTTATTATAAAATTGCAACCCTTTTGAATCATCTTGTTTGATGCCTTTGCCACTATAATACATATATCCAAGTTCATAGCATCCCTGAGCATTTCCTTCTTTGCATGCTTTTGCATAAAACTTTACTGCCTCTTTATAGTTATTACTCTTATATGCTTTTTGTCCATTATCAAAACTATCAGCAAAGCAGCTAGAGTATATTCCAATCACTAAAAACATAATGAAATTATTTTTTATTTTCATTTCAATCTCCTAAGAAAATTCTTATAATTCCACCTCAGGAGAGGTGGAACCAGTTACTTTAAAGTCTCTATATCCGCCACCTTTCGACAAGCTCAAGGCGAACGGAAAAATCATTTAGATTCTACTCTCGCTTGGGTGATGACGACATCACCCTCACTATAAACCTTTATCTTCTGTGCATTCGCACATCTTCCCGCATCATCAAGCGTAAAGATTATCATCTGCAAGATGCTTTTACACTCTTTTGGCACATCAAAATACTCTCCAAATCCATTCATAAAACGGTTGATAGGCGCGCTCTTATCCATCCCTATCACGCCATCTCTACACCCTGTGAGTCCGACATCGCTCACATAGCAACACCCCTCAACGATACTTAGATCATCCGTACCTATATGGGTATGTGTGCCAAGTATCGCACTTGCATACTCTTTTTGCATATGCAATAGTGCTTGTTTCTCGCTCGTAGCTTCTGCATGCATATCGATAACGATATGTTTATACCCCTCCTCTTGAAGCTCTTTGAGTACACTATCTACCGCATTGAAAGGGTTATCACACATCGGCATCGCAAAATGCCCCATGAGATTGACAAGTGCGATTTTTGTACCATCGATAGTAGTTTTTAAAACACCTTCTCCGGGCATACTTTTAGGATAGTTCAGAGGTCGTATGATTGGGTGACTTTCAAAAAGTGAGGCGATCTCTTTTTTATCGAAGCTATGGTTACCGCCACTCATCGCATCGATGCCACTCTCAAAGAGCTCGGCAGCATTTTTTGCATTGAGCCCGAAGCCATGGCTTGCATTTTCATAGTTAGCGATGACAAGATCGATACCATACTCTTTTTTGAGATTTGCTAGATGCGCTTTGATGATCTCTCTGCCGGGACGACCGACGATATCACCGATGAAGCCTATAGTCATATCTACCCCTTTTTAGGAGAAAATGGCACCAATGCACTTGCCCAGGTAAGTCCGCCTCCAAAAGTGTCTAAAAGCATCACATCACCACTTTTAAGTCTGCCTGATTCGTAGATATCATTGATCGCCATCGGGATAGAAGCAGCGGAGGTATTGCCATATTTTTGTACTGTTAAAACAATTTGCTCTTTAGTCATCCCAAGCGCATCACCGACAGCTTTTATGATACGATAATTTGCTTGGTGCGGTACAAAATGTTTGATATCTTCTGATTTGATGTTGTTTCTCTTTAGGATATCTGTCACATCTTTTGTAAGGGTCTTGACTGCAAGTTTGAAAGTCTCATTGCCTTTCATTTGGACAAAATTGAGCTTTTCATCAAGCATCTTTTGATTTGCCGGATTGACACTTCCGGGTGCCGGAGTTACTAAGAAGTCTGCATACGTTCCATCGGCACTTGCATGCACATCGATGATCGCCTCGCTCTTATCTTCTGTCGCACTCACAACAGCCGCACCCGCTCCATCACCGAAGAGGATACAGGTGCCTCTATCAGTATAATCTACGATTGATGAAAACTTTTCAGCACCTATTAGTAAGACATTTTTCTTCATACCAGATTCTATAAATGCTTTTGCGATAGAGAGAAGATAGACAAACCCACTGCAAGCTGCGCTGATATCAAAAGCTTGCACATTGATGATGTCGAGTTTTTTTGATATGACACACGCAGTTGAGGGCATATTGAAATAATCAGGCGTCACAGTCGCACAAATGACGAGATCGATCTCTTCTTTTTTGATACCCGAGCGCTCTATGGCAATCGCAGCAGCTTCGACGCCCATATCACTTGTGCACTCATCAGCTGCAGCAATGTGTCTCTCTTTTATGCCTGTGCGTTTATATATCCACTCATCTGTAGTATCGACCATCTTTTCGAGGTCAGTATTGTATAAGACTTTCTCAGGAACATATGCCCCTATGGATCTTAGTGCTGCATATGAATTAGGCAAAGCCGCCATTATCGTTCCTTAGATTGTATTCGATCTTGCAAAGATATGATTTTAACATAATTCAACAATTTTTGCTAGCCTCAGAGGCTACTTAACATTATCTTCTGTCAGAATGTCCTCAATCGTATCATTTATATTTGACTCGCTATAACTAATCGCTTGAAATATAGCATTTTTGATAGCTTTCGCATTTGAGCTACCATGACTTACGATTGCACAGCCGTTTACTCCAAGGAGCGGTGCTCCACCATATTCATTGTGATCTATCTGCTTTTGTAGATTTGCAAAGACTCTTTTTTTCATCAAGAAAGCGCCAATCTTAGCAGGTAGTGATTTGCGGATATGTTTCTTCATGAGTGTGACTATCGTAGTTGCAACACCTTCACTCGTTTTTAAAAGGATATTCCCCGTAAACCCATCACAAACAACAACATCTACGCTTCCATTGAAGATGTCTCTCCCCTCAACATTGCCGACAAATCCCTCTAGATTTTTAAGAAGTTTAAATGCCTCTTTTGTAAGATCATTCCCTTTAGAATCCTCTTCACCATTTGCGAGCAACCCTATCCTTGGGTTTGCAGTCCCCATCACTTTTTTTACATAGCTTCCGCCCATGATAGCAAACTCATAGAGGTTTTGTGGTTTACACTCAACAACGGCACCGATATCCAGCACGAGTGTCTTTTTCTCGCCAAGACTTGGCATCAATGTTGCAAGTCCCGGTTTGCTGATATGAGGCAATCTGCCTATACGAAGCGTTGCGAGTGTCATTGTAGCACCGCTATGTCCTGCTGAGACTACACCATCAGCTTTACCTTCACGAACAAGCTCAACAGCTTTATAGATAGATGACTCTTTGCGTTTGAGCGCATCAACGGCTGAGTCATGCATCGATATCACATCATCTGCATGCTCTATCTCTATGCTGTCAAGATAATATGGGGGTATCAAGGAGAGAAGGAGATTTTTATCACCAACTAAGATTGGATGAAACTCTTTCTCGTCAAGCGCTTGCGTTAGTCCCTCGATTATCGGCTCGGGACCAAAGTCCCCGCCCATAGCATCTATGGCTAATCTGATCATAAGGGTTATGCTTTAGTCTTATATTCGCCGGTAGTCAAGTTCATATGATGAGGCAATCTCCATGTCCCATCACTGTCTTTTACAGGCATAGGAAGTTTCACTTTATAGTGTGTTCTTCTTTTTGCTGCTCTTGTCTTACTGTGTCGTCTTTTAGGTACTGCCATTGTTTTTTCCTTTTATTAAAATTCTATCTCGTAATCTTCTCTATCGCTGCAATCTTTGCAATAATTATAGAGTGCTTTTTGTGACTCTATTTCGCTTTGAATTATATACTCAATATCTATAATTCCATCTAAAAACTCAATTATATCTAAATCATCTTGAGTTTCTATCAGACTGTCGCTCAACTTTAGATCTAACTCTTGGTCCTGTGGTAGCGTAAAACTCTTACCACATCTATCACACACAAGCTCGATCTCACCTTTTAGCCGTGCCTTAAGCGCAACGACATCTCTTGAGATACGCTCCAAACTCCCACAAAGACTCAAGCCTCCGGATTCTGCTTGAAAGTCTTTTGGAGTTGTCGATATCTTACTCAATGCTATTTGCATCTAAAACCTAGCAAATCTCTCTTTTTGCAAAGAAAAATTCGATCTCAATTTTCGCATTTTCCAAAGAGTCGCTTCCGTGGACTGCATTAGCATCGATACTATCAGCAAAATCTGCTCTGATAGTTCCCACTTCGGCTTCTTTTGGATTTGTTGCACCCATAAGGTCTCTATTTGTAGCAACAGCATTGTCACCTTCAAGGACGGTAACAACAACCGGACCTGATATCATAAATGATACCAAGTCATTGAAGAAAGGTCTCTCAGAATGCACGGCATAAAAAGCTTCAGCATCTGCTTTTGAGAGCTGTACTTTTTTTGTCGCAGCAACCCTAAGTCCTGCATCTTCGAAACGACTGAGTATCTTGCCTATTACATTTTTTGCAACAGCATCAGGCTTGATTATCGATAGTGTTTGTTCCATAAATTTAATTCCTAAAATTGTATGATTTTACTCTACAAAATTATCTTCTGCACAGTATTTGGGCGTGTATATTATCTAAAAAATGATTAAGCTAAGATAAAAGAAGTGATATAGGTACCACGAGTGTGATACCTAGGTAAGGTGTGTAACCTTTTAATCTACTACCGGAGTTCCGGCTGATTTTCTATTTTCTGAAGACGGCATACCATCAGCGACTTCACCCCATTGGATACAGCCTTCTGTTGGACAAGCCTCAGCACATGCAGGAGTATCGTGATAACCTACACACTCAACACATTTATCGGCATAAACATAATATGTCTCTCCACCTGTTGGATTCTCATCCTCATCAACGATCGCTTCAACCGGACACTCATCTATACATGCAGCACAGTTGATGCATAAATCTGTAATTATTACAGCCATTTTTTTCTCCTTAAAATCAATTACGACAAACTATATCAAAAGTTATTTTAAGTAAACTTTAAATGATAAGGTCAAATTAAAAATTACAAAAATAAAAAACATTTAACATACTTTTGTCTACAATAGTAACTATATTCTCATGAGACTTTAAAGGATAGCAATGATAATGCCTGATGATACGGTCGTAGTAAATATTTCAACACTGATTCAGCTCTCGGTAGCTCCTGTTTTTTTACTTGCAGGGGTTGCGGGACTGCTCAATGTCTTCATCGGTAGACTCGCTAGGATTATAGATAAGCTTGAGGCTATCGATCATCATACGCTTGTTGAGAGAACCAAAGATCCCGATTTTCAAGAAGATGGCGCTATCATCAAAAGAAGAGAATTTTTAGTCAAAAGAATGCAAAATATCAATAGTTCCATATTTTTTGGAGCCGCAACAGGACTCATGGTAGCACTCGTGATTCTAAGCATATTTTCCGGTGCACTTTTTGATTTTAATAACAAGTTCTTCATCGCAGGATTTTTCATCACTGCGATGCTCTTTTTGGTAACTTCGCTGATCCTCTTTTTGCGAGAAATTCACTTCACCACCTCTTTTATAAAAGGAAAGAGAAAAGGGGTGATGTAGACTTAGAGCTTGAGATACGCTTTTATATCTGCAACTTTATCAAGTTTCTCCCATCCAAAACCTTGATCTTCTCTACCAAAATGGCCATAAGACGCGGTTTTACGATAGATAGGTTTGAGCAGATCAAGTGAAGCGATGATGCCCTTTGGAGTGAGGTCAAAGAGTGTATCGACACACTCACTGATAAGTGTTTCATCCACGACTGATGTGTCATGTGTATTGACATAGATTGATACGGGTTTCGCTACGCCTATCGCATAGGCAAGCTGGATAGTCACACGCGTACAAACCCCTGCAGCAACAAGATTTTTAGCTATGTGTCTTGCGGCGTATGCGGCTGATCTGTCGACTTTTGTCGGATCTTTTCCGCTAAATGCACCCCCACCATGCGGACATGAGCCACCGTAAGTATCGACGATAATCTTTCTGCCTGTCAGCCCTGCATCACCTTGAGGACCACCGATAACAAATCTACCTGTTGGATTGATGTGATACTTGGTCTCTTTTGTGATAAGCTCTTTTGGGATTACCTCATGGATTACCTCATTAAAGATCGCCTCTTTGATGATGTCTTCAGGGATGTCATCGTGATGTTGTGCGGAGACCACTACGGTATCGACTGCAACAGGTTTACCATCAACATATTTGACACTCACTTGTGCTTTTCCGTCCGGTCTCAAAAATGGAACTGCTCCACTCTTTCTAACTTCAGCGAGTTTCGCAGTAAGCTTATGTGCCAAAGAGATAGGAAGCGGCATAAGCTCAGGAGTCTCATCGCATGCATAACCAAACATAAGTCCTTGATCGCCTGCACCTATATCACCACTCTCTTGATCGACACCTTGATTGATATCAGGACTCTGCTCTCCTATACCGTTGAGTACGGCAGCACTTCTATAGTCAAATCCATAATTTGCATCCGTATAGCCTATCTCTTTGATAACATTTCTTGCGATATCTTGCATCGGTGAATATATCGTTGTCTTCAACTCGCCGGCAATCACACAAAATCCATTACTCACAAGTGTCTCACACGCGACTCTTGCTTTTGGATCTTTACTGATAATATCATCAAGAATCGCATCACTTATCTGATCAGCGATCTTATCAGGATGCCCCTCTGTGACAGATTCACTTGTAAATATATATGTATTTGACATTGTGTTTTACTCCTTTAGATTTTCTATGACTCTTTGCGCTAAATGCTCTTTGTCTAACTTCAGAGATTTCTCTACATCTTCTGTTTTGCCATGTGTTATAAATGCGTCATCATACTCAAAAGTTACTAAATCGATGTTTTTGATCGCCTCAAAATTTAAAAATTCCAATAACGCTGAAGCGACACCGCCCATCTTGGCGCTATCACTAAATATAAACCACTGTGTGTGCTCTTTGGCTAATCTCTTCAAAAGCGCCTCATCAAGTGGTTTGACAAATCGAAGATCAACGATTGTCGGGGTGATAGTATCTATCATCTTAGCAACTTCCAATGCTTTTCCAACACCGTTACCATAGCCTATAAAGGCTACTTTTGATCCCTTTTTGATGATCTCTGCTTTGCCGAGCTTAAACTCTTTTGCATCACAATCATCAGCTATAAAAGCGCCTCGTGGATAGCGAAATGCACAAGGGGTCGGAAAATCTTTTGCAAACTTGATAGCAAGCTTAAGTGTTGTATCGTTATATGGAGCAAAAAGTGTCATATTTGGCACTGCTCTAAGATAGGAGATATCAAAAGCGCCTTGGTGTGTCTCGCCGTCTTGTCCTACTATACCTGCTCGATCTATTGCAAAAGCAACACCCACATTCATCAGAGCAATATCATGAATGATCTGATCATAACCTCTCTGTAAAAAGGTCGAATAGATCGCACAAAAAGGTTTAAACCCCTCTTTAGCAAGTGGACCCATAGACGCAACAGCATGCTGCTCTGCTATGGCAACATCCCAAAATCTTTGCGGAAATGCTTCTATCGCCTGACTCAATCCAACGCCTGAGGGCATCGCTGCAGTAACACCGACTATCTTTTCATCCTCTTTCGCAAGAGCATACATAGTCTCACCAAATATCGCCGTTGCACTCTTTTTTGAGCCTTTCTTCAGCTGCTCGCCACTGCCTAAATCAAAAGCGGAAACTCCATGCCAATGCTCTTTACTAGAGCCGGCTCCCTCGGCTAGTTCATACCCTTTGCCTTTCACAGTTTGTGCATGGATAATGACTGGACGCTTAAGACCTTTTGCGACCTTAAATGTCTCTATAAGCCCCTCTATATCGTGACCGTTAACCGGTCCGATATATTCGAGTCCCATCTCTTCAAAGAGGATGCCCGGTGTTATAAGCTTGAGTGACTCTTCAAATCTTTTCGCCATATACATCGCGCTTTTTGGAAGATGCTCGAGCGCTTTTTCTACCCTGCCCTTAAACTTCTGGTAGAATGACCCTGCCATCGTTTGAGAAAGTAGTTTACTGATAGCCCCTATCGGTTTTGCGATGCTCATCTCATTGTCATTGAGGATGATAATAACCGGGTATTTTCTATCACCAAGCTCATTGAGCGCCTCATAGACCATCCCGGCACTCATACCGCCATCGCCTATAAATGCGATAGGTAACCGATCTTCTCCCTTGAGCCTAATCGCTTTTGCAGCACCGACAGCTAGAGAGATGGAAGTTGAACTATGTCCCGCAACATAATAGTCATAAGGTGACTCATTTGGCTTCGTATAACCGCTGATACCTCCAAATTGTCGCAAGGTATCAAACTGTTCCCATCTTCCTGTTAAAAGTTTATGCGCATAGGCTTGATGAGAAACATCAAATATAAACGGGTCTTTTGCAGCATCAAAAACATAGTGCATTGCTACGATGAGATCAGTTGCTCCAAGGGTTGAGCTTAGATGGCCTCCGTTTTTACTAACAACTTGAAGAATCTTCTCTCTGATCTCTTCTGAGAGTGTCTCTAGCTCTTTAATCGTATAGCTTTTGATATCTTTCATAAATCTACTTCAAATCCATTACTTCTGATAATTGTTCAAAAAGTATATCATTTTGGCTCTCAGTTCCTATCGTTATCCTAATTGCATTGAGCTTATAACTTGCAAGGTCTCGCACGATGACGCCTCTTTGCAAAAGTTTGTTGGCGATATCACTTGAGTTATGACTGTCATCAAAAAGATAGGTGATAAAATTGGTATAACTCTCTATATACTTGATGCCGTTCTCTTTCGCAAAAGCCTCATATCGCTTGATCTGCTCGGTATGCAATTTGAGAGCCTGCTCAAGATATGCTTCATCCTTGAGGGCTTCAATCGCTGCAGCTAATGAGAGTGTCGAGATGTTAAAAGGTGGGCGCATCTTGAGAATATTTTGAATGATCTCCTCATTGGCTATCCCATAGCCTACTCGCATACCTCCAAGACCATATGCTTTAGAGAAAGTGCCTAGATAGATAACATTGGGGAAATCAAGTATATCTTTTGGCTCTATCTTATAAGCACTATCTTTATAGGCCGCATACTCCATATAGGCACAATCAACGACGACGAGCGTCTCCTCATCGACGGCTTTTATGATTTCAAAGGCATCGCTTTTTTTCATAGCATCACCGGTTGGGTTATTTGGGATGCATAAGTAGATAATCTTTGGTTTGTGCTCTGTGTAAAGCTCTAAAAATTCATCGACTTTGTGCTCATAACTCGGTGTTCTGAGAATCGTTGCTCCCATCTGCTTCGCATATACCTCATACATCGCAAATGTTACTTGGCTCATCAAAACAGAATCCTCTTTACTCAGCAGTGCTCTTGAGATAAACTCTAAAATCTGATCGCTTCCTGCTCCGATAGCTATCTGTGAACTTGTAACATCAAACTTTTTTGAGAGTCCGTCTTTGAGTTCATACATACTATCATCTGGGTAGAGGTTGGCCCTGGAAGCATATGTGCAGATAACCTCTTGAACTCTTTTTGAAGCACCCAAAGGATTCTCATTGGAAGCAAGTTTTATGACGCTCTCTTTTGGCACTCCAAATTCTCTCACCACAAGCTCGATCGGCTTGCCTGCTTCGTAGAGTTTTATGCTTTTGAGTGTATCGTTAAATTTCATCTTCTGCCTTTACATAACTTCCAAGCCATTTGATATCATATTTGCCCTCTTTGAAGAGTTGTGATATCTTCGGCTCATCTCTATGCCCTTCAAAATCTATAAAAAACCAATACGAAAATGCACGATTCTCTTTGGCGGGTCTACTCTCTATCTTAGTTAAGTTGATATTCTCTTTTTCAAATTCTCGTAAAAAACCTACGAGTGATCCCGGCTCATTGGAGAGTTTTGCCAAGATAGATGTCTTGTCGTTACCGCTTGCAGAACTTGGGGATTTGCCGATAATGATAAATCTCGTTTTATTATCGTGCATATCTTCGATATTTTCAAAAATACTTGGGAGATTATTGAGTTTCGCTGCAATATGTGGGCATATGGCAGCACTTTTATCATCCTCTTTTGCGAGTTCGGCAGCTTTTGCCGTCGACTCTACGGGGATAAGCTCAATGCCGTCCAATCCATGTTCATTTAAAAATTTCCTACACTGTCCAAATGCGATATCTTTGGAATATATCTTTGTAATATCTTCCAAAGAGTTACTCAAAGAGCAAAATGAGTGGTGGATTGGCATATATATCTCGGCAAGTATCTTGAGATCATATTGCCCCAACAGATCAAGCGTCTCGCCTACGATTCCATCAGTTGAATTTTCGATAGGGACAACGCCATATGCTGCTCTATCACTATCGACAGCCTTAAAGACCGATGCGATAGATGCAAGGGGGATGTAATCTTTCAAAGAGCCAAATCGCATTTGGGCAGCTTGGTGCGTAAAAGTTCCTTTAGGTCCAAGATAAGCAACTTTCTCTGTGCGCTCTAGATTTTTTGCTACACCTATAATCTCATAAAATATCGCTTCAATCGCTTTTCTATCGAGGATGCCGTCCTCTTTTTTAGAGAGAGTTACGAGTCTGTTGATGATAGAGTGCTCTCTCTCCGGTCTAAAGATCGAGCTCTCAAGAGCATTTTTTATCTTTCCGACCTCACCTACATACTCCATTCTTTTATTGAGTAATTTTAGTATCTCATCATCGATTTTATCTATCTTTTCTCGTATCTCTTCTAAGCTCATCTTACTCTCCTTTTAGAGAAAGTTCTTCCAAGTAATCTTTCTCTAATGCTATGAGATCTTCAAATCTCTCTCTTCTTCGAATCAACCTATCGTTTGATCCTTGCACGGCAACTTCTGCACTTCTATTGCGTGTATTATAGTTGCTTGACATACTAAATCCATATGCTCCAGCACTTTTAACTATAAGTAAATCATTATGCTCTAATTGTGGTAATGGAACATTTTTACCAAAAAAATCTCCACTCTCACACACGGGCCCAACGACATCAGCTTTACTCTTTTCACCCTCGCCCTTACACGCTTCTATCTTATGGGAGGCGCCGTAAAGACTTGGTCTAAGCAGATCATTCATAGCCCCGTCAACGACTACAAATCTTTTGCCTTCATTTTTTTTCTCATACAGCACTCGCGTTAAAAACCATCCGCTATTGGCAACAAGTGATCTTCCGGGTTCACAAAGTATCGTGACATCTAGTTTTTTTGTCGCCTCCTCTATGGCTGCAACATACTCTTTTAGATCAATTGTAACCTCATCATCATAGCGAACACCTATACCGCCACCGACATCAAAGAAACGGATATTGATATCCAAAGCTTTCAATGTTTTTGCAAGGTCAGCAACGATAGTCGCAGCCTCTTTGATAGGTTCAAGTTCAAGCATCTGGGAACCGATATGAAAATGTATCCCGACAGAATCAAGATACTCACTTCTTTTGGCGTAGATATACATTCTTTTAGCACTCTCTATATCAACACCAAACTTATTTTCATGGAGTCCTGTGGAGATATAAGGATGTGTTTTGGGATCGATGTTTGGATTGACCCTGATGGATATCCTTGCTTTCACTCCAAGCTCTTTGGCCACGCCCTCTAAACGCATCATCTCCGCTTCACTCTCAAGGTTGAGAAGCAGTATATCTAGTTTGAGGGCTTCACGCATCTCCTCATCATTTTTGCCGACTCCCGAGAAGATAATTTTATACTTATCAACCCCTGCAGCAAGTGCTCTTCTTACCTCGCCTATACTTACACAATCAGCCCCGGCACCAAGTGATGCCAAGCATGCGATAAGCGAAAGGTTTGAGTTTGCTTTTATCGCATAATTTATCAGTGATTTTTTCCCTGCAAAGGCCTCTTTGAGGGCAGTATAATTTTGGGTGATGCCATCAAAGTCATACACATACAAAGGTGTGTTGTACTTTTGCGCCAACATTTCAAAATCAATATGCATTGCTATCCTTGTTTGAATCTCTCAATGTAGATACTAGATCAAATTTTGTAGATTTTACCCAAAAAAAGCCTCTTTTTTGTTGAATTGGCTAACTTGGCATATACTCTTTTTTATATTTGTAGAGTGTATAAAATGCTAGTAAAACTATAGGCAACAAGGAGGTCACCTCCGGAGGTGCAACACTATTAGTACCTAATTGATGCAATCCAAATATGACACCCCAGACTAAAAAAGTGATGCCAAGTGAAATCGCTGTGGTCTTTGTAAAATCCGCAAATCTTCCATAAAACGGCATCCAAGAGAAGAGTATCGCCATTAAAAAGAAGGCAAAGAGCGGCATCACAACCTTCTCATAAAATGAAGCGCGTATCTTATCAGAATTTATCCCTTCTTTTAAAAGCACCTTCCAAGTATTGAGAGAATCATCGATGGTCAATGCCTTACCGTCATAGAGTGATTCGATGACTTTAGGTTTATACCCCTCTAAAGTTTTAATGCTTGCAAGTCTCGACTCATCATAGTTCACAAGGTTACCGTCTTTATGGTGATGTGTTTTTAAATCAACATCATACGCATCCCAAGACTCTCCGTTGAAGACCGATCTCTTTGAGTGCATCACATAATCAATCTGATTTTTTGTTACTTTAAATATTGTCATATCTTTGATTACTTTATTGACGGGATCAAGATTTTTTATATAGACAAAAGTGTCATTATATTTGAAAAAGAGATCATCTTGAAGATAAGCTCCCATCTCATCATGAAGGAGTGATTCGGCATTCTCTTTTGCATACGAAAATGATGTTGTGTGCAGTGCTAAAAAAAGAAGATACACAACAACTGCTACGACTAAAAAAGGAGCAAAAAGCCTTGCGGTGCTAAACCCGAAAGCGTAGAATGCTGCCATGTTGCTATTTTTGACAAGTGCTATTTTTGTCATAATGAGTGCAAAGACAAGCACGAGTGGATAGAGTAGCGCTAGTGCTTCTTGCCACATATAAAAGATATAGAGTATATCAATATTGAATGCACCCTTGAGCTCTTTTGTATGCTGAAAATAATCAATCACGGCAAACGCCAAGGAGATGCCGCCAAGGAGAATCAAAAAATTTTTTAGATAGTGGTAAGTTAGATAAAGGAAGTACCGCTTAAATCCCGAGGTCATCTCTTTGGCTACTCCTCTTTTTGTTTTAGCGTATAGTGTGTGCGGATCGTATCAAGTGGGCTCTTTTTGAACTCTAAACAAGCTTTTTGAATATGTGGCAAGAGTGTCTTAATCTCTTGCTCTTCATTGGCATCAAAATCACTCAATACATAACTTGCTACTTCACTTGAATGTTGTGGTTTTCCTACACCTATTCGAACCCTATTGTACTCTTTTGAACATAAAGAATCGATTGATTTTAAACCATTATGGCCGCCGTCTCCACCGCCTTTTTTAAATCGGAGTGCGCCAAAAGGGATATCTATATCATCGTGAATAACAACGATATCATCTATCTCGATCTTGTAGAAATTTGCAACGGCTTGCACACTTTTTCCCGATAGATTCATATAAGTTGTCGGCTTGAGTAGTAAAATGTCATTTGATTTAAGCAGTGTTCCGAAGAATGAATTTTTGGATATATCTTGTGCATCTAGAGCAGATGCAAGTGCATCTATTACTCTAAATCCCACATTGTGTCTATTATTTTCGTATGTATGACCCGGATTGCCAAGGCCTACGAAAAGAGTCATTATTTAGACTTGATTACACCACATATCGCAACATGATCTCTATCCATGATACGAGTATTTGTAGGTGCCTCTATATCTCTTACGAGTATTGAATCGTCTCTATCGAGTGCTGATACATCAAGTGTGATATTTGCAGGCATATCTTCGATCTTACCACGAAGTTTCAATCTCTTTTTAGATTGGATGAGTACACCTTTATTTTTAAGACCGATTGGCACACCTGTTGTTTTCACAGGAACAAGATAATCCGTCACAACACCAGGCAATGCAACACGCAAGTCAACATGTCTGATAGCGCCTGTTACCGGATGAAATTGATACTCTTGAATTACTGTATTATACTCTTTGCCATCAACCTTAACAGGAAGGATAAGCGTCTTTTTAGCTCTAGCAGCTTTGATAAAATCACCCTCTTTAAATGCAGCATAGACATTCTCTATACCTTTTGCATAAATGTTGGCAATTAGATATCCATCTCTTTTAAGTTGCTTCGCATTACTTTTTCCGATACTCTCTCTAATTATACCTTCTAACATTGTTTTCCTTTTTACAAATTTAGGCAGGTATTATACCTCTTTTTGTTTAATATCTGCTGATAACTCTTATTCCTTTGACTGCTTAGAAAAAATATGAATTAAATTATTTACGCTATAATTTAGGTATAAAAAATCAAAAAATATTAAGGAGGACCATTATGGCTGAGAGAAAAAAACCTACAACACCGAGAGCTAAAAAAGAGAAGATAGTTGACGAGATCGATGAAGTATTGGAAGATTTTGATGATGAGATTGATGAGGCACAGATGAGCTTCACCGAAAAGATCAATGATGCGACAGAGAAGACGATAAGCTTTTTTGACCCAATCACGCAAAAAGTGAGAGGTATCGTGCTTGGCATCGGTGAGATTATCGTGACTATCGCTGCTGTTGTCGGTATCATCGCAGCAATACTTGGCGGTTTTTCCGATATGTCGAAAATCGGATTCTTTGCGGGACTAAGCAGTATGTTCAAAGGCATCGTTGGTGTTATCATGGGAGCGCTTTTTATATTTTTACTTTTTGCTATCAAAGAAGCACTTGAGAAGAAAAAATAATCTCTCGCTGCTTTTGCAGTGCGAGAAAAGCAAAATAAACGCTCTTGATATCAGCTATTGATATCTTCTTTGATTCCTTTTGCCATCGTAGAGATTTTTGCAATTTTTTGCGTGTAGTTAAGCGTATCGTCAAGTAAAACTTTCACAAACGCGGAGCCGACTATGACCCCGTCAACATCTTGTGATTTCTCTTTTGCATTCTTCTCATTGACACCGAATCCAAGATAGATAGGCGTCTTGCTCACTGCTCGAATATCGGCAATAATAGCATCCAAAGACTCTTCCGTACCCGTGCCCGTTATACCTGCATACGCTACAAGATAGATAAATTTCTTAGCATCTTTTGCGACCTTTGCTATCCTTTTCTTATCGTGTGTCGGGGCTACAAAATTGATAAGTGCCATATCAAGACTCTTCATAATATCAAGATAGGGTTGTGCCTCCTCAAAAGGAAGATCAGGGATGATAAATCCACTCACACCACACGCTTTTGCCTCTTTTGAAAACTTTTCAAAACCATGATGATAGAATGAGTTAAAATACCCCATCCAAAGCGTATCGATAGCCCCGGATATCTCTTTGGAGACTTTAAAAAGATTGGATGTTTTAAAGCCGTTTTGTAAAGAGAGTAGATTTGCCTGCTCTATGATTGGGCCATCGGCAACAGGATCAGAAAAGGGAATGCCAAGCTCCAACATATCGACACCTGCCTCACCCAAAGAGAGTGCAAGGTCTTTTGTAAAGGAGAGCTCGGGGTATCCTGTGGTGATATATGCGACTAATTTTTTCAATATTTTTCTCTCTATTCATTTTTGCTAATGGTGTAATTATACTTTTTTTTGATAAAATAGAGCGAAATATAAAACTCAAAGGTTTAGACTTGAAGAAAAAGTTAACTCTTAATGATATCTTGCACATGAAATCAAAAGAGAAGATAGTAGTGATTACTGCCTATGATGCTCTTTTTGCTTCACTTATCGAAGAGAGTGCCGATATCATCCTCGTCGGTGATAGTCTCAATATGAGCTTTGCTGGAGAAGAGGATACGCTCAGTGCTACACTCAATCAGATGATCTACCATACAAAAGCCGTATGCAAAGGTGCCCCTGATGCACTCATTGTGACCGATATGCCTTTTGGTACTTATAACAACGAAGATGAGGCGCTCAGAAATGCTACTAAAGTATATCAACAGACAAAAGCAGCAGCGATAAAGATAGAGGGTGGGCAAGAGCGTGCACACATCGTAGAACATCTTACTAAAAACTCCATAGCCGTAGTCGGACACATAGGACTCATGCCACAATTTGTCAGAAGTGAAGGTGGCTACAAAGTAAGAGGAAAAACTCAAGAGGATATCGAACAACTCATAGCTGATGCGATTGCCATAGAAAAAGCAGGTGCATTTTGCATCGTCATCGAGGGTGTCATATCTGACGCTGCTAAAGCGATTACCGAAGCAGTCACGATACCGACAATCGGTATAGGTGCAGGTGGCGCAACTGATGGGCAAGTGCTCGTTTGGAGTGATATGCTTGGATTTTTTACCACTTTTGTGCCAAAATTCGTAAAACAGTATATGCAAGGAGCCGATGATGTTAAAACGGCGCTTGCTCAATTTTCCACAGAAGTGAAAAGCGGAAAATTTCCTGAAGAAAAACATACATACTAAAAAAGGTTGATAATGAAAAAGATTTTTACACACACGCTCCTCGTAACACTCCTTGGGCTCTTTGTAGCAGGCTGTAATTCGCAGCCCTCTGTAAGCCAAGCAACAGCTGAAAAGATAGAGCAAAAACTTGCTACTGTCGAATCTCTCAAAGGCTCGCAGATACAAGCAAATAAGGTCGAAAATGCAATCGTCTTAAGCGGCTATACAAAAACCACGAAGCAGAAATATCTCTCTTCGAGTATCGCTAGATCATTTACAAACGGTGGGCGTGTCATCAACAAAATCCAAACATACAATTGATAGGCACCCATGCAAAGAGTCGTTGAGATAGAAAAATTTGAAGATGAGATTAAAAGTGAACTTTCACTAAAACCGACGACTTGGGATGAGTATGTCGGTCAAGAGAAGATCAAAAAAAATCTTCAAGTCTTCATAGAGGCAAGCAAAAAGAGAGCTGAAGCACTCGATCATATGCTCTTTTTTGGACCTCCGGGACTCGGCAAAACAACCATAGCCAATATCATCTCTATTGAGATGGATGCCAATATCAAAACAACTGCAGCGCCTATGATAGAAAAATCGGGTGACCTCGCTGCACTTTTGACGAACATCGAAGAAGGCGACATCCTCTTCATCGATGAGATTCATAGAATGTCTCCTGCAATCGAAGAGATACTCTACCCTGCTATGGAAGATTTTAGACTCGATATCATCATCGGTAGCGGTCCTGCGGCACAATCTGTTAAGATAGATATCCCTCGCTTTACACTCATAGGGGCAACAACAAGAGCCGGTATGCTCTCAAGCCCGCTTCGTGATAGATTTGGTATGCATTTTCGAATGCAGTTTTATGATACCGATGAGCTTGCTCGTATCATCAAACAAGCAGGGAGCAAACTGCAAAAAAGAGTCGATGATGACGCGGCTTACGAGATCGCAAAAAGAAGCAGAGGCACACCTAGAATCGCGCTTCGGTTGCTTAGACGCGTGAGGGATTTTGCCGATGTAGAAAATGAAGAGATCATCACAAAAGCAAGAAGCAACTATGCGCTCGATGAACTTGGAGTCAATCATCTCGGTTTTGATGAGCTTGATATCAAATTTTTAAATCTTCTCATAGCTGCAAAAAGTAGACCTATGGGTCTTAACACCATCAGCGCAGCACTGAGTGAAGATGAGGGAACGATAGAGGATGTCATAGAGCCTTATCTGCTAGCAAACGGTTATATAGAAAGAACAGCAAGAGGCAGGATAGCAACACCGAAAAGTTATGAATATTTTAAACTAGGTGGTAGCGGAGGACTTTTTGAATAATACAAGCTTGATAATCTTAGGTATCTTCATACTCACACTCCTTGGTATCTATAGTATCTACAAACCTTTTTTACTCTCGCTCAGCGTCGCCATACTTCTTGCTATGGCAACTTATAACATCGTCAATCAGCTCAGCCAAAAACTAAACTCAAGACTTGCCGGCACGGTCATCTCAACGATGATGCTCATACTCATACTCTTTGTTCCGATGATCTACATAGCAACTTCAGGTGTTGAGTATATCTCACAACTTGATAATACGGCAATCACACAAACGGTGGATATGGCTCAAAAGTTACTCCAAAAAATCCCACTCATCAATGAATATGCCATAGACAAGATCAATGATGATCAGATAGCCAAATTTGTTGAGCAATCCTCTGCCTATCTTGCAACAGCAGGAAAAGCAGGAATCGGTTTTGCAAAAAATATGTTTTTAGTGCTCCTCTTTTACTTTTTTATCAACTACTATGGAGTTGCGATGTTCAACTTTATCAAACCGCTTATCCCAATCTCGGAAGAGCGTTTTCAAAAAATGAGCCATGAGGTCTCTTCGACTATGGAAGTTGTTCTTTATTCGACCATTGCAACAGCTATCTTTGAAGGCTTTCTCTTTGGAATTATCGTCAGTTATTTTGGATTTAACGGATTGCTCTTTGGGATCATCTATGGGCTTGCTTCTCTCATCCCTGTTGTGGGTGGTGCAATCGTCTGGATACCGGTCTCACTCTATGCGTGGTCAACGCTCGATAGCGTAAGTGCAATCGTTATAGCACTCTACTCCATCATCATCATCTCTATCGTTGCCGATACATTTGTAAAACCTATCATCATCAAATTTATCAAAGAGGAGATGCTCCATAGTACTGTAGAGATCAATGCTTTGGTGATATTTTTCTCTATCGTTGCCGGTATGAGCACTTATGGTTTTTGGGGTATCATCATCGGTCCTGCTATCACATCATTTTTGATAGCTGTCATCAAAATCGGTGTTGACTATAAGGCTATGAGCGATACTTAAGCGAAAGCTTTTTAAGCGGTATGTAGAGGCTTATAAAAAAGATGATCATAACGATACTCATCGACTGCCCCATACTAAGCCCGCAACAGAGATAGCCTATCTGCACATCAGGCTCTCTAAATATCTCAGCAACAAATCGCATGATGCCATACAATACTCCATAACCTATGATAAGCTCTCCGTCAAAATGTTTATATTTTCTATAAACAAAAAGGATAAACGCGATGACCACACCCTCTAAAAATGCCTCATAGAGCTGCGAAGGATGACGCAACACGCCATCCACATAGATACCCCATGGAACATCGGTCGCTTTCCCTACAAGTTCTTGATTGAGGAAATTACCGATCCTTCCAAATATATAGCCCACAGGAACACTTAATGCTAGAAGATCAAGTATCGGATAGACTACCTTTTTATTTCTAAGTCCAAAAAGGAGTGTCGCGGCAAACGCACCGATGATTGCACCATGATAGCTCATACCTCGGATGCCCACAAAATTGCCCTCTACATCAAAGGGATTAAATATCTGCCAAGGGTGCGTGATGTAGTAGAGTGAACTAGGATCATAAAAGAGGATATAGCCTATCCTTGCGCCCAATATCACACCAATCTCTACCCAGATGAAGTAGCTATCGATCTCTTTTTCAGTTATGGGCATCGCATCTTTTTTTATCATCCGCTTTGCAAACCAAAGTGCACTTAAAAGGGCAAGGACATACATCATACCGTACCAATGCACGGCGAGTGAACCTATATGAAAAGCAACAGGATCAAAGTGTGAGTATATATTTTGCCAATAGTTCATAGTGCCTCTTTTTTATAATGCAAAGATTATATCACGATGATGGTTATATTCGATAAATATTGCCTTTATCAAAAAAATCTTTTTTGCATATAATCAAATGCGATAGACCATAATATTGCATTTATTGGCAATGTTATCAATAACGCAAGAAATGCTTTTTTTATAGGCTTCGGTTCATCTGGCATATAAAAGAATGGGACAAATATCTTATCAAAACTTTCTATAGTAGATGCTAGGTAAAAAACTATTATTAGTGCAAGCATATTGGCGATAGGATTGAGTTCATGAATTATTGCATAGGCAAGTAAAAGGACAATTAATATAGAAAGATTAGCCAATAAAACAACAATTTGAGAGAGAAAATTACATTCTAAATACTCTGCTTGCTCTAATGAATTAAAATATCTTTTTGTCAATTTTGCAAACATATATATAAGCAATAAACCAAATATGATTCTCTGAAAATTTACTGTTTGTTCATAATAAAATAAAATCGTATCTACTACTATCACAAGCATAGTAAAAATAATAATAGATTGTCTTCCGCTTTGTTTTGGCAAAGCCACACTCACTCTTTTATCTATATAATAAAGCGAGTATTTTATGCCCAGATAGAAACAACCCAACATAATGGCATAATAGAGCCACATAGCTACTGATTGCGACAATATACCTTTTTCAACCAAGAAAAATTTTGCAAATGATCCAACGATTATCCAAAAAGCAGGAAATAGAAAAGTTGTTGAGATGATGTGGCTACTAACAACACCAAAAGTAGTGCGTTTGATCTTTGATGGCTTTATCTTGTCCCAAAGAGTTTTTAAATCATTCATGATCCCTTACTTGCCCACCAACTCTTTTTTAAGGCTCTCTTGTGCGCTCTCTTTGCCAAGCCAGATGCCAAAGAGTGCCTTTTTAAAAGCCAAGCCTTTGATAGTTTGCTTGCGCAAGCCATTTTTGTAGATGCTCACTCCTTGGTTTGGAGTATAGAGAAGCTCAAAGAGATCATCCTTGACAATCGGCTCATCAAATACCGCTATGAAAGTTTTGATAGCATCATTCAAAGGCGCTGTGTTGTGATGTGTGGATTTCTCAAACCCCTCATTGGTGGCCTCTTGCATCTTTTCACTCGTGATAAGCTTGGAGATGATATGAAGTCTGATTGCCATAGGGGCATCTGCATCTATGATCTTTTGAGCATTATGGTTTGGTGAAGCTATATAGAGTCCGGCGACATAGAGATCAATGAAAAATTTCTCACGCACACCTGCACCTTGAAGCAACAGAGTGTTGCCCCCACGCGTCAACTGCTCTTGCAAAGTCACACCGCCTATGTCTTTGGCACTTAAAGGGAAGATCAAAAGCAAGCTCAAAAAAAGAGCTCTAAAGATATGTGTATGCATTGTTGTCCTTGTTGTTTATATTACAGATTATATATAAAATCCTCTAAGATGTGAAATGTTATCTCTTTGCTTTTTACCTATTTACGCTAGACATGCTTTCGTTGGATTGGTACAGATATTCCACGATATCAACGGCCGTATAAAACATTTGCACACTCTGCTTCACGGTATCAACATTGCGTTTGGCATCATCTTTGATTATATCAATACTGAGTTCAAAAAAATTAGGCATCATCCCTATACCGATATAGATTTTATTGCCTGAAAATCTAAGTTGCAAGCCATATTGTGTTTTTTTAGATGCTGCGAGTAAAATATCTCTTAACCTCATATCATCAAAAAGTCTTCTAGCCTCATCTGTATGAGAACTATATACAGTAAATGCATGATCAAATTCTCCATCATCTATAGTGGTTTTTCGCAAGTCATCAAGCATGCGAGGTTGTAGGTTTTCTTTGATGTAAGAGCCAAACATATTTGCAAAATGATCAGGTATAACGATGATGTCACCACTATAGGCATTGGGCACATTTACATACGCAAATAACCCCCCGTATACTATGTTTTGGTCATTATCAGCTTTTGCTTCAACATCCCCGCAATGAAGCGTATATTTTTGCGTTCTATAGGTGATATAGTTTTTATTTTCATATGTAGATATTGATTCATTTACAAAATGAGATTTTACAAACTCTTTTTCAGACATCCCGCCCTCTTGATAATACTTTATCTGTGGGTCTACAAAAGAGAATAAAGGCTCGAGAACATCTTTTTGAAAATCATCGCATGAGGCTTTCCCTATTTTATGCGCAAAGTAAAAAGATGCAAGGAGAATGAAAAAGCATACAAAAAAAAGTAGGATATTCCCATAGATTACACTTGCAAAACCTGCTGCAAAAGTTATCAGGTACACTCTTGCAACCATCTTTTCCGTTGACATCTTTTTTTCTAAAAGTCTCAAGTTGGGGACAATAGTTATCTCAATATAGTTGAAAACTTCGCCGATACTTTTCATAAAATACCCTTAATGGAGTGGTATAAACTAAGCATTATATATAAAATCCTCTAAGATGTGAAGTGTTATCACTTAAGCTCTTAGTCTTTGACTTTTGGCAAATGGTTTCTTATCCGGATAGGTAAATTACTCACTAGATTTACTCTTACACGATGCCAATAGGCAGAGAGTAGCAAAAGTGAACCTCCAATGAGAATACCGGTGAGTGCAAAGCTATAGCCGACTCCACCATATGTCTCGATCAAGCTAGAGAGTGCATAGAGAACATAAATGAGTGAAGAGACCATAAATGCACGCCGATCAATAGCAATAGATATCGAAGTCATCAGTAGATACAAAACTATAACGACAGCCATACTCCCCAAATTCTCTTCACCGTTTAAGATACCCAAGCTTGAAAAGACAGGGTGGATGATAAGCGGAGCTGAGAGAAGATGTAGCCAAAAAGCCACATCTGATCTACGGGTGGTTCTGCTGATATCAGAAGAATCCCAATACATCGCAAACAAAAATACCATGATGCCACACACAAATAGAATGACTGAGAGCCACTCCTCTGCGCTAGGCAAGATCATCAGAGTAACTAAAACCAATACAAAAACTCCCGCTAATGCACCAACAGCGATAGTAATGGGAACATTAAAACGCAACCAATGAAAATATGCGGCTATAGCCACTATGGCAGCGGCAAAAAGCGAAGATGCATCTGAAAGAAAAAGAGTCAAAAGAGACATAGATAGCTCAAAAACCCCGCCAAGAAATGAGAGCAGAAGAACGATAGCCGGAAGCGCCATTTTTCTTTTTCGTACAAAAAATTCAGACAATCCCCACGATAAAACAGTAAAAACAAAATATCCCAAGCTTGGATCTATCTTCTTGAGAACCCACAACGAAGAGAAGAGAAGTAGCAAACATGCTATGACTATAAAGATATCATTAAATCCACCAATGAGCCTGAAATTCTCTTCATCAACTAAAGGTGAATTTTTTGACGATGATTGCAAAGTTCGAAACTCTTCAACGGATTTGGCAGTAAAGATCCCTTTATCTACCGCAATATCTAAATCTTCATCTGTATACATACTTATCCTTACTTTTTATTGACACCCATTATATATAAAATCCTCTAAGATGTGAAATGTACTATCGCTCAAAATTTTATGCATTATACAAAAGCTAAAACGAGAAAACCCATTTAAGATAGTATGTATCTCCACTATCGTGAAGCATCGCTCCGGCCGTTAGAGCGTTATAATCATTTAATGTATAGGTTACATTTGGCGCTATATATCTATCTCCTCCATCATCAAAACTCTCTATATACAATAGCGAGGCATCAAGATAGATATTGAAGCTATATGAGAGTGTAAGTGCTGTATAGAGATGAGAATTTACTAGATTTGGAACAATCTCCGAATCATGATTGAGTAGCGTTTGTGCATATGAAAATTTTTTCGAAGAGTAGAGCGCTTCTCCCGTGAGCGTTATGCCATCGATAAAAGCATACTCCGCGCCCACCATACATTGAAAAAACTCTTCCTCTTCAACTGTGAACGCCGTTTGTTTGAGTTTGCTCTTGATGTATGCTCCCTCGCTTCTTACTTCGACTCCAGTCTCACCCAAATTGGCTTCTACCTCATATCCTAACATCTTTGTATCATCAGAATAGACTCCATCAATAGCAAAATCAGCAAAATCAAAATATGCCTTGTATTGCAAAGCAAATTTATAGCTATCATCTTCTCTTTGGGAACCCACAAGCGTAATCTGAGAAGTATCCGAGATATGCCTTGTATATGTGACGCCAAAGATCCCAAATGTTTCATCCGGTTCAAGGGCATATATGTTTGTAGGATTAAAGATATTTGTAGGTGTCCAAACATGACCAACTCCCATGGCGATATTTTGAAGCCCTATCACCAATCTATTTGCATCATCCTCATAGCCACCATACAACCTATAGAGTTTTGCGTAACTTGCACCGTTACTATAATCGCTCAATGATGTTTGTGTTTTAAAAGGTGTGTCTGATTTTTGAAGTTTAATATATTGAAAATCCAAAGAGTTTACATAGTCTTCTCCATAATAATTGACCCCATCAGCTATAAGCGTAGCAAAAAACGCACCATGCGTATAATCAGTGCGGAATCTGAGCCTATCATAATTGTAAAGATATGTTTGATCTGTACCATCTTGGGATATGGTGAAATTGCTATTTTCAATCCTACTTGCAAACTCTGCATGCGACACCGATATCAATACCAATAAAAAAAATACTCCTCTACTTTGCAACGATAGCTCCGTCATTCATCTCTATAATTCTTCTTACATAGCGCATCACATATTCATCATGCGAAGCAAAAAGTACACTTATGCCCTCTTTCTCATTGAGCGAGCGCATCATATCCATGAGTGTTTTTGAATTTTTAGAATCTAGATTTGCCGTTGGCTCATCTGCCAAAATAATTTTGGGCTTTGGAGCGACGGCACGAGCGACGGCAACACGCTGCTGCTGGCCCCCACTCAGTGTAGAGGGAAGTGAGCTCAATTTGGTATCAATCTCCAAAAGAGATGCCAGCTCTTGGACTCTTGCTTTGATCACATCTTCATCAAAACCGCGGAGCTTCATGATAAAACCTATATTCTCCTCTACATTCAAAACAGGGATGAGATTATACGCTTGGAATACAAATCCCATCTCATTGAGCCTGAGTGTAGTTCTCGCATCTTCACTTAAAGAGCTTATCTCCATATCATCAAGATATATCTCCCCACTATCGATATTATCAAGAGCTCCAATCGCATTGAGCAATGTTGTTTTCCCGCAACCCGAGGGTCCTGATAGCAGAGAAAACTCTCCTTTTTTTATCTCTAGATTTATCTCTTTAAGTGCATGAACTTCACGCTCTTCACCTCTGTAGTAGTATTTGTTTACGTTTTGCAATCTAATCATATGTTAACCTTTGTCACTTCGATAGTGTTCATATTTTTGATCTTCCTTAACGGCAATAGCACGCTCAAAAATGATGCTGCCATAATTGCGATAAAAGTAGAACTAAAGTAGCTAAATTTTATCGTTGCATACAGCGTACTGCTATAGCCAAAACTTGCCAATCCATCAGCAAACTCACTCAAATCAAGTCCATAATTTTGCAGATACTTCAAAGCGAAAAAGCCTAAAAAAGCTCCGATGATATAGCCCACAAAACCGACGAAAAAAGCCTCTAAAAATATCTGTGAGCGAATGAGTGAATACCCCATCCCGATACTTCTCATGATCCCAAACTCCCGTATCCTATCGAGGATAGACACATACATAACTCCCATGATTCCGATGAAAACAACTAGCATCACTATCAAAAAGCTTAAAGAGTTAAAGATAAACATCAAATCTTGCATCTGCTGTATTATGGGGTAAAGCTCCAAGAAACTTTTCACATCTAGGTCAGGATATCTTGCTTGTAACTGTTTAAGCAAAGTTTGTGAATTTGTGCGAATCGCTATTTGCGTTGCTTCCTCTTTTGAGACCCCCAGAAACTTTTGCAGTCGTGTTTTATCCACAAAAAGAGCCGATTTATCTAGGAGGATATTGTTCGTCTCTACGACACCGCGAACCCTCAGTGATATACCGTTTATCTCCCCTGAGCTATCTTGAGTAGAAAAGATAACTTTTGAGCCTATTTTTACTTTGAGTTTTTTGGCAAGCTCACTTCCAAGCAAAACATCACGCTTGCCTAAACGGATTTCGCCTTGCTTTAAAAATCTACTAAATTGCCCAAACTTCTCCTCTTCGTTTAAGTCTATACCGACTATGATTGAAAATGCTGATTTTCTAGCAGTAGAACTTAAACCTTCGGCTTTTAAACGCAAAACAACGGCGTCCACATCTCCGTTTTTCAAAAGTTCTTTTTGTATGGCGGTCGCATCGCTTATATCGTCTTTGATAGCTCTTGTGGTACGATAGTTTTTACTATAAAGCGAGATATCACCACAATCACTGCGTTTGATTTTATCTGCCATAGAAAAAGTCATACCATCGTAGAGACCTTGAATGCTGAGCATCATACTCATGCTTACAGCTATCATCACAATCACAAGAATTGTGCGTGCAAGTCTCAAAAAGGCATTTTTGAATGCTAATTTCAATATAATCTTATACATGCTTTAGTGCCTCTAGGGGTTTGAAACGATTGATAAAACGCATAGGATACAAAATGCTTAAAAAATTCAAAAGATAAACAATGCCTACATTCCAAGCGATTGTAAAGATATCAAAAGAGAGCGGCAACTCATCCGATACGATGCCGTACTCCTTATAAGTTTCACTCATTCCTTCGATGATAATAGGATTGGCATTGAAATAATATGCCACATAAGCCCCAAGAGGAGCCGCCAATATGATAGCCAATGTTGAGAGGATAAATATCTCATAAAAAAGCAATGCATTGATATTGGCAGACGAGAGACCAATAGCACGCAATGTGCCAAATTCTCGCAATCGTGAGCTAGCATTTATAAAACTAAATATCATAATCACAAAAAATATCACCACAAAAAAGAGACTTATGGAGATATAACCGAAAATGCTATCAACTTTCATAGCCTCAACCATCGAAGCCATGAGCGTCTTCCAGGTCAGCACTTCTAGCTCAGGATTATCAAGCGCAGTTTGTATCTTCTGCTGGATCATATCTACATCTGAGAGATTAGCAACATCGACATGAATATAAGATGCCATATCTTCAGAGAGCATCAAGGTATCAAAATAACCCCTATCAATAAAAGCACTCGAGGAGTCAAACTCATAAGCCCCTGTTTTGAACATACCACACACTTTGAAAATATCTGCCGCAAAAGAGTTATCGCTCGCCGAGCCTATAAAACTCACTTTCGAATCAAGCTTTACATGAAGCCTCTTTGCCAAATCACTTCCCACATAAAGACAGTTATTTGCACTCCCATCTAGATACTCTCCTAAAATCAAAGCATTTTTTAGCTGAGAGTGTTGTGCCTCTTTAGTTGAATTTATACCCACAACCATAGCCGCACTTGAGTATTCATCGGATGAAAGCAAACCATAGGTTTCATATCGAGAAGTAAAAGAAGATATCCCCTCTATATTTTTTAAAATCTCCTCTTTTTTGTGCACATTATAGAGAAGATACTCATTGCCCCCGATCTCTCTATATCCTTTCTTGTATATCTCGATAGCACCGACATAGACTTTTAAAGCATTATGAAGTATGGAGTTATGGGAGCCATCCATCATCGCAACATAGACGATGAAAGAAAAAGTAGAAAAGAAGGTAAGCGCAAATGTAGTAATGGAGCGGCCCTTATAAAAAAGAATATTTTTAAGAGCGAGAAAAAACATTATCTTGAAAACCTCTTGAGTGCTGACTTTTTAAAATACTGCTCCGAGATATCTGTATCGTAGCGTATATCTTCGATGGTAATCTCGGTAAAACTATCCTTTTTATCATTGGGCGATATCTTCCAATAGGTCGGCGTGTAATATTTTCCAACCTTTTTCACCTTATCATAGATAAAAGTTCGAACCTCTTTACCCTCCTCATCATAAAAGATATCTTTTGTATCTGTATAATTTGAGGTATCAATGAGGGAGATGATCTTGCCCCACACCACGGCTGCATCCTCCTTGGGGATAAGTTCTATGGTGACCATCTTGCCGTCTTGTTTGATTATCTTTGCATTGTAATCATCTACGATAGAGCTTTGCTTGACTATATCATCATTGGTGATATCACTCCCCATCCAGTTTTGCAACATCATCGATGGCGGTATCTTAATGATGCGTTCAATCTTTGGAACATATTGCCACATCTGATTGTCAAGACTCAAAAAAGTAATTCCCGCATCTTTTGGCGGATAGATCGTCTTTACAAAACTTTTTTTCTTTCCCTGTGACCAGGTTTGCATCTTCATGGTGCGTTTATGTCCAAATGAAGTGATACTCATACTCATTTGCATATAGACATTTTTTCCGCGCAGATTGGTATCGACTTTTTCCATGATGTCATGTGCTGATTGCTGTGCGTGCAATAGGGAAGATACGCAAAGTGCGATTAGGATTTTTGCTAGATGTCTCATTTGTAACTCCGATGTTTATGTGCTTTGTATCTCAAGATACTCACTCTCATTTAGCATCTATAGACTTGTAGTCTAGCCTATTAAAGCATAATCTTTTATCCATGAACCATTATATATAAATAATCTAAGATATGAAAGTATGGTGTTGCTCTCATTTGAGTTTTTTATTTTAGTGCTCTTGGTGCACCACTTTTAAGGTGGTGATATACTCGATCAATCAATTTATATTTTACTCTAAAATATTAATCACAAAATCTCTATTTCTTAATCTTTTTTGGTATACTTTTATCACTATTTTTTAAAGGAATTTTATGGAAGAAACAGTGGAAAATAAACGACCGATATTGCTTACTATTATCTGCGTATTGATCATCATTGGTGCAATATTGGCTCCTCTTTCGATTTATGCAGTAATGAATAACCCGGTCGCAATGGATGTGATGGAAAAAGCAAGTCAACTTTCAATATCGATACAATATGCCATGATAGTACTTGGCTCGATCGTTGGATTGGCAACAGCTGTCGGCATGCTTAAAGGCATAAAGCTTGCAAGAACTTTTTATGTAGCTTACTCCGTTCTTGCTTTGATTGTCAGTTTTGCAGCTTCAAATATGCAGCAATCACTCATAGTAACTATTTTAATCACAATAGTTGTATTGGGGCTCCTCTACCTTCCGAATATCAATAGATATTTTGACAGAGCAAATGCGTAAGTTTTTTTCTATAGTTGCCTATGTCTTTGCCGCAATATTTACGGCATCAATAGTATTTGGCTCATTTCAAGATATTCCTCACGATGGTAACGGAACAAATAGTAGATTAATTGTCATCGCTATATTGACAACTATATCGATACTTTTTTTTGCTCTCGCTTCTTGGATCTACCCCTCGAAAAATTGGCAAAAACCTACAGCTATCACACTATTTTTAGCTGTTGGACTTATGCTCATTGGAGCACTTAATAACTACTTCATCATGAAAGATATGCAAAACTTGGATTTGGAGTTAGCCGAAAATAAAGAGATGTTTCAAGAAGAACTTTTAACATACAATCTGCCTTTTGGCATCTTAGTGTCTCTAGTGCTTTTAGCTATCGCTGCATTTCTTTATAGGAAATCACTAAAGGCATAATACTATTTTGTATTTTAGCTTTTAGAGAGAATGAGGCATACAAACAAAAGGATACAGAAAAGTGACATCACCAATCATGTGAGTTCTTTGTCTCTATAAATCAACCAAAAGAATATTTTGCTATCTTTTCCCTGTTAAAAAAACAAAGTACCCTATAACTATAGTTGTAGATATCCCAACAATACTTGGAATTATAAAATCACCAGGGCGCTCAAGAAAGAAAAAAAACATACAAGCTATCACAGATAAGATAATCAAAATACCATAATTTGCCCATGGATTTTTAAAACTTAAAAATGCCGAGATAATACCTACAACAAAAGCAGGAATAATAGCGCTTACATATCCAAAAAATAAAAAGAGGGGAAAAAGTGAAAGTTTCTCTGAAAATGTCAAAAAACTCGGACGATCTGCGGTGACTGAAGATATAATCATTGTCGTGAAAAAAAATAAAATTGTCCCAACAAGAGGGCCGAAAAAAGTAAAGATTAAAATCCTTTTTATCTCAGTATATTTTCCCATATTCATCCTTTGTATTCATACAGCATATTATACGCAAAACCATCTAATAGATATGATAACTCGCTATTTACATTCAATTTACCCTCCTTTTTTATAATCAACCATAAAAAAATAAAAAGGCTATCATTATGAAAAAGATACTTCTCATTCCCTTTCTTCTTATTATGAGTCTCAATGCAGCGAATATAGAGTATAAAGAGGCACCAAAAAGTCCCGATCGCATCTTGCCTCAAGATGATGACGAGATCCTCTCCTTTGCACCTATTTTGAAGAATGGGATAGATGCCGTCGTCAACATCTCCACAAAGACAAATATCAAGATGGGCAATCGACCAAACATTTTCAATGACCCTTTCTTTGAACAGTTCTTTGGAAGAGACTATCAAGGAAGAGTGCCACAAGATAGAACGCAGAGAGCTTTAGGATCAGGTGTTATCATCACCGAAGATGGCTACATCGTCACCAATTATCATGTCGTTGACGGTGCCGATGAGATAAGCGTAACACTCAGCGGAAGTGACGAGGAGCACAAAGCAAAACTTATAGGCTCCGATAAAGATAGCGATATAGCACTCATCAAGATAGAAGCCAAAGATCTCCATCCTATAGCATTTGCCAATGCAAAAGATATCAAGATCGGCGATGTCGTTTTTGCTATAGGTAATCCCTTTGGAGTCGGCGAAAGTGTCACGCAAGGAATCGTCTCCGCACTTGGCAAAGATGCGGTAGGCATCAACAGGTATGAAAATTTTATCCAAACGGATGCCTCTATCAATCCGGGCAACTCCGGAGGTGCACTCATCGATAGCAGAGGAGCACTTATAGGGATTAACACGGCTATCCTCTCTCGTTCAGGCGGCAATCACGGCATCGGATTTGCTATCCCTGTAGATATGGTCAAAAATGTCATCACCCAACTTGCAAAAGACGGCAAAGTAAGTAGGGGCTATATGGGTGTGAATATCTCAGCGCTAACAAAAGATCTCAGAGACCTCTATGAAAACAAAAAAGGTGCTGTTGTTACCAATGTACAACAAGGTAGTGCTGCTGATAAAGCAGGGATTAAAAGAGGTGATCTTATCTTAAAAGTTGATGGCGAAGAGATCGACTCTCCTCAAGAACTTTCAAGAATCATCGGCAATAAAAATCCAAACGAAGCCGTAAAGATAAAACTCGAGCGAGATAAAGATATACACTTTGCTTCGCTCAAACTTGGCGACCAACAAAATGCCGTTATCGCAGGGAAATCATCAAAATTGCTTGAAGGTGCCGAGCTTTCCGACATCACCCCGCAAATTGCAAAAAGATTAAGACTGCCGATAACCAATGGAATCGCTATCACTGCAATCAAATCAAATAGTAAAGCACAAAAAGAAGGTTTTCAAGTTGGAGATGTTATCATACAGGTAGAAAATTCGCCGATTGGCTCTATAGAGGATCTTAGCAGATATCTCAACAATAGCTCAAAAGGTGCAAAAAGGGTCTACATAAACCGCTATGGGACAATTGGCCTATTGGTTGTGAGATAAAAAGGATTGACCATAATTCGCATATTACTTATAGAAGACGACTCTGAACTGGCACTGATACTGACAAACTATCTGACAAAACATGACATGGAAGTCATAGGTGCAGAAGACCCCTATATGGGGCTCTCACTTTTGAGTCAATATTCATTTGATCTCGTCATCCTCGATCTTACCCTGCCCGGCATGGATGGACTTGAAGTGATCCCTAAGATTAGAGCGACCGGCAACATCCCCATCATCATCTCCTCTGCGCGTGATGACATCACCGATAAAGTTATAGGGCTAGAGAGAGGTGCTGATGATTATATGCCAAAGCCGTATGATCCTAGAGAACTTGTAACACGCATCAAGACGATTTTGAGACGTACCCATATCAACGATGAGGCATCAAAGAAAACTGAAACGCTTTTTGAGATAGACAAAGCAGCAAATGCTATCATCTTCAAAGGGCATATGCTTGAGCTCACAGCAGCAGAGTTTGATATCCTTTCAACACTTGTCAATCACAAAAACGGCTCTATCTCAAGAGAACAGCTCATCTATGATAGTGATCATATCGATGATGAGAGTTCGATTAAGAACATAGATGTGATGATATCAAGAATCAGACAAAAACTTGCAAAAATCGATAGTGAAAAAAGCTATATAAAGCCGATTCGCGGCGTAGGTTATATGTTGACAGATAGAGTATGAAAAACTTATCCGTTGGAACTTTTATTCATCTGCTCTTTTCACTGGCGATTATCATACTCACGCTTACTATCTATTTTTTTATCTCATGGAATAACGATAAATATAAGATCGATGAAGTAAGCCACTATAAACTCATCGCTGATGCTTTTCTCTCCAATGTCCAACTCAACCCTACTGATGATCAGTTACAAAAATTTTATAAAGATTTTTCTGTCAAACCTGCCTCTATCGAAAAGGTAAAAGACGATATAGAAGATGAAGGGAAGACGGTTTTTGCAGGTCAATCGATGTTTGGTCAAGTGAGGGTATTTGAAACACCAAATGCACACTATATCTACGTGCAAAGACTGGGTTATAATCTTATGCTTCAAGATAATCGTCCAAAAAACTATACGGTTCAAATAGCCGTGGGCATAGGGATATTTCTCATTATCTTGATTGTCCTTCTCTATCTAGCAATCTTAAAAAAACTCCACCCGCTTAAAAAACTTCATAAACAGATAGAGCGGTTTGCCAAAGGAGATATACAAAGCAGAATCAACTATGTTTATAATGACGAGATAGGCAAAATCGCGAAAAGTTTTGATCATGCTATCTTGCACATCAACAGACTTATCGCCTCAAAAAATCTCTTTATGAGAAATATCATGCATGAGCTTAAAACCCCGATAACAAAAGGAAGAATAGTTGTAGAATCCATAGATGACGAGGCAACAAAAAAGATTCTCATCAGAGCATTTGATAGGATGAATGAGTTGATTAATGAACTTGCCGAAGTTGAGAGGGTTGCTATGCAAAACTTTACTCCGGATATAAAGGAAACTTCTCTTATGGAGATTGTGACAAAAGCACAAGAACTTCTTATGACGGATAAAAAACGAGTTGTTGTAGATTTTGAAGACTTTAAGCTAAAAACAGATCCTAAACTTCTTGCACTTGCCATCAAAAATCTTCTCGATAACGGCATCAAATATAGTAGCGATAAAACCGTCAAAATAACGGCAAGCGATGGATCTATCAGCATCACATCTAAAGGTGCAGAACTCAAACATCCACTCTCCTTTTATATCGAGCCATTCTCACAAGAAGAGAAGAGAAGTAGTGGTTTTGGACTTGGCCTTTACATCGTCAACAGTATCCTAGAAAAGCTCCATTTCAAATTTAGCTATAGCTATAGCCATGGTGAAAATATATTTACGATAAAAACGCGTAAAGCAAAATCGAAACCTTAAGAAGGTTAATTATAAAATAATTAACTTTTAGCTATCATAATTCACTTTTAAAAAGCAGGGGTTTTTCCGTTTTATGAATCAATTTACACACAAGCTATATACACTCTTAGAGAGAGATGGTGATAACTACCGTATACAGTTAGCTGATGCATCACACCCTCTGTTTCAAGCACATTTCCCAACCATGCCTATCCTTCCTGCCTTTATAATGATTGATTTGGTTCAAGAACTTTACCATGTGAGAGTTGTTGAAGTTAAAAATGCAAAATTTTTAAAACCGATTTTACCAAATGAGTGCATAACATACAAAAGAGTTAATGATCTGTTTAGGGTATATAATAAAGATAAAATTGTAGCGAGCTTGAATTTATGCACTGTTGCATTATAATCCCCGTTCATAATTCTCCATACATTAGAGAAGTTATAGAAGATGTAGCAGACAAAGGATATATGCTTATAGTTGTTGACGATGGGTCAAGCTATCCTCTAGGAATATCCGACCTAGATGTTGAACTTGTGATTCATAAAGAAAACAGAGGTAAAGGTGAGGCAATTTTAAGCGGTGCGAAAAGAGCAAAAGAGCTCGGATTCGATTGTTTTGTTACAATGGATGCTGATAAACAACATCTAAGTAGCGAGATACAAAAATTAATGGATGTCTATGAGCAAGATAGTATAGTAATCGGAAATCGTAATTTCAATGGAGATCATGTCCCTCAATCATCAAAGTTCGGAAGAGCATTTAGTAATTTTTGGGTTATGATTGAAACATTTAAAAAACTTGGAGATACTCAAAGTGGTTTTAGAATTTACCCTATTTCCATCCTTGATCTAAACACAAAAAAAAGAAGGTTTGACTTTGAGATTGAAGTTCTACTTTTGCATTTATATAGAGGGGGGAAATGTATAGATATAGCTGTTGATTGTTACTATCCCCCTGCCGAGAAAAGAATTTCTTTTTTTGATAAAAAATATGACAATATAAGACTTTTATTGTTGCATACTAAATTTTGCATGCAGCGTTTCTTACTACTTAGAGGTTTACTATGGCATTAATATTAACTATTCTTATATAACCTTAATAATTTTTCGATAAAATAATGTTCCTAATAGAACTCTAAAAGCGAAAATTAATGAAAAAAGTCTTAGTTTTATACTATTCACAAACCGGGCAATTAGAAAGCGTTGTGAAGAGTTTCATATCTAAATTACCTGATGATGAAATCAAAGTTGATCTTAGAGAGATTAATGGGGCTCAGAATTATCCTTATCCATGGGGATTTTATGAATTTGCAGATGAGTTTGCTGAGGCGGCTTTAGTTGAAGGAGCACCGATAAAGCCTGTAAAAAACTTGGAGGATGAATACGATTTGATTATTTTAGGGTATACTATTTGGTTTTTATCTCCATCTTCTCCTATCGTAGGATTTTTAAAATCCAAACAAGCAAAGAAGATTTTTAAAAATAAACCCGTTATCACGCTCATTGCATGCAGAGATATGTGGGTCATGGCTCAAGAAAAAATGAAAGTTTTATTAAAAGATTTAGATGCTGTCTTGATAGACAATGTTGCATTGACCGATCAAGGAAAAGGAGTTTATTCCCTAATAACAACTCCAAAATGGCTTATGAGCGGGAGCAAAGATGCATTTTGGTTTTTTCCTCCTGCGGGTATCTTACAAAGTGACATTGATGCCGCTTCAAGATTTGGAGAGAGATTAAATGAACAGCTAAAACAAGATAAAGAAAAAGAGTTGCAACCTTTACTTAAAAATTTAGGGGCAGTAAATATAGACGGGAAACTTATAGGGCTAGAGATTATTGCAACCAGAAGTTCTAAGATTTGGGCGAAACTCATAAAACTTTTTGGTAAGAAGGGGAGCTTTGGAAGAAAAGTTGGAATGAGCGTTTACATAGTATTTTTGATACTTTTAGTTTTTACAATCATGCCGATTAATCTATTGGTAAGAAAAATTATCAACAGATTTAGGGAAGACGCCCTAAGAGAACTAGAAAGACAATATGAAAGGCCGAGTGGCAGATGAAAGATGTATATATAAATAAGATTTCAGTTTTTATGCCGAATGAACCGGTAAGTAACGATGAGATGGAACAGGTTTTGGGAATGGTGGATGGCAAACCTTCTTTGGTGAAAAATATAGTATTGAAATCCAATGGAATAAAATCAAGGTATTATGCAATAGACCCTAAAACAGGAGCAACAACTCATTCAAATGCTCAATTGGTAAAAAATGCGATAGACGCCTTGAATCAAAATGGATTTAACACAAAAGAGTGTGATTTGCTGGCATGTGGAACTACAACTCCTGATCAACTCTTGCCTAATCATGCTTTGATGGTTCACGGAGAAAGCTCGCTTAAGTCTATGGAAGTGGCTAGTTTGTCTGGAATCTGCCTTAGCGGACTTATGTCCTTAAGGTATGCATACTTGGCTATCAAATCAGGCGAAGTTCAATCTGCAATTGCAACCGGAAGCGAAAATATATCTGCTTCAATGCGAGGAAGAAATTTTGAACCTGAAGTTCAAGCCAAAGTTGAGATGATCAAAAAAAATAAAGAACTTACTTTTGAAAAAGATTTTCTTAGGTGGATGCTCAGCGACGGAGCCGGAGCTATAGGACTTAGCAGCACGCCAAATAATGATGATGACATCTCGCTGAGAATAGAAAATATTTTTATGAGAAGTTATGCAAACGAGCAAGAAACATGTATGTATTCAGGCTGCGAAAAACTAAGTGACGGAAGCATAAAAGGCTACAGAGAATATCTTCCGGAAGAATGGTTAACAAAATCTATCTTTGCTGTAAAACAAGATGTTAAACTTTTAAATAAAGAAGTTATAACTTACACAGTGGTAAAGCCGTTAAAGGAGATGCTGGAGAGAAATCTTTTTGATCCAAGTGAGATTGATTGGTTTTTGCCACATTATAGTTCAGAATATTTTAAAGAAAAAGTATACGAAGGTATGGTCGCTGTCGGCTGCAACATCCCCAAAGAAAAATGGTTTACAAATCTCTCAACAAAGGGCAACACCGGATCGGCATCTATCTATATTATTTTAGAAGAATTATTTAATTCCGGCAAATTGAATAAAGGAGAAAGATTACTCTGCTATATCCCCGAGAGCGGAAGGTTTTCTACTGCATTTATGTTGCTGGAGGTTGTCTAATATGGAAATAAATAACGTCCCTCAAGACAATAGTGAAACTTATGCAAAAATGAAAAAAACTCTTTATGCAAAAGGCGAAGACGGAAAATTACAGAGTGTAAGCTCAAGCGGTTGGATAGTTGAAGAGACGGTCACAAGACAAGCTTTAGATGATATAGAAGAGAAAATAAACGATGCTTATCTCAAAGTTAAAGAAGGAAAATATTCGACACTATACTATTATATGTACAAGCAACGCATGGATATAGTTCTTTTATCTCAAGCTACGAAATTTTTTCAATGGACTATCAAAAGAGATTTTTGCCCGAAAAGATTTTCAAAGATGAAAAAGAATAGACTCTTAATTTATTGTGATGTACTTGGATTAGGTGAAGAAGAGATAAAAAGGCTACCTTATGAGTAATACATTCCAACATACACATCATGCTCATTGCGAGAGTGGAGTCGTATCCTCAATGCTCACTCATGGTGGTTTAAAAATAAGCGAACCTATGGTTTTTGGGATATCCAATACTCTTAATTTTGCCTATATTCCTTTTATTAAAATGGGGGGTATGCCTTTGATGGCCTATAGAAGTATGCCAAAATCCATAGTAAAAAATCTCAAAAAAAATCTTCATGTTGAAATGGTTATGGAAACTTTTAAATCACAAAAAAGAGGCGAAGAGAGGCTAGATCAACTTTTAAGTCAAGGAAAAATAGTAGGTGCGCAAGGCTCAATGTATTGGCTAGAGTATGTTCCTGATGAGTTGAGTTTTCATTTTAATGCACATAATTTTATCGTCTGCGGTAAGGAAAAAGATGATTATCTCATCAGCGATCCTGTCTTTCAAAATATAATGAAGTGTTCGAAAAAATCTTTAACTAAAGCGAGATTTTCAAAAGGTACTATGGCGCCGAAAGGTCTGCTATATTATCCGTCTTTTATTCCTCAAGAGATTGATCTTAGACCTATTATTGCGAAAAATATAAAAAAATTATCCAAGAGAATGTTAAGCAAAGCTATTCCCATTGCAGGAATACGAGGGATGAGGTATTTGGCACAAACGATTTTAAAGCTAAAGAAAAAAGATGAAAAATATGCTAAACTTTTTTTAGGAAATATAGTTCGCATGCAAGAAGAGATAGGAACGGGGGGCGCAGGATTTAGATTTATGTATGCCTCTTTTCTACAAGAAGCAAGTAAATTATTTGATGATGATCCTATATTGTATGAAGCGTCTGAGATGATGCTGAATGTCGGAGATGAATGGCGAGAGTTTGCACTTATGATTGCGCAATCAATTAAAGCAAAAAAAGAGATTGATTTTGACTCCATAGCAAAGAAATTGCACCTAATTGCAAAAAATGAAGCAAAAATATATAAAAAACTATTAGAGTTCGGATACTAGCTGTGATAAAGATTCATAATGTTGATAAAAGTTATGGCGATCTCAAAGTTCTCGACAATCTCTCTTTTCATGTGAAAAAAGGTTCAATTTTCGGATTGTTAGGTGCAAATGGAGCCGGCAAAAGTACGATACTTGCGATTTTAAATGGATTGAGCGATTATGAAAAAGGGGATATTGAAATTAGAAATCTCGAGCTAAGATCCCACCAAAAAGAGATCAGGGAGATATCTTCTCTTGTTCCTCAGAATCTAGCCTTTTATGAACGATTAAGCGTGAGAGAAAATTTAGATTTCTTTTCAAAAATTCAACAAGCAAATAAAGAAAACTATGAAAAAGCTATCGAAATTAATGGCCTAGAAGAGATACTTGACAAACGAGCATCTTTTCTTTCGGGTGGGCAAAAAAGAAGATTGAATATAGCCATAGGTCTTTTAAACAATCCAAAAATTATCTATTTTGACGAACCGACTGTGGGCATCGATCCTCAAAGCCGTAATGAGATTTTGGAATCTATAAAAAATTATAAAAAATTAGGAATTACCGTAGTATATACAAGTCACTATCTCAATGAGGTTAACTCCCTCTGCGATGAGGTTGCAATTATCTCTTTTGGAAAATGCATTCTTCAACAAGAGATTACTCCCACAACAGATTTAGAGAAATATTTTTCAGGAAATCTTGATGTTTAGTGCTCTAATCAAAAAAGAGTTTTTGTTGGTTTGGAGAGACAAATATGCTCTGTTGGCACTTTTTGTTATGCCTTCGATTTTTATCTTGATTATGTCTGTTGCCATGCGAGATGTCTTTTCTCAAGAGAGTATTCGTTTTAAAATTACGATTGTAAATAGTGACACGAGCACAATCTCTAAAAAACTTGAAGATAGGATATTGGAAGATAAAAACTTTATAAATGTCTTACCCGAAAATGCAGATATCATTATATACATGCCACAAAACTTTGTTAAAGAAAATAAGAAGCTGGAAATCGATGTTAAAAACTCCCTAAAAATAGAAGAGATAGAATTTTTAAAAGCAAAATTGACAAAACTGATTATTACTCTAAAATTAAATACTATACAAGAAAAATTAGCTGATTTTTCCGATGAGGCCGCTGCAGCAATCCAGTCAGTATCCTTAAAAGATGATGATCTCTTGCAGGTTCAATATAATAGGCAAGAAAAAATGCCGAATTCAACCCAGCAGAGTGTACCGACATGGATAGTTTTTGGGATGTTTTTTATCATAATACCTATGTCCACTATCTACATAAATGAAAGAGAACAAAATACACTATCAAGACTCTTTTCCATGAATATACCTATATCTTTGCTTGTTTTTTCTAAAACAGTACCATACTTTATCATCGCTCAGCTACAAATGATTTGCATGGTACTTGTAGGAGTATATCTTGTGCCTCTTTTAAATACTCCGGCATTAGAAATTAATGGAACTCTATCGGCTTTGTTTCTAATATCTTTTGCTTTAAGCCTATCTGCAATCGGACTCTCTTCTTTGATTGCAGTAAGCGCAAATACAACCGGACAAGCAACAACAATAGGAGGTATTTTAAATATTCTTTTGGGCGCTATCGGTGGAGTTATGGTTCCAAAATTTATCATGCCTCATTTTATGCAAACACTTGCAAATATATCACCGATGTCTTGGGGACTAGACGGATTTTTAAAAATATTTTTACAATCAGCCTGTGCATCAGATGTTATGAAGGAGTCTTTCATGCTGATTATTTTTGGTTTGATAGCACTTTTGATTTCAATAATAGTTTTAAAAACAAGGGCAAACAATGGACTATGAAACATTAAAACTTCAGATAAAAAAAATGATTATCGAAGTATGCGAAAAAGAGGACATAGAACCAAGAGATATCTCTGACGATGTGGAACTTTTTTCTACTGATTCAAAATTAAATTTAGACTCTCTAGATGCTTTGCAAATCTCTATGGGTTTACAAAGAGATTATGGGATAAGACTTGGGGATTCTAAAGAGTTTAGAAGAACGGTAACAACCATCAATCACTTGGCCGAACTTATACTAAAAGAGACAAATGGTTAATATTCTAGAATATACAGCAACTTTTGCACAGCCTTTTATATCGCAAAAAGAGTTGAACAATGGAATCTTTGTACCATATTTTTCACTAGAAAAAGAGTATGGACAGAATCAAAAGGATATCTATACAGCTCTCAAAGATATTGTTGAAAAAATTTTACCGAAACAGAGAGAGAAAACAGCTTTAATCATTGGAACATCACTCATTGATTGGAATATAATAGATGCAATTAATGCGGAGGCCTATGAAGAAAAATTACCCTATAGATCCAAAAAGCGGAGTATTGATAGTTATGCGAAAGATTTAGCTTTAGAGTTTGGATTGAATGAGTTTACAATGACCATCAACACTGCTTGCACCTCGAGTGCAAATGCACTCTTGGAAGCGAAAAATATTTTAGATATAGGGTTAGTGAGGTATGTTATTGTTGTCGGTATTGAGATTTTCTCTCCCGTGATGAGTAGCGGATTCCATTCCATGGGATTACTTTCTCAAACACTTCCGAAACCTTTTGATAAAGATAGAGACGGATTGGTCTTGGGAGAAGGTATAGGGGCTATGCTTTTAGGCAAAGAGAGTTCATCTTGGGAGTTATTGGGCGGATTTAGTAATTGCAACTCAGCTACGATAACTTCTGTGAGTGAAGGAGGAGATGAATGCGTAGAAGTAATGGAGGGTGCACTTAAAAATTGCTTTTTAAGTGCAGAGGATATTACTGCTATAAAGGCTCATGCTACCGGCTCTTTGGCAAATGATGAAGCAGAGATGAATGCGCTAAAAAAAGTTTTTCAAAACGAACCGCTCATTACTGCCTTAAAACCATATATTGGACATACAATCGGTGCTTCGGGAGTATTGGAATCAATTTTTTTAATGAAATCTATCAATGATGGATTTCTACCAAAAACATTACACTGTGAAGAATCCATAGGATATAAACTGACTCAGGAAGATAGAGTTTGCCATGAAGGTGTTTTCATGTGCAACTTTTTTGGATTTGGTGGCAATAATATCTCTTTGCTTCTTAGGAAAACCGTATGAAGCTTTACATTCATGGATATAGTTCATTTTTGTCTGACAACACACAAGATATAAAGAAAATTCTGAAAGATAGATATAAAGTAGAGACAAGAAGACAAGACACTTTTATCCATTTAGCTTTGTATGGAGCTGAGCTCTTAAAAGAGCAAATACAAATCAAAGAAGAGGATGAGTTGTATATCACTAGTGGCGTTGGAGATATAGATGTAATTCACAAAACAAACACTTATATGTACAAAGAAAATAAACCTTTGCAGTTGTTTGATTTTATCAACCTTTTGGGCAATACGACTAATTATTATGTTGCAAAATCTTTAGGAATCAAAGGGAAAAGTATATTTCAAATATCTGATCATTTTACTTACTATCATACTCTGATGAGTGCATATGCTTCAATTTATAATAGTAGAAATGATGTTATCATAGGTTCTGTAGATTTAGTGAGTGCTCCACAAAATATCATTAAACGCATTTGGGGAGTAGATAAGTCAACAAAGGTGCAAAGCAGTGTCAATTTTCAAAAATTTTCACTAAAAAAAGAGGGGGCAATCGCAAGTGTGGAATTTGAGCCAAGCGATACAGACAAAAGTGTCAACTGCAAAGACGGAATTATTTATTTTGAGACAAAGATGAGCTATACACTCAATCAAACAATAAAAGAGGGAAGCGATAAAATTTTACATGAAAAAAACGGAGATCATATTAAGTTTCTAAAGGTTGAGATGATATGAAAGCATATATAAACAATTACGAGTTAAGATGTAATGCAGGCAATGTAGCTGAATTAATGGATGCAATTTATGATAAAAAGTCTCCATTGGTGGAGAGTGAAGAGTATATTGAAGAAACAACCATGGGATTAGGTATCATGAAATATGAATCTATATATGAAGTTTTGGATGAGGTCGTCAAAGCTGTTTTAGAAAATTCAAATCTTGAAAACTATAAAAATACCCTCTTGATTTTAGGATCTTCCGTTGGGGGAATGCAAGAGTGTGAAGTTATCTTTAATAGAGATAAAAATTATAAAAATATCAACCCCAATAGATATTCAATGAATGCTCTTACAGACTATCTGGAAAAAAAATATAAATTTTATGACACAAGAGCAATATCTACGGCATGCACCTCAAGTGCTAATGCCTTATTGCTTGCGAAAAGACTTTTAAATGTAGATGCGTATAAAAATATTTTGGTTGTCGGCGCCGATGGCATTTGCCATTCAACTGTTCGAGGATTTCATGCACTAGGAGTTCAATCAAGCAAGAGATGCAAGCCTTTCGATGTCAATAGAGACGGTATGAATGTAGCAGAAGCCGTTGCCGCACTTTTAATTCAAAGTAAAAAAGAAGAAAAATCCATAGAATTAAAAGGGGTAGGAGCAAGTAGCGATGCTTACCATATGACAAATCCCAATCCGGAAGGAATAGGTGCCATAAAGGCAATGAATAATGCATTAAAAGACGCAAATATAAGCTCTGATGATATACAATATATCAATGCTCACGGAACAGCGACTTTGGCAAACGACCGCGTTGAAGCCTTAGCTATAGAAAAGATTTTTTCAAATAGAACATTTGTAAGTTCAACAAAGGCAATCACAGGACATACTTTGGGTGCTGCTGGAGCAGTTGAGGCTATTATCGCATGTGAGGTTATTAAAAACAAAAAAATTCCACCACAAACTAATCTAGATGAGCAAGAAAATAAAAACATTGCTATTTTACGTGAACCCAAGATGCAAGAAGTGAGAAATGTTTTGAGTAACTCTTTTGCTTTTGGCGGCAATAATACTTCGTTAATCTTTGGAGTTCAGGAATGAAATATATAACTTTAAATATTTGTAGCGCAGCAAAAATTTATGATAAAGTAAGTATACCGGACTTAGAAGAAAAAAGATTGGTCTCAAACATGATGCTTCGAAGAAGGCTTACTAGAAATGCCAAAGTGATGCTTTATTTGAGCGATAAATGTGGATTTAGTGGCGGAAAAGTTGTTTATGGGAGTTGCTTTGGAGAAGCAGAGGAAACAGTAAAAATAGCTGATTCCGTAGCCTTTAACGAAATGCTTTCCCCTACGGCATTTCAAAATAGCGTTTACAACACCGCTTCTTCCTATTTTTCACTTATCCACTCAGATACAGATGAGATTCTAACGGTCTCAAATGGGGCCAAGACATCATTGGATGCATTAAAAACAGCAGCACTGCAATCATTAGTTCATGGAGAAAAAATATTATGTGTAGCAGTTGAATGTTTAAATGTAAAAAATATAGAAGAGGTAAACAGATGTACAAATTTTTTAGAAGCAGGTGCAGCAGTAGTCGTGGAGGTTGCTTCTGAGACAAGCAATGCACAAGAGATTAAATCAGAGAAGTTTAGAGGAATTATAGACTCTTTGCAAGATTTGATAGGTGTTGTTAATATGTATGAAAGCGGAATAAATAAGATAAGGATAGAGTTATGATAATTGATGATAAAAGTGTTGAGTATAAAAACTTTAAAGGTGCAACAGAAGTTCAACTAAGTAAAGATAAAAATTTTATAGATTTTATCAATGCAGGTCATAATTTTTTGATTGAACAAATACGACAAGGTATGCCGATATACGGTATTACTACCGGATATGGAGAGGCAGGTTGCAATTATGCCGCATTTGAAGAGACGCAAGAATTACAAAAGAATCTTTATCGTTTTTGCGGTGTAGGTGTTGGTGAATATCTCTCCTCTGATATCTCTCGCATTATGATGATAGTAAGACTTATTAGTCTTTCAAAAGGCAAAAGCGGTGTCAGCTATGAGCTGCTTCAAAGATTTGAACTTTTGATCAGCAAAGAGATATATCCCCTCATTCCTTCTCAGGGTTCTGTTGGTGCAAGCGGTGATTTAGCACCATTATCTTATATAGCAGCAGCAATAGCAGGCGAGAGGGAAGTTATATATAAAAACGAGATAAGAAATACGATAGATGTTTATGATGAATTAGGTATTGAACCCTATGTCTTTAAAGCAAAAGAAGCTTTAGCCGTTATTAACGGCACTGCCACAATGAGTGCTATTGCAATTAAGTCCATAGAAGAATTTGAAATCCTTTTACACACTGTAGAAACTTTTGTAGCAGGTATTTATGAAGTTTTATTGTGCGATATTACGCCTCTTGAGCCTTTTGTCCATGACAATAAGCCCTTTGAAGGGCAAAAGGTTACTGCAAAGAATATTTTACAAAAGTGCATCGACTCTCATTTAACACATGAAGCTTTTAGTAGATATAAAGATTTTCATACCAAAAGTGAACAAAATATTCAAGATAGATATTCCATAAGATGCGCACCGCAGGTATTGGGGGTTGTAAGGGACAACTTAGAAATTGCAAAAAAATGGATAGAGACCGAAATCAACGGAGTCAATGATAATCCACTTGTTGATCATGTCGGGAAAAGAATATACACTTCTGGAAATTTTTATGGTGGCTACATTGCTCACGCGATGGATACGATGAGAATCTGTGTAGGCAATATAGCAGACTTGCTAGATAAAGAGTTTGCTCTTTTAGTAGATCATAAATTCAACAAAGGACTAGGTGAGAGTCTGAAGATCAATAAAAAAGCAACACATCATGCCTTCAAACTCATACAAGTAACATTAAGCTCATTGAGTGCAGATATTTTAATGAACACAAATGCAGCATCACTCTATTCCCGCTCTACAGAATCTTTCAACCAAGACAAAGTAAGTATGGGGACAACATCTGCTAGAAATTTTGCTAAACAGTTGCCGGATTTAGCGAATATGCTCAGTATAGGTTTGATCGGTATAGCACAAGCTGTTGATATAAGAGGATTCGAAAAGTGTTCACCACATCTTCAAAAATGCTTTAAAATTATAAGAGGAAAAGTCAAAGTTTTAGATGAGGATAGAAGAATGGATTTAGACATCAAGATAGTTAAAGAGATGATTTCTAATGGAATGTTTATATGAAAAAGGTTTTTATAACGGGAGCAACAGGGGCTATAGGCGAAGCATGCGCGAGATACTTTCATGCTCAAGGCTATTTTGTTTACATACATTACAAAAACAATAGACAAAAAGCACTGTCTTTATCTAATGAGCTTGAAAATTCAGAAATCATACAATTTGATATTTGCAACCAAAAGGAAATACAAGAAAAACTTGAAGAGATTGAGGTTGATGTTCTAATAAATAATGCCGGCATCGCAAAAGATAAACTCTTTTTCTGGATGGAAGATAAAGATTGGAGTGAAGTGCTAGAAACAAATGTTCACGGAACATATTATGTTACAAAGGCTCTACTCAACAAAATGATAAGTTCCAAGAAAGGTTCTATCATTAATGTTGCTTCCGTCTCCGGTATTGTAGGAAATATGGGACAAACAAACTATGCCGCAGCTAAAGGCGCTATGATAGCATTTACAAAATCTTTAGCATTAGAATTAGCTCGCTACAAAATTCGAGTGAATGCAGTAGCACCAGGTCTCATAAAATCAGAAATGACTAAAAAATTGGATATACAAAATCTAAAAAAAGATATTCCTATGCAACGCCTAGGAGAACCCCAAGAAGTCGCAGAGGTGGTCTTCTTTTTGGCAGATAAGGCAAGTTATGTTACGGCAGAAGTCATAAATATAAGTGGTGGCATGGTAAGGTAATGAAGATCTCAAACATTGTCTTTGCTCCTTTGTTTGTTCTTCTTATCCATTATTTTGCATTCGAGAATGTTGTTCTTTTATATCTTTGTACGGCATTTTTTTATCTGCTATGGTTTTTAGTTAAAAAAAAGCCTGTCACTGATGTAATCATTGTGTTTATCTATATTGTTATACTAGCGATTGCCTACTATTTTTCGTCAATAAAGATAGTAAAATTTATTCCGGCAATATTGTCACTTATTTTTTTAGTGTTTTTTTTAGATTCACATCTTAATGAAAAACATATGGTTCTTGGATTTACGAAGCTATTTTATAAAAAAGAGCTCACACAAGAACAAGAAGCATTTTTAAAAAGGGGGGATCTATATTGGGTTTTTTTCATGTTGATTAATGCAGTCGTTCACCTTATTGTCGTCTATGAATGTAGTGATAATTTTTGGGCATTCTATGCCTCTATAGGTTGGTATGGACTTTTTTTTACTGCTTTATTTGCACAAATAGTTTACGGGAAAGTGAGATATTAGATGTTGCGATGTTTTTTTGGTGCATTAGGCCATTTTATATTTTTCGGATTGTTGATTGGGCTAATAGTGCCCGGATATCTTTTCTATTTTATTTTACGACCTTTTATCAACCATCCAAGAGAGTTTTTTCAAAAAGGTGCCGCATTTGCTTATAGGGTATTTTTTGCAATAACTCCAAAAATTATCTTAAAGAAAGATCTATTACCCACAATTCCCAAGGGTGTGATTTTTATATCAACACATCAATCCATACTTGATTTTCCTGCAATAGCCACCATTGTTAATAATTTTTTGATTTTTGCTAATGTTAATTTGGGTAAATATAAAATAGTAGAAAAGATTGCGGATTCTGTTGGAGTAAGATATATAAAAGGAAAAAAAATAGAAGAATTGAGTGCTATCCACAAAGAGATTGAAGATCAGCTCGATGCAGACGGCAATGTTATCTATTTTCCCGAGGGCACAAGGCATCGAGACAACAAACTTCTCCCTTTTAAGAGAGGTGCATTTAAGATGTCGAAAAAGAAAAATAAACTTATAGTTCCTATTGTCATTGAAGGCGCATACAAACTTCTTCCAAAAAAGACTTTTTGTTTTGCAAGTAACGATACAGTTACTATCTACTTAAAAATGCTGCAACCGCTAAATCCAAATGACTATAAGAGTGAAATTGAGATGATGCAATATGCACAAAAAATCATGCAAGAAGAAAAGGAGAGATTATGCGAGCTATAGCAATTTTTATTCTATGCGTAAAATTTTTATTTTCAGCCAGTTATGATTTTGATGAGATTCGCTTTATAAAAGCGATTGACAACAAAATATACAAAAGTGGACATATAGACATATCGGACTCAACTGTAACGGTCACCTACGAAACTCCTTCTTATAAAAAGATTCTCAAAAAAGAAGATAATGTAACTATCGAGGGTTCTAGCGGAGATATATACAGTTTAAAAGGAAAGGCACTCTTATATACAAATATCTTTATTGACATTATGAGCAGATTGGGAGAGTATAAATCGTTAAAAACAAATAAAGACTTTCAAGTAAATAAGGAAGGCGGAAAATTCCAAATAACTTTCTTGGAAAATACCGGTGATGTTATCAAAAGCGCACTCGTTTACGTAAGGAATCAGCAAGTAATAAGCTTTAAACTCTATATGCTTAACGGCGACACTATTGAAATTATAAAAAAATGAAATATAGCAATCTGATTATTTTTGTTAGCTTGGCTATAGCTTATGCTCTTTTTTTCTCTAATATCCAATATAGCACGAACTTTTTAGAGATATTCATTTCCAAAAAAAATGTTGATATTTTAAGTATTACCAAGAAAATAGGGAACAATGAAGAAATTTTGATAGCCAAAAAAGACTTTACCCAAAAGAGTAAAAATGAACTTCGCGAAATAGCCTCTGAACTAAAAAGTATACCGGAAATACGTGAAGTATATTTCCAACATACTTTGCCTCCAAAGCTCAAAGAATATATGGTAAAGAATTACTATCTTCTTGCAGATTTTGATAATAAGCATCTAAGCCAAATACAAATAGAGCAAAAATTTCAAGAACTATATCGACAACTTTACGACTCTGTTTTATATGAACCCATCAACCCTTATGATCCCCTTGCGCTTTTTACGTTCAATGAGAAAGAAAAACAAGGGGACATTTTTAAACTACATAATTTTGGCTATGTTATAAAGGCAACAACAAACATTGACACTTCAAGTGCTGATTTATCGCAACAGCTCTACAATAAAGTAAACCATATATTGAGTAGTCACAAAGATGTCATTGCGATAGCTCCATTCTTTTATCTTGTTGAAAATTCCAACTATATAAAAAGAGATGCGCAGCGTATTATGCTGATCGCAACTATTTTATTACTTGTCTTATATTTTTTTATTCTCAAAAATAGCAAGCTTTTTATAAACTCTATTTTTGCAATAGGAAGCTCAATCCTTGGTGCTATCATGATCAGCTCACTTTTTTATGAAAGCATCAACCTCCTCACTCTTGCTTTTGGCGTGAGTATTACAACTATCTCTATAGATTATATGTTTCACTATTATTTTCATAATAATTTCACGCCGGGGAAAAATCATTTTCAAAAAAATGTTTTTTATGGCTTTCTAACAACATTTGGTGTTTTTATAATCTTTAGCTTCATCGATATAGAGTTCTTTTCTCAGCTTGCTTTTTTTGGAGCAATCTCTATAAGTATCGCTTTTCTAATATTTAGTTTCATTTTTGTTCATTTGGGCATTAAAGAGCCAAATATTACAAAGGTAGAAAGAAAAAAGAAAGGATTTCGTCCTCTGCTTATAGTGCTATTCTCTCTAGCATTACTTGGTATAAGTTCTCAAAATTTAGAATTTGATTATGAATTAAAAAATCTAGACTATCAAAACAAAAAATTAATTGACATATCACAAAAATTCAATGAGAAATTTGATGAAAAAAGATATCAAAAGCTTCTTATTAGCGGCAAGACGAAAGAAGAGCTTTTAGAAAATTATGAAGCAATATCAAATGAAAATCCTTCAATGTTAGGTATAGGAAAATTTGTCCTAAGTCAAAAAAAATGTTCAGAAAAACTTTTAATATTGCAGCAATATAATTTTAGAGTATTAAAAGACGATATAAAAAAGGTTTCAAAAAAAGTAGGGTTTGCAGAAGACTTCAAGAAGGCTTATAGTGGGATAGAAAAGCTAAATTGTGACCCTCTTGTTTTTGATGATTTTAAATTTAAAATTATTGAGGAAGAAGGAGTTTATTATACCTTAGCGTTAGCAGATGTAAAAGAGAAAATGAGAGAGAGGTCATATCTTTATATCATTGATATTGGAAAAATCTTAAAAGAAGATATGGAAGAGATGAAAAAAAAATTAATTACCTTTACCTATATTTCTATAGCTTTTATATTATTTGTATTACTGCTTGTCTCAAAAAAGAATTTTTACTATCCCTTAATGTATCTCCTCTTCCCTACAAGTATCGTTCTGTTTACCATATCGCTATTTTTTAAAATCAACATAATGCATATTTTTGCACTTATTATACTTTTGGGAATTAGTGTTGATTATGGGTTTTATCTCTACGAAAAAGAGAGTACCTTCACTGTAAAAAAAGCTATAAAATATGCTCTTTTGAGTACCTTTTGTGGATTTGGTTCGTTGATTCTAAGCAACACCGTAGCACTTTTTTCCATAGGCATGGTAATAACGCTAGGCATAAGTGCTATTTTTCTTTTACTTTATGTTAGTTTATGATAAAATTGCGAAAAATTAATGTCTTTGGGGAAAAGATGCGCATATATGATATGGATAAAAAGTGCTATGTTAATATTCAAAAAATAGATAAAATCTGCAAAAAGGTAGAGCAATTAAGCGATGCTCTCTATTGCTATAAAAATGAAATTTTTACCACAGTCTACGATAAATCTCAACCGGCACTTGAGGCTCATGTCGCATCTTTTGAAAAAGAATATTTAAAACAAGATAATATGCAATTTCTATATTTTACATCAGGCACAACAGGGTTGCCGACCGGCGTTTACAAAACAAAACAAAACTCTAAACAACAAGCATTGTCCATGATAGGTACACTTCCGGAAAATATTAAATTTACAAGAGTCATCACAACCGTCCCATTCGTGCATATTTACGGAGTTGATATAGGCGGAGTGGTTCCATTTGAAATGGACATAGATGTTTGGGTAAAAGAAAGTTTCTTACCTGAAGAGTTAGCTTTAGAAGCAGAAATTCCAAATACACTTATCATTACAACTCCACTTTTTATAAAAGCACTCAATAGAGTCAAGAAACCTGTTCGTTTTGAAAAATCTTTTTTTATAACTTCCACCGCCCCACTTTCTCAAGAAGATGCTAGAGAATTCAAAAAGCATTATGGAAGCTCGGTAATGCAACTTTTTGCTTCTACCGAGGCGGGAATCATGGGTTATAAAATTGACGATGAAGAAACATTTAAAACATATGATTGCGTTCAAATTGGAGAAAATGACAGCAAACTCAATATATCTTCTCCTTTTGTCACACAGAAAGTTTTAGGTAAAACTATCGAGAATGTTATTTTACCTTTTCAGACAGAAGATATCGTAGAGATGCTTGGGGAGCACGAATTTAAATTGCTTGGGAGAAGTTCAAATTTAGCAAAAATAGCCGGTAAAAGAATCTCAACCATTCAAATAGAAAATATTATTGAAAGTTTAAGCGAGGTAAAATGTACACTCGTAAAAGTAAGAAAAGACGAGAAAGCATTGAGAGATGAAGTTTTAGATATTTATATAGAATCAGATATTGAAATTAAACATAAAGATATAAGAGATATGCTTAAAAATGTTTTTGGTTCTATAAACATTATTTTTAAAATATATAATGGCATGGAAATAGTAAAAAGTTCAGTCGGAAAAAAGATTGGATTTAAAGAAAAAATTAATTGAAATGGAGAATATAATTTGATAACTACAACAGATTTGAAATTAAAGCTAATCAAGGGCTTAGGACTTGAAGATATGGGTGTGAACGATATAGATGATGAGATGCCTCTTTTTGGAAATGAAGGGCTAGGGCTTGATAGCGTAGATGCCATTGAAATTACACTTCTTGTTGAAAAAGAGTTTGGTGTCAAGATCAAAGATTTAGATGAAAACAATACTGTATTTTTGAATCCAAAAACTTTAACCCAATACATTAACGAAAATAAATAATATGAGAGAATTTTCAATTCCTCATCAACCGCCCATTCGATTTGCACATAGCATTATTAAAGCGAATGAGTATGAGTGTTTTGTAAATGTCTCTTTTGAATCTATTCCAACCTTAGCAATGCTTATAGAATCGGCTGCTCAGAGTAGTCTAGCAATGTTTGATGATGATTCGAGTATGGAAGTTGGATTTTTGGTAAGTTTAAAAAACATAAAGCTCCTAAAAGAACTTACGATAAAAAACTATATCGCAAAAGTAGAACTTGCAAGCAATCTTGATATTTTCAGAAGTAAAAAATTTGAAATTTTTGAGCATGAAAAATGCTTAGTGGCAACCGGAGATTTTTCTGTAATGCTACAAAAATAGACAAAGTACTCACATCTACACAGCATCCAAAATAGCCTCTTCTTGATTCTTTTTTCTTATCTTGCAAATGATCTTTATTTCATAGAATTGAAAAATCAAAAAACATATTAAGCATATTTTTGATAATATCTTTTAATTATTGGGAGTGCTCATGCTAAAAAAGATTATTATATTGATTGCCGTGTCTTCTTTTTTATTTTCCGAAGATTATACTCTTGAATATGGAATAGGAACAGGAGTTTTAAGCTATCCTAATTATATAGGCTCAAATTCGCAAAGTATTCTTGTGTTTCCACACCCTTACATTTCATTTAAATACAAAGATCTCACTATAGATAAAAATGGTATTCGACAAAAGCTTTTCAATATAGACGGTCTTCGTGCAAAACTGAGTGCCGGAGGTATGTTACCGAGTAAAAGTACCGGAGCTAGAGAAGGAATGAAGGATTTTGATGTTACTTTTGAACTTGGACCTACTTTAGAATATATGATTTACGATCAAGATAATTTCAATTTCTATTTTTCTCTACCTCTTCGTGGCGTTTTTAGCACTGATTTTAAAAGTATAGACTATGTAGGAATTATAAGTGACCCTAAGCTTGCGTTAAATTGGAATATAAACGGTTATGATTTTGACCTCACCACAGGACCTGTTTTTGCCAATTCACAATACCACGAATACTATTATGGCGTTGCAACCGAATATACTACTCCTCTAAGACCTTATTATAAAGCCAAAAGTGGATATAGCGGGTATGCAACCTCTTTTGGTTTCTCAAAAAGGATAGATTCATCTTTTTGGGTAGGCGCTTATATAAAATATTATGATCTTCACGGTGCTGTGTATAATGATAGTCCACTCTTAGAAAACAATCATGCCCTTTTTGGTGGATTTTCTATAGCCTATATTTTTAATTAATCTAACCCTTTAAAGCCTCAGCTATAAGCTCGAGTGGATTTTTAAATATCGTCTCAACGCCTGCACTATGCATCGCTTCACTCAGTTGCACTCTACACGCAGAACACTCGGCACTCACATATGTTGCGCCCGTATCTCTTATCATGGCTGCTTTTGGTTTTCCGGCAAGCTCGGCAAATTTAAATTTTTCACTCTGCATCGTCACACCGCCAAACCCGCAACAGCGATTTGGATCACTCATCTCCACCATATTATAATTTTGGCTCAAAAGTTCTCGTGGCTCTTGGTAGATGCCTTGTACTTTTCTTGCATGACAAGGGTCATGATAGGTCACTATACTATCAAATTTTTTCCCTTTTTTTGCCAAAAGTGATTTCAGCTCGCTATTTTTATAGAGCCAATCCGTTGCCATATGAATCTTGGGTAAAAGCTTCTCGATACGAGGGATAAGCTCACTTTTTGAGTGATTTTTACAAAAAGTTATCCAGTCATGCTTAATCATAGCACTACAAGTTGCCTCCGGGATAATCATCGCATCATACTCATCCATAAATGTCTCAAAATAGGCTACATTTTTCTCAATCAAATACTCCACAGAATTTACATCACCGGTAAAATACGCCGGGGCACCGCAACAAAGCTGATCTTTTGGGATAAATATCTCAACTTCAAGCGCTTGGAGTATCTCCACGAGACTATCACCAATGGTTGTGTAGTTATAGTTTGCCAAACAGCCGATAAAGATAGCCACTTTCTGTTTTGGTTTGCTTGCGGTGATATGCTCGGGGTAGGTGTTTAAAAAACTTTTGCTTGCCATAGAGGGCAATAACCTTCCTTTTTTAATCATAGGGAGTGAAAATCTAGCCTTCAACCCTCGCCCTTGCGGATCCTCACTAAGCGCACAGGTTCGCACCATATAGCCAAGCTTCATAGCAATATCCATTACAAATCGATACTTCAAAAGCCAAAAAAATGCCCGCTTGAACCAGCTAATGCCGTAACGCTTAGCTATATCGGCTCTTACCTCTTCTATGACCGTATCGGTAGGGAGTGTATTTGGACAAACATCGACACAGTTTGTACATAAAAAGCAACTCTCAAAGATATTTTTTGCGTTGCTATCAAGCTCCAAATCTCCTCTTTTGTAAGCACCTAAAAGGTCTATAAATCCTCTTGGGCTCGTAACCTCATCTGGGTTTATCTGGTGGATGGTACAAACGGGGATACACTTCCCACACTTGATACACTCATCGCTCACAGAAGTAAAATCAAAGATTTCTTTGCTCATATCAAACCGTTTTAGAAAAGCTTTTTTTGTTCGCTTTATACTTGTTCATATAGGCATCAAAAGGCATGGCGATATTGCGAATGAGCATTGCTCCCGTCTTATTTGCTTGTATCTTCTCTTGTGTTATCTCTATCAAATCAGCATCACTAAATGCTACAAGCTCACGCATCGCATCATCAAAATAGTCGCTAAAATCTATCTCAAACTTATCTTCTACACGCTTGATGTCGATAGAGAAATTTGCCATAAGCTCCATGATAACAGCTTTTCTGATAAGATCATCCATGCTCAGCTCAAGCCCACGTTCAAAAGGGAGCTTGCCACTATCAATGGCTGCTTCATAGAGTTTCATATCTTTTGTATTTTGCGCATAATGCCTCTCGCCCTCACCTATACTCGTTAGTCCTATACCCACAAGCATTGCACCGCCTTTGGTTGTATAGCCTTGAAAGTTTCTATGCAGTTCGCCCTTTGCTATGGCTGTAAAAAGTTCATCTTGTGGTTTTGCGAAATGATCCATCCCGACCATATTGAAACCATTACTCTCAAAAAAATCAATCGTATATTTAAATATCTCAAGCTTCACACTCGGGTGTGGTAAGGTCGTCTCATCAAACTTTCGCATCGTCTTTTTGAGCCATGGCACATGCGCATAGTTAAAAACTGCGAGTCTATCCGGATCAAGACTCAATACAAGATCAAGCGTCTTTTGAAAACTCTCTAAACTTTGAAACGGTAATCCATAGATAAGGTCGATATTGATAGAGCCGATATTATACTCTCTTGCGAGCTTTACAGCATCAAGTGTTGTCTCATAAGGTTGTACTCTATGGATCTCTTCTTGGACTTTTGGATCAAAATCTTGCACACCAAAACTGATTCTATTAAAGCCGTGTTTTTGAAATACTTGCATCTGCTCTTCATTGAAAAATCTTGGATCAATCTCACAACTTATCTCAGCATCTTTACTCCAATTTGGAAAAACACTCTTCAGATAACTGACGATTTCATCTAGATTCTTTGCACTATAGTAAGTAGGTGTCCCGCCGCCAAAATGGAATTGGATAATCTCTCTTTTTGTATCAAGATGTTTTGCTAAGATATCAATCTCTTTTTTGAGATATGACACATACCGCTCAAGTTTTTCCTCTTTGGAGGTAAAAACGACATTGCATCCGCAAAAATAACAAGCACTCCTGCAAAATGGGAGGTGAATATAGATTGAAAGTTTTTGATCACTAGGCTTGCTCAAAAGCTCTATATACTTCTCATAATTAAATGCATCACTAAACTCAAGTGCGGTCGGATAACTTGTATATCTCGGACCTGGTTTAGAATATTTGCCGAATTTTTCAAAATCTATATTGCTCATTGCTCTTCTTTGTTTCGTTTTATTATTTTAGCTGTCATTGTTAGAACTACTTAGACGCCGTTGCATCTAAATGTTTTTGCTATCTGCGAGCATCTAGCCAGACCATGATCCCTTTTTGCATATGCAAGCGATTCTCAGCCTCACTAAATACGGCATCAGCATGCGCCTCTAGCACTTCATCACTCACTTCATACCCTCTATAGGCAGGCAAGCAGTGTAAAAATATCGCATCACTTTTTGCTAGTTGCATCATATCCGAATCTACCATATATCCCTTAAAATCTGCAACTCTTTTGCTTTTTTCATCCTCTTTCCCCATAGATATCCAAGTATCAGTCGTCACCACATCAGCACCCTTAATCGCTGCACTAGGATTATTGGAGATGATGATTTTTGCTCCGCTCTCTTTGGCAAACTCGAGTGCTTTTTGAACTACTTTGGCATCACATTCATACCCTTTTGGTGTAGCAACTCTAAGCTCAAACCCCATGATAGAAGCGAGCATCAGCCAAGATGCCGCCATATTGTTTCCATCACCAACATACGCAACGATTGGATCAACCCCTTTGCCAAACTCTATCATCGTGAGATAATCGGTAAGAAGTTGCACAGGATGGTATGAATCGGTTAACCCATTGATCACGGGCACTTTTGAAAATGCTGCAAACTCTTCAATCTTTGACTGCTCAAAAGTGCGTATCATAACCATATCAACCATTCTTGAGATTACCCTTGCGGTATCTTTCATCGGCTCACCACGACCGAGCTGAATATCATTTTTTGAAAGAAATAGTCCGATACCACCAAGTTGATAAATGCCTGTCTCGAAGCTTACTCTCGTTCTTGTTGAACTCTTTTCAAATATCATCCCTAGAGTTTTATGCTGCATATAAGGTACATATTTTCGCTCTAATGTCTGTTTTTTTATCTTTTGTGCAAGCGATATCATCTCTAAAAGCTCTTGCTTTGTAAAATCCGCCAGCGTTAAGAAGTGTCTCATTTTCCTATCCTCATTGAACTAAAAGAAGATATTGTATCATAAAAGGGTTGAAGATTTTAGAGTGAGATTATCAATAGCCAATGCCGGTGAGGCAAAGCTATTCTTTTGGGTTTGAAAAGTTTTTCATTGCCTCTTGAAGTTGTTGCATCTCTTCAGGACTCATCTGAGGTGCCCCATCTGCCCCCATAGTAGAGTTTGAGAGCATATTGGTTGTAACCTCTTTTATAGGAAAATCCGGCATTTGGAGCTGATCATCAGAAACAGAGGCGTCTAGATCAACCTCAACGGCTGCGGTGGTATATTTTATCCCCATCATAGAAGCTTCACTTTTTAGCATCACACCTTTATGTATCCATATTTTTGCGGGAGCTAGCTCCCATATCTCACAATCATACCCCATAAACTCCTCTTCTCCCACCTTTTTACCACCCATAGCAATAAGCATATCTTTGCCTTGTTGCATCATGTCGCTATATTCTGAATTTGTAAGTACTTGACCGGAATAATCTAGGATTATTTTATTTGCAAAATCAACGATATACGCTTTGCCGTCAACAAGTTTACTCATCTGATGCTCTTGCGTTTTTTGTCCCATTGTCACAGATGAAGTCTGCTCCTCATACAACTCTTCGCTGCCCCAGTTTCTAAAAGCACTTGTAGCATCTCCACTCACTTCCATAGAGACACCCATTACATTGCCACCACCGGTTATTTTATATTTGATGATGCCCGATTCTACATCATAGCGTTTTTTTGTATCTGCACTTAGGAGTGTTACAAAGCCCATAAGCAAAAGTAACACAGCCAATCTCTTCATCTGTCTCATTCTCTCTCCTTACTTAATAGAATATACTAAAGCTATTATAGCTTTATAAAATTAGTAAAAACAGAAAATTATCTTTGATTGGTATCCAATGCACCAATACCTGTTTGAAATATTATTTTTCTAACTATTTTGTTATACATAAAAGGATATTTCAATATCTTTTTCGTGATATTAAAACGCAACGATGCCGTATTCTCTTTATATATCGGCGCGAAATGCTCTCTATCCTCATTGAGTGCGTGAGCTAACTTGGCTCCCGAGATCATAGCGTAGCTTATCCCTTCAGCGGAAGTTGGGCTGATAAACCCTGCCGCTTCTCCAATCAATGCAACATCGTCAGTGCCCAAAGAGATATCTTTTGAGGATTTTGGACGCAATATATAAGAGCCCGATTTTTTTATGGGTTTATTAAGATCATAACCATACCTTGCTAATTTCTTTTTTTGAAGCTCATGAAGCCTCGTGACATCATCGCCTTCTTTTATTGCACTGCCAAAGATGATGTATTGCTCTTTAGGTATAATCCATGAGTAAAAATCACTAATTTCACTATCAAAAATAGCAATATATCTATTGAGATTGGTCTCGTTCTTAAACCACTCTTGTATGGAGATATAACGAAGGGGTTCACTCTCTTTTCTTGCAGGCACAAGATCTTTTTTAACCTTTGAGTTACCACCGTCTGCACCGACTATGATAGACGCAAACACATCTTGTTGCTGCTTCTCTTTTCTCAGCGTCACCACATAACCATCCGCACTCTTTTTAGCACCGACAAAGTGTGAAGAAAATGATTTTTTTATATTTTTTGTATCACACAAGGATAAAAGCCATCTATCAAAAAGCTCTCTATCAACATTCACATAATGCCTTTGATAACTTTTGATCATATCATTATCAAAGTCCAGCGTCTCTACAGCAAATGTTTGTGGGGTTACTAAGATGTCTACCGGGAGACTCAGCCCAAAACTAGCCAATGCTTTTTGTGCATCAGGAGCGATGAGTCCTCCGCAATTTTTTATGACTTTTTGTGCCGATTTATGGAGTGGTCTTCTATCTACCAATAAAATGCGATATTTATCATCTAGCAAACGAGCCAAAGTGGCACCGGCCGGACCCGATCCGATAATGATGATATCGTATCTATCCATTGAGGATTTTAGCTGCCTCTTTTGCATGGTAAGTGATGATAATATCAGCGCCTGCGCGCTTCATCCCAAGAAGTGTTTCCATCATAACGCCTTCATAATCTATCACGCCTGCTTTTGCAGCGGCTTTGAGCATCGCATACTCACCACTCACATTATAGACAGCCAAAGGCAACAGCGTAGTCTCTTTGATATCTCTTACGATATCAAGATATGCCAATGCAGGTTTCACCATCAAGATATCGGCACCTTGCATCTCATCTTCTACACTCTCCCTTATCGCTTCTTTACGATTTGCGGGATTCATCTGATAAGTACGGCGATCACCGAAACTTGGGGCTGATTCTGCTACATCACGAAATGGACCATAATAAGATGAAGCAAATTTCGTACTATAGCTCATGATAGGAAGATTTATAAACCCCTCACTATCAAGCCCACTTCTGATAGCACTTATCATGCCATCCATCATACCGCTTGGAGCAATCATATCAACACCTGCTTTTGCATGAATGACTGCTTGTATAGCAAGATTTTCCAATGTGATATCATTCTCTACGCTTTGTGTTTTAGGATCGATTACCCCACAATGTCCATGATCTGTATATTCACAAAAACAGAGATCACTAACGATAAAGATATCGGGGTACTTCTCTTTGATTGCTCTTATTGCTTGAGGAACAATACCATGTTCGCACATAGCTTCACTCCCCACACTATCTTTTACATCAGGTATCCCAAAAAGGATGATTGAGCGTACTCCTAATGCTTGTAGCTCTTTGCACTCTTTAAGTACCTCATCAATACTCATCTGAAAGACACCGGGCAGTGATGCAACCTCTTTTTTTATCTTCTCTCCGCTTCGCACAAAAAGTGGATAGATGAAATCATCAACCCTTAGATGTGTTTCACACAGCATATCTCTGAGTGCTGTATGCATACGATTTCTTCTAAAACGTGCAAACATTACTTCCCTTTTTTGTTATATTTATCAAATATAGAGAATAAGGGGACTATGCCCCTTGCTCTTCTTCGTCATCTTTGAAGTCGACGATATCACTTCCGGCAGATGCTGCCTTATCGCTAATTTTTGATATATTGAGCTTCATATCCGATCTACTTGTAGCATATTCAAGTGCTGTATTCTCTGTTATTTTACCCTTTAAAAAAAGATCAAGTATGGACTGATCAAAACTTTGCATACCATATATCCTACCCCCCTCTTCGATAGCATCAAGTATCTCACTATCTCTTGCAGTGGCTATAAGGTCGGCTATTCTGGCACTCTTTTTCATCACCTCAACAGCAGGTATTCTAATACTGCCCTCCATGGTTGGTAAAAGTCTTTGTGAGATAACTCCCTCTAAAACAGCTGCGAGAGAAAGTCTTACTCTGTTTTGCTCATCATTTGGGAACATCCCTATGATTCTGTCGATTGTATCTTTAGCGCTGAGCGTATGGAGTGTTGAAAAGACCAAATGCCCTGTATTTGCCGCATTGATTGCTATCTCTATAGTCTCAAGATCCCGCATCTCACCGACAAGTATAACATCAGGGTCTTCTCTCAGGGCTGATCTTAGTGCATCTTTAAAAGAGTTAGCGTCTATGCCGATCGCCCTTTGATTGATAAAAGAATGCTTATCTTTGTGGACAAACTCTATCGGATCTTCTATGGTGATAATATGTCTTTTTTGTTTTTGGTTAATGAGATCTACGAGAGAAGCAAGTGTTGTTGATTTACCGCTACCTGTAACTCCGGTTACTAGTATAAGTCCTCTTGGAACATCTGCGAAAGTCTCTATAGATTTTGGAAGATTCAAATGCACAATTTGAGGAATCTCTTCAGGAATTGCTCTAAATACTGCACTCAATCCATCAATTTGATGAAATATATTAACACGAAACCGACTCTCATTATCTTCAATTTTATAAGAAAAGTCAATTGACTTGTCTCTTTGAAGTGTTTCAAGCTGAGATGCATCTGTAATCTCTTCAACAAGTCGTTCCATCTGCGTCTTAGAGAACTTCTCTTCTCCAAAATTAGTTAACACACCATCAATACGAACTCTAATGCCTGAGAGTGCTTTGATATGAAGGTCACTTGCATTTTTTTGCAACATAAATTTAAGATACTGATCCAACTTTTTCTTCATAAATAACCCCTTTACATATTCAAAGAAAGACTAATCTTTTAGCGCGTTCAATATCTCCCGGAAAGAGTCCTCAAATGCCTTTAGTCCATCTTCTAAAAGTTTACCATAAACTTCATTCATATCTATACCGCTCTTTTCTAATGTCACAAAATAGCTCTCTATCTCTTCATCCGCGAGCGGGAGTTTAAAGCTATCTTGGGATCTCGCAGCATAAGCTTTTATAGTCTCAAGCGGGGCTGTGTTGACGCTATGTGTTGCAAAGAGTTCACAGATATAATAATCAGAAGGCAGAGCCACCCCCTCTTTAACTCCCGTACTTGCAAAAAGCGTTCTTACCATAGGTGTATTACTCTCTTCTATGATATTGTAAATTTTAGCAGCATTATAGATGCCTGTTTTAGAGAGATTCAAACCAAGCTCTTTTAATTTTGGGTCTAAAAGTCTATCAAACCTACTAACAAATACCGAAATAACAGCCTGCACTCTTCTGCCGCCACTATTTTCAAATACGCTCATGCCTTTTTTCATCGCTTTAACGCATCTTTTAGCCTGCTCCGGAGAAAAAATAAGTGTTGCATTGACAGAAATTCCCGTAGCCAAAAGTTGCCTCATAGCACTATAGCCGGCTTCTGTTGCTGGAATTTTTATCATAACATTAGGCTCACCGATTGCCCTAAAGAGTCTTTTTGCCTCTCTAACAGTTGCTTTTGTATCGTTTGAAAGAAAGGGGTCAACTTCTAAGCTTATATAGCCATCATTTCCCTCTTCGTACGAATCTCTAAGTGCTTGTGCTGCCAATCTTATATCTTCGATAGCAAGGGCTTCATATTTCTCTTTTGGTTTCAATCCTTTGAGATTTTCTAATTGATTTTTATATGCGGGGGATTTTCTTATCGCATCTGCGAATATTGAAGGATTGCTTGTAGCGCCGTTGATGATCTCATCTTGAATCAGTTTTGGAAATTCATTTTTCAAAAAGTCTCTCTCTATAAAATCCAACCATAAAGAGAATGACCTATCTCTGTCAATCATTTTTATACTCCCAGAAAAATTGTTGCCATGAGCCTCTATCGCTCGGTTTTTTTAGCACGTTTTTTAAAGAATCGAGGAAAAGATTCCTGTCAATCTCACGAGCACCCATCCGAACTAAATGATCGGTTTTTATCTGACAATCTATAAAATCATATCCTCTCTCTCCTAAAACATCACTGAGTGCTTTTAAACAAACTTTTGAGGCGTCATTTTTGCGAGAAAACATCGATTCCCCAAAGAAAGCTTTTCCCATTGCCACACCGTATAACCCCCCAGCAAGCTCACCGTCAAGATAGCTCTCTACACTATGGGCAAATCCCATTTTAAAAAGCTCATTATATGCTTTTCGCATTTGCGGGAGTATCCATGTCCCCGCTTGCCCGGCTCTTGGAGTCTTGGCACATGCCTGTATCACACCTTCAAAATCGCTATCAAACCTCACTTCAAAAACTCGTTTTCTGAGAACTTTTTGTAAAGACTTTGAGACTTTTAGCTCCTCAGGATAAAGAACAAATCGTGGGTTTGGAGACCACCATAGTAGCGGATCGCCCTCGCTAAACCATGGGAATATACCTGCCTCATACGCGCTAAGTATTCTTTGTGGATGTAAATCACCGCCATAAGCAAGCAAACCCTCATCGCATGCTTCTCTTGGATTTGGAAATGTGTAGTCTGCTTCTAAGGGGGGGATGACATATTCATCTTTATATAAAGAACCCAAAGTTTACTCGCCTACCTGAAAGGTTAAATTTTCTCCTTTGAGATCGACTTTGACTTTACCACCTTTTTTCAATTTACCAAAGAGTATCTCATCGCTTAATTGCTCTTTGATCTTCTCATCAATCACTCTTGCGATATGTCTTGCGCCGTATCGTTCATCATAACTCTTATTGGCGATGTATTTTTTAGCTTTTGCACTCAGAGTAATCGATATTTTCTTCTCTTTGAGTATAGCATTGAGTTTGCCTATCTCCAAAGAGACGATCTGCTCCAACGCATCTTGAGTAAGTGATCTAAACTTGATAACTGCGTTGATTCTATTTAGAAACTCCGGAGAGAAAAATCCTTTGAGTGCATTCTCTTCTTTGATGCCTGTGTCACGATTGAAGCCCATTATGTTTGCCTCTTTGGTGCCCAAATTGGATGTCATAATCAAGATCACATGACTAAAATCACTCACTATTCCATTGTTGTCGGTAAGCTTTGCATCATCCATAATTTGAAGGAGTATATTCATCACATCAGGATGTGCCTTTTCAACCTCATCAAGCAATAAAACACTATGGGGATGCTTTTTAACAATCTCGGTAAGCAATCCCCCTTGCTCAAATCCAACATACCCCGGAGGTGCACCGATGAGGCGACTCACGGAGTGTTTCTCCATATACTCACTCATATCAATGCGCGTAAAGTTAATGTCCATCGCAGTTGCAAGCTCTTTTGCAAGGGCTGTTTTTCCAACTCCTGTGGGTCCTATAAAAAGAAAATTTCCTATTGTTTTGTTCTCTCCACCGATACCTGCATAGGAGCGTTTGATTGCAGTAACTAGAGAGCTTACCGCTTCATCTTGCTCTATGATTTTGGATTGTATCGCCTCTTGAAGTGATTTTAATTTTGAGATGTCATCTTTCCCTACGGAGGTTGCAGGAAGGGAGAGATTTTTAGCCACGAGTGCTTCTATCTCTTTGGCACCGACTTTGACATCTTTTTTACCTCTGAGCATAAAGCTTGCCCCAACTTCATCGATGAGATCAAGCGCTTTATCAGGAAGGAATCTATCATGAATATATCTTTGCGATAATTCTATGGCACGCTTAAGAGCCGCGTCACTAAACTTGATATGGTGATAGGTCTCATACTTCTCTTTTGCACCTTGAAGAATCTTGAGTGTATCATCAAAGCTCGGCTCAAGCACATCAATCTTTGTAAATCTTCTTGAGAGTGCCTTGTCCTTATCAAAAAAGTTTCTAAACTCAGCATATGTGGTTGCACCTATACATTTGAGCTCACCCTTGGCAAGTGCCGGCTTTAAAAGATTTGAAGCATCCATACTCCCGCCACTTGTTGCTCCGGCACCCACAAGCATATGAATCTCATCTATAAAAAGTATAGCATTGTCAATCAAAACAATCTCTTTGAGGATGCCTTTGAGCCGTTTTTCAAAATCACCCCTATATTTTGTTCCTGCAACAAGCGAGCCCATATCAAGTGCATAAAGCTTTGCATCTTCAAGGATATCGGGCACATCTTTTTTGACGATTTTTAGAGCGAGTCCTTCGGCTATAGCAGTCTTTCCAACTCCTGCTTCACCAACTAGAAGAGGATTGTTCTTTTTGCGACGGCAAAGTGTTTGCATGACTCTTTCTATCTCGTTGACTCTACCTATAACATCATCTATCTTCCCTTCTTGTGCAAGCTTTGTAAGGTTGATAGTGTACGAGCTCAGCATTGACTCCTCTTCTGCTTCACTTTTCTCTTGCATGCCGATATCTTCACTCTCTTCGTCATAACCATAGTGTGAAACAACTTCCAAGATATCCACTCTTTGTATCCCCTCTTCTTGAAGCAAAGAGACGCCAAAAGACTCCTCTTGTAAAAAAATGGCAGCGAGCATATCACCTATGCCGGCTGTATTTCTCCCGGAGCTATCGAGGTGCTGCATCATATCCTTCATAGAGCGCTCCAAAGAGATGCTTTGAAGGGGGTCACTTTCTCTTTGGATTTTTGGAGTATATTTTTCTATATACTCACCCAATCTTTCTACATAACTTGCCACATCAACATCCAAAGCTCTAAGTATCTCTTGCCCCTCTTTGCTGTTAGCAATAAAGAGCATCACATGCTCGACGGTCAAATACTCATGATGATTTGATTTTGCATAGCTATGAGAGTATCCAAGAACATCTCTGAGGGATTCTGTTGTATAGATCATGCTTACTCCTCTTCCAAAGTAGCCAGCAATGGAAATTCATGGGCTCTTGCTAGCTTTGTTACCTGCTCGACTTTTGTAGCAGCTATCTCATAGGTGTATATACCACATAACCCTTTGCCTTTTTCGTGGATATTGATCATGATTCTTTGCGCCTCCAAATTATTTTTGTGAAATATCTCGATAAGCACTTTGATAACAAAATCCATAGAGGTATAGTGATCATTATGGAGTATCACTTTATACATTCTAGGCGTATCAAGTAGTGTATCTGTCTGGGTCGATGTGTTGAACTGTGGCAAAATAGCTCCTGACGACTTTTATTTTGTTATAATATTTATACTAAAATTGTCTGAAAAAAGCAAGTGCAATTCTATCATCATGTATAATTCATCAAAGGATATTTTATGAAGACTCTCTTTATCGTCGCTACCAATACCGATGTAGGCAAAAGCTATGCCTCACAAAAACTCATAGAAGCGCTCTCTAAAGAGGGGCTTCGCATCGGTGCATTTAAACCCATCGAAACGGGGGTGGAAAATGACGAACCTTCAGATGCCACAGCACTTTTAAACAGTGTCAAGCTATACAATAAAGCGTTTACAGATCTGTCTCCCAAGGATATCACTGCTTATACTTTTAAGCTCCCCGCAGCGCCTTTTGTGGCTGATATTAACAAAGAAATCAACATTGAGCTGATATTGACAAAAAAAGCGCAGCTACAAGAACTCTGTGACATTCTTATCATAGAGAGCGCAGGTGGACTGATGACGCCAATCAATGAAGAGTATAAGATGATAGATCTTATCAAAACTCTAGGAGCTAAAACGCTCCTTGTTACCCCATCGAAGCTTGGATGCATCAACGATACTCTCCTTGCAATGGAAGCACTCAAAAAAAGAGAGATAGAGTATGATTGGTGTGTTAATCTCTACAAAGACAAAGAGCATTTTCATACGATTACAAAACCCTACTATGATGCACTCTTTCCTCACTGGTGGAGCCTGCAAGAAGGGCTTGCAAGCTATGCGAACAAAATAGTGGCATCTCATAAGAGTACACACTAAATATATTTATTATTAACTCCATATCTGTTATAATCTTATAAACAAAAAAGGATGCACAATGCAACATCTCATAGAAACAGATGATTTTGAGCTCAAAGAGATACTCTCAATCTTAGATGATGCAAAGAGATTCAAAAAAGAGCGGGTTAATCCCGTAGCACTCCTTAGAGATAAACTTCTCTTTACTCTTTTTTTTGAAAACTCCACAAGAACACGAAGCTCTTTTGAGGTGGCTGCTAAAAAATTGGGCGCTGCTGTTGTCCATTTGGATCCTACGAGAAGCTCAACAAATAAAGGCGAAAGTATAGAAGATACCTTTGCAAACTTAGGAGCAATGGATCCTGATGGGATTATCATCCGCCACGAAGATAATGATATCGCTAGAAAGCTTGCCGATATGAACCTTGCTTCCGTCATCAACGCAGGTGCAGGCAACAGAGCACATCCAACCCAAGCACTCCTTGATCTCTTTACGCTTAAAGAGCATTTTGGAGAACTAGAAGGTAAAAAAGTAGCTATTATAGGAGATATAGCCAACTCCCGCGTGGCGAGCTCACTTCTTTTGCTGTTGCCTCGATTTGGAGTTGAACTTAAACTAGTAGCTCCTAAACCTTTTATGCCACAAGAAGCTTCATGTGAAAAATATGAAAATATCGCTGATATTATCGATGATGTCGATGCCATCATATCACTAAGAGCACAACTAGAACGACACAAAAAACCTATTTTTGATGACTATAGCACCTATGCGTCCCACTACTGCATCACCGAGGAGATATTGGGCAATAGAGATATCATAGTAATGCACCCGGGACCCGTGATGAGAAACATCGATATCTCCGATGAAGTACTGAGTGATAGTAGATGTAAAGTGCTCACGCAAGTCAATAACGGTGTTTATGTTAGGATGGCTGTGCTTAAAAAGCTTCTTCTAGACTCATAATGCTCTATAATCACAAAGAGGGCATCATGGAGCTCAACCGATTGGGCACTGGACGAATACCTTTTTTGTTTATCCTCTCTTTTGATAAAAAGCAGATATTCATCTCACCGCTAGATGAGCTTGATGATGATATATTTTACAAAGTGGACACAATGCGCAACTTTGATCCCAAGCCACTTACAAAAAAGTATAACTTTAAAACATATCCCATACCATACTTACGCTATAAAAAAAGCTTTGAAGTCATCTTAGAAGAGATACGATCAGGCAACACCTACTTACTCAATCTCACTTTTCAAACTCCAATTGAAACTGACCTCAACCTCTATGAGATATTTGCGGGCGCGAAAGCAAAATATAAACTCTATTTTAAAGATCAATTTATCTGCTACTCGCCTGAAAAATTTATCGAGATAGAAGATGAGACTATCTCTACCTATCCGATGAAAGGCACAATCGACGCCTCCTTAAAAGATGCACAAAAAAAGATACTTGAAGATAAAAAAGAGCTTGCCGAGCATACGATGATTGTTGATTTGATGCGCAACGACCTTGGTATCATCGCAAGTGATATACAAGTCAAGCGTTTTCGTTATATCGATACTATCACGGCAGGTGAAAAAAAGTTGCTTCAAGTCAGCTCTCATATCGAAGGTCATCTTGAGCTTAATTGGCAAGAGAAGATAGGTGAAATCCTTGATAAGCTCACTCCCGCAGGCTCCATTAGCGGCACACCAAAAAGAAGCACTCTAGGTATCATAGAAAAGATAGAAGACTATGAAAGAGGTTTTTATACAGGCGTGTTTGGCATCTTTGAGGGTAACTCCTTGCACTCAGGAGTGATGATTCGATTTGTTGAAAAGATAGGTGATACACTCACCTATAAAAGCGGAGGTGGCATCACGATAGATAGTGACCTCAAAAGCGAATATGAAGAGCTTAATCAGAAGATATATCTCCCCCTTTAGTCACTATAAACGCATCTAGCATTACTAAAACTTATCGACCACTTATACTTTCTATCGTCGCCAACTTTTATGATATAAGGCTCGCCACTTTTTCTCCAAAGATCAACCAAAAGTGTGTCTTGAAACTTTGTATCTTTTGATGCAATTACCACTGCATTATGCTCATTGAGTTTATCTATATTGGCAACTACCGGCAAAAGTGTGAGTGGTGCAACTTTTGGCTTTAGCTTCGAAAGGAGTGCATCTCTATACTCCCAACAAAGTCCTTTCTCTTTGAGCCCAATATTGACCAAGAAGTTATTGAACCAAGGAAGCGACAAGGGATCAAACTCCTCTTTTATCTCTTGTGATACAGTTAAAACATTTTTGGAAATCAATTGTGCCTGTTTGGTATCAAGTCTTTTATCGAGGGCTTGAAGTTGAATCGCTAGAGAATCAGAATTAATGGCAGGTTGATTGCCGCATGCATTCAAAAAAAATGCTAAAAGAAAAAAAGAGGCAAGCTTAGCGAATGCTTTGAGCAAAGATTACTCCATCGATACCTAATCTTGCAACAATCTCTAGCTCATCCTCATTTTCTATGGAAACAATAACTTTAGCACTCCAGAGATATTCATTGGCGATTGCTTGTATCTCTTTTGCAACATCTTGAGCACAAAGCAGATAAGAAGCACCAAGCGCACTTGCTATAAGTGCCTCCTTGATACTCTCTACTTCAAGTGCAAAATCAACATTTTGCTCTTTACAATAAGTTGCGACATCCAAAGAGTTCAAGCCCAATAAAATAACAGTATTTGAAGGGGTGTTTATTATCTCTTGTTGAGTGCTTACCTTACACCAAGGTCTGCTTGGGATAAGATCATATCCAAATATCAGCATCACTTACTCCTACAATCACTACAATAGACTTTATCATCTACCACTCTTGTTTCATTTTCGCTTACAAATGCCCCACACTTATCACACTGAACCATCGTTTTTGAATCATCTTTTGATCTTGGCAATGTAAATTTACCGCCAAGCATTTTATACAGAGCAAATCCAATAATCAAAAAAAGTATAATCTTAAGTAACATCAACACTCTTTATGTACAGATAGTTTCTTCTGTTTTTTTGTAATATATCATAAGATAGCTGATAGCTTGATATCCCCTCGAGCTCATCAAAAACCCTGCTGCCTTTATAGAGTAGATACTGTGTCTTTGCTCCTCGCACATCTTTTGTGAGTGAGAGCATCATACCGACATCACTGACTGCTCTAGAGGTTATAAGATCAAACTGCTCTTTGAGTTTTTCAACTCTCTTTTGCTCGAAAGTGACATTATTCATCCCCAACTCCAAAGCAACAAAACGCATAAATCCGACTCTTTTTTTGATAGGCTCACAGAGTGTAAAATGTGAATCTTTGAGAGCAATAGCCAAAACCAGACCTGGGAAACCCGAACCTGTGCCGACATCTAAAATGTTTTTTGGAAAATCTATCTTTGTTAAGGGAAAGAGTGAATCAAGGATATACTCATAGATGCCTACTCTATCTTTTGCGCCTGTGAGGTTATGAACTTTATTCCATTCAAGGAGGATATCTGCAAATCGTTCAAGTGCTTGAATGCTCGCTTTTTGAAGCTGCAGTCCCTCATCTTCTAAGATACTTTTTAGATCCGGCATCGCTTTAGAGTAGATGCCCCATCTGCTCTTTTTTTACCTTCAAATACCCCTCATTTTGTTCTGTAGGATTGGTGATAAGGGGGACTCTCTCCACAATCTTCGCACTCTTTAGACTACTTATCTTCGAAGGGTTATTGGTAATCAGTTTGATCTCTTTGATGCCAAAATACTCCAAGATAAAATCAACAACATCATAGGTACGCTCATCTGCCTTAAAGCCAAGCTTCAAGTTTGCCTCTACGGTATTGAGTCCTTGATCTTGCAGGGCATAGGCATTAACTTTGTTGAAAAGTCCTATGTTCCTGCCTTCTTGACGATGGTAGATGACCATACCGCCTTCTTTGTGGATGAGTTTCATGGCTGCGTCAAGTTGTGCACCGCAATCACATTTACTTGACCCAAGAACATCGCCAGTTAAGCACTCAGAGTGCACTCTTACAAGCGGTGTTTCAGGCATAGATTCTGTATATATAGCTAGATGCTCTTGCTCTCCCTCTTTGAATGACTGAATGATAAAATCACCATGCCTTGTAGGGAGTTTTGCTTTTTCTGATACTTTAATCTCATTTTTCATAATCGGGATTATACCTTAAATGTCATAAATCTAGAAGTTTTTTAGGAGAATTTTTATCTCTTTTTCAACTAAAGTTTTATGGAGCAGGTATCAAGCGATAAAATGAAAATTTAAATAAAATTTATCTTGGCCTTTATCTCATCATCTATTTTTAAATCATCTGTAGTCAATTTCGTACCATAAGAGAAGTTAGCTTTTTTTGTTCCCATCATTTGCCACGATCCAACACCATTACTGTTTGTACTGCTTACACTATAATGAGAACCAACGATACCGAGTGCCTGCGCCAACTCATCTGTAAATTCAATAGTAGCTTCATATCCTACCGTTTGTATATGCCCATTGGTTTCAAAATCCTCTTTTTGGCATTGTCCATCTTTTGAAACATACATGGCGATATTTTCAGGAATCTGCTCTAAATTTTCTGCGCCTAATGTAATCGTGCAACTTTCATTGATGCAACTATATCCGGATGATAAACCATCAGGAGTAACTATGGATTTAAAAAACATATCATCTTCACTGCCTGCCGGCTTACATAGATGAATCCCTTCATATTGAAGACCTTTTTTCTCTTTCAGTGGAACCGTAATGCTCACATGTCCATCTTGTGTTTCTATCTTTTGATTTATAGACTGCTCAGTTTGCCCAAAAAATGATTCATCTGCCATTGCCGTACCATATTGAAATCCTCCAACGACACCTACGGCTATCGGTATAACTATTATTTTAAAAAGTCTCATCTCTTTTCCTTGTGGGTGTTTATGTGTTTAGAGTATTTTATCTAAAATAAATATTATACAATCAATAAAAATATTTTGCTAGACATCAAAGTTTTCTTGGCTACAATGATAAATAAAATAAAGGTTACCAATGTATCGTTTTCTTTTAAACATAACTGCTTCTGTCGTAGTTTTTTTTAGTTTTTTAGCTTGCTCCAATTCGGAAGACAATTCTTATACAAATGTAGCAGAAACAAGATCTGGACAAAGTCTTTTTGACCTGTCGTGTTCTAGTTCTACATCATGCACCCAAACCGCCAACACATATCTAGTTCAAGTTGATGGTTTATATATTGAACCGAATCAAGAATTTATCGATAAATGCCTCACAGATAGAGCCATCAATGCTCCAATAAGTATCTATTGTAAACAGATGATTTTACCAGGAGATAGTGAAAGCTTTAACGCCTCTGCCAAAGTGATTGAACATCTAAAAGAGAATGGATTTAATCCAACGGATGATGATGTAAGCAGAAGAATCAAAATAGCAGAAGATAAAATTTATAACAATCGATAGTCACAGTTATGCCTTATAAGCCTAGTTATTTCTCCTTTATCGGGAAGAAGACGGGTATATCTGAGAAATCTTTGAGTCTAAAGTTACGAATCATTGTCTGCACTTCTGATGAAGTTAAAAATTGTAGTAAAAGTTGCGCATTATCATAACGCTCTTTACCAATTCTCTTAGGCGTTCCAACAGCTGCAAGATAGGGTCTTTGAAGTGATTCATCCTCTATGATAAATCCCGTAACATTCGGATCATAATGTTTCTGCATCAAAAAAGGGATTACACCAAATAGGGTATAGGCATCATTAGCAACGACTTGATCTAAAAAGCCGTTTGCTTTTTGCGTGAAGATAGTCTTTGGTTGAAACGCATACTGCATGCTTATCGCGTGAAATACCTCAAAAGTCCCGCCACTCGCATGGATCAAAAAATTACTTTTTGAATCAGTTATCTTTTGAAGTGCGCTTTGAAGAGTATCGCCTTGTTCCAATTTGGCCGGATTTGTTTTAGGTGCGATGAGCATCTGTGAGTTATGCATCCAAGGAGTCAACTCTTCTATGATACCCTCAGCCGCTAGATTTGCTATGGTATCACTCGAGTGCATCGTCACAAGATCAACATCATGGTTTTTGCAATATGGGCCTATAATCCTCTTCGGTCCGGTGATAACAAGTTCTGTCTTTATCCCATATTTTTTCTCAAAAGCCGTAGATATCTGATCCCACAACCCGCTCATGGTAATCCCGCCGATAACAGCAACCCGTATAGGTTGCGATTGAGCAAAGAGAGCGGTAGAAAATAGAAGGGTAATAAAAAGAAATATCTTTTTTATCAAAACTTATACTCCATCGATACAAAAAACTCTCTTCCTGGCATTGGAAAAGCTCTGTCATAACCATAATTTTTATCAGTGAGATTTTTCACCCCAATCTCTGTGGTGAGTGCTTCTGTCGGAGTATAGATCAACTTGGTATCAAAAGTAGCAAATGTTTGCGCTTGTTCATAAGTTTTATCCATTTTTTGCTCATACCCCCCTTGTCTAAATTTCATATTTCCATACAATGAAAGATGAGGATATATCTCAGCTTGTGCATAGAAGAAGAGTTGATGTTTCGGTACATCGGTCATTTTTGCTCCACTGTCACTTTCATCTTTAAGAGAGATATAGGTGTAATTACCGCCTACCTCATAGATATCTTTTGTATAAATCACATCAAGCTCAACACCTCTATGTTCAAAATCACCTATATTTTGATTTTGCGAGATATCATTTACAGAATCAATAACTACACTTTGAATCGCATCATCGATTTTTGTTACAAATCCTGCGATACCCAATTTAAGATTTTCAAAACTTTTACTATAGTTGAGCTCATAATGGGTTGATTTCTCAGCTTTAAGATCAGGATTTGGCTCGGCTGAACCGACTCTTCTACTATATCTATCTTTCATTGAAGTGAGATATGTTTTTCGAGAAATGCTTGCCCGTAGAGCACTTGTAACATCAGGCTTATAGACAAGTGCTACCTGTGGATTGAAACTATCTGATGAGCCAAGAGGGATCGCCTCTGTAGCAGAAGACTCATCCCAGGCGTAATCACCTTCTTTTCTATCATAACTTATGCCGCCCAAAAGCTGCCACTTATCTGTGATCTCATAGACATCTTCTACGCCAAGCGAGAGCGTAGTATCCTCATATCGCTCCGCAAGCTCTTCACTCGAATCTGTCTTACTGATATCATACCCTCTATGCACATCTTTTTTATAATTGGCAGAAAGTGTCAAATCATTTTTATCAAAATTCATCACATACTCTAAACGCGTACCGTAACTATAATCATCATACCTGCTTTTAAAGGTAGATCCTTTGGTATTAAATGTGCTGTAAGTATCATCGGCATATGAGTAGAGAGAGTTTTTGATTTTGTCATAGTAAGCCAAGGCTTTAAGGGAGCTATGCGCAAACTTCTTCTCTCCTGTTACATACATCGTCTCCTTATCCCAATAAGGCCAATCCCAATATTTTGTCTTGCTATACTCAGTATCTGTTGCAGGCGGTTGCTCTTTCTCGCCTTTTTGGTTGATATATCCAAAAGCTATCTCACTTGTCTCATCGATAAAATATCCCGCTTTAAGATTGATCTTTTGATCTTTTGTTTTTGAACGCAAACGATCACCTTCAGGTTGAGATGCGGTTGCCTCACAATCATCACTCAATCTAAAGTGATCTTGATTGGCATAGGTTGCACCTAGTTGGATATAATACTTATCTTGTTTTGTACCGACATTGAGTGAGGTAACCTGCTTTGCAAACTCTCCACTGCTGTCAAAAACAAGTTCGCTTTTTACATTTCCCTCAAAGGCTTTTGTCGGTTTCTTGGAAATCACATTGATGACACCGCCCATTGTATTGGCTCCATATGCAACCGATGAATACCCTTTTGATACATCTATCTGCTCGATATCTGTTGTGAGAAATCTAGCATAATCAAAATTACCGTCATAAGGCACATAGACGGGGATACCGTCTATAAAAAATCCTACTCTTTTGGCATCAAATCCCCTGACATAGAGTGTTGATTCTGCTCTACCTCCCTGTTCTTGCTGCGTCACACCACTCATAGTATCTAATGCTTCACTGACTGTTAAAGCATTACTTTTTTGTATTGAGCTTGCCGTAATCGTCTCTTCAAACGATCCGTTACCTGATCTATTATCGTCCAATGAATCGATAACATTGATCCTCCCAAGGTCAAAAGCCTCCCCGTTAACATTTTGCACCAATACCCCTGCAACTACTACCGATAGAACTATTTTTTTCATGTAAACTCCTCCCTTAAATTTCATTATATATATTTTTATATAACGATATGTAAAACAATTCCAAAAATAATTATGCAAAAATCATACCGTTATATACTTAAATATATAATGATACATAAAAAAATTGCCGTTTTCTATGACAACAAAGGCTTTAAGCGCCTTTATTGTCTTCTATTGACTCTTCGCTCTTTGGAGGAATTGGAGCGATATAGCCGATAAGCAGCATAAGTGCACCGACCACAAGGAAAGAGATGATTCGCTCAAGCGTACCACTATTGGAGAGCTCAACAAAGAAGAGTTTGAGAACCACAAGGATAAGGAGTGTCATGCCCGATATCCAAAGAAGTCTATTTTTTCTATATTTTGATAGAAACATAACACTCATCGCCAAGATACTCCAAATGATGGAGATGCCTGCCTGGAAGTAGATATTGGCATAAAGTGCATCAAATGTATAAAATACACCTTGATAATAGCTCACACTTCTCGCAAAGATCACGGAGATGAGCACAACAACAAGCAACGCAAACACTCCGGCAATCGGCCTAAGACTCCCTTTTGAGAGTATCTCATTTTTATATATCCATAGTCCCATCACTGCTACACCTATGATCTGGATGATATCGAGAGGATTGAACACGGGCAAATAAGAAGGGAGGTATAGAAAATCATTTATGAAAAATCCGCCAATCTCCCACAACAGTAGAACCACCAAGATACCACCAACACCCACAAAACGATAGCCCTCTTGATATTTTTTAAACCTTGCAGGCACAAGTGTAAATATCAAAAGTACACAAGAGAAAATTATAGGCACAAGAGCTAAATCTATATAGTTATATATCTGCGAAGTAAAGGGTTCTCCTTTTGTCATCGATGTCAATTGATAGAGCACTTCAAGCGTCATCAAGAGAGTAATCATCCATAACTGTGCGATATGGATGATGATATTTTTTATCCACTTCTCGTCAAATATATATAAAAGATAATACCCGACGGCGAAAAAGAGCGGTAGCGCTGCATAACCGATATCTGCAAAAGGATGCGCATAGATATAGAGTTTACTCAAAGAAAAAATCACAATACCGCCGGCAACGATGTAGAGTTGTAAAAAAGCGATAAGCTTATCCCATGCGAGTGCTCTGCCGATAAAAGAGAAAAGAAGTCCGCTTAGAGTGATATAGAGAAGCAGACCGTAACCCATTTCACAGCTTACCAATCGTTCACTCTGGGTTGTACCGGCTATAAACCATATGACAAATCCCAAAAGTAAAAATACGAAAGACATCTCGTGATCAAAGTCGCTTGACCCTTTTTTCCATAAGAGATATGCCGTTATAAAAAATGAAGTAAAAACCAAAAGATATTCAAAAAAGAGTATGTTCACAAATGATGTTGCAAATGTTTTTTCATAACTGACCAGTAAAAATGCTAGAGCAGCACCTGTTTGTAGAAACATAGCAAAGTATTTTGCATACTCGCGATTTTGTTTGAGTGATGCCCATATGATCGCTGAAGCCTCAAGTGTCCAAAGTACGACAGAGATATCTTTATCAAATGTATATGGAATCGCCATTGTAAGGAAAAGTGTGCCTATGGCCAAAAAAGACTCGGCAAGTAAGCGCATCTTCTCAACACCAAAAAGAAATTTTGAAAGCGATAGATAGATGACTCCTGCTGCAACGGCACTCAAAGCAACACCGTCTTCAAAGTTGTGCACTAAAGAAGATTGTAGCCCAAAAGCAACAAGAGGCAATCCAAAGACAAGTGTGGAGTCCATACAGCTATCGATTTTAAACGGCTTTCTCCATGTAAAAAGGATAGAAATAGCCAAGAAAAAAACAAAAAAGAGTATCAAAAATGGCTCTGTGGTCGCAAAAAACGCAGGGTCATACCGCAATACACCCCAAATGGTTGCAATCCCAAAGGTAAAGATAAACCCTGTGAGATTGAGCACGCGCCAAGAACGATACCAAGCTATGATGACTATCCCCGCATCAAGCATCGCATAGTAACTAAAGAGTGCGACGTGAGAGCCACTATTATTTGAAGTCAGAATCGGTACTAAAAACCCACCGGTAATCGCAAAAAGTGCGAGAGCGAGAGAGTTTTGATAGACTGCTAAAAACGTACCCATCGCTACAAGCAAGAACATGATGCCAAAAGCAACTTCAAGATCAACAAGCAGATAGATTTTCGCTGCAACAAAAACGACGAGATAGAGTGTCGCTATACCAATCCCTTGGAGTATGAGCCCATAGCTCCCTTCTCTTTCTCTAAACTTCCAGCCAAGCCCAAGTAAGACCATGCCCACTAACGCGATAGCACCAAGACGCATCTGGATAGTCACGACATTGTGCTCGATGGCATAATTTGCCAAAAATGCCAACCCAAAAAAGAAGACGATCCCACCAATCTTTACAGGGACATTTCCTTGCGTAAAGAAATTTTTGATAGCGCCAAAAAGATCAAAAGAAGGCGTTTGAACTTTTGGGATATAAGGCTGTTCAGCTTTTGCGACAACCACATCTTCTTTGACGGCAAGCACTTCTTCTTGAGGTATGCTTATCTGTTGCGGGCTCTCTTGCTCTTGTGCAACACTTTTTGTCTCTTCGATAACATCTGAGCTTACCGTTTGTGGACTCTTGGCTCCATCTTCGATAGCATACTTCGATCTTTTTAGCTTGTAGATATCGCTCTGCAGTAAAGTGAGTTTTTTGTTAATATTGATGATGTAGATAAATACTATAACAAACAATATTATGGAGATTGCGGTCATATAAAACTCCTAGCAAGGCAGTGTTGAGTTAAAGTTGTTTGGTAAATTAAATGTTTATTATAACAATATTTTTGATTATTGCTACTTCTCTCGTTTCCAAGTTGAGTTTAGGAGCGAGAGAAACACTGCTCACTTTTTAGTATACGACGAGAGAAAAAATGACTTCAACTGATTAAAGAAAGTTTTTTCTACTTTCAATCTTTTTTGTTCAAATGTATTATCACCATAATATATTTGAATATCAACTGGGTCAGAATAAATATTAATAAACAAATTATCTGAAATTAAACAAATTTCATATACATCTGAATTATAAATATCTGTAAAAAAAATTTCTAAATTTTCAAAAAGCTGAGTTGTTTTAATTAAATAAGTATTATCCTTTTGTTTAAATTTTTTAAGATTCAAATCAATTTTTGAAGCAATTTCTACTTCTAACTCTTCACAAAAAAATCCTTCTAATAAATTCATTGTAAAAGAACATGCTTTTACATAAGCTTGTTGATGTTTTTCTCCTGATAATTTATTAATTTCACCAAAATAAAAATTCATTTTCGCATCAGTTAATAATTGTTTTATTTCCATCCCCATGGTCCTCCTTTCCCTCATTCCCACGTTGGATGTGGGAATGCATACTGATATTAGAAATCAAATCATAATATGAGATGTTTTTACACTCCAATATTTTCATAAATTATACTACAAGAAAAAAGATAAAACAATCCAACACCGAAAATTATGAAGGGATAGGCATGTTATTGAAGATAGAATGTTTTGCTAATTTATAACGACTTCTTCGCATTGAGTGTAGGAGCGAAGAAAAAGGTGGAACAAAAAACTCCTTTATTTGTAGTTTATTCTTCAAATTGTTCTTTAGTCAAATTAAACAAATCCATTATTTTATCTTTGGTCATACAATATGTACTTAACAATAAAGAGGCATCATGTTCTGAAATTTCTTTTAATAAAATACTATTAAACTCCATATTACATATATCCCCGGTAAAAAAAACTTCATATCTAATATCTATATTCTCTATACCTGCTTCTTTGAATAACTCATAATTTTTTTCTAAAAATACTATATATTGTTCCTCATAGTTACTTAAATTCTCATCCATTAAACATATATTTTGAGGATGCCTCAAAGTCATAGTGCCAAAGTCCACTTGTCTTTCTTTTCCTGCAGAAATATAGATTTCATTTGGAGCACAAGTTGAATTTACAATTAATTCATCACTTAACCTAGCGATTAGATTATTTGGGTAAAAATTATTGCCATCAAGTTCTAACGTTATCATATATACATACATTAAATTTTATCTCCTGTATTAATCCAAAGACCTTTTTCTCATTCCCAGATCCAACATGGAAACGAGCAAAAAGAGAATCTAGCATGGTAATATACCGAATCTATTATGTATTTGATTCGTTTCATCTATAAACTCGGGGTATCTTTTAAAAATAGGTTTTAGAATTTTAAGAATTATTTCTCCTGATTGTTCAATAATCGCTTGGGTTGCTTCTAATTCTAGTTTACTTTTATTAGAATCGTCTTCTTTGCCAATAGAAACTACGTGTGGTACTAAACTTCCTCCAAGTTTACTAAACGCACTAGTAGCTATATATGTTATTATTCTTGTCTTATTTTTATCATTAAAGATGTCGCTTTTTTCACATTTTTTTTCTTCCGTAGTTGAAAGAGCTAAACCTTTATCGATAATCATAATTTCATTTTTTATCTCAGGGTACTCATTAAATAAAGGATATAAAATTTCATAGCTTATGTGCCCCGCTATTGTAAGTGCATCCTTTTTAATGTTTAACTCCAATTCATCTCTTGTATTATCATCTATACTTTTAGCTATAAACATAAGCTTTTTAAATGCTTCGTTAGCTGAATATATAACAACTCTTGCCTTATCTTTATTCATCTAATTTCCTTCGCAAAATTTTTCTTTTTTTCTCGTTCCCATGTTGTATAGACAAGGAACGAGCAAGAAGAAAATATCAACTTATCCGTCATCAACATATACTAATTTTACTCTATGTCCAGCTGCTAAATCTTCTATATCCTTTTCGTTGGTAAGTTCCATATATGAATAACTTATTTCTAAGCCATCTAAAAGAACTTTTAAATCAAATTCATCATCTATGATTTCTACAATTTTACGAATTCCTTCAAATTTAGTATATGCGGGTTTTCCGTTTATTTCTAGTTTATCATCAATACTTGCATACCATTTACCATAATTTTTTGCTTTATCCCACGCTTCTTCCCTATTTTTTGAATGAAATAAAGTAAAATTCTCATAAACAGGGAATATACTTTGCTTACCCTTTTTTAACCTGTATGAAACTATAATACTTGCGACATACCACTCTCTATATTCAGAATCTATTTTTTCCATCACATCCAAACCTTTTTTGAGCTTTTTTTATTTTTTGACCCCTATTTTTTTGTGATTTATATCCTGACCCTAAGGTTTTGGAAATAAAAGAAAAAACCTTATTCATAGACTGCTCTTTTAGCTTTTTTATTTAACTGTAGCAAATCCACCATCCCAATATATTTGATCAATCAAACAGGGTCCTATTGTAAATCCTTTTTTATATTTTTTAAAACCTTTTTGCTCTCTTAACTTTTTAACAGCCTTGATAGCTTTTTTTTCTGAAGAAAAAACACCTATAAACTTTATTTCATCGCAACCATTTAATTCATAGACATGGTCAACTAAAAAAACTTTTTTCATTTTAAACTCCTTTAAGACCATTCTTCTCGTTCCCGCGTTGGACGTGAGAATGCATACTGATATTAGAAATCAAACAATAATATGAGATGTTTTTACGCTCCAATGTTTTCATAAATTATACTACAAGAAAAAAGATAAAACAATCCAACATCGAAATTTATGAAGGGATAGGCGTGTTATTGAAGATAGAATGTTTTGCTAATTTATAACGACTTCTTCGCATTGAGCATGGTAGTTATTTTGAGCTTTCATTTATGCTTGGAGTGCGGAATGCATTCCCATCGGAACAAGGGAACATTTCTTTTTATTTAATGCAACAAAGTGCTCAATACTTTTTGATAGTTATTTAAAAAATATTTTGAAATAGAATAAATATCTGACTGTTCATATCTAACCATATTGATACCACCCTCACTTATCTCATAAATAAGTGCATCAGGGTACGCAAGCAAAATAGGAGAATGGGTACTAATAATAAATTGTGAGTCTTTTTGAATCAAATTATGCATTAATGTTAACATAGACATTTGTCTATGAGGAGATAAAGCGGCTTCTGGCTCATCTAAAATATAAAGTCCATTGTCTCCAAATCTATTTTGCATAAGTGTAAAGAAAGATTCTCCATGAGATTGATTATGTAGCGATACCGAACCGTAAGATTGAAGAAGTCCGGGATCAACTTTTTCTAGTGTATCAATATTTGTTGCAACATTATAAAAACTTTCAGCTCTTAAGAAAAAGCCATCTTTTTCTCTTTGCACACCACGAGTCACCTTTAAATATTTGTATAAATCAGAGTGGGAATTATTTGTAAAAAAATTAAAATTTTTAGTTCCCCCTTCAGGGTTAAAGCCTTGACTTATAGCTAATGCTTCCATAAGAGTAGATTTTCCACTTCCGTTCTCTCCAATAATATAAGTTACTTTTGGGTGAAAAACTATTTGATTTAAGTTTTTAATAACAGGTATTGAAAAAGGGTACTCCTCAAAATTAATATCATTTTTATATTTTAAAGATAAGGATAATAAAAAACTTTCTTTCATTATTTATTCATTTTTTTTAATTTAGATTGTCTTTCCATAAGTTCATTAAAACTATCTTTTACTTCTGGAAATTCTTTAAATATTTCGTCTTGAATACTACTCATGATTGTATGATATGAAGTAAAAATTCCTTTATATATTTTTCCTTCTATATCGTCTTTCTTTTTATCTTTATTTACCTCTTCGGTTAAATACTTTGTAAATAAATTAAACAAAATTTCTTGTGCCCTATAACTCTCTTGTACTATTTCCATCGCAATTTTTTTATCCATATTCAAATCCTCTAAGTAAATTTTCCTCATCGTATACTAAAAATGTGCAGGAATTTAATAGTTTGGTAAATAGGCTAAACTATAAAAGCACAATATTCCCTCGTTCCCACGTTGAACGTGGGAATGCATACTGATATTAGAAATTAAATAATAATATGAGATGTTTTTACACTCCAATATTTTCATAAATTATACTACAAGAAAAAAGATAAAACAATCCAATACCGAAAATTATGAAGGGATAGGCGTGTTATTAAAAATAGAATGTTTTGCTAATTTATAACGACTTCTTCGCATTGAGCATGGTAGCTATTTTGGGCTTTTATTCCTTTCGCCTAACTATTTATTCTATCAAATTATATGTAAATTAACATAAATAACTATAATTATTCTTGTGTATTAAAGAGCTATATTTTCTCCTCATTCCTTGTCTATACAACATAAGAACGAGTTACTGCAACTAAAAATATGGTTTTGATTTTTGATGATAAAATTTCGTCATAGAGTAATGCCAACACTTCTCAAAATGATAGCATCGGCATCACCTGATATTGACGTAAACCGTGGTATGCGGTCTTTTTGAGTCCCTTTTGTTAGGCTTTTTATCTGATCAATATTTCTTTAGCTTGTAATCTCCATCAGAGAAATAAACAACTACTGTATTGCCATTCTTAGCTTCTATTTCAAGATGCTTATCAAATCCTGATAAGTTAACTTTGCACGAGATCTTATGATTCTTGTCATCACACTTACCACCGAGACCCCATTCAAATACGTCCTTATTATCTTTTGTTAGATGATTTGAATGCTTAGAATGCTCAGGCAAATCCAATTTAAAAACAACTTCTTTTGTTTTTTTACCATCATCGATTTCGTTCACTACTGTAATACCCATGTGCCACCTCCAGCTCCTTTATTTCAAAAAACAACCTTAGTCATTGATATCCCGTCTAAGTCGTTTTTATACCTCTTGTGCTTTCATTCCTTTCGCCTAACTATTTATTCTATCAAATTATATGTAAATTAACATTAATTAACATAAATAATATAAATAACTATAATTATTCTTGTGTATTAAAGAGCTATATGTTGTTAAACTTGAGAGATTAGATAATAGCAATAACTTAAGATTTTTAAGAACACAAAGGTCTATCTTTAAGGTTAGCAAGAGATAAAGTAATCATTTTAACCAATTCAAGAGTATCTTGATTGACCCTAGATATCGGCTTATTCACAATTAACTAAGATTATGTACCACTAAAACCTTAACTGGGATAGTATCTTATGAAACAACATAGGACAAGAAATAGACTTTCAAGTTCGTTGTAGCTTAAAATAAAGGATTTTATTGGATTTTATTGGATTGTATCTTGGTGGAGGTGTGGGGGATCGAACCCCAGTCCTAAAATAGCCTAGAAATTGACTCTACATGCTTAGTTGGTGTCGTTTATTCTCATCTTGTTTCGCACAACACCCAGAGCTACACAAGACCAGCCTTAGATTTCTCTCAAAAGTCAGGCACACTTTCAAGATAAGTCATCAGATATGATACCTCAAGATCTCTCTAAGATGACACTCGAGAGAGAGGCAGTCCAAAGTTTGTTAAACTTACGCTACTGCGTAAGCTGGACGATAATCTGTATTGTTTGCGTTTATTCGCGTTGGGCCGCGTAACGGAATTGCCCAGTCCGACATGCACAAGATCCGAACTACTCCAGTCGATACCAAGTCACCCCCATTGGGAGTTTTCTTTATCGTCTAGAAAACCATTACCAGCCCGATACATAATCTGAATTTTTGATGAAGTGATTTCGTTCATAGGAAAGGAGGTTTTTGTAGGACTAGCCAAAGCTAATTCAAAAAAACCTAACGCACTTCTATGGGCGAAAGCACCACACCCTTCGGGGAGAGCGATAAGAGGCAAACTGTAAGCAGATAAATCTTCGAGTTAACTATGGTTAGCCCTTCAGATTTCTTTACTCACATTTTATCTCATCTTGCTCTCTCAAAAGCTCAGATTATGTATCGGGCTGGTGATAGGGCGATTGTATCCATTTTTTATAGCAAAGTCAATATCTCTAATCAACAATTTTACGAGGTATATCAGCGTGCAGAGCACAAGTAATCTCATAGGCAATCGTTTGAAAATGCCGTGCCGCACTCATCGCACCTTCTATCACACATACCTCCTCTTTATCCCCCTCCAAGGAGATAAAGTCCATCGACACTCTGCCCAGTATCGCTCCGCTATCAGCTGTTATGAATGGATTCAACGCATTGCCCCTCCTCCAACCGTCTCCATAACCAACATCATAGGTCGAAACAAGCATATCTTTGGGCGCAATGAACTCACCGCCATACCCTACTCTCTGCCCTTTTTCAAGCGCTCTTGTGGCTACTCTTTTTGCATAGAGATTAAGCACCGGCTTAAGAGTAAAATCATCAAACGAGTCATCCATATGATTGTATCCATACGCGCCGATACCAAGTCTAACAAGATCAAACTCAAACGCACTGCATCGTATAGCGCCCGCACTATTGTCTATATGAAATCGCACATTTTTAAAGCCGGCTTCGAGGGTCTTTGCTTTTGCTGCTCTAAAGTTTTGCAATTGATAAAAATATTCGCTTCCAAGTTCATCGGCAGAAGCATAATGACTCATAATGCCGCTTAGATTGATCTCTTGTTGTTTGATAATCTCTAGTGCTTCATCAAGCTCACCCATAGTAATGCCGTTACGATGCATACCGGTATCAATCTTGAGCTCTATCTTCGCATCTTTGGGGAGTGCTTTGAGCTGCTCCAGGGAGTTGATAGCATAAGAGTATTTTGGATTTGGCTCTACTTCGCCCCCTAAGATGATGATATCTTCAAAAAGTGTATCGATAAGCTTTGCTTCGCTTACTTTTCTCACAACGGCTCTTTTAAGACCAAACTCACTTGATAGTTTTGCCATCTCTAAAATCCCATGCCCATAAGCATTGTCTTTAAGAACGATTGCAATCTTATCTTTTGAGCCGGTTTTTAGTGCAAATTGGCTAAGATTGTGATAATAATTTGAACGATTGAGTGTTATAGTTGCCATACGCAATTATACACTTTTGAGTTAATAAAAAGGTATGCAGTGAGTTTGTTTGAGATTGGCACGACATTGGGTATGATAGCAACACTTTTTATCATTTTTTTGATCGCAAAAGAGATACTAAAAAGTATACAAGAGAGTAAAGAGGGTAAGCAAAGCAAGAGGTGTGACCTTGACTAAGGATAATCTATGAGAAGATTTGCAGCAGAGTGGGAAGCCCAAAGAGCCGTGCTTCTCTCCTTTCCACATAAAGATAGCGACTGGAGCGATGATCTAAATTCTGCGCTAAGTGTTTTTGTGCGATTGGCTCAAGCTATTGCCTATAAAGAGCTTGTTTATATCGTTTGCGATGATAAAGAGGCTATCAGGGGACTCTTTTGTTCAACTGATAATATGATTTTTATAGAAGTGCCTACCAATGATACATGGTGCAGAGATTATGGTCCACTTAGCATCTATGAAGAGGGCTCACTTCGTTTGCTTAATTTTACATTTGATGGATGGGGTGGCAAATTTGAAGCCTCTCTTGACAATGGTGTAAATAGTGCACTTGCAGATCTCGGCATTTGGGGGAAAACTCCACTGCAAAAGATAGATATGGTTCTTGAGGGTGGCTCTTTGGAGAGTGATGGCAAAGGAACGATACTCACAACAACTGCTTGTTTATGTAATGCAAACCGTAATGGTGGATTGACAAAAGAAGAAGTTGAAACAAGACTTCGACAACACTTGGGGGCAAACAGATTTTTATGGCTTGATCACGGCTATCTCGCAGGAGATGATACCGATAGTCATGTCGATACACTTGCAAGGTTTGTCAACGAAGATACCATCACCTATGTCAAATGTGATGACAAAGATGATGAGCACTATGAGGCACTCCTTGCTATGGAGTCGCAACTTAAAGAGTTTGTAACGATTGACAACAAGCCTTACAATCTTGTTGCTCTACCATTTACAAAAGCGATCTACAAAGATGGAGTAAGGCTCGCAGCAACTTATGCTAACTTTCTCATCACCAACCATGCACTCATCTACCCGACCTATGATGATCCAAATGACAAGAAAGCAGAAGAGATATTTGCCTCTATATTTCCGGATAGAGAAATCATCCCTATCAACGCCTTGAGGCTCATAGAGCAAGGGGGGAGTTTGCACTGCTCAAGTATGCAGATTGGTGCGTAATTATGTTAAAATATTCTAAAAAGACTAAAGGCACAAAATGAAAGTTGCACTCATCCAACAAAAGTATTATGGTTCAAAAGAAGAAACTATAAAAGTCACTTCAGAAAAGATAAAAGAGGCTGCAAAAAGTGGTGCAAAACTTGTCGTGCTTCAAGAACTTCATCAAGGTGAATATTTTTGCCAGAGTGAAGATACTGCTTTTTTTGAGTATGCCGCAAACTTTGATGAAGATGTGCGATATTGGAGTGAGGTTGCAAAAGAGACAAATGTCGTTCTCGTCACATCACTTTTTGAGCGTCGCGCTCCGGGACTCTATCACAATACTGCTGTTGTATTTGAGCATGATGGAAACATCGCAGGTAAATATAGAAAGATGCATATCCCTGATGATCCGGGGTTTTATGAGAAATTCTATTTTACACCGGGCGATCTTGGCTTTGAGCCTATCCAAACAAGTGTTGGGAAATTGGGCGTACTTATCTGCTGGGATCAATGGTACCCCGAAGCAGCAAGAATCATGACACTCAAAGGCGCAGAGCTTCTTATCTACCCAACGGCTATCGGTTGGTTTGATGCTGATGCTGATGCTGAAAAACAGAGACAACTTGATGCGTGGATAACAGTGCAACGCGCTCATGCTGTTGCAAACGGAGTACCTGTGCTAAGCTGCAATCGAGTAGGATTTGAGAAAGATCCAAGCGGGACGATGGAGGGGATACGTTTTTGGGGCAATAGTTTTGTCACGGGTCCCCAAGGAGAGATGCTCACTCATGCCTCACACCAAGATGAAACAATACTCTATGCTGATATTGACTTAGAGCAGACAAAAGCGGTGCGTGATATCTGGCCTTTCTTGCGCGATAGACGAATCGATGCCTACAAAGAGATTGTTGAGCGATTTTGCGATTAGAGTGATAATCTATCTTGTAAATATTAAAAGACAAATTGTTCCTTTTTTATTTTTGTACCTTTGGTGCTATCCATCAAATAACTGTCATGCGAGCATCCTTGTAAAGCAGGCATATCCGCGGCGGTACAGATAGCAAGCAGGGATATGCCGCCCGCGACTTTGTGAGCATGACGCTTTTACTCCACTTTTCTAAAAAGTGGAAAGAAGAAACTCTTAAAACTGAATTTTTTTATATTATTCAAGTAAAATTACAAAAATAATAAGAGTTATAAAGGAAAATTATGTACAAGGTAACGCCAACGGAATTGGGTAAAAAAGTAGACTTTAAACTACCTGACCCTGCATTTTTTGAAGCCCTTGGCGAAGAAGGTATAAGAGCGCTCATGTATGATTTTTATGACATCGTCTATGAAAGTGATATCGCCTCTTTTTTTCCACAAGATCCGGAAGAGTTTGCAGAAGTCAAAGAGAAAAATACAAAATTTTTTATCCAACTTTGTGGCGGACCGAAATACTATGAGGATATATCACAAGGGATGAACCTCAATGACTATATGATAAAGATTCATGATGATTTTTCTATCTATGAGAAATCTCGCCTAGAGTGGCTTGGAGCAATGAAAGAAGCATTGAGTAGAGTCAATATAGATCAAAAACTCAAAGATGATTTTTGGGACTATGTAGAAGCATTTTCAAAACTAACAGTCAATACGAAAGTTGGCGGGGTCAAATACTATCATGATTTGTGATTATTGAACCACCAGCTAAAGGCAAAAAGAAGCCCCGGCGTTTTGGGGATATCTTCATCAAACATCAACTTCTTTGCTTCAATTTTTGATAAGTAGATGACCTCTATCAGTTCATCATCAATCCCACCACCCTTAGAGACTCGCATCGACTCATCGATTGTAGCATAGTAGAGTGTCTGTTTAGAGCCTGCAAAACCGACTGAAGTATAAAACGATGTGATTTTTTGGATATCTTTTGGGGCAATCTTATAACCACACTCCTCTTCTATCTCCTCTATGGCAATCTGCTCTAAACTCAAAGGCTTATCTACAAGTCCTGCGCACAATTCGATGGTCATACCATCTTTATGCCCATTTGCATAAACAGGAGGTCTAAACTGCTTGACCAGCACAAAGGTATCTTCTTCTTTATGATAAAGTAAAATCGCCACACTATCGCCTGCTTTTACTATCTCCCATGTTTTTTGTTTACCCTCTTGAGTATAGGTCGCAAGATAGGGGAAAAGATACTCTGACTTCTCTAAAGGTTTAAGCTCAAAAGATGTCACTTTCATGAGTTACCGGCATCCTCTTTTTTGGGACGCTCTTGCATATCTTTCCAAACATAAGAGCTCTCTTTTCTTTTGAGCATCTCAAGGAGTTTTGCTTTGTTCTCTTTTGCATTTGGAATGGGAACTTTCTTATAAAATACCTCTTCAACATCTTCATATTTGACGATACTTTTGAGAACGCTTTGCCCTTTGGAATCACGACTTATCATATTCATAGGATTGACAGGTTGTCTATTTTTATAGATTCCAAGATGCAGGTGTGGTCCGGAACTTACACCCGTATTGCCTACATAGCCTATCACCTCTCCCGATTTTACAAATGCACCTTTTTTTGCTTTTATCTTACTCTGATGCGCATAGAGTGATACAATGCCTGCGCCATGATCTATCTTGACAACATTACCGTACCCTCGCATCCAGCCGGCATATATCACTCTACCGTCTCCAATCGCCATGATAGGAGTTCCTCTCTTCGCACCAAAATCAACACCATGGTGTGGTCTATATCTCTTCAAAACGGGGTGCCATCGTCTTAAACTAAAAGGGGATGTGATCCTGATGTATTTAAGAGGTAATGCAAATTTTCCTCCACCTATAGTGTAGTGCACTTTTTGCTTTGATGTCACGGTATAAGGTTCTAACATATGGATGCCGTCATACCCTCTACCGGTCTCTTCATCAATGCTAATGAACTTCTCCTTGCCTCTATTTTTGATCATGATAGCTTTGATATGCGGAGCGCCGTAAAACATCCCCATACGTGTATCTTGAGAGTAATAAAATGCAACCTCATCACCTACTTTAAAATATCTTGCATTAAAAGCTTTTTTGAGTGCATAAGAAACTCTAGCAGCCAACATTTTATGTCCAAGTTGTTCTACTATGTCATTATATAAAATGCTTGTTAGTTGGACTTGGCCAAAATATTCTTTGGTATCAAACTCGATAGGAATAATATCAAATTCAAACTCTTTGCTTTTGGGATCTCTATAGAGCTGTATCTGCATCTCAGAGTTGATAGCAATAAGTGTTTGCAATATATTGCCCTGCTCATCTACAAGCTCATAAAACTTCTGCCCCGCATGTATCTCATTGAAAAACTGGGTATCCCCCTCATCCACCTTCTCTAAGATACTTTGCGGAATACCTTTATCAGCAAGATATTCGGAAAATGTTTCACCTTTTTGCCATCTCTGCTCAATAACTTTTGCGCTAAACGCATAAGTGCTGAGAAGCAAAAAAATTATTAGGATGCTTCTCATCCAACCCCCATGATTATTTTTTAGATGCATTATACCAAAAGATTATAAATCGTTTTACTATAGAGTTTTTTAATCTTTTGGGGGTATAATCTTAACAGAATATAAAAAGTAAGAAAAGGATTATAAATGCGTTTTTTTATCATAGCTGTTGGACTGAGTATAGCCCTTATGGCTGATTTTTTTCCAAGAACAATAAACACTACTGTCTCCGGAGTAAATGGCGATACGGTAACACTAAAATCTAAATTGCCTATCGGTATGAGTGGGATTGTGATACATGGATATGGTGGTGACCTTAAATCAATCACGGCCATCATCAAACAAACTTCAGCGAATGAAGCAAAAATAATCGGAAAAGGTCTCGTCGCTCATGAGAATCTTCCTGCACCAAAAACAAAAATAAAAGCAGGAGATAAGGTTATCGGGGGTTATCTGTATGATAATGTATTGGTTCTTGCTCCCAATGCAGATGTGTACAATGAAGTTACTTCGAGTTATGATAAAAATTGGATACACCCTGATGAGTTCGCACTCTTTCTCTCAACTATCAAAGAGCCTACCCCAACGAAAGAGAATCTCAAAGCATTTGCAAAAGAGTATCAAGCCGGTCTTATCTTAATCGTCAAAAAAGAGAGTATGGTGCTTTATGATCCATTGAGCGAAAAAGTTGTCTCAAAAAAAGCATATAGTACAAAGACAGCCTATGAACAAGCTCCATTTTATATGAGACTTAAAAAGATTAGGACAGGACTATTTGGAAGTGAATATGAAGGGAATTATTATAAATTAATGGAGAATTTTCAGTGATCGAAAACGCTCATCTTAAAGAGTTTGAAAATATAGTAGGCAAAGAAAATGTCTATAGCGATAAAGCCCATCAAATAGCTTACAGCTATGATGCAACAAGACAAAGATACCAACCCGATGCCATCCTCTTTCCAAGAGACGAAGAGGATGTATCTAAAATCCTGTATTACTGCAATGAACACGCAATCATCATCACCCCAAGAGGCGCAGGAAGCGGTTTTACCGGTGGTGCACTCCCAAAAAATGGCGGTGTACTCCTTGCTTTTGAAAAACATATGAATAAAATCTTAGAAATCGATACAAAAAATCTTGTTGCAGTCGTCCAGCCCGGAGTCATCAATAAAGAGCTCCAAAGGGCCGTAGAAGAGATAGGACTTTTTTATCCACCTGATCCTGCAAGCGAAGAGTACTCGACACTCGGCGGTAATGTCAATGAAAATGCCGGCGGAATGCGCGCAGCAAAATACGGCATCACCAAAGATTATGTGATGGCGCTTCGTGCAGTTCTTCCAAACGGGGAGATCATAAGAGCAGGGAAAAGGACTATCAAGGATGTTGCAGGCTACAACATAGCCGGTATACTTATAGCAAGCGAGGGAACACTTGCAGTGACTACGGAAATCACATTAAAACTCATCCCGAAACCAAAATTCACAAAAGCCTATATGGGGATATTTCCTAGCGTTGAAGATGCTATGAATGCCGTTTTTAAATCATTAGCAAAGGGTGCTAATCCTGTAGCGATGGAGTTTTTAGATAGTTTGGTTGTGAGTGCACTCAAAAGAAAACTCGGCATTGAACTTCCTGAGGATGCAGGTGCGCTTCTTATAGGTGATGTAGATGGTAATGTGCAAGAAGAGGTCGACCTCCAACTATCAATTTTGGAACAATCCTTCAAAGAAAATAATGCAAGTGGTTTTGAGGTATCTAGTAGTGAAGAGGAGCGCGTAAAACTTTGGTACGCTAGAAGAAATGCCTCTCCTTCTATCACTATTTATGGCTCCAAAAAACTCAATGAGGATATCTCTGTACCAAGAAGTAAACTACCCGAAGCACTCAGTGCTATCTATGCCATCGGGGAGAAATATGGCTTCAAGATACCCTGCTTTGGACATGCGGGCGATGGCAATATCCATGTCAATGTCATGGTAGATGGAAGCAACGAGGAGCAACTCGAACTTGGGCACAAAGCTATCGAAGAGATATTTCAACTTGTTGTCGATATGGGAGGAACGCTCAGCGGTGAACATGGCATAGGACTCAGCAAAGCCCCTTTTATGAATATCGCCTTTAGCGAATCAGAAATGGAACTCTTTAGAAGCATCAAGCGTGCTTTTGATCCAAATAATATCCTCAATCCGGGGAAAATGGGGCTCTAACATTTGAAAGAGAACCCCACCTTATCACAAATCTCAAGAGACTATATTGTTTTTCTGAGAAAATTTATCAATGAACTTTTTGATGACAAGGTAAGCTTTTATGCATCAAGCCTTAGTTGGAATACCATCTTTTCAATCATTCCTCTCCTAGCAATTGCACTTGCTATTTTTACGGCATTACCTATATTTGATGAGCTCTATGGCGCACTGCAAAAGATTTTATTTGACGCGCTTGTACCCACAAACTCAAAGATCATCATCGATAGTCTCTCCTCGTTTTTACAAAATACTCAAAGTCTTGGCCTTGTTGGTTTTATCTATGTGATTATCGCAGTGACTCTTTTTTTTAAAAACTATGATCATATCATCAACAATATCTACGAGACGCCTAAAAGAAGCTTTTTAAAGACATTGGGGATATATGCACTTTTTTTTCTATTACTTCCTCTTATCGTCTATCTCTCATTTTGGATATCGCTTGTAGGTGATTTTAGTCCACTCTTAGAATATATCATCAGTTTTTTATTGACATGGTTTACATTTGCTATAGCCTTTTGGCTCTCTCCAAATAGACCTATCGCTGCCCTTGCTGCGCTTATTAGCTCATTTATAACGGCACTTCTTTGGTATGTCTCAAAGAGCCTCTTTCTATTTTATATATTGCAAAATCAAACCTACACAACACTCTACGGATCTATAGCCACAATCCTCTTTTTCTTTTTGTGGATATATCTCTCTTGGGCGATCTTTTTGCACGGTGCGAGATTTTGTCATCTTTTAGACTTAGGTAAAGATATAGAGACTCAAAAGTAGTGCAAACACTAAAAGTGCAAAAAAGAGATAACGGTATCGTATCGCTATAATGGAGAGTACAATATACCCTGAGGCAAGATAGGGAGATACAAATACCTCTTTTGTTACAACCCTATCAGGAAGATCAAAAAGGGTAACCAAAAGGGGATCAAAGAGAGCCCCAAATCCAATAAGATGTAAAAGTATCGAAAGTGGATAAAATGGGATAAAAAGCAAAGAGAGCAGAGGCGAACTTAACTGGTAGATATTTGTAACACCAAAAAATATGTGTGTAATGGGTAGCATCAAAAGAAATATCCCAAAGGGGATATAGAGTATTGCAATCATGATTTTAGAGCTCTTCTCAAACCATTTTAAAACTAAAAATATATAAAAGACGCCCGCAACCGAGAACCAAAATGAGAGTGAAACTAAAAAAGAGGGAACGAGCACAAGTAAAAGAGCGACAATGAATGCCAAAAACTCAAAACTTAGAATCTCTAACCCCACAAGCAAAAAGATCCAACCTAAAAAAACCATAGTAAACGCTCTTGTCAATGAGGGTGGAAAATCGACATACCAGAGATAAAAAGCAAGTGTTAACACAGCAGCAGCCCCCACATCCAAAAGAGCATTTCTATAGGGAAAGAGTCTTGCTTGCAGAGGTCTATAGAGCAAAAGGCTCAAAGCAAAAATCACACTCCACAAGATGCCAAGATGAAAACCACTCAACGCAACAAGATGCGCAACACCGAGTTTTGTAACGACATCTCTCGTCTCTTGAGACAAAGGGGTGGCAAAAAATATCCCATTGTAGAAACTTGCAACCCTCGGATCTTGATGCACGGCTCCAACTTTTTTACTTAGAGAGCCTTTTGATGTATCCGGGTTTATGATACTCTTTATCTTACTGTCAATAAAAAATGTCCCGAGATAATCAAAAAAGCCTATACTCTCATCCGGAAACAACTGCACCCTTATATCCGAGTTTGGCACTATCATTTTATCATCAAAATAGACGGTAAAAAAGCTTAAACCTTCAGAACTTTTAGCTTTTATCACACTATATTGCTTGCCCTCTTTTGCTTTTGGCTTGCTAGAGATGACCTTTGCATCGGTAAAATAAAAAGGTTTAGTGATAAAATCTTTATAGTCGATATAGATATATGTGATTCTGATACAAAAAAGTATAAATAATGCTAAAATAGTATAGAAAAAAGATTGTTTTGATAAAAAGAGCGGAGGAGTTTGCATCTATACAGGTGGTATAAACTCCGTCTCTTTGACATAACTCTCTTCTACGACTTCATATTTTGGCTTATCAACAAAGCGTGTCAAATGTTTTTGGAATTTAAGCTCCACGGTCCCCGTCGGTCCATTTCTTTGCTTACCAATGATAAGCTCCGTATCCTCTTCTGCTTTTCTTGTATATTCACTCTTATAAGGTTTGCCCTCGCTTTTGGCTCTCATCTCTTTCTCTTTTTCCAATCGCTCCAGATAGACATCATGTCTATAAACAAAGAGGATGATATCGGCATCTTGCTCTATAGCTCCTGACTCTCTTAGGTCACTCAACATTGGTCTTTTATTTTCCCTAGTCTCAAGAGAACGATTGAGCTGAGAAAGAGCGATGATAGGAATCTCAAGCTCACGAGCAAGCTGTTTGAGCCCTCTTGAGATATCTGAAATCTCCTGCTGTCTTCCCTCTGATCTATTATTACTCTCTCCACTCATAAGCTGAAGGTAGTCGATTACAGCCATGGTTATCTCAGGATGCTGCGCTTTTATCTTGCGAAGTTTACTTCTAACATGGTGGATGGTTGCATAACCACCATCATCGATAAATAGTTTACTTTTTGAGACATCATCAGTCGCTTGAGCAAGATTTTTCCACTCATCTTCATTGAGATCGCCAACTCTCAAAGACTGCAATGCAATACCTGTTTTGACCGATAAAAGTCGCATCATCAACTGTTCTGCAGGCATCTCCAAAGAGAAGAACGCTACCCCTTCGCCTCTATCTATTGCTTTTTGTGCCATATTGAGCACAAGTGCTGTTTTCCCCATAGAAGGACGCGCAGCGATGATGACTAGATCACCCTTCCCGAAACCACTCGTCTTTTCATTGAGATTAAAAAATCCCGTATCGGTGCCTATAAGTCTAGTATTACCAAGCGCCTTAAGTCTCTCAATCTCCAACATCATAGCTTCTGTTACTTCAACTGATGTTCTAAAGTCATCGCTGATAGCCTCTTGCGTTATCTCATAAAGCTTTTTCTCGACAAGATCCATGATCTCTTCGTTTGGAAGATCATCTTCTATTGTTATCTTTTTTATCTCAGTAGCGAGTTTAACCAAAGACCTTTTGGCGGATTTTGCTTTGATATCAAGCACATATGCTCTTGTGTTTGTGATAGGATTAGCAGAGAGGATATCCATCATAGCTGATTCATCAAATTTACCCATTGAGCGAAGTTTATTTTCTAAAAACTCTTCGACGATGGGCTTCTCTTCTTTACTCAGCTCATGCATAGCATTAAAAAGATAGGCGTGAAAAGGGAGGTAAAAATCTTTTGCATGCAGCATACTTGCGACCTCTTCATAGGTCTCAGGGTCAAATATGACAGCTGATAGAACAGCTCTTTCGATATTGAGGTTGTACATACTCTCCATGATTTCACTCTTTCAATAGTATTACCGCGCCAATAAAATATCTTAGTCAAAAGTTAAGATGCTTCGTTGATGTAGTAATGAATATTGTACCAAAAGAAGAGGTAAGAGTCCTTGAATTTTTCAATATTTGAACTTTATTATGCTACAATCATTCCATATTTTAAAGAGGCAACAATGAAAGAGCGGTACCCTACCAAAAAGATATTTGTCGGTGATGTAGCCATAGGAGGCGATGCACCTATCTCAGTACAATCGATGACTTTTAGTAACACAAAAGATGTTGAAGCAACCATAGAGCAGATCAACAGACTTCACTTCGCAGGAGCTGACATCGTTCGTGTTGCCGTACCCGATATGGAAGATGCACTTGCCCTTCAAGCTATCAAAAAACAGATAAATTTACCTCTTATCGCCGATATACATTTTAACTATCGTTTAGCGCTTGAGGCTGCCAAGTGGGTAGATGGAATCCGATTTAACCCTGGAAATATAGGAGAAAAAAGTCGTATCAAGGAGATTGTCAAAGCATGCAAAGAGAGAAGTCTTCCTATCAGAATAGGCGTTAATGCAGGCTCTCTTGAAAAAGAGTTTGAAAACCGATATGGGGCAACTGCTGAGGGTATGGTAGCTAGCGCTGAATATAATATCAAATTTTTAGAAGACCTCGATTTTGATGATATCAAGATATCACTCAAAGCAAGTGATGTCGATAGAACCGTCGAAGCCTACAGGATATTACGACCAAAAAATAACTATCCGTTTCATATCGGTGTCACGGAAGCAGGCACACTTTTTCACGCTACGGTTAAATCATCCATCGGACTAGGCGCACTTTTACTTGATGGTATCGGCGATACGATGCGCGTCTCCATCACCGGAGAGCTTGAAGAGGAGATAAAAGTTGCAAAAGCGATACTCAAAGATAGCGGCAGGGCCAAAGAGGGAGTCAATATCATCTCTTGCCCGACATGCGGCAGGATAGAAGCTGATTTGGTCAGTGCCGTAGCTGAAATTGAGAGACGATGTGCGCACATCAAAAAACCACTTGATATCTCTGTGATGGGGTGTGTCGTCAATGCCATAGGTGAAGCCAAACATGCTGATGTAGCGATTGCTTACGGTAAAGGAAGCGGTCTTGTGATGCTCAAAGGTGAGATCGTCGCTAAACTCAGTGGAGACAAACTTGTTGAACGCTTTATGGAAGAGGTTGAAAAACTCGCCTCAAGCGAAAATTAACTAAAATCAACAGGATCCATATCGATAGTAACGGCTCGTTCATTGATGCTATGCAAAGCTCTGAGGAGTTTTGATCTCTCATGTGATCGAACTACGATATGATAACGATAACTATTTGCTATCCGCTCTATGGGTGCAACACCTGAACCGATGATTTCTACACCTTCAATCCTTTTGAGTTTTTCAGTAATCTTCTGCGTTATATTTTTAGCTTTTTGCAGATCTTTTTGTATTATCAATACTCTCGCGAGATTTGAAAAGGGCGGATAAGATGCCATCTCTCTAAAGCTAAGCTCATCTTTTAAAAATAGCTCATAATCATCGAGATACCCCTCGTAAGTCTCTTTTTGTGCACTCTGGATGATAACCTCAGCCTCTTTAGCCCTTCCACTTCTACCGGCCACTTGAAATAGGAGACTTAATGCTCGCTCTTTGGCTCTATAATCAGCAAGCGAGATGATATAATCAAGCCCCATGATGACGCTTAGCGTTATATTGCCATAGTCATGCCCTTTACTGAGCATCTGTGTTCCAAGCAGTACTCTGCTCTCTCCACTTTCAAATCGCCCCAATGCCTCTGTAAGTTTTTTGTGCGTCGTGATACTATCTTTATCAAACTGTTCAATCACTATATCTTTTATCGCTTCATTGATAAGCTCTATCGCTTCAGCAGTCCCAAGACGCTCGCTACTTAAAGGTGCATATCCACAACTTGGACACTCCTCTATGATAGGTTGCGTAAAGCCACAATAGTGACATCGCAAGTGCCTATGTCTTCGGTGTAGTGCCATGCCAACGGAGCAAAATGGGCACTTTACAGACTCGCCGCATGATTTGCAATAGAGATACTTAAAACTCCCTCTTGTGGGTAAAAATACAAGTATCTGCCCATTATTTTTATGATGAGCCTCGATAACATTTATAATATCTGCATTAATACTATCTCCGGTTACAAATCGATACTCTTTTTTGGTTTTAATAAATGTTTTATCGAGCTTGACAACGGGATACTTATAGTAACTATTTACCTGTGGGGTTGCGGAACATAAGAGTACTTTTGCACCGATTTTTTTTGCGATAAAAAGAGCAACATCTCGTGCATTGTAGCGTGGTTTGCTCATCGATTTGTAGCTATCATCATGCTCCTCATCCACGACGATAAGTCCGATACTCTTAAGTGGGGTAAAGAGTGCACTTCTCGCCCCTGCGACCACCCTAGCTTCACCGCTCAATATCTTAGCAAGAGCACGCTCTTTTTGTTTCTTGGTAAGTTTTGAGTGCCATATCACGACACTTGAGCCAAAATAGCTCTCAAGTCGCTGCTGCATCTGTGGTGTTAGTGATATCTCAGGCATAAGCAAAAGCGCATTTTTGCCACTTTTAAGCGTCTCGCAAATGAGTGAGATAAATATCTCGCTCTTCCCTGAGCCGGTCACTCCAAAAAGCAGTGCAGTATCCTTTTTTTGTATGGCATCAAATGCGCTTTGCTGATATTTTGTAAGTTGGGGGGGGTGAGGGTCTATGGATGCCTGAACATACTCTATCTCGCTATCATAAGGGACAAACAGAGCCAATGCTTCACCGATTGCGCTAAAGTAATAGGTACTTATAAATTTTGCTATCTCAAGTTGTGTCGCATCAAAGTATCTTGAGGTTACCTCTAAGATATCGGAGGTTTCAAAATCAGGTGCATCGACCTCTTCTAAAACAACAGCCTCTTTTATGGTTGATTTCATAGGCACCTTAACGATAGTGCCGGCTTTTATGGAGTCACCAAAGGCATAAGTTAACAGTGGTGCGCTTGAGCGCGAAAGAGCAACTTGATAGGTGTATATGATAGACTCACTTTTTTAGTTCATTATACAAAAAAGTGAGTTAAGTAAAGGGTTATTGGGTCAGTCGTGTGCAATTTATATCGCTTGAATTACAAGTGAATTTTCCACCCGTAATTGTAAATACTACAGTTCCATTGCCCCAAGGCATTCTGTAAGTATATGTACCGCCCCCACTATTTACCCAGCATGCTTTTGATGTTGCAGTTTTACATTTAAATACCGTAGTTTCAAAGACGGCACTTGTAACTCCATCTCCATCATCATCACTAAAATCAGCAAATACTTCATTTGGTGCAGCATTATTGCTTATGGATGTTATAGCCGTAAAGTCACCCCTTAACACTCTTTTTTGTCTCTCAGTTGCAAGTGCACTTTGTATCGTGCCTATTATTGTTTTTGCTTTAGCCATCTCGGCATCATCTCTCGTGGCTGCTAATTTTGGTATGGCGACTGCCGCAAGTATGCCTATGATAGCTATCACAAATACTAGCTCTAACATGGTAAATGCTTTCCTATTTGAAAATTTCATTAATTATCCTTTTAATTTAAAGTAATAATATGCCCTGGCGATTCTTTATAAAAATTTCTTTTTTCTGCATCCGAGACCATTATTTTAGCTGTTAAACTCACTGGAGCACTCGTCGGTTTTGAGGTAACGATACCAACTTTATATTTCATCACTCCTTGAGAGTCCGCTTCGGATACAAAGACTGGTTTATATATAACAACATCTTCTCCATTACAAACATATGTTATAGGGGTTGTAGTACTCAAGATAGTATTTTCGTTTTCTTTGATACCATCTTTTGAGCTTCCAACTCCAACGCTAATATTTGTCATATGTTTAATAGCATCAAAGTAACCGTTTTTCGCATAATAAAATGAGATTTCTTGAAGAACATTAGAAGCTTGGACACCACACACACTAGCATGCGCATCATCCCTAGAACCAACCATTTTAGAAATTCCAACAGCTGAAAGTATCCCAATAATAGCAATGACGAATATAAGCTCTATCATAGTAAAAGCTTTTCTCATACTCAATGCTCCTTTTTTCTTGTCATTGAGAACCAAGAAAAATCACAAATAAACTTCTTCCATTGATTGAGAGCATCTCTGCATGAAATGCCTCAATCAAATTTCATATCAGGTAAAATTAGTTACCGCCTATAACATACCCAGGTGCCGGTTTATAAAAATTCTTATTAGTAAAATCCGTAACAACGATTTTCGCAGAAACAGATGTTGGAGTAGTCCCTGGAGCTGCAGCAACAATACCATACTGATCATGCACAATACCTTGACCGTCAGCATAAGTACCTTGCGTTGGGGTATAAACAACTACTGCTTCTCCATTACACATATATGTTACATTACTGTTTGTAGTTGGGATAGTTGCTCCTGCCTCTGCAATACCATTTCCTGCCGTAACACCATTTCTTAAACTTGACATATTAGCAAGTGTATCAAAATAACCATTTTTTGCATAATAACCACTAAGTTCTTGCAATAACCCTGCTGCTTCATTTTCACATACTTTTGCTGCAGCATCATCTCTATTTGCAGACAATCTTGGTATAGCAACTGCTGCCAATATACCAATAATCACGATCACGAAGACCAATTCTATCATCGTAAAACCTTTTCTCATAATTTCTCCTTTAATTTTTAAAAATTGATAGAATCAAATATTTTTTCGATTCTTATGATTACTATAGCATATAAATACCGAGATTGTCAATAAACTTAAAAAATAATTCTAATTTTTTATTTCAAAATCTAGTTTACTATCGATCTTGCGAAGCTCATCCTCAAAACCGTTGACTATCTTAGCAAGCCTGAGGTAGGACTTTAGAAGCACTTCAGCCCTGTTGTCTGTACCAAAGTTAACACCCATAGAGTTCAAATCTTTTTCCACAAAATCGGCAAATTTTTTCTCAAGATTTATGTTGTATCTATGCCCTGCTATCGTTATGGAGATACTTTTTTTCATCAATATCCTTTAATCATTGTGCTAAAAGCGTCTCAACTTTCTCAATGATCGCTTCTATCTCTGCATCTTTTTGCGCAAGATCACTTTTTAGCTTTGTAACCTCATCTTGAAGCGAGCCGCTGCTGCTAATTTGTGATTTGAGCTCATCATTTTCATGTTTGAGTGCCTTATACGCCTCTTTGAGCCCATCAATCTTGGTGCTCAATCTCTCCAATATTTCCATATCAGCCTCCTAAGCTTTTACTCTTTTGGTATAATAGCAAAAATTTATATAACAGTAGGAAAGTTGTGTCAATATTCCAATTAAAAAGCACTTATCAGCCCTCGGGCGATCAACCCGAAGCCATCAAGGAGCTCGTCACATCTATACAAAAAGGAAACCGTTATCAAAGTCTACTCGGCGTGACCGGTTCAGGCAAGACCTATACTATGGCAAATGTGATAGAGAAGATATCTAAGCCGACACTTATCATGACACACAATAAAACACTCGCAGCACAACTCTATAGTGAATTTAAAAGTTTCTTTCCAAATAACCATGTGGAGTATTTTATCAGCTACTACGACTATTATCAGCCTGAAGCTTACATCCCAAGACAAGATCTTTTTATCGAAAAAGACAGCTCCATCAATGATGAGCTTGAACGCTTAAGACTGAGTGCCACAGCAAATCTTTTAAGCTTCGATGATGTGATTGTCATAGCCTCAGTTTCAGCCAACTATGGTTTGGGCTCTCCTGAAGAGTATAGCTCTATCATCCAAAAACTTCAGGTCGGCGATAGCCACACTCAAAAGAATCTCCTACTTCGTCTTGTCGATATGGGATATAAAAGAAATGATAACTTCTTTGATAGAGGAGATTTTAGAGTAAACGGTGATGTCGTTGATATCTACCCGGCATACAATGAAGAGTATGCCATAAGAGTTGAATTTTTCGGTGATGAGATAGAGGATATGTACTATTTTGACTCACTTACAGGCGAAAAAGGCGAAAGTCTGTCATCTATCACTATCTATGCTGCTAATCAATTTATAGTGGGTAAAGAACGACTCAGTATCGCTATGAAAAGTATAGAAGAGGAGTTGGAGCAGAGATTAGCTTACTATAAGAGTGAAGATAAGATGATAGAGTATAATCGTCTCAAACAAAGAACAGAATTTGACCTCGAGATGCTAGAGTCAACGGGCATCTGCAAGGGGATAGAAAACTATTCAAGACATCTTACGGGCAAAAAAGCGGGCGAAACCCCCTATTCACTCCAAGACTATTTTGCTACTAGAGGAGACTATCTGCTGATCGTCGATGAGTCTCATGTGAGCCTACCGCAATTTCGGGGCATGTATGCCGGTGATAGAAGTCGTAAAGAGGTGCTTGTCGAGTATGGCTTTAGATTGCCTAGTGCACTTGATAATAGACCACTTACTTTTGATGAGTTCAAGGAAAAAGCGCCACACTACCTCTTTGTCTCTGCAACTCCGGGTGAGTTTGAATTTGAACACTCAAGTATAGTTGCCGAGCAAGTAGTCAGACCCACGGGCTTACTTGATCCTATCATTGAAATCAATCCAAGTGCAAACCAAGTCGAACATCTCTATGATGCGATGAAAGAGGTGATAGAGCGAGGCGAAAAAATACTTATAACCGTTCTTACAAAGAAGATGGCAGAAGAGCTAACCAACTACTATAATGACCTCGGGCTCAAAGCAAGATACATGCACTCCGATATGGATGCGATCGAACGCAATCAAACTATCAGGGCACTTCGCCTTGGAGAGTTTGATATCTTGATTGGTATCAACCTACTTCGAGAAGGACTTGACTTGCCTGAGGTAAGTTTAGTTGCCATACTTGATGCAGATAAAGAAGGGTTTTTGAGATCCAAAACCTCACTGATCCAAACAGCAGGAAGAGCTGCTAGAAATGTGAACGGTAAAGTGCTTATGTATGCAAATAGAATCACAAATGCAATGCAAGTGACGATTGATATCACAAATGAGAGAAGAGCTAAACAGATAGCCTACAATAAAGCACACAACATCACTCCAACCACCACCACAAGAGAGCTTGATACAAATCTCAAACTCGAAGATCACGGTGATCTTTATAGCAAACAATCCAAGCTAGATAAGATGCCAAAAGCCGAGAGACAAAAGATCGTCGCCGGACTTCGAGCAAAAATGCTTGCAGCCTCTAAGAGTCTTGAGTTTGAAGAAGCAGCGAGATTGCGTGATGAAATTGCGAAGATTAAAAATCTATAACTACCATTTTCTGTGTCGTTTTCACATTTCTTGTGCAGTTGTGAATGCGAGCACTGCGAAGCACGAGCGTTGTTTTGTGTTTTTTGTCACCCTGAACTTGTTTCAGGGTCTAAAGAGAGAAAAGAGATACTGAAACAAGTTCAGCATGACGAGCATTGCACCAGAGGTGCGAAAGCGAGAGGAAATTGATTATATATAAATCCAACTTTTGCTATAATCTCAAAAAAGAAAAAGGCTTCCAATGGTAATGAACTTTGAAGAGTACACTCCAAAAATCGGCAAAAACTGCTTTATCGCACCAAGTGCTGATATAATCGGCCGAGTTGAGCTTGGAGAAGAGAGTGCCGTGTGGTTCGGAGCAGTCATTCGAGGTGATGTCAATCATATAAAAATCGGGGATAGAACCAATATACAAGACCTCAGCATGATCCATGTAACACACTATAAAAAAGAGGATATGAGTGACGGCTATCCTACCATTATAGGTAATGATGTAACAGTAGGACATCGTGTAATGCTGCATGGTTGTACCATAGAAGATACTTGCCTTATAGGGATGAGTGCAACCATACTTGATGGAGCTATCATAGGCAAAGAATCGATAGTAGGCGCGGGCGCACTTGTAACACAAAATAAACACTTCCCCGCGCGTAGTCTCATCCTCGGCTCTCCTGCAAAAGTAGTGAGAGAACTTACCCAGGAAGAGGTTGATGAGCTCTATGCGAGTGCAGCTAGATATGTAAATTTTAAAGATAAATACCTATGATAAATGGCACAACCATCACGAAGACTATCAAAGATATTATGAGTCCGAGTGTTATCGGATTTACTCTAAAAGTAGCTTTTTTATCACTTCTTATTACGCTACTCATCATGTGGTTTACCCATGGACTCCTAGAATCATTTCTTGCCTCTTATCTCACATGGATACCATGGGATTTTCTCAAATCTGCAGTTGCAAATCTCGGCATTATTCTCACAGGATATGTCATATTTATCGCCAATATCTCTATCTTCACTTCGCTTTTATCGGATAAACTCTTAGTAAAAATAGCAAAAAAACACTATAGCGATGTAGAGCAAGCGGGCGAACCAAAGATATCACAAACACTTTGGGTCAATATAAAAGCTACACTTCTCTTTTTGCTGCTTTTTATTATTGCTCTTCCGTTTTTATTTATCCCGATCTTAGGCCAAATCGTGATGCTCTTTTTGTGGTCCATCATGCTCAAAGAGCCGACAGAGCACGATATCAATACACTTTTTGGCACACACAAAACAAAATCAAGCAGAACCATCTCGCTTCTAGCTTCACTCTTCAACTATGTACCACTGCTCAATATCTTTGCATCTGTATTTGCACAGATACTCTTTTTACACGATATGATGCAAAAAGAGAGTTAAGAACGCGATTTATTTTTCTTACTTCTTGTCTTTTTGCTCGAAGTTGAAAATTGGATCAAATCGTCGCTCGTCTTAACATACTCGGGGATATTTTCAAAACTTTTCTTTAACACATAAAAAGCTGAGAGTGCATCACTGTATGCACGGTGATGAATCGTCGTTGGGATATCGAGTGATTGGATGAGATAGGCAAGCCCATAACGCTCACTCTCAAATGTCTTCTTTGCCAAATCCAAAGAACATACAGTCATATTGCCAAGCTCTCCAAGCCCATTCCTATACATAGAAGCAGATAAAAAAGTGGCATCAAAACTTGCATTGTGTGCAACAAATATACTCTCACCCATGAACTCTTTGAGCATCAAAAGTGCCTCTTTTTGGGAGGGAGCCCCCTTAAGATCGCTCGGCTCTATGCCTGTTACTTTTGTTATATAATCAGGTAAAAAAGCGCACTCTACAAAGGTCTCAAAACGATCTTTGATCTCTCCATCTTGTGCCAAAACTGCACCTATCTCAATGACTTGCGATGTATGGGGCTTTGAGCCGTTTGTCTCGATATCAACGATACAATACAGATCACTTTTATAGTCATTGAAATAAGGAGCATAGCGGTATCCACCATCGATAACATCGATAGGATAACCGGAAACTTTAAGCAGATGATAGATCGTATCACTCCGCTCAAAAAGGGTTGTGTATTTGTAAACTATAGTATCAAAGCGCTCTTTATCTATGATTCCATCATTTTTTCTAAAGGCTCTCGTGAGCCCTTCAAAGACTTTTTGCATTGGCTATAAACGCCTCTATCTTTTGATGATCTTTGATTCCTTTTTCTTTCTCAACACTTGAGCTTACATCAACGCCGTAAAATCCATACTCTTTAAGCTCGCTCAAATTCTCAGCACTCAATCCACCTGCTAAGATGATGCGAGAGCAATCAACGCCTTCAAACCACTCAAGCGCGACCCTTTTACCCTCACCACCGTAACTCTCCACAAAAGCATCAACAAGGATGTACTCATCTTTGTATTTAAGGATGTCCTCTTTTGATGTTGCACGCACTACTCTAAGATAAGGAGTTTTGAGCTGATTAAAAAAATCATCTTCGGGCTCAAAATGAATCTGTGCGATATCTATGCAAACCTCATTGCATACTACATCAACACGCTTTGCATCCATATTGACAAAAAGTCCAACTATCTTTACAAATGGCGGTAGTTTTTCGATAATTGCTTTGGCTTTTTTTGGCTCTATAAATCGAGGTGATTTTTCATAAAAGACAAATCCAAGTGCGTCTGCACCTGCATTACATGCCGCTAATGCATCCTCAATATTTGTAATCCCACATATTTTGATTCGTGCCAATCTAAACCTTTAATGACTCGATTGCATATTTGACACCCTTAGGGTTATTGTAAACGTAGGAGCCTGCGACGACGACATCAACGCCTGCATCTCTAAGAGTCGTTACATTTTCATCGTTAACCCCACCATCAATCTCTATAAGACAATTTGGGTTTCTCTTTTCGATAAGTGTTTTAAGTTTTTTTGCTTTTTCGATGACAGATGGGATAAAGCTCTGTCCTCCAAAGCCTGGATTGACACTCATAAGCAATACCATATCGACATCTTCAAGTAAAAACTCTACTGCCTCAGGGGGCGTGTGTGGATTGAGTACAAGTGCGGGAGAGATACCCAAAGCTCGAATCTTTTGGATGAGTCTATGCGGATGCTTCTCTTCTTCTATATGAAAAGAGATATATTTTGGTTTTAAAGGTGCAAAAAGATCAACAAAAAAGGTGTTATTTTCTACCATCAAGTGGATATCAAGCGGTTTGGATGCAGCTTTTGCCGCAGCACTCACAACAGCAGGCCCTATGGTGAGATTTGGTACAAAATGACCATCCATGACATCGATGTGTACAAGATCGCAACCGCCTGCACATATTGCTTTTACATCTTTTTCTAAATTACCGAAATCTGCAGATAATATACTTGGAGCCACCAACATATACGCACCTTTTTTTGGTTGTATTATAACATAAATAGTAAGTATGTTTAAGCAATATTTAGGAAACCTTGGATATAATCGCACACAAAATTGATATTTCTCTCTCATAGTTAGAGACAATTTCATAGAAATTATAGACTAAAGGCAAGATCATGGCACAGAGATGTTCAGTAACCGGTAAAGGCCCGATGAGCGGGAACAATGTTTCACATGCAAACAACAAAACAAAAAGAAGACAACTTCCTAACCTTAGAACTCTAAGAATTAAAAACGAAGATGGCACTACTCAAAAAATCAAAGTAGCTGCTTCAACGCTCAGAACGATGAAAAAGAGAGCTCAAAAAGAGACAGAGCAAGCGTAACACTTTAGATAGAGCCAAGCTCTATCTCTATTCTTATTTTAGGACACCCAATGTTCCAAATAATTTCCCTTAAAAATGGTATAGACAATGTTCAAGGTTTTTTTACCGATAGTGTAAATGTTGGTATGCGCACAAACCCTGCAAATTCCGGACCATCAGATATCGACGGTGATGTAGCGTTCATTCGCAGTGAATCCTTATGTGATGTGAGTGCCGTGTTTACAAAAAACAGATTTCAAGCAGCACCGATCAAGCACTTTGGGCGATATGAGAAAGATTTTCAGACAAACTTCTTGCTTGTAAATGCAAAAAATGCAAATGCTATGACAGGCGAAGCCGGTATAAAAGATATCAATGAGATATTTAAAAGCCTAAGTAACAAAATAGCGATCACAAATCCGATTATGAGCTCTACCGGCGTTATCGGCTACAAACTCCCTAAAGAGAAGATAATAAGCGCTTTTGAACGCTTTGATTTTAACGGAAAAAATAGCCACAAAGCAGCAAGAGCTATCATGACGACCGATCGTTTTGCAAAGGAGATTTGTTTTAAAGTAACGCTTGAGAGCGGCGAGTCTTTCCATATTGCAGCCATAGCAAAAGGTGCCGGCATGATCAATCCTGCTATGGCGACGATGCTCTGCTTTATAGTAACAGATGCTGCCATCCCAAAAAATGATATGGACACGCTCCTTCAAGAGGCTACGGCAGATTCATTTAACAAGATATCCGTCGATGGCGATACCTCCACTAATGATAGCGCGATACTTTTAGCTAACAAAGCAAGTGGAGCTTATGATAGAGATGCTTTCAAGGAAGCACTCAAAAAGATTACTTTTGAATTAGCGATGATGATACTCCGCGATGGAGAAGGGGCGACAAAAGTTGTTGCTTTTGAAGTTATGGGCGCTAAAGATAATGCGCAGGCGCAAAAAGCAGCCCTCAATTTAAGTAATTCACTTTTAGTAAAAACAGCGCTTTTTGGCGAAGATCCAAACTGGGGAAGAATCGCCTCAACTATAGGCGCAAGCGAGATAGAATGTGATGAAGAGAAGCTGAGTATCTATTATGATGATCTTTTGATATATTCAAGTACACAAAGAGAACTTGACAAACAAAGAGAAGAGCAGGCCTATAAAATCATGAAACAAGAGAGCTTCAAAATCACTTGTAATCTTGGGATTGGAAGCGGCAACTATACGGCTTATGGATGTGATTTAAGCTACGATTATGTCAAGATAAATGCCGAATATCGAACCTAGTATTAAACGCAAAAAAGATATAATAATAAAAAATTAAGGAGAACAAATATGCTACAAGAGTATAGAGATGAGATAACTGCACTCAAAACAACTAATGCGCATTTTGCAAAAATTTTTGAAAGACACAATGAATTAGATCAAAAAGCAAAAGATGCCGATGAGGGGAGAGCTCATCTATCTGATATAGAGCTTGAGAGTATTAAAAAAGAGAAGCTTTTACTTAAAGATGAAGCTTTAAAGCTGATTCTTGAATATAAAAAAACACAAGCATAATTCTTCTCCCGCTCCTGCGGGATCGTCTTCCACTAAACATATGAATCTATTTTCTACAATTGATGGATTAAAACCCTATATTTTGCAAGCTCTAGATGATTTGCATTTTAAGAGTATGACTCCTATCCAAGAGTTAAGCATACGAGAGATACTTCAAGATAAAGATATCATAGCCAAAGCAAAAACGGGATCCGGCAAAACTCTTGCTTTTATCATCCCGACACTCAATAAGATAGATATCTCAAAAAGAGTCCCCCAAGCGCTCATCATAGTGCCGACGAGAGAGCTCTGTATGCAGATTGTTGCTGTTGCAAGAGAGATGACAAAATATAGTGAAAACTTTAAAATCGTCTCTTTATATGGAGGAGTAAAACTCTATGAGCAAACCACATATATGCAAAGTGGTACGCATATAATCGTAGCAACTCCCGGCAGGCTTAAAGATCATCTCGATAGAGGCAATGTCGATCTATCGCTTATCAAAACGCTCATCTTAGATGAGGCAGATAAGATGCTTGATATGGGTTTTTACGATGAGATCGTATCGCTTATCAAAAGATTAGAGAAAAAAAGACAAACACTGCTTTTTTCTGCTACTCTACCACAAAAAGTACTAAAGCTTGCCGATACTATCTTAAAAGATCCTCTTCTGCTTGCCGTTGATACCGCTCAAGAAAATATACAAGAATCCTTTATGGTATCGAGTAATTTAAAAGAAGATATTCTTAAAGTTATACTCTACAAAAGTCCCTCCAAAGCGATACTTTTTTGCAATACAAAAGAGGAGACATATGAGATAGAAGAGCTACTCAAAACACATAACATATCATGTGCTCTTTTAAACGGTGATCTTGATCAGATAAGTAGAAACGAAGCCTTGATACAACTTGCGAATGGCTCAGCGAGAATTCTTGTTGCAACAGATATAGCCTCAAGAGGACTTGATGTAGATGATATCGATATGGTTTTAAACTATAAATTACCTGATAAAAAAGAGGTATACACACATCGGATAGGAAGATCCGCAAGAGCAGAAAAATCAGGAGAAGCGATATCACTATTTTTCAAATCACAAAAAGCATTTTTTGAACTCCTATCAGAAAATCATAGTGAACTTAAAATTGACGGTAATAAATTTGCATCAAAATTACCAAGTGCAAACAAAACTTTTGTCATCAGTGCCGGGAAAAGAGATAAAATGAGTCCAAAAGATATCTTGGGTGCTCTTATAAAAGATATCGGAATCACATATGAGCATATCGGCGATATAACGATACATGAGCACAGATCTTATGTCGCCATTAAAAATGGTACAAAAATTTCTCACGGTAATCTCAAGATAAAAGGGAAAAATAGAAAGATATGGACTATTTAGTTTTTTGTCTCTTATAGAGGATATACACTAGAGTGCAAATCCCCACAAAAACTAGAAGAGCGATCACTGCCGTATGGAGATATTTATCAATGAGTGCTTGGTTTGCTCCTAAGAAATAGCCCAGCAGCACCAATACGATAAGCCATAAAAGTGCACCAAAAGATGTATAGAGAGAAAATCTAAAAAGATTCATCTTTGCAAGTCCGGCAGGGAAAGAGATATATTGCCTTATGCCGGGGATTAGCCTGCCGTTAAAAGTTGATATTTCACCGTGGTTTGCAAAAAAACTCTCCAATTTATAGAGACTCTCCGGTTTTAAAAACATATATTTACCAAATCTAAGCAAAAAAGATCGACCAAAATGTAGGGCTAAGTAGTAATTGAAAAGAGCCCCCGTAAGTGACCCCGAAACGCCCGCAAAAAGTGCAAGATAGATATTCATCTCACCCTTATAGGCTAAATATCCTGCCGGTATCATCACTATCTCGCTAGGAAAAGGGAAAAAACTACTCTCTAAAAACATCAAAAAGAAGATGCCGATATAGCCAAGTTCACCGATCTTATCGACCAACATAACGGCTATATCATGAAACAAAGGACTTCCTACTCAGCAAAAGCACCGACTTTTGTCAATTTGTTGTATCTTTTTTCCAGCATATCTTCTACGCTAAGTGCTCTTAACTCTCCAAGACTCTTCAGGTAATATGATTTGAGTGCGGATGCGGCACCCTCTTTGTCTCTATGTGCTCCAATAAGTGGCTCCTCTACAATATCATCTATCAGCCCGTAGTTGATGAGATCTGAAGGGGTGATTTTGAGTGCTTTTGTTGCCTGCTCAACCTTTGCAGGATCATTCCAAAGGATTGCCGAACATCCCTCAGGTGAGATAACAGAAAAGACCGAATAACGCATCATAGCAAGTTTATCGGCAACACCTATGGCTAATGCTCCACCGCTTCCCCCCTCTCCGATAACGACAGAAACCATCGGTACAGCAATGCTTGTAAACTCAAAGAGATTTCTTGCAATTGCCTCACTCTGCCCTCTCTCTTCAGCTCCAAGACCGGGATAAGCGCCCGGAGTGTCCACAAGCATAAGCACGGGAATATCAAATTTTTCAGCCAATCTAACAGCTCTTAACGCTTTTCTATACCCTTCCGGATTTGGCATACCAAAATTTCTTTTTACTTTATTTTTTATCCCTCTTCCCTTTTGCTCACCGATAACCATAGTTTTTTGCTCACCGATATATCCTATATAGCAAACCATAGCAGGGTCATCTCTAAAAGCTCTATCACCATGAATTTCGTAAAAATCATCCATAATAAGCCTGATATAATCGAGTGAATATGGTCGATCTTGATGCCGTGCTAACTGCAATTTTTGATAATCTGTGAGCACTTTAAAGCTTCGTTCAACCTCTTTATCTAAACTTTTTTGAGCTTTTGCTATCTCGCTTGCATTGCCTTTTGCTTTCGCAGAGTCTAGCTCTTCTTGAAGCATCTTAGTCTTTTGCTCAAAATCTAAATAAGTTGTCATGTATACACCTTATACTTTACCAAAAAGTATCACTCCATTAGTTCCGCCGAAACCAAATGAATTGCTCATTACTGTGCTAATATCGGCTTTTCTTGCCTCATTGGGGATATAATCAAGATCACAATCAGGATCAACTGTCTCATAATTAATCGTAGGAGGTAAAATGGAGTCTCTTATCGCCATAAGTGAAATAACTGCCTCTATGGCGCCCGCCGCACCGAGACAATGCCCTATCTGCCCTTTTGTTGAACTAATCGGAGGTATATTCATACCGCTGAGTGCCTCTTTAATCGCTGCAGTCTCATTTTTGTCATTTGCAGGCGTGCTTGTGCCATGTGCGTTGATATAGTCAATCTTTTCAACTTTTGCCATTTTTATAGCAGCTTTCATGGCTCTAGCAGGTCCATCTACAACAGGAGTCGTGATATGGTTTGCATCACCGCTCTCGCCAAAACCTAATACCTCACCATATATCTTAGCTCCCCTTGCGACGGCAAGATCATAATCTTCAAGGACTAATGCTCCTGCTCCCTCACCCATGACAAAACCATTTCTATCGGCGTCAAAAGGACGAGAAGATTTTAGAGGATTTTCATTGTTAGTGCTAAGTGCTTTCATTGATGCAAAACCACCTATCCCTACGGCACATATAGCTGACTCAGCGCCGACAACCAGCATTCTATCAGCTCCACCAAGCATAATAGTCTTGGTTGCCTCGATGATAGCATGTGTTCCGGCAGCACACGCTGTGACACTTGAAACATTTGGACCTCTCAAGCTATGCTCTATAGAGATAAATCCTCCGAGCATATTGACAAGCGAAGAGGGGATAAAAAATGGGGAGATTCTCTTTGGACCTCTCGCCTCACAAACTAAAGAGTTTTTTTCTATATTACCAAGACCGCCGATACCGGAAGCGCAAGAGATTCCGAAACGCTCAGAGTCAAACTCTTGAAGTTTTGCATCTTGTATAGCTTCTTTGGCTGCTTTAATTCCTAAATGTATAAATCTATCGGCTTTTTTTACATCTTTTGGATCCATGACGGTATTTGGATCAAAATCTACAACTTCAGCAGCAATTCTTACTGATTGATTCGTAGCATCAAAGAGCTCTATCTCCCTTATACCACACTTCCCATCAACTATCGCCTTAAACGCACTCTCTTTATCGTGCCCAAGGCTGTTTATCATTCCCAAGCCTGTTATGACTACTCTTTTCACTTTGTCTCCTTGCATCAGTGTAGATTGAGCAAAACTAAAAGCTTAGTAAATCTCTTAATTTTAATCAATATAAAGTCCCCCAAGGGGGAATTATCATTTATTTATTGTCTTCGATAAACTTTACAGCATCTGATACTGTTGCGATTTTCTCAGCTTGATCGTCTGGTATTTCAATATCAAATTTCTCTTCTAAAGCCATTACTAGCTCAACGACATCTAGGCTATCTGCCCCTAGGTCTTCTACGAATTTTGATTCTTCTTTTACCTCATCCGGGCTCACATTTAGCTGCTCTACAACAACATCTTTTACCTCATCAAATAATGCCATTGGTTTTTTCTCCTTACATTTTAATAGCACCCAAATTATATCGAAAAAAAATCAAAAATCCACTTGGTTTAGAAAGAGTAGAGAGAAATAGAGTTATTTTAGCCTGAAAGCATCACCATTAACCCCCGCAGAGGAGGGTCTTGGAGAGGAATTAAAATTTATATTTTAGCTGTGTATAGATATATCTTCCCGGTTCATTAAGCAGCATACTATCATCTGAGCCTGTTAAGAGCGTAAGATCTTTGTATGTGTTTGAAGTTTGATATACTTTATCAAAGAGATTATCAACTCCAATGCTCCACTCAATATTATTGGCAAAAGTTTTAGTCGCCTTAAGATTCACGATGCCATAACTTCCAATATCTTGCTCGCCATTTTCGCTATCAACATCATCCCAAGAAGCCGCTGCAATCAAATCTGCCTCTAAACTTAAATTCTCTGTTGGCATATAAGTCACACCCAATATCGCTTTCATAGGAGGAATTTCTGCAAGGTTTTTGCTTATCTGTCCCTCTAGCGGGCTATCTTTCTTTCCTTTTTGATAAGCAAAGGCGTAGTTAAACATCAATGCTTCAGTCGCTATATAACTTCCTGAGATATCTATCCCATATATCTTCGCATCAACATTCTCATAATTGTTTGTGGGTTTACTAGCATTGTAAGCTATAAAATCTTTTAACATACTATAGAAGAGTTTACCTTTGATTGTAAAATCACCGAAGCTCTTCTCTAGTCCGATATCAGCCTCGTAATTCTTAACACTATCAAGAGTATCATTACCGACAGATGCTCCCGTTTTACCATAAAAATAGAGCTCTTTTGGATCAGGTACACGCACTGATTTACCGATACCCCCAAAGAATCTCATGCTCTCATCCATTTTATATGAAGCATAAAGGTATCCGCTAAAATCATCAAAATCTCTATCATTTGAAGCAGTTCTTGGGGTTTCGATGGATGTATCATCATATCTTGCGCCCAATTCAAATGAGAGTTTTTCCCCTATCTTGATGTCGTCTTTTACAAAAAGAGCTCTGTTTTCTGTATCAACATCATAGATACTATGAAACATCGCCTCAGGAAGCGGGCTTCCGTCTTTATAATAACCTCCATCCCAATTTCTATTGCTCCAATCAATCCCTGCCGTTATCATATGGTTGGCAAGCTCGAAGCTGTTTTTGAGTTTGATTCCACTCGTTTTTGTCTCAAGATAATGTGTCATCTCCGCCTTCGCAGCTGATTCTCTATAGACGTTAGACATTGGATGCTCTACGCTTGAGGTGTAAACTTCAAGATCTAAAACTTTAGAAAATGCACCTAAATTTTTTGCTTTATACCCAAGAGTTATAATCTCGGAGTCATCGTAAATCGCGTCCATAGGGCTATTTGGGTAGAGAATATTGTCACTTTGATTGTTTGTATAACCAAATCTGATTTGATGGTTCTCATTTATGTCCCACAAAAATTTCCCCATAAAACTTTTTTTCTCAAATGCATCCATGTTCTCATATTGTGGCTGATACTGATTGCCGCCGACTGCATCACCTCTAGCGATTGCCTTATCTATCTGTCCGACAAAATCATCACCGTTACCATCCTCATACTGCTCACCCTTTTCTATTGAGCCACTGATGAGAAATTTAAACTTATCATTACCTCCCGTTACAAGCGCTGAGCCTTTTTGATAACCAAAACTCCCGGCATTAACCAAAACTTCACCACCAAAACCCTCTTTAGGCTCCAAAGTTTTTATACTGATATCTGCTCCGAGTGAGCCAAAATCTTCTACATTGAAAGGTCCCTCAGTGATCTCGATGCTCTCGATAGCACTACTCAAAACATGTGAAGTGGGCGGATCCATCCTATTTGGACAAGCACCAAATATCTTTGCATTGTCAATCGTAATGTTGAGGTTATCTTTTTTGAAACCTCTAAGTATAATATCATTCGCTATCCCGCTTCTTCTTACCAATGATAAGTCTGCTATATTTTTTGAGAGCGCTTCAGCAACATCAGCTGATTTGATCTCGCTTCCTCTAACATCTTTTACCTTTTTATTGTCAATCTTCCCTTCTATCTCTATGTCCCCAAGATCTAACTCTGATGATACCAAAGAGGCAGCACAGATACACGAGATAAATAGTGTCTTTTTCATAATTACTCCTTAAATGTTGCACATGGCGGGTAAATTGTCTTCAAGAAGTGTTAAAATAGTGTTAAGATAAAAGATTAATTTTTCAAAGAGTAGTCTAGATTGATGGAAACTTCAGTCGGCAAACTTGTCACGCATCCATTCACTTGCAATGGAAAAGAGTCTCGAACTATTTTGCGTATAGAGGCATGAAATATTTTTGGGCCTGTCATACTAAGCCCGCCAAGAGCGCCATTTGGCAATATCTTCATGCTCACAATAACCCTCCCTTCTATTCCCCTTTTTTTTGCAAAATCCGGATAATATTTTTTTGAAGCTATCCTTTTTTTGAGCTCCAAGAGTCTTATTTTTTTCTGGCTATCTCCGACTATTTTTTGATTAGATTTTTTCGCCGTCATTAATTTCTGTGAAGAGGGTTTTATCTTTTTTTGAACAATTTTCTTTTTTTCTACAATTTTCTTTGGAATCACTACTTTTGGTGGCTCTTTTTTCTCAACTACCTCTTCAACTTCTTGCTCTTGAACTTCTTCTTCTTTAACTTCCGGGACAAAATCACTCATACTCAAGCAGACACAATCTTTGTCTATATCTTTATCAGAAACTACAGGGGGTGCATTAAAGGAGTATAACAAAATAGCTCCAAATGATGCATATAAAAAAAATGTGAATGATAATGAAATATAATATCTCTTCTCTAGCATCAATATTTCCCCTCTATTTTCTATGCAAATTTTTACTTTAAAGTGTTAAAAAAGTGTTAAATTACCAATATTTTTAAGTCAAGAACAACTTTTGTTCCCTGATTCTTTTTTGAATATATTGCAAAATCTATGCCGTTTTTATCGCAAAATTTCTTCACAATCGCCAAACCTATCCCCTTGCCCTCACTCTCACTATTGCCTTGATAATACAACTCATGAATATGTAACATTTCTGTCTCATCTATGCCTATCCCCTCATCTTCAATCTCAATCTTTGCATCTTTAAGCGTAATAGTAATCTTGCTATCTCTTTGTGAATATTTCATCGCATTTGACAAAAGGTTATCAATAACTTGCTCAAAGCCTATTTTATCTGTTAAGATTTGTGTTGCCTCTAAATCAAAATGAAAGAGATTTCTGCCCTGCTCCATAAAATAGATGCTGCAATCTTTGAGTGTTTTTTCTACGGCAAACTGTTCTTTTTCAATAGGAAGCACATCTTTGGTGATATCATAGACGAGATTCTCATAAAGTCTCTTTAGCTTCCGAGTTGCATCTTCTATCCTAGTGAGTCGAACTATATCTTTCTCGTCTTGTAGATTTTTTCTAACCATCGAAGCATTGGTAGTTATCGTTGAGAGCGGGATGTTGAGTTCATGCATCACCTCATCACTTACTTTAATGATCTGTTTTCTAATCTTATGCTGTAAATTCAGAAGATAGGTGACCAAAAGATACCCGCATATGGCAGAAAAAATAAAAAAAAGTACACTTGCAATGATAAAATTTTTCGCACTAAAATCATTTTCAAGCTGATAGATATAGAGGAAAGACCATGTAAATAGAGAAAAAAGTAAATAAAAGAATATGCCCAGGAAGATATCTTTCGTATCTTTTGATTTTACCTCTCTAGACAATAGCCGACTCCTCGAATATTTTTTATTTTATCACCAAAATATTTCTTTAGATTAGTGATGTAAACACGCAGAGATCCATCGCTTGAGCCTTCCGAACTGCTCCACAATCTATCCTTGATAAGATCCATTGAAACCATATTACCGTTTGCCTCTAAAAGTAGATTGAGCAACTTTGAGGCTTTGACTCCCAAGTTTATCTCCTGATTGCCGGCGAAAAGTTTATGCTCTTTGGCATCAAATGTATACTCTCCTATATGGATAATCTCTTCTCTGATTTGTCTTCTTAGGACCGCATCGATCCTACAGCGAAGCTCATCGGGATCAAATGGTTTTTTGATATAGTCATCTGCTCCGATATAAAACCCTTCTTTTAGAGACTCAAGAGTATCTTTTGAGGTGATAAATATCGTTGGCGTTACATCACCGCTGTTTCTCAATTTTCTTAAAAGCTCAAACCCGCTCTCATAGGGCAATTTCACATCAAAAAGATAGAGGTCGTATCTGCTTTTATAGGTAAGATCGAGTGCACTATAAGGATCCATTGTGGTATCAACACAAAATCCCATTTCACATAAAAAGTCATCGAGTGTCTCGTTGAGCCCTTGATCATCTTCCAATAAGAGTATTTTTCTCATCTTTAAATGTACATTCCGCCGTTTACTTTGAGTGTCTCGCCCGTGATGTAGCTTGCATAATCACTCAATAAAAATGCAACTGCTTGAGCAACCTCTGTTGGCTCTCCAAATCTTGCAAGCGGTATCTTGGAAGTAAAGGCATCTTTTACTTCTTGTTTTAACACCTCTGTCATCTCTGTCGCTATAAAACCCGGGGTGATAGCATTAAATCTAATGTTTCTACTTGCGCCCTCTAGTGCAAAGCTCTTATTCATGGCGATCATCCCGCCTTTGCTAGCTGCATAATTCGTCTGTCCCGCATTGCCGCTTTCACCAACAATTGATGCGATGTTAACAACGGCGCCAAATCTCTTTTTGCTCATTGTTTTTAATGACTCTCGACATCCTATGAACGCTGATTTAAGATTTGCCTCTATCACACTCATAAAATCTTCGCTACTCATTCTAAGTGCGAGTTTATCATTGGTAATACCCGCATTATTGACAAGATAGCTCAACTCTCCATCACTCTCAACAATCTTTTTTACCGCATCAACAAATGCGCTCTCATCTCCGACATCAAACCCTATCACTTCAGCATTGCCACCACTTTTCTTTATCTCACTACATACGGCATCTGCTTGCTCTTTACCGCTTCTGTAGTTAATCCAAACTTTAAGACCGTAACCGGCTAAAACTTTTGCAATCTCAGCACCTATCCCTCTACTTGAACCCGTTACAAGGACATTCTTTCCGCTAAAAACCATCTATTTCCTTTTGACAAATCTATGAAAAATTATAACACTATTTTTTTAAATCACTTTTTACATGCGAACAATTGCTCTTTGATGCGCTCAAACTCATCATAATCTTGAGGTGTTATCTCATCTGAATATATGATATGATTGAGTCTATCTAAGATTTGCATCTTACTAAACTCATCGTCACATAATGCTTTGTTGATAATCGATATATGATAATCGATATTATACTCTTTCTTCATAATCTTTTCTAAGAACTCTTTTGCCTCTACTTCGCTACATCCAAAATCAGCACCCAGCATAGAACAAAAGAGTGGAGCCTCTTTCTCTAGGTTTCTATGATCTATCTTGATGATATGTGCCAAAAGTGTTGCGACGGACTCTTTTATCTTCTCTTGCATGCTCTATCAACCCCCTAAATAAAAAGTGATTCATCCATAACTTCCGGAGCATCTAATCCCATGAGCTCCAAGATGGTTTTTGCAATATTGTTAAGACTGCCATGCTCTTTGAGCTTGATTGCCTCTTTTGCTATCACAAAACACCACACTTCGCCTACTGTATGATTGGTCAAGATATTATCTTTGCTATCACACATCTCCTCACAATTTCCATGATCACTTGTTAGGAGTATAGCATAATCATGTTCTTTTGCGGTTTCAATAATCGCCCCTATCTCCCTATCAACAGCTTCTACGGCTTTAAGAGCTGCTTCATAATTGCCCGTATGGCCAACCATATCTCCATTTGCAAAATTTACAACAACAAAATCATAGCCGTTCCTAATCGCATCTCTTGTGGCTGTACCCACTTCGGGAGCCGACATCTCAGGCTTTAGATCATAAGTTCTTACATTAGGACTTGGGATAAGCACTCTCTTTTCGTTTGCAAACGGCTCTTCGAGCCCCCCATTAAAAAAGAATGTTACATGCGCATATTTTTCCGTTTCTGCTATGTGCATCTGTTTCAAGCCTATTTTGCTAATCACTTCACTGAGTGTATCGGTCGGATTCTCTTTTGGAAAGATGATTGGATAATCAAAACTTTTATCATAGGCTGTCATCGTTATGATATCTATATCTTTTGCGACTCGCGGGAACTTATCAAAATTTTTCTCACCTAAAGCTCTTGTAATCTCTCTTGCTCTATCGGCTCTAAAGTTGATCATAATGACACCATCTCCATCGCTTACACCATTATATCCTCTAAAAGCGGTAGGCTCTATAAACTCATCATTTTCACCTTTTTCGTAACTCTTTTGAACATATTCCAAAGGGGGAAGTTCGCTTTTTGGCATTGCGTTCACGATGGCCTCGTACCCTTTTTGCACCCGCTCCCACCTGTTATCTCTATCCATACTATAGAATCTGCCGCCAAGGGTTGCTATGGCGATATCATCATCGCAGATGTTCTCAATCTGGCTCAAAAATTGAGGTGCAGAGGTTGGAGAAACATCTCTACCGTCCGTTATAAGATGCAGCCAAACTTTTTTAGCTCTCTTTTTAGCAATTTTGGCAATACCGATTATATGCTCTATGTGCGAGTGCACCCCTCCATCACTCATAAGTCCGATGATGTGTATATCTTTTGATTGCTCGCAGAGTGTACACAATACATCATTGCGCTCTAAAGTTCCATCATCTAGTGCTTTAGATATCTTTACCAAATCTTGATAGAGCACTCTTCCGCTTCCAAGTGTCATATGCCCTACCTCTGAGTTGCCCATCTGTCCTTCAGGAAGACCGACACTGAGTCCGTGTGTAGAGATTAGTGTATGGGGTGCATTTTTAAAAAGCCAATCATAAGTCGGTTTTTTTGCATCCAAAAATGCATTACACTTTGCGTTTGGCTTGTGCCCAATGCCATCAGTGATAATCAGTACGGTTTTTTGCCCTTTCATTCGCCCTCTTTTTATAAATTAAAAACATCATATACCCTAAAACTGCTAAAAAAGCAAATTATAGTTACTGTTTCATTATAACAAAAAACAGAATCATAAATCTATAAATATCAATACCAAAGATAAACAAAAGATAAATATAAAACATACAAATATAAGTTAAACTATTAATTATATATTAATTGATTGAATCTATAATTTTACATATTTTAAATATTAGGCAGATAAATGGTCACACCGATTAAGGCTCTTAGAAAAAATAGATTGAAAACCATGCTCATCTTTATCAGCATGGTTGTCTCGATCTGCGCCATCTTTCTTATCAGTGCAATTGCAAACGGAGTTGTCACAATGTATAGCACTATGCTCAAAACTGATGGCGATATCATCGTCACTCAAAAAGGCATTTCTGATACATTCTTTAGTGACATCAATCGTTCTTTGGGGCTCAAGATAGAAAAGATAGAAAATGTTAAAAAAGTCAACACACTTATACTGGGGGCTTCTCCGGTGAACAATCTTCCAATTGTCGGTATCTATGGAGTGAGTAAAAATAGATTTGAAAACTATAGGCTGATACGCGGTAAATATCCGGATTTACATGAAGTGATGGTAGGGGAGAAGATAAACAATATACTCCAAGCACCAAAAACCGTAACGATCTCAAAAAAAGAGTTTAAGGTCTCGGGTGTCTATAAAAGCGATATCGGTTTTGAAGATGGGGGTGTCGTGATTGGGCTTGAAGATGCATCAAGCATATTTCATAAAAGCGCATCTCTCTTTCTAGTTACGCTTGATGATATCAACAAAGACATCAGTTCGCAAATCAATGCACTCGATGATGGCATAGAAGCAAAAACAACAGATGAGTTTATAGATAATTACAATCAATTTAAAATCATAAAGATAAGCTCCGATGTTATCTCTTCTCTTGCTTTTTTGATGGGGATATTGGGCATCGTCAGCATGATGAGTATGGTTGTCAATGATCGCAAAGTCGAGTTTGGCATCATGCGTTCTCTCGGTTTTTCAAGTAGAGCCATCATCATAAAGCTCATCACTGAGACACTTATCGTGGCAATTTTGGCATATCTCTGCGCTATCGCATTATCGTATCTAATCTTGGATGCTATAGGGCATATGGAAAAATTTCAAGGCTATATCAATGGTGATATCACACCCCCTTTAGCGATTAGTGTATTTTTTATATCGATTATTATGGCAACGCTCGGCTCTTTACTTCCTGCCATTTGGGCATCACGCGTTGATCCGATGAGTCTCATCCTTCAGGGGGGTGCAAGATGAGATTGAAAGCAGAACATATCGAACATTTTTATGCCCAAGAACATATCTTGCACGATATCAATCTTGAGATAGAATCCTCTTGCATTACAGCCATCGTTGGCGAGAGTGGGAGTGGGAAAACTACACTTTTAGCGATACTCTCTTCACTCTTAAGAGCTTCTAGCGGGAGTGTACACTATGATGATATATCTCTAGAAGCTATAAAAAATATAGATGAATTTCGCAAAAAAAATATCGGCTTTGTTTTTCAGTTTCACTATCTTATCGACTATCTGAATATTGAAGAAAATATAACACTCAATGCTCTTGATGCAACCAAAAGTAGTGCTCTTTTAAAAGCTCTAGGCATAGAACATCTCGCATCAAGATATAGTGATGAAGTTTCAGGAGGCGAGCGTCAAAGAGCCGCCATTGCCCGCGCACTTATCAATGATCCGACCTTTGTTTTTGCCGATGAGCCGACAGGCAATCTCGATACGAAAAATGCCATAGGTGTCTTTGAGCTCTTTAAAAAGTTTAAAGAGACAGGCTTTGTCGTTGCTACGCATGATAAAAAGATAATCGATTATGCCGATACGATTATAGAGATGGAGGATGGTTTTGTTAAAAACATTTATACACAATGAGATAAATCTTCTCTTTATATGGCTCATTATCGGTCTAAGCGCAGGGTTAGTATATTCGCTTGAACTTCTAGGAGTAAGCGATTTTGACTCTCTTTTGGTAGCAAGTCGTATGCGATCACTCCATATATCACATATGCTCTATGGATTTTTTCCGCTTATCTTATCGCTATTACCGTTTGCGCTTTTTGAAAAAGATCAGATACTTGATGCTGCCATCATCAAAAATCTCAAGAGATATTTTGTGACATGGAATCTCTTTTTGCTTCTTATGAGTATGACGATTTTATTTGGAGATATAAGAGGTTTGCCTTTTTATGACTTCGCCTACTGGCTTAACTTTATCTTAGCCTCAAGTGGCCTTTTTTATATCTATGCGCTTTTTTTGGCTATCAAAAACTATGGGAGCACAAGACCTCTGTGGGTCAATGTCTCTTTTGGAATAACCATCATTGCACCTTTTTTACTCATCTTTTTGATGAATCCCTCCTATGGGCAAGTTGAAAAAACCCTTGTAGGACCCCATGGTGATAATACCCTAGGTATGAGCTTTGCACTCATCCCTATCTACTATCTACTCATAAAACTCTTTGCACATAAAGATTTTACCCCCAGAGTGCACATCTTGTGGATTATTCCTCTTATGGGCTACATCATCTCGCTCATTATCCGCAACTTTTTGCACTCACTGAGTTACAATGAAGAGTGGTTTTTCCAATACCTCACACTCCTTTATATACCGCTTTTGTATATATGGCTTAAAGATGCAAAGATTAGTTATGCAACAAACCCATACCTCATCATATCTATCTTGGCATTTCTCTTTGTCGATGTAGAGGGTAATATCCTATTTGTCCCCGAAATTCGACATATGATTCATAAAAATGATCTTGTCATTGGCCATGCGCATATCGCCATGGGAATAGGCGTAGCATTTATGGGGCTGAGCATACTCTATCATCTCCTGCCAAACCTCTTTAGCAAACGCCTTGCCGTCTTCTGGAGTATTGCATTGAGTTTGATCACTCTAGTACTCACTATCGCCGGCATCAAAGAAGCAGGGCTTTTTGATATAGATATCAATTACCTATGGCTACTTCGATCATTTTTTGGGCTACTCATTATCATCTATATACTCTTTCTATCCATAAAAAACCTCGGGCTCAAACTCGAATCTAAAATATCATTTTACCATTTAGCCGGTCTGCTGAGTGATGGCATTGGCGGTCTTCTTTTGATACTAGCAGGCAATGTTATTTTCCCTTTATTCGGGTTTCATTTTGGTGGAAGTTATGCGTATGTGGTTTTTGCTTTCATGATAGGTGTTGGAATGATACACTTTTTTGGACTTTTTACCCAAGGTGAGTTCCTAGCAAACATCAGTGCTCTCATCCGTGTACTCGTCGGCTCTACATTTATAGCGCTCTTTACGACAAATCATATCGATAATATCGGGCTTTTAGTCGGTGTGTACGATATAGGCTTTGCTTCTGTCTATTGGCTCTTATTGAGGAATGAGCGATGAATGCCTATACACTCCTTCTAAGCGCTCAACTTCTCTACTATCTACTCATAACACAAACAGGGGTTGTGGGGGCTTTTGATTCGCATATCCATGATCTCTACACACTACCGATTGGCGGAGTATTGGGGAGTCTATTTGCAGCGTTTATCAAACACAATCATATAAAGATAGAACTCTATGCTCTTCTTTTTTGCCAACTGTTGCTCTCGCTTTTTTATCCTCACTATTCTCTTTTATGGATACTTCTGCTTGGTTTCATCGTCGGCTATACAACACCGCTGCTCTTTTTTATTTTCAAAGACCAAAAAAAGATAAACCTAGCGATTGGGCTTGGACTCTCATACGCCATAGGAACAGCACTTTACTCTTATCCCTTTGAACAGAGAGATAGCATCGCTTTTGTGCTTTCGGTTATCTCTATTGCATCGCTATTTTTTATGGAGCTCAAACCTACAAAGAAAATCGAAGAAAAAGTAGATGGAAAAATCATCGCTATTTTAGTGCTATGGATATTTGCAGATTCGGCACTTTTTGAGACACTCAGTAGATCTAACGATATGGATATATGGAGCCACTACACACTCACTATCATAACATTTCACATCATCGGTATATTAGCAGCATATAAATACCCAATGGATGTAGTTAAAAAGCATCGTATCATCTTCCCACTTTTTCTCCTTTCGTATCTACTTTTCACGATAAAAATACCTATTTTACTCGCCATTATCTATCCATTTACGATTTCATATTATAATTTTTCATTATTTAGATATATTATAAACCTAAATAACATAAAGACTATAGGTATCACTATGGTCCTCGTCGGATGGGTAGCAACAAGTTTGGCAAATGCGATAGCCCTTGAAAAACAGATTTGGATCGTCTACTTAATTTTTGCACTTTTCTGTGCAACATTTTTTATCTTAAATAGGAGAAAATATGAAAAAAGTAATCATTCTACTCATGCTTATAAGCGCTTTCATACACGGACAAAGCCTCAAATTTGACTCGGGTTTTATACGAGCGCACACGGAAGTATTTGGTGATCGCACGATCGATCCTACATTTCACAAAGCAACATCAAAACTGACGATACAAAACGGATTGGCAAAAACTTTAAAAGGCACCATAGAGGTATCGATGAAAGATTTTATAAGTGACAATGAAAAAAGAGATGAACATATGCAAAGCGCACTTGAATCTTCATCTTTCCCAAAAGCATCTTACAAGATATCTGAAGTCGTAAAAAATGGTGATGGCTATATGCTCAATGGCACTCTTTTGCTGCATGGGGCCTCTAAGCCACTCTCTTTTGATGCCACTATAGCAAATGAAAATGGCAAGATACACATCGTTGCGAAAAGTAAAATAAAAATGAGTGATTTTGGGATAGAGCCACCGAAAATGTTTTTATTAACCGTGAGAGATCAGGTTGATTTGAGTGTGGATATCTTGCTCAAATAGATAGCTTCACCGATAGCAAACGGTAGCGTAGCAAATGGATATTTTTGTTCTTGAAGTAGCTTTTCTAGCCACTCTAAAGGCTCACACAGTGACTCATCAGAGAGTTTAAATGTGCCATAATGCACAGGGATAAATCTCTGCACTCCAAGATCAGCACATGCTGCAAGTGCCTCTTGTGGATCGAGGTGATTGTGGCGCATGATATACTCGGGTTTATACGCACCTATCGGTAAAAAAGCATCGCCAATTTTGAAGCGTTTTCCTATCTCCGCAAACTGCTCCCCATAAGCAGTATCTCCTGAATGGTAAAAACTACATTGATCATTGTTTGCCACAAAGCCACCCCAAAGCGTTCTATTTTTATCGAGTAGGTATCTGTTGCTCCAATGCAGAGAAGGAACAAATGTGATTATTACATCTTTTATACGATACACTTCCCACCAATCAAGTTCGATCAAATTTTTATACTTTTTAAAATATCTTCTAAAACCTTTTGGAGCCACTATCGTTAAGTTTGGGTTCTGTTTTATGAGAAATTTGATAGATGGCATATCAAAATGATCATAATGTGAATGTGTTATGAGTACAATATCTGCTCTAATTTTCTTTTTTGAAATGGGAAGCTCAGTATGTCTTTTATAAAAAGGGATGTTATCAAAAAGCGGATCTATAATGATGTTGATTCCGTTCATATTTGCCCAGAGCGTGGCATGTCCTAGCCACAAAGCTACATTTGATTGAGGTGCTACACTCTCTTTGATGACTGTCATCTTTTTGCAATCATCTGCACCTTTTTTTGAAAAGAGCACATCAAATCGCCACCGAAGCAGATCATAGAGCCGTACCTTTTTTGAAGTATATCTATTCTTCTTCATCACATCCAATTTTTCTCTTTTAATATATCAAGATTATAGCTAACTTCATCGAATTTTGCTTGGAACTATCTTTTTTTCAAAAGAAACATAGTAGAATGTTACACAAATCTAAAATACCAGAAAAGTTAATGCCATGATCTATTTTTTGTCTAATTTTCTACCTTTTAATCTTTTTAGTTATATATCCGTACGAGCAGGGATTGCATTTTTTATCGGATTGACACTCACTCTTTTTCTTATGCCAAGATATATTCGTTGGGCAAAAGCAAAAAATGCGAGTCAACCTATCAACAAATATGTAACGACACATGAAGCAAAAAGCAAAACACCAACAATGGGTGGAGCTGTCTTTCTTACTGCTTCTATTATTGCCATACTCATAAGCGGCAACATCACAAACCTCTATCTTCTTGGAGGACTCTTTACAATCATAAGTTTTGGACTCATAGGACTCAAAGATGATATCGGTAAGGTTCTCTCGGGAGATAACCTCAAAGGACTAAGCCCAAGAGGTAAATTTTTGTTGCAGATAGCAGCTTCAATTGTGGTAACGATATTTTTAGTCATTGCAGGCTTTCCAACTGATTTTTATGTACCTTTTTTGAAAACACCGCTTTTTGATATCTCCTACTTTATGGTTATCTTTTGGGTCGTCATATTTTTAGCAACTACAAACGCAGTCAATCTCACGGATGGGCTTGACGGACTTGCTACCGTACCTTCTATCGTTGCTCTTGCTTCACTTGGACTCATCACATATGTTACCGGTCATGCTATCTTTAGTGAATACCTTTTAGTCCCTAACATAAAAGGTGTTGGAGAGATGGCGATTATTGTCGGGGCATTTATGGGAGCGCTTTTAGGCTTTCTATGGTTCAACTGTTATCCTGCAGAAATCTTCATGGGAGATACCGGTAGTCTCTCTATAGGCGGACTTATTGCTTACCTTGCAATACTTGGCAAGAGTGAGATCTTACTTCTACTTATCGGTATCATCTTTGTCATCGAAACCGCTTCTGTGATACTTCAAGTAGGAAGTTATAAATTACGAGGTGAGCGGATATTTCTTATGGCACCGATTCATCACCATTTTGAGCTCAAAAAATGGGCTGAAAATAAGATCATAGTTAGGTTTTGGATGATTGCCATCTTAGCAAATGTCCTAGCACTCATCTCCTTTAAGTTTAGATAATGCAAAAGCAAAATAGACCTACGCTTTTTGGATACGGACTTACTACAAAAGCGATAGCAAAAAAGCTAGGGGGCGAGTGCATCTTTTTTGATGATAATGCAAAAGAGAGTTTTAAAGATGAATTTGGCAACACCATCTACCCTTCAAGCCAATTTGATCCACAAAAAAGTGATCTCGAGATACTCACACCGAGCATAAAACCAAACCATCCTCTTTTGCAAAAAGCGAAACATCCCATCAGCGAGTATGACTATTTTTTAGGAGATAGCGCACAAAAAAAACCATTCAATATCTGGATTAGCGGCACAAACGGCAAAACAACAACTACCCAGATGGTGGTACACCTGCTTCAAAAACGAGGGGCAATTAGTGGTGGTAATATAGGCACACCTTTAGCAGATATGAGCATGGAGGCTCCAATTTGGGTCTTGGAATCTAGCTCTTTTACACTCCATCATACTAAAAGTGCTGCGCCAAATATCTATATCCTCCTCCCTATAACTCCGGATCATCTCGATTGGCATGGCACAAAAGAGGCATACGAAGAATCAAAGCTAAGCCCGCTTAAAAACATGAGAGAGGGTGAGCTTGCTCTGATTCCTAAAGGTCTCAAGGTACCAAAAAGTGACGCCTTTATCATAGAGTATGACTCCAATGAATCTCTAGCAAATACCTTTGGTATCGATAAAGCAAAGATTGATTTCAAGGGCGCATTTTTACAAGATGCTCTTTTGGCACTTATCACGACAAAAGTACTCTATGGCGAGCTTGATTATGCACTTATGAATGCTTTTATCAAAGAGGCACACAGACAGCAAGAGATCATTGACACCAAAGGGCGACTTTGGGTTAACGATTCTAAAGCCACGAACCTTGATGCAACTATCCAAGCAGTCAAAGCGTATGGCGATAAAGAACTGCATCTTATACTCGGCGGTGATGATAAGGGTGTTGCTTTAGATGAACTTTTTGATGTTCTAAAGGAGTATAAAATTACTATCTATGCTATAGGCTCAAATGAGGCGAAGCTTATGGATTTGGCAAAACGATATGCTATCCCCGCTTATGCACTTAGCACACTAGAAAAAGCCCTGAGAGAGATAACCAAACATCACACAAAAGACTCCATAGCGATGCTCTCTCCTGCTGCTGCTAGCCTCGATCAGTTTAGCTCTTATAAAGAACGAGGCGATCTTTTTATCAAGATTGTAAAAGAGTTTTAAGAAGGCTCAATGCTAAGCTAAAATTAATCTTAGATAGTTATAATTCTATCTCTTTTGGCTCGATAGCTCAGTTGGTAGAGCAGCAGACTGAAAATCTGCGTGTCGACAGTTCGATTCTGCCTCGAGCCACCACTTCAAAAATCTTCAAAAATAATTTCAAAAACTTAACACAATTCTTTTCAAAATTTGGAAAAGTTACCTATCTAATCCATTGACCTTAAAACTTATCCGATGCTCAACGCATCTCCCATGTTCTCTAATGGCTTCAATATGCGCTTTTGTGCCATAACCCTTATGCTTCTCAAAATCATATTGAGGATATTTACTAGCGATACGACGCATATACCTATCGCGCGTTACCTTTGCGAGTATGCTTGCTGCGCTTACCTCTTTGATCTGCTCATCGGCCTTTATCATTGTCTCTATCCCCTCTACACCAAACGAGGAGTTGCCATCAAAGATGTGATGATATTCTTTTAGATTTTTTTGTATCTCGCGCAGAGCTTTTGCGAGTGTAGCACTCATACCAACGGTATCAATTTCTTGCGCTGAAATCATAACTATATGATATTTTGATGCTTTTTTGACATTTTCAAAAATTTTTTCTCTTTTTTTTTCGGAAATTTTCTTAGAATCATTAACACCCTCAACATCCTCTAGAAGCACGACACCGGCGACAACTAAAGGCCCAGCGAGAGGTCCCCTTCCTGCTTCATCTATACCGCATATTAACTTTTGATTGAACAACTATTTACTCTCACAAGTTATCATTTTAATGTCTCAAGAGTATCGAGATTAATCATTTTCTAACTCCTTCCTTGTTTTATACCCTGCAAATGTTGCGAGATACTCTTGACGATTATCCTAAAAACTTCCCTTGATTTTTTAGATCGGCTTCCATGATTTCTATCTCTCTATTGCCGCTATGGACAATGGTATCATCCACACTATAATCAAGATCAGGATTTCTGTCGTTATAAGGAACGCTATTAAGGATCGTTTTGATGACATTAAATCTCGCTTTAAACTTATCATCGCTTCTTATAACAGTCCAAGGTGCTTTGGGAGTATGAGTTTTTTTAAGCATCTCATATTTCATCAATGTAAAATTGTCCCATTTCTCTTGCATCTGCAAATCAATCTCACTTAGTTTCCACTGCTTGAGCGGATTATGCTCACGCTCTAAAAAGCGGAGGTTTTGCTCCTCTTTTGTCACGGAAAAATATATCTTGATAAAATAGAATCCATGATTGACAAGATCAGCCTCAAAGTATGGGATACTATTCATAAATGTCTGATACTGCTCTTTGGTACAAAAACCAAATACAGGCTCCACCATAGCTCTGTTGTACCAGCTTCTATCGAAAAGCACTACTTCGCCACCTCTTGGAAACTGCTCAACATAACGCTGAAAATACCACTGACTTCTCTCGACTTCTGAAGGTTTTCCTAATGCCACAACACGGTAATGCTTCTCATTCATATACCGCGTGATACGACGAATCGCTCCCCCTTTGCCCGAAGCATCTCTTCCCTCAATTAAGACAATCATCTTTGAGTCATGCTCCTCAAGATATTCCTGAAGCTTTATAAGCTCTACCTGAAAGGGTTTTAGCGAATCCTCTTGAGCTTGCTCAATATAATTTAAATATATATGTTTTTGGAAAACCTCATCTTTTTGAAAAAGATTGACAAATGATTTTATATCCACACCCTCTCCTTATTCAAATTTGTACCCGTTGCCCCAAACGGTTTTAATCCATCCATGTTTTTTATCGGGGTCTATCTTCTTTTTTAACCGACTAATCGTTACATTCATCGCATTATAGTTTGGATACTCATACTTATCTTTCCAAAATCGATCATGCAACTCTTCTCTTAGGATAGCTTTACTTGGATTCTCTAGAAAAAATGCCAATATCTCAAGCTCCAAAGGGCTGAGCGTAATCTCTTTAGCATCTATAGTAGCGCTTGAAGCATCTCTATCCAAAGTGATATCTTTATACTTGATAACATTTTGACGGTCGATAACACCGCTTCTTTTTAAAACTGCTCTTACCCGCAATAATAGTTCTTTAAAATTAAAAGGCTTTGTTATATAATCATCACAACCATACTCAAAACCGTCTTCTATATCACTGTCTTTATCTTTTGCAGTTAAAAATATTACAGGGATATTATACCCTATCTCTCTTAGGCTTGCTACAAATTTTCCTCCCTCAACACGAGGAAGATTTCTATCAACTATCATCAAAGAGGGGGTCTCTTCGTGCAAGAATTGTTCAACACTCTCTGTCGATAAAAATCCACTCACCCTATACCCTTCTTTTTGAAGATGATACTCGATTAGTTCAAGTAAATCTACTTCATCTTCTATCACAACTATCTCTATATCGTCTCTTTTCATGAGTGTATTATATCACGAGAGAGGTCGATATGCTCTAAAGCTTACCTCCGATTCTTGCAAAAATCAACTTCGAAGATATATCGTCCAATCTTTCGATAACCTTGATATTTTTACGAATGTATTTTAAAAGATTAAAATACTCCTCAGCAACACTATGTGAGCTTACTGCTTTTTGGATGATCTCTTTTTCTATGAGAGAATAAACATCATCTGTTTTGCTGTATTCTACCTCTATTTTACCTGCCAATGTCTCTAATCTATCATTATCCTCAAAGGTTTGAAACATCTCCAGTATAAAATCAAAAGCATTAAGTGTAAATCTATTGATGCTTAAAGACTCTTTGACGATTGCGTAAAATTCAGATTCACCATCATTTAGAAATATCTGTATATTTTTTATATAATTGTCTGTATTTACCATGATTCTGTTGACAACGGAAGTAACTTTCAAATATGCGATCAACTCTCTAAGATCTCTTGCTTCAGGAGTATATTTTGCAAAGATAAACACTATATGATTGTCTATCTCTTCTGTTCTTTTTAAAATATCCTTGATAGGTCTTTTCGCTTTTTTTAACTCATCCTTATCTCCACTCTCCAAAGCTTCAAGCGCCAATCTATTTGCTAATGAGAGATCACTAATGACCTCAATTATCTCATCTCTAACTTTATGTCTTGCTTCTATATATTCCGGTAACATTATCCAAACCTCCCTGTTATGTAATCTTCCGTGAGTTTTTCTGACGGATTTAAAAATATCTTCTCTGTTTTGTCATACTCGATGAGATCACCAAGATACATCAATGCCGTATAATCGCTCAAACGACTTGCTTGTTGCATATTGTGTGTTACGATTACAACAGACACCTCTTGTTTCAGTTCAGATATCAACTCCTCTATGGCACCTGTAGATATAGGATCAAGTGCAGAGGTCGGCTCATCAAAAAGCAATACATCAGGTTTGAGTGCTACTGCCCTTGCGATACAAAGCCTCTGTTGCTGTCCGCCACTAAGCCCCATAGCACTTGTATTGAGTCGATCTTTTGTCTCTCCCCAGATTGCCGCACCTTTAAGAGCAGCCTCCACTTTTCCTTCAAGCTCACTTTTATTTTTTACTCCGGCAAGTTTGAGTCCGTACGCAACATTATCAAAAATACTCATAGGAAACGGAGTCGGTTTTTGAAATATCATTCCAACATCTTGACGCAATTTGATGAAGTCGTTCTCCTTTTTTATCTCCAATATATTCTCTGCTTGACTCTTCTCTCTAAAGAGATTTATCTCTCCTTCATATCTATTTCCAGGATAGAGATCATGAATCCTATTCATTGCACGAAGAAGTGTTGACTTCCCGCATCCACTTGGTCCGATAAGAGCTGTTATCTTATTTCTCTCTATTGTCAGATTGATATTCTTTAGAGAGGGCTCTTTTGCTCCCGGATAGGTAAAGAAGAAATCTCTTATATCAATAATTGTATTACTATTTTCCATGCTTATTTTTCCTTATTTTTTATGATGTAGCGTCCGGTTAAGTTGATAAACAAAACAATCATCGTTAAAACAAATGATGCAGCCCATGCCAATTCTCTACTCGCAGTATCAGGATAGGTCGCTAGATTATAGATACTCACCGTCAGTGATGGGAACTGGCCACTGAGATCCATCGTAAAAAATTGATTGTTTGATGATGTAAAAAGAAGCGGTGCCGTCTCTCCGATAATTCTTGCAAAAGAGAGGAGAATACCGGTTGTTATCCCTACCTTTGCCGCTTTTATAACAATTTGCAAGATAATCTTATGTTTACTTCCCCCAAGAGCAATCCCTGCTTCTCTAAGTTCTTTCGGAACAAGCGAAAGCATATTGTCTGTCGTCGATATGATAATAGGCATCATCATAATAGTAAGCGCAACGATACCTGCCCATCCGTTATAGCTTCCAAAAGGAGCAACAAAGAGAACAAAGACAAAAACACCTATGACGATAGAGGGTGCCGACATCATTACATCACTCAAATTTCGCACAATAGAGCTAAATTTTGTATTTGGGGCATACTCTCTAAGGTAGATGCCTGCCATCATACCTAGCGGAGTTGCTACGGCACTTGCTAAAAGCGCCATGGTAAATTGCCCAATGATAAGATTTCTAATGCCACCCTCAACAAGATCCTTTGTGAAAGTGCTCATATGTAAACTCGAAATACCCTTGTAGGTAAGTGTAATGAGTATCCAAAACAAAAAAGCTATGCCTATGACTGCCGATATAGTTGAAAGACTCAATATGATCTTATTGAGAAAAAGTCTATTTTTCATTTGGAAGCACCTACTTTACTTTTATTGAGAAAATAAAATTTCGCAAGTGATATAATCGTAAAGCTCACTGCAAAAAGTATGAGTGCAAGATAGTACATACTACTCATCTCAAGCCCTTTTGCTTCCGAAAAATTATTGGCAAGCAAAACGGGGATAGAGGTCGTTGGATCTGTTATCTTGCCTGGTAATGTCATGATAGAACCCAATAAAAATGCTACTGCCATCGTCTCACCTAAAGCTCTACCGAGTGCTAAGATGATAGAGCCTATGATGCCGCTTTTCGCATAAGGCATAATGACATCTTTTATCACCTCATATTTTGTAGCTCCCATTGCATAAGCCGACTCTTTTAGAACAGAGGGCGTCGTGTTCATAGCATCTCTGGTTATTGCAGCCATAAAAGGGATAATCATAATCGCCAAAACTATACCCGCGGTCAACAACCCGACCCCATTACCCCCAAAAAGTTCTTGGATAATAGGCGCAAAATAAAACAACCCCCACATCCCATAGATAATGCTCGGAATGGCTGCTAAAAGCTCTATGGCAATAGAAACGGGTGCTTGGAGTGTTTCGCTTGATATCTCACTTAAAAATATGGCAATTCCCATTGCAAGCGGTGTCGCTATAATCATAGCAATCAGTGTGCTCAATAATGTACCTATTATAGGTATCAATCCACCAAAAATTCCACCCTCTTCATCTTCGCCCACTTTCCATATCTCACCTGTGAAAAAATCTATCCCAAATGTATGAAGTGCCTCTTGAGCATATGTGAATAATACGGCAAATATACCAATGAGTATGAAAAAAGAAAGTGTTGCAGAGAAAAAAGAGAAGCCCTTAAATAGCCTACCGCCCATGTCTTTACCTTTGTAATTGTTGGATGAAGTATAAGAGATTTTGGTAACATTTTGATTACCGTTTATCTAGAAAGAAAAACAAAAAAATTTAAATAGGATTGTATCGAGGGGGGGGTAAAAAATCTCCAAGAAGAAAAACTTCTTAGAGAATATAGGATGAAAAAATGTTATTTGATATTTTTAGCTTCCCAATATGCTTTGATCATATCTCTTGTCTCCTGCGGAAGCGGAACATAACCAAGCTCTGTTGTTGCGGCATCGCCATTTTCAAATACCCAACTCATAAATTTCGTTACTGCTTTGTTTGTATCAATTTTCTCCTCAGGAAGAAGCAAGAAAGTAGCAGCAACTATAGGATATGACTCTGCACCTTTAGGGTCACCGATTACCGCATAGAAATCATTATCAGGCGTCCAAGATGCATATTTTGCAGCGCTTTGAAAAGAGGCAAGTGTAGGATTGATATATTTACCCTCTTTATTCTCTATTTGAGCAGCTGCAAGTCCAAGTTTTGTTTTATATGAATACTCGATATAGCCTATAGAGTTTTTGATCTGCTCGATATTTGCAGATACACCTGAGTTTGATTTTCCGGCAACAACTTTAGGAGCTTTCCATGTAGGTTGTTTACTTACTTCAAGCGATGGATCAATCTTGTTGAGGAAATAAGTAAAGTTAAATGTCGTTCCTGATTTATCTGCTCTAACAGCAACAGTGATAGGTTCATGAGGCAATTTAAGTCCTGCATTGTGCGCAGTAATCTCAGCATCATCCCAGTACGTTATCGTTCCACCAAAGATTCCGGCAATTGCCTTACGACTCAATTTAAGTTCACCGTCTTTTACGCCGTCAATATTGTAAGCCAAGACAACTGAACCTACAACCGCAGGAAACATATAGAGCTTATTTGCTCTAAGCTCTTCCGGTTTTAAAGGCTCATCGCTCCCTGCAAAATCTACCATTCTTTTTTCTATAGATGTTATACCGTCACCTGAACCTGTAGGTGTATAATTGATTTGCGTTCCTGTAGCTTTATAATAATCAGATGTCCATACCTGATAAAGCGGAGCAGGAAATGATGCACCTCTACCTTTAAGATCTTCTGCGTAAGCACATACTGCTATAAGAGAAGATGCCACCAATGTTGCGAGTACTTTGTTCACTTTCATTATCTTTCCTTTTGTGTTAAATTACACTGCATTGTAAGACAACTTGGAAACATTTTAGAAACATTACTCGCCCATGTAGCGTTTGCGCTTTGACTCTTTAAGCATCGTAAGATCGGTGAGTATAAAACCATCAACACAGTTGTTAAATTGGCTATCATAACCAAAATCAAAAAACTTGACACCGCCCTCTTCGCATATCTCACTATACTGTTTATAGAGCGTCGGAATGACAAACCCCATAAAACTAAGCTCATCTTTGAGTCTTCTAAAATCCTCTTTATAGTTATCGCCTGAAAATATCTGCTCAAATCTTTTTTTGAGCTCACTAGGCATCTCAAAAGGATACTTATGTTTGATGATTTGCTCTTTTGGGTTAAAGTAATGAGAATAAAAATAGACAAGAGCACTTTTTGCCTCATTGCTAAAATGATCGCTCATACTCACGGCACCAAAAAGATATCTGATATCCTGTCTTTTCTTTACCAATGCACCTATGCCTTGCCAAAGATAATCAAGTGCTCTTGTGTTCCAATATTTTGGCTGAACAAAACTTCTACCTAACTCTATGGAGTTTGGCATATATCGTTCAAACTCCTCTTTAAATTCGAAAAGATTAGAAGTATAGAGTCCCTCCAGCCCAAAATCCTCATAGATATCATTACAAAAACCCACTCTATATGCACCTGCGATTTGCAACGCTTCATCATCCCAGATGACGAGATGATTGTAGTAAAAATCATACTCATCGATATCCCTTTTTTTGCCGCTTCCTTCACCTACAAATCGAAAGCTTATTTCCCGAAGTCTTCCTATCTCTTTAAGCACGGCATCTTCTACCTCATTTTGATAGAGGATTATCTTCTTGCCATCAAAAGTCTCTCCAAGTAGTTCTCCTTCTTTTAGAAGTGATTTGATTTCACTTCGAGATTCGGGCATAGATATCTCATTTTGTGTCTTAAATAACTCTCTTCTTCCTTTTGCAACTCTATAGAAGTGTTTTCTAAAAAGTTTGATTTGCTCTTTTTTTGGGATATTGCTCAAGCCGTACGACTCAAAAGGAATGCTTTTACCTATAGTAAATTTGATATTTTTACCTTTTGATTTGAACATCTCATGCGGGAGTGTTGCTGTGGCAAGATTGCGATTGAGCATAGAGACAAAATAGAAGCTTGATGAATTTTTCGCATCGATAAATATCGGCAATATGGGAGCTCTTAACTTTGAAGCAATCTTTAAAAATCCGCTCTTCCAAGGCGTATCTTTGATCCCTGTCGGTCTTGCCCTACTTACCTCTCCTGATGGGAAGATGATAACTGCTTCTTCATTTTTAAGTGCATCATATATCCCTTTGAGTGCTTCTTTATCCATCTTGCCTTGGATATTATCGATAGGAATGAGCAATGAGCTTAGATGCTCGATATTAGACAAAAAGGAGTTCGCAACAATCTTGATATCTTTTCTAACATCTTTTAAAAGATGGATGAGCGCCATCGCATCAAGTGCGCCCAGAGGATGGTTAGCAATGATAACAACTTTACCGTAAGAGGGGATATTGTCTAACTGGTTTTTTGTGAGCTCTATATTGATATCAAAATAGTCCAAGATCGACTCAATAAAACTAAATCTATCTTTATGGTGCGCATTTTGTATAAAATCATTTACCTCGTCTTCATGAAAAAATCTCTTTGCTAAAGATACCATTGATGATTTGATCATTTTAGGCATCTGATTTAAAACAGGATAATGGTGTGTTAGATATTGGTCAACGCTTATTTGCATTTTTTTCCTTTAAATATAATCAAAAGGATAAGATAGAATGATTACAGCTTTATTACAATTTAAGAGAGTTTATAGCCTACGCCCCAAACAGGACTGATATAGTGCTTTGAGCTATCAGGGTCTATCTTTTTCTTGAGCCTATTCATAGCTACATTGATTGTTTTGTCATTGAGTCCATTGACCTCTTCACCCCAAACCTCTTCTCGCAAAAAATCTCTTTCGATAGAAATATTTGGATTTTTGATAAATGTATGGAGTAGTTTATACTCAATCTTTGTAAGATCTACCTTTTCTTTTTCTATAAAAAGTTCTCTTTTTGCGGTATCAAGTATAAGATCTCTATAGCGTAATCTTTGTGTATTGATAAGTCCGCTTCTCTTCAGGAGTGAGCGAACTCTAACGATAAGTTCTTTTGGAGAGAACGGCTTGGTCATATAGTCATCGCCACCCGAACTAAAGCCTTGTAAAAGATCATTTTCTTGATCTCTTGCTGTTAAAAATATAACCGGGATGTCATACCCTTGGTTGCGGATATGCGCGATAAATTCACTCCCCTCAACTCCGGGAAGATTTCTATCCATTATGATAAGTGAGGGATTCTCCTCTTCTAGGAATCGCTCTACGAAATCGGTAGATAAAAATCCCGTAACTCTATAGCCTTCCTTTTGAAGGTGATACTCGATAAGTTCAAGTATATCTTCTTCATCCTCAACAACAACAATCTCTATATCTTCTTTAGTTTCCATAATATTATAATAAAATCATTTTATAACATTTTAATAACATCAGATAGAGATGCCTTTTAATACAAAAAAGATTATCGCGGAAAGCACGGCAGATGCCGGTACAGTGATAAGCCAAGCTGTGATAATTTTCTTAACCATTCCTCTTTTGATATAGGCTTCACGAAGCACTTTTTTGATCTTCTTGACCTTCTTTTTTTGCCCTTTTATAGCCTCTAAAAGTTCAATCTGTTCTTTATAGTTATCTTCGTCAATTTCGTCAAGTGCCACTTTAAGCTGTTCCAATCTTTCGGTCTCGATATTGAGCTTTTGCTGTTTTTCACTTGCTTGCTTGCTATCAAGCCACTCTCTCAAAAATCCTACACCAAATATCCCTCCAACTGCGATATGTGTAGAAGAGACAGGGAGTCCAAGCTGAGAAGCTATAAGTACCGTAATCGCTGCTGCCATCATGATAGAAAATGCTCGCATCTGATCAAGCTCGGTAATCTCGGAGCCGACAGTTCTTATGAGCCTTGGACCATACAACCCAAGACCTATCGCTATACCGGCACCGCCTACTATCATCACCCAAAAAGGGATTGAAGCTTCTATCTCAACACCTTGACGCACAAGAGCATCCGCAACTGCAGCTAAAGGACCAATCGCATTTGCAACATCATTGGCTCCATGTGCAAAACTCAGCAAAGCACCTGAAAAGATAAGCGGTATCGTAAAGAGGGTATTGAGATCCGAGCGCATATCACCTATAAGCGCAATTCTCTTTTCGATTCTTGGTTTTACTAAAAAATAAGAGACTCCCCCAAAGAGTATTCCAAGTGTAAGCACGACTAATAAACCGGGTTTTGAATTATTTTCAACAAAAGGAACGAAAGGAACGATATTCCCCCAAACATGCTTAAGCCCTTTGAGGACCAAATAACCTGTAAAGACAGCTACCATAAAAGCAACAAGCCAAGGTACTACATTTTTAGCTGCTGTGATCTTATCATCTTGATAGAGTATCTTTGATTTGATGATATATAAGATAATCGCTGCGATGACACCGCCCAAAAGAGGAGAGATTACCCACGAAGCCACGATAGCACCCATAGTTGACCAAGAAACGATACCTACTCCTCCGGCTACAATCCCCGCTCCCATAACGCCACCTACGATAGAGTGCGTTGTTGAGACAGGTGCTTTAAGCCATGTCGCAAGGTTAAGCCAAAGTGCTGCGGCAAGCAGTGCGGCACTCATCGTTTCGACAAATATCATAGGATTGCCGCCAAAAGCATCGATCGATATAATTCCGTTTTTGATAGTACCGACAACATTTCCGCCGGCTAGTATTGCGCCTAAAAATTCAAAGATCGCCGCTATGACTATCGCCCAAAACATTGTAAGTGCACCTGAACCGACAGCCGGACCTACATTATTTGCAACATCATTTGCCCCAATGTTCATGGCCATATATGTACCAAAAAGAGATGCAAGTATCAGGTACTCTTTGCTTGGAATATCTCCCATAAAAAATTCTACATAAAGTGCAACAGCGAGTGTAAAAAGTGCTGCAAAAAAGAGCTTAAGCGTGCTATTCATCTAACTTTCCTTGAATGATTTTAGAAAGTATAGATAAAAAGTCTTACAAAAATGTTACCAAAATGTTATATTTGATTGTGCAGACCAAAAAGGTCTGCTAAAAGGAGTTTTAAAGAGTGCGATTACCAATGCACATCAGCTGTTAGCATTATGCTATCTGTATCAACATCATCTTCTGTATTTTGAAGGTAGTTTGCGATAAATCTTACATTATCGTTGTATTTCCAAGCTACACCACCGAGTTTTCTCTCTTTTTCGATCCCGCTATCAAGATCATAAGCATCATATCTAGCCAACACTGCCCAATCATCGGCAAATCTAAATTCACCATTCACTGAATAACCGTCACCAGCATATTTAACGCCTGCTTCATTTGTTTTCACATATTGTGCTGCGATCAAGAACTCAGGTTGGTTATAGACTGCATGCACACCATACCATTGAAAATCACCGCTCGTTGCATCACCCATTTTAAGATTGTCTTGATTCATTTGACCAAAGAATGAGATATCGGCATATTGAAGATTCTCTTTTCTTTTCTCTTTTCCTGTACCAAGCAAGTGACCTGTAAGTCTCCACTCACCGCTTAGACCCTCTCCATCGATCTCACCATGATACCCCTCACCATTGAAGACGCCAAGCTCACTTGAGAAGTAAGGAGTTTTTGTTTTGAAGTTAACACCGATATCAGAAGAGTTTGTAAAGTGTGCACCCATATCATCTTCTACAAATACTTTAGAGATAGATCTATAGTTCCAACCACCGTGCTCTTCAAAATCTATCCAAGGTCTATGTGCTTGACCAATCTCTACACCTGTATATGGCAAGATGTTATCAAGATAGAGATATGCATATTTGAGTCTTACTTCCCAGCTGTTATCATCTTTTGCTGTATCTTCACCTGTGTTTTGAAATGTATCCAAAGTGATTCTTACATAATCTTTTGGATTCTCTTTAAAGAATGCTTTTGCTTGAAAATAGTTTCTTCTCGTTTCAAACTTATCTGTTCTATCCCCGCCGTCTTCTTTTGAACTCACAAAACCAAGATAGTGTGTACCACTAAACTCGATAACCGGAGCTTTTGATTTGATAAGTACACCATTATTCGTATCTATCGACTCGATCTTTTTTTCTGAACTTGACTGTTTAGATTCAAGCTCAGCTATTTTTTTTGACATTTGCGCCATTTGTTTTTTAAGTGCCGCAAGCTCACTGCTGCTTGAAGCACTCGCCATTGTTGTTACTGCCGCAATAACTGCTGCTGATAGTAGAATCTTCTTCATGTTTATCCCTCTTTGTTTTTTTTACAAGAGGAAGTATAAAAACATTTTATAACAAAAAAGTTACATTCATTAATCAATCATTAATTTATCATTTATTGGTATAAAGAAAACTTTGCACCATGCTTATCTAGAAATGCAAGCACACTTTTTTGTCCAAGCCTTTTTGCATAATCTTTAGCATTCATGCCGTGGTTATCTATCTTGTTAATGTCCGCTCCATTTTTTAGGAGCAGCTCTATCATCTCTATGTCATTAAAGCAAGATGCCAGCATAAGTGGTGTTATACCGCTTTTTCTTTGGGTATTGTTTACATTGAGTCCATTGTCGATACAAAAAGAGACGATATCTTTTCTTTTAAATTTGATAGCCACATCTACAGCACTCAATCCTTGATCATCCAACGCAAAAAGGTCAGCTCCATTTTCTACTAAAGCCTCTATGAACTCCAAACTCGCATAGCTTCTTATGGCGAAAAAAAGGGGTGTCGTCTCATCATGATCTTCAAGATCATACTCACATCCAAGCATAATTGGCTTACTGAGATCAACTCCATTTTTCAAGAGCGTTTTGAGTGCTGCTATGCTGTCGTTTTTTATCGCATTAATCAAATCTTCCATGATACCTCTATGTAATATATATGTAACCGATTTGAGATATTATAGCATTGCTTAGAGCAAATACCATGAAAGGAGTAACAATGTTTATTAGTAATATCATTAAAAAGATCGTTAAAAACGATGGAAAAACATCCATAGTAGCTAAAAAAATAGCAAAACTAAAAAACTCAAAAGAGTTTCATTATCTTGTTGATGTAACGAGATAATCTACGAAGAGAACATCCCACTACCCATCATTCCGGCAGCTTTAGATTTCTTGTAGTCTTCAGCCATTTTGTTGATATCATTGATCGCGCCTATAAGCATGATCTGCAAAGAAGCTTTGTCCGCAAGCAGTGAATCATCGATATCTATGTCGATCACTTCACCCAAACCATTTGCACTGATCTTGAGCATCCCACCACCTGATTGCGCACTGAGAGTTGTTGATCTTGCCTCTTCTTCAAACTCTTTCATGCCTGACTTCATCTTCTCCATCATAGCAGACATCTTACTCATATCAAGTCCATCAAACATTACTCAAGTCCTTCTATCACTTGTGAGATTGAGTTATCATCATCGACGATTACAATCTTCGGCTTATAACTATCGGCTTCTTCTTTATCCATCTGCGCATAAGATATAACGATTATCTTATCGCCTACATGTACTTTTCTTGCCGCTGCACCATTGAGACACATCTCACCCTTGCCCCGCTCGCCGGCTATCAGATAGGTAGAAAATCGCTCACCGTTATTGATGTTGACGATGTCAACTCTTTGCCCCACTCGCATATCTGCACCATCAAGCAAATCCCTGTCTATAGTGATAGAGCCGACATAATTAAGATTTGCATCCGTAACGGTGGCTCTATGAATCTTACTATAGAGCATTGTGATCGTCATGGCTTCCATCTCCTCTTTTTAGTTGTTATATTATACAAAAAAATTGTGAACTTCGCGTTACACTCTTTTTAAACTGCAATCTTAGTTTATTGTACTGTTATATTTTATAATTATCGTGTCTTTTATATCTATAATATTAAATTGAATTTGGATGATACCAAAATAAGTTTTAAGAGGGCTTAGAGGAAAAAGTTAGATTGTATCGTAGCCGCGAGGCGGCTACTTGTTAGACGGCATATGTGTAGTCTAGATATGGTGTTTCATAATTTTGTGATATGCAGCCGTATTCATATGCGTATGTCACAACAGCATTCACAGTATTATCGTTATCAGATACCAATAGTCCATTATTGTCATATGTATAGAATGCCGTTTTATCTATAGAGCCATCATTCCCATAGTCATAATTGACAGTTTTAGTATATCCATCTTGATTATAAGCATAACTATATGTCGTAAGATATTCTATGGTTCCATCATTATTGGCATCATAAGCCATTGAAGTCATATTCCCATCAAGGTCATATGTGTAGTCTGTACGATATATATAAGAATCGTTACTTTCATCTACATCGTGCGTAACCAATTCGGAAGTTAAATTACCATTATTATCATAAACATATACTATATCGTGTTCTATATCGCCATCTAAATCATAATCATGCATCTCATGTGTTAAATTGCCATCTTCATCATATCTATAATATATTGCACTATCAATCGTTCCATCGGCATCAAAGTCACTATTTGTATTTGTCACATTGCCATCTTGATCATAACTATAGCTGAATGTTGCAGAAGAATCTATTACACCATCTGCATCGAAGTCGCTTTGATGAATTGTCAAATCGCCATTTTCATTATAGGTTTTGTATTCTATACTTGTTTGACCGTAACGATCTGTTGTCTCTATAACAATAGTTCCATCAGCATCATATGAATACTCTTCTGTAGTATCTGCGATACCATCTACATCATAATAATATTGCGGACCACGATCATCAAGCTCAGTTTTTATAATATTCCCATTATCATCATAAGTAATATCATAATTATATTTGAAAAAACCACTCTCTTGACTACTATACTGCCCAACCAATCTGTAGCCCATTTGGCACTCACCATCTCCGCTACTACCACTTTCATCTATATCATTTACATCAACCGTTAAAGTTTGCGTAACACTTGCTCCGGACGCATCTATAGAGGTAATATCAAGATTGATAGAGCTTTCACTCTCATAGTCCAAACTTACACCATCTTTGAGCTTCAATACATCATCAACTATTTCAAACCTATCATCACTTACACTATAAGTATGCATAGAGTCATCTATATCTTGGGTACTCAAATTACCAATCACCGCACCAACACTATTTTCATCCACACTATTTGTATCAAGCATAACTTGTGTTGGCGCATCGTTGACTGCTTCAACAGTTACTTTTACCTCTGCACTACTCGTACCTCCTCTACCATCACTAATAGTATAATAAATCGTATCAATGCCGTTATAATTTTCATTTGGAATATAATGCAATGTCCCATCACTATTGATTGACACTACTCCATTTGCCGCACTTGCCGAACTTACAATAAGTCTATCACCATTCGGATCCGTATCATTACTCAATACATCTATACTAAATGCTTCACTATCCTCAGACATTGCAAACGCATCATTATTTGCCTCTGGCGCTCTATTGAATAAATGATCAAATATATTATGAAACCAAGAGTTATCTCCAAAAAACCTATCTATAAAATTCCAAAAGCCACGCATCGCCTCTCCTTGAGTAAATTTTTGTAAAAGATTATAAAATTTATTTATTTAAATATCGATTAAAATTATATATCTCTTAGAAATAAGGTTATGCGCACCCTCTCGTTCCCATGCTGTGCGCGGGAACTCATATTTCAACATTTTAGCATATTTACTGCATATTGATATGCCTTTGGAGGAATGACAATTATACTAGGTTGTGCCATCTACCATAATATAGGTGTCATAATATAGGTGTCAGGTGATAGTAATATAGGTGTCAGGTGATAGTGATAGCACATTATTTTCCTTTTGTTCTTTTTATAATATTATTTATAGTTGGCTGTGCCAATTTAAGTATTTTAGCCATCGTATGTTGAGAATAGCCTTGCTCATAGCACTCTACTATGAGCTTATTTCTTTCTTTGATATCTTTTGAATTTAAAAGTATTTTTCTTAGATTTTCTTCGTTTGGCTTCTTGTCTAAATTTGGAGCTTCTACTAAACTTGATGCAGTTTTTAACTCTTGCAATACAGAAGTATCAACGATTGAATTTAAAAATGCTTTTATGGCATCTTTGTTATCTTTATAATTTGTTGCTATCCATGAATCTTTTAAAAATGTAGGTATATTGTCTTCTAAGAAATAGTGGCAAGAACTATAAGGATAATCTATAGGATTTTTTACGATCTTTGCTTTTAAAGGGTTTTGTTCTATATAAAGTATAAGCGTATAGAGATATGATTCATCGGTCACATACCATGATTTAAATCTTCCTTGCCATAGATGTCCGCTTCTTTTGTATTTTTTATTGAAATATATAGAATAATTGCCATTGAGCAATTTCATTAATTTTGAGAGATTTTCTTGTCTTGTTTCAATGACTAAATGATAGTGGTTGCTCATAAGACAATAGTTATGAATGGTTATATTGAAACTTTTTGCCAAAATAGCTAACTGCCCCAAAAAGAAGTCATAATCTTCATCTTCTTTAAAGACTACTCTTTGTTCTACGCCTCTATTGATAATATGATAATATCCTGGTATCTCTATGCGTGGAAGTCTAGGCATGATAGTTCCTATAATTTTTGTGAGTTGTAAAATAATAGCATAGAGAAACTTAAGCTATCACTATCACCTGACACCTATATCCTGACACCTATATCCCTATATCCTTTCATTCTTGCATCCTTTTAAAATTTTAGATTTCCACCTAATGGTACAGATTTGCAAGCGGGGCTGTCTGCATTTCCATTTTGTCGAAGACAACTTGATGCAGATTTGCCATCGATTCCTCTTGGATAATACGTGTAACCCTTATCCAGCATACACCTATCATGAAAATATGTCCTTTGTTTGTCTAGTGAATCATTCTCTAACGGATATATTTTTTTGGCTTTACTCCAACATGAACTCAAATCTTGCAATTTTTCATCTTTGGACACATTATTTTTATCCCAAGATTCAATAGTACCTGCTGTATTACCAACAAAATCTCTCTCAATTCCTGCACAAGCCATTAATAAAATTATGTAGCCTGTGTAACCTATGATTTTGAATATCTTCATTATTGTCCTCCATTGATAGTTGGATTGACTATTTGAGGCTGAACATAAGAGGTCTATAGTTGACCCTTATAGTTCTATAGCTTTATTGCATTCATAACTCTATCCTTTTGGTAATTTCCATCTTACTCACGTCTATGTTCAGAGCCACGATTTTAAAGTATTAAAATTGGCACCATTCCAGTCAAAGACTTAAGATGGTGCAAGAGACAAAGGCAGCAATTCAGGCGGAGCTACTAATAGCCGACCCCTACAGCTACACCTTTGTCCGATATAATTATAACATATTGGATTTTAGGTACAATTGTTTCATGAAATTAGCTGAAAATAATTGCTTTATCTCTTGCTAATTTTAATGATAGACCCCTATGTTTTCTATGTTTCTATGTTTTAAGTTGAAAATTCTAATTTACTATCTATATCATTCAGATTTAAATGCTCTATTTCAGTATCCCTGTAATCACCGATTATTAAAACAACTCGAAAGTCTTTGCCCAATTCACCAAAATAATTTGCATTTGCTAAATACGGGCCGTTATATTTATCATCTGCCAATTCTTTAATCAAAATTTGTAAAATACTTTCGGAGTTAAGTTTTAAAATTTTAATATCTCCTTCAATATATTCTTGATATTTTTCATTTTTATATTCTGAAAAATCTAACTCGTCATAATAAGCTTTCTTATCCATTTGAAAAATAGTGTTATCCTCTTCTTCACACATTAAGATAATTGCCTCTATTATTTCTTTATTATTATATAATTCAATGCTTGAATTATATAATGTTGTATAGTATTTTTCTCCTAAATCTACTAGTGAATCACAAATAGCTTCTTCGTCATATTTAAAATATCTCCTTGTTTTTTGTCCTTCTTGCTTTACAATCATTAAAATCCTTTCTGCTGATACTCTAAAGCTTTATTTAATGCTCTTTGCACTTGTGAATTTTTTGTCACACTACTGGGTGCTTTTGTACCGCTATTACTAACAAATTCTTTTGTTTCACTATTGTAAAAATATTTTGTCTCGCCAACTTTTAAATGTATATTAGTTTCACCAGAACCTCCACGTTCAATGTCTATTGATACATCTTTACCTTTAATTTTTGTATTATTTAATCACTATCACCTGACACCTATATCCTCTAGAGAAACTTAAGCTATCACTATCACCTGACACCTATATCCTCACCTATATCGTATATCTGACACCTATATCCTAATACTCTTTTACATCTATCGTATCTACATCTTTACAATGTGGACATTTACCATTAAGAGTATCTTTGTAATTGAATGTTTCTTTGCATTTGGGGCATTTGGTGGTTATAGGTTCTTTAGGTTTTGGTTTTGAAAATATCAAAAGTAATCCAGAAATTATAAAAAAAGAGACAATAGGATAATAGAGATACCATGGAGATAGGTCAACAATAGGCGACCCCCAATGCGAGCTATATGGATTGCGAGCGATAAGTGTACCCCATATTAGAAATAATATACCACCGAAATATCTACTTTTCATTTGTATTTGTGTTATCCTTGAAAAATTCTTTTAAGTCATGATATAGTTCTCCATAATTATAACCTAAGCCCACCTGATCATCTGCAATCCAAAAGCCTGTTAAACCTGCCAACGAAGTCGCAGGAACACCAGGCAAATAACTCCCAATGCCATCAATCGCTATTTGATTATATAAATAAGGGTTTTGTAGATAGACACTCGTACCTTCTACACCCGCTATATATACTGCAGGTAAAACCACTATCCCTCCTGCTGTCACCAAGACTGCTTTAGCCTCCGGAATAAAGGTGTCAGGTGATAGTGATAGCACATTATTTTCCTTTTGTTCTTTTTATAATATTATTTATAGTTGGCTGTGCCAATTTAAGTATTTTAGCCATCGTATGTTGAGAATAGCCTTGCTCATAACACTCCACTATGAGCTTATTTCTTTCTTTGATATCTTTTGAATTTAAAAGTATTTTTCTTAGATTTTCTTCGTTTGGCTTCTTGTCTAAATTTGGAGCTTCTATTAGGCTTGAAGCATATTTAAGTTCTTGTAGTTGTGAAGTATCAACATACTATGGGTCAGGCATGATAGTTCCTATAATTTTTGTGAGTTGTAAAATAATAGCATAGAGAAACTTAAGCTATCACTATCACCTGACACCTATATTTCACCTATATTTATCTAAAATCATCAACTTTAACCTCTTTGCCTGTTTTTCTCCATATAACTCTGCCTTCGTTATCAAGATAAATCTCTCCTTTTGACAATGCACAACCAACTGCGTTATGTTTAAATTCACATTGATTTGGAAAACCATTTGGTTTTGTCACAAAATCATATCCTTTTTTTATCATACAAATATCGTAAATAATATAGCTATAATTTGAACCAAATTGATTATATGCTCTAGAGTATAGCTGGGCACATTCAAGCAAATCTCTATTTTTTTCTTGATTATCTATATAATTCTTTTCCCATATAAGATTATTTGGTGCGACAATGGCAGATATTGGTGCATCAATATATTTTAAACTACATCCCATAAACATAAATTGCGCAACAGCCAATAAAAATATTTTTTTCATTTTAACTCCTAATTTGTTGGGCTGACGATTTGTGGTTGATTTATTTGCCCATCACCCCAAGCTTGATCAGTTATAGTTCTTAAATTATTTTGACTCCCGTTTGACATTAATATAGGTGGCAAAAATCCTACATAACTACTATGAGACCAAGGAAATTCATAACTATCCAATCCGCCAGTTGCTGGATTAAATCCTATATATAATCCCACCCAATCTGTTTCATGGGTAGAGTATTGAACTGTACCCGTGCCATTTGTTGCTGTGTTTACCAAATTTGCCATATTTTGTGCATTTGCTGCCGCTCCATTAAAAGTAACTATGCCAATAGGCAGATATGTTTCTCCATTACTTAAAGTATCGGCTGTGGCTATATAGTATGTCATAGTACCCCTACTATGGTTGATACTATATATTAATGCTTCTTGCTCTAAAGCAATATCATTAATTGCTTGATTTGTAATCTCAGCATTTGTAAGAGGCAATGCACCTCCTAAAAATTCATTTGTTTTATCATATAATGCATAAAGCATTTCCGCAACAGGACTTCCTGTTTCATGATTATATATCACATAAACGCCTTGAAATAAAGGTGTCAGGTGATAGTGATAGCACATTATTTTCCTTTTGTTCTTTTTATAATATTATTTATAGTTGGCTGTGCCAATTTAAGTATTTTAGCCATCGTATGTTGAGAATAGCCTTGCTCATAGCACTCTACTATGAGCTTATTTCTTTCTTTGATATCTTTTGAATTTAAAAGTATTTTTCTTAGATTTTCTTCGTTTGGCTTCTTGTCTAAATTTGGAGCTTCTACTAAACTTGATGCAGTTTTTAACTCTTGCAATACAGAAGTATCAACGATTGAATTTAAAAATGCTTTTATGGCATCTTTGTTATCTTTATAATTTGTTGCTATCCATGAATCTTTTAAAAATGTAGGTATATTGTCTTCTAAGAAATAGTGGCAAGAACTATAAGGATAATCTATAGGATTTTTTACGATCTTTGCTTTTAAAGGGTTTTGTTCTATATAAAGTATAAGTGTATAGAGATATGATTCATCGGTCACATACCATGATTTAAATCTTCCTTGCCATAGATGTCCGCTTCTTTTGTATTTTTTATTGAAATATATAGAATAATTGCCATTGAGCAATTTCATTAATTTTGAGAGATTTTCTTGTCTTGTTTCAATGAGTAAATGATAGTGGTTGCTCATAAGACAATAGTTATGAATGGTTATATTGAAACTTTTTGCCAAAATAGCTAACTGCTCCAAAAAGAAGTCATAATCTTCATCTTCTTTAAAGACTACTCTTTGTTCTACGCCTCTATTGATAATATGATAATATCCTGGTATCTCTATGCGTGGAAGTCTAGGCATGATAGTTCCTATAATTTTTGTGAGTTGTAAAATAATAGCATAGAGAAACTTAAGCTATCACTATCACCTGACACCTATATTTCTATCACCTGACACCTATATTCTCACCTATATTCCTATATCTTATATCTTTTAGGACGGTAGGACGGGACACCCCCTATGTTTCTATGTCTTTTTTCAATTTATGGATTAAAAATAGTATTACTACATAAACTATACTTACAACAAATATATGGTTAATTAAGAATAATAAAAATGTTACTTCATTTGATGCATGATGTTTAATTAATTCAAGAGGAAATGGAAAATATCCAAAGAGTTGCATAATCTTGCAGTTAATATCTGATTCGCGTGGACCAAAAGTTAATCCACAAAACATCATATTTACAAGACTAACAAGAATTATTGCACATCCAAAAATAAAGACAATTAGTACATGTTTCCAGATTTTCATCTTAATTCTTAACTCCTTGACTTTTTATATCTTGCACAGCATCTTGTATCCTTTTATCAGTTTGTATTCCTGGTCTTGCTAAATCAAAATGGTGAGCATTATTGCCATCGCCAAAAGGTGAAGAATTATATCCGCCGATAACAAAGTCAATCGCTGAATTTGGATTACTTAATTTATCCCCTGGGATATCAACCCTAATAATATTTTTTATATTTTTATTGCTTTTTAAAGTTTGATAAAGATTTGAAGTACTTGGAATTGGACTTCCAACCAAAACAAGGTTATCAACCACAATCCCCATATTTGCAAGAACAAGTGCTGCTTGTGCTGTTGCGACACTCCCATAACAATACCCACCCATATTGAGTTGTTCGCCATTGTCCAATGGATTAGATTCTAAATTATTTAAATAGTCCGTTGCCATTGATTGAACAGCCATTATGCTGTCAAGATTTTGTGCTACTGTATCGTTATTTAAAACAGTGAAAATTACATCGCCATTTTTCCCCATACTTTCATTAACTCTCACAAAATCATCAATACCTGCTAAAAGAAAAGCTTTCTGCCATCTACCCATATAATCCCATCCATCTTTATCATTGCCTGCACCACCCATAAAATAAAATCTATTATCCTCCACCGCAACTGTTCCGGCTACACTACTGCTAACAGCATCAGTGGCTTGTCCTGTCGTCGATCCTATGGCGGCAGAACCAAGCGATATGACAGCAGAAATAGTGTTCTTTTGTTCACTTGTAAGCTCAGAGGCATCATCTACCCCATACAACCACTCTGCAAGTTTTGGAGCGATTATCTCTGCTCCCCCTGCACTAAGTCCTGCTGTTAGTTCGTCATTACCGGCTAAATGTGCAGTTACTGCAGCTACAAGTGTTTGAGCAAGGATATGTTGGGCTGACCCCTCGGTTCCTTCTGCTTTGAAGTGTTGTCCTATCTCATAGACTATAGCAGGAGATAGAGTGTTTGCGACTGTTCCAAGTGCATTATCCGCTGGAGAATATAATGCTCCACTTATACTATCAACAAGCACTCCTAAATGTTGCATATCTTCTATCTTTTGGTTTGCTTCAGCTATTTGTTTAGGAGTTGCATTAGGGTCATTTACTATATCTTTTGCATTGTCTATAACACTATTTATCTCCGCTTTTATCTCTTGTCTATTTGTATCAAATGTTTGTGTTACTCTTGTTTGAACATCAAGTTCATGCTGGACTGCTTCGGCATCAAATGTGTTTTTGAGGCTTCCACTGTTTGTTTCGACTTGATCTGTAGTGGTAGATGTAAATATATCTGTAAGGTTTGCTACTGTGATGGTTTTCATACCGTTACCATCAAGCTGAGCTGCTGTCGCCTCCACAGAAGGAGTATCAGTATTACTATTACCTGTTATAGTTATATTTGCTGTATTTATGCCTGCATAAGTTGTAGATGATTGACTGTCGCTATCTTCTCCATATCCTATGGATTTACCTACTCCTAACTCTCCCTCATGGGTTCCTGCTACAGGAGTAGGAGTTGTGCTGCCTTTGTTATCTGTCGGGGTTGTGTTGCTTTGGAAACTGTAACTTGCTGTTGCACTTACTCCAAGTGCATCTCCTTCATAACGAGAGAAATTATTTATATTACTTGCTACCAGCGTTCCTGTGCTAAAACTATTAAAGTCATTATCTTCTGCGTTTTGAGTGCTTGTGATAATACCTCCTTTAAGACTTGTATCTTTGGTAACATTTATATTATACCCGCCATCGCCTGCTAGTATGCCACTTTGTTCATTAACAGATGCATAATTGGCATCAATATTTGATTTAGAGAAGCTTCCACTTACACTAAAGCCTGCTCCAACGGTAAGCTGTCCACCTGCATTCTTTTGTTTACTATCATAAGTTGCTGTATCTTGGAGTGACTCTATATTTAAATTTGTTGTATCCAACGTTACACTCTCACCTAGCACTTGTCCGCCTATGATATTTGTCGTATCGCCTGCTTTGATAGTTGTCTCCCCAGAAAGTGAGCCTACATGAGAGTTAGTATAGGTTGTACTTACCCCATCACTGTGCCCTTTGCCTACATGTCCCCCTAAAGTTATACCAACACCGCCGGTACCTATAACAACACCAAAATTCCATCCGCTCGATTTATTGGTAGAGTGTTGCTCGCTTGTTGAGGCTGCCGCAAGAATATTGACATCATTATCTGCTTCAACATAAGTACTTTGACTCCCCGCAACATCAGAACCTATTATATTTACATCACTATTTTTACCATCTCCTGTTGCAGTTACTTTAACATTTTTACCTGCAATTTTTGAACTAATTGCCTGCACACCTTCATAGTTTGTCTCGCTTTTAGACTTTGATGAACCCACAGTAATTGATACACCTATATTAGTGGGAGCACTTATTGCCTCTTGAGCGGCATCGACTGCTTTATAAGCACTCCATGCCGTATTTGCTGCTGCCATAGCATTAACTCTAGAATGTTTGCTCTGACCTATATCTTGCGAAGAAGATATTGTGTTTTGCGTAGCACTCACCGCGTTAGCAATAGAACCGGACAGCGCTATGGTAAGTCCCGAAGATTTAGATTTTGTTATAGAGCCGCCGCTATAAGTATCATAGCCCGCTTCGATATCAACCTTTTTAGCTTCTATGTTTACATCGCCGCTTGCAATGAAATTATCTTCCCTATCACTATTACCTGAAAGAACAGATGAAGCGACCTGCTTGTAGCTTTCTCCCGCCATAATAGTTGTATCACCTCCCAATGAACCTACCATAGAACCTCTATTATAAGTTGCAATATCTTGATTGTCATTAGAATTTTGGGCACTTCCAATGGTAAAACCTATACCACCCGTTCCCATAATACCACTTTTTTTTACTTCTTTAAAATGCATTTGATTAATATTTTCTGTTTCAGCTATGATATGAATATCATTTATAGCATTTATTGATGTTCCGCTATCAGAGATTATATCACTGCCTTTAATAACGACATCATGCCCACTATCTAAGATCACTTGATTGCCACCAACATAAGAAGAAGCTGCCATAGTCATATCTACTTTATCAAGCATTGTAGTCTTTTTAGACCCTCCAAGTGTTTTTCGTTTATAATAATAGGCTTCATCAGAGTTTGTTGTATTGATGCCTGATTCGATATTGATATCATTCTTTGCCCCGATGCCAACCGTTCCGCTTTCGCTCTCAATGGTACTTGCTTTGACATTGACATCATTATCTGCTACAACCGTGATATCACCTGCTGTTTGAATACTGCTCCCAACTTCATTTGTATAACCCTTTTTATAGTGGTTTTGACTATCCCATACAGCATTGTTTTGCTCTGCAACGGTAACACTTGCAACATTGACATCATTGCCGGCACTTATTTGAGTCAATGTTCCTTGATTTTGTATGTTCGCTGCTGCAAGATTGACATCATTGCCTGCATTCATAAGCAAAACTCCATTTGGGTCATCCACATAGATACTTGCTACATTTTTAATACCTGTTCTACTAAAATTACTCTGCCCCTCTGCAGTGGAAGTCTCATAAGTTTTAGAAGCAATATTGATATCGCCTCCTGCATCAAGGAGCACTCCATCTTGAGCTCGTAATTCTCCGCCCACATTATTTATATCTGCACTCGCATAAAGTGCCAATGTATTGGCTTGTATTTTACCGCTGAGATTTGAGATAGAGCTCTGTGAAGATAAGTTTACTATATTTCTTCCGTAAATTTTCCCACTATTGATAAGCTCATCCGTACCACTCACAACAATATTATTGGCAGAAAGAAGCGACCCGCTTCCATCTAAATCACCCTCTTTAGCCACCACATAAACTTTTGGTACAAGCGCAGTAACGCTTGAGCCATCAGCCAAAGTTATTTGTTCTTCTACAAGCCATACCATATCGCTTGTAAGTTGTGCTATCTGTTCGCTACTCAATGCAACACCGGGTCTGAGTCCATATGCGCTTGCATAAGTAACCCCTGCATCCATAAGTGCTTTATATTGTTCCTGATCACTCCCGTAACCATCTAAAAATCTTTTGCCTGTAAGTTGGGCTATCTGATCTTTTATAAGCCGTAGTTCATAATACCCGTCGCCTAAGCGTTTCATGATATTTGTCGGATCAAGTCCAAGAGCACTTATCATATAGTCACTACTGAGCCATTCTGAATAGTTCGTAAATCGTGGATCGGTCGTGATGTAAGGCATAAGAGCATTTGGATCATCCACATTGATGCTAAAAAGTGAACTTGTCGGCAATGCGAGATTTGGAGAGATACTACGAATCTCCGTATCACTTAAAGAGACTGCACTTGCATCATACTCTCCGGGATTATCAACTGATTGCGTAACGGTATTCATCTCATAAAGTGTTGTTGCTAGATCATACACTTCATTGATTATAGGGGCTATAGTGTATGGTGCCTCGCCATGCCATACAAAATCATGACTACCTCCCTCTACTGTTCTTCTCTCAATCGTGCTTCCATCATACGATGTAACATTTTCTCCTTTGGTTGCTTCATTTGTGAGACCTTGTGTGGCTTGTATCGTTCCGGCTGCAATGACATGACTATCTTTGTTGTAAAGCTTTCCATCAACAAGCAAATTACCGCCCGCGCTAATAGTTGCAGGCTCGCTAGAGATAAGTTCAGTATGGGTAGTTGTTGATTTTATTATCTTTCGATAAAAATCTTCAAAGTTAGCTGCACGAATCTGACTTGCCAAACTTTTAACTTCTGCTTGCTCTTCTGGGGTTAAGGTTGAAGAAGGTCCAAAAGGAGAACTACCGGGATATGTTACCCCATTTGTATGAACAACCCCTCCAAGTTCTTGAAATCTTGCTATCTTGTCATTGATACCGCAATAATTATCCTCAAAGCCTTGAGTTATCCCATAACATTCACTTAAAGGATACCAATCATAATCTCCCCATAATCTTTGAATAAACACTTCCGTCACTGTCGGATCGGCAACTTCTTCAGTTTCTAAATGTGTATTAAAGTTATTTACCTCACTAGCGCCCAAATACATATCTCCCTCGCTCTCAATGCGAGCCGAAAGGTTATCGAGTACTTGTGCATACCCTTCAACATTGCCCCACTCATCTGTATCTGTATCTATTATGTCGCCACCTATGTTGAGTGCACCAAGACTCAGTAGTTCAGCTCCTTCACTATTGGTGATATTTTGCGCACCGATATTGAGCAACTCTCTTGCAGCAATTACGGCACTTTTTGTGATGCCATCAACCATCTCATCTGTATTGAGCAACGTATCTGTATCGATGATGATGATATCGCCATATATGGCACCTGTGCCTATATTGTTGAGCGTTCCTGCTTTGAGCCAAGTAAGCACATCACTATTGATAGTGCCTCTATTGGTAAGTGTACCTGCTTGGATATCTATATTTTCAGCGGTTATCTCACCATTAGCATTGTTGGAAAGCATATTGCCTGTAAAGCTCAAACTCCCTACAGCAGACATCATGGCACTATTTGCAAACTCTGCTGTTGCTTCTATGAAAAGATTGCCTGCTGCACTTAAAGTTCCTTCATTTGTACTCTCATTTTCGAGCGTTACGCTCATATCCCCGCCACTTAAAATATCACCTGCATTATGCAGTGAAGCAGCTTCTATATTTACAAATTGATCTGCTTGCATAACGCCTGCATCATTACTGATATCATGCGCTTTGGCATCAAGTGTTGTTGCAGCACTTATACTCCCGTTGGCATTTGTGATATCACCCGTGAGATTAAATAAAATATTTTGTAATGAATGAAGAGTGCCCTCGGTATTATCAAGTGAACCTCCCGTAAGCGCGAGTGTATCTTGCGATTGGATAACTCCTGATTGATTGGCGATAGAATCTGCTTCAATGTCTACAAGATCACCCAAGATTGAGCCCCCTGTATTGTCAAATGAAGAAGTTGTATTAAATTGCAGATTACCACCCTCTATCGTACTCCCTAGATTGGTAAAAGAGACAAGAGAGAGTGCTGAAATGCCACTTGCCATAATCTTGGAGTTTTGATTATCCAACAGGCTTCCGGTATGCTCCAAATTTGCAACATTGATTAGTGAATCACTTGTATTGCTGAGTGTATCACTCACACCCAAAGCCACACTCGCTCCACTGATCTCGCCACCATCATTACGTAACTCGCTTGCAACTGTTATACTTCCTGCAGTCAATGGATCACTTGCAGAAGAGGTTGTGCCTGAGCTTGCATCAACCGTATCTGTTGTTACTGTGGCCCCTGATTCCGTTGTTGTAGTATCACCCTCTCCTGCAACGAGTGGCTCCTCTTCATGTGAACCAAGCAGTGCGCCATTTGTATTGGTAAGTTTGTGCGCATTTATCTCAAGTGAATTACTACCTGCTTGCGCTATGGTTCCGGTACTGTTTGTAAGAGTATCGCTCGTAAGATCAAGTCGTGCCGCTTGCATAGTGCCGCTATTAGTAAGCGCATCGGTTGTACTTTTAAGCTCTCTTAGTGCACTGATTTTCCCACTATTATTGAGCGTATCGGCTGTGATTTCAATATTCTCATTTGAAGTAATAGCATGAGAATTTTCAAGAGTTTTTACAGCGATGTCACTCTTTTTATTGACAGCGATTGTGCCGCTATTGGTAAGCTTACCGTCGCTACTCAGTGTAAAGTTGTTCGCGTTGACAACGCCTGCATTATTGACCCCGACACCGCTTTCTGTACCCACAAGCGTGATGCTTCCGGCATACATCCCGCCAAGTGCTTTGGTGTCGATAGCAACACTTGGAGCAGGACTTGTAGGAGTTTTCTTAGTAATGGTTGTCGTGTCCAAACTGATTTCATTGGCACCTGCAATTACTTTGAGATTATTGGCATGGATATTGGCATTGATCTCTGTTGCTCTTGAGAGGACGCGTGTATAATCACTCCCACTATCATTAAGTCCGTTGCCTTCAATGGTAATCTTGCCATTCTCAATGCTATAGCTTTGTATAGCTCCGTCACTCATATTTACTTTACCGGTTGTCAGTGTAGTACCCGATGCATTGAGTATACTTGCACCATCTACACTGATACCGCTTGGATTGGCGATGATTACATCGGCTCTTTTTCCTGCTACCTCAATCGTTCCTGTAAGACTGCTGGGATCGTTTGAGTTGACCTGATTGACTATTGCTTTTGCTTCTCCGCCGGCGAGCCAAGGATTGCCTTCTACCCAACCTGCACTTTGTGTCTGGACATTCACTCTGGAGTTATTGAGGATTGTTCCGTTCTGCTTGGTATTAAATTCGCTATATTGATTGACCGAAATGCCTGCATTTGTAGGCGTTTGGATGTTGACCTGTGTTGCACCGCTGGCAGTATTTAAGATCGTTGCTTGCTGATTTGTGGGAGCATTTGCATCTGCTATTATGTCTGCATTCGCTAGATACGGAGTAATCATAAAAAGAGTAACGATAGAGAGCATGTGTCCAAGAGAGAGTTTAAAATTATCTGCTAGATTTATGATACTATAATCACTTCTGTATGAACGCTCATCACTGGATGTAACATTAGCTGATGCTAGCTCGCTCACTACTTTTTTTGACTCAAGCGCATTTTTATTGCCAATTACTTTAAATACTTTATTCATCCCCAACTCCTTTAAAAATTATAATTGATAGAAAAACCGCCCGTTACACTTTTTTTAGGGAAGTTTTTCGGTGCATAGATAGGCAAACCCATAAAAAGGTCGTACCCAATCGTTCCAAATTTGTTCAATTGACCCCTTAATCCCAAGGCACCTCCGACTAAACTCTGCCCCATCAAATACTTTGCATTCTCTCCGCTCACATGCCCTCCGTCAAGTGCTATATACATTTTATGGGTAGGCACATAAGACCACTCTAGCTCATTGCGCCAAATAACACCCCTATCACTACTGAGTGTATATTCTCCGTCAAACCCTCGTACAGTGTATCTACCGCCTATAGAGAGTCTATCTTGTGGGGTTAAAGGCGTGGCATTATATTGAAATTTAAGCGAGGTGTTATAGGCGAAGTTTTTTTCTCCGAGAACAAAAGGAGCAATAATGGAAGCATTGAAGATATATATCTGCATTCTACTTGTGCCTCCGTTATAGCTCTCTTCCGGAGCCTGAAGTGCACCAAAAGCGCCTGTGCCTCTTTTATAGTATGCACTCAAATCAAGAACGGCACTGCCAAAATATTTTCTAAGATCGAAACCGATCTCGTATCCTGCTGTTTTTCTCCGCTGTACCGTGAGTTCTGCATCATCTATAAAGTTATTTGAGCTCTTTTGCCAACCGATAAGGGAGGTTGAAAATTTTATAGTATCATCACGATAAAGAACTCTTTTTAGCTCAAGCTCTCTCGTGATGCTATTACCGTTGTAATTATATATCTGCGAAGCGCCGGCAACCATCTGCTCATAATCATATTTGCTTTCATTAAATGATAGAAGCCAGTATCCAAATGGGATGGAGTAGTGCAAAGCTCTATTGTTCGAACCGCCGCTTCTTGTATCGTTATTTAACGAAACGGATGATCTATCACCGATATCTCGAGTGTAACCTATATAAAAGATATCATTCAATCCCAAAGGATTATCCCAAGCCAAAGTTGCTCCGCCTTGTATCTTGCCTGTCGACTTTGAGCCTGCATCATCCATACTCAATGTTATACGAAAAGGAATACGGTGTTTATAATCTATGACTATATCCGAATATCCTGCTTTGCCCGATGGAGTGATCTGCATTGTAGCACTCGCCGTTGGCAATCTCCTTAGATTCTCAAGCCCCTGCTCTATATCTCTTAAATTTAAAAGTTTATCTTTGCTTGTAGGCATGGAATTTTTTAGTGATGTTGCAGAAGTTTTATCGAGTACTCTTACATCATCCACCCTGCCTGCTATAAGGGAATATTTCAATGTACCGCTTGAGAGATCTTGCGGTTCAAGAAGTACTCGTGTAGTCACATACCCATCATCTATGATTCTGTTTTGCGTAAGACTCATGATGGTATTGATACCTTGAATACCTATACACTCTCCCTTATTTGAATAGTGCAGAGTTTTTAGTGTATCTTCAAGTGCATAGCCAAACCGATCTGCCTCTTCGCCTTTAAGTGATATATCTTCCGGCTTTATATAAAAACATGGTTTTTCATCTTGAGGGACACTTTTTGGCACTTCAACACCCGGCGTGGCATCAAGCATAACATCTTGAGCCTTTGGTTGCAATTCTTGTATAGCTTTTGCTCTCTCATCAGCCTTTTGTTGCCTAAAAGCCTCATCTGTAGGCGATGCGGCAAACATGCAAATAGGCAATATAACAGATAATATAATCCTCTTCTTCAAAATAATAATCCCCAAAATATTTTTAATAAGTATGTTTTTATAATATTTTTTAAACAATAATACAAATGTATTCTATTCATTAAATTGTTAAATTATCATTAATCAAATATAAAAAATTATATTTAATAGCAATTTTGTATAAATGGTAAACATTTTATTTGTTTATATTTTATGTAAGAATATCAAATATATTTTTAGGAATTAGATATTGTTTAAAAATATCCATTATAATAAACCTATGAAAACTTTTGAAGATTTAGACTATAAGATACGCAATGATATAAAAAAGCCTCTTATAGAAGGAAATTTTGCACTTTTTGAAGAGAAACTCAAAGCGCAAAGGCTAAAAAAAGATGCTTTAGCCGAGATATTGGAAAGTCTTATTTATGATGAAACGCACGGTTTTACATCCTATGTAACACCAAGTATCTCGCCTGCTATCTTTGAGTATGGCAAAAAATATCTACCTCATCTTGCACAAGATGCAACACTCGCTTTTGAGGCAGTGCACCTGACAAACAATGATGTCATCAAATGGTTTTTAGACGAAGGTTTCAACATCGATACACAAGATGAAGAGGGCAACACGCTCACACATAGTGTAGCATCGCTACGATACACTTCAGCTCATAGTTTCAATGCTACTGATTATGATGTACCAAAACCTTGGGAGCTACCAAACAATGATGATCCAAAAAAAATGGAGCTGCTCCTAAGCTACGAACCCGACATCTCTATCAAAAATCATGCAGGATTGACACCGCTTGATGTTGCTAAAAACTATGATAACTATCGGGCTTTAAAACTTTTAGAAGATTTTAATAACGATTAAAAAGTCTCAAATCGAGAGAGCTCAAACCTTCAGAAATAAAGGAGTTGGGCAACAATCATAATTCATACTCTGCTTGTTTCTTTTTTATCTCATTGTCTCTTCTGATAGTGTAAAAATTTTAAAATAATTTTTTCTTTTTTTGACGCAATTCTAACGCCTTATCTAATCCAAATAATAAAATCATTAACGATTGAATATTAAATCTAAACTTTAATACGGGCTTATCATAACCAAGTGCTTTAATTTGCAACGATACATCATTTTTGATTTCTTCTTTTAGCGGGTAATACATTTTATAAAAAGTAGTAAACAAAATAGCTGCGGCCTTGCGTAAATCTTGTTTATCTAAGTCATTTTTAACGATTGCTACATACATTTTATATGAATCCAAATGTGATTTTACAGCTAAAAGAGAACGATCATTTGATATACCCTGCGCTGTTTTTCGATAATACACTACACTTTTTTCTATAAAAACAATTTGGTTTGCATTGTAAGCAACTCGTGTAAAAAACTCTCCGTCTTGATTTTTTATAAGATCTTCCTTCCAGCCACCTACTTTATCATGCAACAATCTCGGGATTAACCATGACTGGCCAATAATACTTTTTGAATTTTCCCAAGACTCTTTTAAAAATAAAAAATTATTATCATAATCTTTATGAAGAATTGTCTTTTTCAAAATAGCATTGTCTATAGAATCATAAAATGCCATACTTATACCTGTAGCAACAATATCGCTCTTGTAACCATATTGTTGCAATCTTTCCATTTGAGATGATATCTTATCGACATGCATAATGTCATCTGCGTCAAAATATTGGATATATTGACCTTTAGACATTTTATAAGCATTATTTCTCGCGACCTGTGCGCCAGATTTTTCTTGCTGAAAAACTTTGATATGTTTGTGAGATAACTCATATTTTTTAGCAATATCAAAACTCTTATCAGTTGAAGAATCATCGATGATGATAATTTCGATATTTTCATAAGTCTGCTTCAATAACGATTCTATTGTTGTGCTCAAATATTTTTCGGCATTGTAAACAGGTATCAAAATCGAAACTAGAGGAAAATAAATATTCATTAATTAACTATCTCATCTTGAGATTCCAAGCTGTTCATCCTCAAAGCTTTTGCCTCTTGCTGCTATCCCACAGCTTCTCTTTGCATCACATTTGAGATAAGCAATATAGAGATAGTCTTTTTTCACAAGCCAAGGATTTGAAGGACCAACCGCACCAAACGGTCGCTTGATTCTTGTGTAGTATATGGTTATCTTTTCACCCTCTTTGAGCCCAATAGTACTTTTCTTGATACCCTTTATCTCTGCACTTACTTGTAGATTTTCACTGTTTACTTGCGAGACCTCATCAACATATATTTGCAAAATTTCCGGAGAATTTTTTTGTAACTCATCATAATATTGAGGTGGCAACTCTGCGGCCAAAAAACTAAACATCAATGATAAAAAAAGTAGTAATCGCATCTTCCAAATCCTTTTGTTATAATCAGATTGTAACAAAAAAAGAGAAACTTTATATTAGTAGACAAAAAAGAAGTGCTTTATGAAAACTTTTTACTCCATTATATTGCTGTTCATTCTGCTTTTTTTGAGTGGATGTGGTTTGGATTTTTATCTGCATCCCGATAAAAAAGATACGACACAATCTATCTCAATGCAATTACATGAAAAAAAACTTGCTATTTCTCAGATAGATTGCATCTCCTTGGTTGGTGGTTACTATCCCGGACTTATCTCCGATGATCCCTCTGTTGTGACGGTCATCAAAGAGCCCGTAACATGCGGTGATGAAGTCTATATCTATGGCAAAAAACGCGGAAGTGCTAAGCTGTGTTATGTGCCTATGCAACCAAGGGGTGAGCAAAAAGAGAAAATCAATCTCTCGATTTGTCAAAAAGAACCCTTTATGGTTACTGTGCAGTGAAGTTCAAAAAAGACCTTATGCTTCTATTTCTAAGAGTACTCTTAGCTCTGCTTTTACTCTACACTTCTAGAGAGTACCTCATAAGTTGCACAAGAGTTTTTGTGCATTCATGGTCTTTTACTTTGAGTATCTCTCTGCTTGCACTCAATGCTGTTCTATTTTTTTATAGACTTGGGTTGAGAAACAAGGTAGGGCTCTCTTTACTCTTGATTTATGTTGCAAATGTAGCTTGTCTCTTTATCGATGCTGCTTGGATTCGATACAATGGAGGTATCGATACAAGCAATAGTAAGATCTTCTTTCCTCTCTTTTATCTCAATGCGATGCATGGCATCATCTTTATACTCTCATTTTTTGAAAGTTTTATTAGAAAAACTTTTAAGATATAATTTTACTATTGTCGCTACCTAGGAGAAAAGAATGAGGGGTTTTATTTTTTTATTGATACTTATTTTAGGATGGATGTTCTACTATTCTCTGACAAATGTGAAAGTGGAGGAAAAATATTATACTCAAGAAGATAAGGCGCAACTTGAAGTTAAAGAAAAATCAAAAAATTACATAGAAAAAACATACTTTAATAATAAGCGTCTAAAAACACAAACTCCTTATGTCGGCGGTAAAATAAATGGTATTGTAAAAGAATATTACGCCGATGGTAGCCTCAAAGCAGAATCCCAATATAAAAACGGTGTAGCTGACGGTATCGCAAAAGTTTATGACCAATATGGAAACTTACAGCTTGAGATGACCTATAAAAGTGGGCAGAAAAATGGAGTAGAAAAATCATATGATAGAGAAGGTAACCTTATTAGCACGATTGAATATGCTAATGATAAAATGAATGGTCTAGCTATCTCTTACGATAAAAATGGAAATATAAAATCAAAAGGGGTATATGACAATGGAAGAATAAAGGGAGTTTACAAGACATTTTACGATAATGGTGAACTAGAGAGTGAATTTAAAAATATAGATGCTCAAAATAGTGAAAGGATTTTTTATTATAAAAACGGAAAGATTGAGTCCAAAACAAGATACTTAAAACAAAAAACTCATGGTATCAAGGAAATATATGATCAAGATGGGAAACTTAAGTTTAAAATTTCATACCATAATGGCATAAAAGATGGAATGTCAATAAGTTATAAAAAAAATGGGGAGAAAGCATTTGAAATACCATATGAAAACGGCGAAAAAAATGGATTAGCAAAATTCTATCGATATGGGAAAATTATATTAAGTGTAGAGTATAAAAATGGTGTAGCAGATGGCGTAGAGAAAGAATACAATGGAAGTGGTAATATTCAAAGAGAAACACACTATACAAAAGGCTTAAGAAACGGGACAGAAAAATTTTATATGAATGGCATTCTCTTTCTTAGTGTTGATTATGTGAACGCTATACAAACTGGATATGAAAAAGAGTACCAAAACGATGGTCAAGTCAGAAGAGAAACACCATACTTAAATGGGAAGAAAGAAGGGTTAGAAAAGATTTTTAAAAATGGGAAAGTAGTAAAAACAACAACTTATAAAAACGATAAAGTGATATCTACAAATTGATTTACTATCTCTTTTTTAAAATTTCGCGCGTGATAACTCTATCATCAAAAGGATGCTTCACGCCCTTAATCTCTTGATAATCCTCATCTCCTTTGCCGAGTATCAAAAGAGTCTCATCTCCCTCAAGTTCAGCGAGGGCTCTTTCTATCGCCTCTTTTCTCTCAACAATCGCCGTAACATTTTCTTTACCTTGGAGTCCTACAAGTATCTCATCTATGATTGCTTGTGGCTCTTCGCTTCGTGGGTTATCACTTGTGACATATATCTTTTTAGCAAACCTACCTACTACTGCTCCCATACGAGGTCGTTTTGTCCTATCTCGATCGCCACCTGCTCCAAAGACAACACTCAGCTCTCTATCTTTCATGCCCTCTAAAACCTTGAGTATCCCATCATCGGTATGAGCAAAATCGACGATTACAAGTGGCTGTTGGCTCACCACTTCCATCCTACCTGCAACACCACCGAAATTTGCAACCGCATCACACACCTCTTGTATTGGTCTCTTTGTCAACATAACAACAGCTCCGATAGCTGCAGTGATATTGTAAACATTAAAAAGCCCCACAAGCGAAGAGTAGAAAGTCGCCTCCTCCTGGAGATGTTTTATATATGCTGTGATTCCGCCACTCAAAGAGAAAGCTTGTATCTTAAAAGTTGCAGGATTATCAAGTGCATAGCTTTGTGCATTTATAGGATTGTATGTGATCTTGTTGATATCATCTTTGTTGAGTAGTTTTGGACTCTCGTCTGCAAAAAAGAGCGATTTGACCCTGCGATACTCCTCGATCGTTTTATGGTAATCAAGATGATCGGCAGTCACATTGGTATGAACTTTGAGCGCAAACGCTATCCCCTCAATCCGCTCTTGGATGATCGCATGCGAGCTCACCTCCATCACAAAATAATTGCATCCAAGCGCATGTGCTTGCTTCATATTATGAATCGTTTCAAGCACGGAAGGAGTAGTCATAGAACGCTCTTCCAATCTTGTTTCATTAGCAAAAAAGCCTCTTGTGCCTTGCATACCGCAAGACTCACCGAGGTCCAAAAGGATAGAATAAATCGCTGCTGCGACTGTAGTTTTACCGTTTGTTCCTGTGATGCCTACAACTTGAAGTGCATCTAACTCCCAAGCTTTTATGAGCTCTTTGGGCGTTATATATCGGCTTTGTCCATCAAAGTATCGGCTATTTTGCGCGGTTTTTAAAAATAGCGTCTTCTCATCTATCTCATTTGTATCATCTGTGATGTATGTATATCCGTCATACGAAAAAGAGAGTTTCAATCATTTCGCCTTTTTAAAAAGCGAATAGAGTTCGAGTACTTCTTGATCACTACCAAATATTTGCGCGGAAGAGTCAAGATACTCTAGGGCCATCTTTTCAAAACCCTCTTGTGCTAGATTTTTGATAAAATCTATAAAATCCTCTTTCTCTGTGATAATCACTTTTGTTGAGAACATGATATCCTCAAAAGCACTCTTGAAACCACCTCTATTTTCGATAAGCTCTTTAAAATCACTATACAATATCCCATCTTCATACTCGGCTTGATATTTCAACTGCTCATTCATAAGCTCCGAGAGGGTATTTTTGGTCACATCTATAGAGTCGATAATCTCGTGGACTATCTGAGCAGCTTCCGGTTCTTTGTTTTTAATCGCTTGATAATAATCAAAAAGGCTCTGTGCCTCCTCTTCGTTTTCCGTACCGATATCACTCAAGTAGATACCTACTTTTGCCTCATCAAGCTTTGGATTTTTTTCAAGTACTCGACCGTATGTCTGCAAAGCACTCTTGTAATCACCGTTTAAAAATTCATCTTCGGCTTTTTTTAGTAAAAATATTTCATTATTATTTGTCATGTATTATAAATCTCTCCAATTATTTTCTTGCCCTAAAGGAACATTTACAACCTCAAGCTCAGGATGAATCATCGTTCTCATCTGCTTCTCAACTCCATACTTCAAAGTTGTCCCACTACTTGCACATCCAACGCATGCTCCTTTAAGCTGCACATAGACCTTTGCATTTTTTATGCCAACAAGCTCTATATCGCCACCGTCAAGCTTTATAGATGGACGAATCTTTGCTATAACATTTTCAACTGCAGGCTTGAGATCTTCATCTGAAAATGGAATCACTCGTGCTCCTTTTACGCGTTTATTTATATCTTATTATAACATAAGTGTTTTTTAAATTGCGAACTTATACATTATTTTTAACATCTTGTCAAGTTTATGTGTAGAATTTAATCATAGGCAAAAAAGTGTCAATTTTCCTCATTTTATCTCCATGTAATATATCTACGATACCAAGCATACGCCGATTTTAGATCGCTAAAAGCATAAGAGTCGGTCAAGAAATTTTATTTTATTCTATTATATATTGCAAATTTACACATAAATAACACATTTATATAATAATATGTTCTATTATTTATAAGGAAATCAAATGATAAAACTCCCTCTAACCATTTTAGCTCTCTCCACTTTTTTACTCGCAGATGATAATTCGCATGTAGTGTATTGCGATAAACTTTCTTTATCTAATGATAAAATCAATAGTTCTCATTATAAAGATTGTATCCAGCCTACCGTTCAATATACGGAAGATGAAAAAATTGCCTATAAGATTCCGGGCGATTACTGCACACCGACAAGACTAGAAGCTAAAAAAGATGCGATAAAAAGATTGAAAAAACAGAAAAATTGGGTAGAAAATAACAATCTCTCGGAGTTAGAAAAGCTAGCTTACAGTGTACCTGACTACGAAGCTTGGTCCGTGCATGAGATAGAAAAATACAAAGAAGCAGTAAGAATCGTTCAAAAACAAAATAAATAATCACTAATTATTTTAAGAGTAGGATAAAGGACAATCATGCCCCATTAAGAAGTATCTTGGTGGAGCATAGCGGGATCGAACCGCTGACCTCTTCGCTGCCAGCGAAGCGCTCTCCCAGCTGAGCTAATGCCCCAAGAAAGAAGAAATTTTATAGCATATTTCCATAAAAATAGCTTATTGCTTCGCGTCAAAGAAATAGGGCTCTATCTCTTTTTTGTTTGCAAATGGAGTGACCTCAAAAGTTTGACCAGCAATCTCTACTTCATAGGATGTATCTTTTTTACTTTTCGCATAACTTATGGCTATCTTTGCCGCCAATGCTTTTTCTCTCTCTGTAGCATCATTGTGGATAACAGATGTAGGACCGATAACGGGTAGTTCAAAAAGTGTGTATTTTGAGCAATCGATGGCTTCTAAAGAGGCATTGTCTGCTTCATCTCTGCCGACAACTAATTTTGCTCCGTCTTCTAATCTAAAATGCCGGCCAAACTTTAAAATCTCGATATCTTCAAGCTCAAATGTATCGTATTTGATATGCTCTCTTATGCGTGCGCTATAGTGTATCTCTGTCAGCAGACAACCCCCGCCCGGACTTTGATAATCTTCCCAGCCGTACTTATTTGCAAGAGCTAGTTGTTGCTGTCTATTTCTACCGCTTATATCATGCAGTTTTTCTCTCTCTACCCAACCCTCTTGCTCCGGCGTTGAAATCTCCATAAGTTTAGCACTAAGCGGTCTCAAGATAAGCTTATCTTCCTTGTCTCCGGCAAGCATACTGACTCGCATCATAGCATCTGCTCTTTGGCTCATGGGTCGCTGCCCCAAGACTTCCCCTGTGATGATAAATGAAGCACCAAACTTATCGAGCAATCCTTTTGCAACTTTGAACATGTACCCATGACAATCGATGCAAGGATTGAAATTTTTTCCATATCCATACTTTGGGTCAAAAAGTATATCTCTGAGATACTCACTTCTCACATCGATCTTCATAAATGAGGCGCCCGCTTTTTCGGCTCGCTCTTTGAGCAGTGCATCTACATCACTTTTGCCGCCAAACCCTATATCAATATAGAGTGCTATCACCTCTACTCCAAGATCACTGATGATCTTGGCTGCCAACATACTATCTAGTCCGCCACTAAAGAGCGCCAATGCCTTCATACGCTACAAACTCTCCTCTTCGTAATTTCGGAAGTATATCGGACTTTATCTTGCGTACAATTATTTTTTTCTTTTCATAAGGGATGTTGTCGTTTTTATATACTTTCTTGAGTGTGCCCTCGTAGAACACTATCATATTTTGTCTCAGCTCTTTTTTGAGTGTATCAATCGTCAAGAGCTGTATCCCCTCATCTATCAATATAGACCTCAAGAGTGGATTGTCAAACTCTCCTTTGATAAGTGCATCAAAATGAGCCTTGTAGGGACCAAACATACTTGGATCAACTACATCTAAAACATCATCGACATACTCTGGGTTTTCCAGTAAGGTTTTGAGGATTTGTTGACTACTCGTGTCTTCGACTTTTCGAGAAAGTTTTTCTCTTGCTTCGCTTCTTGCCATGCCTTTTGAAAAAAGCGAAGGTGCAACACCAAGCATCGAAGATGCCAAAGGGATATAAGAGTCTCTCATGATCTCACTCAAACCAAAAAGGTACTCTTTGCAAGCCACAAAAGCTTCCTCTTTTGCTTTTGGATCACTCAGTTCATACTCGTCTATGATCTTCTCTAAAACAAAGTTGACAAAAGGTTGACTTTTTCTAAAAAGTTCCGCTACTTCTGCGCTCTTTTTGTTTGCAATCATATCAGCAGGATCTTGCCCGTCAGGGAAAAGCACTACGCCCCCGTCAAATCCTGCGCTTGAGAGCATAATAGCAGCTTTGAGTGCGGCATTCACACCTGCGCTGTCTCCATCATACGCTAAGATAACTTTCGGGTCACCCTTTCTAAGGAGTGGCAGATGCTCACTGGTAAGCGCTGTGCCGAGTGTAGCGACAGCCTCTTTGAATCCACCTTGATGGAGCATGATAACATCGATATAACCTTCGGTGATAATGATCTTTTTATGTTTATAGATATGCTCTTTTGCCTGATGATACCCGTAAAGCAGTTGTGATTTGTTAAACAATTTTGTCTGTGGGGAGTTAATATATTTTGCAGGATGATCACCAAGTGTTCTTCCTCCAAATCCAACGATAGAGCCGCTTCCTGAGTAGATAGGAAAGATAACTCTCTCAACGAGTCTTGCGTAAATGCCATTATCTCCACTGGCTAAAACTCCCGCTTCTATCGCTGTAGCAGGTGGGGTTGAAAGAGAGTTGAGATATGCGATTACCTGTGGACTCGTAGGGGCATATCCTATCCCGAAAGTTTCGATAGAGTCTTGTGATATATCTCTCTCTTTGAGATAATTAAGCGCTTTTGGCTCTTTGAGAAGGTTTGCTCCATACCACTTGTTGATATTTTCTAAAACTCTTTTTGCATCATTGTGATCACTGCTAGAGTGTGTGTAGTGTAGCGTGAAGTTATAGTTTGAGGCCAACTTCTCGATAGCTTCAGGGTAGGACAACTTTTCATACTCCATAACAAACTTGATGCTATCGCCACCAACCCCACAACCAAAGCAATGGTATATCTGCTTAGAAGGAGAGACGACAAAACTTGCTGTTTTCTCTCCGTGAAAGGGACAGCATGCCTTAAAATTTGCACCACTCTTCTTGAGTTCAATGTAGCTGCCAATCACATCAACAATATCTATGGTGGATTTGAGTGTTTCAATGGATGCATTATCTATCATTTCATCATTATATCAAATTTGCTATAATCTTAAAGATAAAAAATAAAGCGAGCCCAATTGCAACAATTTATGCCCTCATACGGCGATCCTCTTTATAGTATACTTTTTTTAGTATTTTTAGGCTTCATCATAGCGCTTGTAAACTACCTATGGGGGCTCTATGCATCGAACCAAAAGAGAGCTGAACTTCTTGGATTTTTGGAAAAGTTTGATAACAATGAGTGCGTTATCGATACGCAATCGATGCCCTTTGAGCCCAATATGCTCAAGCCTCTCTCGCTTCTTGCTAAAGCTTTTGAAAATAGCGGAGAGTACCATAGAGCCATTAGTCTCTATCTCTATCTTATAAAAAATATGGGTGATAAAGAGACTCAACTTGAGCTTATGAAACATCTTGGCAAGACCTATCTACATGCCGGGTTCATGGAACGAGCAGAGTCGATCTACCTCTCGGTTCTTAAAACAAAACCAAGAGATCAAGACGCGCTCTTAAAACTCGGTGTTGTTTATGAGATGATGCATGACTACAAAAAAGCAAAAGAGACACTAGAGCCGCTTGAGACGATAGGCTTTGATGTACGAGAGCTTGAGCGACATTGGAAGTTACTTGGCATAAGCGCAAATAAACAATCAGATCAAGATACAAAGATGAAAGAGCTTATAGAACTCTACGAAGATGATAAAAGTCTCAACTATAGAGATATCGTCTCGCTTCTATTTAGGTTTGATGATAGTAGAGCTTGGGATTTTGTCGATACACAAAGGGTGAATGAGATACTCGATATTTTATGGGCATTAGATGCCAAAAAAGTAGATACAAAAAAGGTAAATAGTGACGCTGTGCTTAAAAGAATCTATTATGCCAAAGGCTACATCGAGCAGAGCAAAGAGGCGTGCGGAATCTTTAGCATTGATACCATAGCCGATGCAAAACAAAACGGTAATGAGCGTGCTGATCTCTCTTTTTCTTACCTCTGTAAAAAATGTAAACATAGCTTTCCTATAGGCTTCAAAAGATGTCATAACTGTATGAGTATCAATACCGTAAAAGTGGAGGTTGAGATTGCAGAAAAAAGCATGCAAACAGATAGTTCTTTACTCTGATGGTTCAAGCCTCGGCAACCCCGGACCGGGAGGATACGGGGGCATACTGAGGTTTAAAGACAAAGAGAAGATATTTAGTGGCGGCGAAGCGCATACCACCAACAATCGCATGGAACTTCGTGGGGTTATAGAGGGACTCAAGCTTCTCAAAGAGCCGTGTCGTGTAGATGTCTACTCTGATAGTAGCTATGTGGTCAATGCGATTAATGAGTGGCTAAAAGGGTGGATCGCCAAAGATTTTAAAAAGGTCAAAAATGATGATCTCTGGAGAGAATATATAGAAATTGCAAAACCACATACGGTAAAAGGACACTGGGTCAAAGGGCATGACGGACACAAAGAAAATGAGATTTGTGATCAACTCGCTAAAAATGAAGCACTAAAATATCAAGCGAAGCTCATTTAAAATGGTTATTATGCTAAGATACTACAAACAAAAACTAGAGGATTTTACGATATGAAAGATTTGCGAGATCTTGAAGAGAGGATAGGTTATACCTTTGAGAAAAAGCAATTGATTATTGAGGCTTTAACACATAGAAGTTACAAAAAGCCTTACAATAATGAGCGGCTTGAATTTTTAGGCGATGCCGTACTTGACCTTGTAGTCGGCGAATTTCTTTTCCACAAATTTGAAAATTCGGACGAAGGCATACTTTCTAAGATACGCGCGTCACTTGTCAATGAAAACGGTTTTGCTAAACTTGCCAGACTTATAGGGCTTGGGGATTACATCTATCTCTCACCCGCCGAAGAAAACAATAACGGCAGAGAAAAACCCTCACTTTTATCAAATGCCTTTGAAGCACTCATCGGTGCTATCTACCTTGAATCCGGACTTGATAAAAGCAAAGAGATAGCACAGACTCTTATCACGCAAGCACACCCGGTGATAGATCTTGAGACACTCTCGAAAGATTACAAAACAGCACTTCAAGAGATTACGCAAGCTACGCACGGTATCACACCGACTTATGTCGTGCTTGACTCTTTTGGTCCTGATCATAAAAAAGAGTTTGAGATTGCCATAATATTAGATGACGAGCAGATAGCAAAAGCGATGGGTAAAAGTAAAAAAGAGGCGCAACAAAAAGCAGCAAAAAAAGCACTCGATATACTGGGTAAAAGGAGTTCTCATGAATAGTTTTGGTAAAAGATTTACTCTAACTACCTTTGGAGAGTCGCATGGCAAAGCGATTGGATGTATCGTCGATGGCGTCCCTGCAGGTCTAGAGATAGACATAGAGTTTATTCAAAGTGAGCTAGATCGAAGAAAGCCGGGCAAGAGTGATCTTGAAACTGCAAGAAAAGAGAGTGACATGGTTGAGATACTCTCCGGAACTTTTGAGGGTAAAAGTACAGGCACACCTATTGCTATGGTGATATCTAACACGGATCAAAAGAGCAAAGATTATGACGCTATCAAAGATATATTTCGCCCGGGGCACGCTGATTTTACCTATTTTCACAAATACGGCATCAGAGATTATAGAGGCGGAGGAAGAAGTAGCGCGAGAGAGACAGCCGCAAGAGTTGCAGCAGGAGCGCTAGCCAAACTCATGCTTCAAAAACTTGATATCGAGATACTAGGAGGAGTCATTGAGGTTGATGGTATCGGTGCAAAAAGTTTAGATTTTGATTTTGCAAAAAAAAGTATCATTAATGGACTCGATGCAACACAAGAAAAGGCACAGATAGAAGCGATACAAAAAGCCAAAGAGGCACATGATTCCGTAGGTGGAGTGGCGCTTACCCTTGCAAGAGGAGTTCCTGTAGGCTTAGGTGAGCCTCTCTATTATAAGCTCGATGGCATCCTTGCTGAAGCGATGATGGGCATCAATGCAGCAAAAGCAGTCGAGATAGGCGATGGGATGGAAGCCTCTAGAGCAAAAGGCTCGACCAATAATGACCCCATAACCAAAGAGGGTTTTCGCTCCAACCATAGCGGGGGCATCCTAGGGGGGATTAGTAACGGTGAAGAGATAGTTGTAAAGACCTATTTTAAGCCGACACCCTCTATATTTCAATCCCAAGATACCATCACAAAAGAGAATGAAGAGAGCATATGCAACCTCAAAGGCAGACATGATCCCTGTGTTGCCATCAGAGGAAGTGTCGTCTGTGAAGCTATGATGGCACTCGTACTTGCTGATATGCTTCTACTCAATATGGGTAAAAAAATCTCTGATATTGAAAAAATATATAAAAGATAGAAATCTAAAAATGAAAAAAATCATTATAATCGCTTCTGTATTGATATTGACTATCCTTGGCTACATGATAATCGCAGGCATGATTGAAAAAAATGTGCAACAAAGCGTACAAGAGAGAATCACTGACCTTACCAATCACGGTTTTGATATCGAAAAGATCAAAAAAGATCAAAAGAGTGACCACTATATATTGACCTTTAAAGATATGCAAAAGATCACACCTTTTATCCAAGGCTTTAATGTAAAACTCTCAGCAAATACCATCGATGCTTTGCAAGATATGCAAATAGCCCTAGATGTTCGAAATAATCATGGATTTCTAGATGATATCAAGATAGAGATATACCCTATCAAGCTCCCGAGTGAGATGAAAAATTCACTTGACGCTGATGAGCTTAAAGCGATAGAACAACATCTCAAACAAAAAACATTCATGCTCTATCTGAGTTTTGATAAATCCTTATCTGATTTTAAAGGACATCTTCAAGATATAGATATCAAGGAGTTAAAAAAAGAGTTAAAGATACAAGGCGATACTTTTAGCGGAAAGATAAAAGGTGGAAAAATCATTAGCTATGAAGAAAATATCAAAGAGTTTAGCTTTAAAGCGGACGAGAAAAACATCGTAAAATTTTCAGATATGTATACTGCAAAAAGGACGCAAGGTAAAGATACACTTGAAAAACACTATACATTAAAAACAAAAACCTTTTTTATGGCACTGCAAGAGAGCAATGCAACGATAGATGACCTTGATGTTGATTTCTCCTGGATTGCACACGACACAACAGTTGACGCCTCAATAAAAGGAACCTTGGGTGCTTTGGCTTTAAACAATAAAGATCAGATGCGAGCCTTCGAAGGCATCATCCTCAATGTGGATATAAAAAATATCAATCAAACACTTATCTCTAAGATTAATAAAAACAAACTCAAAGATATCGATGAATTTAGCAAGCTAATGAGCGCAAAAAATCCCATAGTTACCATCAATACTTTTGAAGCCAAAAAGATAAAGCAAGACAAAGTAAGCACCGAAGGTTTTCAGATACAAGGCGAGATTAGGAGCGATGCGTCTAAAAGTAGCAATCAAGATATCTACAAATCTTTGATGATTAATGGAAAATTAACTCTATCCAAAAGCCTCCTTGATCTTTTATCACAAAATCCTTCTATGGATATCTTGTTTATGCTTATTCCTCAAAATTTAAAAGAGAATCATTATATATATGATATACACTATGATGATACACTCACTGTTAACGCAGAGCGTATTTTATAGACTGGCTTAACACAATTTATAAAAATAAAACTGAGCTTAAAGAAAAGATAATTCTAAAGAATTTTAGATTTTCATTAATTTTTTGTTAATTTACTTGACATCTTTAAAAAATGTGTGTTATACTGCCTCTGTATTTAAACAAAAAAGGAGTTTTAAATGAAAAAAGCGTTATTGCTATCTGTGATAGCTTCGACAATGATCATGGCGGGCGGCGACATCGCTCCAGTAGAACCAGTAGTAGAAGTGGAAGCTCCGGCTCCATCAGGCTGGACATTTACAGGACAAGGTGTTGTTTATTATCAAACAGCTGATATGTGGGGTGCAGGTGTTAACCCTGACAGTCTTTTTGATCAAGACTCTTCTTCTGCAAATGCAGGTGTAAGTCTTAAAGCTGAAAACAAAAACATCATTGGTGGTCTTGGTGCAGGCGTAAAACTTGTTGGTGTTGGTACACTCGGTCTTGAAGAAGATGTAGTAAGTAATGTTATGGAAGCATCAAATGCCGGCGATCTTAACGGTGGTGCTATCACTGAGCTTTACCTTACTTATGGTATCGGTAATACACTTGTAAAAGTTGGTAGACAAGAACTTCCAAAAGCACTTTCTCCTCTAGCATTCTCTGAAAGCTGGAACGTATTTGCAAATACATATGAAGCTGCATTGGTTGTAAACAGTGACATCCCTAACACAACTTTGGTTGGTGCATGGGTAAGAGGTGCTAATAGCAGCAATGCTCTTAATGACTTTGGTAAAGCTAATAACAGTGATGGTATCTTCATGATAACTGCTGCAAATACATCTATCCCTGATGTAGGTATTACAGGTACAGTTTATTATGCTCAAGATTATGCAACTACAGATGATCTTACTGCCGGATGGTTAGATGTATCAGCTAAAGTTAGTGGTCTTGATATTGGTTTCCAAGCCGGTGGTATCGATGCTGTTGATACAACATACGCAGTTGGCGCAAAAGTCGGTGGCGCATTTGGTCCTGTAAATGCAGGTCTTGCTGTATCTTATGTTAACGATGAAGGTCCTGGTGTAGTTAATATAGGTGGTGGTAGTTATGATGTATTACTAAATCAAGCTGCAGGTGCTGCTCTTAGTATTGTTCCAAATGCTAATGGTACTTATAGTACAGGTTTAACACTTGGAGAAAATGCTCTTTATACAACTTCTGCTCTTGGAACAAATCCATTTGCTACTGCACTTGATTCAACATCAGTTCAACTTAGTGCAAGCATTGATGCAGCCGGCGGTAAAGTACTCTTTATAGGTAACTACTCAAATACTGGCGATGCGAACCTACTTGGTGATGGTGACTTCATGGAAGCCACACTTGGTTATGCTACAAGTATAGGCAATCTTGATCTTCTTGCAGGATATGTATATCAAAAAATTGATGCAGATCTTGATGAAGACAATAACATCATTAGAGCTGTTGCTAGATATAACTTCTAATAACCTCTCTTCTTAAGCTAAGGCTCTCGCCTTAGCTTTACTCATTTAAATTTATTTTTCAACCTCATTATTAATCCAATATTTGCTATAATCACTCTATGAAAATAAGAATTATGGATGCCAAAAATCATTTTAATATCGCCAATATCATCACATTTGCCAACATAACTTGTGGGCTTACCGCACTCTATCTTGTGACGGAAGAAAGATTTATCACAGCCTCCATCATAGCTTGGTGTGCCGGAATGTTTGACATAGCAGACGGCAAGGTAGCTAGAAAGTATAACCTCAGCTCCCCTTTTGGCATACAGCTTGATAGTTTTGCTGATTTTTTATCATTTGTTATCATGCCTGCTTTTTTTCTCTTTTTTGGACTCTCGCTTGAGACAAGCTTAGAAAAAATTCTTATAGGCATCATACTTGTTTGGTATGTTATCAGTGGACTCAGACGACTCATCGAGTTTAACCTTGACGCTGCCACTAAAACAGAAAAAGATAGGTACTTTGATGGTGTCCCTACTCCACTTGGAGCGATACTCCTTTGGATACTTTGGCTGAGCTTTATGGGCGGATTTATCACAAATATCTGGTTGATTGCTCTTATCATTTTGCTTGTCGCGCTCTCACTCAATAGCCATATCAAAATCCCCCATCCGTAAAACTCTTTTTTAAAATAACTGTCATGCGAGCATCCTTGTAAAGCAGGCATATTTGCGGCGGTACAGATAGCAAGCATGGATATGCCGACCGCGACTTTGTGAGCATGACGCTTTTACTCCACTTTTCTAAAAAGTGGAAAGAAGAAAAAGAAATCTCTATAACTTTTCTTTTGAATAGAGAAACCAACCTTTTACCAAATTTAAAGTACAATACTCATCAAAAAGGCTCTCTTATTGAACAAGATAAAAACACTAGTATTTGACTTTAGTGAACTTGTAATGTTCCGCCACTCTGTTTTTTCGCTCCCTTTTATCTTTATAGCTATGTTTGTTGCAGCAAATGGATGGTTTGGTTGGAAGCTCTTTTTCTTGGGGGTTTTAGCTACCGTGAGTGCAAGAAATTTTGCTATGAGTGTCAATCGTTATCTCGACCGAGACATCGATGTCTTAAATGCTCGCACCAAAAATCGACCCTCGGTTGATGGCAGAATCAGTGATACATCAATCCTCTTTTTTATCACTGTAAATGCTCTTCTTTTTGTGGGAGTGAGCTCTTTTATAAACCCACTCGCCTTTAAACTCTCTATACCTATCCTTTTAGTCCTTGGCGCTTATACATTCTTTAAAAGATTTAGCTCACTTGCACATCTTGTCTTGGGAGTAAGCCTTGGACTTGCGCCTATTGCAGGCACTATTGCCGTCTCAGAAGCGATTCCTTTTTGGTCACTTTATCTTGCTATTGGGGTGATGTTTTGGGTTGCCGGGTTTGATCTGCTCTATTCGCTCCAAGATATGGAGTTTGATGTTGCCCATAAATTGCATTCCATTCCTTCTAAATTTGGCTCTAAAAATACTCTGCGCATTGCACTCATTTTTCATATCTTTACCATAATTTTTTGGACGCTCTTTGTTATCAAGGCAAGTCTTGGAATCTGGGCATATATAGCGATTCTTAGTAGCATCATTATGCTTGGATACGAGCACTATCTCATACGCAAAGATTTTACTAAGATTGATAGAGCATTCTTTACTGTCAATGGCTACCTTGGTTTTATATTTTTGGCTTTTATCATCATAGAAACAATCTTTGATTAAAATGCCCCCTAAGTAAATATTGGATATAATCCCTCTTCTAAAATGCACCCATAGCTTAGCTGGATAGAGCATCGGTTTGCGGTACCGAAGGTCACAAGTTCGAATCTTGTTGGGTGTACCACTCGGATTAATCAAAAATATACTACAATAGTACAAATGAAACGGAGTTTGTACAATGAACATACTACTAATCAACAAAAATCCTGTTGTTTCAAAAATGATCGAGATTGCATGCAATGAATATGAAGCAAATCTTACCGAACAAAGTGATTTTGAACCTTACAATGACACGGAAGAATACCAATACATCCTCATAGACGACACAACACGCCCGATAGAAGATATCTTAGAAATTTTACCGAAAATAAAAGAGCACGCAAAAGTAGTTCTCATTACGAGTCAAAAAAGATTTGATAAATTACAAGGGAAGCCGGAAGTCTTTGATGATGTACTTATCAAACCTTTTTTACCGGGTCATGCCATAGATATATTTACAAAAGTTCCACAAGTTACGGAAGAAAATATGGCGCTTAAAATGGAAGATATCGATGAGATTAAAGAGTTGCTCAAAGATACTGATATCGACAAAAAAGATAAAAAGAAATTTTTAAAACAGAGTAAAAAAGCGGTAGACAATATATTTGCAGCACATCAAGATGACCTTGAAAGAAAGATACTCAAAGCCATAAAAGAGATGAAACCAAAAAAACTCAAAAAGTTACTCAAGGATGCCAATATCAAACTCTCTATCGACTTCAAAGAAGAGGACGAATAGTGGGCAAAGGAGCTATACTGGTACTCTCCGGTCCAAGTGGCGCGGGAAAAAGCACTATCATACATCAAGCCTCAAGACATATAGGAAGTTTCTATTTCTCCATATCGACAACCACTAGACCTCCAAGAGAAGGTGAATTGCATGGAAGGGAATACTTTTTTGTCTCCAAAGAGGAGTTTGAAAAAGATATCGAGAAGGGTTATTTTCTGGAGTATGCAAAAGTGCATGATAACTATTATGGCACCTCACTCAAACCTGTAAACACAGCTCTCCAAGAAGGAAAACTTGTGATATTTGATATAGATGTTCAAGGGCATAAACTCGTTCGAGAAAAACTTGACGATATCACTACAAGCGCGTTTATCACACCCTCCTCGCTCGAAGAACTCCAAAGACGCCTCGAAGAGAGATCAACCGATGAAGAGGCAATCATTAAAAATAGAATCGAAAATGCCAAAAAGGAGATATTGATGATAAAAGAGTATGATTTTATCATCATAAATGACGATTTAAGCAAAGCTGTAAATGAGTTTATATCGATAGCAAACGCTGCTAGGCTCAAAAGATCCGCAGAAGATAAAAAAGATTTTTTACAAAAATGGCTTGCTTGAGATTAAATAACTTTAAGTATAATTTCTACAGAATATAAATCATTACTAAGGAAATGAATGATGCCAGGAACACAAGAACTTCTGATAATATTGGCAATAGTAGTACTTCTCTTTGGAGCAAAAAAGATACCTGATCTTGCAAAAGGTTTAGGACAAGGCATAAAAAACTTTAAAAAAGCAGTAAAAGAAGATGAAGAAGATGCCGAGGTGCATGAGATTGCTTCAAAAGAGCCAAAAGAAGAAGAGGCAACAAAAGAGACAAAAGAGGCTTAAAATCCCCCACAAAAGCTCTTCTTCTGAGCTAAAGCCGTCACTACTGAAAGTAATATATGAAACTAAAATCAACCATCGATAGTATAATATCCAAAGCACTTCTAGATGCAAACATTCCAAATCCAAATCTTAGTGTAACAAAGACGACCAAAAAAGAGTTTGGTGACTTTCAATACAATGGCGCTATGGGGTTGGCAAAAAAACTCCAAACAAACCCAAGAGAGATAGCTACAAAGATTATCGCCAAGATAGACTCAACAGTGATCGAAAAAGTTGAGATTGCCGGAGCCGGGTTTATCAACATTTGGCTCTCAAAAGAGTGGCTTGCCAAAGAGCTTGCCCTGATCATAAAAGATGAAAACCTTGGTATTCAAAAAGTAAAAAGCAAGAAAAATATCGTCGTAGATTATTCGGGTCCAAATATGGCAAAAGAGATGCATGTCGGACACCTTAGATCAACAATCATCGGAGATACGCTTGCAAATCTTCTTGAACTTCTAGGACACAATGTCATCAGACAAAATCACATAGGAGATTGGGGAACGCAATTTGGGATGCTCATCGCCTACCTCGAGGAGCTTGAATCAACAAACAGTATCAAAGAGAATCTAAAAGACCTTGAAGAGTTTTATAAACTCGCAAAAAAAAGATTTGATAGCGATGCAGCATTTGCTGATAAAGCTAGAGAACATGTAACTATGTTTCAAAGTGGCGATAAACATTGCTTAGAGCTTTGGAGGCGATTTATAGATATCTCTCTTGAGCATTGCGAGGAGGTTTATGAGAGACTTGAGATCAAACTCACAAGAGATGATGTCAAAGCAGAGAGCTCCTATAATGCCATGCTCCCCTCTGTTATAGAAAAGCTTGACAATAAGTCTCTTCTGAGCCTCAGCGAGGGAGCAAAATGTGTATTTTTGCCGCAAAATGAGATACCGCTCATCGTCCAAAAGAGTGATGGCGGTTACCTCTATGCAACAACCGACCTTGCCGCACTTTGGTATAGAGATCAAGACCTTAAAGCCACTAGAGTCCTCTATGTTGTTGATGCAAGACAGGGCGAGCACTTCAAGCAGGTATTTTGGGTTGCAAAAGCTGCCGATATGGTGCAAGAAGACGTCTCTTTGGAGCATATAGCTTTTGGGACGATGATGAACGAACAAGGCAAGCCTTTTAAGACAAGAGACGGCGGAACATTTAAACTTATAGACCTTATCGATGAGGCGATAGTGCGAGCTAAAAATACTCTCAAAGACAAAGATGATACACAAGAGAGTATCGAGCAAAAAGCGAAAATTATAGGGATCGGTGCTCTAAAATATGCTGATTTGAGTGTCAATAGAGAATCAAACTATATATTTAACTGGGATAGAATGCTAAGCTTTGAGGGCAATACTGCACTCTATATGCAGTATGCGTATGCGAGGATACAGAGTATCTTGAGAAGATATGATGGTCTTTTTGAAGGCGATATCAAAATCGAGAGCGACATCGAACATGAACTCAGTGTTACACTGCTTGATTTTGAAGATGTACTCCATAAAAGCGCAAACGAGTGTATGCCAAGCTACATAACAAGCTATCTCTATGAGCTTGCGACTCTTTTTATGCGATTTTATGAACAAAGCCCCATACTCAAAGAGGGAGTTGAGCAAGAGACCAAGATAAGCAGGCTACTCCTCGCAAAAATAACAGCCGATACGATCAAACAAGGACTTGCAATCTTAGGTATAAAAACGCTCGAGAAGATCTAGCTCTCTTTTTTTGATATCTCTGCTAAAAACTCTTCGAGAGAATATCTCTGTCGATATTGAGGCGTCATGATATGGATGAGTATATCTCCAAGATCGGTCACAATCCAATCATCACTCAAATCAGTAGATAAAAACTCTTCACCTTGCGGCTTGAGCTCATTTTTAAGATGATCAAAAAGTGCGCCCGTATGCTTGCCGCCTATTGAGTTGGCTATCACGACTCTTTTTGCTATATAGTCTGCATCACTCAAGTCAAACACCTCTATCTCCTCTGCCTTTTTACTATCGAGTAACGCAACGATGTTCTCGACTCTCTCATCTATACTTAAAGTATCTTCTTTTTTTGTCATACTTTTTTCTTTCCTTTTTTATAGAGTTCTTCTACTTTTTTTACTATCTTCTTATCTACATACTGTAACTCTAAATGCTCTCTTATCTGCGTTGAATTTACATCCATATCGGTATCTAAGAGCTTGTAAGAGTTTAGAAAACTCATATCAAACTCTCTTTTGCCACGCTTTGCGATCACCCATGTAATCTCTGCATTAAGTTGATCAAAATCTTTCCACTGGCATAATCTCTCTAGATTATCAGCACCAATGATGATATAAGAGACATTATAACTTTTTTTAAAATGCCGAAAGCTCTCTATCGTGTATTGAATCTCTTCTCGTATCTCAAAATCATCTACGACCACACCATCGATTTTGCCAAAGAGATCGCGACACATCTCAAGCCTCCCCTTAGCATCAACAACCGTTTTATCCTTAAAAGGATTGAGATATGCCGGTAAAACTATAAGTGCGTCTATATCTAATGTTTGAAGAGCTTTTTTGATTATCTCTTGATGCCCAATGTGTGGCGGATCAAAACTGCCGCCAAACAGCGCGACTTTCAAAGTGGTGCTTTTAACCAAAAAATAACCTCATATAGTGTAGAATTACGAAATTCTATCATAAAGTAGCATAATATCAAAAGAAGAGGAAATATGGCAGTAAAAGTAGCAATAAACGGGCTTGGAAGAATAGGAAAATGTGTAGCAAAGATTATTGCTGGCAGAGACGATATCGAGCTAGTAGCCATCAATGCCTCCATGAGTGAAGAGATGATAGAGTATGTCTTAAAATATGATAGTGTTCACGGCAATTTTAAAGATGTTGCAGTAAAAGACGGCTATGTCAATATCGGTAAATCAAAAGCAAAACTACTGAGCGAAAGAGACCCTGCAAAACTTGACTTTGCTGCTCTTGGTGCTGAGGTTGTGCTCGAGTGTACCGGTGCATTTTTAACTAAAGAGAGTGTGCAGCCATATCTTGATAACGGTATCCAAAAAGTTATCTTTTCTGCTCCTGCTAAAGATGATACGGCTACTTTTGTTCTCGGTGCAAACGAAGAGAGCTACAGCGGTGAGCGTATCATCTCAAATGCAAGTTGTACTACAAACTGCCTTGCCCCTGTAGCCAAAGTACTCGATGATGCTTTTGGGATAGAAAAAGGGCTTATGACAACAATCCATAGCTATACATCCTCGCAGCCTATCCTTGATGCTAAAGATAAAAAAGATCCAAGAAAAGCAAGAGCGGGAGCAACTAACCTTATCCCGACAACAACAGGTGCAGCAAAAGCTATAGGCAAAGTATTGCCAACACTCAATGGCAAACTCAATGGCCAATCCATTAGAGTGCCAACACCCAATGTTTCACTTGTTGATCTTACCGTAACATTAGATAAAACCGTAACGCTCCAAGAGGTTCAGGATGCTTTTATCGAAGCTTCTCAAGGAAAACTCAAGGGTATACTCGGTGTTGATACGGAAAAAAGGGTCTCAAGTGATTTTATCGGGGAACATCTCAGTAGTGTCGTTGCACTTGATACGCTACAAATCGTAGGTGAAAATATGCTCAAAGTCCTCTCGTGGTATGACAATGAGTGGGGTTATTCATGCAGACTTGTAGATCTTGCTGTATTTGTTAGCAAAAAGTAAGGGAGCTCTATGCTTAAAACTATAAAAGATCTCGATATTGACAATAAAATCGTCTTCATACGATGTGACTTTAATGTTCCTAAAGATGAGCAAGGTAACATCACCGATGATAGAAGGATACGAGAAGCACTCCCTACCATACGCTATTGCTTAGATAGAGACTGTAGGGTCATTTTGGGTTCACACTATGAAAGACCGACTCCCGGAGTCTATGAGGATCGCTTTTCTCTCAAGCCTGTTAAAGTAAGATTGAGAAAGCTCTTGAAGCTTGCCGATGAGGTTATGATCGCTGAAGATGTAGTCGGAGAAGATGCGAAACAAAAAGTGAAAAATCTCAAAGCAGGTGAAGTTTTAATCTTGGAAAACTTGAGATTTGAAGCAGGCGAGACGAAAAATGATGAAGCTTTTGCCAAAAAACTTGCTTCATTTGCCGATATCTATATCAACGATGCATTTGGTGCTTGTCATAGAAAACATGCCTCTATCTATGCAATGGCACAGCAGTTTGCTCCTGAAAATAGAGGAGTGGGATTTCTGATGAATAAGGAGATCAAATTTTTTAGCAAAGTGATAGAAAATCCTACGAGACCTTTTGTGGCAGTTGTGGGTGGTTCAAAAGTATCCGGAAAGCTCCAAGCACTTATCAATCTTGTTGAGAAAGTTGACAAAGTGATCATCGGTGGCGGTATGGCATTTACTTTCCTCAAAGCACTCGGGTATGAAATAGGAAAATCTATCGTTGAAGATGATCTCATAAATGACGCAAAAAAAATCATGGCAAGAGCGGAAGAGAGGGGAGTAAAATTTTATCTCCCTGTTGATCTTATCGTTGCTGATGAGTATAGTCAAAATGCAACTATAAAATATCTTCCAAACCAAGAGATACCAAAAGGGTGGATGGGGCTCGATATAGGACCTGCAAGTACACGACTTTTTAGAGAAGCGATCGGGGATGCACAAACGATTATCTGGAATGGACCTATGGGCGTCTATGAGATGGACAAATTCTCCAAAGGGAGCATTATGATGTCGCATCATATAGCGCAAAGTAATGCCACGACTATAGTGGGTGGTGGTGATACTGCGGATGTTACTGCACGTGCCGGAGATATAGAGGAGATGAGCTTTGTTAGTACCGGTGGTGGCGCAAGCCTAGAGCTTATCGAAGGGAAAGTATTGCCCGGAGTCGAGGTTCTGAGATGATATTTGCAGCAAACTTCAAAACAAACCACACTAGAGTTTCTACCGGTGAGTATATTGAAGTATTGCTTTTGGAGACATCACTTTTAAAAGATGATGCCATCTATATCTTTCCGCCGACTAGCGCACTGCAAGCATCTAGGGAGCCTATAAAAATAGGTGTGCAAAATGCCTATATGACACAAAATGGGGCCTACACAGGTGAGATAGGCTTAGAACAGCTTGATGAGTTTGCAATACGCACTATCATTATCGGTCATAGTGAGCGCAGAGAGATTTTAGGTGAATCACAAGAGTTTATAGCAAAGAAGTTTCAATTTTTTAAAGAACATAATTTTGAGATTATCTACTGTATCGGCGAGCCCCCCGAAGTCAGAGAGCGTGGCGATGGTGCTGTGTTGGAGTACCTCAGTGCACAATTTGAAGGTATTGATACAAATTATGACAAAATCATGATAGCGTATGAGCCTATCTGGGCGATAGGAACAGGTAAAAGTGCTACTATAGATGAGATTAGCACAACTCATAATGCCCTTAGAGAACTTACAAAAGCACCCCTGCTGTACGGCGGAAGTGTAAATAGTAACAATATACAGCAAATCGCAAAAATCGATAATGTTGATGGTGTGCTCGTTGGAAGTGCTTCACTCAATGCTAAAGATTTTCTAGAACTTATCTCTCTCTCCAAATAAACTCCTTTTTTTAATAAACTGCCTATTTTTTAATCATAATGAGCATAAAAAACTGTTTATTTTATTGCTATACTGTGGGACATCAAAAAAATTCAAGGAGAAAATGATGAAAAAAATATCTTTAGGTTTAGTTGCAGCAGCTGCGCTTAGTACAGTACTTTTCGCGGGGGGAGACATCGATCCGGTAGAGCCAATCGTAGAAGCTCCGGTAGCAAGCGAGTCTGGTCTTGAACTTAGTGCAAATGTTGCTTTAACATCAAATTATGTATGGAGAGGTATGACACAAACTGACAACTCTCCTGCGATTCAAGGCGGGTTTGACCTCGGTTACAAAGGTCTTTATGTAGGTGTTTGGGGTTCAAATGTTGAATTTGGTTCTACTTATGATGAGTCTATGGAACTTGATGTATATGCAGGATATGCAGGTGAAGCATTTGGTATCGGCTATGATGTGGGTGTAATCGAATATGCTTATCCACATAATGGTGATGCACTTAATTTTGCTGAAGCTTACGTGGGTCTTAGCAAAGCATTCGGTGATTTTGAAATGGGTGCAAAATATTATGCAGCTATCGATGTTCCAAGTGGGGCTGATAAACTTGACTACTGGCAAGTAGATACAAGCTATGCGTTGCCTATGGACTTTGGTATCTCAGCTTCTTATGGTGATTATGAAGATACAGGAAGCAACTACATCGTTTCACTTTCAAAAGCATTCGATAAATTCGAAGTAAGCATTGCTTATACAGACTTCAATGCTGATAGTGGATCTGCTGACGATCAAGACCATATCGTTGGAACAATAAGCGCTTCTTTCTAAATAGAGATTCAAATAAAACTTCCTTTTAAACCCCTCTCTTGAGGGGATTTTTGTTATAATTGCTTATGACAAAACTGATTCTTAGAAAAGCCTTTTATCTCCTACTGATGCTTTTTCTTATCTCACTTATATCTTTTTTTATGATTCATCTTGCACCCAATAGTTTTTTTAGTGCAGGCGTGCTCAACCCAAATATGACACCCGAATCAATCGAACACCTTAAACGAGTTTACGGTCTTGATAAGCCTCTCATTATTCAATATATCCTATGGCTCAAGTCAATTACTCTGCTAGATTTTGGAATCTCTTTTGCGAGTGGTTTAAATGTTATGGATGAAATAAAATCAAGACTTGCTATCACATTGGGGATGAATATTGCAGCAATGGTTGTCATATTTTGGCTTGCTCTTTGGCTGGGAGTAAAAAGTGCTTTGGGGAGCGAAACAACCTCAAAAAGAATCAAACAACTCTCACTCCTAAGCTACTCCACCCCATCATTTTATCTTGCGCTCCTCTTTATACTTTTTCTTGCATACAAATTTGAACTCTTCCCAATAGGCGGGCTCAATGATTTTGAAGTCGAAGCAGGAACGCTGAGTTGGTATATCGATAGAGTCTATCATCTGACGCTTCCCGTGTCTGTTATGATCTTCGTGGGGTTTGGCTCTTTAACACTCTATATTCGCTCCCTTACGGTAGATATACTCAAGAGCGATTATATCTATTTTGCAAGATCAAGAGGGTTTGATAATGATGCGATTAGAAAGAGATATATCTACCCCAATCTTCTTCCGTTTATTATCACAATTTTAGGACTCTCTTTGCCTGGACTTTTAGGTGGAAGTGTCATACTCGAGCAGATATTTGGGATTGACGGGATGGGACTTCTTTTTTATCAAAGTGCACTTAGTAGAGACTATCCCGTGATTATGGGGATACTTATCATCGGAGCGTTCCTGACGCTCCTTGGAAATATAATAGCCGATCTATTGCTCTATAAGCTCAATCCTAATTTTAAAAAATAACTACCTAAAGAGTTCTTCAAGCGCTGAAGTATCTTTTGTTTTTTGGACATCACCCGATTCACTAAACTCATTGACTCTACCCTCAACCTCTTCTAGTTCTATAGAGTAGCCTGTCAACATCGAAGCAAGCCGTATATTGATACCGCTTCTACCAATCGCTTTTGCTTTTTGATCTTGGGTGATAGAGACGATTGCTTTTTTATCCTCCACTTTGACATGTTGGACAATCGCCGGGCTCAATGCTCTCGTGATATACACTTCCGGGATGATAGAGTATTCGATGCAGTCGATATTTTCACCTATAAGCTCATTGCTTACGGCATTGATCCGTACACCTTTGACACCAACAGTTGCACCGATTGGGTCAATATTGGACTGATTGGATGTCAATGCTATCTTGGCTCTCTCTCCTGGGATTCTAGCACAACTGACAATCTCGACAGACTCATCTTCAATCTCAGGAACCTCTTTTCTAAGAAGCTCTTCTAGGAATTTTGGTGATGTTCTGCTCAGCTCAAGAGAAAGACCAAATTTTGGATCGATACTTACATATCTCAAAAGTGCCTTAATCGTATCACCCGCTTTAAACTTCTCACCTTTGATACGGTTTCTAAGGCTCAAAATTCCACTCAACTCCCCTATCTCAACATAGGTATTATCTTCACTATCGAGTCTATTTACAACGCCGATTACTATCGTGCCGACCATCTCTTTGTACTTATCCAAAATACTCTGCTCTATCATTCTTTGGATATGATACTCAAGCTCTTTAAAGAGATTTGCAGAAGCTGTTCTACCGTAATCTTCGAGGTTAAAATCACTCTTAAGCTGATCGCCAAGTTCAATCTCTTCATCATACTCTTTGGCTTCATTTAAGCTCATATAGCTTGCGGGCTCTTCTTCTAACCTTGGATCTCCCTCTTCAACAACAGTGACAACCTTAACAAGCGTATAATTTTTTGTATCATAATCTATCTTCGCTTCAAAAGTCGTATCCCTAGAAGTAAGTCTTTTTGCACTTTGAACCAACGCCTCTTTGAATGCATCAATGGCTTGTTGTTTTGTTATGCCTTTTTCGACAGCTATAGCTTCAACCGTATCTAAAATCTTTTCCAATATTTTTCCTTTTATTCCAAACATAACAATCAAAAATGATTAACAACATTAAGAGAGCTTTTGGATTCTTATCTTTGAAGAATTGTATTATAGCTAAACAAAACTTTACTGAAAATAAAGTATAATCCCCCTAGCATAGGAAGATAATTCCAAACAAAAAGGGAGAGCCATATGAAGCTTAAGCTAGCGAGAACAACACTCAAAGCGAAACCAAAAGTCGTAGATTTGAAAACTATAGAAGAAGAACTGGAAAATACATCAATATTTTATTTTGACAAAGAAAATTCACACAAAGACCTCAAAGATGCCATAGAACACTTTGAAGAAAAAGGCTATAGCGTCTATCTTAGAGAGGTAAAATATGGACTTGATGAAGGGGAGTTTATATACGAAGTTCACATCATCCAATAACTTATGGGGAAAAAACTATACATAGAAACGCTTGGTTGTGCTATGAATGTGAGAGATTCAGAACATCTCATAGCAGAACTCTCAAAAAAACATAACTACACACTCACAGACGATATCACCAAAAGCGATTTAATCATCATCAATACCTGCTCTGTTCGAGAAAAACCCGTTGCAAAACTTTTCTCTGAACTTGGCGTCTTCGCTAAAACAAAAAAATCACAAGCTAAGATTGGTGTATGTGGATGCACGGCAAGTCATTTGGGTGCAGAGATCATCAAAAGAGCCCCATTTGTCGACTTTGTGTTAGGCGCTAGAAATGTATCGAAAATCAGTGAAGTCCTTGAACATAAACATGCTGTTGCTATCGATACGGATTATGATGAGAGTAGCTATATCTTCGAAGAATACCGTTCTAACCCCTATAAGGCAATGGTCAACATCTCTATGGGGTGTGATAAATCTTGCGCATTTTGTATCGTTCCTACTACGCGGGGAGAAGAGGTATCCATCCCTTCAAATCTCATCATCTCCGAGATTCAAAAGTCAGTTGCAAATGGAGCAAAAGAGGTGATGCTTCTTGGACAAAATGTCAACAATTACGGGCGAAGGTTTACAAACAAGAGCGAGATAGCAAACTTCACAGAGCTCTTAAAGGCAGTGAGCGAGATAGAAGGTCTAGAGCGTATCCGCTTTACCTCTCCGCATCCACTTCATATGGACGATGCTTTCTTGGAAGAGTTTGCAACAAATCCAAAGATATGTAAGCAGATTCATGTCCCGCTTCAAAGCGGCTCCACCGAAATACTCAAAGCAATGAAGAGAGGATATACGAAAGAATGGTTTTTAGATAGGTGTGAGCGTATCCGCGCACTAGCGCCAAATACTACCATATCAACCGATATCATCGTCGGTTTTCCTGGTGAAAGTGAAGAAGATTTTGAACATACTATGGATGTACTAGAGAAAGTACGATTTGATCAACTCTTCTCTTTTATCTACTCCCCAAGACCACACACACTAGCAGCGAATTTTGACAATCAGATCGAGAGTGAAATCTCTTCACGAAGATTGACACACCTCCAATCAAGACACACAGAGATACTTGATAACATCATGGAGGCGCAACTTAATACAATCCATGAGGTCTATTTTGATGAGCTCAAACCAAATGGAAAGATAGCCGGAAGATCAGATGATGGGAAGCTTATATTTGTTGATGGCGGTGAAGCGCTTTTGGGCGAGATAAAAGATGTTATAATCACAAAAATATCAAGAAGTCTACTTCACGGTAAGGTGATTGATGCAAATTAGCTTTTCTAAAAAACTTACTCTCTTAGTTGCGCCTACGATAATCTATATGCTTATGCGTCTTTTATGGCTTACAACAAGAAAGCATTTTAACTTTTCTGAAGTTATAGAAAAAGAGAAGCAATACCTTTGTACATGTTGGCATGGCGAACTTCTCTTTAGCCCCCAAGCCTATAGAAAACTGCACCCAAAAAACATTTCCAATGCGATGATTTCCCAACATTTTGATGGAGAGATCATCGCACAAACGCTCTCGTTTTTGGATATCAAAGCGATCCGTGGTTCAAGTTCAAAAGGAGGCTCTAGAGTATTTTTAGAAGCCTTTAAAAGACTTAAGAGAGGCGAAGAGGTTCTCATCACTCCTGATGGGCCTAGAGGCCCAAGACACACCCTAGGGGAAGGCATCATCGCTTTAGCACAAAAACTTAATCTGCCGATTTTCATCATGAGTTATCAAGCAAGCAGTTATTGGCAGCTTAAAAGCTGGGATAAGTTTATCATCCCTAAACCCTTTAGCAGAGTAGAGTTTTTTGCACAGAGTATAGATATAAGCGATAAGAGCGAAGAAGAAGCAAAAAAGATCCTCAAAAATGCTATGATGAGGTACACGATAGCATAAGAAGTGAGCGATGAAAGAGCAATTTTTAAAACTGAGTGAAGAATTTTTAGAGTACCTTTGGGATATCAGAGGGTATAGCGAAACATCTATCACTACTTATGAGATAGCGCTCAAGCAGATGCTTGAATATGCTACCTTTGAAAAAGATGGGGGTATTACTACACTCAATATAACTCCCTTTAGGCATAAAGTACTCAAAAATAGCAAAAAGACAATCGCAAAAAAACTCAGTGCCATACGCTCTTTTGTCAAATTTTTAAATGAACAAAAAAATATGCATGTCATCATCTACCCGAGCGAGTCAATAAAGGTACCAAAAACGCTTCCAAAACCGATAGAGCAAAATTATATCCAAGAGGTACTCCAGAGTGCCGATTTGGAACAAAAGGCCATTATATATATGCTCTATGGCTTAGGATTGAGGATTAGTGAACTCTCAAGTTTAAAACTTGAAGATATCAAAGATCACTGGACACAAGTACACGGCAAAGGCAATAAAATGAGAGAACTTCCTCTTGTTGCCGAAGTGCAATCAGTCATCGATACTTATATCGATACCTACAAACCAAAGAAATATCTTTTTGAAAAAAATAACGCCCCTCTTAATAGTGCACAGCTTCGATATAAGATCACCAATATATTTAAAGCACACGGTATCAAGACAACACCGCATCAGCTCAGACACTCTTTTGCAACTCATCTTCTCAATAGCGGTGCGAGGATTGCCGATGTGAGTGAACTCTTAGGGCATGCAACAATGGCAACAACCCAAATATATACAAAACTAGCCGATAGTAAAAAACTCGAGGAGTACCTCAAGGCGCATCCACTAACTAAAAAGAGTTGAGCATCTCTGCTATCTTGATATCTTGCTTGAAACAGTAAGGTCGGATTTTGGGTGGAATTTTAGCGCCCCTACAAAGCTCTTTGAACTCTTTTGGAAGCGTAACATCAAGATAAGGGGCTATAAATACCTTCTCATCAAAGGTCTCAATAGCCCAACTACCACCTATTACAAGTGAGTCATTCTTTTCGATGTCATCTCTTTGCGCTCTACTTAGCAGATAACCAAGCTTTTTGAGCGTTTTATCTACCGCGCTTACCCTAACCCTCGCATCATCAATTTTAAGCACTCTAAGCTCTTTATCGGCATACAAAAGCCTATAGCCACTTTTCAATTTGCAACAATCTTCCTCTATGTAACTCAAACTTCTTTTAATTCCCTCTTGAAACTCTGCAAGCAAGGCATCACTATAGTGCTTTCTAAAAAAGTTTCTCTCATAACTCTCATCACTATTGCTTGCATCGATGAAGTATCTATGATCGTTTGCTTTTAGGTACTCTAGAAGCTCACTTTTTGTATGCTCCAAGAGTGGACGCGATATGATGTACCCCTCTTTTTGTACTTGTGCCTCTAAGCCTATAAGTTCACATACTCCCGAACCCTTTGTAAGCCGCATCAAAAACCACTCAAGCTTGTCATTAAGTTGGTGTGCCGTGAGTAAAACATCGTATCCATGCTCTGCTATGAGCTCTTCAAAGAAAGCATAACGAAATGCTCTGGCATTTGCCTCAAAATTATTTGTAAACTTTGGAGCTTTGATCTCAAAACAGTTGAGTTTGTACATTTTTGCTAACTCTTTAGCATAAGCCACCTCTTGGGCACTCTGCTCTCTGATGCCATAATCAACAATAGCGATGTCAAAATTGACACCCACATCGACAAGTAGAAAAAAAAGTGCACTTGAGTCTATACCGCCTGAAAAAGCCAAGAGTGAACGCTTCTGTTTTACAAGCTCTGTAAACTTTTGTGACAACTTCATACATTAGCCCCTTTTACAGTTCCTAAGAGTATCTCATCGCCCACAAGCTCACTAATATAGATGCGGTATCTTTTGCCGAAATCGATCTGCATATCTGAGCTATCATTGATAAGTATCTCGCCATCAATCTCTCGCTCCCAATTCAGCGGCTTTGCGCTAAGGAGATACTCATGCTCACTGCTCTCTTTTTCAATCACTGCCTCTATCTCTGTACCAACCAATTTTTCCAAAGATGCCTTGACACTCTTTCTTGCGATTGCCCCTAATCTTTTGGCTCTTTTAGCTATAGTTTTTGACTCTACCTGCTCCATACTAAAAGCTGCCGTATCCTCTTCGTTAGAGTATTCAAATACATTAAATCGATCAAACCAAAAATCCTCTACATACTCACACAATTTCTCAAATGCCTCATCGTCTTCACCGGGATGACCCACAATAAAAGTGCTTCTTATGAAAGCGTTTGATTTTGAGCGCATATACTCTAAGAGCTCTTTCGTCTTTGTCTCTCCAAAGCCTCGCTTCATGGTTTTGAGCATTCCGTCATCACTATGTTGGATAGGTATATCATAGTAGGTTTGAAAAAGAGACGAATCGGCAATCGCATCAATAAGTGCAAATGTTGTCGTGCTCGGATAGAGATAGAGTATCTTTGCGCTTTGAACTCCCTCTATCTTCTCCACTGCTTTTATAAGCTCTATGAGCCCATCTTTGAACCCCAAATCTCTGCCGTAACTTGAGCTATCTTGTGAGATAAAACTAAAATCCCAATAGCCTCTTGCGACTAGAGACTTGACCTCTTTGACAATCGAGTCAATCCCTCTTGAGTGGAGTTTGCCTTTGAAGTTTGGAATGGCACAAAATGAGCATGACTGGTTGCACCCCTCTGCAATCTTGATATAAGCATGATAGCTTGAGCCTGTGATAACTCTTGGCACATCCTCGTTTGCTAAAAAAACACTAGAGGAGTAGCTACTCTTTTTTGCCTCTATCAACCTGTCTATATTGTCATAATCGCCAACGCCTGTAAATATGTCAACTTCACTCAAATCTTTTTGAAGCTCCTCTTTATAGCGCTCACTCAAACAGCCGCTCATTACGAGCAGAGAGTCTCTTTTTCGCAAAGCGTGCAACTCCATAATAGTCTCTAGAGACTCCGTTTTCGCTGCCTCTATAAAACCACAGGTATTGACAATAATGACATCGGCATTGCTAGGATCGTCAACTACTTTGTATTGACTTAACTTGCCGAGCATTACTTCGCTATCGACTAGATTTTTTGTACATCCCAAACTCACTAGATGGAGTGTTTTTTGTCCCATTACCGCTCTTTTTTTGAATGAATTATAGCATAAGATATTTATTATGTTATCATTACGCTTATGTATAATCATCCAAAACAATTAGCAATCATAGGGCCAACTGCCAGCGGTAAAAGCGCACTTGCAATCAAGATAGCAAAAGAGCTTGATGCAGATATTCTTTCGCTTGATTCACTCGCCATCTATAAAGAGATTGATATCGCCTCAGCTAAACCGACCAAAGAAGAGATGGATGGCATCACACATTATGGGGTCGATCTTATCTATCCCAATGAGCCTTTTGATGTGACAATATATGTACAACTCTATAGAGAAGTTTACAAGAGAGCTCGAGAAAAAAATAGGACACTCATTATCGTCGGAGGGACGAGTTTTTATCTTCAAACGCTCCTAAAAGGTATCAGCAACACACCAAAACTTAACAAAGAAGAGCAAGATTATGTTGCGCATCTGCTCCAAGATAAGCAAAAAGCCTATGAGTTACTTCTAAAAATTGATCCACACTATATCTCTAAAATTGCGAGTAATGATCGCTATAGGATAGAAAAAGCGCTTGCAATCTATGTCGCATCCAAGATAGCTCCGAGTCTCTATTTTAAGCAAAATCCGCCTCAACCTATCATAGAGGATAGACTCCCTATCTATGAGATAAGTGTAGAAAAAGAGTACCTTATAAATCGCATAGAAAAAAGAACAGCGATGATGTTACAAGATGGGCTTGTAGAAGAGGTGAGTTATCTCAAAGAAAAGTATGGAATCAAACCTCATTGCATGAAAGCTATAGGGATCAAAGAGACGCTTGATTTTATCGAAAATAAGATAGATGAAAAGGAGCTTGCTTCGCGCATCTCCATTCACACAAGACAACTTGCAAAAAGACAAAATACTTTCAATAAAACACAATTTAAAGAGAAGATAAGCGGTGGATGCGATAGTATATATGAAGAGATTCTGAGATAACCCTAAGCCGCACATAAGTGCGATCAGGAGTTATCAAAGAACCGAGTAATCTATCATATAGGTGATATATGAGAGAAGTTGTTGGAAGAAAAATACCGATGTAACGGTAACGATAACTGCTATTCCTATGATTACCATAAGCGGTTTTGAGATGTTATAATAAACCGTATTCATATCTTTATTTGGCTCTTTAAGGAACATATAGACAATCAGTTTAAGATAGTAGTATGCTGCTATAGCACTATTGAGTCCCATAATGATAGCAAGCCAAATATATCCTTTATCAACAGCGGCACTCATGATATAGAGTTTTCCCCAAAATACAGAAAATGGTGGAACCCCTGCAAGTGAGAGCATAAAGAGTGCCATTACCACAGCACCCATAGGCATCACCTTGATAAGACCTGCAAATTTTTCATACGGATGGTCAAATCTAAGACTATAGCGTCTCTTTTTATGTCTTGATATCCAAAGCATTGTAAAGGCTCCGAGATTTGTAAACATAAAGAGCGTATAGTAGACAAATATACTCACATCCCCTTTTGTTGTCCCAAGCGCAAGCGCCGACATAACAAATCCTGCATGTGCGATAGATGAGTAAGCAAGCATTCTTTTGACATCTTCTTGCACAAGTGCCATGATATTTGCAAGTGTCATCGTGAGTACTGCAAGCACTAAAATGATAACTCTAATTGGCTCAATACCAAGATCGATATAGGTTCCAAATATACGGAGTGCAACAACAAATGTCGCAATCTTCGGCACTATCGACATGTAGCCGGCAAGTGGCGCAGGTGCACCCTCATACACATCAGGTACCCAAGTATGGAAAGGGAAAAGTGATATCTTAAATGCAAAAGAGACAAGAAGTAAGACGCCACCGGCTATGATAACCGCCGATAATCCAGGTTCATTTAAACGATCCCCGATAACATCTTTGATAGCATAAAGCTCTATACTTCCCGTTGTCGCATAGATGAGTGCTGAACCCATCGCAAAAAATCCTGCTGCGACGGCTCCCATAGTAAAGTACTTCACGGCAGCCTCATAAGAGTTGCTTCTATTGTGCATCGCTATGAGCGTGTAAAGAGAGAGAGAAGCTGTCTCAAGACCCACAAAAATGAGTATCAAGTTGTCACTTGTTACCATAAATTGGAAACCTGCAATCATAAACAAAAAGAGTGCAAAGAACTCAGGATATGAGAACTCATGGAATCTTTTTGAGGTGAGTGCGAGTGGGATGAAAAGCATAGAGGTAACAAGGATAAGCAACTGTGTCACTATAGCAATACCATCGACCAAAATAAGGTCAAAGAAACCTCTATCATTAACAACCAAACTGAGCACAGAACCGAAATCCACGAAAAGGATTAATATCATCATCATAACATAGAACGATTTGTGAAGATCATTTTTAATAAGATCAATTATGAGTATAAGTAACCCACCGCAAACTGCTATCAGCATCGGTATCAGAGTTGGAAGATTGAGCTCTTGCATTGTAATGGAAATTTGACCCAACATTAGTTCTCCTCCTTATCTTTTAATCGCATAGAAGCGATAAGCTCTTTTGTTTTTGGCTTCACGGCTTTTGCTTCCATAAGCTCCAACATACTAGAGACTGAAACATCTATAGGTTTGAGTATAGGTGTTGGATACACCCCTAACCAAACTACTATGAGCACAAGCGGGACAAGTGAAAAAGTCTCTCTTGCATCAATATCAAGAAGTTTTTTATTTTCCTTATTAGTAAGCTCACCAAAAAATGTCTTTTTGAAAAGAGAAAGCATATAAACAGCACCGACAATGATCGAAGCACCTGCTAAGATCGTCAATATCGGCGAGATTTTATAAAAGCCTATGAGCACCAAGAACTCACCAACAAACCCCATAGTAAGTGGCAATCCAACTGATGCCATAAGCATGATACCAAATATCATCGCATAGCGTGGCATCACAAGTGCGAGACCACCAAACTCACTCATAAGTTTCGTATGTCTTCTATCGTAGATCATCCCCACGAGCATAAACATTGCACCCGAGACAATACCGTGTGCTAGCATTTGAAATATCGAACCGCTAATCCCTTGTGTATTCATAGCAAATGCACCAAGCATGATAATCCCCATATGCGAAACGGATGAATAGGCAATAACCTGCTTGATATCCTCTTGCGCATAGGCAACCATGGCTGTATAGATGATCATGATAATAGCAATAACGGCAATAGGAACAATCATCATCATAGAGGCATCAGGAAAGAGCGGGAGAGAGAATCGCACAAATCCATATGTTCCCATTTTAAGAAGCACGGCTGCAAGTATGACAGAACCGATAGTCGGTGCTTGACCATGCGCATAAGGCAACCATGTGTGGAAAGGGAACATTGGCACCTTGATAGCAAACCCGATAAAAAATGCAGCAAAAAGCCATAGTTGTACATTGACACCCATCTTTAGTTGATACCAATCAGTCAGAGCAAAGCTCCACACTCCTACGATATCATAATATGTAAACGCCATGTAGAGGACACCCACGAGCATAATGAGTGAACCCGTAAAGGTATATAAAAAGAATTTGATAGCCGCATAGACTCTCAGCGGTCCACCCCATGCACCGATGATATAGAGCATAGGCACCAAAGAGAGCTCCCAGAAGAGATAGAAGACGATGACATCTAAAGAGACAAATACACCCACCATCGTCATCTCCAAAAAGAGAAGTGTGATGACCATATTTTTGATCTCATTCTTGACACTCATACTTATAACTCCGATGAGCGTCATCAGTGTTGCCATGATGACCAAGAAGAGGCTAATCCCATCAACCGCAACATAGTAGCTTATCCCAAAATCAGGCACGATAGGAATTAACTCAACAAACTGCATCGCTGCACTCGTCCCATCAAAAGTCGCCCATAAAAACAAGGAGAGCGCAAACTCTACAGCAGCTACACTAATCCCATACGCCCTTATGCTGTTCTTATCGATCACAAATCCAAGCAATCCTGCAATCGCCGGAAAAAATATCAATACACTTAAAATATTATCCATTCCCTCTCCCTTAACCTATCGCCGATGAAATCAAAGCTGCAATAAGCAATGCAACTGCACCAAAAATCATCCAAGCTAAATAGTTTGATAGATTACCGCTTTGCATCTTTCTCGATCCATCACCGCTTTTATAGACCACATTAGCTATCGCATCAACAGTTGCATCGACGATTTTCATATCGATGCTTCTCCAAAATATACTAGAAAGTTCAGCATATGGTTTTGATATCATCTCTGCATACAATTGCGGTATATAATATTGATTTGCCAAGAGTCTATAGATGAAGCTATTTTCAGTTTTTTCGCTTCTTTTTAGTCCTCTAATATATTTAAACGCAGCCAACAGTATCCCGCCGACAGCAAATGCCAATACTATAGCTCCAAGTATGCTTGCTAGATGATGTGTATGTTCGCTCATCTCATACTCCGGCAATAGATTTGTGATAAAGCCCTCAAACCAATCTTTTCCAAACCCTGCAATGGCAGCTAAAATTGCAAGTGGACTTAGTCCGATTAGGACATATGTATACATCTCATGTGGATGGATGCCAAATTCTTTATAGCGCTCATCGCCATGGAAAGTTAAGAAGACCTGTCTAAAGCTATAAAATGCGGTCATTCCTGCAGTAATCACAAGCATCGCCCAAAGAATCAGACTTCCTTCATTAAATGCACTCTCTATGATCGCATCTTTTGAGAAGTAGCCTGCAAATGGTGGGATACCGGCAAGCGCTAAGGATGCTAGACCCATATAACCCCAAGTCCATCGCATCTTTTTACGCAATCCTCCCATCTTAAAGATATCAAGCTCATCATGCATAGCATGCATCACGTTTCCTGCACCCAAGAAGAGAAGCGCTTTGAAAAATGCGTGTGCCGCAAGATGAAAAAGTGCTATCCAATACGCACCAAGTCCGGCTGCTGCAAACATATATCCAAGTTGAGAAAGAGTTGAAAATGCAATGATTCTTTTCAAATCTCTATTGACAAGTGCCATGGACGCCGCAAAGAATGCAACAAATGTTCCAAGTGAAGCGATGAAATAACTTACTCCGGCAACCTCTTCCATCCCAAAAAGTGGATTGGCACGAATGACCAAAAAGACTCCGGCAGTAACCATAGTCGCAGCATGAATAAGAGCGGAGACAGGTGTCGGCCCTTCCATCGCATCAGTCAACCAAGTATGGAGAGGAAATTGTGCCGATTTACCCATAGCACCGATAAAGAGTGCAATCGCTGCAGTAATCAATACTGCCGGTGAGAGTTCAGCGAGTTTTGGGAATACCTCATCATATTGGAGTGAACCTGTATTCCAAAATATGATAAATATACCCACAAGCATACCAAGGTCAGCGATACGATTCATAATAAATGCTTCATTTGCTGCCCAAGAAGGAGAGATAGATGGGTTGATATCTCTTGTGACATCTTTTTTGTGATACCAGAAACCTATAAGCAACCATGAGCAGACACCAACACCTTCCCAGCCGATGAAAAGACCTGCAAAATTATCACTCATAACAAGTACCATCATCGAAAAGACAAATGCTGAGAGATAAGAGAAAAATCTGTTAAAACTTCTATCATGGTCCATATAACCGATAGAGTAGATGTGCACAACCGTAGAGACCAAAGAGACGACAACCATCATCGTTACACTCACATGATCTGCCACAAAACCAAAAGGGATGGAGAGATCGCCAACAACAATCCAATCCATCATAGTCACATGGATTACCTCGTTAGTCATTGCGATATGGTATGCCAATGTTGCTGATGCCAAAAATGATATAAATAGAAGCAACGATGCAACGATACCAACGAATGTCTGCTTCGGCACCATAACAAACATCAATGCAAAAAGAGAACTGACAAAGGGAGCAAAAAGTGCGATATATACTAAAATTTCCATCTTTACCCCTTCATCGTAGCGAGATCATCAAGATCAAGCGTACCATTCTTTTTATAGATGAGAATCAAAAGCCCAAGTCCCACGGCAACCTCACTCGCAGCTATAGCAATCACGAAAAATGCAAACATTTGACCTGAGAGATCATTGTAAAAATGACCTGCAGCCGCTAAGGCTATATTGGCGGCATTGAGCATAATCTCCGTTGAGAAAAAGAGCATCAATAGATTCTTTCTTCTTACAACACCCATCAAACCTATCGCAAAAAGCAAACCGGATATTATCAAGTAGTGATTTAGTCCTATCATTATTTTTCCCCATCCTTTTCATCTAAGATCATCTCTTCTTCTTCTGATATAGCTATATCCTCTTCGATATCCGTCAAAGATATATCCATCTTTTTACCTGCTAGTATAATCCCTGCTATCATCGCAACAAGCAACATAAGTGCCGCCACCTCGAAAGGGATGAGATATTTTGTAAAAAGTATCAACCCGACTGACTGAGGATTTGTTGCACCCTCTAGCGGTGGGTATGATGCTTCTATATTGGTTCCCAAAATAGGGGCTATAAATATCAAAGTTAAGAGGAGTGCCACGGATCCGCCAAGTAAAACTACCAAAGTAGTGGATGCATTTTTCTCTTTGACATCTTTGGTTGCATCAAAGAACATCATCCCAAATGCATAGAGTGCCATCACGGCACCGACATACACGACTAACTGAACCGCACCCAAAAAATCTGCACCAAGCAGAAAGAAAAAGCCGGATATCATAACCATCCCTGCTGCGAGCGCACTCATAGCATAGAGCACATTTTTGCTAAATGCCGTAATGAGAAACAAAACAATCGTTGCCACAGAGAAAAAATAAAATGCAATTTGTTCAAACATATCAGCTCCTCCTATTAATACGCTAAAGGCGTTTTTTTGATATTTTTATCCGCCCATGGTGTTGGAGCACCGTAACCTGCGAACTCCTCTTGCTCTTTAAGTCTATCTATTGGTGTTAACATATCCTCAAAGAGTGAAAAGCTTGCTCTTTGCTCGCTCGCGGTCTCATATCTCGCACCGTGAACGATAGCAAGTTCAGGACAAACCTCAGCACAATACCCACAAAAGATACATCGACCAAAGTTGATAGTATATTCACTCACCTCTTTTCTTTGGTTTTCATCATATCGTGTCTCCATGGCAATGCAATTTGAGATACATATCTTCTCACAAAGACCGCAACCGATACATCTATAATGCCCGCTCTCAAGCAATCGCAACATATCATGTATGGCTCGATATCTAGGTGGAATCGGCATCTTCTCAAAAGGATATTTTGTCGTATGACTTTTGCCCATAAAAAGAGTTTTGAACATCTCTCTGATGGTTACCCAAAGGCCGATAAAGAGCTCTATCCTAAAAGTTCTTTTTACTACTCTTTTAAATCTACACCAAGGTGTCAAAGGAGTGCCTCCAAGGTCTAACATTATATATTTTTGTTTTTCATTCATCTCTACAACTCCCCCTTTATATCATGACCACGATACCTGTAATCATAACATTGATTACAGCTATAGGCATTAACACTTTCCAACAAAACCACATCAATTGATCAGGTCTTACATGTGGCCAAGAGGCTCTCACCCACAGCATCAAAAAGAAAAAGAATGATATCTTCAATATAATCGCAATCCATCCCGGAATAAACCCTAAAGGTGCATATCCGCCGACGAATATCAACGAAGCCATGATAGAAATCGTAATCATATTTGCATATTCACCGATAAAGAACATCCCCCATCGCATACCACTATACTCTGTAGCATACCCTGAGACGATCTCAGCTTCATGCTCCAAAAGGTCAAACGGTGTTCTATTGGTCTCTGCAAAACCGGCTATCAAGAAGAGTACAAACGCAACCGGTTGTTGCCAAAGAATCCATGAGCCGACACCACCGGTTTGTGCATTGTTAAAATCTAAAAGTGAAAGGGAGCCGACAAGCATGATAGGGGCAAGCAGAGAGAGTCCCGTGATAACTTCGTAACTCAAAAATTGTACTGCCGTTCTCGCTGAACCTAAAATCCCCCATTTATTTGCCTGTGCCATACCGGCCAAGAGTGGACCATAGAGTCCGGATCCCATCACGCCAAGCATAAAGAGTATCCCGATATTGATATCCGCGATAGTCGAAGGGACAGTCGCTGAGATTCCATTGATTAGAGGAAACCAATCAGGAACTGTAAAGGAGAATGTCGGGAATAGTGGGACGGCCGAGATTGCAACAAATGCTGTAGCTGCTGTTACTGCAGGCGCTATCATAAATATGATTTTATTTGCATTTTGCGGGATGATATCCTCTTTTGTCAAGAGCTTGATCCCATCAGCAACGATTTGAAGCAACCCCAAAGGTCCAACATGTGCAGGCCCTATACGGCGTTGCATATATGCCAATACTTTTCGCTCCAAATATGTACCAAATCCGGCTAAAGCCGAAACGATCGCAAGAACCAAAACTATCTTTATTATTGTTCCTAGAATTAATGGATCCATCTTATACCTCGCTTATCTTAACTTGTTTAAATCTGCCCGCATTAAAAAGTGGATAGATCTCTTTTGAACTTAAAAAGTCAGGAACTTTGACCACATCGCCGCTCATTTTAGCATCAATCTCAACAGGAAGTTCGAGAGATACATCATCTATCTCCACTTTTACTTTTTTACCCAAAGTTTGGGCTTTCGCTTCACTCACATACAGAGCAAACGGCTCAAAGATTTGATGCGCTTTGTTTGTAAAGTCATTAAACTGTCTTTGCGGATTGCATCTATAAGCGATCTCACCCTCTAGCTTACAACTCTCATCAGGTTTTTCAACCTCAAACGCTTTTGCTTTTGTTGATTTTTGTTTGAGCATATAGCCTCTAAGTTCTTCGCCTGCATTTGTAAAGCCATTTGGCAATGCATCAAAAGAGAGTGCTTCAAAGCCTTTTCTTGTTGGCAATTTACTTGTCCAATCAATACTCAACTGCTCTCCGAGCCCTAAAGCACTCATGATATCATTGAGCTCATAACCGTTGTATGAAAGTGCCGCGTTTGTAGGGACAACTCTTTTGTGCATATTTGTAAATGTTCCCTCTTGTTGGTTAAGTGCAGGCATATCCAAATCACCATCACCCAGTGCGCTCAATCTAAAGTCACCTACTTCGTTGTACCCTATCGTGTATCCATCTGCTTTTTCATCAAGATCGCAGATAAGTGCAACACCCAAAGAGTTTGTTTTTGGCGGGATAAGTGCTATCTTGATAGTTGTATATTGTTCGATAAATGCCAAAAGTTTTGCAAGATTTTCCGCTCTTGGATGCGCATAGAAATCTTCGCCGACAACCATAGAGAAATTATCTGCTTTTGCTACCATCTTCTCAAAGATGTCATCAAACCCTTCAGGAGCACCCAAGAGTGATGCCAACTCATTTGCAACATACTCTACCTCTTTTTCAACTACTTTTGGTTTTTTCTTTGTTACCTCTTTACTCTCACCTGTCTCTTCATCGACAACGGTTTCCGTCACATCTTCCATGATCGTCTCTTGGACTGTTTTTGTTGCTTTTTTATGGAAACTCTCGAGATAGTTTTTGGTCTCTTTAGGAAGTTCATCTTTTGATGCAAAAAGATCAAGTACAAGATAGAGTGCATACTCTTCTAGTCCCGGTGTATGATAGATAGGCGTAACATTTTTACCGAGTGATTCTATAAGCGTATCACCTACCGGATGAAAATAGAGTCCTGCTCCTTTATTGAGCTTTTGGATGTTATTAAAGATATATCTTACATTTGGATTATCATGTCTAAGCGCGCTACCTACACTGATGATAAAATTACTCTCGCTCATCATCTCTTTATAGTTACCGCTATATAAGCTCTCGCCTCTATAGTTCTCAAAATCTTTTAAGAAGCTTTGGAATGCTTTGGCTTCGGGATTGATAAGTTTCACTCCGAGCTCTTTTTTGAGACTTTGAAGCATTGCTGCCTCTTCATTTGTGATAGTCGAGTTAAAACGAATCGCTTTTGCCTCTTTAAATGCTTTGATCGCTTTTGCAAACTGTTTTTCATCTTTTATTGCGCCGCTATTTTCAAAATCATATCCGAAGCGTCCCGCACCACACAGCGATACATAGTTCCACTCGTTGGTTACTCTATATATCTTATCACTTCTGTCGCTAATTGAGGTTGGTTTTGTCTCATAAAATATCTGGCAACCACTGCTACAATGGGAACAAGTCGCAGGAACGCGTTTAAGCTCCCATGCATTTGATGTATAGACAAAATCTCTACTTACAAGTGCGCCAACCGGACAAACAGAAAGACACTCACCACAATCGCTACAGTTTGTTTGTCCACTCTCATCGCTTGGGACGATAAGCGATTTTTGCAATTTATTCCACATAGCATATGCATCTTTTGGCATGCTCTCTTTAAGCTCTTTATCAAGCTCAGCTCCATCTCTTGGCCCTGTTGAGAGCGCATTGTCTCCAACCATATCTTTACAGATTGTTACACATCGTTCACATACGATACAAAGACCCGGATCATAATGCAATACGCTACTAAAATTTGTGCTCTCTCTTTTGCAATCAGCAATCGTATAATTTTGTGAATCAACGCCAAGTTCAAGGGTATAGTTTTGGAGTTCACACTCTCCACTTTGATCACAGACGCCACATTGGAGAGGATGGTTTATATCATACACCCCCATAATCGCTCTTCTCTCTTCAAGGATCTCTTCACTGCTTGTTGTAACATCCATGCCATCTTTCGCTTTTGCATTACAAGCATAGACTCTTTTGCCGTCAGCCTCTACTAAACATATACGACAAGCAAGTGTAGGAGAGCATCTACTGATATAGCAAATAGCAGGAATAAATATGCCATTTGCTCTAGCGATATTGAGTATATACTCACCCTCTTTAGCTACACATTCAACGCCGTCAATCTTGATCTTCACTTCATTTAGATTCATTTAATTACCCCGTCCTCTTGTAATTTCATCAAAGTATATCTATAATTTTTTAAACCTGATGCTTCGAGTGGCTCTGCGACACTTGCGGTTATCGCAATGGTTCCTTTCATCGATGCATCAAGTTTAAAAATTCTCACATACTGCCTCGTATCGTTTTCAAAAAAAAGCTCCTCTCCGTCACTTATTTTCATAGCCGCTGCAAATTGTTGAGAGCCTTTGAGATATCTGCTTTGGCTGTATTTATGGAGTGTGTTCTGTGTAAAATGCAAGCCCTCATTACACCAGTAGACAACGCCGCCATCATAAGTCGGCAAATCTTCAATCTCTTCAAACTCTTCGGTGCTCTTTACATTTTTGATATCAAGCAGATAGCCTCGATTATCTTCAAAGCTTGAGAGTTCTTGAGTAAGCGCATCAAACTCTACTGCTTTATAGCCGCCTTTTTTAGGAAGCTCTTTTGTATAATCAATCGTATATTCCGCTTCCAATCCTAAAGCATTGGCGATATCGTTGAGCGTATAGCCACCAAATGGGAGTGCAACATGCGTTGCAACCACGCGTTTATCGATAGTAGTAAGTGTTCCCTCTTGTTGATTGAGTGCCGGCATATCAAGATCAACTTCACCTTGTGAGCCCAAAGTAAAACCGCCTTTTACGTTGTAGCCTATGCTCTGCTCCTCGGTGTCTTCATCATCAAGATCACATATCAAAGAGACACCAAGCGCATTTGTCGCAGGTGGGACGAGTATGACATTAAATTCGCCGTATTTCTCAAAAAGTGCGAGCAGTTTTGCTATCTCCATAGCTCTTGGATGTCCATAAAGATCAGCCCCTACAATGAGTGAGCGTCTGCTTTTTTTCTCAAAAGAAGCTGCCAACTTCTCAAGCTCCTCTTCTCCCACATTACTCTCAGCACTCAAGTTACCTACATCGAGAGAATCTAAAAACTCTTTGACCTCATCGGAGAGCTCGATATTACTCAAAAGTGCATCCACCAAAAGTGCTGCAACACCCTCTTCGCTTCCTACTTCATATTTGATAAATTGTGTTATGATTTTTGCCATACTCGCATCTTCTATGGGGTGCAAATAAGCTACTCTGGCTCTATGCCATTTGCTTGCCATAGATATATGGTATTTGACCATTGGATTATCATCATTGATTCGTGTACCGAAAACTATGATTGCGTCTGAATCTTTGATCGCTGTAAGATCACCATTGTAGAGACTTTTTCCGCTCACTGAGCTATATGCACTAAGAAATTTTTGATAGCTTCTCGCCTCATCACAGATGAGCTTATAGCCATACTTCTCTTTAAGCTTTTGGAAGATGAGTGCCTCTTCATTAGTGATATTTGCGCTCAAGCGTATGCTCTTAGCCGCCCTAAATGCCTCTATAGCACCCTCGAAAGCTACGGTATCTTTGCTAACACCTTGGTTTGCAAAATCATAAGCAAATCTCCCTGCCCCGCAAAGTGAGTTAAACTCAAATGGATTTGTTACTCTATAGATACTCTTCTCTCTGTTTGCAATGCTTGAAGGCTTGGACTCATAATAGAGGGCACATCCGCTACTACAGTGTGCACATGTTGCCGGAATTCGCTCAAGCTCCCATGCATTAGAGCTGTATTTAAACTCACTATTTGTGAGTGCACCTACAGGACAAACCGCCATACACTCACCGCAGTTACTACAATCACTATCTAAATCTGTATTGATAATTCTTGAGTTGTACCCGCCAACCGCTACTTGGAGTATGCTCTCGCCAACGATTTCATTACAAACTCGCACACATCTTTCACAAACGATACAAAGAGAAGGGTCATAGCTGATAAAACCCCAATTTTCGATCTTTTTATCTGACTCTTTTGCACTAAAATTTTGCGCTGCTACATCAAACTCCAGTGTCTTATTTTGCAGGTCACACTCACCGCTTTTATCACATACGCCACACTCCAAAGGATGATTGACACTAAAAAGCTTCATGATATTTTGTCTATGCTTATAGAGCATTTCACTCGTGATGATGACATTCACGCCATCAACTGCTCGCTCTTGGCAAGCAAGCACTGTTCCCTCTACCCCTTCTATCTGCACGACACACATTCGACATGATGCTATCGGTTTCACCTTAGATATATAACACATCGTAGGGATATAGATATCATTAGCTCTAGCGATTTCGAGTATAGTATCGCCTTTTTTGCCAATGCAACTCTTTCCGTCGATAGTTATAGTGATATTTTGATTCATCTCTTGCTTCTGTGCCATCATTATACGACCACCATCGAGATATAATAACATCGCATACATCTTTGTGCTTCAGCAAGTGCTTCTTCTCCGCTCAAACCGAGATTAACCTCTTTGTTGTTATCGATTCTGTCACCAACTGAGAGTTTTGGGCTCTCTTCTCTTGGTTGTCCTTGCATCCAACCCGTAATCTTCTCGTTCTTATCATAGACATTGAGTGTTCTAAGATGATCTTCCATGATCTCATCATCGCTCAAACTCACTTTGCCATCATAGATATATCTTGATATCACCGAAGCGGCTCTTTTGGCTTGTCCTACAGCATTCACGATTGTCATAGGGCCATATTCACAATCACCTGCAGCAAAAAGTCCTATGCGTGATGTCATATAATCTTTCCCATTAGTCAAAAGTGTTCCCCATGAGGTCAGCGCAACATCCCACTCTTGTGGGAGGAGTACCAAATCAGCTGATTGAGAAACGGCAGGAATGAGATAATCACACTCTATCTCAAAATCTCCATCTTCTATCTTGATAAGTTGTGCTCTACCACCATCAGGGTCAGGAACAAGCTCAAATCTGTTAATAAGTAATTTTTTAAGCTTATTATCTTCATCAAATATTCGCTCAACTGCTGAGTGGAAGATAAACTCTACTCCCTCTTCTACCGCCTCATGATACTCTTCGTAAGTTGTATTTCTTATAATCGTTTTCTCATCTCTTCTATAGAGCATGATGACTTTTTTTGCGCCCTCTCTCACAGCACAGCGCACGACATCCATCGAAGTAAACCCGCCGCCCACACAGACAACAACCTTATCTTTAAGGTCTTCACTTGCAGGCGAACCTATGCGGTATTTGTGCCATAGATTTACCTTGTCAAGCATCGATATGGCGCCCCAATACCCCTCCATATCCAATCGCTCATTCTCTGCTCTTACTTTTTTAGAAAGCCGTGTCCCAAATGCTAAAAGCGTTGCATCATACTCACTCTCTAGCTCTTTAAGTTTTGTGGCATCTACTTTCGTATTTGTATAAACACTTACTGCCTCCATAGAGGTGACGAGCTCGATATCTTTATTGTATCTATCGATTGGCATACGATACTCAGGCACTCCAACAGCAACCTCACCGCCTAAAACAGGCAACTCTTCAAAGATATCAACCTTTATCCCCTCAAGTGCAAGATAATATGCCGCTGTGAGTCCTGCCGGACCTGCACCTATGATTGCAACTTTTTTGCCATCATCTCTTAACGGTTGTGGTTCTTTTGGGTGTTGCCACGGTAAAGAGTGATCTGTCTCAAAATCAGCCCCGATGCGTTTCAGCTCCATGATCGAAATCGGCTCATCGAGGTTTGCTCTTCTGCAAGCATCTTCGCAAGGATGCGGGCATACTCTCCCGCAAGTATGTGCCAAAGGCATTGTTTGTCTCGTTGATTGCAAGGATTTATCAAATTGCATATCTCGTACACCCTCGATATAGGCAGGGATATCAACATGCGCCGGACACATATCCATGCAAGGTGCGGTTACTTTGGCTATATAACTTACATCTTCGTTTGCATAATCTTTTGAAGGTATCTGTTTCTCTATAAGGAGGTCAAACTCTTCTCTATAGTGCTCAAGTAGATCCAAGATAGGCTTCGGTGTTGTTCTTCCTATCTCACACTTTGATGTCATCATCATCGTTTCGCTCACCTCTTTGAGATGCTCGATATCTGCTTGCGCTCCTTCGCCTCTGGCTATCTTATCGAGAAGATCATACAGTATCCGTCCACCCCATCTACCGGGTGCACATCTTCCGCAAGCTTCAGAGTATTTTTGATATTGGGCAGCATACTCACATGCGAGTCTTACAACATCAACATTCTCATCAAATACGGCAACACCATCCCAACCTATAAAGGCTTTTGAACTTTTATCAGCACTATAATCCCCGGGCAATTTGAAAGATGAAACTTGACAAGTATCGCCACTAATGTGTCGATTGTCAACAAGCTCATCCCTCCATGTCGAGAAAATAGTTTTAGACATTAATGAGCCTTTTTCCTAACTACTATCGTCCAATCGACTTCATTGAACTTGAGTGAGTTGAGAAGCTCATGCTTGTGCTTCTTGATGATATCTGCACTCTTTTGGATAGGAGAAAAATCACCAATCTCAAAGAGAAATATACCTACCTCGCCACCTTGTAAATCACTATCGATTAGCTCTATCATGCGTTTGTAAAAATCGCCGTGTAAATCTCTCAAATCATATCTTTTCATCTGTCAACCTCACCAAAAACGATATTGGTACTTCCTATGATAGTAACAACATCAGCTAGATAGCTTCCCACTAACATCTTTTGCAAAAGCCCTGTATGGAAAAAGCTTGGTGCTCTACATTTGAGTCTGTATGCATATGGTTCGCCTTCGGATTTTATGTAAAATCCAAGTTCTCCCTTTGGAGACTCTGTCGGAACATAGACTTCACCTTTTGGCGGTCGCATCCCTTGAGTTACCAAAACAAAATGTTGCATGAGTGCATAATTTTGTGTCATGATCTCCTCTTTTGGGGCAGAGATATATTTTGGCGCATGTGCCATAAGTTGCGGTTCACTCTCTTCGTGCATCGGGATAAGTTGATGGAGTATCTTCACGGATTGCTTCATCTCTTCTATATAGAGCCTATATCTTCCATAGCTATCACATCGATCACTCACAGGTATGTCAAAATCAAGCTCACCATAAAGCTCATAAGGCTCCTCTTTTCTGATATCATATTTGACACCTGAACCTCTGAGCATAGGACCCGTACAACCCCAAGAAAGTGCATCTTCAGCAGAGATGACGCCGACATTTTCAAGTCGCATTTTCCAGATTCTATTTTCAGTCAAGAGATCTTCATAAAGCTTGATATTTTCAGGCATATTGTTCAGAAATTTCTCAAGATCTTCTAGCCAACCCGCAGGCAAATCGAGAGGCACACCGCCTATACGCACTGCTGCATGTGTCAATCTCGCTCCACAATAAGACTCCATAAGGTCCATCGCATATTCTCTCTCTCTAAATGCATACAAGAAAACACTCATAGCGCCAACATCGAGTGCATGTGTTGCGAGGAAAAAGAGATGGGACATGATACGGTTAAGCTCAAGAAGCATCGTTCTGATAACCTGTGCGCGTCTTGGAGCCTCTATCCCTAAAAGTCTCTCAACACTAAGGGCATAGGCATAGTTGTTTGATGTCGAGGCGATATAATCGAGTCTATCCGTTGTCGGTAGAAATTCATTATAGGTCATATTTTCCGCCATCTTTTCGACACCTCTGTGCAGGTAGCCAATATCAGGAAGAGCTTTGACAACCTGTTCGCCATCTAACTCAAGTACAAGTCTCAACTGCCCATGAGCAGAAGGGTGTTGTGGCCCAAAGTTGATGACCATGGTATTGTCTGCACGCTCAAAATTTAAGTTTTCAAAAAACGGTGTTAATTTGGTAGTAACTTGCATAATTGATCCTATCTCTTCTTTTTAAGCTGTTTAGACTTTTTCTGATAATTTACGAAAGCTGTCTTGCTGTATTCGATCTCGTTTGGCTCTTCACCTTCACTTATATCAGCACCAAACGGCACTTCATAACCGACTCTTGAGAATCTTTGCGTATCATATCTATCAACCTTGGCAGGATCTCTATTTTCAGGCCCGATAACATCTCTATTTTCTTTGCCGAATATCTTATCAACCTCATACCATGAAGCAGCCTCATCACCTTGAAGCGGATAAGTTTTTAAAAGCGGGTGACCACTCCAATCATCCGGCATGATGATGCGCTTAAGATAAGGATGATTATTAACATAGATGCCAAACATATCAAACATCTCTCGCTCGGCAAAATTTGCCATTTTGAAAAGTGGTACGATGGATTCTATAGATTCATTTTGCTTGATGCGGCATACAACTCTTGCTCTTTTTGCAAGATCAAGATTGAGCATCTGATAAAAGATCTCAAACTCTCCACTTTGTGCCAGATAGTCAACAGCACTCAATTCACTACACATCGCATAGCCACACTTGTCTCTGAGTAACTCTAGCACTGCCAAATTATCCTTTGGCTTGATGTGCAATACAAGCTGTCCAAGTTCTATATAACTCTCGCTGATATATTTTTTAAGCGTCTTGACAACATCGGCAAAGTGACCGTCTTCGCCGGCATCTTCTCGTGGAACCCTAGGAGCAACCCAAAATCTATCAGTATAGTAAGACTTCTTTTGGCGGCTATCTTTTGGTGTATACTTTCTCATTATATGAACCTTTGTTTTACATTTTTATTCATATTTGCAGATTCTCTTCTGATCTTCTTTTGAAGCATCATAAGTGCATATTGGAGCGTCTCCGGTCTTGGGGCACATCCCGGAAGATAGATATCGACAGGGACGATTCTATCCACACCTTGCACAGTCGCATAGGTGTTGAACATCCCGCCGGTATTTGCACAACTTCCCATACTGATAACCCATTTCGGCTCAGTCATCTGGTCATACAGTCTTCTTGTAAACTCCGCATGTTTTTTTGAAAGTGTTCCTGAGAGTATCATAACATCAGATTGTCTCGGGCTTGCTCTAAAAATTGTCCCGAATCTATCGAAGTCAAATCGAGCTGCCCCACTTGCCATCATCTCGATAGCGCAACATGCTAGTCCATATGTTAAAGGCCAAAGCGAATTTGATCTTCCCCAATTTACAAGCTTGTCAACGCTTGTCAACGCTACAGGTAATCCTGCGCTTGATGTGTAGTTTACTTTATGTTGTGCCATTCAAGAGCTCCTTTCTTCCACGCATAGATAAAGCCGAGTGCGAGTAAAAATACAAAAAGCATCATCTCGATAAGCCCAAACCAGCCTAACCCTAACGCTTTAAAGAGTTTAAAGTCAATTCCCCATGGAATCATAAAGATGATTTCCACATCAAAAAGGATAAAAAGAAGTGCTATAAGATAAAACTGCACCGATATACTGTTCGGCTGCTTAGTAACTTCAGGTCCGCACTCATAGATACTAAGCTTCAACTTCTCTCTATCAAGCTTTGCTAATTTTCGACTGATAAACCTTGTGAGAACCAAGGTTGCAGGAAAAGCAACAGCTGCTACGATAAAAAATACGAACACCCCAAAGTATGGATGTTCAGAGACAATATGCGATAATCCACCGGTCATTGTAAACCCCTTTTTTTCTTGCGTGAGTACTCATTCTTTAGATGTATAATAGTATCTAAAAGATAATTAAATTATTTTAACTATCCTTCTACGCTTTTCTCTTTAAAATGCATTGTAACAAAGTGAAACAGATTGGAAAAAACAAAAATAGGAGCCCCTCGATATACAAATATTACAAAAGAAGCCCTAAATTACCCGAATCATCCCGCGCTACAAGCAAATCTCACACAAAATATTACCGACTTAACCTTAGTCTGATAATAATTTTTATCGAAATATTTACAATTGTTTTTGAAATTTGTTTTTGAAGTGAAGATAGTGGCCTGCCATAACCAAAAGATTGGTTGCAGGCCTACTTTTTAATATTTATAACTTACGGAAAATCTGAGATCTTGTGCTGTGATATCGGTCTCTTGCACAGGAACCCAACCGGCACAATTTACATTTGGCGTATAGTCATGTTGCATATAGGTATATCGAACCTGTGCAGGAAGGTATTCTTCACCAAAGAGATAAAAGTTCCAATAGGCCTCATATGCATCACCACGCACAGCAATCTTGGATCCGATAGCTGAATCTTCAGCCCATGTCATCGGTGTCCAATATTTTGATCCATGATTATATTCAATCCCTATCTTTCCTTTTTCTGTGATCATATCAGGGAAGATAACCCCTGCCCAGATAGAGCTTCCGCTTCTTGTACCACCATCGCTTGAGCCTAAAAGTTGGTACCCGTTGTCTGCATCATAGTAACTATATGCTGCAGATATAAACGCTGTTGTATTTGCCCAAAAACCATCAATCTCATTTCCAATTCCATCAATTTTGAATCCAAGCGAGAGAAGATCAGCTGTTCCTGCACCTACTTTTTTCTCAGTTGTCGCGATATTTTCACCTTTTGTGTCGAAGATATGTGCCCACTCATACATGACTCGATATTGACCATTATTATAAGCATCACCAAGTGTCACAAAAAAGTCAACATTGTCATCTTCAGATCCATCTACCTTAGCATTTGGACCCCAAGGTGTCGTATAGCCGATGCTGTAAACACCTGTTGTAGCACCCGTATGTGCACGACCTCCTACAAATTTTGTATACGCGCCCGGAATAAATCTACTCCAATCTAGTTTAACCATGAGAGCATTGACTTCCATATTGGTGATATGTGCTAGAGGTGATCCCTCTTCAGGATTGTTCTCTCTATAGTTTGCCAAGAAACCGTCTGTTGAAGGGCGACGACCGATAGAGACACTGATAGGCTGTGCTCCAAGGGCTGTTGAGTAGACAAAGTATGCCTCTTTAACTCTCATCACCGTATCGGTTGCTTTAGAGCTTGCCGACCAATCTTTAAGCCCTCCATCCTCACCAAAAAGGTGCGCGCCCCAAAGTGAATAGATAGCAAGCTTTCCTTTAAAAATTAACTTATCCGTAGGCGCAGCTGCCATTGTGAGGTACAATCTACTCGCAAGTAATGATGAATTTTCTGCACTCTCGCCTGTTATATTGTTTTTATAATCCAAAACATCAACGGAGTTTCTAAAATCTACTCCAAACTTGATATTGTCAAACGAATCATGTTTTTTGACCTCAATAATCGTTTTTTTATTGCTTTTGATCTTTTTTTGATTGCCGTAAACCATCTCTTCTAGAACTCTGATTCTCTCTTCGAGCTCAGCATTAGTCGCAGCATTTGTTGCTGAAATTACTGATGCTACCATGAGGGACATTACTACAAATCTTTTCATTACTACTCTCCTAAAAAAACGAAAGTATAACCAATGAAAACTTAAATATATTAACTTTAATTTATAATTATGTTAATACATTATTATAAATATTATGCGAGATATAGCAACAAAATAAGGCTGTTTAACGCATTATTGATTTGTAATGTGCATATATTTTGAGATAAATTCTTCCGGAATCTTTTGCGGGCGGTATGTCTCTATCTCCACAAAAACCCAATTGGTCCACCCCTCACATATAATCTTGCCCTTTTTAACATTGAGAAGTTCGTATTGACGGATTGACTGCGCTTTTTTGACACTCTGCACCCAAGTATTTAAGAGAAGTTCATCGCCTAGTAAAGCACTCTGTTTATAGGCTATATTGTGCTCTCTTGCAACCCATGTGCGATTAAATTTTTTCAGTGCATCAAATCCCAAGCCCAAAAAGTCGGAGTGCGCTACAGCGATATCGATAAACCATTCGAGATATCGGATATTACCAACATGGCCATTGACATCAATATCCTCTTTTTGAACGATAATCTTTTTTGTAAATTTTTCTCTATTTCCCGATGCATCATTATTCACTATAGTGCCGCCTTACTAGTAAAATGGAGTTGGTGTTTCTCTTTATAAAGCACCGTTAAAACAAGAGGTATATTCTAACCTTCTATCTTAAAAGTTTCCTTGAGGAAAAATTACTTTTTGATTTTTGCTCAATTAACATAAATGTTAGAATACTCCTTGTATAATGAACAGATTTTTTACAATGCAATAAAGCAACTAAGGGAGCTTACTCTATGAAGCAAACATTGATGGGGAATGACGCGATAGCGTGGGGGCTTATCCATGCAAATGTTGATATGGTCTCCGGCTATCCCGGCACACCTTCCAGTGAGATATTAACGACTGTTCAAAAGATAAAAAAACAACTCGATCTTCCTATGTATGCACAATGGGCAACAAATGAAAAAGTAGGATTTGAAGTAGCATACGCCGGAGCTATCACAGGCAAAAGAACCTGCGCCACCATGAAACAAGTGGGGCTCAATGTAGCTAGTGACGCGCTTATGAGTGCAAGCTATATAGGCAATCTAGGAGGTATGCTTCTTGTCTGTGCGGATGATCCGGGCTTTCACTCTTCACAGACAGAACAAGACTCACGCGTCTTTGCAAAATTTGCACGCATTCCCGTACTAGACCCTGCAACGCCTCAAGATGCTTACGACTTTACTAAGCTTGGCGTGGAGCTTTCCGAACATTTTCAAATACCGGTGATGCTTAGACCGGTGATGCGCGTCTCGCATGCTAGAGAGATTATCGAGATGGATGATGAGACAAACTACCAACCAAAAGAAGGTAAATTCCAAAGAGATATCCCAAGATGGGGGGCAGTTCCTAGAAACGATAGATATCTCCAAGGTATAGAACAACTCAAAAGAGTAGAGGCGATCAAAGCATACAACTGGGAGCATTTCTTAAAAGAGCAGTTTGAAAAATGCCAAGGCAAGGAGCTACTCATCATAGCAAGCGGTACGGGGTATGGATATGCCAAAGAGACACTCAGCGAATGCGGAGTAGAGGCCGATATCATCAAGGTTATCATGCCTTATCCTCTACCGCAAGATCAGATCAAAGAGTACACGCAACAGTATAACAAAGTACTTGTCATCGAAGAGACTTATCCCTGCATAGAAGAGCAGATAGCTACCAAAAAACTCTTTGGAAAAAATACCGATACCACGCAGCAGATAGATGAGATGAGCAAGGCTGAGATATTGAAATCACTGCAAAAATTAGAGATTTATAGAGGTGAAAACATCTATGAGGCACTCGAAATCTCCGAGGAGTATCCTCTCCCAAAAGTTGAAGCGAGACCGCCTGCACTTTGTCCGGGATGCCCACACAGAGACCTCTTTTTTGCCATCACTAAAGTATTTAAAAAGAAAAAAGCCATCTACCCTTCTGACATAGGATGCTACACGCTTGGACTTGCACAAGGCGCGATAGATAGTCTTCTTTGTATGGGCGGTTCTGTTTCGATGGCAAGCGGTTATTCGATCGCTGACCCTGAAAAAACAGTCGTTGCCACCATAGGCGATAGTACATTTTTCCACAGTGGTATTCCACCGCTTATTAATGCGGTTTACCAAAATCATAAATTTATACTTGTCATTATGGACAACTCAACGACCGCGATGACCGGCAGACAAACAACCGCAGAGAGAGAGCATAAAGATATCGATATCAAAAAGGTTGTTGAGGGGTGTGGGATAGCGTGCCATGAGTATTTTTATACCAATGAGCTAAGTAAAACAATCGATTTCTTTAAAGATATCAAAAAAGTTTACGAGCAAGCAGATGGTCCTGTCGTTGTAGTTGCGAGAGAATTTTGTGTGCTTGATAAAGAGCGCTCAAAAGAGTTTTTACCCTCTTTGAGTGTTATGGTCGATGAAGAAAAGTGCGTGGCATGTGATCTTTGTGTAAGCTCCTATAAATGTCCGCCTATGGCTTACAATGCAAACGGCAAAGTCGAGATAGACCCTTTCTTGTGTATCGGCTGTGGCTCGTGTCTTGATGCACTTTGTCCGACAGATGCATTTGTAAAAATAGACAAAGGGGACAAATAGATGCGATACCAAAGTGTGATAGCAGGTTTCGGCGGTCAAGGTGTTGTCTTTTTAGTGAAAGTCTTGGCCATCTGTGCCGGCAATAGAAACATCCCTTTTTTGGGCACGGAAAATCACGGCATGAGCCAAAGGGGAGGCGCCGTATCGTGCCATATCAAAATCGGTGATTTTTCAAGCCCGCTCATAGACACCAATCAAGCCGATCTTTTGATAGGTCTAGAAGCGCAAGAGAGTCTTAGAAATATCTCTTTTTTACACAAAAACGGCAAAGTAGTCACAAATGCCGATACAAACTTTCCGCAACTCCCTTTTGTCACTGCAAAAGCTGATGGGTTTGCGCTTGCCAAGCAAAGAGAGTTCCCTATCCAAGCACTCAATGTATTTATGCTTGGTGTGGTTTTAGGAAGTATCGAAGATTTTCCTTTCTCACAAGAGGAAGTGCGCACTGCTATCGAGCAGATGAATGCCAAAATGGCACAACAAAATTTCAAAGTATTGGAGATGGGCATTGAAGCAGGAAACAGAAGCAAAAATTAGGGATTTTTTTGAGCAAAACGATCATTTTGCGACACAAAACGGGATACTTACCGAAGAGATAGATGAGGGGTATGCAAAAGCATCACTCGTCATCACAAAAGAGCATCTCAATGGTGCCGGTGTCGCACACGGTGGAGCGATATTTTTACTCGCAGATTTTGCATTAGCACTTGCATCAAACTCATATGGAACACTTGCTCTTGGGATAAACAATAGCATCTCCTACCTCAATGCCGCACAAGAGAATGAGCATATCTACGCTGTGGCTAAAGAGGTAGAGAAAAACCATAAACTTGCCAGCTACACCGTCACCATAAACGGTAAAGATGATAGAGTAATCGCTATCATGCAAGGTATGGTTTACAGAAAAGATAAGCAATTCATATAATCAAAGGATTTCGATGGTCTACAATGAAATAGAGAGCGCAAAAAGAGAGGAGCTTGAGGAACTTGAACTCAAAAGATTGCAAAGTACCGTGGAGCGTGTCTACTCGCTCAGTACTTTTTATAGAGAGAAGTTTGATGAGCTTGGCATCACTCCAAAAGATATAACCTCCTTAGAAGATATCAAAAAACTCCCTTTTACAACCAAAAAAGATCTTCGTGCCCACTACCCTTTTGGTCTTTTTACTGTACCGATGAGCGAGGTTGCAAGAATCCACAGCTCGAGCGGCACTACAGGGAAACCTACCGTAGTTGGTTATACAAAGTCCGATATGGATGTGTGGGATGAAGTGATGGCAAGAGTCTTCACTCTAGCAGGAGCAACAAGCAAAGATATCGTACACAATGCCTATGGCTATGGACTCTTCACGGGAGGTTTGGGGTTCCATAATGGTGCGGAGAAGATTGGTGCTGCGATAGTACCGGCAAGTGCAGGCATGACTGATAGACAACTAATGTTGATGCGTGACTTTGGGGCGAGCATACTTGCTTCTACTCCTACCTTTGCTCTACATATGGCAGAGGTTGCCCAAAAAGCAGGAAGCGACTATCTCAGTCACTATAAACTAAAAGCGGGTATATTTGGAGCCGAACCTACGTCAAAGGGACTCAAAAAAGAAGTCTCAAATGCTTGGGGAATCGATTATCATGAGGTATATGGACTCAGTGAAATCATTGGACCCGGCGTTGCAGCAAACTGTAAAGAGAGTGATCTCTTACATGTCTTCGAGGATCATTTCTTTGTAGAGATCATCAATCCACAAACAGGAGAGAGTCTACCCGATGGGCAAAGGGGTGAGCTTGTCATCACGCCACTTACCAAGCAAGCACTTCCGCTTATCCGCTATAGAACCGGCGACATCACATCGATCACAAAAGAGCCATGCAGATGCGGGAGAACCCTTTTGAGAATGGAGTCTATCGTGGGCAGAGTCGATGATATGCTCATTATCAGTGGTGTCAATGTCTATCCATCGCAGATAGAACATGTCATAGCAAATACAGAGGGAGTAACGCTCAACTATCAGATCATAGTTGACAAACATGGACACCTTGACAAACTTGAGATTCATATCGAAGTTAGCGATGAGATTATGACCGATTCACTCGGTCAAATGGCGGCCTTGAAAAAAGAGATCCAGCATGCACTGCTCAACAACCTCTACATCAATGCGCATGTCGTCCTCGTACAACCAAGAAGCATCGAGAGAAGTATGGGCAAAGCCGTACGCATTATCGATAAAAGGAAAGAGCAATGAGCAAGATACAACAACTTTCGATATTTTTAGAAAATAGACCCGGACAACTTACAGATATCACGACACTCCTTTCACAAAACCAACTCTCTATCAAATCAATCAATCTGATTGACTCTAGCGACTATGGTATCTTGCGCGTCATCGTTGATGATTCCCAAAAAGCCAAAGAGATACTCGACGATGCAGGCATATCGCTCAAAATCGTTGAAGTTTTTGCCGTAGAGATTGACAACCACCTAGGAAGCTTCAACGAAGTAGCCTCCTTGCTCTCAACGCATGGTATCGATATCCAATATACCTATACTATCAATACCACACAAAATGGTGCTTTTATCTTCAAGGTTGAGCCTACACTTCTTGATAAAACTATAGAACTTTTAAAACAAAATGGTATCAAAATACTAGAGGATATATGATCATAAAAAGCGTGTTAGATCTTTACACAATACTATTTTGATGGCGGGGGGAAAGAGTGTCTGAGTTAAAAACATTATTCAAAATAGTATTGATGATTTTTGTAGCATTGGTCGTTATGCGCTCATGCCAAAATGAACCATTACCTTCATCACAACAATTAAGCGCAACCCAATCTGATCCCCTCCAAAGTGCTCCCTCAAAAAAGGCTTTTTCTTTCAAGGATTATACGATTACGCCTTTGGCTGATTTTGAAATCACTGCAAAAGTTCTCTCTTCTGAGCGCTATTATATCGGGAGAGAATCCGATCTTTCGCCCGTCGATTTAGCATTGGGTTGGGGGCGTATGGCCGACGATGAAGTAATCAAAGCTATCAATATCTCTCAATCCGGCAGGTGGTATCACTGGGAGGCGCATGACCTTCCTATCCCTCGACGCGAGATCGAAACACATAGTGCAAATATGCACATGATACCACAAGATGATAGAATCAAATCGATACTACTTCGTGCGGAAAAAGGTGATATCATCACTATCAAAGGGGCACTGGTTCGCATAGATGCAAAAGGGGGCGGCTGGCGTTGGAAAAGCTCTCTAAGCCGAAATGATACCGGAGGGGGTGCGTGCGAAGTTATCTTTGTAGAAGATGCTCAGATAGAATATTTCGAAGATTGAAAATAATCTACTATAAGTCTCTCTTGATTCAAATCTCTAAACAATTCCCATCTCTATAGAAAATCGTCGTGCAACTCTCTTTGCCGCCTCCAAACTTAAGGCCACAAAAAGTCAGGCTTTTAAAGCCTGCAGAGTGCATCAAATCAAATGCTTTCCCGTATCTTTCCCTAGAAGAGTCATCTAAGATGATGACACCTTCTTTTGTGAGGGCGTTGATACTATTGTTTACACAGTTTACCCTGTCTCTCCCGTCAACAACTATGATATCAAATTTCTCATTTAATTTTTTTACAGTTTGTGAATACTCTCCGCCCATTAATTCTTGATTATACTCTGCATATAAAGCTTTGCAATTTGCAGGCGTATCCTCTTTTAACATAGCAAACCACTTTTTATCATGCTCCACAGAAACAACACTCTTTACATTTTGAGCATAAAATCTTGTAGAAAACCCGCTTCCATACTCAAATAAACTCATATTTTTGCTGAGTCGTTCTTTTAAAAATTTTACGATGCAGTAATTCATCCAAGGAATGGGGCTTCCATCTTTATCGACCGGCTTACCTTCTGTCATACTTCTGAGATATCCTGTTTTAACATAGTAAGAGCTACTTGAGCGCGTATAACGATAAACTTGTGATGCAAAAAGTAATCGCGGAGAAATCCTCGATAAGATTTTTTTGACTGCTTGCTTCAATTGATTCTCCTTTTCGATATAAAATGAAGTTTACAAAGTTTTAAAATCATAGTGTAGATTCTAAAAAGTAAGGTATTTGCACAAGCACAATCTACCACTCTCATTTCATGTTGTGCAAAAAATATTGTCACATTTTACCATATTTGTATCATAACCCATTCGAAAATGATATCAACATTATCTGACGCCATTATAAGATTATTATAAATCTTTGAGAGAAACCCCGAAACTATCCACAGTCTAAAAAATTGGATAAAAAAAGATACAATAACATCAAAACTATTTTAGGATTGTGCGGATGAGCGATACTACTTTGTTTCATGTGTTTTTGGAGGCATATGAAAAAAATAGGGACAAAACAGCTTTTATATATAACGCTTTAGAAAAAGAATATACGATAACATATGCGAAATTATTTGAAGATGTTTTGCTTCTCTCAAAAGCATTTCAATCTAAAAAGATCACAAAAAACTCAAAAGTTATGTTTTTATGCGATAACAGATATGAGTGGATAGTCACCGACTTAGCGCTCATGTCGCTTGGAGCGATTAGCATCCCTAGAGGAAGCGATACGCCAACGAGCGAGTTAGAGTTTATCATGGAGCACTCAGAGTGTGATTTTTTGATAGTTGAGGATGAAGCGCTCTATCAAGAGCATGAAAAAATGATAAAAAAGTTAAAATTAAAATCTATCTTTATACTAGAAGCAAAAAAACTTCACACCCTTTTTGACAACACTTACTCCTACCTTGATCTTTTAAAAAATAGAAAAATTTATCAAAATGAGATAGATGAGTTTTATGCACTCAGAGACAATCTTTCTCTAGATGATGTATTTACACTCATCTACACCTCAGGAACGACAGGTTCTCCAAAAGGCGTTATCTTAACGCACAAAAATATCATGCACAATGTCTTATATCTTCCAAGATTGATAGGACTTGAGGGCAATGATGTTTGGGTTTCGATCCTCCCCTCATGGCATATGTTTGAGCGTGCGTGCGAGTATCTCTCCATCTCAGGGGGTTGCTGTACTGTTTACTCTACTATCAAAACTTTTGCGACTGACTTAGAAAAATATAAACCGACTCTTGTCGCAACTGTTCCGAGACTTTGGGAATCTATGTACACAAAGATCAATAACACACTAGAAAAAAATGATCCCAAAAAAGCAAAAATATTTAAAAAGCTCATAGGGATATCTACCGCATATAATCACAATCTTCGAGTTATCAAAGATGAACTTCCTAGATTTACACAAAATACATTTCTCTCCCCATGCAAAAAAGTTATCCCTATGCTCAAACTTGCTCTTCTCTATTTGCCAAATGTCATTGCCAAGAAAAAACTTCGACTTGTTCAAGAAAAATTTGGTGGAAGGCTCCGTTTGGCTATAAGCGGCGGCGGAACTTTGCCGGAATATCTAGATGCTTGGATAGATGCTATCGGTATTCGTATAGTCAATGCCTACGGTATGACCGAAGGTGCTCCCGGCCTTGCGGGCCGAGCACTCAATTGCAATACCTTTGGTACACTCGGTTTCCCCGTGGAGGGTACCGAGATAAGAATTGTCAACAAAAAAAGAGAAGATGTAAAACCTGGAGAAGTTGGGGAAATCATCATAAAAGGAGATCAAATCACTCCTGGATATTATAAAAATGATGAAGAAAATAGCAAATCTTTTGACTCTGATGGCTATTTTAAGACGGGTGACTTAGGAAAGTTTACGATAAGAAAAGAGCTTATCATTACAGGGCGGTCAAAAGAGGTCATAGTGCTTGCAAATGGAGAAAACGTGGATCCGAGCAGGATAGAATCAACTATCTCGATGCTCCCGTTTATCGCCGATAATGTTTTAGTCGGGCAAGATAAAAGAGGCTTAGGGCTCTTACTTGTTGCAGATATGGAAAAGATGAAAGAGTATGTTTTGGAAAATTTTAACAAAGTAGTACACAACATGGAAAATGTCTTAGAAGATAAAAATATCGTCAATAAGATCAAGCATGATATGAATGAACTACTTCATCACTCTAAAGGGTTTAAACCTTTTGAGAAATTACAAAATATTCACTTTTTAGATGAAGAGTTTAAACCAGGGGTTGAGCTGACAAATACATTCAAAAAAAAGCGTCATGTCATCGAGAAGAAATACAAGGAAATCATAGATAAGTTTTTACGCTAGGACTATTTCTTACTTTACACCTCTGTTGATGGTGTGATAAAACTGCTGTTATGCATGGTCTTTTAAGCACTCTTCCTTTGTACAGTTAAAGTATAGGAAACCCATAGCATAGGATAAACTAATTTGGTATCGGCTTTACCTGACCCCTTCACTTCAAATGTGTCCCCTATATTCTCTATATTCCTTATTTTTTAGCAAAAAAGAGTTTCGGTCACTTTGGACAGGACACCAGCAGGAAGTCCTGTTTTATTTCTTAAACTTATTCCAAGGTCTATCTTTACTTGAAGTCCATCTTAAGTAAGGCACAACAAGATAAAAACCAAAGAAAATAAAAAAAGAAACAAGGGAAAAAGCCAATCCTCTGTAGGCACCTTCGTTAAGGTAACTTTGCGGGATTATGGTAATCAAAATTCCTATCAGAATTAATATTATGCCTATTTTCATGTTTTTTTTCATTTTTGCTTCATCGACATTACTCATTTATATTTCCTTGCTTTATATATCAGGTCTAAGCCTAAGGGGTCAGGAATAAACCTACACTAAGAATGATATAGAAAATACCAAATATGATAGTTGCTATACCGATTTTAAAAGCTTTTTTACCTCTAAAATAGTTATGAGAAGATATAACTCTCGTTTTATGAGTATCAAGATTATTATGATGTAAACCACCACCTAAAGTATATGTACCTTTTGTGAAATAATAATTAGTTCTTATCTTTCTTTTTATGATGCCATTTTTATAACCATTATAAATATCTTTAAGACCGAAAAATAAAAAATAAATGGAAATAATCTTTATTAAATGTATATTGGTCTCTTCATACGGTCTATTGATGTATATAAGATAAATGAACAATATAAGAATAAAAGTACAAAATAAATCAAATATTGCATTGCATATTGCTGCGCCTTTATAGTGATATGGTCCTGACACTCCTCCTCTCGGAAATGGCATTTTTTTTACAATTAAACCTTGCATAGAAGCAAAATATAATTTTTTGATAATTATACTTAAAACAACAAACATGGCTATAAATATTATAAATTTCATTTGCCTTCCTTATTAATGTTGTTTCTCTCGTTTTCCTCTCGCTCCCACGCTGTGCGCGAGAATGCATACTTTAGTATTTTATCATATTTACTGCAGGTCGATATGCTCTTAGAGAAACGGCATTGGCATCGCCTCCATTCATATAGGCTATCACTATCACCTGACACCTATATTTAATGGTACAGACCTACATGCCGGTCTATCTTTACTCCCTTGAAGACAACTTGATGCAGACTTGCCATCGATTCCTCTTGGATAATATTTGTATCCTTTTTTGAGCATACAATAATCATGATGGGCTGTTCTCTTTTTGTCTAAATTGACATTTCCAAGAGGATATATTTTGATTGCACTACGCATACAAAAATCTAGATCTTGTAATTTTTCATCTTTGGACACATTATTTTTATCCCAAGATTCAATAGTACCTGCTGTATTACCAACAAAATCTCTCTCAATTCCTGCACAAGCCATTAATAAAATTATGCAGCCTGTGTAACCCATGATTTTGAATATTTTCATTATTGTCCTCCATTGATGACATAAAGACATAAAGGTGTCAATAAAGGTGTCAGGTGATAGTGATAGCACATTATTTTCCTTTTGTTCTTTTTATAATATTATTTATAGTTGGTTGTGCCAATTTAAGTATTTTAGCCATCGTATGTTGAGAATAGCCTTGCTCATAACACTCTACTATGAACTTATTTCTTTCTTTGATATCTTTTGAATTTAAAAGTATTTTTCTTAAAATAAAGGCAAAATAAAGGTGTCAGGTGATAGTGATAGCACATTATTTTCCTTTTGTTCTTTTTATAATATTATTTATAGTTGGCTGTGCCAATTTAAGTATTTTAGCCATCGAAATATAGAAATATAGGGGTCTATTGTGTTTTTAATAAATACTTCTTTTACTCATTATTTTCTGGTAATTCTTCCTCGTATGGATTTCTAACACTATCAATAAATTTTCTATCTTTAGCGCCAAAATCCAAATAATTTTTTCTAGCTTCCGATAAAGACATTTTATTTGCTCCACCAACATATTTATCGGGTCTATCGTGTGCAACTTCATCATATTGCCAATGACAAACACTACAAATATCAGTAATTACTTCTAATCCAAGTTCATTATTGATTGTATAATTACCACAACATGGGCATTTTATCTTCTTCATTAAGTACACCTCCTATTTTGTTCCATGTTTTGCTATTTGACCCAACCAATAATCAATTCCTGTATCTGGCTTGAAGTATGTTCCTCTCATTCCCACACTGTGCGCAGAAATACATATTTCAACATTTTATCATATTTACTGCAGGTCGATATGCCCTCAGAGGAATGGCATTGACATCACCTAGCTCCTATATTTGCTACATCCAGTCATGCCCTACTTCGCCCACTTGTCCTCTTCTTTAAGAATATTTTTAACAAATTCGCAGGTGTAGTGTCTTGTATTATCTTGCGTACTTTGAAGTGTGCATTTTGAGAGTGTCCACTTTTTACCTTGCCACACCATGCCCGTCATACCACCATCTCTATATAGTCTCTTATCAAAATCTAGCAACTTTATCTCTTCATCTCCAAGAGCATAAGATGTTGCACTGTTTCCAATATAAATCTTTTTTAAAATGTAGATAGTCTTTGCTTTAAAATATTTCCTTTTATCATCATTCCGAAGCATGTTTATATCTTTTAGATTAAATGCGACAGCCTCATTTGACCTTAGTTTGATATAATCAATTCCTATGCTTGCTTTATAATATCGACTATCTTCGATATTATTAATTATTATAGGGGGAGATATCACACACAAACCAGGATTGTTTTCACAGCCATATAAATCATCGGAATATGTATGCTGTTTATCATCTCTCACGTAAATCACTGATGAACTTGTATAGTAGGGATTACCCTTATAAACATAAAATGTTTTATTGCATTTATTAGTGTAAGAAGATTGTATATATACTTTATCAAAACCTGACATATAATCTTTTTCATATGTAAGTCCCACTATTCTGTCTTGAAGTTTTTCTTCTCCACACTTCACATCTTCAATAGATGGCGTTTTAGTGCAACCATACCCTATCAAAAATACTTGCACTAGTAAAATAAACTTTAATGCTGTATGTATGTTTAGTTTCATTACTGTTTTCCTTGTTGTGCCTCTGCCAATTCTTCCGGATATTTTTTATAATACTCTTTTACATCTATCGTATCCGCATCTTTACAATGTGGGCATTTGCCATTTATAGTATCTTTATAATCAAATACCTCTTTACATTTGGGGCATTTGGTTGTTAGAGGTTTTATGTATCTTTTATATTCCTTAACTACACTCATCAATAATAATCCGCCCAAAACTATCAAAACTATACCAACAGGAATATACAAATAAAATTGACTAAAATCTACATAGCCACCTCTCCCAGTAAATTTTTGAACAACAATAACCTTTAACCCCAATCCTATTAAAACCAAACCTAATATTATTTTTCTAATCATTTGCTATCATTTGATTGAGATATATCTTCACTATTTTCCCCTCCATAATCATATGGTTTTACCGCAAGTTTTTGCTCCTCAGGAGTTAAACTATTATAGAGATTATAGCGTGTCATTTCAGCATAGGCTTCATTTTTTATTTGCTTCATTATCAGTAAGCTGAATATCTGACCAAGATGATGTTATGGTTTTCTTTGTAAATCTAGTGTTTGCTCCTCCAACCCCACCTCCTATCCTCATATCTCCCCAACGACAATTAGTAGGAATGTCATCTTTGTGTCTAAACATTATTTCACCATTTTGATAATATTCATTCTTTATTGGATGTAACGGAAAGGTATCAATATATACGGCTTCATACTCAGATAAAAATTTCTCTTTCCCTTCATTAAGAACTTTTATTATATCACCACAAAAATAAGTAACATACACAATGACATTAGTATCTCTTTTGTTATTAACTTCAAATGATATATTTGCAATTTTAGACGATTTATAGTAAGAAATGTCTGTAAGCTTTACTTCCACATCATGTCTAATTTTTTGCATTTCTAAAGATTCTATATTGTTTGGTCCATACTCATAATGATGCGAGCATCCTGCAAATAATAAAATCAAGACAAATAAGCGAAGTCTTTTATAAATAATAATTATTTTCATATTAGTATTTTATCCTTTTGTTTAAATCGTATTCTCTACGCAAAGCGTTTTTTATGGATCAATAAAATCTCCGGTATAAGGATAATCCACATCACTTTTATAGTTTTTATCTTTTTTATATGGAAAATCTAGTGGAATATTGACAGTTTCAATCAGTTTTTTACCAGGATCAACATAAAGTGGCATAGTAATTCTCTCGGTAAAATCCTCTACACATAAACTACGGACATGATTTAAAAAACCGTTCTCATCTCTCTGCATGATGTTTACTCTTCCAAGATAATATAATGCTTCGTATTTGTAAGTTTTTATCTGACTGTGCCTTTCTATCGGCAAACATAATATAACACCATATACACCGATAGTCTCTTGTGTTTTATTGGTGACTTCGTATGTTACTTCAGCCATATGGTGTAATTTTATATCCTTTGTTTTTATGATCTTTACTTCCACATTTTGCTCTATTTTTTCAATTTCTGCATTCTCTTTGTTTGGCAAATAATAACTTGGATTATTTTCACTGCATCCGAATAAAAGCAAAGAGAAAAATACTGTTATCCATAAGTTATGGAAGGAATTATTTATTTTCAAATCTTGGGGTTTCATAACTTGTCCTTTGGTTAAGATTGTGTTCAGTGCGTAAAGCATTTTCTCTCGTTCCCATACTCTGCGTGGGAATGCATATTTCAACATTTTATCATATTTACTACAGATCGATATATACCCTTAAATGATGGGCGCAAAGAGTCGGATTTTGATTCCTATCTCCATCTTTCCAATCAAACTATATACTATCCGTATCTTGAATATCCACAGAAGAGATTTTTGACATCTTCTCTTCAACTTTCTCAAAAAAACTATTTTGTGCTTCCTCATCCATATTTTCACTAATCATATCTAAAATGTAAAATATCCCATTTGCGTTGATCTTTTTGACACTTGCTAGATAGTGGACAAAAGCTATCTGCTTGATATCATCGATAGAATAAAGTTTCTTTTTTATGGAGTCTTTTTTAGGTAGCAACAATCGATCTTCATACATCTTAAGTGTTCTGCTTTTCGCGCCCAATAGTTCAGCAACAGCCGAGAGAGGAAGTATATCTTTAGAGTTGTCTAAAAGAGCCAATAGCTCTCCTTTATTTGTAAGGTTACATAATTATATCTAATATTAATTTAATGTTACTATGTTATACTCGACACAATTTGTGTTAAATTATGACACAAAAATCGTAATAATTTAAAGGATAATATGTTTTTTAATAACATTAATATTGTAAATCCAACCAAGGAAGATTCAAAAGGAATCTACGAACTTATCAAGCGATCAAAACCGCTAGATCTTAACTCTGAGTATCTCTACTTGCTACAAACAGTCTATTTTGAAGGAACATGTATAGCAGCAAAACATGAAGATAAAATCATCGGTTTTGTCTCAGGCTTCAAAGCACCAAAAGATGATAAAACATTTTTTGTATGGCAGGTCGCCGTAGACAAAGAGTATAGAGGACAAAATATCGCCTTTAGGATGCTCAAGACTCTTTTTGATTCTAAACCACTTGAAGATATAGAGTCGATAGAAACGACTATATCACCATCAAATATCGCCTCTCAAAGAGTTTTCGAAAAATTTGCAAATGAGATGGATTTTGATAAAGAGATATCTCTCTTTGCTGCGAAGGATGATTTTTCTGACAGCCATGAAGATGAACTTTTATATCTACTAAAACCAAAAGTAAAAAAGGATACACATGAGAATATTTGAGACATACGAATCAGTCGTAAGAGGATATATAAGAAGCTTCCCGACTATTTTTGAAAAAGCAAAAGGCTCTTACCTCATCGATGAGCAAGGAAATGAATATATAGATTTCTTTGCAGGTGCAGGTACACTCAATTATGGACACAACAACCCAAAAGCAAGCAAAGCACTCATAGAGTATCTCCAAAATGACGGGATTGTTCATGGTTTAGATATGGCAACGACTGCAAAAAAAGCATTTATGGAGAAATTTGTCACGACGATCCTTGAGCCTAGAAATATGGAGTATAAGCTTCAATTTACAGGACCCACAGGAACCAATGCGGTCGAAACGGCACTGAAACTTGCACGACTCGTCAAGGGACGATCCAATATCGTCTCTTTTACCAACGGATATCATGGACTCTCGCAGGGTGCACTCTCTGTTACGGGCAATAATTTCTACAGAGATGAATCCCACATCAGCCGCTCCAATGTAACCTTTATGCCCTATGATAACTTCTTAGGAGAAGATGTAGATTCGCTCAAAGTTTTTAGAAAATACTTAGAAGATGGTAGCAGTGGACTTGATACGCCTGCTGCTGTTATCCTAGAGACAGTGCAAGGAGAAGGCGGTATCAATGTCGCTTCAAAAGAGTGGCTTCAAGGCGTTGAATCGCTTTGTCGCGAATTTGATATGCTGCTCATCATAGATGATATACAAGTAGGTAACGGCCGAACAGGTGATTTTTTCTCATTTGAATTTGCCAATCTTAACCCGGATATCATAACGCTGAGCAAATCCATAGGGGGTGGTTTACCTATGGCGTTAGTGCTTTTCCGTCCTGAGCTTGATCAGTGGAAGCCGGGGGAACACACAGGAACCTTTAGAGGGAACAATCTTGCCTTTGTCGCTTCGACACAACTGCTTGATTATTGGGATAACGATGATCTCTCAAAAGCGGTCTTTTATAAAGAAGAGATACTCAAAACGAAGCTTGAAGCAATAGCTAAAAAATACAGTGATTGGGGCATGAAGGTTAAAGGGCGAGGACTCGTCTATGGGCTTGAAATTGCCAGTGAACATAGTGTTGCTTCTGATATCTCTGCAAAAGCTTTTGAAAACGGACTTATCATCGAAACATGCGGTTCAAGTTCACATGTTGTCAAATTTCTTCCACCGCTTACCGTCGATGAAGAGACACTCATAGCCGGACTTGAACTTTTTGAGAAATCGGTTGATGCAGTCATGAAAGAGAAAAAAGATAGATTAACAGAAGGATTTTAATGATAGTACGAGACATAAAAGATATCATAGGAAGCGAAAAAGAGGTACACGCCAAAGAGGGTCAATGGGTGAGCAGACGCATGTTGCTCAAAAGTGACAATATGGGATTTTCTTTTCATGAAACGATCATAAAAGCAGGAAGCAAAACACATATCCACTACAAAAATCACTTAGAAGCCGTCTATTGTGTTGCGGGAAACGGCAAGATAGAAGATCTCAAAACAGGGGAAGTACATCCGATATATGATGGCATTATGTACGCACTAAACCTCCACGATGACCATAATCTCTACGGCGGTAGTGAAGATATGCGTCTTATCTGTGTCTTCAATCCGCCGATTAAGGGTACGGAAAATCATGATGAAAACGGTGTTTACCCTTTAGAGAATTGATACTCCTATGATGCTCTTATGTAGTTAGATATACCAAAGAGGTTTGCATACCAATCATGATTTGTGATATATTCATCGAGCATTTTCAGATGCAACATAAATCCGTCTCCGTTATAGTGAGCGTCTTTGATATGCTCCAGCGGGATACCAAGAGTATCGCCTGCATACTCCAAGGCAAATAGCTCATATCCTATCGCGGGAGGCTCACCTTTGAGCATATCGTGAGGTATAAAGAAAAAATCTTCCATCTATATTACTCCTTGCTGTAGCATTTATAAAACTCTTCGCACGATTGGCATACTTTACTGTCTTGTCCTAATTCTGCCAATGTTCTACCAAACTCATCTTTAACACACTGTACATTTCTTGTGCTATAAACGATAGGTAGACCTTTTGATTTTGCTTCTGCACGATAATGCTTCATAGCATTGTGATTTAAAAAATTTGTTAGCATCAAAACTATCTCAACACTTACGGGGATAGGTTTATCTTTTTTGCATCTATTTTTTTGGTTTCTTGCCGTCCAATGGATGATCGACTTCACGCCCATATCATAAAGAACTTCTCGTATGGGATCTATCTTGTCTCCGCCTAAAATCAATACCGACATCTTTACTCCCTTAGATTATCTTCTCTTTTATCTGAGAACACCACTGCTCTATGCGAGATGCACTCAACTCACTCTCATTATCTTCATCGAGCGCCAACCCGACAAAATAACCCTCCTCAATCTCTGCAGCAGATGCATCATGGATGTACCCCTCGCTCGACCATTCGCCCACGACAATACCTCCGTTCTTTACGACGACTTCATAGATTGATCCCATAGCATCAAGGTAATTATCACCGTAACACTCTTGATCGCCTAGTCCAAAAAGCGCTACTGTCTTGCCTTTAAAATCTATCTCTTTGAAAGTTGCCCATTCATCATCCCAGTCATCTTGCAAATCACCGCTTCCCCAAGTAGAAGTTCCAAGGATAATCTTCTCATATTGCTCTATTTTTGCTGCACCCTCTTTTGCAATATCGAACACCTCTTGTATACCAAGGTTCTTTGCAATTTCCTTTGCTGCACTCTCTGTATTTCCCGTACTACTTCCATAAAATATTGCACTCATATATTTTTCTCCTTTTTATTTTAAAATTGATCGCATTGAGTATGGAACAATTTTGATCCTATACTCCCCTAGAAGATCAAGGTGCGGTACCTTGATCGGTATGTGTTTTTTGAACATTTTATTTTTCGGATAAACAAGGTAGACCTGTTTAAACGAAGTCTGCTCTATGCACTCTACAGCTTTTTGAATATGCTCATCTATAGCACATTTATCGGGCCGGAGCATTTGCCAAAAAGGAAATATCTTCACCTTTTCATCTTCGTTGAGTACAACATCGATGCACTCTTTAAACTGTACTATCTCCTCTTCTTTGTGCACTTTTCCAAGTCTCTCAACCACAAATTCTTCAAAAGCATATTGGGCATTGAGCAAAAAAGAGAGTCGATTTTGACCTATGAGCGCAAAAAGTTTCTCTGCGCGTCTTACATTTTGTCTTAAAGAGATTCCCAAGGATGCTTGAAAATATTTTGGTCGCAAAAATAGTTGCTGCACAGATGAAGAAAATGGCTTAAAAATACTCAAATCACTCGGCATCTCATATGCCAAAGGGGCAAAACGCCAACCGAACAAAAGTTTGATTTTCATCACAAAAGCTTCTTGCAAAGGTACATGTACCCACTGTGCTATCTCGCGATTACTAAAGCGTAAATCGTCATCTATCTGATTGTTGAAAAAAATATAAAAAATTTTTCTTTGATCACAAATCTTATCAAACACATCCAGCTTTGCCAAAAACTCCTGCGCTTTTTCAAACCCTACAATCATTGTTGCTTTCTCATTGGAAAAAGTCTCTATCGGCACTTCGACACTGCACATTGCATCTCCTTTATAATAGATGTAGTGATATTCATCGCTATGACAACATCCAAATCGGCATGACGCATTTTCAGTGCTTTGACGATCGAACATGCGGCTTTATTGTCGATATCGATATAATCTCTAATCATCTGTCTGATCTCAATTTTCAAATCACTCTCTGCCATAATATCTCCTTTTTGATAACGGATATCAAAATGTTACAGAAAGAAACCTTTATTTATTATTAAATTGATAATTATTCTCAAAATAATATTATATTTGAAAATTGCACATATGTTCGATATAATGGTAAAAACTATTGAGGCAGTCATGCTATGAAAAATTGTGTCGGAAGAAAAAGAAAAAACAGAAACATTGATATGGACCACATTGGAACTTGCTTCAAACCATGTGGCATCCCAAGAGATGAGCTTGAAACCGTAGTTATTTACGAAGATGAGATGGAGGCAATCAGGCTTGCCGACCTTGAATCTCTCTACCAAGAAGACTCAGCAAGCAAGATGGAGATATCGCGCACTACATTTGCTAGACTTATACAATCAGCACATCAAAAAATCGCCGATGCTCTTGTTAATAAAAAAAATATAGAGATACAAAAAAGATAAATATAAAAATCCCTTGACTTTTGAACATATGTTCGTTACAATATGGTCATATGTTCATATATTTGAGCATAATTTCTATAAATTAAAGGATAATCCATGTTTAGAAGACAAGGAAAAGGGCAAAGATGCCACAATGGATTTGGCAACAGAGCATCTCAAGGAAGAGGGCTTGGTAGACAAATGCTAAACGAACAAGTTACGACTGAAAAAGAAGCTATAAGCTTTGGTCAAAGAGATGGTAGCGGTGCAGGTGCAGGATGTGGCAAAAGAGCCAATAAAAACACAAAACCGTGCCAAGGTAATGGAAAAGGCTTAGGTCTTGGAAACGGTAGAGGCAAAGCACACAATAGAACTTTTGAAGCTCGTGGCTAAATGAGAGTAACGATAGCAAGCGGCAAAGGCGGCACAGGGAAAACGACTCTTAGTGTCAATCTTGCTGCATATTTAGCTAAGCACAAAAAAGATGTCGTATTGGCTGATCTTGACGTTGAAGAGCCAAATTCTCAACTCTTCATCATAGGAGAAGAGAAAAGCTGTACCACAGCAAACAAGATGGTTCCGCATTGGGATAAAAGTGAGTGTACCTACTGTGGCGAATGTGCGGATATCTGCAATTTCAATGCTATAGTCGCACTGGGTGATGAGATCATCATCTACCCACAACTTTGTCACAGTTGTTATGCGTGTAGTGAACTCTGCCCTACTAATTCACTTCCTATGCAAAGTGAACGCATCGGCGAGATTAAGCTCTTTGAATCCAAAGGATTTGATCTCATCGAAGGCAGACTTGATCTTGGTCAAGAGATGGCAGTGGGACTTATAGCACAAACGATAGATTTTATAGACAAGGGCTATGAAGACTCGCTCAAACTCTTTGATGCACCTCCTGGTACAAGCTGTCCAGTCATTGAAGCAACTAAAAAGAGTGACCTTGTGCTTCTCGTCACAGAACCTACTCCTTTTGGTCTCAATGACCTCACACTCGCTGTAGAGACGATGAAAGTTTTAGGCAAAAAGATGGGTGTCGTCATCAATCGATATGGTATCGGTGATGATGCAGTGGAAGCGTATTGCAAAGCAGAACATATCCCTATCGTTGCAAAAATCAAAAATGATAAAACCGTGGCTGAGTGTTATGCAAAAGGCGAGCTTGTCTATGAGCAGATAGAACATTTCAAAGCATCCATAGAGCAGATTGCAAGTTTTATAGAGGATTATAGATGAGAGAAATAGTTGTCATATCGGGCAAGGGTGGCACAGGGAAAACATCTCTAAGTGCCTCTTTTGCATACCTAGAGGGTCAAAATGCTATCACTGCTGATTGTGATGTTGATGCTGCAAATATGCATATACTCCTTGATGCTGATTTTTCAAACCGACAAGACTTCTTTAGTGGAGAGGTAGCATACATAGATAGTGATAAGTGCATAGATTGTGACAAATGTAAAACAGTGTGTAGATTTGATGCTATCTTGCTCAAAGAGAATAGGCACACTATAGATAGGATATCCTGCGAAGGGTGTGGATATTGTGCTAGAGTATGTCCAAGTGGCGCTATCGCAATGCTCAAACAAAAGGCAGGAGACATCTTTGTCTCAAATATAAAAAATGGGGCAACGATGGTACACGCTAAGCTTGGATTTGCAGCTGAAAATTCAGGGAAATTGGTCGCCAAAGTCAAACAAGAAGCAAAAATGCTCGCACTGAAAGAAGATAGAGAATATGTCATCACGGATGGAAGTCCGGGAATCGGTTGTCCCGTGATCTCTTCACTGAGTGGCGCCAACTTGGTAGTACTCGTCACTGAAGCGACCGTTTCAGGACTCCATGATCTCAAAAGAGTTGTTGAGCTTCTTAAAACTTTCTCCTTGCAAGCAGTGTGTATCATCAACAAGTACGATCTCAACAAAGAGATGAACAAAATGATCGAAGAGTATCTTGGCACGCAAGATATAGAAGTCATTGCACGCTTGGGTTATGATGAAACATTTGCACACGCACTTATAGAGGCTAAGCCTATAGTAGAATATAGCGCACAATCTCAACTCTCAAGAACCATAAAAGAGAGTTGGGAGAAAATTAAAAACAAAATAAGGAATCAAAAATGAAAATAATATTTACCGCCAAAGGCGATAACTGGGAGAGTAAGATAGATGAACGATTTGGACGTGCAGAGATGTTTGTACTCTTTGATGAGGCAGACGATAGCTTTAAAGCTATCAAGATAGAGACCGAGCATATGGAGCACGGTGCAGGACTGCAAACGGCACAAAAGGCACTTGAGTTGCACCCCGATGTCATCATTACCGGAAACGGTGCAGGCAACAAAGCACTTGATATACTCAAACGCTCTTCTGTAAAGATGTATATCGGTGCCGGTGAGATGAGTCTCAAAGAGGCCTATGAAGCATATAAAAATGAAAAATTAAATCTTCAATTTTAAAGGATGATTATGAAAATTATATTTCCAACAGATGAAAATAACGGCTATCTTTCAAAAAGAGGAGCGCATTTCGGCAAAGCAAACTACTATACGATCATAACAGTAGAAAATGACAAGATAGTCGATGTAGAAGTACAAGCCAATCCCGGACATGCAAGTGGCGGATGCGCAAATGCCGTAACAAATATCATGGCATTTAAACCGGATGCCCTCATTGTGGGCGGCATCGGAGGCTCACCTGCACAAGGTTTTGCAAATGCAGGACTTGCCGTCTATAGCGATCAAATAAGCGCTACAGTTGAAGAGAGTGTTGCAAGATTTATCAAAGGTGAATTGCAAAAGATCGGCGATAAAGGAACTTGTTCGGCAAATTAAAATCTGCGTATGGTCATGCTGAACTTGTTTCAGCATCCCTTTATTTCAATATCTTTTTTAGAAGCGCTGAAATAATTTCTTTACTAAAGCCGAAACCCCATACTCGCGCCATCTCTATCAAAATTACTTGCTAACTCTTTATTGATAACCTCTACAAAATCCTCCATAGCAAAGAGGCTCTCTTCTCGTACCGCAACTTTGTATGCTGTATTTTTAATGATGAGATCAATCTGCGCACCCGTAAGTTCATAACGCGTAAGGGGCTCTATCTCGAAGCCATCCTCATAATCGGCATTTTCAGGCAGCATCATCTGCCAGAGACGCAATCGCTGTTTTTTATTTGGTTTTTTAAACTCAATCTTATAATCAAATCTTCTCGAGAAAGCCTTATCGATATTGCCCAAAAGGTTGGTCGTCGCTATCAAGATGCCATCAAACTTCTCTATCTGCTCTAAGAAGATATTTTGCATCTGATTGTGCATCTTATCTGCTCCGCTACCGACCCCTTCAACTCTACTACTTAAAAATTGATCCGCTTCATTGAGTAGCAAGATAGGATCAACCTTTGCTTGACGACTTAAATCATAAAAATCATCAAATATCCGTCTCACATTTTTTTCACTCTCTCCAACATACATTGAAAGTATCTTAGAGCAATCAAATGAAAGTATCGGTTTCTTAAGACTTCTTGCCAAAGAGTGTGCCGTGAGAGTTTTGCCTGTTCCTGCATAACCGTAAAAGATAATCTTCGCATCGATACTTCGCTTTTTGCCCTTGATACCCCACTGCTTTAACTTCTCAAATACATCTTTATCAAGCTGTCGCATGATCGTCTCAAGCGTCTCTTTAGTCTTGTCATTGAGCACTACATCATCAAGCGTTGTTGTGGGCTCAATAAACTCAAAAATCTCTTGCTCTTTGACCAATGTTGCAAGCTTGAGCTTTGTGGCTTTTTTCTTTTTGCTTGGATTCATAATACGAGTAAGTATCTCTTCATTGATAAAAAATGCACGGCTGATACTGCCAAACATATTGAGTATCTCATCATAATCAATGATCTCTTCAGATAGAAGCTTAGAATCTTCATCTAGCAGTGATCTGTTTTTCATCTTTTCAAACTCATCACTGCTTATAAGCTCAACAAGTTTACCGAGCTCTCTATATTGTCCCTCCGTACTGCTATACTCTTCTTTGAGCAGTGCAAAAAATATACTCTGCTCATTTTGACTGAGTTTCTTCTCTTTGAAAAGATTTTCTATCGGCATCTCTTCGCTTGTCAATTCCAATCTTTGATCTATACGCTGCTGCAAGAGTTCAAGCTTCGTGCGAAACCTTGTTATGCCTGCCGAAATGTCCTTTGAGCTATGATTTGCTCCTGCAATTACTTGCATAAGCGCTATCTTGTCAAACTGATCTTGAAGATACTCAAGCTGATTAAGATACGCTTTTATCTCGTCCGTTTCGACTTCGATAGCCATCTCATCAACAAGCCTAAAAAAACCCGGGCTCAGCGAAATGCTATTTGGTAAAATCTCAAGCTTTGAAGAGGCGTCTGCGATCTTTGTATTTGCAAATCCTCCAAGTGTAATCCAACCAAGATCAAGGAGATGTTTCACGAGATCGAGCTTCTCAAGATGGGCATTTGCATCACTCTTAAAATTATCTTCTAACATCTCAAGCACCAAAACCTCATCCACTCCTTTTGCGTATCTTTTACAAAGATATTGGAGCAGATTTACTTCATCTTCAGAGCATTTTAAATCATTGTAGAGAGATGTCTCTGTGGGATTTTTTGCATTAATAAATTCTATAAAATCTTTCAAATATTTAACCTTGGGTATAATTAGAAATAGTATAGCATAAGATAGCGAAAATTACGGATATATACTGCAAAGAAGAGATGGATGGATAACAGAGATTTTAATTACCTCTTTAAGAAAAGAAAAGACGAAGAAGCCCCTGCTTCAAATACCAGTTATGCCAAGATAGCTACCTTCGTGCTTTTTTTTATCTTTTTGTTTGGTTTTTTAGAGTATGCGCCATACGCTACTTCAAGCACAAAACCACACAATGCATCGATCTTCTCAGAACTCTTTTGGCTTTACTTTTTTGTAGTCCAACAAACCCTTGGCATCGTGCATGAAGGAGGGCATGGGGTCTGCTACATACTCCCTTGCCCGGAATTTTTTATGGTCATTAACGGCACTATCTTTCAGTGGCTTTTTCCGGCAGGAATTGGTTTGTATTTCTACAAAAGAGGCAATAAACTCGCGGCTTACATAGGACTTTTTTTCCTTGGCGTCTCCATGCAATACACGGCATGGTATATATCAACAGCACACGAAGGATTGATAGTCCCTGCATCAAAATCCTTTTTGGGAGTTGACGGTTATCACGACTTCAACTATATCCTCTCTGTATTCCATGCGGTAAAGTATGATTGGCTTATTGCCAATATCGTAAAGTTTTTTGCTTATGTGGCAATGGTGGGTAGTGTATTTCTCATGTTTCTGCAGATATTTAAAAAGAAGGGGTCATAAATCATTTTCGCTCCACTCTTCGATATAATACTCTAAACAAAGCAATAAAAAGTGACCTATGAGCAGATTTTTCAATTTTTTCTCAAAAGAGCTAACACACACCTCTGAAGTTCAAGCAAAAAGTGGTCTCCATCTCAGACCATGTGCACTTCTTGCAAAAAAAGCAGATGTGTTTACAAGCACCCTAACTTTGTATGCAAATGGCAAAAGTGCAGACGCAAAAAAACTCAACGCACTCTTGGCTTTAGGGCTCGAATTTAAAGATACGATCACGCTAAGTGCAAGAGGCAGTGATGCCAAAGAGGCACTCCATGCATTGAGTCTCCTGCTTGATAGTTTTAAAGACGAGAAAGAGGCGATAAAACTCTCTCAATCACACAGGGAGTATAAGGGTGATTTTCTCAAAGGTGAAGCTATCCACATAGGCATAGCTATGGCAAAACCTTTTATCTATGCAAATGATTTTAGTCTCAATAAGAGTGAGAATTTCAAAGAGGCGATGAGCAGAGTCAAAGGTGAATTGAAACATATAAAAAATGATATATTTGAAGCGCAACTTGCTATCCTTGAGTCGCTAGAAGCCAAAAGTTTCAAAGAATTTGAGAAGATTATCGATAGCCACATAAACAGGGTGCAAGATGGTGCCAATAGCACAAAAGCAGACGACTATAGGGATATCAGAAATAGAGTGTTGAAAAGCTCTTCAAAACCGGAGATACCAAACGAGCCCTTTATTCTACTGAGCGATTCACTCCTACCAAGTGATATCGAATATCTCTCAAAAAGTAAAGTCGCAGGAATTGTACTCAAAGATATCTCTCCACGCTCCCATGTAGCGATGCTTTTAAGATCTCTTGATATCCCTACGCTTAAAGTAGGTTTTGATGCAGATTCTTTAAAAGATATAGTAATCATAGATGCGGATAGTAAAGTGCTCCTTGTTGATCCCAAAAGTGAAGATATAAAAATCGCCAAAAATGCGATACAAGAAAGAGAAGAGATAAAGAAGAGTGCTTTTATAAAAAGTGGCGAACATGCCATAACAAAAAACAGAGAAACGATCAAAGTGCTTGCCAATGTGCATGATCTCGCAAGTGCAAAAGAGGCAAAAGAGTTAGGAAGCGACGGCATCGGGCTCCTTAGAAGTGAATTTATCTTTAAAGAAAAAAAGCCCGACCTTGAAGAACAGATACGATTTTACACAGAAATATTTGCACTTTTTGATGATGTGTGCGTGCGTACACTCGATGTAGGTGGAGATAAAAAACTTCCCTATATCACTATCGAAGAGGAACAAAATCCTTTTTTGGGCATACGGGGCATACGACTATTGCAAACACATCAAGAGATCATAAGCGAACAACTCATAGCCATACTCAGAGCTGCCAACAATAGAGCTATCAAGATTATGTTCCCGATGGTGGCAACACCAAGAGAGTTTATAAAGGCAAAAGCACTCGCTCTTAGAGTGGCAAAAAAAGAGAATATCCAAATAGACAATGTGCAATTTGGCATCATGATAGAGGTTCCCTCAGTTCTTTTTGCACTCGAAGAGTTCGATAAGGTAGTTGATTTTTACTCCATTGGCACCAATGACCTCGCACAATATCTCTTTGCCGTTGATCGCACCCACAAAACATTGCAAATCGATGATACAGAGGGTGTGATATATAGGGCGATAACAAAGATAGCTAGAGAAACCACAAAACCGCTCAGCATCTGCGGGGAGCTTGCAAGTGATATTCACAACACCCAAAGACTTATAGAGTGCGGGCTTACAATACTCAGCGTTGCACCAAAAATGATCCCGCGCATTAAGGAGAAGATAAGAGATGTTTAGCTTTTTACAACGCATAGGCAAAGCGCTTATGACACCCATTGCCGTACTCCCTGTTGCGGCACTACTATTACGATTTGGTGCGGGAGATATCTTCGAGGGGCAAATAGCACTTATCATGGAGAGTGCGGGCAAAGCCGTCTTTGACAACCTCGATATGCTCTTTGGTATCGGTATCGCATATGGACTTGCAAAAGGCAATGATGGAGCAGCAGCGCTGAGCGGTGCACTTGGAGTATTTATAGCTAAAGCCGTCTATCTCAGCATCGATAGTGAACTCAAAATGGGAGTCTTTATAGGTATCATCATCGGTATCATTGCCGGTGTGCTTTACAATAGATTTTACGATATCAAGCTTCCTGAATTTTTAGGATTTTTCGGCGGGAAAAGATTTGTACCCATCATTACATCTCTTTGTGCCGTTATCGTTGGAGTGCTTGCCGGATACTTTTGGCACTATGCCCAAGCTGCGATTGATACATTCTCCCATACTATCATCGGACTTGATCAAATAGGGGTATTTATCTACGGTACACTCAATAGACTCCTTATCCCTCTTGGATTGCACCATATACTCAATAGTGTCTTTTGGTTTCAGCTCGGCGAATATAGCTATGTGCGTGATGGCGCCGAACTTGTAGCAAATGGCGATCTCCATCGTTTTTTTGCAGGCGATAAGAGTGCCGGCACTTACATGAGTGGCTTTTATATCCCCATGATGTTTGGGCTGCCCGCCATGGCACTTGCTATCTATCTAAAAACAGACAAAAAACAGCGTGCCAAAGCGGGAGCTATCTTAGCAGGTGTGGCATTTACATCTTTCTTAACAGGCATCACAGAGCCTTTAGAGTTTCTCTTTCTCTTTATAGCGCCGGCTCTTTTTGTATTGCACGCACTACTTACAGGCTTAGCACTTGTGGTTGCAAATCTTTTTGATATCCATGCAGGCTTTGGATTTTCAGCCGGAGCGATTGACTATCTCATCAACTATAAGCTGGCACAAAATCCACTGCTTATCATCCCTATAGGATTGGTCTTTAGTGTTATCTATTTCATATCCTCATATCTTCTTTTAACATTTCTTAAAGTTGAGTTTTTTAAAGATGATAAAGATGAAGCTAAAGCAGAAAGTGCTAGTGCAAAAGCTTTTATAAAAGCGCTTGGAGGAAGTGAAAATATCCTTGATGTTGATGCATGCATTACACGATTGCGCATCAAACTCAAAGACAACACGCATCTAAATGATGATACTTTTACTCGGCTAGGAGCCGCAGGGGTTATACGACCCGATAGCAACTCCATACAGATAGTGCTTGGCTCAAAATCCGAGAGTGTCGCTAGCGAGATACGAGATGAGCTTAGTAAATAGCAGGTAACAATAATAGAGTTTTTGTCATTCTGAACTCGTTTCAGAATCTCACCTTTAATATTTTTAGACCCTGAAACAAGTTCAGGGACGACAGACTCATAACTTACCACAAATTAGAATCATCGTTCATGCTGAGCAAAGTCGAAGCATAAGAGATTTTAATTGCCCTTCGCTGGTTCGATGGTTGGACAAGCTCACCACGAACGGATTTCAACGGGCTCACCACGAACGGACTTCGCCAAGCTCACACTCACCACGAACGGGTTTTCGATAAATTCACTACTCACTATTTAATACCTAATGCTTGACACTCACAAATACCAATAGATTTTACTACTTATCCTTCTTCTTTGGCATCTTCAGCACTATGATAAATGCGATAATAACTCCTGCATAGATGGCCAACATCCAAAGATCATCACTCGCTGAATTGTTCATATACTCACCTCCATAATAACTCCATTGTCTTCCACATCACCCGTAAACTCATTGACAACTTTTTGTCCACTTGAGATGACAACAGGTATCGTCATATCGATGTCCTTTGCGCGCAAAAGCTCTAAATCAACCTCTATGATAGGATCACCCGCCTTGACACTCTGCTCCTCACTTGCAAGCCTACGAAACCCTTCCCCTGCAAGTGTAACGGTATCTAGTCCTATATGCACAATCACCTCTATACCTTTGTTGTTGATGGCAAAGGCATGATTTGTCGAAAATATCTTTGTGATGATGCCATCAGTAGGTGAGCAGATAATTGAGTCTTTTGGAGTAATAGCGACCCCTTCACCTGCCATTTTTTTAGAGAATACCTCATCATTAACATCCTTAAGCGAAATGACCTCGCCCTTGCAAGGAGTAAGCACCTCGAGCTTTTTCTTCTCAAACAGACCAAACATCACGCGCCTTTCTTGTATTTGATTTGACCATCAACTATAGTAAGTAGGATATCAAAATTTTCATCAAAGATAACCATATCAGCATCGTAGCCCTCTTTGATGCAACCTTTTTTGAGCCCAAGTTTTTTCGCTGGCACCTCAGTGACACAAAAGAGAGCCTGGGGGATAGGGACACCGGTAATATCTCTCATATTTCTTAGTGCTTCATTGAGTCTCAAAACACTTCCTGCAAGTTGTCCATTCTGTAAAGTTGCTTTACTTTTCTCGACATTGACAACCTGCCCACCTAAGCTATAGTTACCATCACACATGCAACCGGCGCGCATAGCGTCAGTGATTAGGATAAGTTGCTCTTTTTTGATACGCCAAAAAGTTCTGAGTGTCGCATCATGCAAGTGAATCCTATCAGCAATTACATCGCAAGTTATATCACTATCCAAAACGGCACCGATGACTCCGGGAGCTCTATGATGCATACCACTCATTGCATTACCGAGATGTGTTGCATGGTCTATCCCGAGATTGAAGGCATGCATAGCTTCCTCATATGTTGCATTGCTATGACCGATGCTAAGGATGATATGAGGATAATGCTTTTTAAGATGTGCGATAAAAACATCTGAGCCTTCCATCTCGGGCGCCAATGTAATCATCTTGACAATGCTACTGTATCTATCTATAAAACTAATATCAGCTTTTATGATATGGCTTTTATCTTGTGCACCACACTTGAGGGGATTGATAAAAGGTCCCTCAAGGTGTGCACCTAAGATATTTGCCCCATTTACACTCGAAGCGTTTGATTGTATATTGTCAAGTACATTTTCGATGGAGTGTAAATCCATTGTCATAGTTGTTGCCAAAAAAGAGGTTGTTCCGTTTTGAACTATGCTTTCACTTATAGTATCAAGTGCCTCTTTTGTCGCATCCATTACATCACTGCCACCGCTTCCATGGATATGAATATCTATGAAACCGGCACTCAGATACGCACCGCCTGCATCAATAATCTGTAAATCTTTTGACAACTGATCTACGTCAACAATGGAGTGAATCATTTTGTCAAATATGACAGCTTTCCCCTCTATAATCTTATCTGCAACTATCAATTTTGAATTTACAATGGCACTTAACAAGGCGTTTTTTTGTCCCTATTGACTTCTTTTTTCAATACTCTCTTGAGCACCTTTCCGGTAGCATTTTTTGGTAACTCGTCAATTGTGTAAATATGTTTTGGTATCTTAAAATTTGCTATATGTTTTTTAAGATACTGTTTTACTTCTGACTCTTGTATCTCTTTAACATCCTCTTCAAGCTCAATATAAGCTATAGGAATCTCATCACACTGCTCGTCAAATACCCCTATAACGGCACTTGCCTTGATACCCGTATACATATCGAGCACATCTTCTATCTCTCGTGGATAGATATTAATCCCTTTTGAGATGATAAGATCTTTTTTTCTATCGACGATGAAGAGATAGTCATCCTCATCTACATACCCCATATCTCCGGTGAGTAACCAGCCATTAATAACTGTTTCAGCTGTCGCCTCGGGCTTGCCGAGATAGCCTTGCATCACATTATCGCCTCTGGTTATGATGTCGCCTATCTTGCCTATAGGAACCTCTAAGAGGTTCTCATCAACAATTTTGATCTCATATCCCTGAAGTGGAGGTCCAACTGATTTTACTTTTGTTCTCCCGGGGATATTTACACACACTGCCGGTGATGCCTCGCTCAGTCCATACCCCTCTATAAGAGTAGTTCTTTTAAACTTTTTGCCCATAGCATCAAGTGTTTTCTCTTGGAGTGCCGAAGCGCCGGAGACAAATATTCTGATAGCATTGAAACGCATAAAGTACCAAGGTAGCTTGGCTTTAACCAGCGCACTATACAAATCAGGTATTCCAAAAAATAGTGTGACTCTTTTGAGTAGTGTCTGTTTAAATATATTTGAGAAAGGCTGCACCGATTGAATGACAACAATCGAACCCTTGACATAAAGCATCAAAATCACGCCGATAGAGAGTGTAAAAGAGTGAAACATCGGTAAAAAGACGATAGCTCTATCTTTTGAGTGTACACCTATGGTCTTTGAGCCTGCGATGCTATTTGAAAATACATTTCTGTAGCTTAGCATTGCACCTTTTGGCTTGCCCGTAGTCCCGGAAGTATAAAATATCAGAGCAAGATCATCTAATGAAAGATTGCGACACTCTACATCTCCCCCAAACTCAAGTGCTTTTGAGAAAAGTTGATCCCCGCCTATGATATTGGCAAGTTCACCCTCCCAAATAGTCGACTTTTTAATGCTCTCGGGCGTTCCCTCTCTTACTGTATTTTCATGCACAGCTGAAGCGATAAGCATCTTTGCATTACAATCTTCAAGGATATAATGTAACTCTTCAGACTTTAAAAAAGTATTGATTGGAACACTCACAGCACCAAGTTTTGATACACCGATGATAGCAACGATATATTCGATAGAATTTCTTAAAAATAGCGCTACATTGTCACCCTTACCTACGCCTCTATTGTTAAGATAGGCTGCAAAAGTATCTGCAAGTTTTAAAAGCTCCCCATAAGAGACTTTGCGTTTATCTAAAAAGAGGGCGGTTTTTCTTCCGCCCCTTGCGGCATGAGATGCAATCATCTCATAAAAAGAGGAGAAAAGATACTCCTCGTCTTTAGAACTCATACTCTACTCCAAGAGTTGTGATATAAGCACCACTGCCACTAAATTCTCCGCCATCTTCCAATACACTACTTGGATTCACATAAGCATCAACTGTTCTTGTATCTTTATCAAGGTACAAAAATGCGGCGCCTACCGTAAGTGCGTCACTCATTTTATATTTTATACCCAATGTATATATCTTTGAATCACTATCGGGCAATTCAAAACCTAAAGTTGCATCAGGAGCAGGTGTCTCATCGATTGCAAATCCCGCCATTGCCGTAAGCTTCTCATTAACTTTATAGGTTGCACCTATTCTAAATGCATCGGTATCTTTCCAATTTTTTGGTTTAGGCGCATCAAAATAAGGCGCTAATAATGATCCAATGTCTTGATCGTAGTTAAAATCTAGATCTTTATATTTTGACCAATAGGTTCGCTCATAGTTAAGCTCCACCGTGAGATCACCCCATGTCTTACTCGCAGCCAATACCAATGCTGCAGGAAGCGGAATCTCTACTGAAGCACCATAAGTATTATAGCTACCCATAAAACCTAAAGTTGCATCACCCTCCGGCTTTAAACTTACATTTGATCGATAGGTTGCTGCTAAATTGATATCATTAGTCGGCTTATAGTGTAATGCTATATTGTATCCGAAAGAGATATCATCACCTTCCATATCCCTAGATACTGCTGCATCACTTCTTACAACCCCTTGAGTATAAACCATTCTAGCTCCAACACCCACGCTAAAATTGTCACTTACTTTATAGGCAAGTGTTGGATTGAGCTCCAAAATCTTCAATGTAAACTCCTGTGCACTTGCTTTTTGAGCCGGTGTCTCCCATCTTTTAGAGAGTCCTCCGGGTGCTGTCAAGCTCACCCCCCATCTAAAATCACCATATGCCTTACTTACAAAGTGTATATTTGGTGCTAAGATATCCTCGGTCTCTGATTTTCCGGAATATGTTGCATCCTCATAGCTTGAAAATTTAGCCGGAGGCAGATGAATATAGCTCAACCCTCCACTGATAAAACTCTTATCATCCATAAAGCTCATAGCCGCAGGATTATAATACGAGGCATCTGCCCCATTTGCGTTTGCCGTATAAGCAGCAGCTAATCCCATAGAGCTCACTGATTGTTCCGGTATCTTATACCCCGAAGCCAATACCAATCCCGAAGTAACCACACTTAATACAATAACCTTTTTCATACATTCCCTCCTTGTATATTATTATGTCCCCACTAAAGAATAAAGATCTTTTATCTCCTTTTCCCAGATGGTTTCATCAATCGTCTCTAAAATAAGCGGCATATCATCCATTCTTGGATCATTCATGATAAGTCTAAACGGCTCCCAGCCAAGTTCACCCCTACCTAGAGAGTGGTGTCTGTCAACTCTTGCACCAAGCGGTGGTTTTGAATCATTAAGATGCATTGCGCTCAGATATTTAAATCCCACGATATCTTCAAATGCTTGCATCGTCTTTTCATAGGCTTCTTCTGTTCTTAGATCATAACCTGCCGTAAAAGTATGGCAAGTATCCAAACAGACGCCCACTCTACTTTTATCTTCGATTCTTTCGATAATATACGCTAGATGTTCAAACTTGTAGCCAAGATTACTTCCTTGTCCTGCTGTATTTTCTATGACAAGTTTTACTTTTGAATCTTTTGTCTTTTCGATTGCCTGATTCATACTCGTAGCAATTACATCCAGACATTTATTTTCTATACTCGTCAAATACTCTTTATCTTCTTTCTCTTTTGCGCTCAACTTTACAAGATAACTGCCGGGATGAAAATTTAATTTCTCCAACCCCAATTGCTCACATCTTTGAAGCTCATCTAAAAATGCCTCTTGTGATTTTTTGAGTTTATCAGCTTCAGGATGCCCCAAATTGATAAGATAGCTATCGTGTGGCAAAACATGTTTTGGGCTTATTTGACTTGTTGCTAGGTTTATCTTAAACTCATCTATCTCTAGCATAGAAAGCGGTTTTGCATTCCATTGTCTTTGATTCTTCGTAAAGAGTGCAAAAGCTTTTGCGCCTATATTTATGGCATTAAGTGGTGCATTTTGCACCCCGCCGCTTGCACTGACATGAGCTCCTACGAACTTCATAGATATGCCACCTTTATGGTTATGTTATTTATTGTATCGTGAAAAACTGCTGCTCCATTTAAAACTTCATATTTGATGTTATAGTAACCATCTTTAACGATATTTTGAGTAAAACCGTTACGCTTTTTTACTACATGCTCCCCGTCAAAAAGTGCTCTTTGCATGATAACATCTTCGAGTATATCTCGAGGATAATAACTGCTCAATACCTGCTTGTTAAACTCCTCTTTGCTCATACACTCAAAAAAACTCATACAGATATTCTCTTTTGAAATCTTGAGTGAGACAACCGGGTTTCCATTTGCATACATTTGGAGCTTTGTAAAGTCTTGATACTTATACAAAAAACCCGCATCAGCATACCCCGTCGAAGGCGTCTTGAATGTCATAAAAAGTGATTTCTGCTCTTTAGTTGCAGGATCTATGCAACCAACCAAAAAGAACAAAATTAGAAATGAAAATAGAGCCCTTCCCTTCATATTTCTCCCTGCAATATATTAAGAGTACTTTAAGCACTTTATTATTATAATTCCGTCCATTCACTAAAAAACGGCCCCATCGTCTAGCGGTTAGGATCCATGGTTTTCATCCATGTTACCGGAGTTCGAGTCTCCGTGGGGTCACCACTTTTTTACTGTTTGGCCCCATCGTCTAGCGGTTAGGATCCATGGTTTTCATCCATGTTACCGGAGTTCGAGTCTCCGTGGGGTCACCACTTCCGAATTATCTTATTATTCTATCAGAAAATTAAAAGATTTAACTAAATTTTATTTTAAATATATCTTAAGTGTGACTTGTCGGCACCTCACCCCTTTCTACTCTTTGTGCAAATTCACTCATCTCACCTTTGGCAAGTGCTTGTGCCTGCTCTACCCATTTTTCTCTTGCTGCTCTTCCCTGAAAAGAGAGATAGTTATCGATCCATAGCATCTCTGATTTTCCCCAAGAAGCAATCTGATCAAAATGATAAACACCAAGTTCATTGAGCTTATGCTCTATGGTAGCGCCAACTCCTTTTATGAGTTGTAAATTATCTTTTTTACCATCTCTTGGCTCTTGCAGAAAGTTCGGCTTCCCCTCATCCTCTCCATCTTTACTATGATGTGCCACCGGACCTTGACACTCTATCTCTTTCGAACATGTTGAACGACCAAAAAGATACCCTATTATAAATCCTAAAAGTGCTGCGATAATCAAACAAAGCAAAATTTGTGCTGCAATCTCTACCATATTATTCTCCTATTATTTTAAATTCAACGCGACGATTTTTTTTACGATCTTCTTCATTATTATTATCAACCAATGGTCTTTGATCGCCATATCCGTTAGCTACCATTTTCTTAGCATCAACACCCTGTTTCATCAAAGCATCTTTTACACTCAATGCTCTTTGTTTTGAAAGTTCTAGATTGTACTCCGGATCTCCTACGCTGTCTGTATGACCGGATATTTCTATGGCATAAGTGCTATTTTCTTTGAGTATTTCGGCTATCTTTTGTATAGTTTCTAAACTCTTAGTGGTTAATCTTGCACTATCTTCTTCAAAATTGATATCTTCAATCTCTGCTATCTCATTCATTTTCACCTCAAGTGCTTGTGCCTCAACGCTCAATTCAGGATAGGTCATCTCTACAAATTTCTTCTCATAAACAGAGTTATCAATATTTGGAATGAGCGAAGCACTCAAAAGTGAATCTATCAAAGCTTTTGCATCAGGATCATCAGTCTTACCTTCGATAGTAAGTAAGCCTTCTTTGTAGATGATAGAGCCTTCTTTGTAGCGCTCTTTAAGAATGTCAATCAATTTCGAAATTAATGCAACCACTTTAGTTGAATCTTGAAGATTTTCATCGACATTAACACTTTTTGTTACACTATAGGTCGCATCGATAAGTTTAGAGTCCAAAATCTCGTAGGCATCCTGCGAGTCTAATGTTGCATTAAAATAGATCTCTTTCCCTGTTTTGTTTATCTCAATAGTGACTGGCTCGCTCTTTGGTGTATCGGTAGCAGATGTGAGAGTATTTTCTTTATTTATCTGCCCATAGATACTATTCGTATGGCTATAGAGGCAGTAGAGAGAAAGAAATACTAAAGCAATAAGTGCTAAAACTATTTTACTAGATGACTTCACGCAAACTTCTCCTAATATTTATCTATTGTAACAATTTACCAATAGTTAGATTATAGTAATTTTATCTTTAAATAAAAGGGGGGTTAGTATTATTTGGAGAATATTATCAAGGCAGAAAGCCTCGATTGTAGATTTGTAGTAGTTATACTAATTCTATGATCGCCATCGGAGAAGCATCACCTCTTCTTGTGCGAGTTTTAATAATTCTTGTGTATCCGCCGTTTCTCTCTTTGTACTGTGGCGCTATCTCTGTAACAAGCTTATTTGTAGTAGTTTTATCTTGAAGCATTGCAAAGACTGCTCTATGTGCATTGGAATCTCCGGCAGCAGCTTTTGTTATAAGCTTCTCATAATAACTTCTAAGCTCTTTTGCTTTTGGTAGAGTTGTTTCGATTTTCCCCTCTTTCGTCAAAGCAATAGATAGGTTTTTAAGTAGAGCAGCTCTATGAGAAGAGGTTCTACCTAATTTACGATATCCATGTCTATGTCTCATTGGTTATCCTTTAGTTGTTTTATTTTCTTAATCAATATATTTCTAATTGAATCCTCAAGTGTATATTCAGATCCAAAACCATTACTCTCTAAACATTCATTGATCTCATCAAGTGACTTTTTACCTAGGTTTTTGATATTTTTTATCTCATGCTCACTCATAAGCACCAATTCGCCTAGATATTTTATGCCTGATCTGTCAAGTGAATTAAACGATCTTGCACTCAGTCCAAGTGTGTCTACTGTCTTCAAGAAAGGTTTGAGCTCAGACTCATCACTCGCTTTAATCGGAGCACTTTGGATATCAATACCTAATACACCGTTAAATACACTTAACTGTTTATTCATAGTCTCTAAAGCATTTGTAAATGCTTCAACAGGGCCTATTTGACCATCTGTCTCTATATCAAAAACTATCTTCTCATAATTTGGGTTATCCTCAACGAGAACATGCTCTATCTTATAGTTTGCTCTTCTAACAGGTGTAAAAAATGCATCTATTGCAATAGCACCTTCGGGTATCTCGCCCATAAGATCCTCACTTGGAACATAGCCGATACCTTTTGCAATCGTCATAGTAAAATTAAGTTCAGCATCTTCATTGAGTGTTGCCACAGGAAGATCACCATCTATTATCTCTACGAGATCATTTGCAAGATCACTTGCTTTAATGTCTTTAACGCCTGAAAATGAATAATTCACCTCAACCCTATCTCTATTTTCATCAAGAATCTTAAAACGAATATTTTTAAGATTTATAATCAATACGGCAACATCTTGATGCATACCTCTAATAGTATCAAACTCATGGCTTGCGCCTTCTATTTTGATAGAGATAGGAGCATAACCGATTGAGCTACCCATTATCAACCTTCTTAAAGGATGTGCCAAAGTAACCGCATACCCTGTTTCAAATGGATATGCAACAATTTCAGCTCTGTTTTGGCTCACTTCATTTACTTCTACCTCAGTAGGAATTGATGGCGCGACTTTTATTTTTCTCATTAGCTGACCCTTTTATAAAAATTATTTAGAATAAAGTTCGACTATTAGACGCTCTTCAACTGGTATGTTCACTTCATCTCTCTCCGGCACTCTTGTAAACATGCCAAAAAGTTTTTCTTTGTCAACATCTACCCACTCAACAATACCTGTTTGATTGGTAAGCTCGATTGCTCTTAGTATCTGAGAATTTGTTTTACTTTTTTCTCTTATCTCTATCTTTTGACCAGCTTTAACGCTATATGAAGGGATACTCACTCTTTTGCCATCAACCAAGATGTGACCATGGTTTACAAGCTGTCTAGCAAATGCTCTTGTCGTAGCAAATCCCATTCTGTAAACAACATTGTCAAGTCTTTTTTCAAGAAGTTCGATCAATAGGCTCCCTGTATTTCCTTCTCTTCTATTTGCTTCAACAAAAAGAGATCTAAACTGTTTTTCACTTATACCGTACATAAATTTAGCTTTTTGTTTCTCTCTAAGCTGTAAACCATACTCGCTTATTTTTGTTCTTCTTTGACCATGTTGCCCGGGAGCATAAGGTCTTTTTTCAAGAGCGCTTTTACCAGCTAGTCTTCTTTCGCCCTTTAGTCCTAGATCAACGCCAAGTCTTCTCTCTAGTTTTTCAACTGGACCTCTATATCTTGCCATTTAAAACCCTTTTAGTATCTTAAAAATTTGGGCACTGTTGTGCCAACTTGCATACATAAATTTCAAATAATGAAAATCTATACTCTTCTTTTCTTAGGTGCTCTACAGCCGTTATGAGGTAATGGAGTAATATCTTTCAATGATGTTACGCTGATTCCTTCTATAGTACCGATAGCTTTTACTGCTGTATCTCTACCTGAACCGGGACCTTGAACTTTGATTCCAACCTCTTTAACTCCATGCTCTTTTGCTTTATTTAAAGCATCATCTACAGCTTGTTGTGCTGCAAATGGAGTAGACTTTTTGCTTCCTTTGAATCCGAGTGAACCTGCACTGCTCCAAGAGATAACATTACCCATCTCATCTGTGACGGTTATAACAGTGTTGTTAAATGTTGCTGCAACATAAACAATACCCTTAGCTATATTCTTTTTTGATTTTTTCTTAGCCATGATGCCTACTCCTTAATTATGCCGAGCCAACGGTTTTTCTTTTACCTTTGCGTGTTCTTGCATTGGTCTTTGTTTTTTGCCCTCTAACCGGAAGTCCTCTTCTATGTCTAAGACCTCTATAGTTACCAAGATCCATCAAAGATTTTATGTTCATAGCGACCTGTTTTCTCAAATCACCTTCGACCATATAATTCTCTTGAATCTCATTACGAATAAGCGCCGCTTCCGCATCACTTAGCTCATGAACTCTTTTATTATAGTCAACTCCACTTGCATCTAGAATCTTGCGTGAAGTATGAAGACCTATACCAAAGATATAAGTAAGTGCGTACTCCATACGCTTCTTCTGAGGTAAATCTACACCTGCTATACGTGCCATATTTATCCTTGTCTCTGTTTATGTTTTGGATTTTTACAAATCACGCGTACTATGCCATTCCGTTTGATAATCTTACAATCATCGCACATTTTCTTTACCGAAGCTCTAACCTTCATTGGCTACTCCTGTGTGATATTTACACCTAAATTTTGCGTGGTATATTGAGAAAAATATACCAACTCTTGGATAATCGGTGTGTATTATTCAAAAGTTTCTTCTCGCAGACCTTTTAACCTTTTATACGTTCAAAGGGCAATGATTATACCTAAAAGATTGTTAAAGTTTACTTATATCTAAAAGTAATTCTACCCTTATCAAGACTATATGGAGTAAGTTCCACCTTCACTTTATCGCCAGGAAGTATCTTAATATAGTGCATTCGCATCTTTCCTGCAATGTGACAAAGCACGATATGGCTATTATCCAACTCTACTCTAAATGTTGCGTTTGGAAGTGCTTCAACAACTTTTCCATCAATCTCTATGACATCATCTTTTGCCATTTTTATCCTTTTTATTAGTTATTTTCTTCTTTTGCTCGAACAAAGTTTGAGCAAAATTCATCTCACTAAAGCTTCGGCTAGCGCCTCAGAAAAACTCTTGTTATTTTCTTCTTTTGTTTGAGCAAAGTTTAAGCAAAATTTATCTTCTTGGTTTTACCTTATGGCTCACATAACCTCTCTACTATTACTATCCATTCTATCTATAAAAAGATGTAAAAATATCTCTACTCCTCTTTTAAGATACGCTCGCTGCTGCCTATCTCACTCAAGATAACAGCTTTGCCACCAATGATAGCAACTTGATGCTCGTAATGGCTCGTATTGAGTTGATCCTCACTGATAACTGACCACTCATCACCTAAAAGCAATGGTCTGCCACTCTTTTGGCAGACCATTGGCTCAATACAAAAAACCATACCGTTTTTTATCTTTGGCCCCTGGTTTGCTTTTCCTTCAATATAATTTGGGATATTGGGCTCATCATGGGGTTTTGATCCGATACCATGACCGCAATAATCACGCAAAGGCACATAACCTCTCTTGATAATGCCTTGCTCTAAAATCAAAGAAAGCTCTTTAAATCGCATACCCTCTTTGATTTGTGAAATTGCCTCATAGAGCACATCTTTTGAGCAATCAATAAGTGCTTGATCCTCTTGTGATACCTCACCTATAGGCATAGTAATCGCTGCATCACCATAATAATCATCAAGCTTTACACCAATGTCAAGCCCAAGTATATCGCCGCTTTGTATGATAGTCTCTTCTGTTGGAACACCATGGATTACAACTTGATTGAGTGAGGTGCATACTGAGCCACTAAATCCATAGAGCCCTTTAAATGCCGGAATGGCATCAAATGAGCGGATATACTCTTCACCCATTGTATCTATCTGCTTAAGGCTCATGCCCTCTTTGATATTTTTTTGGAGATAATCGAGTGTTTTTGCTACAAGCTCACCTGCTTTGGCAAGCTTGTGTATCTCAACAGATTTGCGTAGAGCTATCGCCATCTTAGAGACCTACGTTTCCTAAAACGTCGTATTGATTCATGGTTCTTTGTGCTTCAATTTTTCTCATAGTATCAAGTGCGACTTGTACAACAATCAAAACAGCTGTTCCACCAAAATAGAAGGTTGCCCCCATTGAGTTAATCAAAACAAACGGTAGCGTGGAGATAGTAGCGAGATAGAGTGAACCACTCATTGTGAGCCTGCTTGCTATCTCATTGATAAAGTCTTTTGTATGAGCGCCTGGTCTAACACCGGGGATAAATCCACCTTGTCGTTTCAAGTTATCAGCAATATCTTTTGCATTAAATGCGATCGATGCATAGAAAAAAGCAAAAAAGACGACTAAAACAAATGTTGTTAAGTTAAAAACCAATCCGCCAGGAGCTATAAAGTCTGCAATTTTTTGCATGATACCATTTTGACTTGATTGCAACATGGTAAGAGGAAACATAAGGACTGCTGAAGCAAAAATCGGAGGAATAACCCCTGAGAGATTTACTTTAATTGGTATATAGTTCATCACTCTTTTTGTTTGATTTTGCATAATAGTTTTTCTGGAATAAGAGATAGGCACTCGTCTCTCACCAAGCTCAACATAGATAATAGCAAAAACTGTTATAAATATAATTGCCAAAATCGCCAATACAACCAAGAAATTCATCTCACTTGCATTAACTGCTCTTACTGTATTGGATATAGCATTCGGGATTCCCGAGACAATACCGGCAAAGATGATAAGTGAAATACCGTTACCAATCCCTTTTTGTGTAATCTGTTCACCAATCCACATAAGCAACATCGTTCCTGCTAGCATAGAAAATGTAGCAATCACTGTAAATACAAACGGATCTATAAATACTGCTTGTTTACTTACTAAGCCCATGGAGACCCCAATAGCCTGAACAACAGTGATAAAGATAGTAAAGTAACGAATAATCTGCATATATTTTTGCATCCCGTCACGCTCTTTTTTCATCTGTCCGAGCGCAGGGAAGGTAGCAGCGAGTAGCTCCATGACGATAGAGGCAGTAATGTAGGGCATGATACCAAGAGAGATGATGCTCATGCGCCTAATGGCATTGCCACTAAACATATTGGCTAAGCCAAGCGCATTTTTTGCGTTTTCGCCATCAAAAAAGCCTTTGATGACCTCCAAATCTACTCCGGGAGTAGGGATATAAGCCAAAACTCTATAAGCAAATATAAACCCTAAGGTTAGAAGAATCTTTTGAGTTAAGGTATTTGACATATTATTTTCCGCTTGTTGTTATTGCTTCATCTTTAATCTTAGAAGCCAATTCTTTTGCATTTGCACCTATTAATTTTACTTTTGTAACATATTTTGGAAGTTTGTAAACCTCTTTAATCGTCTCCAAACTCAACTCTTTAAGCTCTGCTACTGTTTTGTTTTTGTCAACATTGATAGCATGTGCTTTGACAACTCTTGATATAAATCCAACTTTAGGAAGTCTCTTATAGAGTGGTTGTTGTCCACCCTCAAAACCTCTTTTTTCATTGTATCCGGCTCTTGATTTTTGACCGTTTTGACCTTTTCCGGCAGTCTTTCCTGTGCCTGAACCTTGCCCTCTACCGACTCTTTTTCTCTCTCTTGTCGATCCGTAAGCAGGCTGTAAATTATGTAATGACATCTTAGCTCCTTAAGATTTTATTCTTGCAAGAGCTTGTACTGTCGCTCTTACTAGGTTATTTGGATTATTTGAGCCAATAGATTTAGTAAGAATATCTTTAATGCCTGCAAGTTCGATTACCGGTCTTGCAGCTCCACCTGCGATAACACCCGTACCTTCGCTCGCCGGTCTAAGTAGTATTCTACTTGCATTAAATTTATGCTCTATATCATGTGCTATTGTTGAGCCTTTAATCTCGATTTTCACGAGATTTTTAAAGGCATCATCGACTGCTTTTTTTATGGCATCAGGAACCTCTTTGGCTTTACCAAATCCATACCCAACTGTTCCTTGTTTATCACCAACGACTACAAGAGCAGTAAATCTAAATCTTCTACCACCTTTTACAACTTTTGTAACACGGCCGATATTCACTATCGCTTCTTCGAAATTCTCTCTATCAATATTTTGCATCATCCGTCCTTAAAACTTTATACCGGCTTCTCTAAGTGCTTCAGCAAATGAAGCAACAACGCCATGATAGAGATAACCGTTTCTATCAAATTTTATACTCTCTATATTAGCATCTTTAAGATTTTCTGCCATCTTTTTAGCCACCTCTTTTACATCTTCTTGGTTGCATTTCAAGCCAAGTTTTCTTCCGTCAACTGAAGCCAAAGTGTGACCTGCTAGATCATCAATCGCTTGAGCATAAAAATATTTATTTGACTTGTAAACGCTCAATCTTGGAAGTTCAGCAGTACCGGTTACTTTTGATCTTACTCTTGCTTTCTTTTGGGCGTTAAGTCTATTTTTTCTTCTTTGAATACTTTTTAACATCTCATATCCCCTTATTTCGCTGCCGACTTACCAGCTTTTCTGATAATAGTCTCATCGCTGTATTTAACACCTTTTCCTTTGTAAGGCTCAGGTGGTCTAAACTCTCTGATCTCAGCCGCAACTTGTCCAACACTCTGTTTATCATCACCACTGATAGTGATAACATTTTTCTCAACTTGTATATCGATTCCCGCAGGAATATCATAGTTGATATCATGAGAGTAACCAAGTTGCAAGTTAAGTACTTTCCCTTGGATGGCAGCTCTATAACCAACGCCGTTAATCTCAAGTGATTTCTTAAAACCTTCGTTAAGACCAATCACTATATTGTTAAAGAGTGATCTGTAAGTACCCCAATAAGCAGCACTTTGATTGTCCTCGCCAATTTTCTCAAACACAACTTGTCCATCTTCAACTTTTACATTTACACGACCGTGTGTCTCAAGTCTCTTTTCAACATTCCCTTTTTTTGCAACTATTTCAGTGCCTTCAAGTGTTACATTAATACCGTTTTCGATTGCTACAGGTTTTTTTCCTATTCTTGACATAACCTCTCCTTACCAGATGCTACACAAGACTTCGCCGCCAATGCCGCGCTTGTAAGCCTCATCATTTGGAAGTACACCTTGACTTGTTGAAACAACCAAAGTACCGTAACCGTTTTTGAATGATTTGATTTCATCTTTGCCTTTATGAACACGACGCCCCGGGCTAGAAATTCTTTTAATCTCATTGATTACACTACGCTCGTTATCATCATACTTCAAGTTTACTTTTATAAACTTCTTGTTTCCGTCTTCTTTTACTTTATAACTCTCAAGGTATCCCTTGTCTACAAGAATAGAAACAATAGCTTCAATAGAATTTGCATGTAAAAGTGTTGTTACATCCAATCTTCTTGTTGCTGCATTTCTTATTCGAGTAAGAGAGTCTGCAATTATATCTGTCATCATCTTTTACTCCTTAATTACCAGCTTGCTTTTCGCATGCCGGGGATGAGGCCTTCATTAGCCATTTTTCTTAAACACACACGACAAATACCAAAGTCTTGATATACTGAGTGGGGTCTTCCGCAGATTGAACATCTTGTATACGCTCTTGAGGAAAACTTTGGTTTTCTCTCTTGTTTATTAATCATAGATTTCTTAGCCATTTGTTCTTCCTCTCATAAAAGGCATTCCAAGCTTCTCAAGAAGCGTAAATGCTTGTTTGTCGTCTTCAACACTTGTAACTACTGTGATATTCATACCATGAGTTTTGATAATACTATCATAATCAACTTCCGGGAACATCAACTGCTCTTGAAGTCCAAAGTTATAGTTACCTCTTCCATCAAATCCTTTTCTAGGCAAGCCTCTAAAGTCTTTTACTCTAGGAAGTGCGATAGAGACAAGTTTATCAAAGAAGTTATACATATTAGCACCTCTTAGTGTTACCTTGATACCACTTGGTGCGCCTTCTCTAGCTTTAAAACCTGCAACAGATTTTTTTGCATTGATGATAATCGCTTTTTGCCCGGCTATCAAAGAGATTGTATCTGCCATATTTTGTATAAGCTTCGTATCTTTCCCCTCTTCACCTGCTCCAACGCTAATGACTATCTTTTCAAGCTTAGGAGTCTGCATCGGATTTTGTATCCCGCACTCTTCTTGGAGTGCAGGCACGATGTCATTGTACTTTTGCTTCATTCTATTCATCGATTAGCCCTCTACTTTTTTTACATTTGAGATATGCATAGGCATCTCAATAGATTTAAAACCACCGCTTTTATTCTCTTCGTTCGGCTTTACTGCTTTTTTTGCCATCTTACAACCTGCAACAACAACGGCATCTTTTTTGGGATATACAGCTAAAACTTCTCCCTCTTTACCTTTATCATCGCCTGCGATAACTACTACTTTATCGCCTTTTTTTATCTTGAATTTTTTCATGATTACCATACCTCCGGAGCGAGTGATACTATCTTCATAAATCCTGCATATCTTGTCTCACGACTCACAGGTCCAAAGATACGAGTACCTACAGGCTCTTTTTTATCATCAATAATTACAGCTGCATTATCATCAAATCTGATAAGTGATCCGTTTTCTCTTTGGATCTCTTTTTTCGTTCTTACAACAACTGCTTTTACAACTTTACCTTTTTTCACTTTTCCATTAGGAAGTGCTTTTTTAACAGAGGCAATGATAACATCACCGACAGAAGCATATCTTCTTTTGCTTCCGCCGAGGACTTTGATACACATGATCTCTTTTGCACCACTGTTATCAGCTACATTCAATCTCGTAAAACTCTGGATCATTACAACTCTCCTCTTTTTACTATCTCTAGGAGTCTAAAGCTCTTATTTTTTGAAAGAGGTCTACACTCTATCGCAGTGATAGTATCGCCTATATTTACACTATTTTTTTCATCATGAACAAGATATTTTTTAAATCTTTTTACTGTCTTGTGATATCTAGGATGTAAAACCTTTCTCTCAACCAAAACAGTCGCTGTTTTTTCACCGGCTTTTTTAATAACTGTTCCTGTTATCTCTCTTTTTGGCATACTGTACCCTTTATTTAGATCTAACAGCACTAAGCGCTGTATTGATTCTTGCGATATCTTTTTTCGCAACTCTAAGTTCACTTGTATTTGTTAATTGCATAGTTTTTGACTTTGCTTTTAAAGTAAACAACTCAATTTTTTTCTCTTTTAACATCTCTATCAATTGGGCTTCGTTTTTGCCTTCTAAATCAATATATTTCATTGTTATCCTTTTTAGAGATTATCTTTGTTTTAAAAGGTAACTTATGACGAGCAAGAGTCAATGCCTCTTTTGCAAGCTCTTCACTTACACCGGCTAGTTCAAATATGATACGACCCGGTTTTATGTTCATTACCCATTTATCAACTGCACCCTTACCTTTACCCATTCTAGTCTCTAGTGGTTTTGCAGTAAGTGGTTTTGCAGGGAAAACTCTAATCCAGCTTTTCCCTTGACGATTTACTTTTCTAGTCATTGAGATACGAGCGGCTTCTATCTGTCTAGAGTCGATTCTACCTGATTCTGTTGCTTTGATAGCAAAATCACCAAACTCTATCTTATTGCCTCTAAAGGCTTTTCCTCTATTTCTACCTTTTTGCTCTTTTCTCCATTTTGTTCTCTTAGGCATCAACATTTTCATCACCTCGCTTTCTCGATGGTTTTCTTCCGGCTTTCTCTTCTTGAGGCTCCGCTTGGATACCTTTTTGAAGTACTTCGCCTTTAAATATCCATACTTTTATTCCTATGATTCCATAAGTAGTATGTGCTTGAGCAACACCGTAATCAATTTTAGCTCTGAGTGTATGCAATGGCACACGACCTTCAAGATACCACTCTGTTCTAGCCATCTCAGCTCCGCCTAAACGACCTGAAACTGATACCTTGATACCTTTTGCACCTGATTTGAGTGCACCTTGGATTACTCTTTTCATCGCTCTTCTAAATGCTACACGACGCTCAAGTTGTGTTGCAATATTTTCAGCTGCAAGTTGCGCTGAAGCTTGAGGACGCTTCTCTTCTTTGATATTGATTGCTACTTCTTTTTTAACCATAGAAACGAGTGTCTCTTTGAGCTTCTCAATATCTGCACCTTTTTTACCGATGATAATACCGGGTCTTGCAGTTACTATCGTGATACGAATCTTTTTCACAGTTCTCTCGATAATGATATTGCTCACACCGGCATAAAAAAGCTCTTTTTTCAAATATCTTCTGATTTTATAATCTTCAGCTATGAAATTTGCAGCTCTTCCTTTTGCAGGAAACCATCGAGATTCCCAATTTCTATTGATACCGAGTCTAAGACCTATCGGATTAACCTTTTGTCCCATTATGCATCCTTCTCATCTGATTTTTTAGCTTTTGGAGCTGCTTTCTTAGCCGGAGCTCTTTTTGGCTTCTCTTCAGTTGTAGCCGGAGCTTTTTTTGCTGCACTCTTTGCTTTTGGAGCTGCTGCTGTTTTTGTTTCAGCTTTAGCTTTTGGAGCCGCCGCTTTTTTAGGGGCTGCTTTTTTTGTTTCAGTTTTTGCTTCTGTTTTCGGAGCTGCTTTTTTAGCAGTCTCTTTTTTAGCAGGAGCTACTTCAGCTTTAGCTTTTGGAGCCGCTGCTTTTTTCGGAGCTACTTTTGTAGCTTCTTTATCTTCTGCTCTTCCTACTTCGACGAGTATATGTGATGTAGGTTTTAAGATTCTAGAGGCACTTCCTCTTGCTCTTGGTCTCCATCTTTTCATAACGGCTGCTTTGTCGATTCTACAGCTGAGTATCTCGACTTCATTAGGCTCATAAGAACCGTTTGCTACAGCTGATGCGATTGCTTTAGATATGATACCTGCTGCTTTATTTGGCATAAAGTCAAGTGAAGCAAGTGCCAACTCAGCGTTCATTCCTTGAACCTCTCTTGCAATAAGTCTTGCTTTTGTCGGAGAGACTCTTACAAATTTTACTAATGCTCTACTCATATTAGCCTACCTTCTTTTGCACGGTGCCTTTATGGCCCTTAAATGTTCTTGTTGGTGCAAATTCACCCAATTTGTAACCGACATGATTTTCTGTTACATATACCGGAACGAACTGTCTACCGTTATGAACATTGATAGTTAGTCCAATAAACTCCGGGAAAATTACAGATCTTCTCGACCAAGTTTTGATCGGCTTCGTTGAATTTTCCTCTTTTGCTTTCAATACTTTTTTCATAAGGTGTCCATCAATAAATGGTCCTTTTTTCGTTGATCTTGCCATCTTAAACCCTTACTTCTTTCTTCTTGAAATGATTAATTTATCACTAGCTTTTTTCTTTCTAGTCTTATAGCCTTTAGTAGGCATACCCCATGGCGTAACCGGATGACGACCCGAGTTAGTCTTACCTTCACCACCACCATGCGGGTGATCGATTGGGTTCATTGCACTACCTCTAGTTTGTGGTCTTATACCCATATGTCTTGTTCTACCGGCTTTACCTATAACTATATTTGAATAGTCTTCGTTACCGACAGTACCTATGGTTGCCATACATTCACCAAGAACATATCTCATCTCACCGGAAGGAAGTCTTAGTGATACATATTTGCCGTCTCTACCCATAATCTGTGCATATCCACCGGCACTTCTTGCAAGTTGACCGCCATGACCCGGACTAAGCTCAATATTGTGAACAAGCGTACCAACCGGGATACTTGCTAATTTCAAAGCATTTCCTGTTTTGATATCGGCTCCTGCTTCTGCTGCTATAACCTTATCACCTACCTGAAGTCCTTTTGGCTGTAAGATATATCTTCTGTCACCATCAGTATATTTTACAAGACAGATTCTACAGTTTCTGTACGGATCGTACTCAACAGTAGCAACTGTTCCTTCAACGCCAAATTTATTTCTTTTGAAATCAATGATACGATAAAGTTTTTTTGCTCCAGCCTCTTTATGTCTAGAGGTAATTCTACCGTTGTTGTTTCTTCCTGCTGCTCTTGGAAGTTTTTTGAGCAAGCTTCTGACGCTTGCTTTTGCTGTAATGTCACCGCTATCAAGATTCGTCATATAACGACGGCTTGGGGTATATGGTTTGTATGTTTTTATTGCCATCTTCTCTCCTTATACCGCTAGGCTTTCGATTTTTGCATCTTCCGGAAGCTTGACATAAAATTTCTTTACATCGGCTCTTTTTCCGGCCATACCTTTAAATCTTTTCACTTTGCCATTTACTCTCATAGAGTTTATTTTAAGTGGACTAATTCCAAAAAACTCACGAAAAACTTCTTTGAGACCATTTTTGGTCATCTTAGGAGAAGTTTGCACTACGATCACACCATCTTCTTGAAGACCTAATGTCTTTTCAGTGTATAGGATTGCTTTTATATCTGTAATATCTGCCATACTTAGACCTCTTGTACTATTTTGTCTAGAACTGCTTTTTCTATAACAACTGAATGGTATGCTGCTGCTAGATAAGCATTGAGTTCGTTACTCTCTATTAGATAGACATTTGACATATTTCTAAATGCTAAAAATGTTTTATCGTCTATCATCTCTTTTACTATCAGGACATCTCTTTGGTTAAGAGATTTTACATATGACACTGCATCTTTTGTTTTACCTGACTCGATAACTACACTATCGGTAACAAAAAGTTTTTCATTTGCAGCTTTCTCAGCGAGCGCATGATGCAACGCAAGTTTTTTCTGCTTTTTGTTCACTTTTTGATTGTAGTTCTTATCATTAGATGGACCAAAAGCTACACCACCGCCTGTATAGTGTGGAGCTCTTATAGAACCTTGTCTTGCTCTACCGCCACCTTTTTGTGCGAAAGGTTTTTTACCGCCACCGCTCACTTCACTTCTGTTTTTTACAGTTGCACTATTTGCTCTCACTGAAGCAGAATATGCTTTACAATAAAGATAGAGGTTATGTGGATGCGTCTCCAAAAATGCTTTTGGAAGATCTTGACTTTTTACTATATCTACTTTACTCATTTTACAATCCTTACTAATCCTCTAGCGCCATTATGTCCGGGGACTGCGCCTTTGACTACCAATACACCGTTTTCAGCATCAAATGAAAGTACTTCATTTTTAACTGTTACTTTTGTGTTTCCGTATTGACCGGGCATTTTTTTACCCTTCATAACACGACCAGGCCATTCGCAGTTACCGATTGATCCCGGGGCTCTATGAAATCTAGAACCATGTGCGCCCGGACCACCTGAAAAACCGTGTCTTTTTATAACACCTTGAAACCCTCTACCTTTTGAGTTGATAGATGTTTTGATGCTCTTAGCCTCTCCGAGTGGAGTAAGATCAAGATCGCCTTTCTCAACACCCTCAGCCACAGCGATAGTCATAAACTTATTGAAATCTTTTGAGATTCCATATTTTGCTTGTTGCCCTTCGATACTTTTATTGATCTTTTTAGAGCTATGATAAGCAACAACTGCTTTGCCATCTTCTCTAACTTCACAAACTTTTGTATCAACTACTTTCAGAAGTGTTACAGGAACACTAGGAACTTGAACAGTTCTACTCATCCCTATTTTCTCTATGATAAATTCCATTCTCTACTCCTTACTTGTCCATCTGTCTTATCTCTACTTCTATCTCCGGCGCTAGATCAAGCTTCATAAGCGAATCTATCGTATCGGATGTAGCAGAGACTATATCGATCATTCTTCCGTGAATCCTGATCTCAAACTGCTCACGCGAGTCTTTGTTGACATGCGGTGATTTCAAAACAGTATAGCGTTTAAATTTAGTCGGCATCGGAATCGGGCCTCTAATTTCAGCGCCTGTTCTTTTGACAGCATCAATGATAGAACCTACGGATCTATCAAGCACACGGTGATCATAAGCTTTAAGCTTCAGTCTAATCTTTTCCATTTTTACCCTTTAAAGAACTCGTCAACAGTAGTGTTAACATAAATTTTGGACGTGAATTATACAAAAAATAGATAAAACTAACAACACTATTTAAGTTAAAACGGTTACAATTTTAAAAAACATTTCCTTTTGATAAGGAAGGATTGAAATGAACTTACTCGAATACTGCTATCTCAATAGACCAAAAAATGATTTTTTTGCTCCGAGAAAAGCGCAGCTAGACCAAAATCCGCTTATAAACCTTTATGGGGTCAGGGGGAGCGGCAAAACATCTTTTGTACTTGATTGGCTTGACAGCCTTGATGAGGGGTCACTCTATATAGATATGAGTGATCCTAAAATGCTCTTTGAGGCATTTACTCTTAAGAGTCTTCAGAGGTATATCCAAGAGAAAGAGATAAAAACGGTCGTACTCGACCACTATGATGTTGCTTTTTTCAGCACACTTCCAACTTGCGATAGACTTATCATCATCACGAGGATACAAGCAGAGATTAAAAGTGCCACAGCCATTAGACTCCATACGATTGACTATGAAGAGTTTTTAGGATTTGAGACAAATGTCTCGCAGACCAATGGCTTTTCACACTTTTTCAAAATGGGCTCTGTGCCTGCGCTTTTGAAATCAAACCGATCAACACAACTACTTGCAAAAGATTTCCTGCTCTGTCGTTTTGATCCTCAAGAGATACGCTTGCTCTCCCTTTTGGCGATTCACAATACAAAAGAGCTCACTATCAATCAGATATACACCTATGCTAAAAAGACATTTAAGATATCAAAAGATTGGCTCTATAAAAAGATCGATGAATTTTTGCAAGAGGGGATAGTCTATTTTATAGAAGATATCTCAAAAAAGGGCTCTAAGAGAGTTGTGTTGTATGATATCACGCTCTCTAGCTACCTTACTACCGAGTTGAACTTCGGTATCCATTTTGAATCACTTGTGCTTTTAACGCTCCTCAAAAGAGACAACGAGATATATGCTCTCAACGCAAACGGCTACATCATACACTTCGATAAGCTCATCATCCCCGCACCTTTTGAAAGTGAAGATAGTGTCTGGGTGAAAACACAAAAGATATTTTCCGATATAAAAAAGAGTAGTATCAAAAGAGTAGAGATCGTTACGGTGTCCAATAATTATAGATATACGATTGAAGATGTTGTGTTTGAAGCTTTGCCATACTACGAGTGGAGTATCGTCGAAGAGGATTAGACCTCCCTCCAGAGTCCGCGGCACACAGTGAAGCGAGATGGGCTGCTATGTTCCCATCCTGACCCGGTGTCTCACAACTCCATTGCACGGATTGAAGAGAGGCAACTGAAATCATAACAAACTATTCTTAAAAAAATTCGTGTATAATTTCTTCTTCTTTAGAGGGGTGGCCGAGCGGTTGAAGGCGCACGCCTGGAACGCGTGTATAGTTAACGCTATCGAGGGTTCGAATCCCTTCCCCTCTGCCAGATAATTTCACGCAAATAATGTCTTCCAAGCACAACTTAAAACAATAAACCCTTGTACTAAATATCCTATAGATAAAGCAAAGATTATAAGCGCGATTATTTCTTGAATTTTTATTTTCTTAAGTTCTTTATCTGTCATTTCATACTCTTCTTTTCTTCTTATAAATGCAATCCACTTTTTACGGTGAACTTCATAGTTATCTTTCAAAATGACAGATTCTATTCTCCTGTGGAATATATAGGTCATTGCTATTGCAAGCATGATAGCAGCAGGTAAATCTATTCTCCAAAGAGAGCAAGCAGTTACTTTCCCACAAACTACCCATTCTATAAAAACTAATAGTAGAAATATTATTACGCTGAAAAATAGCCATCCAACAAAAGTGACTCTATTCATCTTTTTCATTGATTCACTTTTTTGCCACGACTCATATATCTCTACCTCTTTCTTTACCTTTTCGGAATAAAACCTACGAATGTATTTTAAAAATAATGGTAAAAAAACTATTGTGGCTATTAAATACCATAGCCAAGGATTTGTGAGAAGTGCAACTAGTCTATCCATAATATCATCTCGCCTGATAACGATATTTTAATATTAAGAGTATATCTAAAATGCCTTGCTTTTAAAATCTATATAGTTTCCATTTTTTTCTTTGAGGAGCCTTTAAATATACCATCCATTGGAGAATTAATGCTTTCATGCAATTCATCGCATAAAGCATTAAAAGCTCACAAAAAAATATAAAGAATAATCTTGTTATGATATGTATTATGATTTGTTTCTTTGGGAACTCTAAATTAACACAAAACCTTATCTTTAGTTCAAGATAGGAAAAGAGTAGACCATTTTCACGCTTTGCCCTACTTGCGAAGGAGGCAATCTTCTGCCAAACCTCTTTTAGTATGATTGCGATAGAATAAACTTTTTAAATTGGGAGATTACAATGAGATTATCATATTGGGATTCGATTAAGGGGGTTGCGATAATTGCTGTGATTATGATTCATGCTACCAATGCAAGTTTGAAATTTCCCGTTGATTCATTTAATTGGATATTTGGACTTTCACTTCGTCAAATTATTAATTTTGCGGTACCTATATTCTTTGCTATTGCAGGATTATTTTCTCTTCCAAAAATAGGGCAATCAGGCTCTTCATTTATTAAAAAAAGATTTTTAAGACTAATTCCAATATATATTATATGGACACTAATTTATATCATTATTTTTAAACATGACCATTTTTACTCTTTTAAGAAAATTTTTTTAGATTTTTTCCTTGGATCTGGTGTTGGGATTGGTTATTTTGTTATTGTTCTAATGCAATTTATTTTAATCACTCCTTTGATATGGAAATTAAAAACCATCAAATCTCATATTATAATAATGATTTCCTTATTTGTGATAAGCATGATTTATAGATATGTTGTTGGTATTTACTATTCAGAAAGTTTTATAGCACATTTTCCCTATACTGCCATTTTATTTATTACTTGGTATCCTTTTTATCATTTTGGTATTTTTGCAGGGATGTATAGACAAAAAATTGAAAATTTTGTTAAACAATACAAACAAATAATTATTATAATGTTAATAATATCTTTTTTCATGTCTCTTCTTGAAGGATATCTTCTTGGGATACATGAGTTAACAAGCCTTGGAGCTTCACAAGTAAAAATTTCTTCCTATTTTACAGCTTTTCTTCTTTTTACTTTATTGCTTTATTTACATTTTGACAAAAAAGAGATGGTAATCGATAATAAATATTTAGCGTGGCTTGGAAACTATTCATATATAATATATTTGTCTCATATTGGAGCTCAAAATGTATTGGGTTATATTTTAAGAAAAAATGATCTCTTATATAATTTTCAACCAGCATATATAATATTATTATCTATCTTGACACTTTTATCTTGCATTTTAATGATTTTAGTTATGAAAAAAATATTAAATCCAAAAATAAGTAAATATATAGGTTTATAGGAATTTATTGGAAAATTATTTATCTTAACCCATCAAATCGATCAAATAATCCCTTCTTATATTTTCAAAATCTCTCTTTTTGAGCAGACAACCTCGCCGATACATATTAAAAACCTCAATAGTGCAATTCAAATAAATTCACTCATCTTGACATTTGGAATATCGTTTTTTATTTCTCTCTATTTCTGTTTTGATATATCAACATCTTTACGTAATGCAACATTTAGAGACCCTGAAAAGAATTCAGGGGAACAAAGAAGCAAGGATGTAATAAACTCGCTATATTCTAAAAACGAATATATGCACCTACATCTTTGATATCTTTAATTTTATCTACCGCCTCGGCAACAACTTGAAAATATTTTTTCAATGTGGGTTTATCGAGCAATATAATCTCATTGCCTACATGCAGATGTGGAACCATCATGCCACCTCTTATGTTGTCTTTGAGAGAAAACATAGATGCTTTTCTAGCAACACTCTTTATTCTGATCCGATCACTTTTTGCAAGTATATCTCTAAATTTATCTGGCGGGATAATTCGACTAAAATCAGGTATATATTTACTATAAAATTACCATATCTATCCCTCATTATGACATTCTCGCCTCTTTAGGCATATTTTAGCTCAATCGCTGTATTATTTTATTACAATCGCATAAAGGTTCGCTCATGGTAAAATGTTTCATCAAAAAAGGAACGAGACTTGAGATCATAAAAGATTTGGAGTTACTAACAGATACTGCCGAGCTTAAAGATGTAGTTTGGATAGATATGCTCCGACCTACCCGTACAGAGATTAAAACAGTCGAAGAGATGTTTGATATCAGCTTCCCAACCAAGCAAGAGAGTGAAGAGATTGAGATAAGTTCGAGATATTGGGAAGAGGGCAAGCGCATAGAGATCAATAGTTACTTCCTTATAAGCGATGATCCAAATCCATACAATGAGACCGTATCTTTTATATTGCAAAATAGATTACTCTTTTCGATTCGTTATAAAGAGCTTACGACCTTTAGTGAATTTAGCAAGCGTTTCCTCTCGACTCCAAAAGAGTTCAAAGACGGTTTTGATATATTTCATCAGATTATCGATATAAGAATCGATGCGGATGCGGATGCGATAGAAAATCTCTCAAAAGAGATCGCAAAGATTAGACGACATGTATTTTCAGACTATACCCACGAGGATGAAGAGATACTCGAGAAAATTTCTGCGTTTGAAGATCTCAATATGAAGATACGAGAGAACCTTACCGATAAACAGCGTATCCTCACATCTATGCTCAAATCGGCAGTCGATAGAATAGCGACCGATGAGGTTATCATCATGCTCAAAGATATTAAATCCCTCATAGAACACACAGACTTTAACTTTGAGCGACTTGACTACTTGCAAAGTATCTTTGTGGGTATGTTAAGTATCGAGCAGAACAAAACAGTAAAGATATTTACAATCATCAATGTAATCTTCCTGCCGCCGACACTTATTGCAAGCATCTATGGTATGAACTTCCATTTTATGCCTGAGCTTAGCTGGAAATACGGCTATGTCTTTTCAATAGCTCTGATGATACTTGCTTCTGTGAGCCCTTTGTATATCTTCAAAAAGAAAGGCTGGATATAAAATCGGGGTCTCTTTGGCTCGATTATCCACGCTACTGCGAAGCATTTCTCTAGAATTGTGGAGACTTTAACTATCTTTGATATATTTTTAACTACAATTAAAGATAAGGTTTTACTATCATATTTTAAAGGAAAGTAAATGAACTTCGATAAACTAATAAGTGGTTTCTTTATCATATTTGCTATGACGCTCAATTTCGGTTTTTTTTACGGGGATATCGCAACATTAGAACAACATAGTAAATATGAACTTTTTGCTGCAATCGTCATAAATATCATTGCGACTACTTTAAAGATCGGCGACAAGACCCAGATAGGCTCTGTCCTTCTTGCTACCTCTCTTGTTGCTGATATTCAGCTTATAGCAGCGGCAACCATATGGACGATAGCATATTATACGAATGCTTTAGATGTGCATTCAACAGCGGTAATCATATCACTCTCAGGTGGGGCATTGATGGCAAATGTAACTTCTGTGATACTCTATATTGGAGAGACTTTAAAATCAAAAAGGTAACTCTTCATGAACAATAACTCTCTTTGGCTCCTCCTACAAAAAATGAGGAGACCTTTTATCGTCATAGTTGTTACCTATACTATAGCGATTATAGGGCTTATCTCTATAGGCGGTATAAGTGCAAACGGCGAGCCCTATCATATGACGATTTTTGATGCATTTTATTTTATCACTTACACAGCAACAACGATAGGTTTTGGAGAGACCCCTTTTGAGTTTACTTACCCTCAAAGAATATGGGTCTCAATGTCTATCTATGTAACGGTCATCGGATGGTTTTATGGAATCGGCTCGCTCATCTCGATACTCCAAGATAAACTCCTTATCCAGGAGATAGCCAAAACGCGTTTTGAGGGGCAAGTAAAAAAGATAAATGAGTCTTTTTTTATCATCTTGGGTTATAACAATGTAACAAAAAAGATCATAGGCAAAGTACTCTCTAAAGGTTTTCGAGTCGTTGTAATAGAAAAAAATCGCGACCGAATCAACGAGCTTATCTTGGAGAATTACTCTCCACATGTTCCGGCACTTGAAGCAGATATATATGATCCAAATGCCCTAGAACTTGCAGGAATAAAGTCAAAATACTGCAAAGGACTCGTCTCGCTTTTTGAAGATGATAATCTCAATCTCAAGATAGCATTAACTGCAAAGATACTCAACAAAACAACAACACTTGCTATCAAATCAACAACCGATAATCACTCGGAAAACTTAAAAGATATCGGTGTGGAAATCATTGAAAATCCATTCGAGATTATCTCTCAGCAGATTCATATGCTCCTCAATGCACCAACGCTCTATCAGCTTGAAAAATGGATCTATAGAATCGGAGATCTTCACTCTTCAAGCTTTACGCTCCCAAGAGGACTCTATGTGATCTGCGGTTATGGCAGAATGGGTCGAGGACTCCATAAAATACTCAATCAAAATAATATAGAGGCTGAGTTTATAGAGATCGATAACAAACTTGGTGAGCCACTCAATGTCGAGGGCATCAAAAAAGTTCTTACTAAAAATGCAGACGACAAAGATGTGCTTATCGATGCCAATATAGAAGAGGCTGTCGCTATCATCGCAGGAACGAATGACGATACCACCAACCTCTCGATACTTGCAACGGCCAAAAAGATAAGCCCACATATCGTCACAATCGCGAGAGAAAACGAGATGGAAAATCTGTCACTCTTTGAATATGCAAATATACACTATATCTTTATGCCTTCGCGTCTCTTGATTCATAAAACTATCAATGCGCTTATCCATCCACTTTCTGATAGATTTATACATCTTATCTCGGCTAAAAATGAGATGTGGGCAAGAGATCTTGCAAATGAGCTCAGAGAGATAGGAGCAAATCCGTCGCTATTTGAGATGACAATCGATGAAAAACATGCATATGCAATCACCCAAAGAATGAAAAAGGGCGAAAAGATGTATCTAGATACTCTCATTCGCTCAAGATCAAACCCAAAAGAGAAAAACAGTATCAAAGTTCTGCTCTTACAAAGAGAAGGGAAACCCTATCTGCTGCCGCAAGCGGTGATTGATCTTAAAGAAGGCGATCAGATACTTTTTGCTTGTAGCGAAGATGCCGTGGATGATATAGAGTATATCGCGCAAAACATTTATGAGCTTGATTATATACTTAAAGAACAGTCATAAATTAATCCAAAATAAATTTAAAAAATTATCAATCCAAACTAGGCTCAGCATAAAAACTATTTTGATAGAATCACAAAAGTTAAAGAATCATTGGAGAAATAAAGCAATATCAACTATAATAGGCGGTTTGGAAATAATGAAAATCAAAGAGAGTGCTTAATGGTCAAACAAGATCAATATATATACGCGTGTGTCGATAGCTCAAAATTTTCAAAATATGTGTGTGATTATAGTATAGATTTATCTAAAAGCTTAGATTTGCCACTTAAATTTTTTAGCTCTACAAAGAATGGCAGTGCACTTTTAGAAGAATGTGAAGAACAAGCAAAGAATAGAAAAACAAAACAGATCGTCTCTTCGCAAAAAGAGGGTAGCCTCTATGAAAATCTTCTTGAGCTCCAAGAGAGTATCAGGGTTGCTGTTGTTGGGCTAGATGGCATCGATGAAAAAGGCAAAAAAAGCGGTATAAGCCCTCAAGTCGAAAAGATTATCAAAGACATAAGAGCTCCTATTTTGTTGATAAATGGCACATACAAACCTATCCATAAAGTACTCATCGCCTATGATGGATCGCTCTCAAGCCAAAAAGCACTTGATACTCTTATATCAAATCCTATCTTCCATGATGTTCAAAGAGATATCGTTAGTGTTAACAATGAAGCAGCACTCCAAGAGGCAAAAAAAAGATTGGCAAATACTGATATCAGTGCTAATTTTATCTACCTAGAAGGAGAGCCTGTTACAGCGATTTTATCGTATCAAAAAGAGTGCAACATTGATCTTATCGCTATGGGTGCCTTTGGACATGGCATACTTCATCACATCATCTATGGAAGCGTCACACACCATATGCTTTTAGAAGCCTGCGTGCCACTCCTTTTAGTTCGATAAAATCAAGCGCTAATTATCTCTACTACCTCATCGACACTCGGCACTCTTCCACTCATCTTCACTTCACCATCAATGACAAGTGCCGGAGTACTTGTCACACCATAACTCATAATCTCAACAATATCTTCTATCTTATTTATCTCCGCAAATTTTCCGGTTTTTGCGAGTGCTTCTTTTGCTACTTCAAACAATGCTTTACATTTAGCACAGCCGGTTCCCAATATATCTATCTTCATTAATTGCCCCCAAAAATAAAATTGAATATGTATCCCACCAATAATATCCCAAATGCTACTATACCAAAAAAAGTAACTATAAGTCGCATATGAAGTATTTTTTTTAGTATCATCGCCTCGGGTAAGCTCAATGCAGTCACTGCCATCATAAATGAAAGCGCACTACCAAGCAGCATCCCTTTTTCACTCAAAACCTCAACTAACGGCATAACACCGGCTGCATTTGAATACATAGGCACACCCATTAACACCGCTATGGGCACCGCATACCAAGCATCACCTCCTGCATATTTTGAGACAAGCTCTGTTGGGATGTACCCATGGATAAGCGCACCGACTCCGACTCCGATCATAACATACAGATATATCTTTTTGAATATATCCACAGTGTATGCCCACGCCTCTTTTATCTTCTGCTTAAATGGTTGCTTAGTCATCATATCTTTGAGTTCACCCTCGAGTGGAACTATTGGTATGAGGACATACTTCTCTACTCCTTTGATTTTCCCTATAGAGTATCCGCCGAGAATAGCGACCAAAAGACCAAAACCGATATAGATTGCTGCTATCTTCCATCCAAAAAGTCCAAAAAGCATCGCTATAGCTATCTCATTGTTTAGTGGTGCAGAAATGAGAAAACTAAAGGTGATCCCGATAGGAATCCTCGCTTGCATAAAACCTAAAAAAAGAGGAATGGCACTACAGCTGCAAAAGGGTGTGATGATTCCAAAAAGTGCGGCTAAAATATTGCCTGTAAATTCACTTTTACCTTGGAGGTAACGCCTTACTTTTTCAGTGTTAAAATAACTTCGCAGAAAACTCACTAAAAAAATGATGCCAAGAAGAAGTATAAAAATCTTGATAGTATCATAGATAAAAAAATGTATAGTGCCCCCGAGCGCACTTTTTGGATCCAAACCCCAAGCTCCATACACCAATCCGTCAACTATCTTTTCCCACCAATCAAACATCGAGTGCCTTTTTTAGCATAGGGAGCAAAAATGCCTCCATCTCTTCATATATTTTCCTAAATGCTTTAAAACCTTTACCATCCGGGTCTTCAAAACCTACATGTATCTTCGGAGTCGGTCGTGGAAATATCGGACAACTCTCTTTTGCATGGTCACACACCGTTACAACCAGATCATAATGATTATCTATGATGCTATCTAGTGTTTTTGAGTGATACTCATCTTTCCATATTCCTTTTTCTTCAAGTAATTTTTTCGCATTTGGATTTACTTTACCGTTCGCTTTTACTCCGCTAGAATCTGCACTTACGCCTTCTAGTTTTGCATTGATAAGTGCTTCAGCTATGATGCTTCGACAGCTATTACCCGTGCAGAGAACCAATACTTTTTTATCCATATTTTTCCTTTAGATTAATGTTAATAAAACTATAAGTAACACAGGCGGTGTTACTATAAGTCCAAATCTACTGTATTGTGCAAAGCTTATTTTTACACCTTTTTGCGCTAAGACATGCAACCACAATAGCGTAGCTAGGCTACCAAACGGTGTCATTTTCGGTCCTAAATTACATCCAATGATATTTGCATACATCATTGCTTCATTTCCAATATTTGTAAGTGAGATATCCATGATCATAATGGTTGGCATATTGTTCATAAAGGCACTTAAAAATGCCGCTACGAAGCCGGTTCCAACAACTGCTACAAAATCACCTCGTGTTGCTAAATCTTTAAGTATTATCTCAAGGTAATCTGTAAGTCCTGCATTTTTCAATCCATACACAACAATATAGAGTCCTATACTAAACCATACCACTTGCCATGGAGCATTTTTGATAATCTCTTTTGGTCGGACAACTCTTGCAAAAGTTGCAATGAGTAAAAATAACAGCCCACCGCCAAGTGCAAAAAGTGAAACAGGAAGATGATATGCATCCCCTATAAAATACCCTACAAGTAGAATTGTGAGAAAAACCCATGAAAATTTAAAAAGTATTTTATTTTTCAGTACAGTATCCGGATTTTTTAGAAGTGTGGTATCTACTTTTTTAGGGATATCTTTTCGTAGAATTATCCACAATACCATGATAGAAACCATGGTGCTTATCAGATATGGGATTATCATGTTAGCTAAATATTCTCCAAAACCGATATCAAAATAATTTGCTGTTACTATGTTGGTCAAATTTGAAAAGACGAAAGGCAACGATGCACTATCACTAATAAACCCGCCTGCAAGTAAAAAGGCGATAATTGTTTTAAGATTGAGCCGTAATATTCTCATCTTAGCAAGCAAAATCGGAGTAAGTATCAATGCCGCTCCATCATTTGCAAAAAGTGCTGACACGAAGCTTCCGAGTATCAATGCATACACAAACATCAAATGTCCATTTCCGCGTGATAGTTTTGCCATATGCAACGCACACCACTCAAAGAAACCAATTTCATCCAGTACCATTGAGAGGATTATAATACCGACAAACGCCAATGTTGCATCCCAAACTATATTTGCAACAGTAAGAACATCATTGAAACTTACAATACCAAAGAGCAATGCTACAATAGCACCGATAGTTGCCGTTGTTCCTATCTGCAAGCCTCGTGGTTGCCAAATTATAAAAATAAGCGTAACTACAAATATAGTACTCGCCAAAATCATCAATTACACCCTTTTTTAAGCATTGGGATATCCATATCGAGATAACTAATCTCTTTTAAAATTGATTGGCGAAATTGATCAAGTGGATTTCTGATGCTATAGTATGCCCACCTTCCTCGTCTATCTACTTTTAAAAACCCACTCTCCTTAAGTATCTTGAGATGCCTTGATACTCTTGATTGAATCATCTCAAAAGAGTTTTCTATATCGCAGACACATACTTCACCGTTTATATCTATAAAACGAAGTAAGCGTAGCCTCGTTACATCATTTATCGCACCGATTGTATCTAAAAATAGCTCCAAAGTATCTCCTTTTTTGTAAGTGTATCACAAATATATTTATATATCAAGATATATTGATATATAAATAACAAACGCATAATTCTTTTGTAAAAATATATCCTTATTATATTTTGCTTCATAAAGAAACTCTTTTGGAAATGAGTGTATAATGTTCTAACGAAAAGGAGATTCTATGAGATTTTTTTATATAGTTTTTGCGGCTATTATGATCGCTCTACTTGCAGGCTGTACAAATTCAGGACCTTCTGCAAACACTCCTTCGACTTCTAACTCAAAAGATGTTGTAAGAGAATATTTTACCGGCGGTAAATTGATGAGTGAATTTTTTATCACTGACCAATCAACACAGAGTGGTATCCTTAAAAGATATGGATATGATGGCAAATTGACATCGACTGCAGAGATAAAATACGGAAGAAAAAACGGAATTGAAACTATGTATGATCCTGGTGGTGGAGTGTTGCAAAAAACACCATATGTCAATGATGTCGTTAACGGTGAACAGATAGCATACTACGAAGATGGTTCTCCTATGATAAGTATTCAATATGTAGATGGCGTCAAAAATGGATCCTACAAGACATATAAGAGAGATGGAAGCCTTTATAGAGAGGCTATCTTCAAAGATGGAAAACTCGTAAAATAAGGATAGGAACATACTTCCTGCATTTACACATATCATTAACCCAAGACTAAAAAATATCACGCTCTCTATCAATAAAGACGGAGAGCTTATAGTCAAATCTCCTAAAAATTGCGAAGATAAGATAGCTGCTATCATTGCTAAAAAAAGCCTATGGATCAAAGAGGCTAAAAAAAGAATGCACACTAAAAAAGGTGTTATCTATACTCTCAACAATGACACAACGATCTACTTTTTAGGAGAAGGTTATCCGGTAGACTTTGAAAAGAGTGAGAAAAATTCTCTAAGATTTATCATGCAAAAGGGGTTTAAGTATAGCTACAAAAACGATCTTGATAAAGCAAAATTTTTAGAGATACTTGATAGCTTTTACCTTCAAAAAGCTCAAGAGTTACTGCCAAAAAAGATAAAAGAGCATGCTGAAAATATGGGGCTGCATCCAACAAAGATATCCTTTAAAAAAACAAAATCCCAGTGGGGTAGTTGCTCCAAAGCAAATGCGCTGAGTATAAATACCGGTGTTATGAAACTCCCTTGGCACCTTATAGAGTATATCATCATTCATGAGCTCGCCCACATCAAACACAAAAATCATCAAAAACAATTTTGGACATTGGTTGCTCAGTATGTACCCAATGTTCAAGAGGCAAGAAGAGAGATGAAAACCTATGCATAAATTGACAATTTTAGGCATAGGCAACATCTTGCAGGGAGATGATGGTATCGGTGTTTATGCTACTGCATTTCTTAAAAAAAATTATGATTTCTCTCCAAATATTCACTTCAAGGAAGGTGGAGTCGCCGGTATGGCACTGCTCGATACTATCGAAGAATCCTACTCGCTTATCATCCTAGATAGCATAGAAATTGATGATGCTCCGGGGTCAATCTATGTGATTCCGGCAAATGAACTTGGAGGATACGGCATTAATTGCGGAGGCGCGCATGAGATAGGAGTGCTTGAATGTCTTGATATGCTAGAACTCCAAGGCAAAGAGTTGCCGAATGCAACAGTGATCGGTATCGTCCCGCAAGAGATTGATCTTCACGTTGGACTTAGTGCTCCACTAAAAGAGCATTTTGAGGATTATATCAAAACGGTTATCTCTGCTATAATGAAACTTGATTTTAAAATCGAGAAAAGAAAAGAGCAATACTCACTGCAAGAGATAATTGATGGATTTAAAGATTGATAATGGAGGAACTTGATGAAAAGATTGTACCTTATTCGTCATGCCAAATCAGACAAGGATGGTTTAAAAAGTTGTGGTGGGCTTAAAAAAAATATGATGCTAGAGTTTTTTATCTATCCAAAGATGCTTCAATAAACTAATTTTTCCATTTTTTTACCACTAATCCGTAAAACTCCCCCCATCTGATAAGAACCCCTGAAACAAATCAAAGGTGACAAAATAGACCTTACCTCTTAACACTGCTTACAAATTTCCAATAACACACTTAACTTGACGCTAGAATATTTATTCAAAATCTCTATGATGCATCCACCCTTCATTTGTCAAAACCAAATCTGCGCTATCTTCTATAGGGTTTTCAGCTACATACATCGCAAAATTTTTATTTTCCGAAAATCCAGCCCATTCCTTTGCCCAAGATGGAACATCTCTTGCTATTTTTGTAAATTTTACTCGGGTCATTACTCGACCAAGTACATCCAACGGCTCGGAGAAATTTATAATCTCTTTGACTTCATATCTTCCTGCACAAAAAACTTTATCTTCTTTTTGATAGTATTTATCGCCCTCCGGAGTCAATGTATACACAAAACCATCCTCCATTCTCTTATTGTTGCCAAACATAGATTCTATCTCTACTTTTCCAGGTTTAGATACCAATAATCCGACTTTAACTAAATTATCAAGTGACTTTTTTTCATAATCTTTAGTGCTTATCTCTATAGGTAAATCCCTATACATCCTACCAATTTCTATGCACTCCTTTTCAAGATGAGCATTGATAGCTTCTTCAAAATTGCCCTTAGTAGCATCTTTTTTACTGCCGCATCCACCCAATATCAAAGCACTGATTAAACCAACCAAAACTAAACTTTTTTTCATTTTATTCTCCTTGAGATTTCATTGTTCTCTACTACTCACCAAGTTATATTTAGCAATAATTGCTAGCTGCTTGACAAACCGATTGCAACAAGCAACAAAGGAGAGGTAGCTACCCCTATGATCACCAATACCCATGCCAAAATATTCACTCCTATAGCACCGGTATTTTTAGATTTTACCGCTAGAAAAGTCCCGAAAAGCGCTACTATCATAGCCAACGGCACAAAAACAACACCAAAAAATAAAATTCCTACTCCTGCAAGAACACACGCTATGATACCTGCTGTCATTCCTCTTTTGTTTCCTACTTCTTCCATTTTTGTTTTCTCCTTTTTTTGATTTTTCAAAGTATGGCATTCAAAAATGGGGTAAAGATGGGATATAATAATAAAAGTTAAGAATATAAGGTCATTTATGCAGAAATTTGAAGCAATATCTGTACTCTACATAGACGATGATTGCGATCAAGTAATTGAAGCAGTAGATTTTTTAGAGTTAATTTGCGGGAAAGTATATAGCGCTACAGAACCGAAAATAGGACTTGAATTGTATGAAGACTATGGCCCAAGTATTGTTATAACCGATCTGAAAATGCCTACATTAAGCGGATTGGATGTTGCAAGAAGAATACGCGAAAAAAATGAAAATACGGCAATCTTTATCACTACGGCATACACGACAGAAGATACGCTTATAGAGGGTATAGATATCGGTATCACGGGATGGTTAAAAAAACCGGTAGAGCCAAATGAGCTCGAGACAAAAATAAAAACAGTCTATGAAAGTTTTTTTACTAATGAGACAATTACTATTACGCCAGAAAGCACTTATCACATACACAATCAAATTTTACGAGTACAAAATGAGAATATAAGTCTCACAAGAAAAGAGAAATTACTTTTGAATACTTTGCTACGTAATGCCGGCAATATAGTTCCTTATGAGCAGATAGAATATAGTGTTTGGCATGATTCTTTTATGAGCGATGAAGCACTGCGTACGGTGATAAAAATTTTGCGTAAAAAAATTCCCGGCATCAACATCAAAAATGAGCGGCATAATGGATATAAAATTGAAATTTTATGAATTCTCCCATCTTATTGCCATTTTGGTATCTTAATATAGTATTATGAAAAATATCATATGGATCATCTTTTTACTTGTAGGCTCTCTTTGGGGAGACAATCTTATCACGCACATTGGCTATAAACATGTAAAAAACGGGCAGCTCTTTGATGCTAATGCTTCACTCTCTTTTAAACCTATCGATCTCAATAGAGATAAAAAAACGGGTGCTTATCTTGAGATACCGCCAAATGAAAGTTACTGGATAGGTTATAGTTTTTTAGAGCCCTCCTCGGAAGGTATGCTCTATATTGCGATTGATGATCTAGAGGTTGACCATCATCCGCTCTCGCCTAAATTAAAATATATACAATTTAGAAATAACGGTATACAATATATCTCCTTTATGTATAAAAAAGGTGATCCACTTATTCACACTATGCATATAAAACAAAAACCCCACGCCCAATACCTTTACGGCATGGGTGTGCTAGAGGCGCAAAATTATCAAGAGATAATGCAAAGAGAAAAATTTAGGTTTGCTTTTGCTATTTTTATTGTAGGTTTTCTCTCTATGGCGATAATTTATAGCTTAACTCTTTGGGCTTCCTTGCGTCAATCGCTCTATGGGGTGTATGCGCTCATGCAGTTTGGTTTTGTATCTTATCTGGTTTTCTCACCCACAATAGCTCTTGCTCTCTTTGATCAACGGGTAGATCCTCAACTATTTTTAGTCTCAGGCGGCATTACCACATTGGTAAGTACAATTTTTGTCAGAATTTTTCTTCAAACAAAAACTTATACGCCAAAAATAGATAAACTTCTACTCTTTTTTCTCTATTTTAATATCAGTACGATTATCTTTTCGCTCTTTGGATATCCTGAAGGCCTTCATTATATAAGCCATTATGTTATTGTCTATCTTATCGTTGCAGTAATAAGGTTTAAACAAGGTTTTATGCCTGCAAAGTTTTTTATTTTGGGATGGGGCGTCATCACCATTACCATTATAGCAGCAGAGTTTTTTAATGTTTATCACATATGGTTCATACCTTTGGGTTTTGTCTCTATCCCTTTTGAGGCAATTATGATGCTTATGGCGATAAGTTATCTACTTAAGGAGCTCAAAGAAGCTGAGGAGAATGCAAAAAAATCACTCTCCTACCAAAGTAAATTTGCTGTCATAGGTGAAGCTATGGGTCAAATAGCCCATCAATGGAAAACCCCTTTAAATACAATGTCTTATCTTTTTCTCTATATAGAGAAGAAATCGGATGATCACAAAATTAAAGAAAAATCATTAAAAGGCGCAGAGTATATACAGCATTTGTCGCAAACCATTGATTCTTTTTTGGATTTTTACCGAGTTAACAACACACAAGAGAACTTGAATATAAGACAAGAAGTGGAATATATAATTGATTTTTTATCTCACGAAACAGAAAAATATGGAATCCGCATTCAAATAGAAGAAAAATCCAAGTTGCAAAAAAAACTCTACAAGAACGCTCTACGACACATCATAATCAACCTCTTGCAAAATGCTATTGAAGCGCATCTAAAACACCCTGCAAAGAGTAAAAAATCAATCATTATACAAATCGATGAAACATCCATCTCTATCATAGATAACGCGGGTGGAGTCTCTTTGGATATGAGAGAAAGATTGTTTGAGTCCTATGTAACAGACAAACAACAAGGAAGCGGTATTGGCTTAGCAATGAGTCGTCAAATGGCAGAAGAGCAACTCGGTGCTTCGCTGGAGTTTACCCCTACACTCGACGGTAGTTGCTTTACATTAAAATGGAATAAATAAATCTACTGTTTTGCTTTAACGACACTGCATTCCCAACCATCATACATGCCGCCATGCTCTTTACTAAGTGCGATAAGTGCAAGTGTAACTGCATCGATATCATAATAAAACGGCTTATCTTTTCTATAAAATTTTACACTTTTGTCCTCTTGTTCCATCACACGAAAGCCCTCATTTTGAATAGCCTCTATAAACTCTTTTGGTACACTTACATCAAAAACAGCCCTATGTTCTATGGCTCTTGGACTTTGCAAATCATCTCCACTCTCTTTGAGCTTATCGCATACTTTATGGTTATTGATGATTTGCCACTCATTGACATTGGGATACAGTAGATTGTGATAAAAGTTCCACTCACTGTCATCTTGAAACCCGGCGCTTATCTCAAAATCCTCAAATTCAGCCAGTGCATACTCTAAAAAATCTTGCCAATTATAGGTAAATTGAAGATAGTATAGAAATGTCACACTTCCTTGCGTGATGATTCTGCCGGCATATTTCCCGATGCGAAACTTTATCATAGAAGCTTCTAATTTATCTTCTAAAAAAGAGAGTTCATCCTCCTCACTTTCATCGATGAGTCCATTCTCTTTTGGGTTTTTGAGTGCCACTTTAACAAAGCCTACTATCGGATAGGTCGCTTTAAATTCATTGTCTTCAAGTGCTAAGCCAACATTGGCAAGCACACTCGCAGCAGCACCTTCTAGCTGCTTCATATATATCTCCCAATATTCGTTCATACTACTCCATCTCCAAACTCATAAGATACATCTCTTCGCCGTCAATCACCTCAACATTGTTACTTTCACACTGTCCACAGATATAACGATACTCTTTAAGTGTAGTCTCCGCTCCACACTCTTTACACTTGATAATGACACGCTGCTCTTGGATATCAAGCAGGGCATCTGCACACATTGTCTCTTGTTTAAATGTATCAAAAGCGCTTTTTAAAAGATGGCTTTCTACGCCACTCATCACGCCTATCTTGAGGTATATTTTCAAAACTTTTTCAACACCGTTTTGCGTAGCGATATCTTCACATTGATTGAGAAGTGCTTGGACTATACTATATTCATGCATGCATATCCTTAACAGATTCTTGGCAGTAACTCGCCACTTGGAGTTTCTAAAAACCTCAATGTTCCCCATCCGCTTTTTAAAACCACTTTTTGAGGATGCAAAGAGGTCACACTGCCGATGATCGATGCCTTTGCACACACATCAAAACTTTTTAGGATTTCTACTGCTTTATCGGCATCTTCTTTTTTTACAGCCAGTACAAATGTCCCCTCATTAGCCAAAGCGGTCGCTTCAAAACCAAGCATCTCGCAGATACCACTTACCTCATCACTCACGGGAATCTTCTCTTCTGTGACCTCTATACAAACATCAGACTGCTTTGCCCATTCATTGAGCACTGCCGCTACTCCGCCGCGTGTCGCATCTCTCATAGCTGTTATGGCTATATTTGCATCAAGCAGTGCTTTTACCTGCGGATAGAGTGAGTTACAGTCACTCTTTAGAGCACTGCTCATCTCCATCCCTTCGCGCGCTGCAAAAATAGTCGCACCATGGCAGCCGATATCACGATTGACAAGGATAACATCATCACATGTAATGTTATTGGAGCTGATGCCTTTTTTGGTTATCTCTCCGATTCCTGTAGTGTTGATAAATATCTTATCCACACTCCCGCGTGGTACGACCTTAGTATCCCCACTGACTACTATAGCGCCATTTACTTCCAGCTCACGCCTCATACTCTCGACGATGCGCTCCAAGCTCTCTAGCTCAAAGCCCTCCTCTATGATGACACTGCATGTTAGGTACTTTGGCTTGGCACCCATCATAGCAAGGTCGTTACAAGTACCACATACGGCGAGCTTCCCGATGTCTGCTCCTGCAAAAAATAGAGGTGATACGGTAAAGCTATCGGTAGAGAATGCCAGCTCCCCACTATGGATAACTGCCGCATCTTCACTCCGCTCCAATATCTCATTCTTAAAAGCTTTATAGAAAACTTTTGATATCAGTTCGTTATTCTCTTCACCGCCGTTGCCTTGGGCTAGTGTAATCGTCTTTGTCATTTGCCACCTGCTTCTTTAGTCACTATTTTCCTTCAGAGTTGTTTCACATAAATTGTATCCGTATTCTATAATAGACTTTGATTTATAAAAGTCAAAACTCCCACATAAATTTCTCGGCACCCTTATCTCAATATCCGGTGGATACGCCGATAATTTCATTCTAGCGATTGCACCTTGCATTGTTTCAAATGATTTATTTGCTACTGTGTACATACTATTTGATACTATTGATTTTGGGATAGAGACACCATTGATATACTCTTTTATCTTCATAGCCAAAGATGATTCTTGTTTTCTATCTTTTAAAAGAATTTCGGAGCTAGCTTCTGCTCCTAGATTTACCGCGATAGTCAAATCTGTGTTATCATGAAAAGTCGGAGCGATTGGAACCGGATTTAATACACCGCCATCTACAAGCGCTCTACCGCCATAAGTATAAGGAGTAAAAAATAGCGGCAAAGATATAGAAGCTCGAATAGCACTCAAGAGTGGGCCTCTGTTTATCCAGATCTCTTTTTCGCTGTCTATATCGGTAGCGACGGCTGTAAACTTGATAGGCAAATCTTCAATCATATGCTCACCTGTCAACTCTCGCATTTTAGAGATAAGTGTATCCCCTGCTATAAGCCCGCCGGAACCTTTAAAATCTAAAAGTTTTAGCATATCAATCACATCTGATTTTTCAAGCCAATCAATATACACATCAAGTTTTCCCGCAGCATAAAAGCCACCAATAAGTGCGCCCATGGAACATCCGGAAATTGATTCTATCTTATAGTTATTGTCTTCAAGCCATTTGATGATACCGACATGAGCTAGCCCTCTTGCTCCACCGCTTCCCAAAACAAGAGATACTGTCTTTTTCTTCATAACTATAAATTCCCATACCTATAGTAAGCTGCACACGCTCCTTCACTACTTACCATACAGCTTCCAACAGGATTACTCGGTGTGCATAGTTTACCAAATATCGTGCATTGAGGTGGTTTTGCCATCCCTTTGAGTATCTCGCCACACAAACAAAGTTTATGATCCATGCACTGCTCTTTTGGTAAGATCACATCATAGATCACCTCAGCGTCATAGACACTATATGCATCTTTGAGTTTCCATGAGCTATGTGCAACTTCGCCGAGTCCTCTCCAAAGAAACGCGGGTGCCTTTTCAAAATATTTTTCTATAAGCTTTTGCGCCTCTTTATTACCATCTCTATCGACTGCTCTGGTGTACTCTATCTCAACTTCACTTCTGCCTTCAAGGAGCTGCTCTAAAATCATAGCGATACTCTGCATCACATCTACCGGTTCAAACCCGGAGACGACAACCGGCTTGCCGTATTGTAAAGCAAAAGGCTCATAAATCTTAGAGCCGCTGATGACGCTTACATGGCTTGGGCCTAAAAAAGCATCGATTCTGCTCTCAACCTTTCTATTTTTACTGTCAACCAAGAGTGTTGTCATCACCTCGGGGACAGTGACATGATTGATATGCAGCTTGATATTTTTGATATCTTTTTTGATGATGACATCTAGAAGTGCTGCGGTCATCGGAGTCGTAGTCTCAAAACCAATGGCGAAAAAAATGATCTCTTTATCGGGATTTTCAAGCGCAATTTTAAGCGTATCAAGCGGGGAGTAGACAAATCTCACATCAGCCCCTTTGCTTCTAGCATCTTGCAAACTTCCATTGCTTCCGGGCACCTTTATCATATCGCCCAAAGTTACCAAGATTACATCCTCTTGCATGGCAAGTGCGTACGCATGATCGATGCGCTCTTTTGGCATGATACAAACAGGACAGCCCGGGCCATGGATAAAGTCGATATTTTTAGGCATGAGCTGAGGTAAACCATACTTCATAATAGTGTGCGTATGCCCCCCGCACACCTCCATAATGCCTATATCTCTATCGAGCTTTTTTGCCAAGAGTGCTATCTTGCGAGCATATGCCTTTATGGTATCGGGGTTACGAAAATCATCATAGAGGTTACTTAGCTCCATCATCGCACGCATCACCTTCTAGTATCGCCTGCTTTCGCTCCTCTTCACTCATCGCTTCAAGCAACTCTTGATAGGTATCCAAAGAGATTTGAGCATCTTCCTTGCTAATTGTATTCATCACAAAGCCGATATGGATGAGTACAAAATCGCCTATCTTGACATCATCTTCTGCCATCATCATAAGGCTTGCTTCTCTTTGCACGCCCATAGTATCAACGACACAACTCTGATTCTCTTTGTCAATCTTGACAACTTTACTTGGAATCGATAAACACATACCCTATCTCATCTTTTTCTTAAAATCTATCCACTGTGCAAAAGCTTTTAGCGAATCGTTATCTTTTGTGCTTATCTCAAGGATATCGGCACTTGGATTGAGCGCTCTTAGTGCAGCTTTCTCTCTTTGGATATCATACTCAAAATAGGGCAACAAATCAACTTTTGTAAAGAGCACGAGATCGGCTTTTCTAAACATTACCGGATATTTGGCGATCTTATCCTCTCCTTCGGGAATCGAGACAAGCACGACATTAAGATGCGTACCCACATCATAGCTTGCCGGACAGACTAAGTTTCCGACATTTTCTACGAAACAGACATCAATCGCATCAAGATCTATATCGTGCAACGCCTTATGTACCATCATCGCATCCAAGTGACAGGCTGAACCGGTTTGTATCTGGATGGCCTGTATCCCTTTTGCACTTAATCTATCGGCATCTCTGTTGGTCTCCAAATCACCCTCTACGACACTGTAGTTAAAGTCAGCTACATCTTTGAGCATCTCAAGAAGTGTTGTCTTACCACTTCCCGGACTACTCATAAGATTGATACCTAGAACATTATGCTTATCAAAATGTGCGCGATTGTGTGCGGCTTCATGATCATTTTTGTCTAAAAGGCTTTTGATAACCTCTATCGTCTTTGGATCATTGAGGTGAGGATTATCACTCACATGATCATGATCATGATGATGGTCATGATCATGCGCCTCCTCCTCTTTTCCTCTTACACTGCATCCGCAATCAACACACATCTTCTCTCCTTAGAAACTATAATTGACAAACGCTCGAAGATTTTTTGTATCACCCTCGAGATCATCGGATATATCACTATAGACAACACTTGTAGTGAGGTTGTCATTGAAAGTATATTCTACCACAAGATCAACCTCATTGGCATCATCTTGAATATCTCTGTCTATTTTAGCATATCCGGCACCTAATGCCAAGCCATTTATCACAGAATTCAACTCCCAAGAGAGTGCAGCATTGTAAACCTTGCCATCATCTCCGGCTTCTGCCAAAGTATAGTGCTCCATACTTGTAAAAAACGGTCCTCCGCCAAAAAAGTTATCTGCTGCTATGCCGTCTGTTTGATTATATGCAACCGCCAAACCTAAGCCGCTTGGTGCATGCGCACCCTCTAGAGAGATTCCAAAGATATCATTATTGTCACCGGCATCATAGTCTTGTCTTGAATACTGCGCTCCAAAAGAGAGCTCAAAAGCATCCAGATCAACACCGTAAGTCGCCTCCAAATAAGCGATATCGACTAGGTCATTTGCAAAATAGTACCATCCTTGCAGATTAAGATTTTCTATACCTTCATACTCGATACCTAAAACCTGCACGCCATCACTACCGTTCATCTTAGTAAACTCTTCAGGTACCGGTGCATCGACTCCCGACCAACTTCTTACATGTGAGAGTACAATTGTAGTATCCGGGATATCGCTATTGATGTAGGTTGCCGCTTCAAACCTATTTGGCACCATGCCGATATCATCGCTATCAGCATAAGGCGTTTCAAGTATTTGTCTCCCGACAATCACTGTGCTTCCGCCCCATACGCCTTTGAGATAAAGCTCATTCAATATCCCATAACTTTCATTCTGTGAATCTCCGAAAGGGATACCCAATATATCGGGAGTTTCATCAAGCAAAACACCCTGAAGCGTACCTCCAACCGAGAGTCCCATATATCGCGCACTTTCATAGTTTAATTGAACACCAAATGCTACCTCGTTACTATCTTCCGTCTCTACATCGGTATACTGATACCCAAGTCTTGCTTCACCGCTAAATTTTTCACCCTCTTCATTGGCACTTACTAAACTTGCAGCTGTTACAACCGAAAGAATAAATGCTATCTTTTTTTTCTCCATCCAATCTCCTTTTAACTTGTAATTTTGTTATGGTGAAATGAAAATATACAATATAATAACTTAATAACAGTTATCATTATCATTATATAATCCTACTATTTTTTGTGGCTATGCCAAATACCTAAATCTTGTGCATCATGCGTATGCAAGAAACCTGCTTTATGTAAAAGCTCGTGATTGTTTACAAAGCTATTTACGCCCCCATCATAAATGATCTTTCCCTCTTTGAGCACGATAGCTCTCTCGCCTAACTCGGGAGCTAAAACAAGAGAATGTGTCGAAATGATCGAAGTAGACTCAAGACTCTGGATATAATCAATCAATTTTTTACTCACTCCGTGATCCAAAGAACTCAACGGCTCATCTAAAAGTAAGAGCTCCGGATTCACAAGCAAAACACACGCCAAGGCAACTTTTTGCTTTTCTCCTCCACTCAGCATAAACGGAAAAGAATCCAATTTATCATGAAGTCCTAACATCTTTATGACTTGATCAATCTCTTTTTCCTCTCTTTGGATACCGAGCAATTCAATAGAAAAAAGAAGCTCTTTTTTGACGCTTTCACTAAAGAGCATCGCATCAATATTTTGAAACAACAAAGAGCACTCTTTTCTAAAATCTACAAAATTCTCTTTCTTTTTCAGAAAATTTGCCGTGATGAGCTCTCCTTTAAAACGGTACTCTCCTTGCTGTGAAAAAATCAAACCATTTAAAAATTTGAGGAGTGTACTTTTGCCACTACCATTGATGCCTAGAAGAACAATCTTCTCTTTCTCTTTTACACTGAGTGATAAGGAGTCTAAAATGATCTGCTCATTTTGACTCAATACAATATCTTTACACTCAACCATAATAGCCTCTCGATCTTAACGCCAAGTTGTTTTCCTTGGAGAGCAAAAGCGCTTTATGAAAAAGAGTTACGGCCAAAGAGGCTATAAGCCTGAGGGTATCTGAGAAACTTTTTGTATTCATGCCTCTGCTTGCTGCAGCTTCATAGCTCTCTTTTAATATACGGATAAAAAGTTCTTTTTTTGCCAAAAACAAGACAATAAAAAGCCGTATCTCTTTTGTGATGCCAAATACACCTACAATGCCAAATCTATTGATAAAAGATATTGTTAGATATGTTAACACGAATGAGCGCCAAACAAAGATAATCTGCTGTGTTAGATCAATCTGTCCTGTCAAATAATAGATGAATATACCGTTTATAAATGCTACGAAAAACGAGAAAATAAAAACGGCAAAAAATGTAAATTTCAATACATAAAATCGCTCTTTAGAGATCAAAAAAGCGATAACACTCAATATACCAAACAGCATCATACTTGATGATGATGCGGTAAAAATAAGTGTTGCAATCAAGATAACCAAGAGCACCTTACTTATAAAAAAGTCAGAAAATCGGTCCATCTATTTTACTTTGATGCGTTTCAAGGCATAGAAAAAACCAAAACTCATCGCCACTCCTATGATTGCACTAATAATAGTACTTAAAATCGCTCCTAGGTTACCTACCTCATAATCCGGCATCGGTGCATTGATACCTGCATCCTTTACCCCTTCAGGTATGTAGCCAACCAATGTTTGAAACTCTTCTACTCCCCATTCTCCCCAAGCAGGATATTCACTGATAAGCCCCAAAGGAGTCAACGCAACCATTATCAATAAAAATATTATTAATTTTTTACGCATGTACGCCCCCTTTTACTCTTTCAAAGAAATTAACGATAGCCACAGTAACCAACCCTTCGATAACTCCAAATATCAGGACATGAGAACCGACAACTGCCGGAAATGTTACCGTGAGATCAAATGGGAAATAGAGCGCTTTGCCATCTTGCACAAACAAGAGAGGCTGGATCCCAAGTATGACAGCAACAACTATACTTGCTGCCACCATTCCCCCATAACCCGCGACAAAAAAAGCTATCGATTTTGGTATTTTCTTGCCCAAAAACTCATAGAGATAATATGCACTAAATGCCCCTACAAATCCCATCGAAAGAGAGTTAACCCCAAGAGCCAATATGCCACCATCCCCAAATAACACTGCTTGAAAAAATAATACGGCACTAATAGCTATAAATGCCGTCCAAGGACCAAGCAATATAGCCAGCACGGCCATACCGACAGCATGGCCACTCGTACCTCCCGGGATGGGAATATTTATCATCATAATAAGAAACGAAAAAGCTGCCAGCGAGGATAGATAAGTTACAGAATCCTCATTTTCATTTAAAAACTTCTTTGTCTGTTTTACTCCATACCACCACAACGGAATCGCCAAAGCTAATCCGGCAATAGATGTAGATGGCGATATGAAACCATCAGGTATATGCATAGTGCCTCCTTGATTTATATTTTATATGAACATACTATATGTTTTAGCGTAAAAAAAATATTAAAAATTACATTTCTTGCATATTTTAAGGACCAAAGATATATAATTTTTTATGGATTGCATCTATTGTCAAAATAAAACTACCTATCTTCTCTCAGACGGCATACGCAAATGTTCACAGTGCAGGAGAAAATTTAGCCCAAAAAAGATAGCAAGAGAAAAAGTACTTGTCAGTCTTTTTTTGTCAGCATCAAAAATTCCTGTCACAGCTTTGGATGATAAATCCGGCATAAACATCAATACAATCAAAAAACATTTTATGATAATCCGCAAAAAAATAGCCCTCTTTTTAGATAGAGAGTTTGAGCGCAATATTGCAAAAATCGATGAGTATGATGAGCATATTTATTGCCAAAAAAATTCAAAATCGACAAAAAACTGCAGATTTATCTCTTTTAGTTTTGAGGATAAAATTTACACTCTCTTACTCCAGGAAAATATCGAACAAAAAAATAGACTTGAAAATTTTTATAAAATGATTAAAGTAAAAAAAGACTCCTCGACAATCACGGATTTCTGGAACTATTTTAAAGTATTTATCGCCAAACATAGAGGCGTTGCAAGAGAAAACCTCATCTACTATATCAAAGAGGCTGAGTTTCGCTACAACTACTCAAAAGAGGAGCAAAAAGAGATACTCGATAATATCTTATGAGCCTTTTGGAATATTCATAAAACTTGCCATCTGCCCCAAAGCGATACCACCATCATTTGGCGGGAATTGTTCATTCATGAAAAGATCGGGAAACTCTTTGAGAAGCAATTTCACAAGTATTCTATTTTGAAACACCCCGCCACTAGCACAGAGTGGCAAATCTTTATAGTCTCCATAGATATTGACGATAATCTTTACTACTGTATTGAAAAACTTTGTTATGGCAATTTTTGTGTCACTCTCTTTTGTGAGTGAGATGATCATGGGGGATATATCTATAATGCCTCTCTTTACATCATAATCATATACTCCACTCATCGTCTCATCATAAAACTCCTCAAGCAGCATACCGCTCTCACCTTCAAAGCTTATAGTCTGCGAGATGCCAAGTAACGAAGCAACAGCATCAAATACCCTTCCCATCGAAGAAGTTTTCGGGGCATTGAGCCCTCGCTCCCACATTGTATAGAGTGTTGTCAACTCCTCTTTACTAAAAGATGATAAAGTCGAACTCTCTATCTTGAGAGCTTCTTTACCATAGATATCAAAAAGTAGAGCAAGTGCAACTCTTCTTGGCTCTTTAATCGCAGCTTCACCGCCGAGAAGAAGAAATGGTTTTAGGTGTGCAATCCTCTCAAAACCTTCATAATCACACACCAAAAACTCTCCACCCCAAAGTGTTGCATCCTCGCCAAACCCTGTGCCATCAAATGCAACACCAAGCACTTTTTGGTTTTTAAGACCATGTTCTGCCATCACAGATAAGATATGAGCATAGTGGTGATAGACCTCTTTTTTATGTGCATCCTGCGCAAGCGCATAGTGAGTTGAGTCGTACCCTTTGTGTGCATCATGCAAGATAGTTGTGTAGTTAAAGCTATAGACTCTTTGGAGGTCTTTGATGGCGCGCTCAAATGATTTGATAGAGGCAATATTGCCAAGATCTCCGATGTAAGGTGAGAGCACAACACTCTCTTCGCTCCCGATAGCGACACTGTTTTTTTGATGTGCGCCGACTGCTAAGGCATTCTGCTTCAACGGGTAGGGCAATTTGAGTGATGCAGGAGCATAGCCTCTCGCTCTTCTAATCGTCACAACCCTCTTTTCAACCACCATGACAACACTATCGTCACATCTATTGACTATCTCTCTGTTGTGATCTAGGATAAAATCATAAACCCCACTCATCAATCTTAGCTCCTCTATATTTGTAGCGATAGGGTCATCACTGATATTGGCACTTGTTGCGACAAGCGGAACATCAAGAGCATCTAAAAGTAAGAGATGCAAGGGGGTATATGCTAAAAAGATGCCGAGCCTTGAAAGATGTGGTGCAACACTTTTTGATAGATTTGCATCACCCTTTTTATCTAAAAGCACTATAGCTCTTTGGGGCGAGCTTAATAGCTGTGCTTCTTGTTCATCTATATAAGTAAGTTCGCGAGCACTTTCTATATCTTTGAGCATAAGCGCAAAGGGTTTAGCTGGTCGATGCTTTCTCTCTCTTAATTTCTGTACAGCTGTATCATTGGTCGCATCACAGACAAGATGATAACCCCCCACCCCTTTTATCGCTACGATTGCGCCTTGTTTGAGTGCCTCTATACTCAACGCAATAGGCTCTCTATTGCCACTGCTAAGCTGTGCTTGATTGTTATCTAAAAATGAGAGGTTCGGTCCACAATCATAACAGCCGATAGGCTGTGCATGGTATCTACGATTGCCGGGATCACTATACTCTGCCTCGCATGCTTTACACATTGTAAATTTTGCCATCGATGTATTGACTCTATCATAGGGAAGATTTTTGATGATAGAGTATCGTACACCACAATTCGTACAAGTGATAAAAGGGTATCCGTATCTTCTGTCATTTGGATCAAGTAGCTCTCTAGCACAATCTTCACAAACAAAAAGATCGGGAGGAATGTTTGTAAACCCTACCTCACTAGAAACACTCTCTTTGATTGTAAAATCATCAAAGCTCTCTTGTTTCACTTGAGTATATTCGATACTCTCGATAGAAGCAAGCGGCGGCTGCTCTTTTTTGATATCTGTTATAAATGTTTCAACCTCATCTTGCGTGGCATTGAGCACTATCGCTACACCGAAATTGCCATTATAGACATAGCCGTTCAATGAAAAAGATTTTGCTAGATTGTAGATAAAAGGGCGAAAACCGACACCTTGGACAACACCCTTGATAGTTATCTTATAAGTATAAAGCTCCATACAAAGCATTCTCCTTCGAGAGTGGATACTCGATATTGGTCACTATATTTTTCGATCCCAATTTCTTCTTTAATCTTCCATATAGTATCTGATTTGCAATATTTTTTCCACTGAGTGCGACAGTATCACTCCCGCTCTTTTCGCAAAGTTGCAAAGCACCATCAGCTATGTAGTCACCTATTGATTCAAAGATACTATAGCAAAGAAGTTCTTGCTCTACACCTGCTAATTTATAACTGATGATGCTTGCTAAAAAAGCTTTACTCTCAAAACGATTATCTTTGATATGTGTATCGATAGCAAGCCCCGCCTTTCCTAAAAATTTCAATGCTTCAACGGCAATCCCTTCTAAATTCACTTGTCCGACATCTATGATTACTGCGGCTATTTCAAAAGCATTGGCGTTCATTTGAGAATTATCTAAAGTATTATAAATCTCCGGAAATTTCTCTTTAAAGTTTTCTACAAGCCTATCGGAACCTGCACGAAGAGTTGCAATATCCTGCCAAAAATTATTACAATCGACATCAATAGAAGGAATGATTGTCATGGGCTTGTTCGCTCTACAAAACAAAAACTCTATATTATCATCAAAATAAACACCCACTGCATCTTTACTAAGCAATGCATTTTCCGCTAAAACACTCATGATTGATGCATGCGATTGTTTAAATATCTTAGCATTGGGGTGCTCTTTTGCAAAATCATCCCCCTCTAAAACATACAGCTGCTCTACTTCTAGATCGCAAGCCCTTTGCATGCTGTCTATGATAATCGTATCTTCAAAAGGAAAACTTACCATCGCGTGAGCAACTACGGCTTTTGGCAAAGCGGTCTTGACCAAAGCCGGGAAAGATGTCTTTGTTCCATCTATTATCGCTTTTTTGTCTTGGTTGACAAAAAGCGTGCTCTCTTGTGGAGCGATGATTGGCAGATCAAACTCTACAAGATAATCAGCATCACTTTCCTTTGTAGCGTCTTCATAGCCGATATATTCGACTCCAAGAAGAGCAAGTTCATATGCTAAAAGCATACTCATACCCTCATCAGGGTATTTTGCTAAAATGCTTGAGCCAAAAGCTTCTTTGAGCTCTTCACTTTGCGCTGCCACTCGCATCAATGGTCTCTCGATGCTAAGAAGTGCTGTAAATTCATCTTTGATGAGGAGTGTATGCTTGGAGATAGTATTGGCATCACAAAACATCACTTTTGTATGCGCATCGTAGGTTTGATCTTTTTGTATCTGAAAAAAGCGCCTATAGCCATAGGGTGTTTTTACGAGTAAACTCTTACCCTTACTTAAAACTTTTGCACTTACCTCAAAAAGTTTTCTATAGGTTGGCCCATCATTGGCTATTCTCTCGCTCTTTTTATCGACCATTCTTAGAGCAACACCACACTGCGAGCAAGATATCAGAGGATACTTGATTCTCAATGGATTTTTTTCAAGTTCGTTTTTGCAAGCATCACACGGATTTAAAAATCTAAAGGAGCTATTTTCTCTTGCAAAAGGGTATTTCTCTAAAAATGGAGCTTGTGGCCCACAGTTATTACAGCTTGTAAATGGATAGTAGTAGTGTCTGCTTCTGATGTCAAACATTGCTTCTTGGCACGCTGGACACGGTGCAAGATTTTGAGGAATTTTAGGCTCATCTATCTCTTCAATCTTTAGCTTTTCATCCAAGATGTAGCTTGTGGTTTTACCTAAAAATATCGAAACAGGGATAACTGCATCTAAAAGCTTTGTAAAGCTGTCGATGTTATTTTTATCATCAAAGATAAGCAGTATCTTTTGATCTCTTTGGATAACATCAACGCTTATGTCGTGCTTTTTTGCATATGCCCTGATAAGGTCGGCTATATATCTTTTGGATGATCTAAATTCAAGCGCAACAACATAATATTCCATACCTCTCCTTGGTTTAAACCATTTTTAGATTTGCATAATTATCAACAATCTCTTCGATAGGTATGGTAGTACTTTTTTGCTTAAGTGTTATTCCATATTTCTTTAGTACTTCCGAGGTGGTTTTTACCAATGTATCAAATGAGTCATACATTGCATCGCTCAGAGCATTCGATACGCTTAGAGTATCTTCAGGCACTATGCCTATCATCTCTACATTTGCCTCCGATCCTGCCAAAGCAGCAACTTCAAGCATGATTACAAGCTCTGCTTCATTGGCACTTTTGCGCGTCTGGCCAAGTGCTAATATCTTATCTTTATCATCGACGGCTATCGCTCCGACTTTTGCCTCATGAGAGGATGCGCCCACTATAATAACAGCATCATAGCTATTGAGATATCGCATAAGCCAAAAGCCCAAAAGCCCACCATCAACTATCTCAAGTTGATTCTCAAAATCATAATTTGATTCAATATATTTTGCGAGATAGACACCCACGCCTTCATCGCAAAACATAATATTACCTAGACCGATAAGAGCGACCCTCATGAGATCACTCTCCATCTTTTGCAAATTTGCTGCCTCCAAATACGATAGCCATATCGCCCTCTTGCCAGAAGATCGTTCTCCATATCTGATAGTAGATATGAAACACCATCCAAGTTACGATAAGCCACATCGTTATATGATGTGCAATTCTCACATCCATTAATGTTCCGCCTGTTACAGGGATAGTCCAATCTGTTGAGATATGGAGTAACGCCGGCCACCAAGCACCTATACTACTCTCACCTGATTCAAGACCATGAACATACAGCTGTAACCCCGTAAAGAGCATAAAGAAAAGCAAGAGATGAAATATCGTAAAATAGACCGTATTGAAACTGTCACTATGAGTTGAATCAAATCTTTTACGACGATTGAGTGTCAATAGATTTAGGATAACCTCGCCAAACTCTTTTACATTTTTTGCATTTGGTATAAGTTTCTTATACGGTTTTTCGAAGCGTGAAAAGAAATAGAGATACGCAACAACAATCGATGTAACATCAAAGATAATCGCCGAGATAAAATGCGCCCATCTATTCCACGCCATGACATATTTATCAACCGCACCATCAGCGATAAAGCTTTGATAGTAAGGATGTGCAATATAAAGTCCGGTGATAATCGCAGCGATCATACATATCGCATTTGCCCAGTGAATTATACGCATCGCCGGAGTCATGCGTTCGATTTTTTTATAATCAGTTTTCATGATTGACTCCTTAAATCGCACAATTTGGATCTACCTTGTAAGTGCTCAACTCTTTACCTTTTGTGTTGAGAACATGCACGGCACAAGCAATACACGGATCGAAACTATGGATAGTTCTTATTATCTCAAGCGGCTGTTCCGGATCTGCTACTTTTGTTCCAATCAAACTTGCTTCATAAGCACCCAATTGTCCGTTTGCATCTCTAGGACCTGCATTCCAAGTAGAAGGGACAACCGCTTGATAGTTTGTCACTTTCCCGTTTGCTATTTTAACCCAATGTCCAAGTGCTCCTCTTGGAGCCTCAGCAAGTCCCATTCCTTGAGTATCTACACTTACTTTATCAAAGTCGAACTCAGTCCATGTAGAGAGGTCGCCTTTTGCCGCATTGGCAGCAAGTTCATCAACCCACTCTTCCATCACATCGACCATCATACTTGTCTCAATAGCTCTCCCCGCAGTTCTTCCGATAGTTGAGAAAAGTACAGTGACAGGCAAATTAGCAGTTGTTAAGAAATCATCAACATATTTTTTGATACGCTCATTGCCTTTTACATAACCGACAACCATCCTAGCAAGTGGTCCAACTTCAACTTTTCTTCCATCATATATAGGCGACTTTACCCACGAATATTTTTCATCAGTTTTTAGATACGAGTAACCATCTTCGCCTTTTTTCATTCCTGTATATTTTGGAATAGTCTCTCCGTCATAAGGATGAAGTGCTTTATCACCCTCATACCATGCGTGAGTTACATCTTCTGCTATCTTGTTATGATCAAGATCAAATGCTTTTGAGATATCACCGTCAAGCACAACACCTGAAGGGAAAAGAAGATCTGAATTATAGAATCCCGTGTCATCTAATCTAAAATCACCATAACTCATATAACTAAGCAATCCGCCACCTGTTCCACCGACTCCTTTAAAGGTCGCGCTTTTATCGGTAGCTTCAGCCGCATACATAGTTCCTGCCATATAAACATCAGGCATATACGCTCGTTTTACAAAGGCTCTTGCTTCATGAAGGAGCTGTTTATAAAGAGCGATTCTTGCAGGATTTTGAATATCTTGAACGCAAGTAACACCCCCAACAACGATTGACTGTGGATGTGGATTTTTCCCACCGAAAATTGCATGCATTTTTGCCATATCTCTTTGAAGATCAAGCGCTTTGAGATAATGTGCAACACCAACAAGGTTTTGCTCAGGCGTTAACTTATAATGAGGATTTCCCCAATATCCATTGCCAAATATTCCAAGTCTTCCCTCTTTTACAAACTTGATGATACGATCTTGAATCGCTTTAAACTCGCCCGCGCCATCCATAAAAGGCTCAACGCCGGCAACATTTGCCCATTTTTTTGCCTCTTTAGCTGCAAGCTCAGGATTTGCAGTCGTTGCTGAAACGATATCGACAAAATCAAGCGCATGGAGATGATAAAAATGCACTGTATGATCATGAACATAGAGTGCACCTTGGATCAAGTTTCTCACCAATCTTGCATTTTTAGGGATCGTGATATCAAAAGCATTTTCAACCGCTTCGATACTTCTTTGATAGTGTGTTCCTGTACAAACCCCACATATACGCATCGCCATCAAACCACAATCTCTCGGATCTCTTCCTTTGAGTATCGCCTCGATCCCTCTAAACATTGTTGCCGAAGAGTACGCATCGACTATCGTGTTGTTCTCATCGATGATTGCCTCGATTCTTAAATGTCCCTCTATCCTTGTAATCGGGTCAACTATTAAATGTTTTTTACTCATTATGCATCCTTCTCATCACTATTTTTCTTACCGGCAATCGCGCTTGCTGCCGCATGGATACCGATACCTATACCAGCTGCCGTTAAGAGTCCAAGACCAAACTCATCGACTGTTTTTTCAACACCGCCCGTTGGTGCTTTGATGTGTGCATTTGCCATCGGTCGCTCATAGGCATATTTATCCCAGAAATCAGGTTCACTACAACCGATACAGCCTCTCCCAACCCCGATAGGCCAGTTAACCGCTTCGTTATAGCGGATAATCGAACAGTTATTAAATGTCATAGGACCCTTACATCCCATTTTATAGAGACAGAAGTTATTTTTCGCCCCCTCATCTCCCCACTCTTCAACATATTCACCTGCATCAAAGTGCGCTCTTCTTTCACAATTATCATGGATTCTATATCCAAATGCAAACTTCGGTCGCAAAAGCGAATCGAGCTCAGGCACACTGCCGGTTAGTGCATAATGCAAAACAACACCGACCATATTTGCAGGGTTTGCCGGACATGCCGGGATATTGATAACCGGTTTTCCTTTGACAAGGTCCATAACGCCCACAGCATCTGTAGGGTTTGGAGCAGCCGCAGGGATGCCGCCATATGTAGCACATGCCCCTACTGCGATAACAGCCGCGGCGCCATCAGCGAGTCTTAAAAGATGGTCTTTAAATGTTTCAGCTTTTGCACCTAGCGTTCCAAAATTTCCATCTATACCAAGTGGAATAGCGCCTTCAACAAAAAGGATATATTTTCCTTTAAAAAGTTCAAGCGCCTCTTCTAGCTGTTTCTCTGCTTGATGTCCTGCAGCAGCTTGGAGTGTTTCGTGGAACTCTAAAGAGATGATATCAAGCACAATCTCATCAATCTTTGGTCCATCACTCCTAAGCAGTGCTTCTGAGTTTCCCGCACAGTCTGATAACTCAATCCAAACAACCGGTATACGATTCATCACCTCTGCAGCCTCAGCTACAAGCGGAGTAAATGAAGCAGGCAACATCAGCATGGCTGTTGCAGCCGAAGCCCATTTGAGAAAATCTCTTCTCTCAAAACCATCATCCTCTAAAGCTTTTCTTAGATCAACACCGCGACCTGCTATAGGCATATCTTTTAGTTCGCCTATTCGCACCTTACAGCTTTCATACAAATCCGAGAAATATTCTTCGCCTTTGTTCGTATCAACTTTTGCACTTTTCGCATCAAAAAGTTTTTTTATTGATTCATCTCTTGCTTCAGCCATCTTATTCTCCTTTTTAATGAATAGTCATTCACCCATTATATGAACATTTAACTTAAGCAGATATAAAAAATTGGATGATTTTTTTTGGAATTATCTTGTATTATAATATTATATTATAAATATTATTGGGTTGTACAGACGGAACAGAGATCAAAAGTGCGTAAAATCAAGTAGGCTTCCTCTTTGGACCGTGCACCCGTAACCGAAGCACGCGCGACACCTTTTTTGTCTGCACTGCCTCTTGAGAGATTCCATTGGCTTGGTGTGATGATATTGTATGTATGGATCTGATTATCTTTGACTACTACTTCATGAATCAATGAACCTCTTGCAGCCTCCACTATGCCTATGCCGGCAAAACTGATATCTTTTTTGTTATGCCCAAGCACACAAGAGGGTTCTGAGGCATCGATGCTCTCCAATGCCTCTTTGGCCTTCAAAAGCAACACATACCCCTCATACGCCCGCGCAAAAATACGACTCCAGATATTGCCACTGTGTTCTTTTTGCAAACGCATTATGATTGCATCTTGGTTGATAAGTGCTCTTGCTAAGGGTCCGACTTCGACAAAAGCATTATCATACAATGCCTCTTTGGCTTTGCTATCTTCTCTTTGTATCTCCTTTACTTTTTTGATATCAGCATCAAACCTCATCGCCCCTTTATACTCACCGCTTTTTGAAAAGAAGGTATCTGCCAGTGCTAAAAAATGCTCCTTTCCATGTGGTGCGCTCAGAAGATCGGCTCTTTGAAGCATCTCTAGCGCTCGATGCAAGTCACCGATCGCTCTTATCTCCTTGGTATCATCAAAAAGAGATACACGCACCAACTCTAAAACCTCATCAACAAGCGCTTTTGCTTGCATTATCTCCACATAGCTTGGATCGCAACTCACCCCACCCGCAACTACATAACTGGCGTGTGGCCATTGTCCTGTAAATATAGCCATGGCTTTTGTGATCGCATAGGTTGCTTTTGACGCTTTCTTTATAAGATCGTTTGGAACCTCAAGATGATTTACCTTATATATCTGTGGCAAAATCGTCAGATAAAACCACTTGATATGATTTTGAATGAGCTCGCAAGCAATTGCAAAATCTCTTATATGCCGTGCTTTGTCACTGAGTGTAAACTTTATCTTCTCTCGCTTCATCCCATCTTCTATAGCATGAACCGCCGCGATAAGATGCGAATGAGAGCATATCCCACAAACTCTCGGCGCTATGACCAAAGCATCTCTATAGTCTCTACCCTCCAAGATAGACTCGACGCCTCTCGTGTAAGGAAAGGTGAGATTGATATCCTCTATCAAACCATTTTTTTGAGTAAAAACGACATCTGCCTCGCCCTCAATCTTTTCGATAATGTCTTTTTTTATCACTTTTTATACTCCATAAGCGGTTGCGTAAATCGTTTGATGCGAAAACTTTTGGCAACACCCGTCACGCTAAGATATGCTCTTGCAGGGATACCAAAAGGCATATTTGCAGGGATACCCATATTTGTCTTTGTGAAAAAAAGATTTCTTTGAGGAAAAGAGGGTTCCGTGCACCCAAAGCAAGGAGTGCCGACTCTCGTTTTTGAGCTGATATCATTCCATAGCATCTTATTGCAATTGGCATTGGTAAACGGACCCCTACACCCATTCTCATAAAAGAGACACCCCTCCTTCTCTCCATAATTCTTTACATCTATCTTCCACTCAAAATACTCATTTCGCACACATCCTGCGTGTGCCGTATAAGCAAATATCTCTATGGGTCTATAGAACTCATCAACCTCAATCTCTCTTTCTTGAAGTATCATCTCCAAAACATAAGCGAGCCATTTTGGATGTGCTGGACACCCGGGAAGGGAGATAAGCGTATTGATGTAGTGTTTATATGTCGATCTCTTTTGTTCTTTATTAAAACAAAAGCCTGCTATGGTATGTTCTTGTGCTTCTTTGAACACGCCTCCAAAGGTTGCACAACTCCCCATAGTAATAGTATGTTTTGCTCTCTTTGAATACTCTTTTGCCAAAGCATAGGTCTCTTTGCCAAACTTTTTATAGCCTCTTGATTTAAAAGCACCCTCCAAGATAAGCACATCGCATGCAAGCTTTTTAGTGTAGATATCTTCTAAGCCATAGGGTGTCTCTAAAAGAGGGTGGTAGAGCACATCAAAAGCGCGCATGAGTGCATCAAAATTTTGGAGATTAAAAAATGAGTGTGTATTACCGTTGCATGTAATTGATTGTAGCCAAAGGAGTTTTGGCTTGCTCATCTTTTATGCCTTAAGAGCGGTGTATATATTGGTTGCAACATCTTCCACATACTCTTCGAGCGGTTTTTCAAGTATCGCCTCACCATGTAAAAATGCCATACCGCCGAGGTATCCCATAAAGAGCCCAAAAGCCGAAAAGAAATCCTGATCTCTAAGCTCCTCTTTTTGTACTCCTTCGGAAAAAAATATCATAATCTCAGTTATAAATCCGGACACACAGATCATCCCCTCACATCCATTTAAAAAGACTTCTCTATGTGAGAGATAGACGCGGAGAAAATACTCTATCATCTCCGGCTTTTCCAATGTCATAGCAAAATAGAGTTCAACAATCTTGCGTATCTTCTCTTTTGAGCTGATATCTTGCTCATTTACCTTTCTTATCTTATCGCCGAGGTAATCCGAAGTATATTTGATAATCTCTTTTGCAAGCTCATCTTTTGAACCAAAATAGTTATAGAGATTCCCGCTACTCATCCCCAGTCTCTTTGCGATATCAGGAATGGTAGTTTTATGAAATCCCTTTACGGAAAAAAGCGTAAGAGCCGTTTGCAAAATAGACTCTTTTTTGATAGCTTTTTTCAATTTCCTGGGCATAATACTCCTTTAGTCAAATCTCTTGATAATCCTATGACAATAAGGCTCTTTTTTATGTCGCTCATAGTAATCTTGATGATACTCCTCAGCTTCATAAAACTCTGTTTTGTCATAGATTTTCGTTGCTATTTTATATCCTTTTTTCTCTAAAAGTCCTATTAACTCTTTGATTGTTGCACGCTCATTTGCATCATCCACAAAAACTGCCGATATATATTGCTCACCCACATCAGGCCCTTGTCTGCCTACCTGTGTAGGATCATGAACCTCAAAGAAGTGCTTTGCTAGCTCTTTGTAACTTATCAAAGAGGGATCATAAATGACCTTAACACTCTCAATGTGTCCGGTATCACCTTCGCAGACTTCTTGGTAGGTTGGAGCCTTTGTAACGCCACCCATATACCCCGAGATCACATCTTTGACGCCTTCCATTTTTTCTAGATAATATTCGACACCCCAAAAACATCCGCCTGCAAAATAAGCCTCTTTAAGACCCTTGTCCGTACTTTTTTTCTCAAACGAAAGCGAGAGGGAATTGACACAGTGTCTTGTGTTTTTTTGCGTAAAACCTTCGCCGGTAAAAACATGGCCCAAATGTGCACCGCAGTGTGCACAAAGTATCTCTGTGCGTCTGCCGTCTTTGTCCGGCTGCTCTTTAACCGCTCCAGGGATTGCATCATCAAAACTCGGCCATCCACAATGTGAATCAAACTTATCATCACTGCGAAAAAGCGGCGTATTGCATACTTTACATCTATAGATACCACTCTCTTTATTTGTTGTATATATACCACTAAAGGGAGCTTCTGTTGCTTTTTGGGCAACGATGCTACGCTCTTGTGGAGTAAGTTCTCCCAGCCTATTGCCCCACTTTTCCATATCCATATCTGCTTGCAATGTTGCCATACAAAAAACTCCTATAAGAAATAGTATCCGCATTACACCTTTCTCAATCTTGAGATGCAGCATATTTTCCGGAACCTAAAAAGACGATAGCAAGTGCACTAAGCAAGTAGAGCATCGGAAGCTCTATGCTCCAAGCACCTTGTGCCGTGATTGAAAATATATCAGCCCCATGCGCAAGATAGATTGCCGTGATCATATTGAAGACCATGATAGCCGCCCACCATCTACTTTTCCAACCGATGATCAAAAAGAGAGGTGCTAGTATCTCACCGACATAAACGCCATACGATAAAACCTCCGGCAATCCATGACCACTCAACATCCCTTTGACAAACCCAATACCGTTTATCGCTTTGTGAATGCCATGAAAGAGCATGAGCCCACCAACCATAAGGCGTAAAATAAGTTTTCCCATATCACTGTACATAGTTTCTCCTTTTGTGTTTAGTACTATATTATACTAAAAAGGAAAAAGAAATTCTAAGACTTTAGAGTTAAGATAAAATCTTTTATTTTATTAAAAGAAGTCTCCAAAAATGGCATCATTTTTATGACAATAATCCCAACAAGCATCCCAAGAAGCATCTGTAAAATGAGGACAATGAGTGCTCCCCAACCGCCTATATGTTCGTGTAAATAGTCATCAAGTGAATGGAAAAGCCCAAGTTGATGTGCTATGATGCCGCCACCGACTGCGAGCATAGCAATCGTCCCTATGATACCGATAGCCACTAAGATCCAAGGTACCGAGAGGACAAATCCGTCTCCGATTTTTTTAATCACCTTAGAGCTTTGTTCTTGCAAAAAGAAGCCTATATCATCAAGTTTCACGATGAGTCCGACGACCCCATACACTCCGGCAGTCGCCAAAAGACCAACGATGAGTAAAACGCCAAGCTTAACACCCACACCTCCGTTTGTCACCATACTCAAAGCAATAACCATTATCTCAAGTGAAAGGATAAAATCTGTTTTTACAGCACTAGCAACTTTTTGATCCTCAAATCTCTCGACACTCAGCTCACTTATCGTCTCATCGACAGAAGCACTTTCGTGATGCCCAAAAAACTTTTCAAGCACACTCTCGGCTCCTTCGTATGCCAAGTATGTTCCACCTAAGATAAGCACTGGCGCCATCAGCCAAGGCACAAATGCACTTATGATTAAGATAATAGGGATGATGATGAGCTTATTGAGTGCACTCCCTTTGGCTATCTTCCACACGATAGGCAACTCTCTTTGGGCTGCTTTTCTTTTGGATTGCAAGAGCGTCTCTTGTGCGATTCGCCTAATCTCTCTTTCCACCTCTTTTTGCTCTTCTTTACTTAGTTTTAAGATGTTTTTTTTCAAATCCTCCATAGAGTTTGACTTCTCTAACTCTTTTTTGAGGATATCCGAGGTTGTCTCATTGGTCATATTGGAGATAGCGGCAAGATCATCGATAACAAGCCCGGATGATTTTGCACTGGCAACCTTAGTATAGGTAGCTATGTCATCTAACATAAGAGACATATCATCAAACGAACCTGTTAAGCTCCTTGCGCTTGTTGCCATCGTTCTTCCAGCAAGTGAAGCTATATCATCACTGAGTGCTGCGAGGTATCCTAGTATCCCTGCCATTACCTACTCCAAATTTTTTCAAAGATTGTAGCATAAATATATAAACACTATCGGCATTTATATATCTTTAGATTTTTCCAAAAGGGCTCTGCGTTTTTTTGCTTCCTCTTCGGTATATCGAGGCGGTATGATCTCTTTGCCCTTTTGATTGACATAGCCGTATTTATCATCAAGCTTGACCTTACAAAGTCCACCTCTCTCAAAGCCATAGACAACATCATATTTGATAGGAATGATGACTCTGTTGTTGCTATCGATATATCCCCATTTACCATAGAGTGCAACTTTTGCTAAACCCTGTTTAAAATAGTAAATATGATCATATTGGGGTGGCGCAATCTCTTTACCCTTCTTATCGATAATCCCATATTTTCCTTCAAGCTTCATGGTTATAAAGGTTTTGTTGATTTTATCATACTCATCTCTTATAAGAAACAGAAAGTTATCCTCATCATAGGTATCTATATCATCATATTTTGCCTCTAGAATGAGCTTACCCTCTTTGGTATAGAGCCCAACTTTATGGCCGAGGAAAACTTTTAAAAAGTCTCTATCTTCAAACTCTCTGATATACTTATATTTAATGGGAATGATCTCTTTATTTACCTTATCAACAAAGCCCCAATTGAGCCCTAGCTTTACTTGAGCCAACCCGTTATCAAAATCATAGGCTTCACTGTATTGCGGAGGAATCATCAGCCTGCCGCCTTTATCGATAAATCCGTATTTACCCTCATACTGAATCCTGGCTAACCCCTCATGAAAAGAGTAAACACGCTCATATCGAAACGGGATGATCTCTTTGCCTGTTTTATCTATGAATCCCCATTTGCCTTTCAGACTAACCGCAGCCAATCCTTCATGGAAAGATTCACTATTGCCGTATTGAAGAGGGATGATCTCTTTGCCTGTTTTATCTATGAATCCCCAGCGACCATCACGCCTAACCTTGGCAACACCTCCATAGAAAGAGTAAGCCGATTCGTACATGATTGGTATAACCTCTTTGCCATCTTGGTTGATGTAGCCATACTTTTGATTCACCATAACAGGACTCATTCCTTCACTAAAACCATAGACGAAATCATATCGAGGCGGCATAACCTCTTTGCCCTCTTTGTTGACAAAACCATGTTTATTATCTAGCTCAACTTCTATTATACCATCGCGAAAAGAGCTTACATAATCATATCGAGGCGGTATAACCTCTTCGCCCTTTTTATTAACAAAACCGTATTTGCCATTGATTTTATATGGAGTAATTTTCCTATCATCAAAGCTTGCAATGTGATCATATTTGATAGGAATTATCTCTTTGCCCTCTTTGTTGATGTAGCCCCATTTTTTATCTATTTCAACGTTCGCAAGACCACCCTCAAAAGAAAACGCATCATCATATATGATTGGGATAACTACTTGGGCCTTCTTATCTATATACCCACACTTTCCGTCGCGTTTGATACTAGCTAGCCCCTCAAAAAAAGAGTGTGCATACTCATAAGTAAACGCTGTAACCTTTTTGCCGCTTTTATCGATAATTCCCCATTTATCATCGAGCCTCGCAGCGGCATACCCGTCATGAAAAGGTGTTACATAATCGTAAGTAGACAAAAAGGAGGTATCATCGTTTTTTTCTTTGGCACCATCATCACTGCACCCGATGAACATAAAAGCAAAAACGACCACAGCAAGCAATAGCACTCTTTTCATTACCTTCTCCTTTATAGCGGCATATAATATCTCTGTTATGTTTAAAGATGTATAAATGAGATCGAAAAGAGTCTATTCGTGTCTGCGTGCAAATAGAAAATAGAAAAATGCACTTAACAATATTGCACCAAAAAATGCTCCTAACACGATATAAAGCATAAGACCCTTGAGTTCATCTAACAATGTATTGTCAAACACATTGTTTGAGAGTGTAAGTGAGATGATTTTCCACTTACCGTCTACTTTATGCAGCACTGCGCTCCATCGAGAGTCAAGATGAAATGTAGAGCGATCATGGGGCGAAAAGATATCTTCTGTCTCTCCTACAGCCACTGCAACATCACCATAAAAAATGGCGGGCTGCGTGATAGTTGGGTGTGTTTCATATTTTTTTAACACCGTTGTTTTGGCATCACCGACCATCTTCTCAAAATAACCGCGAACTGCATTCGTTCCGTTTGAAACCTCAGCATTGAGCCAAGTAACAACTACATGCTCATCCATATGCTGCAACATCAAATCGAGGTTGTTATCATTGACTCCTCGCTCAACATCACTCAATATCTTTAAAAGTGCCTGACGATCTGCATCTCTAGCATCATGTGCATAAGCAAATTGCATACTTAAAAAAATTGTCAATGCCAAGACAACTAAAAAACGATACATAATAATTTCCTTTTAATACAAATAGGCTTTTCGATAAATATATTATAGTATCTTTTTGTTTGTGGTACAATATATTTATCATACCAATAGGAATTTGCCGTGAAAAAGTCCCTTATTATCTTGCTTTTCCTTTTCACTTTTATCTTCGCGTCTGAACCCTATACGCCACAGAGAGGTACCGCAGAGCGTGCAGCTATTATGGATGCTCTAAGGGTCGAAGTCAAAAAATATCACAACATCGATGTCCTTTTTGTAGTACGCACGCTTAAACTTAAAGACGGATGGGCATGGACAATCACTGCACCCATGAGCAAGGACGGCGCAAATCATTATGAAGATATCGTCGCGCTTCTCCATGAAGAAAATGGCATATGGGGTGTCGCAGAACTTGTTTGCACAGAGATTGAAACACCCGGATGCATTGATGATCCAAATTTTTTGAACGGGCTACAAAAAAGATTTCCCGGCGTCCCTAAAGAGATAGTATCTTTTGGAGATGAATAATAAAAACTCTTAAACGATAACAAAATTTTGCTCTTTGTAAAAAATTACACAAATCGTATACATTTACTCCTTATTATTGTATTTTATAAATAAAAGGATTATATGATGAAAAAACCAAACTTTAAAAGATTAAGTATGATAGGTGCCGCAACAAGCGTATTGCTTTTTAGTGGCTGTACTCCTACAGAACAGGCAATTACAGCAGGTGTTGCAACGGCTGTTATCGTAGGCTCGTTTGATCACCCACGATACTATGATAGACCCTATTACCACTATAACAATAGATACTATTATGGAGGGCAATATCGCAATGGATACTACTACTATAAGGGTCATAGATACAATGGTGGACACTATTATACGCGATATAATGGAGTCAACATTGTAAACTCATTTAATCAACCTCGATACTATGATAGACCCTATTATTACTATAACAATAGGTACTATTACGGAGGGCAATATCGCAATGGATACTACTACTATAAAGGTCAGAGATATAACGGTGGACACTACTACTTAAAGTACAATAAAAGAAACCATACGAACAACAATAGATATCTCTACAATAAAAATCAGAATTATCAAAAAAAGATCATTACACAAAAAGACCCTAGGTATTCTGATAGATACATCAAGAAACCACAATACAAATCTGCAAACATCTATAACAAAAATCAGAATTATCAAAAAAAGATCATTACACAAAAAGACCCTAGGTATTCTGATAGATACATCAAAAAACCGCAATACAAATCTGCAAACATCTACAACAAAAATCAGAATTATCAAAAAAATATACTGGCTAAAAATAATGCCAAGTATACCAACCAAGAGCGCAAAAAAATGGAAAATAGATTTGAGCGAACCAATGGCAACAAAAATATTGTTCGCAATGAAAAGAAAATACAAAACAATTTCAAAAATAATCAAAAACACAATGTTAAAAACGAAAAAAAGATAAAAAACAGCTTCTACACACAAAACAAATCTAAAGATTACAAAAAAGAGAAAGACGAAGAGAACAAAAGATATAAAAGGTATTAGCAAACCCTAAACAATAAAACTTATAAGTGAGATACTTATGGGTTTTATTGTTGTCTATTTGTAAATATTCTTCTCTTTTTTAGCCTATCTTGTGCATTAATTACAATTTTTTACGACTATTTAAAACTATTTTTTGCACAAAAATAACTCAATCTCTCTTATCTCATATATTAAATATCTTACAATGCTAGATAAAAATGATGAAAGAGTTGTTGTATGGAGTCAGAATATTTACCAAAAAAAGAGGGTCTTTATGATCCACAATTTGAGCATGACGCCTGTGGGGTCGGTTTTGTTGCTCATCTCAAAGGAGAAAAATCTCACGATATCGTCCAAAAAGGAATCGAGCTTTTAATTAACTTGGAGCACCGCGGTGCCGTCGGAGCAGAGAAGAATTCCGGCGATGGAGCGGGTATACTCACGCAGATGCCTGATCGTTTTATGAGAAAAAAAGCGAAAAAGCTTGGCATTAAACTGCCTAAATTTGGGAGTTATGGTGTGGGTGTTGTCTTTTTACCTAGAGACCCGGAAGCATATATCGAATGTGAAACGATTGTCGAGCAATGTATCGAAGAGATGGGTCAAAAATGTCTTGGATGGCGAAGGGTCGCAACCGACAATGAGATGCTAAGCGAACGCGTCAAAGCTACAGAACCTTATGTGCACCATGTCTTTATCGAAAAAGATGAAAATATCGACACGCAAGCTTTTGAGCGTAAGCTCTATGTCATCCGCAAATATGCACAAACACGCGTAACTGCGTCAAAAGTGAGAGGTACGGGATACTTTTATATCCCCTCCATGTCTTACAAGACCGTCTCCTATAAGGGACAGCTCATCACCGAACAGCTACCGAAATATTTTGCCGACCTCAGTGACCCTGATTTCAAATCGGCAATTGCCTTGGTGCATAGTAGATTTTCCACAAACACATTCCCAACATGGCCGCTCGCACAACCGTTTAGATATCTTGCACACAATGGAGAGATCAATACTCTTCGAGGCAATATCAACTGGATGCGTGCTAGAGAGTCGATGTTAGAGTCCGAACTCTTCAGCCCCGAAGAGCTTGATAAAATCTATCCATACCTGATCAATGACGCAAGTGGATCAGACTCTTCGATACTTGATAATGTTGTTGAATTGCTCACGCTCGCAGGACGAGAGTTGCCGCATGTTATGATGATGATGATTCCTGAAGCATGGAAAGACAAAGAGATGCATGCAAATCTCAAAGCATTCTATGAGTACCACGCAGCATTTATGGAGCCGTGGGATGGGCCTGCATCCGTTGCTTTTACTGATGGTAAATATATCGGGGCTACACTTGATAGAAACGGCTTACGCCCTTCGAGATATTCTCTTACTAAAGACAATATCTTAGTCATGGCGAGTGAACAAGGCGCGCTTGAGTTCCCACCTGAAGATATCGTTCTCAAAGGCAGATTGCAGCCCGGCAAGATGTTTTTAGCCGATCTTGAAGAGGGAAGAATCATTAGCGATGAAGAGATCAAAGAGCAAATCGCTACAGCCCATCCTTATAAGAAGTGGCTCAAAAAACAAAAGATTGATCTTGATGATCTACCTTTAGAGTGTGAGATAAAACAACCCAACCAAACTACGATCAAAAAACGACAAAAATGTTTCGGTTACACCGAAGAGGATATCAAAACCATCTTAACACCAATGGTAAACAATGCTTATGAAGCAACAGGCTCTATGGGAAATGATGCCGCACTCAGTGTGCTCTCAAATAGATCAGTCACGCTTTATAGCTATTTTCATCAACTCTTTGCGCAAGTGACCAACCCGCCGATAGATCCTATCAGAGAAGAGTCCGTGATGTCACTCGTCTCATATATCGGACCGCAAGGCAACCTCTTTGCAGGCGCAGACGAAAATAGAAGATTTATCAAATTGGCTCACCCTATTCTTACCAATGAGCAGCTTGAAAAAATTCGAGGAGTCAGTGCCCTTGGATTTAAATCACAAACCATACCGATACTCTTTGATGCAGAACAAGAAGGTGCGATGGAAAAAGCACTTGAGAAGATAATGCTTCAAGCAGAAACTGCTGTGAATGAGGGTTATCAAGTGATCATACTCTCGACTCGTAACACCTCTAAAAAGAAAGCCGCCATTCCTACCTTGTTGGCAACCTCTGCGGTGCATCATCACCTTGTAGACAAAGGTATCCGTACCAACTGCGGTTTGGTTATTGAGAGTGGTGAGCCTAGAGAAGTGCATCATTTTGCTACGCTTATCGGCTATGGAGCAAATGCTATCAATCCTTATCTTGCATTTGAGACGATTGAAGATATGAGAGAGTGTGGAATGCTTGACGAAAAACTCTCAAGCGAACAAGTAGCAAAAAATTACATCGAAGCGATCGGCAAAGGGATATTTAAAGTAATGTCCAAAATGGGTATCTCGACGATTAGATCTTATATGGGTGCACAGATCTTTGAAGCGCTCGGGCTCAATGAAGAGTTGGTTGATAGATATTTCAAGGGCACGGCAACGAGAATCGGCGGTATCGGTATCGATACACTTGAAGAGGAGACACTCCTTTGCCACCGTGTTGCCTATCCTGAAGATACTATAGAGAGTGATGATCTAGGCGTCGGAGGTAAATATGCTTACAGAAGAAGAGGCGAGCACCATCTTCTTACGCCCGAGACAATCTTCTTGCTCCAACAATCGAGCAGAAACAACGACTATGATCTCTATCAACAATACGCCAAACGGATTAATGAGCCCGAAAATGACTATATTACCCTAAGAGGTCTGCTTGAGTTCGACAAACAAGAACCTATCGATATCGATGAGGTTGAATCTGTCGAGAGCATTATCACCCGTTTTGCAACAGGCGCTATGAGTTACGGCTCTATCTCCGAAGAGGCACATACCACCTTGGCTATTGCTATGAATTCTATCGGGGCAAAAAGCAATACAGGAGAAGGCGGAGAAGACTCTGCTAGATTTAAGACCAATAAAAACTCCAAGATTAAGCAGGTCGCATCAGGCAGATTTGGTGTAACGGCAAACTATCTTGTCAACGCCGAAGAGATACAAATCAAGATGGCACAAGGTGCAAAACCCGGCGAAGGCGGACAACTTCCGGGGCATAAAGTAGATGAGATTATCGGAAGAACAAGACACTCAACTCCCGGAGTCGGGCTCATATCGCCGCCACCGCATCACGATATCTACTCTATCGAAGATCTGAAACAGCTCATTCATGATCTTAAAAATGCCAACCTCAATGCACGCATCAATGTCAAGCTCGTCTCTGAAGTAGGTGTGGGTACGATCGCTGCCGGTGTTGCCAAAGCACACTCTGATGTTGTCTTAATCTCCGGCTATGACGGCGGTACGGGTGCTTCACCGCAAACCTCTATCAAATATGCGGGTCTGCCGTGGGAACTTGGTCTTGCTGATACGCATCAAACTCTTGTCAAGAATGGATTGCGTTCTAGAATCGTTGTGCAAACTGATGGACAGTTGCGTACAGGAAGAGACCTCGCTATCGCAACACTTTTAGGTGCCGAAGAATGGGGAATCGCTACAAGTGCACTGATCGTTGAGGGCTGTATCATGATGCGTAAGTGTCATCTCAACACCTGTCCTGTAGGTATCGCCACGCAAGACGGTGAGTTGAGAAAAAAATATAACGGCAAACCGGAGCATATCGTTAACTATGTCAAATTTATGGCGCAAGAGCTTCGTGAGATCATGGCAGAGCTCGGATTTAGAACGATCAATGAGATGGTAGGTCGCGCAGATAAGCTCAAAGCAAAAGAGAATATAGATCACTGGAAAGCAAAGCATCTTAAGCTCGATAGCTTACTGCATCGTATGCATATCGCCTCGGCAGATGCAGGGTATAAAACCATGGAACAAGACCACGGTACCGATAAAGCACTCGATAACGAACTACTCAAACTCGCTGCTCCTGCCATAGAAAAAGGTATCAGCATCAAAGAGAAGATACGCATACGCAATATCAACAGAACCGTCGGTACCATCCTCTCAGCAGCCGTCACTAGAAAGTATGGCGAAGAGGGGCTCAAAGAAGACACTATCTACTTCAAAGCAAAAGGAAGTGCTGGGCAAAGCTTTGGCGCGTTTCTCAATAGCGGTATCACTTTTGAAGTTGAAGGCGATGCCAATGACTATTTCGGTAAAGGACTATGCGGTGGCAAGCTCATCCTTTACCCGCCTAAAAAATCAACCTTTGCAGCCAATAAAAATGTCATCCTTGGGAATGTCTCTTTTTATGGTGCAACAAGCGGAGAAGCCTATATCTATGGACTTGCAGGTGAACGATTTTGCGTCAGAAACAGTGGGGCAAAAGTTGTTGTAGGTGCGATAGGTGATCATGGATGTGAATATATGACAGGTGGTCGTGTCGTGATACTAGGCGGAATCGGTAAAAACTTTGCAGCAGGTATGAGCGGAGGGATCGCTTACATCTATGACTCTGCCGATAAGCTAAAAGGTCGTATCAACACGGGCATGGTGGAACTTGAGAGCATCGAAGAAGCAAGTGAGAAGAACGAGGTCAAATCGATGATCGCAAATTATCACAAATATACAGGCAGCAAAAAAGCAAAAAAACTTTTAGATAACTGGGAGCATGAATGTTCTCATTTTATCAAAGTGATGCCGACGGATTATAAACGCGTTTTAGAGCAAGATAAACAAAGTGTTACGGCTTAAAGGGGGAAGATGATGGGAAAAGTAACGGGATTTAAAGAATTTGAGAGAAAAGAAGCCGGGTATGCACCTGTTGAAGAGCGTATCGAGCACTACAACGAATTTACAAAACCACTCTCTAAAGAGGAGATTGAAGAACAAGGTGCTAGATGTATGGACTGTGGCGTACCCTTTTGCCACAGTAGTTACGGATGCCCTATCGGCAATATCATTCCACAGTTTAATGACCTCGTCTATAACGGCAAATGGGAAGATGCTCTTAGCACACTACTAAGTACGAACAACTTCCCTGAGTTTACGGGGAGGATCTGTCCTGCTATCTGTGAGAGCGCTTGTGTTTTAGGGATCAATGAAAAACCGGTATCGATCAAAAACATAGAACTCTCTATCATCGAAAAAGCTTTTCAAGAGGGCAAGATGGGATCAAGAATTCCAAAAAATAGAACCGGCAAAACAATCGGCGTCGTAGGTTCGGGACCTGCGGGGTTAGCTGTAGCTGATCAGCTCAACAAAGCAGGACACAGTGTCACTGTCTATGAACGTGATAGTAGAATCGGCGGACTCTTACGCTACGGCATCCCCAATTTCAAACTTGACAAAAAAGATGTAGTTGAGCGACGCGTGGAGCTCATGCGTCAAGAGGGTATCACTTTTGTAGTCAATACACATGTGGGTATCGATATCTCTGCAAAAGAGCTCGCATCCAAACATGATGCACTTGTTCTTACAGGTGGCGCGACATTGCCAAGAGATTTGCCTATCGATAATCGCGATGCTAAAGGGGTGCATTTTGCGATGGAATTTCTAGGACAAAACAACTCACGAGTTGAGGGCGAAAAGATACCAAAAGAGAAAGAGATACTCGCAACAGACAAACATGTAGTTGTCATCGGCGGGGGCGATACAGGCTCGGATTGTGTGGGTACATCCGTCAGACAAAAAGCGGCTTCCATCACTCAGATAGAGTTACTTCCAAAAGCACCGAGTGAGCGAACCGAGCAGATGCCGTGGCCACTTTTCCCGCGGATATTTAAACTCTCAAGCTCCCAAGCCGAAGGGTGTGAGATGGATTTTAATGTGCTTTCAAAATCATTCATCAAAGATGATAAGGGTAAAGTCACGGGCATCAACTGTGTCAAGATCAAATGGAGCGAGAAAGCTCCGGGAGTACTTGGTGGATTTGAAGAGATCGCAGGGAGTGAGTTTGTACTCAAAGCCGATCTTGTCCTTTTGGCGATGGGCTTTTTAGGACCGGAACAAGAGGGTATTATTAAAGAGCTTGGACTTGAGACAGACGCGCGAAGTAATGTTCTTGCCGATGCAAACTATGCAACATCTAGTGAGGGAATCTTTTGTGCAGGTGATATGCGCCGCGGACAGTCACTTGTTGTTTGGGCTATCGCTGAGGGGCGTGAGTGCGCACGAGCTGTTGATGCATACCTTATGCAAAAACCGAGCATGCTCAACGCTATCAACAAATCTTTGTGCGAGAAATAAAAAACACCTAGGTGCCATTGTCACATAAACCTTATGTGACAAACTCGGCACTCTCATAGAGCCACTTTCCATCGACTTTAAGAAATCTGCTTTTTTCAACAAATTGTGTATCACCCAAGATGGCTCTAAATGTCACGAAAGCTTCCTCTGTGCCATCAACAAACTCTATGATCTTAAGACCCGTAAAATGCACATTCTCACAAAACTCCGCTATGCTTCTTTTCCACTCTTTTGTATCTTTGGTATGCTCTGTGTTATCCGGATGTGTTGTATCGACTATGTACTCCACTAGATGCAAAGCCAAAGCACTATATCGAGAACGCATCAACGCCAACGCATTTGATGGCAACGCCCCCTTGTGAAAAGGTTGACAACATTTTTTATATTTCTTGCCACTATGACAAGGACATGGGGCATTTACAGATATTTTCATAAGGCAAATTATAGCTTTTGGAAGATAAGAGTTGTCATTGTTACCCGACATTAGATAAAGAAAACGAACTCAAACTCTTAGAGTCGTGTTGTCAAGAGATCAAGCAATAGTTCAAACTACTCGTTAAACAATGCTTCAAACGGAACGACTTGAATGGTGGTGCTATTATCCTCTTTATTGGTTTGTTCATCGTCTGTACTTTACTGTGTCAACTCATTAGCTATCATCTCAGCTTGCTTAAGCACTATTTCCGTTGCTAAAGCTTGCATATCAGGCGGATATCCAAATTGTCTCAGTGTTCTTTTAACAATCACTTTTAATTTTGCTCTTGCACTCTCTTTTATCGTCCAATCTATAGAAGCATTTGCTTTGACTTTTTCGGTAAGTACAACAGCCAATTCACGCAAAATATCTTTACTCATAAGTTCTTTTGCGCTCTGATTGTCTGCCACTGCCGTATAAAAGGCATATTCAAATTCTGTAAGCCCAAGTTCCTTTGGTTCCTTATCCATCGCCTGAATATTTTTGCTTAAGCTGATCAGCTCGTCTATCACTTCAACTGCTGTTATTATTTTGTTGTGATATTTTTTTATAGAATTTTCAAGCATCTCCATAAGTGATTTGCTCTGAACAAAATTTGTTTTTGATCTTGTTTTTATCTCATCACTTAATAGTTTTTTCAAAACCTCTAAAGCGATATGCTTATGCTTCATATTTTTGACTTCTAACAAAAATTCTTCAGACAATATGGATATATCGGGCTTTTTAATGCCGCTTGCATCAAAAATATCTATCACTTGTTCGGTAACAAGAGCTTTATCTATTACTTGCCTGATAGTTGTTTCTATCTCTTCATCACTTCTTGTGTTCTTGCTTTCAAATTTTGTCAATCTAGCTTTAACAGCTTGAAAAAAAGCAACTTCATCTTTGACATCCATAGCAGTATCATGAGGAACTGCGATAGCAAATGCCCGTGAAAGTGCTGTCACCTCATCAATATATCGTTTTTTACCATTTTCAAGCTCTAAGATATGCTCTTCTGCTTCTAAAATAAGTGTTAGTTTTCCTCTCGTATCTAACTCAAAATAGTTTTTATATTCAAACCCATGAAACATCTGCGATACCACTTCGAGTTTTTCGAGCATAAGTGCAACCGCTTGTTCTTGAGCAAGTGCCGGGTCACCTTTGCCACCACTATCGCTATAAAATGAAAGAGCTTTTTTCAAATCACTCGCAATGCCAAGATAGTCAACCACAAGACCGCCTGGCTTATCTTTATAAACCCGATTTACTCTAGCAATAGCTTGCATAAGGTTGTGCCCTCTCATCGGCTTATCAATATAAAGTGTATGCATCGAAGGTGCATCAAAACCAGTAAGCCACATATCACGCACGATAACAAGTTTTAATTCATCATTTATATCTTTCATGCGGTTGGCTAAAGAGCGTCTTTGCTCTTTGGTGGTATGGTGTTTTGCCATATTTGGACCATCGCTTGAACTTGCAGTCATAATGACTTTGATCATTCCCTTATCCAAATCATCACTATGCCAGGCAGGTCTTAGGGCTATTATCTCATTATAAAGTTCAACCGCAATCCTTCGGCTCATACTCACAATCATACCCTTGCCCTCAAACACTTCTTGTCTAGCTTCAAAGTGAGTTATTATATCTTTTGCCACCTCTTTTATACGGTTTTGGCTTCCAATGAGTGCTTCAAGCTTTGTCCATTTAGCTTTAGCTTTTTGACTGTCATCTAGATTTTCGCCGAGCTCCTCGTCAAGTTCTTTTACAAGCTCTTTCCCCTCATCACTCAGTTGTATCTTTGCAAGTCGGCTTTCATAATATATTTTTACCGTTGCACCATCTTCAACTGCTTGAGAGATGTCATAAATATCTACATAATCCCCAAATACCGCAGGTGTATTTACATCGCTGCTCTCTATCGGTGTTCCTGTAAACCCAAGATAAGTTGCGTTTGGCAAAGCATCTCGCAGATACTTGGCAAATCCGTATTTGATCTCTCCTGTTTCCTTGTCAACTTTTGGTTTAAACCCATACTGTGTACGGTGTGCTTCATCAGCGATGACAATGATATTTCTTCTAGATGATAACTCGTCATATACATTGCCGTCCTCTGGAGAAAACTTTTGAATAGTAGTAAACACAACACCGCCACTTGCAACTTTGAGTAAAGTTTTTAGATGTTCTCTATTATCTGCCTGTATGGGGTCTTGTCTAAGCAAACTTTTTGAAGCAGCAAAGGTATCAAAGAGTTGATCATCAAGATCATTTCTATCTGTTATCACAAGAACGGTAGGATTATCAAGTGCTAAGACTATCTTTCCTGTATAAAATACCATGGAAAGAGATTTTCCACTCCCTTGCGTATGCCATACAACACCGCCTTTTTTATCTCCATCTTCACTGCTAGCCGTTATTGTTCTTTGTACTGCTTTATTGACTGCGTAGTATTGATGATACGCTGCCAATTTTTTAACTGTCTCGATAGTTACAATGCCGTTTTTATCTTCTTTTTTAGATTTCTCAAAAACTATAAAACTTCTTACTAGATCAAGCAGTGTACATTTATTCAACATCCCATTGATCATAACTTCAATCTCGGGAACGAGTCTGGATGCTTCGCTCTCTCCGTCACTGCTTTTCCATGACATAAAACGATTTAGCCCTGCACTTATGGTTCCTGCTTTTGCTTCCATACCATCGCTGATAACACAAAAAGCATTGTATGTAAAAAGTGACGGTATGAGCGATTTGTAAGTACCGATTTGATTGTGGGCTGATTTGATCGTGGCGTTTTCATCAACAGCATTTTTAAGCTCTACTACCACCAATGGTAACCCATTAACAAATAGGATGATATCGGGTCGTTTTTGATGTCCATTTTCAATGATAGTAAACTGATTTGCCACTACAAAATCATTATTCTCTACATCATCAAAATCTATGAGTTTTACTATCTCTCCGCGAGTAACGCCATCTCTTTGCGTGTCGACTTTTACACCCTCAGTAAGCAGTCTGTGAAATGTTTCATTATCACTAAGCATCTCTGATGACTTTATACGCCCGATTTGTTTTATAGCATCATCAATGTTTTGATGTGACAATGTTGGATTTATACGCACCAAAGATTCCCAAAGCCTATCTTTTAGTAGCACTTCATCGAAGTTTCTCTCCATCTCAGGAGCATAGATATATGAGTATCCCAACTTTTCAAAAAGTTCTATCGCAAAAAGTTCTATTTCGTTTTCAGTTATTTTTGTCATCTTGATAATCCAATATTACAAATATACTTTTAGCAGTGTCATATAAAATTATAATAGCGTATACAAAAATACCTATTATAAGAGTATCAAACAAGATAGTATATTGCCCATGATTTTTTATATAAACTGAATCTCTAATCATTAAAAATATTGCCGAAAGTACAATTAAACCTATTTGTTCTTTAATGGATAAAATCATTTCATTTCTAGTTTTTTTAAAGCTTCTTTTGTTCCCGTTTTTATCAATAAGTTCTCTTATTTTCGCAAGAACGAGACTGAGCGTAGTTGAATTGATTGCTATCAATGCAACTAAAAGTATAATTAAATTGTCTTCCAAAAAACTGATTAGAAATTCTGTCTCTAAAAACACTTGTATTTCAGCAAATAAATATCCAACTCCAATAGAAATAAATATATTTTTAAATATGCTACTCATCTGTAACTGCTTTTTTTAATAAATCTACTATTCTTTCAGTATTTTCACTATTTACTTCTATTTCGCCTATTTCTACTAATTTTACAGAATTAGCAGTTTGAATTCTTTTTCTAATACCGCTGATTTTGACAGATATATTTCCTCCGCCCTCACTTGCATAGTCAACAAGACTACTAACTTGTTTGTCATTTTCCTCAATATGCAGTATTGAATCATCTGCATCTATTTCGAGTAGAGTTTTTGCCGTATTTGTTCCTTTGGCTAAACTTTTCAAATCTTCACTTAAAGTATCTGATATATTTGCCATATTTGGTGTAATCAGTTCAAATTTTATATTTTTAATTAATTGATGATGTGTATTAACTATATTCCAAAAGGCCTCTTTGTGAAAAATTGGCTCTGCATAAATTTTAAGTTGTTTGGTAGTTAAAGAAATATTTATAGATTTCAACATTATATTTAATACAGATTCTGTATTTACAAAAGCTTGCTTTCTATCCTGAATAAGTATATATTGTTTGTCTGGTTCATTCCAAATTGCGACAAGAATAGATGGCCAATTTTCATGTTGCTCTTCTTCAAATGTTTCATTCTCTAATCTTGCAGTTCGTCTTGGCGCAAATCTAAATAATAAAAAATTATCTTTATTGTAAATAAGTTGACTATTTATTTTTCCTCTTTTGTTTTTCCATTCTTCAATTGATATAATAATTTCAAGAAAAAACTTATTTTTATTGGCTATTAACTCCTCAATAGTCTGCGCACCCTCAAACAACGCTCCTTGAAAATGTCTATCTTTTGGTAACAATTGATAACGATACAAATTAAAATTAATATTTTTCATATTTTGATTTCCTCCTTGTTATTTATCCTCACCCTCACTTCCCCACTCATAAGCTTTGACAAGAGTGTATTTCTCATATTTTCAAGAGTTTTGATTTGTTCTCGATTTTTTGTTATTTTTGAATAAAAGTCTTCTGCATAATTTTCAAACTTAGTCATTTTTTCATTATCTGGTACAGTAATTAAAAATTCATAGAATTGTCCTTTTTGAAAAAATTCTCTAGCACTTCCAGAAGCACTTCCCATATTGTTTTCAATTATTTGTCGCAATGCAAAATTCAAATAATGCTGAGAGATATTTCCTAAACTTCTGAAGTTCCACATATTTTGGTTTTGTAATGCAGGTAAAACATCTGAAGTCACAATAGAAGATTTACCTAAACTTGCACCTACCATTACTAATAAAAAGTCATTTTCTTGAAGTTGTTGCTTTGCGTATTTATGTTCTTCCTCTAAATCAATATATACTATATTAGAGGTATCAATAAATCCATTCTCAAAATTCATTGTTCTGATAATCATTCTTCCTGAATCTCGATAGTCTCCACTTTTAAAAGCAAAACCATTGATAATCGTACAAACTTCTTTTAATGAAACTTCATCCCACTCATCCTTAGCCTCTTCGATAAACCATTGCCTAAAAAGTGTTTGTGCTAACTCTTTGAGGGTTTTGTTTTGGCGGTGGAGAAGGTCGATTTTATCATCAAGGGAGCTTAGAACTTCTGCAATTGCTTTTTGTTCTTCAGGGGATGGAAGAGAAATATCTAAACTTTCAATATCTTTTGGTTTTAGTGATGGATAAGTAGTTGTAGAAGCTTCTGCAATAACATCTAATATTTCAACAGTTTCATCTGAAGATAAAAAATAATAAATAAATTTTGGATTTGCCAACTCTGTGTTTACTTCTATTACTGAAAAACCAGTTGATACAACTAAATTATTTACTGGATTTTGTATAAAACCAAAATGTTTTTGTATAGGACGAACGGTAGAGTAAATAATATCTTCATTTTTCACAAGTCTTTTTGCTCTACTTGGAGCTTCATCAATATTTATCTCTTGATAACCTTCGATTTTCCCATTTGTAATAGAACCCGTATCTAAATATTGTATGACTTCATGTTCATAATTTTTACCAACACTCTGATTATTAGATGTGACAACACTACTAAGTGTAGTTTCTTTCCACTCACCCATCAATAACAACCTTTGCCAAGTTATCATTAATTCTTTGATTAAGTGCTTCTTCCTCTTTTATCTGTTCTTTTAGCTCTTGTTGTAAACTTGCAAATCTCTCTTTAAAATCAAATTCATCATCCACCTCTTCAAGCCCTACATATCGCCCAGGGGTCAAAACATAGCTTAGCCCTCTCACTTCTTCTAAAGTTGCACTTTTACAAAAACCTTTTATATCTTCATAGGGAATATCTGAGTCAAACTCCCTATGGCGAGATGCTTTCCAGCTATGATAGGTTTGTGCTATCTCATCTATGTCATCTTCACTTAGCACCTTTGTTCGGCGATTGACGAGATGCCCTTTGTTTCTGGCATCTATAAAAAGTATCTCGTTTGATCTTTTTCCTCGCTTCATAAACCAAAGCGATGCAGGGATCTGTGTATTGAGAAACAGTTTTGCAGGTAAGTTTACTATACAATCGACAAGATTTGCCTCGATGAGTGCTTTCCTTATCTCTCCCTCACCACTTGCGTTTGATGTAAGACTTCCTTTTGCTAGGACAAATCCTGCTCGCCCTGTAGGTGCTAGGTGGTATAAGAAGTGCTGTATCCAAGCATAATTGGCATTACCCACGGGCGGTACGCCATACTTCCACCTGCCGTCATTTCGCAAAAGTTCTCCGCTCCAATCGCTGACATTAAATGGAGGGTTAGCTATGACAAGGTCTGATTTGAGGTCTTTGTGGGCATCGTTGAGAAATGAGCCCTCATTGTTCCATTTTACTTGTGAACTATCTATTCCGCGGATTGCCAGATTCATCTTACATAATCGCCAAGTGGTTTGATTGGACTCTTGTCCATAGATGGAGAGATTATCATTATTGCCGTGATGTTCTAGCACAAACTTTTCAGACTGCACAAACATCCCACCACTACCGCAGCAAGGGTCAAACACTCTGCCTTTGAGAGGCTCAAGCATACTTACAAGCAACTCAACTACACTTTTTGGGGTGTAGAACTGTCCGCCTTGTTTGCCCTCTGCGAGTGCAAACTCTCCTAAAAAGTACTCAAATACACGTCCAAGCACATCGGCACTTCTAGCTTTTGCATCTCCAAAAGCTATGTTTCCTATAAGGTCTATAAGTTCGCCTAGCGATTTGTTATCGAGGTTATCTCTGGCATAAACTTTTGGTAGCACACCTTTGAGCGATGTGTTCTCCCGCTCTATAGCATCCATAGCATCATCAACAGTTTTGCCTATTGTGGGCTGCTTGGCATGCATCTCCTCAAAGCTATCAGAGATGTATTTTAGAAACACGAGACCAAGGACAACATGCTTATACTCTGCCGCATCGATGTTTTTTCGCAGTTTATCTGCAGCTTTCCACAGTTGTTTTTCTAGCGGTTCTTCTTGAGATTTTTGCTTTGCCATCAATGCTTCTTTTTTTCATCTATTTTATCTCTATTATTATAAGAAACTGATAAAAATAGATTAGATGAAAAAAGTTCAAATGAAGCTTACATAGCTTATCGATTATACACGCTACAATCGATAAGTATTATCTTCTCATTTAATCAAAACTCAACGCTTAAACTTAGCAAATAGAGGATGATGATCAGAGAGTTTGTGATTTCTCTCTATACCGTACTCGAGAAGTTCAACTCCTCTATAGAAGATAAAATCCAAATGATTTTTCATAAAAGACTTGACCTTATCACTTTTTGAAAACGGGACATGCGTAAAATGGAGCTCCTTCATCTTTGTGTGGAGAAATTTCATCCTATTTTTATTCCAAGAGTTAAAATCCCCTGCGACAATCATCGCCCCATCGTAATCATCGATGATCTTAATGATCCTATCTATCTCTTTATAGTAGTGTCTATTTTCTCTTAGATTGATAGCATGAAGATTCAAGATCAACAAAGGAGAGCCATCCTTAAAAGAATGTCTTGTCAAAAGCAGACTTTTGCGAGGACCAAATATCAACTCCTTGCCATGCGAAAGGAAAGATTCGCTATACATTGTTTTGCATCTCGTTGCCGTTAGAACACCGTAAAATGTAGAGCTTTTTTCTAGATTTGCAGCGGCACTGAACGGTAAATCCGGAAGATTTAGCTCCGTATCGTGTTTAAAATCAGCCTCTTGAAATATATAAAAATCAACAGGCTTTCGATTGGAAAACTCATTGATATAGTTACTAAATGAAAAAGTATCATTGTTTTTATGCACATTCCAGCATAGGATGCTAAATTCATCCGAAACAGCATCATCACAATCTATACGAGAATAGCTATGATGATACATAGACGGATTGATAAGAAGACATTTTAATTCGTTTAACATAAAATATTATAGCATAAGCATCAAGGAGGGTTGAGCAATTATGATTGCTCTCTATTCCTCATCGAAGATGATAAACAAAGATACTGACTTGCTTAGTGTCATAATTGAGTGGGCCGGCCTCAGATGAAACATAAAAATATCCTCCACCTGGTTGTCTATGGATATCGTATTTTGATGCTGGTACATCATATGCTCTAAAAAAATCCTTTAGTGTATCAACTCTCCTCTTTGCTAAACCGCCTGCTTTACCATGAACAATTATTGTAAGCTTACTGTCTTCACTATCTTTAAGCGCTTCTGCTATCCTTATCAAATGCGATGTTACTCCTGCTCTAAAATCTTTACCTGAAGACTTAAATAGTTTCATCTGTACATTCTCTCTAACTATCTCTCGAACTTCATCTATGCTAAGTGCGGATATACCTGATATACAAGAAGTGTTTATACTTCTTTCTGGAATTATACTTTTTAAATAGCAATGCGCCTCTGGACCTTGAATCGTACCCGGTTTAACAAATGTCCAAGCTTTACATGGCTCTTCACTATCACACATTGCCTTGCACTCTTGAGCAGTTGATATCTCGGTAATTACACTATAGTCCCCGCCTAGTCTGTCAGTATTATCCTCCATTTCTCTAGCAAATACCATAGATGTGCCGATGCTCACCAGTAGAGCTGTGATGCGAATAATTTTTTTCATTTTTTATCCTTTTTAAGTTCAATGCATCAAAGCATAGCATACAGATATCGCATATCTGTTCCGTTACTATGCTATAATATTTGATGCTTAATAAAATCAAACACATACACTATAAAGACATTTTTCTCTATGGATTCTATGGGAGTTATATTGCTATTACTTCTCTTGCTGCGGTGATGGATTTTTTCATAGGAACTTACTATGATGCGGCAGTAGATCTAGTCTCTGTTTTTATCGCGATAGGAGCATTTGCGTATTATCTTAAAACTAGAGACAGAGAGTTAGCATCTATACTGCTGTTTTGGATCGCCGGTAGTATAGTCTTTATGTTCATTGTGCATAACCATTTTAATATCAGTATCATCTTTACACTTCTCTTGCCCATGGTAGGTTTCATCTTGCTCTCAACTCGAAAGATGATGATTCATATGGGAATCTATTTTTTCATTTTGGCTATCATATTTGGCTACGGGTACAGCACCCATGAGACGCATGCTTTGCTCTATAGTGCTCAAAATATGAGTGCCTATATTATCGCGCTCTTATTTGTCCTCGCATTTGGCACTTTTTACCATGTGGCCATCGAGCGCACTTATGTGGAGCTCGAAGATGCAAATAGGCAAAAAACATTTTTACTCAAAGAGATACATCATCGCGTAAAAAACAACCTCAACCTTGTAGCATCAATCCTTGGACTTCAAAAACTAGAGAGTCACTCTCCTGAAGTGCATAGGCTAATAGATCAAAACAAGTTACGCCTAGAGTCTATAGCAATGGCACATGAGATGCTATATGTGCAAGATAACTTGGCGGATATTGACTTTAGTGCCTATGTTTTGAAACTGACAGATTATATTTTGCAGACCAACAAGGGTACAGGAAACATAAAAGTTGAGATTGAGATGATTCCTTTGAAACTTCCCATTGAAAGTATGATTCAATTTGGTATTATGATCAATGAATTGATGATTAACTCTATCAAATATGCATTTAACGGCAAGGGCGGGACTATAAGTCTAACACTTGAAGCACTCAATAACAGATTGATCTTTTCTTACAAGGACGATGGAAAAGGTTTTGATATCACAAATACACCCAAAGGGTTTGGAGCCAATCTAGTAGAGATGACCGTCTCACAGTTAGATGCCAAGATGACTATAGATGCTCATGAGGGGACAACATATAAGATTGAATTTACTAGGGGGAATAATGAGAATAGTCATAGTTGAAGATGATGTAATACCTGCAAATTATCTGAAAAAGATACTTGAGCTAGAAGGGCATGAAGTGATTGCTATGATTGCTTCGGGCGTTGAGGCTATTGAGATTACAAAACGAGAAAAACCGGATCTTATTTTCATGGATGTAATGTTAAAAGATCATATAAGCGGGGCAGAAGCTGCAACAAGAATTCATTATGCTTACCCTGAAATACTCATCGTATTTCTTACGGCATATTCAGATAAAGAGATGATAAATTATGCCGTAGAATCTGAAGCTTTTGCTTATCTGCTAAAGCCCTATAGAGATCAAGAGATTTTGGCAACATTAAAGTTGGCGAATGCAAGATTGGCTACCGACAAAAAACCGATAAACGATAAAAAAACCTTTCTAGAAAACAAAATTTACCTAGCAGATGGCTATATCTATGATAGTCAGATAAAGAGACTTTTTTTACACGATAAAGAGGTGGCGTTAGGTTCTAAAGCTCTGCAACTTATCGAACTTTTATGCCAAAACAAGCATATAACTTTAGAAGTTGATGTCATAATCGAAACATTATGGGACAGCCCAAAGTCAAGTCAAGCACTACGCTCCCTTGTCCATCGCATCAGGGAAGCAACAACACAAAATGTAATCTTAAATAAAAATAGCTTCGGATATAAAATCGGATTACTAGAAAAACACTCATAATCAATCTGGGAAATAGGAGTTAGGTGCTCAATGGCATTGCTCTTTATCACTCTCTAAATTATCGCGATTAAGACTCTTTTGTTACAATGAATGACCAAAGCAAGGAGTTTTTATGTCTTTACAGGACTTTAGAAAATCAGGCTCAAGTATCCTCATGCCGGTATTTATCCCTGCCGTTATCATCATAGGGCTTTTGGTGATAGGGACCATCACCAATCCAAGTCTAGCAGGCGAAATATTTGCTTCTATGCTCGAGTACATCACCGAAGATTTCGGCTGGTTCTATATGCTTTCTGTTGCGCTTTTTCTCATCTTTATCATAGCTATTGCTATCTCGCCTTGGGGCAAGACAAAACTCGGGCCCGATCATTCTGAGCCTGAGTATAGTTTTAGTTCCTGGTTTGCTATGCTCTTCTCTGCAGGATACGGCATCGCACTTCTTTTCTTTGGAGTTGCCGAGCCTATCATGCACTATGCCGCTCCACCCGTTGGCGATCCGCAAACTATAGAGGCAGCCAAACAAGCAATGCAGATATCATTCTTTCATTGGGGTTTTCATATCTGGGGGATATATGGATTGGCAGGGTTGAGTCTTGCTTACTTTGCATTTAGACATGGGCTACCGCTTTCTATGCGCTCTACACTCTATCCTTTCATTGGCGATAGGATATATGGCTGGCCGGGACATATCGTTGATATCTTTGCTATTTTGGGTACCCTTTTCGGGGTTGCTACGACTTTGGGGCTCTCTGTTGCACAGATCAACGCAGGACTACACTATCTTTGGGTAGATATCCCGGTAAGCACGACCGTGCAGATACTCCTCATCGTATTTACGACAGCTCTTGCACTCTTTTCCGTAGTAGCGGGGATGGACAAGGGCATCAAACGGCTCTCTATCGTCAATATGCTCCTCGCTATTGCTTTGATGACATTTGTTTTTTTAGTAGGGCCGACTATCTTTATCTTAAATACTTTTTTAGAAAATATCGGGAGCTATCTCAGCAATATCGTTGAGCGAACATTTAGCTTGCAAGCCTATAGCGCAAGTGATTGGATGGGGCACTGGACACTCTTTATATTTGGTTGGACCATCGCATGGGCACCATTTGTGGGACTTTTTATTGCCAAGATCAGTCGAGGCAGAAGCATCAGAGAGTTTGTCTTTGGCGTTATGTTTGTTCCGACCCTATTTACCTTTTTATGGTTCTCTATCTTTGGTGATACGGCGTTGCATATGGTGATGATGGATGGATACAACTCTTTAATCACTGAGGTACAATCCGATAAAGCCATAGCGCTTTTCAAACTTTTTGAGCACCTGCCTCTAAGCTCTTTTATCTCTTTTATGACGGTTATCTTGATCATCACCTTCTTTGTCACCTCGTCGGATTCGGCTTCTCTTGTGATCGACTCCTTAGCCTCGGGCGGTGTAGCAAAAACACCACTTTGGCAAAAAGTCTTTTGGGTGAGCATCGAAGGGGTTGTCGCCTCCGTCCTTTTGGTTGCCGGTGGGCTTAAGGCTCTACAGAGTGCATCTATAGCAAGCGCTCTTCCTTTTGCGCTCATCATGCTCTTGGCCGCACTTGGAATGTGGCGCGCTCTCGTGATAGAAAACCATAGAAATACAAGTTTAGAGCAAGATATCAACATAGACATTGCGCCTACTATCGATGATGCGAGGCAATGGAAAAATAGACTGACAGAGCTTATCACTTTTCCTCAAAAGGAGGAGGTAAGTGCTTACATAAAACACAATGTCTATAATGGTATGCAAAAAATCAAAAAAGAACTTAGTGACTCAAGCTGGCACTGTGATGTTGTGTATGATGATGCATCTATTCGCTCAATCATTACTATCTACAAAGATGAAAGTATCAAGTTTATCTATGAGGTGCGTCTCAAAGAGTACACTATGCCCGAATTTGCACTCCTTGATGCCGATAAAGCACAAGAGCACTACTATAATGCCGAAGTTTTTTTACGAAGAGGTGGGCTGCATTATGATCTCTACGGTTTTGAAGAGCATACGGTTATCCATGACATCATCAGTCAATTTCAAAGATACCTCCGCTTTATGCACACAACTCCCGGAACTTTGCCATGGGATATGGATGAGCATGATGAGATGCTCAATGGTGATCTAGGAACAAATAAATAGTCTACGCACTACAATCGGTTGTTACTCGATCGATGAGCGTGATATACCATTTCCCTTCGATTTTGGTGATATAGAAGATAAAATCCGAGCTTGTATCGACAACACGAATGCTGTTACTCTCTAGAAACTCAATCTTTTTTAAAAGTGCATCATCGTAAGTTTGCGCATCATACTTGGCATGAAATGCAACAATAGATGAAGGAAGCGGGTAGCGAAGTTCTCTTGAATAAAATATACCTTCTTTGTCATAGACGAACTCTCCGCAATCAAATTCGACATATTTCTCACGCATCTTTTTCCGGTTACTCTCAACATTAACGATAGCCCCATACGGCATATGTGGCCAATCCCCACCCTTAAGCGGTAAAGCATCGAGTATCTCAAACTCATCGGGCACCCCTATCCTATAGATATCAAAGATGCCAAACTCTTTATTGATATATTTCGCATTGATTGCCTTGATGTCATGTTGAGATGCAAGGTGAAGGACATCTGCTATCACACTCTCAACCTCATCTTTTTGCACATTTGGTTCGCAAGATGTAGTACTAATCAGAGCCGCCGATAGGCTCGCGGCAAGTATCAGTGATCGTATGATTTTCATTGTCAACCTTTGTAAACTTATCTCATCATTTACAATCATAATTGATGATTACTTTGGCACAGCCGGCGATACGAGGTGCTTCTACAGGCTTTTTCGTGTCAATCGCAACATTACAATCATAATCTAGTGTGCATAACTTAGAGGTGAGTAGAAAGATTGGCGGTATGCTTGTCTTCTCTTGTGATGTAGTATCTGTCTTGAGCAATCTTACAACATCATCGGTGATATCGACAGAATGAGTTGAAGTTTCATTTGCCTCATCTTGGGTTTGCTCTTGAATTTGCTCACTCTTTGGCAAAGTGGATGACAGAGACGCTCCATCTTGTGAGTTTTGAGTTGTAGATATAAAAGCATCGGGTGCGATCTTGCGAATCACATGCAAATCACGCGCTGCATCGGCAGGTGAAACATAATCACCATAGGTCAGTACCGTGTAACCCTCAAATGATGTATGTGATTTTGGAGTGATGGCATAGGCACTTGCACTTTTGCACATATCATCTATGGTCTCTTGTTGTGTAGCTGCAAGAAGTTGGATAGTGTACTCACCTGCAAATACCCTCATAATACTTATACAGCATATGGCAAAAATAGTAAAAAAGCGCATCGGGCTCCTTCTTTTTTAATATATCTATTGATAGCCTATGATAGAGAAATAAAAGTTATGCACTTTTATTTTGTCTCAACAACCTCTTCTTCTTTTTGCGATTGCCCTGCGATAGGTGCGTCAGGCGTGATGTTGATAAGACGCAATGGCGCTTCTTCCATCTCGGGTTCCATATCCGGATTATCTTCTACCTCTTGGGTTTTTGGTGTAACCGTTTTTATCTCTTGAGCTTTTGGTGCAATTTTTACCTCTTCACTCTTTTGGACTTTAGGTTTCTCCGCAACAACAGGTGCTTCTTTTTTACTAGGAGTTTCTTGCACTTTTTTTACTTCTTTAACCTTTGGCTTTGGCACAGGAGATACTTTTTCTATCTTTTGTACGACTTGTGTCTTCTTAGTAATTTGTACCTTTGGATTCTTTTGCTCTTTTTTTACGATCGGCTTTTTAGACACACGAAGCGTAGATACAAATGCATCAGGCACAGCCTTGCGTGTCAACGCAATGTCTTTTTTAGCAGCCGCCATAGAGTCGTATCTACCGCAAGTAAGCACATTGCGACCTTTGGAGTCAACATAAGAGTGCCAAACGACCTTACACGGTGCCACCGTTTTCCTTACAGTATCTATAGACTTTTGATCTTTGGCAACGATAAGTTGAATCGTATACTCTTCCGCCGATAAGCAAAGCGTCATACTTGTCAATAGTATAAAGAGAGAGAAATAACGCATTGTCTTGTCCTTCATTTTGTGATAATAGTATTATAACTCATAATCGCAAAATCATCATTATAAAATATAAATAATTTACATACAATCAATATATGCTATCATAACGCTCAATAAACTTCTCTTAAGTGATCGCAATGATAAATGTACAGAGTCAATTTTGTAAAAATGCCGATGCATATGAGAGTTACAGTATCATCCAAAAAAAGGTTGTTAAGAAGCTGCTAGAGAAGATAACCGATAACCCGCAGTGCATCCTTGATATCGGATGTGGAAGCGGAACTGTTTATAAGTCTATGGCTTGGCATCCGAAAAGATTTGTCGCCGTTGATTTTGCCGAAGGGATGCTTAAGATGCACCCAAAAGATGAAAATACGGAACTCCATATTGCAGATTTCAATCAAAAAGGATTTTTAGAAAAATTTGAGGATTATCGATTTGAGAGAGTTGTCTCCTCATCTGCACTCCAATGGGGAGATGATCTTGATGATATATTTGGGCAAATTAGCCTCTTGGGTGCTCCTGTCTCTTTAGCTATCTTTACATCAGGCACATTTAAAACTCTACTTAAAACAGCATCGATCCCTCCTTTGCTACGCTCAATAGATGAGATAATCGCGCTTTCAAAAAGATATTTTAATGCCGAGCATGAAATATTGAGGTACTCGCTTGAATTTGCAAGCGTGCGCGATATGTTTCAATATATGAAAAAAAGCGGTGTAGGCGGAGGAAGAAATCTCTTGAGTGTAGGACAGATGCGAGAGTTGATGCGTGATTATCCTCTTAATTATCTGGAGTTTGAAATTGTCTTACTTCACGAAAAAGATTAACAAAGAAGTTAGCTTTGCTCTTTAACTCCTATATATTTATTTTTCTCTTTCTACCTGTAGCTTTTCTCTTTTATTTTTATCTAAACCACAAAGGGTTTTCGTCACTCAGTAAACTTTTTTTACTCTTTTCATCTCTCTTCTTTTATAGTTGGTGGAACATCATTTATCTGCCACTCATACTTTTTTCTATGCTCTTCAATTATACCATCGGTCTTAAGATAGCAAAAAATGCAACAGAAACATTTATAAAGAAAAAACCACTTTTGATTTTTGGGCTCATTGTCAATGTGTCGCTGTTAGGATACTTTAAATATTATGATTTTTTTATCACAAATACAAATTTGCTACTCGATACAAACTTCTCATTGATGCATATCGCGTTGCCGCTTGCTATCTCTTTTTTCACATTTCAACAAATCGCCTATCTGAGCGATAGTTATTCGGGTCGTGTTAAAGAAAATAACTTTATAAACTATGCGCTTTTTGTGACATTTTTCCCGCAACTTATCGCGGGACCAATCGTTCACCATAAACAGATGATGCCGCAATTTGCTTCACGCGATAGTAAAAGCTTAAATTATGAAAATATCGCCAAAGGTATCTTCATTTTTGCTATAGGTCTCTTTAAGAAAGTAGTCGTTGCAGACACTTTTGCACAGTGGTCCAATTATGGCTTTGGTAGTCCTTATGATCTTAATCTTATAGAGGCTTGGGTAGCGAGCCTCTCATTCGGATTTCAGCTCTATTTTGACTTTAGCGGCTATACCGATATGGCAATCGGCATAGCATTACTTTTTAACATCAAACTTCCCGTTAATTTCAGATCACCCTATAGGGCCTTAAATATACAAGAGTTTTGGCAACGCTGGCATATTACGCTTTCGCATTTTTTGAGAGACTATATCTCTATCCCTTTGAAAAAAAGAAAAGTTACACTGCATGTAAACATCCTGTTGACATTTCTTATCAGTGGCATCTGGCATGGTGCAGGGTGGACATTTGTTATCTGGGGATTGTTGCATGGCATGGCACTCGTGATAGTAGATGTATGGAAAAAAATTGGCTTCAAGATGAACATCATACTAGCGTGGCTGATTACCTTTAACTTCTTAAATATCACAAGAGTTTTTTTTAGAGCAGACAATGTTTCGGATGCTCTGCACATACTCCATACGATGATCTTCGGTCAAATCGTTTTGCCTGAGAAAATAGAGAAAAATCTTAATTTTCTCTCTTCATATAAAGTTTCTTTTGGAGGATTCCTGCCTCATTTAGATGCAGATAGTAATTCCATCATTGCACTAGTGCTTGCATTTATAGTAATACTCTATTTTAAAAACTCTTCAGAGCTCATGGAAAATATGACTCCAAACAAAAAAAACATCTTTTTTACAGCATTGCTGCTATTAATCTCAATGGCGTATCTGCATAGAGAAATAAAATTTTACTACTTTATCTTTTAAGGAGCAAAGATGATGACATACCAAGATTGGATCAAGGCAGTATTTATCTCTTTTTTTATCGCTTCGGCATCATTGATAGGATTTAACTACTGCGTGGACCCAATGCAGCAATATAGGATTAGTAGTTTTTATCCGATATATTTTGAACCAATAATGGCGAGATACCTCAATGCGGGTTTAGCTAAAAATTACAACTACAACTCGATAGTACTTGGCACTTCTCATACGGCAAACTTTATCATTTCCGAAGTAGAGAGCAATTTGGATTTCAATCAAACTATCAAACTCTGCATAAATGGAGGAAGTGCGAAAGAACAAAGTATTATCCTGCAAACAGCTATCGAAAATAATAAAAATCTAGAGCGTGTATTGTGGGGGGTTGATATCCTCTCTTTTTCGGGATCACCCGAAAGAGAAAAAAGAGGAAAAGGGTCATTTCCTATGTATCTCTACGACAAAGAAATATTTAATGACTATAAATACCTCTACTCCGCAGACACCTTCATGCACTCTCTTGAGGCACTCTTTTACCCTATTATAAAACCAAAAGATGATCCATGGTTTAAGCGCAACTATATGTACCAATGGCAACACAAGCGCAAAAAACAATTTATAATTAACCGTGTTTTAAGAATTTACAAGATGGAAGAGGAGGAATACTCCAACAGAGATAAAAAACAATATTCATTTGCATGTTTGAAGGAAAGTTTTGATGAGAATTTTTTAGATACCATAAAAAACAATCCACATATACATTTTAAGATATTTTTTCCTCCCTACTCTCTACTGCATTTTAAAGTACTCGAAGAAAATAAAATCCTTGATGATGTAACTGATTTTAAAAGATATTTTGTTAAAAAACTCTCTACACTCCCAAATGTAACGCTTTATGATTTTCAGATAGCAGACCATATCACCTCAAATCTACATAACTACAAAGATACTTCGCATTATCATCAAAAAATAAGTAGTTGGATGCTTGAGGAGATGGGCCAAGGCAGATATATAGTTTCTGATGAAAATATCGATGAAAATATTGAGATGTTTAAAGAGCAGGTTGCAAACTACACTTTTGATACGAAGATAGATGCTGCAAAAAAATAAAAAAAATATTGTGATTGATTTGCTGTTGAAGCTGGCCGGGAGAGGGGGATTCGAACCCCCGGAGGTGTTACCCTCACCGGTTTTCAAGACCGGCACATTCGACCACTCTGACATCTCCCGGTAGAAGTAGAATCTTATCGAAATAAGATTAAAAAACATTGATAGTGGAGGTGCCACCCGGATTTGAACCGGGGATAGCAGCTTTGCAGGCTGCGGCCTTACCGCTTGGCGATGGCACCATATCCAAACAACGGTGGTGCCCGGAGCCGGACTTGAACCGGCACGGACGCAATGTCCGGGGGATTTTAAGTCCCCTGTGTCTACCATTCCACCACCCGGGCATAGATAAAACCAAATTGTTTGTGTTTATAGAAAATATTTTATGGAGCGGGCGAAGGGATTCGAACCCTCGACCCTAACCTTGGCAAGGTTATGCTCTACCCCTGAGCTACGCCCGCAATCCTAAAAATGGAGTGCAATTATACTCAAAAATGCTTTAATTGTAAAGTGATAAATAAATATTGTCAATCACTTTGAAGCCAATCGATTTTTGAGCCAAGAAGTGATATAATCAAAATAAAAAGGATCGATTTTGAGAAGTGACGAGATAAAAAGAGGTGCAATTAGAGCACCCCATAGAAGTCTCCTTCGTGCAACCGGACTCAAGGATGAGGATTTTGATAAACCATTCATAGGAGTTGCCAACTCATTTACAGAGATAATCCCGGGGCACTTTTTTTTAGATAAAGTAAGTGCTATCATCAAAGATGAGATCAAAAAATGTGGGTGTGTGCCTTTTGAATTTAACACCATAGGTGTAGATGACGGGATTGCCATGGGACATGATGGGATGCTCTATAGCCTGCCGAGTCGTGAGATCATAGCCAACTCCGTTGAGACGATGATGAACGCACACAAACTTGATGCAATGATAGCCATTCCAAACTGCGATAAGATCGTTCCGGGCATGATCATGGGTGCACTTCGTGTCAATGTACCGACCGTATTTGTAAGCGGGGGGCCTATGGCAAAAGGCTACACAAAAGATGGTGTGCCTATCGATCTCAATTCCGCCTTTGAGGCAGTCGGTAAATTTGAATCGGGCGAGATCAGTGCGGATGAACTCAAAGATATAGAGTGTAATGCATGTCCAAGCGGGGGAAGTTGTAGCGGTATGTTCACTGCAAATTCTATGAATACACTCAGTGAAGCGATGGGGATAGCGCTTCCCGGTAATGGTACGATCTTGGCACTCACAAAGGAGCGAGAAGAGCTCTACAGACAAGCAGCAAGAAGAATCTGCGAGATCGCAAAAGATGAGGCGCTCAGTGAGAAATTTAGATTTAAAAATATACTCAATAAAGCGGCTATCAAAAATGCTTTTGTTGTCGATATGGCGATGGGCGGAAGCTCAAATACAGTACTACACATGCTAGCAATTGCCAATGAGGCAGGTGTTGATTTTAAGCTCAAAGATATTAACGAAATAGGCAAAAAAGTAAGCCACATCGCAAAAATATCTCCAAGCCTTAGCACTGTGCACATGGAAGATATCAATAGAGCCGGTGGACTCAGTGCCGTTATCAAAGAGATTAGCAAGCGTGATGGTGGATTTTTGAGCCTTGATGCTTTAACAATCACAGGCGAGAGCTTAGGAGAACGGGTAGCAAATGCCGAGATAAAAGATACACAGATTATCCACACGATAGATAATCCTTACTCAAAAGTAGGTGGTCTTGCTATCCTTTACGGTAACCTAGCAAGCGAGGGAGCCGTCATCAAAACAGCCGGCATCATTGGTGAGCGTACTTTTAGCGGCACTGTGGTCTGTTTTGATTCACAAGATGAAGCGATTAAAGGCATCATAGGTGGCAAGGTAAAAGAAGGAAATATGGTCGTTATCCGATATGAGGGTCCAAAAGGTGGCCCTGGCATGCAAGAGATGCTCTCCCCAACATCACTCATCATGGGTATGGGACTTGGCGGTAAAGTAGCGCTCTTAACCGATGGTCGCTTTAGTGGTGCAACACGAGGTTTTAGTATCGGGCATTGTAGTCCGGAGGCAGCTGAAGGTGGTATGATCGGGTTGCTTCAAGACGGTGATGTTGTCGATGTAGATGTAGATACCTATGCGATCAATGTCCGCCTAAGTGATGATGAGATAGCGAAAAGAAGAGCGAACTTTAAGCCAAAAGTAAAAGAGCTTACTAGTGTATGGCTTAAACAATACAGAGCACTTGTAACAAATGCAAGTAATGGCGGAATCTTAAGAGGGGAGTAGAAGATTAGAGATATCTTCTAGCACCCTTGTATCTCATTTTATAAAATGGTGATTCCAAGCTTGTAATCGTCACTTTTTTCTTAGCAGAACTTGCATGGATAAATTTATCGCCACCGATGTAGATGCCGACATGGTTGACATATCCTCTTTTATTTTTAGAGGTATCGAAGAAAACAAGATCGCCCGGCTTAAGTGCATATTTCGGCACAGGCACACCTGCTTTTGATTGTTCAATTGATGTACGCGGGATATTGATACCCTCTTGTTTACAAGTAAACATTGTAAATCCGGAACAATCAAAAGTATTAGGCCCTGTTGCTCCCCAAACATATCTTTTGCCAAGCTTCTGTTTTGCTAGCATAGGAATTGATTCCAATTTTGAATTGTTTATAAATACACTTTGTGTATTCCCCGTGACGATCTCTATATCGTCTGACTCTTGAAAGGTGCTCGCATGTGCTATGAGAACACTTTTAAGTTTTGATTTTTTGTTTGTTTTGGCGACTTCTTTTGGAGTAATTGCGCTAGCAAGCTTTATCGTCCCACTTGAATGGCCCTCTATAGGTTTGTTTACCACAACCTTCGGACTCTCTTGCGTTGGAATAATAAGCTTTTGCCCTATCTTAATAGATTTTGAATCTTCTTTTTTTATGCTATTAGCCGCACAAAGTTGATCAACTTTTATATCATGTAGTTTTGCAATCTCTGAAAGTGTATCCCCGCTTTTTACTTTATACTCTACCTCTTCACCCATAAGCAAAGAGCCCCCGAGAGTAAAAGCAACCAAAAGCGAAAATGCTTTTAATGCTTTGTTATTCATGTTAAATTTCCTTTTTTGTATGCTATATTTTTTTATTTTTTATCAATACAAACGATTGTAACCAAAAAAGATTAACAAAAAATAAACTTACACTATTCATCACTTTTTTATTATAAAATAATTTTAAACTTAAGGAGTACCAATGAGGATAATATTTATAGCATTTTTGATACTTTTTTTTAGCGGATGTGATCAAAAAGAGGAAAAAAAGGACACATCTACAGAGAAAAATAGTGAAGATAGTTTTGATAGAGAGACTATTCTTTCCAATATGGGCATAGATATCAAAGGTGATAAAATCACAATTGACAGCAACAAAACTAAAGTTTTTCTAGAGGAGCTTGGAGAGCGGATCGACCAAGAGCTCAATGCAACACAAAAAGAGATTGAAGAGGGGAACTTCACATCTGAGAAAATGGGTATCGAGATTACGAAAGAGAAAGTTAGTATTGATCTTAATCAAACAAAGAATTTTTTACAAAATATTATTGATCTTATGGAATCACTCTCAAAATAGTAGAAATGAGTTGGGAAATTTGGGGAAATATATACCAAAGAGAACTTCTTTGGTATAAGAAAATATGCCTATTTGTTAAGAGCTTTTGTTGAAGCTTCGGCCAATTTTTTAAAGCTTTCCGGCTCATTCATTGCCATATCTGCAAGGATCTTTCTATCTAGCTCTATGTTTGCTAGTTTAAGTCCGTGCATAAATCTTGAATAACTCAAGTCATTCAATCTTGCAGCTGCATTGATACGGACAATCCAAAGTCTTCTAAAGTCTCTTTTCTTGTTTCTTCTGTCTCTGTACGCATAAACAAGCGATCTCTCAAGTTGCTCTTTCGCTTTTCTAAAGTGTTTTCTTCTACCGCTGTAGAATCCTCTTGCTTGCTTGAGTAGCTTTTTATGTCTTGCTCTTCTAACTGTTCCTGTTTTTACTCTCATATTTTTCCTTTACCTTTTCGGTGTCAAGCTTGTTTGCTTGAACTTGCCTCAATGTTGAGGGTTTTTTTAGTTAATCATCTCTTTGATTTTACTCTCATCCGCATTGTTGACATATTTTGGTGAATTCATATGTCTGTGGTGTTTACCGTCTACTTTTGTCAAGATGTGGCTTCTAAACGCTGTTCCGCGTTTTATCTTCCCGCTCTTTTTGATCTTGAAGCGCTTTACAGCACCTTTCACACTTTTCATTTTAGGCATATTTTCTCCTTTCGTAAAATAGAAAATGGGACGCAATTATAGCAAAAGATAATTAAAGTTTCATTTAAAAACGCAAATACTCATTCTCCGCATCAAATGCGGAGCCCACAATATCAGATACTAATATAGATTCGCTATAACAATCTTTTATTTTTTCTTCGGAGTCAGATACATCGTGACATATCTTCCCTCTTGATGCGCATCTTTTTCAAGCACAGCTATATCTTCTAGCATCGGCCACACTTTTTTGAGCACATTAACACCAAGCTCAGGGCTTGCCATCTCACGACCTTTTAAGAATACTCTGAGCTTCACATGCTTTTCTTTCTCTAAAAACTCTCGTGCATGCTTCACTTTGTAGGCTATATCGTTCTCGGCAATTTTACAAGAAAACTTAATCTCTTTGATATCAATAATCTTTTGATTTTTCCTTGCCTCTTTTTTTCGTTTTTCCATCTCATAGCGATACTTACCATAATCCATGATTTTTGCAACCGGCGGTTGTGCATCCGGTGAGATAACCACAAGATCAAGTCCTTGTGATTCCGCCAATTTTAGAGCGTCTTCTTTACTCATAATCGAAGGTTCACCGGCCCCTTCACTTACAACTCTCAACTCTTTTGCATATATCTCGTCGTTTATCTGCGTATCGTCTTTCTTCTCTTTTCTGCCTACATTTTGTCTGCTCAAATTTTTCCTTCTTCTAGTTGTTGGGTTAATTTTACCATAAATTCATCTTGTGTTAGATTATACTGCTCTTTGGCTCTTCTATCTCTTATCGCTACCGCCTTACCTTCCACCTCTTCATCACCGATGATGACAACATACGGCACTCTCTGTTTCTCAGCTGTTCTTATCCTTTTGTTGAGACTCTCATTTTTATCATACACCTCACTATCGATACCCCTCATTCTTAAGGCATTTTTTAATGCATAGGCATATTCATTGTGCGTCTGAGCAATCGGTACAAATATCACTTGCGTTGGAGCGATGAAGAATGGAAACTCTCCACCGAAATGCTCAGTCAGAATCGCAATGAATCGCTCAAAGGATCCAAGGATAGCTCTGTGAATCATAACGGGTTGCTTTCTTGTGTTATCTTCAGCAACATATTCGACATCAAATCTTTGCGGCAAATTAAAATCTACCTGTATCGTTCCGCACTGCCATTTCCGCCCTAGAGCATCTGTAATCTTGATATCAATCTTCGGTCCGTAAAATGCACCACCACCTTCATCGATACCGTAAGGGAGTGAATTTTCATCAAGTGCCTCTTTGAGCGCCATAGTCGCAACCTCCCATACCGCATCCTCGCCGATAGCTTTTTCCGGCTTTGTCGATATCTCCATAGTATAGTCAAAGTTGAATTGCTTCATCACACTATCAACAAATTCGACAACCTCCAAGACAACACCTTTTATCTGTTCGGGCGTACAAAATATATGCGCGTCATCTTGTGTAAACTCGCGCACTCTCAAAAGGCCATGAAGTACCCCTGATTTTTCATGACGATGAACAACACCATATTCATAATACTTGAGCGGTAACTCTCTGTAGCTTTTGGTGCTGTTTTTAAATATCTGAATATGCCCGATGCAATTCATAGGCTTGATGCCATACTCCTGCTCATCGATCTCGGTGAGATACATATTCTCCCCATAACAGGCATAGTGCCCTGAGGTTCTCCACATATCTGATTTGAGTATCTCCGGACCGCGAACAGGCTCATAACCTCTTTGTCTATGCGCGTCATGCAAAATTGCCTCAAGCTTATTTCTTAGTCTTGCTCCTTTTGGCAACCAAAAAGGAAGTCCGGCACCTGCTTCTTCATTGAACATAAAAAGCTCAAGCTCAGTTCCAAGTTTTCTATGGTCTCTTTTTTTCGCCTCTTCAATCATCTCAATGTATGCCTTGAGTGATTCTTTGTCTGCAAATGCTATCCCGTAAATACGCGTTAACATCTCGGCACTCTCATCTCCGCCGAGATAAGCTCCGGCAACACGCGTGAGTTTAAAGTTGTGTAATAGTCCAACAGTTGGAACATGGGGACCACGACACAAATCCTCAAAAGAACCTTGCTTGTAAATAGAGACAACCTCATCGGTAATCCTACTCAAAACAGCAAGCTTGAGATCATCTTTAGCAAATTTTTCTAATGCCTCTTTTTTTGTAATCGTGTATTTCTCTATAGGGAATTTTTGCTTGATAAGCTCTTTCATCTTTTTTTCTATCGATTTAAGATCCTCTTCGCCTATCTTTTGCGGCACTCTAAAATCATAATAGAATCCTTCATCAACAGTAGGTCCTACAAAAAATTGTGCATCCCCATAAAGCTCTGTGATAGCATGCGCCATAAGGTGTGCGCTTGAGTGTCTTATGATCTCGAGAGCTTCGGGCGAGTTATCATAATATATCTCTTGAAGATTACTACCATCCACTACACTCTGTGTGTCAATGATATCGTTATCGTTATCTAGATAACCTATAATAGTTTTATCCATTTATTCTCTTTCGTCTGTTTAAAGTCGTGATATTATAACAAAAAGAGGGCTAAGAACGCTTTATGCATCATGCTCGATTACTTTTTGCATTCTGCACACAATATATCAAAAATGATATCCTGATCGTTGATATGACAATCATATCTATTTTCTATCTTTTTAATTGTCTCATACATATCTACGTCCACATCTATAATCTTGCCACATTCTCGACACAAAAGGTGCGAATGTAAACCTTTAGTAATCTCATATCTGTTTTTTTGTTTCGGGATGGCTATCTCACTCACCATATTACTTTTTTCCATCTCGTTTATATTTCTGTAAACCGCACTTAAAGATATCGAAGGATTTGTTTTTTTAAGATCTTCAAACACTTCATCAATGGTAGCATGTCCACGTTCATCAAGACTTTTGAGGATAAAAAGTCTCTGCAAGGAGCTTTTCATACCGTGTGTTTTTAATAAATTAGCATAATCACGCATCTTGGTCTCCCTATAAAATTTGAGTTATTATAGCATAAATGTGAAAAATTTACAATAGTAATTAATTTACATTTAAGTTTATATATGTTAAATTTTCACAAATGTATATTTTTTACATTTATAATTCAATTAAAGGAGTCATTCAAAATGTCTTGTTCAAATATACAAACACGAAAAAGTAGCGATACTAAAAATGTTCAAGAAATTGGCGACACCCAAACACACAATAAGGAGAAAAAAAATATGTCAATGGTTTTACAACAAATGCCGGAGTTTAAAATGAAAGGGTATGACGCTAAAAGCGCTCATTTTGTAGATATCAATAGTGAAGACTATAGAGGAAATTGGGCAGTGGTATGTTTCTATCCCGCGGATTTTACTTTCGTTTGTCCGACAGAAATAGCAGCTATGAATGCTCATATGGATATTATCGAAGGAGAACTTGGCGTAAAAGTGCTTGCCGTTTCAACAGACACACACTTTTCACACAAAAGATTTCATGAAACAGAACCACTTTTAAAAGATCTTACAATGACCATAGGTGCAGATCCTACAGGTGAGGTAGCTAGAAAATTTGGTGTTTACATTGAAGAGCAAGGCGTTGCACTTCGAGGTCGCTATCTTATCAATCCTGATGGCGTTATCGTCGCAGAGGAAGTACAGGCGCCGATGGTAGGAAGAAATGTTAAAGAGTTTATCAGACAAATTAGAGCATGGCAACATGCAACAAAAACCGGTGAAGTTTGCCCTGCAGGCTGGGATATCGGGAAAAAAACATTACCGGTCAATACAGATGAAGAGAAAATGACTGGCAGAGTGGGTGATTATATCACGATTGAAGAGATTGTCTCTTAGAGTAAATATCTTGGCGGATTTTTCCGTTAAGATATTATTGAATAGATTGAAAAAATGGTGATCACGATTGGACTCGAACCAACGACCCCTACCATGTCAAGGTAGTGCTCTACCAACTGAGCTACGCGATCAAAATTAAGAGTAGAATTATATCAAATCTTTCTTGAATTTTATTAGGTGACCGCGAAGCGGTCGATTTATATTTTCTTGAGTATTTTCACAACCGCAAGAAGTACTACTGCGCCGAGTGTCGCAGTAACTATCGTCCCTATAAGCCCGCCGCTTATAAATCTGCCAAATAGAAAACCTCCGACAAATGAGCCCACAATACCTATAATGATATTGCCCAAGAGACCAAATCCACCGCCTTTCATAAGCTGTCCCGCTATCCAACCTGCTACGGCACCTATGGCTAAAAATACCAATATACTAACAAGTTGCGCATCCATAATTTCTCCTTTTAAATACTACTATTATAACTTAACGGTAAAAAAGTTACATGAAATTTTACTCTTCGCAAACCCATTTTGTCTCCTTACAGAGAGTCTCTAGATATTCGTTTGCTTTTGGTTCACCTGATTTGAGTGCCTCTTTGAGGTAACTATACGCTTTAAGCCTATCTTGAATACTCCCATCACCCCAACCGTAAATAATGCCCAAATTTAGATTTGCCTTGCTATCGCCAAACTCTGAACCTTTGACAAAAAACTCTAAAGCCTTTGAAGTGTTTTTCTTAAATGTTTTTCCACCATTATAATACAAAAGTGCTAGATTTGTACACGCTTTTGCCACCTCATTTTCGCACGCTTTCTCATACCATATTTTTGCCTTGGTTTCAGCACTTGCATCTGTGGCTGCATCCATATCATAATGTTTAGCAAGATTGTACTGCGAAGGGCCGTGATGAGAATTTGCAGCTTTGTAGTACCATTTCATCGCTTCTTTCACATCTTTTTTAACCCCAAAACCAAAATCAAGCATAAGTGCCACATTGAACTGTGCTAGAGTATCGCCCTCACTTGCCAACCTGGAGTAGATCTCATACGCTTGCGTGTACTCTTTTTGATCATAGAGCTCTTTTGCCTCAGCCAATGTTTCAGCAAAAAGATACCCGCTTGCAATAAGTAAAAATATCAGAACTCTCATAAACTAAACTCCTTTAGATATATATCTCGGCTACAAAAACTTTTGAGACTCTACCGCCCAATTTGTAAACACCTGCTTCGATAGAAACATCTATCTCTTCATTGCTTTTTGGCAGGATGCAAACTTTACTCTCCACTTTTTGCTCTTCAAAAGCTCTCACAAATGCAGCCACCATTCCCGTACCACAAGCGAGTGTTTCATCTTCAACACCTCGCTCATAAGTTCGCACGAGCATATTTTTTCTATCTACGATCTTGACGATGTTGACATTGGCATTGTATTTTTCTCTCAATGCTCTCGCTTTTGTTAGGTCAAACTCTTCTATATCTTTACGAAAAACAACTAAATGCGGCACACCACTATCAATAAGCCACCACGATTCACCGTCTTCTATGATCTCTTTGTCTATAATCTTTGGAGTGACCATACTTGAAGTCACATACTCGCCATTGACCTCGGCTTCAATAATCCCGGCACCGGTTAAAAACTCTGCTTTACCCTCTTTGGATATCCCTTTTTCGCAAGCATAATGCGCTACTGCCCTTGAAGCATTGCCACACATGGAAGCATTGCTACCATCACTATTATAAAACTCCCACTCAAAATCATACTCTCCGTGTGGGATCAAAACAACCAGCCCGTCTGCCCCTACACCCGTATGTCTTGCGCATAGTCTTTTTGCCAATGCCGAACGCTGCTCTTTTTGCTGATCATGAAAGATGATGAAATCATTTCCACTTGCATTATATTTTGTAGCTCTCACTCTCTATCCTTACAATCACTAAGTATCTGATCTTTTACTCTCTCACACTCATCTTGGAGTTGCTTGAGATCACCGCTATTATCTATCACATAATCTGCAAGTTCTCTTTTTTGCTCTATATCCATCTGTGACTCTATCCGTCTTAATGCCTCTTTGGCATCAAACCCTTCGCGACGCATAAGACGCTCGAGCTGTTGCTCTTTTGTCGCATAAATAACTAATGATTTCTTAATATCATAGCGTTTACTCTCAAAGAAAAGAGGTATATCAATCATATAAGGCATACCGAGTGCTTCATTTTTCTTTGATTGTGCAACAATTGTATCATAAATGATTGGGTGGAGTAAATCTTCAAGCTCTTTCTTCTTCTCTTTGTTCGCAAAGATAAGTTTACCTAACATCTTTCGATCAACTTGAGCTTCCTTGATATACTCAGCGCCAAAAAGTGATGCGATAGCCTCTTTTTGCTCATCAAGATGTGCGTGCGCTATCTTATCGGCATCGATGAACCTGAAGCCATACAAACTCAAAAGTGCCGTAGCAGAGCTTTTTCCTGTAGCAATGCCTCCTGTAAGTGCGATAGCGTGTTCAAATATCAAGATTTGATGAGTCCTCTAAACTCTTTTCGTATCATATTTGGCATTGCAAAAGCAGCAATAGCGATATCCGAATTATAGTATCTAAAGCCCTCGGTGAGATCTGCTCTTTGGAGATTGATATCCGCTGTTGGATGGAGCATATTAGAAGCAAAAAGAGCAAATTCGCAATGTTGTTGCATAAATAGATACGGCATAACTATCCTAAAATACTCTCCTATTGTCTTTATCTGTGCTTTTGCTTTTATCTCTTCATCGACAAGGGAAGATGCCACGCTACTTACAACACCTTTGAGGCTCAATACTCTTTTTACAAGTCCCCAAAATACTCTATCACTCTCAAAGAGTTTTGTCGATACGATGACGACATCAACAGACCCCTCATCAAGCTCTTGTAACGAGGGGAGTGCTTCTTTTGCATCAAGCACTTGAAGATCGCTGCTTTGATGCTTTTTCAGCTCACTCGCTAGACTCTCATTTTCCCCGATCAAGAGAACTTTTTTTGGTTCCGGATGGACACACATAGGAATATGTGTCAACATCTCATCTTTTATAAAATCCATAGTTGCTCCTTAACCAATTCACTTTAGCGATTTTAGCAAAAAAGAAGATAATAAAGTTTAAAAAGAGTAAAATTATCTCAATTTATTTTCTAAAAAGGAGCATCAAAAATGGACAAAAAAGTACTATTGAACTCTCTTTACTTTAGACATGCTTGTAAACTATTTGACAAAAGCAAAAAGATAGCGCAAGAGGATATAGATTTTATCCTAGAAGCAGGAAGGCTCTCTCCCTCTTCGTTTGGTATGGAGCATTGGAGATTTTTAGTGATTGAAAATGACGAACTCAAGCAAACGCTTAAGCCTGTTTGTTGGGATCAGGCGCAGATTACTACCTGTAGTCATCTTATTATTCTCATAGCCAAATATCATGATGTTCAAAATCCCACCTATTATAAAAAGATGTTTCAAAGAAGAGGGTTGGATGCCGAAATGCTTGCAGCCTATCTGCAAAAATATACAAACTTCCTTGCAGGTCTTGCATCACCGAAAACTTGGTGCGAAAAGCAGTGCTACTTAGCGGCGGCAAATATGATGAGTTACGCGGCCCTCATCGGAATTGATAGTTGTCCGATGGAAGGTTTTGAACATGATAGTGTTGAAAAGATATTGGAAATAGATACAACAAAAGAGAGTATCGCACTCATGCTCCCGTTTGGCTATAGAGCCAAAGAGCAAAGCCAAAAATTTCGACTGGAAACAGAAGCGCTTGTTACGTATGTACGCTAAGTACTAGTGCACTCTACATGCGAGTTGCAATTTATCATATCCATAGATATCATTTCTAAATTGCAACTCTCCGTTTGGATTAACCCATGCAGTGAAATAAACAACATCAACGGGGACACTCTTTGCAAGATAGACATTGGTCTCTTTTGAGCCTTTGAGAATACTTTTTGAGCTACCAAGGTTGACATTGCTGTCAACCTCAGAAAATATTCTAAGCATCTCCATTGGCTCTGATAATCTTATGCATCCATGGCTAAATGCTCTCATATCTCTTTTAAAAAGTCTTTTTGTCGGTGTATCATGCATATAGACGGAAAAATCGTTAGGAAATATAAACTTGATCTTGCCTAAAGCGTTCCCATATCCAGGAGGCTGAGCAAATCTAAAAGGCACGGTTTTGCTATATCTATACTCCTCCCAATCAACTGTTGAAGGATCAACAGGAGGTGCATCTTTTGCCCAACTTTGCGTGATGTTTATATTTTGCTTCTTCATCGCGTCAGGATCTTTGAGCATTTTTGGAATAAACTCTTTTTGGATGATACTATCAGGGACATTCCAATACGGATTGAGCACTATGTAAGCAACTTTACTTCCAAAAACAGGGGTCGGATGCCTTCTATCGCCTACGATTACTCGCATCTGTTTCTTTATATGATCGTTTTCCATAAAATAGAGCATAAAATCGGGTATATTGATAACAACATGATATTGCTCATCTCTTTGATTAAACTGTCTAATCCTATCTAGGTTCATCTCTATCTTAACTGCTCTGCTTGTTAGCGACTCATTCAGAGCACTCAATGTCTCAGAACCTATCACGCCGGAACTTGCAAGTCCATTATTTTTTTGAAATCTTTTTACTGCTTCAAAAAGGCACTTGTCATAAAGTTTACTACTATTTAATGAACACTCGCCAAGCTCATCCGTCGCGGCAAGACGCTCTTTTATAAGCGGAACAGCATTTGATTTCTCGCCCGGTTTGAGGTATTTTTTGCCAATAGCAATCTTTTGAAGATGGCTATTTTGTGCGGCCTCTTTGTAAAGTTTTAATTTTTCGGATAGCTTGTCATAGTTATAGCTAAATGCTCTATTTCCTGCCATAGAAGTTTCAAGATTTCCATTAATAATAGCATCTTTAAGCATATTAACGGGAGAGCTTTTTACGCCATAGTTCACCCATTTTGCCTCCATATCGTATGCTCTATTTTTGGCTGCAAGCTTTGATTGGAAAAGGCTCCAATCCGTACTCCCGCTACCAAGATAACTAAAATACTGACTATAGAGCGTGCTCATGGCAAGCTCGAGTGAAAGCTTCTCTTTTATGCTTCCCCTAGAATAAACCTCTGAGGCTCTTTTTTTGAGTTGTAAACTTTTATTGTAAATAGGTGCAGGAATATTGTGTTTATTTACCTCTATACTCTTTAAAAGCGATGTTGAGAATGATGAGATTTTATGTTCATGTACCCAGACAGGAATATAATATATGTTTTTATAAAATCTATTGAGATACCCATCGGGATCCTTTTTTACAATTTGCTCAATAAGCGAAGATACCTTTTCGTGAAAATCATAATCCGCTGCATTCAAAAAACCAAAAAAGAATATGCACAGAAATATAGGCAGTACAATTAACCTCTTCATTCAAAACCCCTATAAAATTTTAAGTAAGTATATCAAAAAAATTGCGATGTAAAATGAAAAGCTACAAAACTACTAACGTTTTTCCACCTCAATGAGCTTTGCCTCTTGAAATCTCAAGGCTACATGACTCTCTGCCACCTCAATCTCCATCGTACTTTTTGCTAGTGAATACTCTGTGAGTTTTACGCTCTCTTTTTCTACAATTCCCATAGAACTCAATCTATTTTTAAATGCTCCTGAGGCATTTATCTTTTTTATAACTGCCTTATCGCCTTTTTTTAATTCACTCAATAACACACATGCTCCTTACAGTATCAAAACAGCTCTATAGACAAGGAAGCTCATTATCCAAGCTGTCGTAGTAGTAAATAGAAATAGATACCATAGATATTTCCAACTTCCCGCCTCCTTAACAAATACCATAGAAGCAGCAAGACAAGGAAGATAGATCATAACAAAGACGATAAATGAAATCGCTGAAGCAAAAGGTATCTCTGCTTTTATCTTCTCCATCAATCCCTGATCCTCCTCTGTTACATCTTCGCCCAATGAGTAGAGCACCCCCATTGTAGAGACAACCACCTCTTTTGCAGCAAGCCCTGTTCCTATAGCTACACTCATCTTCCAATCAAAACCGAGTGGGCGGAAAAAAGGCTCAAGCACATATCCTGTTTTCCCAAGATAGCTATTCTCTAAAGATATCTTTTTAAACTCATTTTGAAGCTCTATTTGTATCTCCGGGTTAGCAGCATGCTCTATCTGCACTTGATATTGATTTGTCAGTGCCTCATCTTTTGGATAATTACTTGCAAACCATACAAGCATCGAAGCAGCCAATATAAAAGTGCCCGCTTTTTTAAGATAACTTTTTGCCTGCGAATAGACCGTATGCCAAATAAGTTTCAGCGAAGGGAGTCTGTACTTTGGCATCTCCATAACAAAAGGCTCGTTTTCGCCTTTGAAGACAAATATTTTAAGCACTTTTGCCGCAACTAGCCCAAAAAGAGCACCGGCAATATAGATAAGAAAGAGAATACTCCCGGCATTCTCTTGCGAGAAGAACGCGCCTACAAAGAGGACATAAACAGGCAATTTTGCTCCACAACTCATAAAACCTATGATAAAAAGTGTTATAAGTCTTTCTTGTTCATTTTTAAGTGTTCTTGCCGCCATATATGCAGGTACAGAACATCCAAATCCGGTGACCAAAGGAATAAAACTTTTTCCATGCAAACCAAATCTATGAAAAAATCCATCAAGCAAAAACGCAACCCTGCTCATATATCCCGTCGTCTCTAGAAGAGCAATGCCGATAAAGAGTATGATGATATTTGGCAAAAACATAACAACTGCACCAACACCCGGCACAATCCCATCGCCGATGAGTGAGCCCAAAGCCCCTTCTCCGAAAACACCTTTCGAAGCAACACCTATAGAGGTAAAAAACTCATCTATCATATCAACAGGGATGGCTCCAAGTGTAAATGTCAACTGAAAAAGCCCCCACATCAAAAAGAGAAAGATAGGGATGCCTAAAAATTTATTGATAAGGATGTTGTCAATCTTTTGCGTAAAATTCTTTGCTCGCATTGATGATATCTCCATTGCCTCCATCTTCGCGCCCTTGGCAAATGCAAAATGCTCATCTCGAAAGATTTGTTCGATATCTTTTGAATCCGAGTGGATATATATATGCTCCAAAGAAGCGCGAATAAGTGGTAAGAGCTCTATCCAGATCGGCTCATCATGCATCATCTTGTAGGTTTCGCTATCCTCTTTGAGAAGTTTGATTGCTAAGATTCTATAAGAGATATCTTTTTGATACTTTTTTTCTTTGAAAAAGTCTACAATCTTTGCTATCTCTTCTTCGATATGATCACTATATTTTACTTTAGATGTATACTCATCATTTTTATATGCGGCAATGATAGCGCTCTTGAGTTCGTCTATCCCTGATTTCTCAGAGGCACTTGTTTTTATACAGGTGACCCCCAATATCTCTGAGAGAAGCTTTTCATCAATTTTTATGCCCTCTTTATCTGCCTCATCCATCATATTGAGTGCCACGACAACTTTTTTGCCGCTTTCAAGCAATTCGGCAGTAAAAAGAAGGTTTCTCTGTAGATTTGTAGCATCTACCACATTGACAATAAGGTCATACTCATCACTTTGTATAAATTTTTTCGTAACTTTCTCTTCGATAGTATAATCAGAGAGAGAATAGGCGCCGGGAAGGTCGATGATACTCATCTCATAATTGCTACACGATACCTCATCGCACCACTTAAATGCAACCTCTGTTTTATCAACAGTTACCCCGGAAAAATTGCCAACCTTCAACCTCGAACTTGAGATTGCATTGATAAGCGAACTCTTGCCGACATTAGGTTGTCCCGCTAACGCAATAGTCAACTTTTGCACCACTATCCTTTTGATAACAATTATTAGTTTTAGAATTAAACCTTTTTTCTACTTAAAGCATTCTAAGTAATATCTATCAAGATATAAAACTTGTACAATCTCTTGTTATATTTATTTTAACCTTATCATCATCCATTTTTAGACGATTATCGCCGTTGAGGTATGATTTTTTGATCTTACTTTTAATCTTAGCTTGTTTTTTCTCTTTGACTCCAAAAAGTTTAAAGAATTTTTTGATGCTTACCCACTCTTGCACTACAGCCTCTTTCGGTTTGGCTTCTATCGCGATAACATCTTCCTTCTTTTTCGCTTCAAGTTTAGCTCTATAGAGCTGTTTCATCTCATAAAAAGCTTCTTTGAGCAGTTCCACTTCACCCCTAAGCGTACCGGCCATCTGTTCATTACTCTCTTTGAGATCTTCTATCCTCGACTCAAGCGCTTTGATTGTCTCATCTTTGGATTTGAGCAGCTCTGCATAATGCTTCTCTACCCCTATGCTCTTCTTCCCGACTTGTGGAACATTTTCTTGGCTCACTACAACATTTTGCGGCGAGGTGTCGATGACTATAAAAAGCTGTCCCTCAACCTCTTTTGATTGCAGTGTTCCTCTCTTTATTTTTGCATAAACAGCTTGTCTTGAAATGTTATATTGCTTCGCATATTGTGCGGGCTTTATCAGTTTACTCATAACATTGTGCCTTTTTTGATTTACAATTTGTAAATGATACCATATTAAGATAAGCTTTTCTTTTGGTATTACTTTTTTGTTCCCTCTACGACAGGAACAAAGTAGCAGGTCTCTATAGACTCTGAGGTTATCATGGAGCCTCTTTTGTAAAACCTTGTCAATATCTGCATCGGTCCCTCTTGTATGGGTGCGAGCAAGATACCGCCGTCACTTAACTGTTCAAAAAGAGCGTCAGGCACCTTAGGTGTTGCCGCAGAAAAAAGTATCCGCTCAAAAGGAGCATAATCACTCCAACCTCTTTGCCCGTCATCAAAACGAGTAAAGACATTGTAAAGCTCGAGTTGACTAAATCTATTTTTAGCGCTCTTAAGCAAGGAGTCTATCCGCTCTATTGTAAACACTCTTCTGACGATTGAGCTGAGTATAGCAGCTTGATACCCGCTTCCACACCCTATCTCTAAGACAGTATCAACCCCTTTGAGCTCTAAATGTTCTGTCATTTTCGCTACAGTAACGGGCGAACTTATCCATTGGCTCTCGTGAAGGGGGAGGGCATCAAGTTGATATGCCAAGTGTGCAAAAGCATCAGGAACAAAAGCTTCTCTGTTGATATCGATAAAGGCTTTTTTCGTAGCCTCGCTAAGCGCGATATGTTTCTCAATCTCCTGCGTCATCTGCTCTAGCTTTCTTCTTTTAATCACCCTTGCTCTCCCATATCAATATACCTTCTCATTTTAGTCGCCTCTTTTATATCTATCACCTCGGTAACATATGTATTTTCAATATCTTTATGCACATCTCCATCGGGAGAGAGAACCATTGATGCCTGCACTATACCCTCATCGCCAACACTTGAGACCACAACAAAACACTGATTCATAACTGCTAAAGCTTTTGCCAGTATCTCTAGGTGGTGAGCTCTAAGCACTCCCCATTTTGCAGGAATACAAACAACATCAGCACCTTCAATCTTTTCCCAAAGTGCCTTAAAGCGAAGTTCGAAACACAGAAGGATAGCAAATCGTATACCCTCAACCTCAAATAACGCTATACTCTCTTCACTCCCGTTATCAAAATATTTATGCTCATTGCCAAGCTTGAAAAGTTTTGTCTTCTCTTGTCGATAAATGATCTTGTGCTGATTGATAACGATAGCTTGATTGTAAAATTTCCCCTCTTTTTCTACGATAGCAGAAAAGACCACAATAGCATCGTTGACGAGTGAAGTCAACTCTTCAATCGCTTTAGCGCTCTTTTTTGCCCTCATGCTCATAGCATCATAATCAAACCCGCCCAAGTAAACTTCCGGAGCTACAATGAGTCTCTTTTTGTGATTATTTTTTGCGATAATATCTTTTAAATATACTAAATTTTTATCAAAGTCCAAGAAATCTTTCTGCAAAGATATGATACGCAACTCATCAGGAGTCATATATATTTAAATTTCCTTTTAAAATATAGATGCATGATTATACAACTTTGGGATAGTTTTTAAGTTTAAAGAATTTTCCTCCTTGGGGAAGGAGGAAGGCAACCGTTTAAATATATAAAGACTTTGGGGGATGTACGAAAATATAAGTTACCTTAGAAAGTCGCCAAAACGCATTAAGGGATGCTTGGGGGAACACCCTTTAAACTTTCTAGCTGTATTCTATTTAATTTGCGTGAAGAAATTGTGTAAGATTACTGACATCCTACACATTCTAAGCTTCTATCCTCTATGCCTGTCTCCTCTTTTGCATTTTCAGGTGACTGACTACGAAGATAATAGGTCGATTTGAGCCCAAACTTCCATGCATCCATATAGATATCATTAAGATATTTACCGCTTGCTTTGTCAAGTGTGATAAATATATTGAGACTTTGCCCTTGATCGATCCATTTTTGACGAATTGCAGCTGCTCGTATAAGCAGTTTTTGATCAAGCTCATAGCTTGAAACATAGTACTGCCAAGTTTCCGGCGAGAGATTTGGCGCAACAACCGGTATGAGTCCTGAGAGATTCTCTTCAAACCATTTTCTTTTATAGATAGGCTCTATAGCTTGCGTGGTTCCTGTGAGTATAGATATAGAGCTTGTTGGCGCTATCGCCATAAGATATCCATTTCGCATCCCATCACTCTTTACCTTCTCTTTGAGTGCAGCCCAATCATGCGTATAACCAAAGAGTCCACCACGGTCAACAAGTTTACACGCATTCTCATTTGCTTTATCGATAGGGAATACCCCTTTTGACCAGTTAGAGCCCTCATAAAGCGGATATACACCTTTTTCAAGCGCGAGATCGCTTGATGACCGGATAGCATAGTATGATACAGACTCCATAATCTCATCTATCTTTGTAAAATGGTCATGGCTTCCCCACTCTATCTTAGACTCGGCAAGCATCTGTGCTTCACCCATAACACCAAGTCCGATTGAGCGTGTTTTTTGATTTGTCTTTTTTACTTTGAGCAGCGGATAAAAGTTAAGATCAATCACATTATCGAGCATTCTCACGGCAATTGGCACAACTCTTGCTATATCTTCAGGGGTATTGACTCGAGAGAGATTCACGGAGGCAAGGTTACAAACCGCTGTATCGCCATCTTCCATCTCTTTGTCGGTTACCATGATTGATTTACCGTCTATAGTATCAAGCGCTGTGATTTTCTTGGCAGGTTTTACGATACCGCTATCGACCTTTACCTCCTCATTCTCCTCATAAACCTTTATTGTTCCATCTTCAAAAGTTACTCTCGTCTTATAGTGGTTTGGATTTGTATTTTGAAATATCTCCGTGCAAAGATTGGAGCTTCTAATCACCCCTTTATGGCTATTTGGATTGACTCTATTTGAAGTATCTTTGAAACACAAGAAAGGGTTACCTGTCTCAAAATAACTTCTAAGCACATCTTTCCACAGCTTTTTAGCCGAGATAACCTCTTTTGTTATCTCCTCATTCGCTTCTAGCTCGAGATATCTTGCCTCAAACGCCTCGCCATGCAATTCGGCAAGCTCAGAAACCTCAAATGGATCAAAAAGCGTCCAATTTTCATCAGCCTCTACTCTTTTCATGAAAAGATCATTGATCCAAAGAGCAGGGAAGAGGTCGTGTGTTCTTCTTCTCTCCTCTCCAGAGTTCTTTTTGAGATCTATAAAATCTCTGATATCTATGTGCCAAGGCTCGACATATACGGCAATCGCTCCTTTTCTCGTTCCCAATTGATCAACGGCAATCGCCACATCATTCGCAATCTTCAGAAATGGAATGATACCGCCAGCTGCGTGCTTATGACTATCAATATAAGATCCCATACCTCTTACAAGTGACCAATCCCAGCCTATACCGCCTCCATATTTTGAAAGAAGAGCCATCTCTTTATAGGCATCAAAAATTCCCTCTATATTATCAGGTGTTGAGCCTATATAGCATGAACTCAACTGGTGTCTCGGAGTTCTAGCATTTGAAAGCGTCGGCGTAGCTGCCATCACCTCAAACTTACTCAAAATATCATAGAATTTTTTTGCCCATGTTTGGCAGTCAAACTCATTTTGTGCCAAGAACATAGCAACAGCCATAAAGAGGTGTTGTGGAAGCTCTATAGGACTCCCTTTTTTATCTTTAAGGAGATATCTATCATAAAGTGTTCTAATGCCTAGATAGTTAAACTGGAGATCCCTCTCCGGCTTTATATGATCATTAAGGTCGTCAAGATCGTATTTATCCTTAAGCCCAATGACAATACGCCCGTTTTTCTCTCCTTTTTCAAAATACTCTTTGAGATGATTGTATCCCGTAAAACCTGTAACTTTATGATAGAGATCGTATAGGAATAGGCGAGAAGCCACGAAAGTCCAGTTTGGTTTGTCAAAGTCAATCTTATCAACGGCAGTTTTTATAAGTGTCTGCTGAATCTCTTGTGAGCTAATCATATCTCTAAAGTGGAGTTTTGCATCAACTTCGAGTTCGCTTTGACTAATGCCCTCAAGTCCCTCAACTGCCGCTGCAGTGTACTTTTGAATCTTGGTTACATCCAAAGTCTCAACTCTGCCGTTTCGCTTAACCACTCTAATCATAATTGGCTCCTATTTTTGAATCTTTTATTGCTGGAAGTTAACTTTATTTTGTACACAATATTTAGTATAGATTTTACTCAAAATTGGCTTTAAATGATTTGAATAGTTGAAGATTTTTAGCTATTTTATGTATAAGATTTTATTATAGTATTATAAGTTCTTAAGATTGGTCCAATTGTTGCGACAGATGAAGATATCTGTCACAACAATTATCTACCCAAAGTTAAAAGGTGTAGGTCAAACCTACGGTAATCGCATCCATTTCTCTTGTTGTAGTGTAAGCTCCTGATGCTTCATCAAAATCACACCATCTTGTATAATCTGCAAATACGGCAAAGTGGCTTGTTATATCAAAGTTAGCGCCACCACCCCATTGAAAGCCGCTTTTATCCCAATCTGCCACTATCCCGCTAGAGCTATAATCCACTTCTGTTTTACCATATCCCAACAGTCCGTAGATGTTAACTCTTCCGATAGGGTATGTCGGTTTAGCGTAGATTGCTATATTTGTGATATCTGCATCCCCGGCATTAGGGAAAGAGGCGTCAATATCAGCTCCGTTTGCCATAGTATATCTTCCCTCTATAGCTATATATGGGTTGATTTTATAACCGATTTGAAACATTATGCCATCAGCATCTATATCATAAGTATACCCCATAGTGGATGGATCATCATTCTTATCGCTTCCCTCTACATAGCTATAACCTCCACCGATATAAAATGGACTCGGCTGAGCCTCTTCAACCTCGATAGGCTCTACGGGTGGCTGCATAATTTCTGATTTTAACCCTCCGGCAAATGTAATTGTGCTGAGTGACAATAGGGCAACTATCGACATTTGTATCTTGTTCATTATCTTCTCCTTGTTTTTAATCAATATCAATCATATTATATTGACCATTTGTTTCATATCTGTTCCGACATAGATTGTGTGAAGTTTAGAAGAAGCTAAAAATAAATCTTTAGAGAGATTATTTTTTAGCGTAGTGTTGCTATTGTTAATCTACTATTTATCAAATACCCTTTGAAATATCGCGTCAACATTTTTTGTATAATAATTATAATCAAAACAGTCTCTAATCTGTTTTTCAGAGAGTTTTTCTCTGAGCTCACTATCATCTAGAAGATACTGCAAGTAGAGGCTCTCACCTTTTTCGTTGAGTGGTGATCTCCCCTTTTGTATCTCCTCCCAAACCTTCATGGCATTTCTCTGCACGATTCTATACGCATCTTCTCGACTCACACCTGCTTTTGGGAGCTCTAGGAGTACTCTTTGTGAAAAGACAAGCCCACCTGTGAGATTGAGATTTTTCATCATATTTTCAGGCATTACGGTAAGGTTTGCTATAACGCTGTTAAACCTATGGAGCATAAAATCAGTCGTAATGAAGCTATCCGGAAGCCAAAATCTCTCTGTAGAGCTGTGGCTAATGTCTCGCTCATGCCAAAGCGCAACATTTTCCATAGCAGGTATAGCATACGCTCTAATCATCCTAGCAAGTCCCGTGATATTTTCTGCGAGTATCGGATTTCTTTTATGAGGCATTGCCGAACTCCCTTTTTGTCCTTTACCGAAAAACTCTTCACACTCATAGACTTCCGTTCTTTGCCAGTGTCTTACCTGAACGGCAAACTTCTCTATAGAGCTTGCAAGCAGTGCTAATGTCGTAGCTAAACGGGCATATCTGTCTCTTTGGATTACTTGGTTTGATGCCGGTGCACTTTGGAGTCCAAGCTCTTTGCAGGCTATCTCTTCAAGCTCAAGAGGGGCATGGGCAAAGTTACCCATCGCACCACTAATCTGTCCCACAGATATAACATCCATAGTCTCTTTGAGATTCTTTAAATGTCGTGCCATCTCGTCATACCAAACGGCAAGCACGAGCCCAAAAGTGATAGGCTCTCCATGTATCCCATGACTTCTACCGACCATGAGTGTCATCTTGTGTTCTAGTGCTCTTTTTTTGATGGACTCCATCACCATCTCAACATCTATGATAATCAACCCCAGTGAATCTCGCATCTGCAGAGCAACCGCCGTATCTACAGTATCAGAACTTGTCATTCCATAGTGAAACCATCTGCTCTCTTCCCCCAAGCTCTCCGCAACCGATCCGGTAAAAGCAATCAAATCATGTCTAGTAACAGCTTCTATTGCATCGATTCTCTCTACACTGAAAGATGCATTTTTTATAATCTTTTCGGCATCATCATCCGGTATAAGTCCGAGTTTGTTCCATGCCTTTACAACGGCAAGTTCAACATCAAGCCATGCTTGATATTTTGCCTGTATATTCCACTTGCTACTCATCTCTTCTCTGGCATATCTCTCGACCATTTTATCCCTTTGCTTTTAGAAAGTTAGTGTATGATTGTAGCCAAATTGTGTTTAAAGGTTTCGAGATTATGCCATTCGTCAAAAAGAGTTTTCAAGCTTCTTCTCCGACTGCTCTGTTTCTTTTTGTTATGAAAAATCTTAACATTTCACAAGGAGAAGCACAACGATTGATCCATAAAGGAAGAGCACAAAAAGGAGAAAAAATACTCCTAGATAGTGGTGAAAAAGTTGAGGGAGAGATTGCGCTTACTGTCTTTGAACCAACCGAATCAAGCAAAGAAGAATTCCACCCGATCTACAAAAATAGAGACTTTATGATCTTCGATAAACCCTCGGGAATCCTTGTGCATCCAAATACACATGAAGCGGGTTACTCGATGTTGGATGTCGTTAGATGGCATGGTGGCAATGGAGCAAATATAGCTCATAGGTTGGATAAAGAAACTTCCGGACTCCTTATCGCTGCCCTTCATAAAAATGCCGAAATAGAACTCAAAAAAGCATTTGAAAATAGGGTTGTTCAAAAGGAATATCTTGCTTGGGTAAGTGGAGAGATGAAGGGGGATTTGAGCGTAACGACACACCTCAAAAAGAGCATTGATTTTTCAGAAGATAAACATAAAGTGCTTATCACACAAGAAGATGGAAAGCTCTCAACGACAGAGTTTTTCCCACTTTTTTATGATAAGGAATTGGATGCAACGCTTGTGAGATGTGTACCAAAAACCGGTCGTATGCATCAGATCAGAGTCCATTTGTTTCACGTGAAACATCATATCTTGGGTGACCCTATTTATGGAGTAGATTTCAGTGCTGCCAATAGATATCTTGATGGTGTTTTAAGCGAAAAAGAGAGAGCTTATCATACAGGTGCGAAGCGACTTATGCTGCATGCAAGTAAACTTGATTTTAGATTTCGAGATGAATATTTTACATTTGAAAGTGAGGTTGATTTTGCAAAAATGCAAGCACTTATCACTCCACTCTCACAAAGAGAAGAATCAAAATATTGAGATCAATCTCGTGACTCATAGATGAACCAACCTACTCCAACAACTGCAACACAAACGATAATTATCAACAAAACAAGATCAACGCCAACCATTTTTTATCCTTCAAATTTATATATTTTGCTCTCTAAGTTGTCCGCATGCTGCCGAAATATCAAGCCCTTTAGACTCTCTTATAGTACACAAAACTCCCTTTGCTACAAGATACTCTTGAAATGCAATCATAGATGAAGGATCGGGTCTTTGAAAATCTGTCTCTTCATAGGGGTTAAAATATATGAGATTTACCTTCGCCTTTATACCGCTTAAAAGCTTCACAAGTTTTTTTGCTGCGCCTAAATCGTCATTGATATCCTTGATCATGAGATACTCAAACATCACCCTCTTTCTTGAATTGATAGGGAATTTCTTTACAGCTTCCATGATAGAATTTATATTATATGCTTTGTTAATCGGCATCAATTTTTCTCTCAATACATCATCAACAGCATGCAGTGATATGGCAAGATTGACTCCGAGATCAAGTTTTCCGAGTTTCTCTATCTTTGTACTGAGTCCACTTGTTGAAATCGTCTGTCTATTAGCAGAGATTGCAAAGCCATCAGGATCGCTAAATATATTGATAGCTTTAGCAACATTTTGAAGATTATCGAGAGGTTCACCCATCCCCATATAGACGATATTGACTCTTCTATTTGCATCGATACTATTCTCTTTTTTAATCATAAAAAGCTGTGCCACTATCTCGGCGGCACTCAAATCCCTTACAAATCCACCCTTTGCCGTCAAGCAAAAAGCACATCCAACTTTGCATCCAACTTGTGAGGAGAGACACACGGTATATCGTTCGTGGTGTTTTATAGAGCCGTCTTCGTGATACTCTTTTTCTTTCATGAGCAAGAGTACCGCTTCAACGCTATGCCCATCATGGAGTCTAAAAAGATATTTTATACTCCCGTCTATACTCTTTTGCGCCAAGATGATCTCTAAAGGATTGATAATATATCTGCTGGACAAAGATTCTTGCATCTCTTTTGGGAGATTTTTCATATCTTTAAAATCATCAACATACTTATGGTAAACCCACTGCCATATCTGTTTGGCTCTAAAAGAGGGAGTAATCATACTTTGCAGTTCCTCTTTTGTGTAGTCTAGAAGCACCTCTTTTTTGACACTCATCGAAACCACTCTTTCGCATGGTCACTCATATATCGCTCCAATATCTTCATCGCCTCTTTATGATTATTTAAAAAGTCACTATGTGCATTTTCATCACAAAAATTCGTCACCACAAAAACTCCTCCTGCGGGAATTCCAAACTCTCTTGCCACTTTGAGAACAGAGTAAAATTCCATATTTTCAACTCCTATTCCTTTTTCTAAGTAGTGCTTTGAAAGCTTTTTATCTGTAGTGATATAGTTTGATGAATTGACTATTGTTTCACGTGAAACATCATCAGCGCTCGAGACAAGATTATCGACCGGAGTATATGCTCCATTTGAAAAAAAACTATTTTCTATATTTGCTGCACTGTTTGAATGGATGATGTCAAATACCTTTGCTTCCCCGTAACTTCCTGCCGTTCCAACAAAGAGTATATATTTTGGCGGATCCATCAAACAAAATCTTGTTAAGTTAATCGCGCTTTCAATAAGCCCTATCCCTATGGGTAAGGCAAATTCAAAACTCTCACTTTTTCCTGCACAAAAAATCATCTTATATTCTCACAGGGATATCATTCGCCCTAAGATACTTTTTAAGATCACCGATATCTATCTCTCTAAAGTGAAATATAGAAGCTGCCAATGCCGCATCTGCATGCCCCAAAGTAAAAGCATCTTTGATATGCTCCATACTCCCGGCACCCCCACTTGCAATAAGTGGAATATCTACTTCATCTGATATCTTACGGTTAAGCTCATTATCAAAGCCTGCTTTTGTTCCATCCGCATCCATAGAAGTCACTAACAATTCTCCTGCACCTAAATCATAAGCTCTTTTTGCCCAGGTGAGCGCATCGATGCCTGTATCTCTTCTGCCTCCGTGCGTAAAGATATGCCACACTCCTGTAGCAACTCTTTTTGCGTCGATAGCCACGACAACACATTGTGAGCCAAATCTTGTGGCAGCCTCACTGATAAACTCCGGTCTATTGATAGCTGCTGAATTGATACTTACCTTATCGCATCCGACATTTAAAAGCGCATAGATATCATCAAGCTCTCTGATACCTCCACCGACAGTAAGTGGGATGAAAACCTCTTTGGCAACCTCTTTGACCACATCAACGATTGTTTTTCTCTCTTCGTGACTTGCTCCAATATCCAAAAAGGTAAGTTCATCCGCCCCCTCTTCATTATATCTTGCAGCGACCTCCACAGGATCCCCTGCATCTCGAAGTCCGACAAAGTTAATCCCTTTCACAACCCTACCTCTATCAACATCTAAACAGGGAATAATTCTCTTTGCAAAAAAATCCATATAAACCTTTGGGGAGTAAAATATGATAAGATTATACAAAAATAAACTCAAAAAAGCTATTTGAGCTTAATTCAAAATAAAATAAGGTTACTTATAGTATGATAAAAACCGATTTAGCCAAATTTGCCCAAAAGAAGTTTGGCCAAAATTTTTTAAAAGATCAAAGCTATATAGAAAAGATCCTCCAATCGATGTCCAACGATGATAAAAAAATTGTTGAAATTGGGCCTGGATTAGGTGATTTGACCAAAGAGCTTGTGAAAACCAAGCAGGTCATAGCATTCGAAGTTGACAAGAGGCTGTGCGAACATATCGCCCATACATTTGAAAAAGAGATTAAACAAAAAATCCTCACGCTCAAGTGTGGTGATGTGTTGGCATCATGGGAAGAGGGAAACCTGCTAGATGAAGAGTATCATCTAGTTGCGAATCTCCCTTACTATATTGCAACTCATATCATCTTAAAAGCATTGAGAGACACAAAGTGTCAATCGATATTGGTGATGGTGCAAAAAGAGGTAGCGCAAAAATTTTCTGCTAAAGAGCAACAAAAAGATTTTTCTGCGCTTGGAGTGCTCACAAGCTCCGTTGCAAAAGCAACGATATGCTTTGAGGTTCCTCCTCATGCTTTTGTACCACCACCAAAAATCACATCTGCTGTCCTTTTGATAGAAAAAGAGCGTTCATTGAACGATATGCGATTTGAAGAGTTCTTGAGATTTGCTTTTGTGCAACCAAGAAAAAAACTTTCTGGAAATCTATCAAAATTGGCGCCAAAAGATGTGGTGCTTAAAGTATTTGATGAACTTGAGATGAATAGCGATAAGAGGCCTCATGAAATTTCAACGGAGATCTATCATCAACTCTATTACAAACTAAAGGAATATCTAGATGGAAAACAACCAGAACAACGGTAACAATCAAAATGATGCGAAGCCAAACGAGCCGAAGCCATTTAAAAGAAGACCAAACCCTTACAGAAAACCAAGAAACAATAACCCGCAACAGCAACAACAGCAGCCACAAAAGCCTTCCGGGGAAAATAGTGGCGAATCGCCAAAAAAGAATCCTCAAGATTTTAAAAACAATAAGAACAAAAAGAACTTTAACAAACCAAGAAATGCACGAAAGAATACTGCTACCGTAACCGAAGAGATGAATATATCGCTTGAGGCAAATAGAGCTGTCCAAGAGATTAGAATGAATCCATTCAAAAAGATCGACATCAACAATCAATCAAAAGTACGCTTTACGCCACTAGGTGGTCTTGGTGAGATTGGGGGCAATATCGCGGTCCTCGAAACAGAAAAGAGCGCAATCATTATCGATGTAGGCATGAGCTTTCCAGACGAGACCATGCACGGCGTTGACATCCTTGTGCCTGATTTCTCTTATCTGCACTCTATCAAAGATAAGATCACAGCTATCGTTATAACACATGCGCATGAAGACCATATCGGTGCAGTCCCTTATCTCTTTAAAGAGCTCAAATTCCCGATTTACGGAACTCCGCTCGCACTTGCGATGATACAAAGCAAGTTTGATGAGCATGGACTCAAAAATGATAGTAGCTATTTTAGATATATTACAAAAAGAGAGCGCTATGAGATAGGAGACTTTAAAGTAGAATGGATGCATATGACCCACTCTATCATCGACTCTAGTTCACTTGCTATCGAAACACCTGCGGGCACCATAATCCACACGGGAGATTTTAAGATAGATTATACTCCGATCGATGGTCTTGCACCGGATCTTCATAGACTTGCATATTATGGCGATAAAGGTGTTTTGTGTCTATTGTCAGACAGCACCAACTCCCACAGCCCCGGATTTACAAAGAGTGAGAGTGTTGTTGGAAAAACATTTGACAATATCTTTATGACAACCAAGGGAAGAGTCATCATGTCTACCTTCTCTTCAAATATTCACAGAATCTACCAAGCAATGGATACTGCAACTAAATACAACAGAAAGATATGCGTTATCGGAAGATCCATGGAGAAAAATGTTGAAGTCACAAGGGCTCTTGGGTATGTTGATATCAATGAAAAATATTTTATAGAACCTCATGAGCTAGCCAAATACCCGGACCATGAGATTCTCGTCGTGACAACAGGTTCTCAAGGAGAGACGATGGCTGCTCTCTTTAGAATGGCAACCGATGAACATAGACATATAAAACTTAAGCCTACCGATACTGTTATCATTTCCGCAAAAGCGATTCCGGGCAATGAAGCTTCCGTCTCAAAACTTATGAACCACCTTATCAAAGGCGGTTGTACCGTACACTATCAAGATGTTCCGGACATCCATGTCTCAGGACACGCCGCACAAGAGGAACAAAAACTCATGCTCAGACTCATTCAGCCTAAATTCTTCTTACCTGTTCACGGAGAGTATAATCACATCACAAGACATGCAAAAACTGCTGTTGATTGTGGGGTAGATGAGCGAAATATCGTATTGATGAGCGACGGTGACCAAGTCGAGATAAGCACTAAATACCTCAAAAAGGTAAAAACAGTAAAAACAGGCAAAATATATATCGACAATCAAAACAATACAGCTATTGCGAATGATGTTGTCATCGATAGACAAAAACTTGCGGAAGATGGTATCATAAACATAGTCGCTCAAATATCACAAGCTAACCAAAAAATAATCGGTAAGCCGGTTGTTACAAGCTATGGTCTTGTTGCCGATAGAGAGATCAAAAAGTTTACAGGCGATATTTCTGCTATGATTGAGACGATGCTAACCGCTATGAAACCGGAAGCACTCAATGACCATAAGGCGATTGAAAATGAGATAAGAAATATGGTTAAAAGACATGTTATTAAAATCAAAAAGAGATACCCGCTTATCATACCGACAATCTTCATAATGTAAGGAGAGAAAGATGGACCTGCTGCAAGCTGCAAAAGAGACGCTCGAAACGGAAGCTTACGCACTCAATCTTGCAAAAGAGTCTTTAGATGACTCTTTTTTAGAAGCCGTACAGCGCATATATGACACAAAAGGCAAGCTCATTATAACAGGTGTGGGCAAATCCGGTCTTGTTGGGGCAAAGATGGCCGCTACTTTTGCAAGCACAGGTACGCCCTCCTTTTTCCTCCATCCAACCGAAGCACTCCATGGTGATCTTGGCATGATCGGCAAAGAAGATACACTTCTTGCTATCAGCTATAGCGGAGAGAGCGAAGAGCTCTCGAAGATACTTCCTCACATCAAAAGAGTAGGCATCACCCTTATCGGCATGAGTGCATCAAAAAACTCTACACTAGGACGACATTCAGATATCTTTATCCCGATCAAGATACACAAAGAAGCCTGTCCTCTCGGGGTTGCACCTACAACGTCAACGACACTTACCATGGCATTAGGCGATGCCCTTGCTGTTGCCCTTATGTATAAAAGAGATTTCAAGCAGGAAGATTTTGCATCATTTCATCCCGGTGGCTCTTTGGGTAAAAAACTTTTTATGAAAGTCAAAGATATCATGCAGACAGAGAATCTGCCGATTATTGATGAAAAAGCATCGCTTAAAAGTGCTATCTTTGTGATGAATGAAGGCAAAATGGGCAATGTATTGATAGTTGATGAGCAAGAAAAACTCAAAGCAATTCTTAGTGATGGCGACTTAAGAAGATCTTTGGCCCAAGAGGAGTTTGATCTCTCCTTGCCTGCAATCTTATATGCAACGAAAGACCCTTATAGGCTTACAGATACGCAAACATTGGCAAGCAAAGCATTAGAAGAGATAGAAAACAAAAAGATACAACTACTCCCGGTAACGGATAAAGAGGCAAAAGTAATTGGCACACTCCATATCCATGATCTTATCAACGCAGGAATCAAAGGCTCTATAAAAAATGAGAATTAACAAATATATATCTCACAATACAAAATACTCTAGAAGAGAGGCTGATGAGCTTATCATGAGCGGTGAGGTGAGAAATAATAAAGAGACAATCAGGGATCTCTCCTACCAAGTAGAAGACGGCGATAAAATCTCTGTCAAGGGAAGACCTATTGAGAAGAGAAAAGAGGTCACTGTCATCGTTTACAATAAACCAAAAGGTGTACTTGTCACAAAAAAAGACGACAGAGATAGAGCCACGATCTACCATAAACTCTCCGGAAAGTATAGGCACTTTATCCCCATTGGCAGGCTTGATTATGCCTCTGAGGGGCTTTTGATGCTCACCGATACACCAAAAGTAGCCGAAGTGCTCATGGAAAGTAATCTTCCAAGAAGCTATAATATAAAGATAGACAAACCACTCACTCCGGCTATGGAGCAGGCAATGCAAGAGGGGTTAGAGCTTGAAGATGCTTCAAGTGGCGCGCATGAGAAAAGCAAGATAAAAAGTATGAGTTTTGCTCCTTTTGAAAAGTATGAGGTACGCTCGATAGGAAAAAACTTTACAAAATTGCGTGTCGTCATCTCTGAAGGAAAAAACAGAGAGCTTCGAAGGTTCTTTGGTCACTTTGATGCCAAAGTGCTTGACCTTAAAAGGGTGGCTTTTGGAGGAATAGAGCTCAATAACCTCCCAACCAATAAAACAAGATATTTCACTCGACAAGAGTACGATGATCTTCACAAGTTTCTCAAAGCGCAAGCAAAGGAAAATAAAAGATAAGGAGTATCTTTGAGTCTTATCGCAAAATATAGACCTCAAAACATCGATGATATAGTAGGCCAAGAGAAGCTTCTTGGGAAAAAAAGTCCTCTGCGAATTCTTATAGAGAAACAGAAGATGCCTCACTCCTTCTTTTGGGGACCTGCGGGATGCGGTAAAACGACACTCGCTAGAGTCATCGCAAAACATCTTGATGCGCCTTTTTATGAGCTTAATGCAACAAACTTCAAAATTGCAGAGCTTAGAGAGATACTTCACAGATATACAAATGCTCTACAAAAACCTCTTATATTTATTGATGAAGTACATAGACTAAGTAAGAATCAGCAAGAGACACTCCTACCTTATATGGAAAACTCACAAGCTATAATACTCGGTGCTTCAACGCAAAACCCTTACTATTCACTGACCTCTGCCGTGCGCTCAAGATCCTATCTTTTTGAGTTGCAACTTTTGGATAGAGATGCGATGGAGACTCTTTTAAGAAGCGTGTGTAACGCTGAAAAGATTACTCTTGATGATGCAGCAAAGGATTATCTGATTGCTTCAAGTTCAGGAGATGCTAGAGCCATGCTCTATCTGCTTGAAAGTGCTAAAGAAGTAGAAAATCCTATAACCTTAGAGAACCTAAGGTCCCTGCGTCCCACGGCAATGCAAGGGGGGAGTATAGAAGATAGCATGCATTATGACCTTGTATCTGCACTTATAAAAAGTGTGCGTGGAAGCGATATCGATGCGAGCCTCTATTATCTCGCGGCACTCATAGACGGTGGTGAAGAGTCGGCTTTCATAGCAAGAAGACTTGCGATTTTAGCAAGTGAAGATGTTGGTAATGCCAATCCTAACGCAGCTATTTTGGCAAGTAGCATCTTGAATTCTGTAGAAAAAATAGGCTATCCTGAGGCAAGGATTCTCCTTGCTCAGCTTACAATCTATCTTGCCTCATGCCCAAAATCAAATAGTGCTTACAAGGCTATCAATGAGGCTCAAAAAGAGATACAAACAAATGGCGTTACCAACCCACCACACTATCTCTGTGGAAAATCATCTGAGTATAAATACCCGCATGATTTTGGAGGTTGGGTAGAGCAAGCGTATAAAGAAAGACAACAAATATTCTATAAAACAGACTCCGTAGGCTTTGAAAAAACACTCAAAGAGTGGATAGAGAAAATTACAAAAAAATAATTTTTCACAATCAAATCACTTTTCTTTAGATATAATGATAAAAAACACTTTTGGAGGAAAAGATGAAAAAAAACATAATGAAACCTTTGTTTGCTTCGACACTTACACTCATACTTATGGCAGGGTGTGTAAACCAAGGACTGGTTCAAGAAGACGATCCTTACAATAGAACAAAAACAGGAGCACTCGTAGGTGCCATAGGTGGTGCTGTCGTAGGCGCTACCACAGGTCATGGAAGTACAGATAGAAGACAAAGGGCACTTGTTGGTGCAGCACTTGGCGGTCTTTTGGGTGCAGGAATCGGCTATAGTCTAGATCAACAAGCCAATGAGATCGCAAGAGCACTTGGAACAGGAGTCAATAATGATCCGCTCGCAGCAATTGATCCTGAGAATGATATCGTTGTTTCAAAAACAAATACCTATGTTAAGGTAATGTTTAGAGACGATATGATGTTTGCCGTAAACTCTACGAAATTACAGCCTTCTGCAAAAACAAAAGTAGCAAAAATCGGACAACTCCTTTTAAACTATCCGCAAACAATTGTACAGATAGCAGGGCATACCGATAATGACGGAAGCTATACCTACAACCAATCGCTCTCAGAAAACAGAGCTGCAAGCGTAGCAGATACACTTGGAAGATCAGGTATCCAAAATGTAGTAGCAACTGCCGGTTGTTCTTATAGTAATGAGCTGGTTCCAAATACATCAAGAAAAAACAAAGCACTCAATAGACGCGTTGAGATCTATCTTTATGGCAATCAAAACCATATGATAAATCCTTGTCAATAAAAGTTTAGATATAATTCTCAAAGACATCTTGCAGAAATGCAGCCTTTGAGGATTATACGGGAATGAATTACTTTTTAACCTCTTTTATACTTATGGCAATAGGGCTTAGCATAGCCTTTCTTTTGGGTGGATTTGCCTTTGTCTACATAGTATTTTTACTTATCATTCTAGAAATCTCTCTCTCTTTTGACAATGCTGTTGTCAACGCCAAAGTATTGGGTAAAATGGATCCAATTTGGCAGAAAAGATTTATCTACTTCGGTATCCCTATTGCTGTTTTTGGCATGCGCCTCATCTTCCCGTTAGTAATAGTTGCTATAGCAACCGGAATGAATATGCTTGAGACGCTCAATATGTCTCTAAATGACCCTAAAGCCTATGAAAGCGCACTCAAATCAACTGAGCAAAATATCTTTGCCTTTGGGGGTGCATTTTTACTTATGGTCTTTTTAGACTTCTTCTTTGAAGAAAAAGAGATAGCTTGGATTAAAATTTTAGAGAGCTCCAAATTTATTAAGGAAGCTTCTCTTATAACAAATATAGAACTTATAATAGCTATCTCCATAGGTATCTTCTTGGGCCACCTGACGCAAGACTTTGGAGTTCTTTTGGCGTATAGCTATGGGGTTTTGCTGCATACACTTCTTGGAATGATTGACGACCTCTTTTCAACACAAAGTGTAAAAAATGGCTTAGCGGGATTCTTATATCTTGAGGTTTTAGATGCCAGCTTTAGCTTTGATGGTGTTATCGGTGCTTTTGCGATAAGCAGCAATATCTTTGTCATTATGATAGGGCTTGGCGTAGGGGCAATGTTTGTTAGAAGCCTTACACTTTACTTTGTTGCACATAAAACGCTCTCAAACTTTAGATATTTGGAGCATGGTGCACATTACGCTATAGGAATACTCGCCCTTATCATGCTTGCTAAAATTACACTCCATATAAGCGAACTCTTAACCGGAACTATAGGCATAGGGCTCATCATTTTAGCTTTTGGGCACTCTGTTTTGGAAAACAAGAGAGAGGAGATTGCCTCTAAAGCTAAAAGAGGGTAAAATTTCAAACAATCAAGGAGGCAAACATGGTTAATGAGATATACAATTATACAAAAGAGCATATGGACAAGAGTTTAGAGGCGCTCAAGAGGGATTTTTCTACGCTTAGAACAGGAAAAGTAACAACAAATATAGTTGATAACATCAAAGTTGACTATTATGGAAACCCTACCCCGCTTAATCAAATCGGTAATGTGATTGCCCTTGATGCGGTCACGATTGCTATCACTCCTTGGGAAAAAAATATGATAAATGCCGTATCAAAGGCTATACAAGAAGCAAATATCGGCGTCAATCCTAATAGTGACGGGGATATGATAAAGCTTTTCTTCCCACCGATGACGGTAGAACAAAGAGGCGAGATTGTCAAGCAAGCAAAAGCCATGGGCGAAAAAGCAAAAGTAGCCGTAAGAAATATCAGAAAAGATAGCAATGATAAGATAAAAAAACTAGAAAAAGATAAAGAGCTTAGCGAAGATGAGTCAAAAAAAGCTCACGATGAAGTCCAAAAGATTACGGATAATCATGTTTCCAAGATAGATGAACTGCTCAAAGCAAAAGAAGATGATATCCTCAAGGTATAATGGATGAATATTGAACAGATATACAAAGATGCCGGGGCGCTTTTAGAGGGCCATTTTGTCCTCTCAAGCGGGAACCACTCCAATAGATACCTTCAGAGTGCAAAAGTACTAGAAAATCCTCAAACATCTCAAAAGCTTGCCATTGCCTTGGCAAAACTTATCCAAGAGGCCAACATCACAGTCGAGACCGTCTGTGCACCTGCTCTTGGTGGTGTAATCGCCGGTTATGAGCTTGCAAGGGCTTTAAATGTGCGCAGTATCTTTGCAGAGAGAAAAGAGGGCTCTATGCAACTTCGAAGAGGCTTTGATGTCAAAAAGGGCGAAAAGATAATCGTATGTGAGGATATCATAACAACAGGAGGTTCAGCAATGGAGGTTGCTACTATCCTCAATGAGCTTGGTGCAGATGTTGTGGCTTTCGCTTCATTGGCAAATAGAGGCTTTTGTAAGCGAGTCGGTAGCAATAGTGAAGCAAAACCAAACTGCAAACTACCAAAAGATGTTCCTCTCTTCTCGCTTGAAGATTTTAGCTTCGAGATGTATGATCCCGCAGATTGTCCACTGTGTAAAGCAGGAAGTAAAGCTATAAAACCCGGAAGCAGGAACTAGCGTCCCGCTCTCCAAACTAATGCACACAAATCAACTCGTATATCCCTTTTATTAGGCTTTATGTTTATAGTACCGATCGCGTAATTTTCTACGGTAAAACTATCTTCTAAAGAATCGAGTTCTTTTTGGAGGGTATTGGAGAGCTCTTGGATATCCTCTTCGTACTCTTGGATATCCTCTTTTGCCCTACTCACATCGCTTCTTTCTTTGTATGCCCTCCTACCGGCTGTTGCAACTTTGTTCAGTTTCGTAGAGCTGGTTCCTCCTAAAATTGCACTGACAATCGCAATACCTGCACTTAAAAATGAACTCGTTGTGTCGGCCTCTTCTTTGGCAAGTTTATCTTTTGCTCGCTCTAGCCTATCTAAAAGCTTTTTCTCGTCTTTTTCAAACCGCTCTTTAAGCTTCTCTACTGCCTCTTCCCTCTTCTCTTTGAGTACATCTTGCACACGTACCGTAAAGTCGCGTTGATCCTCATTAAGATCCGATCGCAGTTTAAGTTTATCACAGGTAAAGAGTTCCATATTTTGAGTCTCATAAAGCCAATCTTCCAGCCTATCACATGCCTCTTTTAGGGAGTTATCCTCTTTTATACATTCTGGCAGTTTAGAAAACTGCACATCTTTTGGCGCATCAGTTCCAAAGTTTGAGAAATCCTGATTGTCTTCTTGTGCTTGACCCCAGTCAATATAAGTCTCATCGCCATTTATAGGCAGTGAAAAGATAAGCTCTTTTTTATGCTCCATTCCTTTTGATCTATCCAAGAAATAGATACCCGCTTTTGCTCCAAGCGTCGCATCAAGATGTCTAGTATCTATGTGTAGAGGCTCAAAAAATTGCGAGATAGATGCATCGATTCTCTCAAAAATCTCATAGTTTTGTTTTGTTTTTATTTCACTTTGGGCACTCTCATATAGACCTCTTTTATCTTTCATAATCTCTTTTATATCATCCCTATTGAGTGGGCCCTTGAGATAACTGAGCACCCATCTCGTTGAAAATAGCGAGAGATCATCATTGTAAATACTTTTATAAAAAAATGTTCTTTTTGGTAAATTTGAAAGTAAAGAGCGTATCTCATCACGCTCAAAACTTGAACCGATCTTGCCACCTAAACCCTCTATAACTCTATCGATATCTTGTGTTGTTTGTAATCTTCCTATAAACCATGTCCCTATATTTGCAAGCCCTTTATAGTCAAGGTCAACAGGATTTTGAGTACTTAAAACTACGCCTATACCATACGCTCTTGCTTGCTTTAAGAGCGTTAGCATCGGCTCTTTACTTGGTGGGTTTTTAGTCGGCGGGAAAAAGCCAAATATCTCATCCATATATAAGATAGTTTTCAGAGCACTCGTACCACTTTGTCTTCTCATCCAACCCACATATCGATTGAGAAGCAAAGAGACAAAGAACATCCTATCTTCGTCGCTCAAATGCGCTATGGAAAATATCGTAATCTTAGCTTTTCCTTGCTCATCATAGAGCAGTTTTTGGATATCTAGATTGATGCCTTGCAACCATACTTTAAAATGAGATGAAGCTAGAAGAGAGTTAAACTTCGTCGCCAAAGCAAACCTACTTTTTTTGTCAAAAAACTCCTCTACAGGCAAGATGCCTATCTTCTCAAATGAAGGCTCTATAATCTCTTTGATGATATCCTCTAAACTTATATCTTTCTCTTGAGTCCAAAAGTTTGAGATTATTTGTGACAGCAATATATGCTCTTTTTCGCTTGGTTCGATATTTGAGAGTCCCACAAGCGTAAGGAGGCTTGAAGTCGTTGTTTTGAGATAGGACGCATAGATATCCGCTTCTTCCATCACTTCACTTGGCGGCACCTCAAGAGAGCTCATGATGTTAACAGGAATTCCCGATAAACTTCCCGGCGTACAGATGATTTTTTCAACATCATGCAGCTTTTGGACTCTTGTAGCATCTTGATGCCAACTCTCAATGCCCTCTTTCCACATCGTTGCAACATCTTTCGCATATATATCAGCATCTATCCCCTTGAGCCGCGCTTCATCTTTGACCCATGGAAGAAAATTTTGCGGAGAAAATGCAGGATCTGTAAGGCAAAGGTTCCCCATATCTCCTTTTGGATCTATAATGATAGAGGGGATATTATCAATCGCCGCCTCCTCTATGAGCCCTACACCAAGACCGGTCTTCCCAGAGCCCGTCATACCAATAATCGTTGCGTGTGTGGTAAAATTCTTATCTTTGATAAGCGTGAGCATCTCTTGTGTTTGCAGTGTCTCCTTGTCAACATCCTTGCCGACATAAAAAAGCCCTAGTTTTTCATATATTTCTTGCATTATCACTCCTATATGTTATCTTTGTTATCCTCTTTGTTGTCTCTTTTAATGTGCATATCAAGCTGAGGGAAAGGCATGCTGATGCCATTTTTCTGCAGTGTCTCATAGATGAGTATAAGCAGGTTTGATTTAGTCGATGGGCGGAGCCCTTCTATCCAAACAAGCAGGTCAAGTTCGATATAACTCTCAGCCATGCTTCTCATCCAAACATTCGGCTTATAGCGCACCGGTTCTCTTAAAAGTTTTATTTCTGACGCTATCACGGCATCGACAATAAGCTCTTTTACATACGGTATATTTTCACCATAACCCACTTTAAAAGGGATGTATATCCTTCTTTTTCTATCATTGAGTGTGAGGTTTATGACTCTATTGTCAGTCAATTCACTGTTTGGCACGATGATATGAATATTGTCAATAGTTCTTATGTTAGAAGCACGGAAACCTATGTCTATCACTTTACCAACGATATTATCAGCACCAAATCTGATATAGTCTCCAACCCTGATATAGTTCTCTCCAAACATCACCATACCCGAAACCATACTCGAGACTATGCCCTTAAGCGCAAACCCAAGCCCTATCGATATCACCCCGGCGATAACGGCTAAGTTTGTAATGCTTAGTCCAATACTTGCAATTGCTATCACCAAAGCACTAAAAACGATGAGGATAAAGCCCAAATTGGCTATCGTTTTTATCCAAATGTATGGCGAATCTTTTCTGTTTGAGTAAAGCTTAGACATCAAAAATAAAAAGAGTCTAGCAATCAGAAGCCCAAGAATAAAAATAGCAAAAACCTTGAGTATGCTCAGCAAGCTGATAGGCACCTCATCCACCACAAGAAGTGGCGCAGAAACTGCAGAAGATATATGCTCGCCTATCGAGAATATCGCACTCTTCAATTTTGGGAACATATACTCAGAAGCGCTTGTGCTTTTTTTAACAACCTCTTCTAAAAGTTCAACTTTGCAGTGATATAGGGTACTTTTTTTATCTAATTTTCCCTCAAGTTTTTCGATATAATCTTGCGTTTCTATCGTCTTTTTGATGTTATTGTTCTTGACATAATAGAGCGTTGCGACTATCGACTTATCTATAAGCTCTTTGATCTTTGTGTTGCGTCTTGTTTGCAACTGTTTTATCTTAAGCGCAAGCTCTTTAGAGACCTCTTCTTGCGACAACAGCTCTCGCTCTTTATTGAGATTAAGTGCAACGAGCTTTTTATCTAAAAGCCCAATCTCATTTTCTAAAACAGCATTATAGTCTTCATCTATCTTAAACTCGACTTTGCTCGCGGCATCTAAAAAGACCTCCTTTGCCTTTTTGATATAGTCTCTATATGCCTTTATGTCACTCTTGTCTTTTTTCTGTTTCAGCTTATAATAGGCGAATTGCAATTGAAATAGTCTTAGATTTGCACTCTCTTGAGTTGTTGAGTTTTCTATCTCTTTATTGAGATATGCCAACTTATCTTGAATGCGTTGCTGGTTTGCATCGAGTCGTTCTACTCTTTTGATAGAGAGGGCAATTTTATTAAAAAGTGCTATAACGGAATTTGGATTTATATCTTTTGTGCTGAGCTTTTCTACCCCAATTTCATGCTCTTCATAGGATGATTTTACGATATCTCTAAGCTTTTGCAGCAGTGCCTTTTCATTCTTGATTCTTTCGGTTGCCTCTATACTATCAGCCGTTTCTTCCGAGAGTATAAGTTCAATCTGATTATAGTAATCCAAAAGATCATTTCCGTTATATAACCTATTGTCGGGTTGAGCACAAAATGCAATAGAAATGAACAGAAAAAAAGAAGATAATATTTTTAGCACCCTTGCTCCAATAATAATTTTTAAAATGATACCATTTTTTGCCTATTTTTCTTGATTGGTTTGCAAAAGAGATTTCGATATAATGAGACCAAAATAACCTGCTAGAGGGAATGTGTATGGCAAAAAAAGAGAGATTTAGAAATATCAAGCAACAAAAAACCAAAGAAACACCCAATGTGGTTGCGGACAATAACGCTCATTCTCTTATCAAAATAAAAGCTTTTATCACGGATAGTTTTCTCCTTCTTATGCCAATTATGTATATCGTCTTCTATCTTATCATGGGAGGTAGAGAGGATTTTGCTCAGCACAAAATGATTGGATGGCTCGCCATACTCATTCCCTTGATTGTAATTCAAAGTATATTTTTCTATGTTTCGGGACAGACTCCCGGCTATAAAGCCTATGGCATAAAACTTATCGACGCCACAACGAAAGCAAAGCCCTCTTTGGGGGTTATCCTATTTAGAAATTTTGCTGCCATTCTCTCTTTTTTTAGCATCTTTGGCTGGATGATGATGTTCTTTAGAAAAGATCATAAAAATCTTCATGATCTTCTAGCAAATACAGCAACCGTTTATGAAAAATGACGCGCGACTCTCGCTCCTTCTTGGCGGGTTTTACTTCTTTTATTTTGCACTTATCGGAATATACATTGTTTTTTTGCCGAAAATTCTCAATGATTTAGCCTACAGTGCTTTTGATGTGGGCATCATTTATGCCGCGGCAGCATTGATGCGTTTTGTAACCCCCTTCATCTTTAAGCATCTCTTTTGTCTCGACTATAAAGTTTATCTCTATTCACTCTTGGTGATTTTACTAAGCGTTTTACTCTTTTCATGGAGTATGGAGCACTTTTGGTTTTACTTGATTGCAAATCTAATATTTGGTGCGGCGATGGGGATATCTTTGCCCTATGTTGAGGCTATATCGCTTGAAGCTTTATCAAAACTCAGATATGGCAAAGTAAGACTTTGGGGCTCTATCGGATTTATGGCAATTGTGCTTGGTCTCTCTTTGGAGCATCTCTTTGCTTCGCTTATCGTAGTTGCTTCACTTATGCTCCTCTTTGGTGCAATAGCAGGCAAGGAACACCCTTCACAGATAAAAAGTGGGGGGGAGCACAACAGCTCATTTTCTTTGATAAAATATGCACCTCTTTGGATATCTCTATTTTTGATGCAGTTGAGTTTTGGAGGATTTTATAACTTTTTTACTATCTATGAATCCGAGATTGGCATATCCTTGGATATGATTCGATGGATGTGGATATTTGGCGTGATTTGCGAGATAGTTATGCTCTATTTTCAGGGCCCACTCCTTCAAAAAAACTTGCTACAAGTCATAAAAATCACAACGCTAATCACGGCACTAAGATGGTTTATGCTCTATCTTTTCGGTCAAAATGTCTTTATGGTATTTCTCTCACAATCCTTGCATGCTTTTAGTTTTGCGCTCTATCATACTGCCGTTATCAGCTATCTTGTGCTGCTCTACAGTCAAAAAAAACTTGCACAACAATTCTATCTCGGTATCTCTTTTGGTCTTGGGGGATCACTAGGGGCACTCTTGGCAGGCAAACTCTATGGAGATAATCTCTTTTTATATGAGTCTCTTATTGCTCTTCTTGCGTTTGGAATTCTCTACTTTACCAAAAAGGAGCAAACATGATAAAAGATGCCATCATCCTTGCGGGCGGCAAAAGCAGTCGCATGGGTGAAGATAAAGCACTCTTGCCTTTTAAAGGGTTTGCAAGCATGAGCGAATTCCAATATAGAAAGCTCGAGAAACTATTTTCAAATGTTTATATCTGCGCAAAAGAGGAGAAGTTTGACTTTAATGCCAATATCATCAAAGATATCTATCCTATCCACTCACCACTTGCCGGGTTGATATCCATCTTTGAAACACTAGATGCCGATAATGTGTTTATTTTGAGTGTTGATGCGCCGTTTGTAGATGAAGCAATCATTGAGGCGATTAGAAATCAAGCCGAAGAAAGTAGCGACTATGACGCCCTCATTGCTCTTAGCCCAAGCGGGCTTGAGCCCTTATGCGGTGTCTACAGAAGATCGATTCTCCCATTAGCAAAAGAGCTTTTCAGTAAAGATATTCACAAGCTCAATCACCTCTTAAGGCTCTCCAAGATGAAGGAGATTGCATTTGAAGAACAAGATAAGTTCCTCAACCTCAATACGCCCCAAGACTATGCAATGGCGCGGAGCTTATAGCCCTATTTTTTGAGCTTACCGTAGTATTCGCAGCCTTGTTTATCGCCAAGGTCACACCCTTTTTTATAGAGCTCAAGCGCCATATCTTTATCTTTTTTTACTGCATCCCCATACTCATACATGCCACCCAAGTTTGAACACCCTACGGCAACGTCTCCATCGCATGCTTCTTTGTAATACTCAACAGCTTTATAAAGATCACGCTCAACACCTTCACCTCTATCGTACAAAAGTCCAAGGTTGTTACATCCAACCTTTGTTCCGCCTTTGCATGCTCTATCATAATACATATAAGCTTTTTTGAAATCTTTTTCTACGCCGGTCTCATTATAGTTCATAAAACCTGCATTAAAGCAACTGAGTGCATCGCCTCCATTACAGCCTTTTATATAAAGATCATAAGCCTTTTGATAGTCTTGCTTGAGCGTTTTTCCTTTTTCATACATCTTTGCAAGATTATAGCATCCTAAAGAGTCTTTGAGCTCACATGCTTTTTCATAATACTCAGAGGCCGTTTTTGGATCCTCTGCAGTCCCTTCACCATTATAATTCATAACACCGTATTCATTACAGCTATATGCCTCGCCTTTTTCACAAGACTCCTTAAAAATAGAGAGCGCCTTTGCGTAATTCTCTTTTTCAAGCTCTTTTTGCCCATCCTCAAAACCTGCAGCACCGCTTACGCTAAAAATGCCGGCAACAAATACTGATAATACAAAAAACTTCTTCATGATCTAATCCTTTTATTTTTACGCCAAACTCTAGGATAATTTTACAATATAAATATAAAAGAATAGTGTTTAATTTGCGCTGATTCCAATCAAAAATATACAATTTTATTGATATTGGTCAATGATTTAATCTTTTATAGCAAATATAATAGACCTTACATTTCATATAAAGGAGTAAAAATGTTTGATATGTTTAGTGGTAAAAAAGAGGATGTGGCGAGTAAAGATATCGATATGTTTTGTTATCAATGCGAGATGAGCATGGTTGGCGGCTGCGGTTCTAATGGTCAAGATATCGGCACTTGCGGCAAAAGTGCACTTGAGTCAAGATTGCAAGATATGATGATTTTTGGAGTAAAAGGATTGGCTGCTTATAGATCACACGCAAGAGAACTTATCGATGAGAGCTCCCAAGAAGACAGGGATAGACTTTTAAAAATCGATGATGTGATATCTCAGAGCATGTATTTTACGCTTACTAATGTCAATTTCAACTTTGATGAGCATATAGCACAGCTTATGAAACTTGGAAGTGCAGGCGTTGAGGTATTGGATCTCTTAAGTGATTCACATACAAAACATTTTGGGGTTCCAACACCTGTAAAAATCACGCAAAACAGAGCTGAAGGACACGCCATCTTAGTAAGCGGACATAACCTTGATATGCTTAGTGGACTCTTAAAAAGGATAAAAGAGAGAGGCTTGGAGGAGAAAATAAATGTCTATACGCATTCTGAGATGCTACCGGCACACGGATACCCTCACTTAAGAGAATACAAAAATCTTAAGGGAAATATCGGTAAAGCATGGTTTGATCAAACGGAACTTTTTAGCAAATGGCAAGGCGCTATTGTTGTCAATACAAACTGTATCGTCCCTAGAGATAAATCTACCAAAGTAGACAATTACATAGACAGAATCTACACCTATGATATGGTCGGTATAGAAGGAGCAAAAAAAATAGAAAACAACGATTATGATGCATTGATTGATCATGCGCTACAACTACCAAAAGTGAGTGGCTTTGAGAGTGATGAGACATTAACAACGGGTCATCACTATAAAACTATCTTGACACTTGCTCCACAAATTTTAGAAGCAGTAAGCGAAGGCAAGATAACAAAATTCTTTGTCATCGCAGGCTGTGATGCACCGGGTAAGGGCGGTGAATATTTTAGAGAAATGGCAAAAGATTTGCCACCAAGTGCCATTATCATAACATCTAGTTGCGGAAAATTTAGATTCAATGATATAGATTTTGGAAATGTTCCAGGCACACAGATTCCTAGATATTTAGATCTAGGACAATGCAATGACTCTAATGGTGCTGTTCATATAGCAATAGCTGTTGCGAATGCTTTAGGAGTAAAAGATCTCAATGATCTACCGGTAGAGATAGTTCTAAGCTGGATGGAGCAAAAAGCTGTCATTATACTCTTAGCACTATTTAGTTTGGGGATTAAGAATATATATTTGGGACCAAAAGCACCACAATTTATCAATAGCGACATAGCAAACTTTTTAGTCGATACTTTCAATATCCATGTTATCGATAACCCAAAAGAGCCTCAAGTTCAAGCCAAAAAAGACCTAGAAAAATTACTTGCATAAATTATGATAGCTCCTCTGTAAAAAGAGAGGGGCTAAAAAAACTCTTTTAATTTTTCTCTATCTATGACGGTAAATTTATTTTTATTGTTTTCCAGTATGCCGTATTCTTTGAATTTTTTCAGATTTCTTGAGAGTGTCTCGGGGGTTATAAACAGCATTGAAGCAATCTGATGTTGTTTTTGAGCGACAAACACATCTTCATTTTCATAGATAAAATTGGCTATTTTTGCTTGTGAGCTTAAAAGAAGATTTTGCTGAATGACCGTATCTAAAAACTTCATTTTTTTAGTCAATGAGCTTATAACCTGCATAGACAGTGCCGGATATCGCTGCAACAATATTTGAAAATCTGTAAATTTTATCTTTGCTATATAGCCTTCGGTAATCATCTTGCAGCTAGCCGGGAAGCGCATATTTTCAAAGTTAGCCAGCTCTGCAATCAGAGACTGTGCTTTGAAATTATGGAGCAAAAGCTCATTGCCTTTGTTATCAACCCTATAAACTTTTGCCGTTCCTTCGAGAAGCATATGCAGATAATCAGAATCTTCACCTTCAAGAAAGATAGTATCATTTTTATTTTTATGTAAAATGTTTACTACTTTGTTTATATATTCCAGTTCATGTTTTGGCAACATTTGAAATAGCTTAATATGGTTGATTTGCATCTATGGCGCATCCTTCCGATTAATAAATTAGTCTATAGCACTAATGTTAATTGGACATTAAGCGGTATCGCTTTTTTAAGAAAACACTAAATAAATCTTGTGGGGGGATTGAAATATCTTGTAGATAACTTAAGTATGGTCAAAGAGAATTACTTCTCTTCGATCATACTCGCCATCATCTTTTTGGTAAAGAATGTGAATTTGTCAAAAAGTTCACTATGAAATTTATCTTTATGATAAACCATAGAAAACTCTCTTTTGCAGTCAAATTTTTTCACAGGAACCTGATAAAGCTTCCCTGCTTTAATGTCTTCTTCGACTGCTACTTTTGAAAGGCAGGAAAATGTCTCCTTGCCTTTGAGTATGCTTTTTATAGACTCGGTATGTCCAAGCTCTAGAAAGATATTGAGATTGTTGATCTTCCCCTTGATGCATTCTAAGAATGTATCTCTTGTACCACTTCCGTTTTCTCTAAGCACCCATTTTTGCGAATCAAGAGAATCGATAAAGCAAGGCTCCTCAAAGCCTTCTTTTGCAGTAACGATAATCAACTCATCCAATGCTACCTTTTCAGTGATAACTTCAGGATCTTTGACGCTCCCCTCAACAAATCCCACATCAAGTTGTCCCTCTTTTATAAGATCGACAATTTTTTTTGTATTGCCCTCTTTAAGAGATATCTTAACTTCCGGGTAGCTTTGCATATATCCACAGACAATGCTTGGCATAAAATAATCAACTATTGTAGTACTTGCCCCAACTCTGATCATCCCCTTGTTTACAGAATTTTGAAACTCATGTTCGATGTCATGAACTTTTTTATATAACGGCTTGATCTCTTTACAAAAAGCTCTTCCGGTTTCATTTAAGATTAGTTTTTTATTCATCCTATCAAAGAGAGGACGCCCCAAAACAGATTCTAATTCCTTAATCGACATTGAAATTGCCGACTGACTCAGCCCCATCTCCTTGGCTACATTCGTCAAATGCCCCAATTCGACTACATTCAAAAATATTTCCACTTGTCTTAGTGTAATACTCATATTATTTCCTTTTTTGCATCAGTTATTTTTATAATGATTAAATTATTTATTAATTTTACTATTATACAGATTTTAACTATAATTTTGTTTATAAAATTATAATAGTACGAAAAAGGAAGTTATTTTGTTTAAAAAAATAGACAAAGAGATGATTTTAGGCATCTTTTTAGTTGCTTTATTCTCATTATTGGCGACAATTATATCACATATTGACTTTATAGAGAGATATGGTTTGTCCGCTTTGGTAATAGGTATCGTCTTAGGTATGGTCTATGCAAATAGCGTGGGACATATAGAACCAAAGGGCTGGGGCAAGGGGATAACCTTTAGTGCCAAAAAGATTCTTCGATTTGCCATTGTCTTTTATGGATTTAGAATAACATTTCAAGAGATAGCCTCCGTAGGTGCCGAGGGGGCACTGGTTTCACTCATAATGTTAAGCTCAACTTTTATATTGGGTATATTTGCAGGAGTTAAGCTTTTGAAAATGGATAGAGACACCTCAATCCTCAACGCAGCAGGTGCTTCTGTATGTGGTGCAGCAGCTGTTCTTGCAACGGAGCCTGTTCTTAAAGCCCAAGAATACAAAGTAGCAATTGCCGTATCTATGGTTGTCCTTTTTGGGACAATATCTATGTTTCTCTATCCCGTTCTCTATACTTTCTTGATTGAGAATCCAAGTAGTATCTTCCATATGAGCCCCAAAGAGTTTGGTATCTACACCGGCGGAAGCATCCATGAAGTCGCACAAGTTGTTGCTGTACCTTTTTCTATCCCAAATCATCCTGAGGTTATGGCAAATAGTGCCGTAATCGTTAAAATGACTCGGGTGATGATGATCGCCCCCCTGCTCATCATCCTTGGGCTGTGGTTGAGCCTGAAAGAGAGTGAATCCAAATCAAATAAAGTAAAACTTGTTATCCCTTGGTTTGCTGTTTATTTTATCGCTGTTGCAGGCTTTCACTCTTTAAATATCGTTCCAAAGAATATCGTGGGGATGATCAACTACGCAGATACTTTTTTGCTTACTATGGCTATGACGGCTCTTGGTATGGGAACAAAGTTTGCGAACTTTAAAACTGCAGGAGCGGCTCCGTTTTATGGAGCCCTTATTATGTTTGTTTGGCTTGTAGTTGGTGGATTTTTAGTCACGAAAATGGTCTGCTCTGTTATCTAAGAGTAGAGATTATCTTTCGTGAAACGCCTCAGATACGGTTTTGATAATCGGTTTGGCGATATACTCAAACACCGTTCTATTTCCGGTAATGATATCAACATTGGTTGTCATACCCGGAGTCACTTCTATCTTTTTCCCTGTTTTTGAGACAAGCTCTGTATTATCAAGTTTGATACGAACCGTAAAATAACTTTTTTCTCCCTCGGAAGTCTTCTCTTTGAGTGCATCAGGAGAGATATAGATAACTTCTCCATCAAATATTCCGTAGATTGTGTAGTCATACGCATCGAGCTTCACGGCAGCCTTTTGCCCTTTTTTGATAAATGAAATATCTGCAGGCTCTAGCTTCGCCTCAACTATAAGCTGATCCCCAAAAGGAACAAGCTCCATAATCACATCACCGGGTCTTACTCTAGCACCTTTTGTGGTGATAAGAATATTTTTAACGATAGAGTCAATAGGTGCGTAAATATCTGTTCTTTCCAGTGTGATTTTTTTATCCGCAAACTCTTGTAATTTTGTTGAGAGCTCCTCTTCTGCTTTTGTCATATCTGTCTGTGAATCTTGAAAATATTTATTTCTTACATTTGATATCTTTCCCTTAAGCTCTGATACCTTTGCTTTGAGTCGGATAATCTCGGTTGCACCGATATCGCCCGTTTCAAGAAGCGGCATATTGAGAGTAAGCTCTTGGTTGGCAAGGTCCAAAGACTCATTGAGTGCAGATATCTCATCATTGAGTGCTTGTTGTCTTCTTTGAAAAAGCTGCGTTTGATTAGAGATAAACTCTGGATAATCATACACGCTTTTAGGGAACTCCGGCTTACCACCAAAAACCTCAGCCTTGAGCCTTGCAAGTGTGGCTTGGAGTGCCGCAACTTTTGCCTTGCCATCCTCATAGGTAGCCTCTGCTCTCTCTTTTTGCAAAGAGACCAACAGCTCACCGCTATGAACAAACTGCCCCTCTTTTACATCTATTTTTTCGATAACACCATCGTCATACGCTTGTATCTCTTGTGTTTTAGCGGTTGCAACTATCTGCCCAGGAGCCTTGGATGTTCTATTGATTGAGGCGATATTTGACCAAATCAAAAATGGTATGATAAGCAAAAAGAGAGAACCATAGACGATCCATGTTGGATTCATTCTGACCATGTAAGGAAGATTATTTTGGTTCATTTGTTGTCTCCTTGTTCACTTGAGCTGCTTTTGGCACAACAACTTTTTTTACGCCCACATTTGCCCCTTGCGGAGAAGGTGGTGTTCCTTGTGTTTTTTGTTGCGCTCGTACTTGTTGGTTCTCTTTAAGTTTTTGTAATACCGCATTTTTTGGACCATCTGCAACGATACCGTCATTTGTTACGATAATAAGTCTATCGACTACACTCAAAAGTGCCGGTTTATGAGTTACTAAAATGAGTGTTTGCTCTTTCGAGATATTTTCATTTAAGACTTTCAAAAGATATCTTTCTGTTGCATCATCCATGTTTGCCGTAGGCTCATCCAAGAGCCATACCAAAGGCGACCAAAGGATAAGTCTTGTCAGAGCAAAGAGCTGCTTTTGCCCGCCCGAGACACTCTCCCCGCCTTCCGGCACTAAAGTATCGAGCCCTTGTGGCAGCATATTAATCAACTTATCCAAGCCTGTTTTTTTAGCAGCTTCCATTATCGACATATCGTCGATACCAACTAATCCTAGCAACAAATTGTCTCTGAGTGTGCCGGAGATAAGTTTGGTATTTTGCGGCAAATAGCCCACAATGCTTGAAACCCTATCTCTAGATATGTGTTGCATATCGATTGAATCAAGCAGTATATTTCCACTTTGTGGTGCATACATTCCCGATAGTAGTTTAAGGAGTGTTGATTTGCCCGAACCAATCGGCCCCAACACCCCTATCCTCTCTCCTTTTTTGATAGAGAGTCTTTTAAAGCTGATAGGTCTTGACTCTTCAGAATATGCAAACACTACATTTTGAAGATCATAGGTAGGCTCAATGTGTTGTGGCATAAGCGGTCTTTCAATGCCCTCATTATCCATCGGCAATTGATATATCTGCTCCAAATTATCAACAGCCTCTTTTGCCCTCCCCCACTGCACAAATAGCCCGGGAAGTTGCGCAACAGGAGCGAGCACTCTTCCTGAGATAATCGCAATAGCTATGAGTGAACCCATCGTGATTTTATCTGTTGATGTAGCGAGATATGCACCCCAAGCTATGAGCGAAACATAACTAACCTGTTGGAAAAAAGCAGCAAGAAATGTTGCTCTCTCTGTGTAATGTTTTATGTTGATATCATCATGAATAACATCCTCGGTAAGAGCATTCCATCTATTTTGGATAGAGTAAGACCCCCCTGTTGCTTTGATATTTTCCGAGTTCTCAACTGCTTCTACTAAGACACCCAATTTTTTGTGTGAAGCAAAGGTAGAGTCTTTGGTGAGCTGCTCTATCTTCCCCTTGTATTTCAATGCAGTGGCTAAAGAGACAATCAAGAAAATAAGAGGAATCATCCCCATGCTAAAACCACCAAGCATAATAATAACAGAGATAAAAAGCAAAACAAACGGAAAATCTATGACAATATAGAGCGCAGCTGAAGAGATAAAACCTCTCACGAAAGCATAACTTTGTAACTGTCCCGAAAGCGTTCCTATACTTTTCGGTAATGCGTCGGAACGAACCTTTAAAAACCTGCTAAATATATCATGCGAATACCTTCTATCCATATCTGTTGAGGCATGGTCTAGGATAACCGACCTTGATATCTTTATGATTGTCTCAAGAGAGATAGCGATAAATACACCGAATGCCAAAGAGACAAGTGTTGATAATCCCTTGGTTGGGATGACCCTATCGTAGACCTGCATGCTAAAAAATGAGGAAGAAAGGGCTAGAATATTGATACTGATAGTTGCGATAGCCGCTTGCACAATAAACTTCTTTTGATCAAGCGCAATAGTTTTAAACATCTCATATGCTGAGCGTTTTTTTATGCCGCCTCTCTCTGTTCTAATGGGGGCAAATATAGAACTTGGCAAGAAGAGATCATAGTACTTTATCCCATCAGGCCCATCACATTTCCATGTCCCATCACCTACTCTCTCTAAAACTATTTTGAGTCCGATCTCGGGGATAAAGACAATCGCAGGAAGCATATCTTCGTTGAGTTCACTCGTCCACTCCGGCGCTTTAAGGTTGTATGAACTAAAGAGATTTTCATAAAGCTCCATCGTAAACTCTTTAGAAGGATGCGCCTCCTCAAGTGCCATATTATCAAATTTTTCATACTCATATTTTGATATTCTTGAGTTGGCAAACTGAGGAATAAAGCATGAATTAATCAACCAATCAAGGTCGTCTCTTTGTGTCTTCGCATCATTATATATATTCATCTTTTTTGCTCCAAACTATTTTTATCTTTAAACTTAATCGGTGATGCATTTTTATCTACCTCTGCTTTAACAACGCTGAGGTCTTCATACAACTCTTTTTTGTCCAAATAGGGACCTATAACCAATCGTCCGCCAATAAGATTACTCTTATACCCTGCTGCTTGTGCTTTTTTGATGATTTCGTCATTATCTTCTCTCAGAGCAATCTGGATATAAAACTCATCTTTCGCCTTGATTGCATCTACATCCTTCAGAGGGGCTTTATTCTCAGCTCGGAGGATCTCTGATGACTTCGAAGAAGATGCATTGTCCCCTAAGACGCCACCCATTACATCTATGTTGCCCGATAAAAGCTCCAATGTGTAACCCGAACTGATGAGAACACTATTGAGTTGTGAATAGGCCATCTTTGTATTTGTAAGCTCTCTAGATGTATTGACCATATCAAGCCATTGTTTCTTGCCGGCCAAAAACAATCTTTTATACGATGCCATAACCTTTGATGAAGCATCTATGTTACTCTTTTGGGATTTTAATCTATAAAGTGCCGAAGTATAATCATTGTATGCAAAGTGTATCGCATCGGTCAGGTCTCTCTGTTTGGACTCCTTTTCATAAACAAGCTTCATCACTTTAGCTTCCGCCTCCTGCACGCCCGAATATGCCGAGAGACCGGCACCCGGAGACGCACTCAAGGAGAGATAGACCGATGTGTCACTATTGTATCCCGTATCAAAAGGGTCTGTTCCTGCCGTTCTTTTCTCAACGACAACTGAAAGATCAGGCCATATCGCCGCTTTTGCCACAGATTTTTCTGCCTTTGCATTTTCAACCTGCGCTTCTAACTTTCTAAGTGCAGGGTGTGTCTCCACCATCTTGTCCACATAGTAATTGACAGGGCTGAGCATCTCTTTTTGCCTGCTGCTATAGATATCAATATTTTCAGCAAAATGTTTGTTTGTTAAAAGCTCCATCTGGGAAAGGGCGGAGTTCATTGTTGAGCGTGCATAATTCAAATCACTCTCGGCTTGATAAATTCTCGATTTTAAAAGCTCTAGATCAGCTCTTGAAGAGACGCCGGCTTTTATCCTTCTCTCAAGCATGGCACGCAAATCATTGAGCTCATCAAGTCCATCTTTGAGAGATTTGACGCTCCCTTTTGCCTCAAGATATGATTTGATTGTGCCGATGAGAGTCTTCACCAAGATATAGGCATTTTCTCTAAGCTCAAATCTCGATGCTTTTTCCGAAGCCACTGCGGCATCGTGCTTGGCATTGAGCTTGCCGCCTGTCCAAAGTGGTTGACTCAATGCCAAGGTAAGTCCCTGCTCACCATTATCTGTCCTATATGCACTTGCTCTTGGCGTAGGGAAATAGGCCCACTTTGCTGTATCTACCCGTGCGCTTGAACCTCTGAGCAGTTGTTCATATATCTTGATATTCGGGTGTGTTTTAACCGCTGATCTTATAAGCTCATCAACACTGTAAGAGTTCTTTGTGTTGTAATCGGCTGCCAAAAAAGAAGTCATTACAAAAAAGAAAATAACTATTATACGCATCTAACCCCTTCTATTGTTAACTTTATGGTCGTTAAGTATCGATAATTATATCAAAAATATAAAAAAATAAAATTAATTAGAATATATTAAGTTGTTAATTGATTTTCACAAATTCTTCTACCTAAAATGCCTTGATTAAGCTGTTTTGGTTTTGATAAAATACAAAACAACTCTATCAATAATATGTTAATTATCAAAATTTATCCTCTAAAACGACCTATCATTATGCAAGTTTAATAGACTTAACATATAATTAGAGAAAAAATCTGACTCTTTTTGGAGATTTATGCGAATTGTTCCTTTTTTGTTTTTCATATTTGCAACTGTTCTTTTTTCAGATCAAATAGCTGTAAATTCTGTCTCAAATGAGATACGCTATTCACTTAATAAAAAAATCAATGATTCTAAATATAAAAATATAATCAGAAGTATCTATGCGGCAAATGATTATGCGCCCTTGTGGACAAACACCTCACAAAGAGAGAGACTCTCACAACTTTTAAGTGCACTCAATAATCCCACATTCAATTATAAGCAAAAAAGTTTTGGGCAAGGAAGCATAAAAAAACTTTTCTACTATCTTGATAACAATCAAGTGCCTGAAAAAAATAAGGCTACCGTGTATGGCAGACTTGATGTGGCTCTCACAAACAGCTTTGTCTCCCTTATCGACTTTGTCGTCGTCGGCGATGTTGACTGGAATCTTGTTCAAAAAAAGATAGCCCGGCTTAAAGATGATGAAGATATAAAATCAAACTGGGAGTTACAAGGAAAATCTTTCCCGAGCATTGCACCTATCATCCATGCAATAAACGAAAATAAGATAGAGGAGTACCTAGAAAATCAACTGCCGCTCAAAAAAAGATATTTAGCACTTATCGATACTTATAAAAAATATAAAGCAATGGATAAGTTTGAAGAGATTCCTTACGCGTATGAGGACCTACAAGAGGGCAGTTCATCAGCGCGTGTCATTCTTGTAAAAACGCTTTTAAGAGAGTTGGGTGATTATCCAAAAAATGTGAGGATCACAAAAAACTTTGGGCCCCTTCTTAAAAAAGCTGTCTTACAATATCAAGATCGCTATAACATAGAAAAAACCGGAACGGTAGAAAAAGTAACAAACTACTACATGAACCAAGACCTTCAAAAACACATCCAAAGCATCATCGTTAATCTAGATAAAACCAAAATCTATCCAAGCTCTTTTGAAGATGAGTATGTTGAGGTAAACATCCCACACTATGAGATGAACTATTACAAAAATGGCAAAAAACGGTTCAATACAAAATTGGTCGTTGGAAGAATCGATAGACCTACGCCCATCTTTAATGATGCAATTAAGTATATGGTCATCAATCCAACATGGACAATCCCTGATAGTCTTATCAAAAGAGATCTTGTCGGTGTCTTAAGAGAACATCCCGATTACCTCAAAGAGAACAATATAAGAGTCTTCTCCGGCAACAAAGAGGTCAAGATTACGGTCGATGATATAGCCGAGTATGAAAAGAGTGAAAGAAATGTCCCCTATAGATTTGTGCAATACCCCGGCGATAACAATGCGCTTGGAAGAGTCAAGTTTATGTTTCCAAACAGATACGCCGTCTACTTACATGATACTGACAATAGAAGTCTCTTTACTCGAAGATATAGAGTTTATAGCTCGGGCTGTATGCGCCTAAAAAATCCTTTTACTTTTGCTAGCTATCTCCTTGAGCATGCCGGAAAAAAATATGATAAAAATAAAATAAAAGAGATTATAGCAACCGATAAACCTACAACGATTAACCTAAAAAAGAGTGTGCCTGTGCATATCGTCTACTTTACCGTCAATAGAAAAAATGGGCTTGACTATTTTGATTATGATATCTACATGTATGATCAAATCATCTGGGAGTCAACAAGTCAAAACTATAAGAAAAAGTTTGAAGCACCTAAAAAACGGATGATTCGAGTAGAAAAGAATGCCAAGGACGAAACCCCGGCACCTTAACTATTTGCTAAAATATCGGTTGCTATTTTATGACCGTGATTGAGTGCTATGGCGATACTGCCTCCACTTTTAAATGCTATGTCACCTGCGATATAAAGACCCTTTGTGGGCGTTTGGTAATTTGCATCAAAAATAGGTTCATTTTTCTCATTGAGAGGAACGCCGCATTTTTTTAAAAAATCTACAGGCGTTGAGCCGCCTATTGCATAGATAACTCTATCATACTCTTTGACATCGTTATCACTAAAAGAGACTTTAATTTTACCGTTCTCGTTCTCTAGCCCGAGAATATCAACTCCAAATTTTGCGCTTAAGCGCTCATCTTCTAAAAAGCTAGAGAACATCTCTTGATTTGTAGGATTTGGGCGCGTGAGCATCTCTCGTCTGTATGTGAGCGTCACCTCATTTGTTTTTGAAAGCTCACAGGCATACTCAATAGAACTATCACCACCCCCGACAACAAGTATATTCTCGCCGTTGCTACATCTATCAAGATTGAAGTTTACAACCGTTTTAAGCGAAAGAGGGATGGTATAAGATGGCATATTGGGTTTTCCCATTCTTCCTACACCTATCACGACATTTTTAGCAAAAAATGTTCCCTCTGAGCTAATCACCTCAAAAATCTCATTCTCTTTTTTAACGCTATCAACTTCACAATTAAATTTCGCTTCAATCAAATGATTATCAAGCAAGGAATCAAAATAGTTCAGCGTAGACTCTTTTGTCCCATCTTTAAAATCTATACTTCCGATAAGCTCAACACTTTTGCCTTGCCAATCTTTATCAACTCTTTTTTGATCTTTATAAAATTTACGGATTGTTTGGGAGTGGTTACAGCCCTTTTCTATAATCATTATATTTTCTATTCCGAGTATCTTAGATTCAACTGCCACGCCGATACCACCGGGACCGCCGCCAATGATGATAAGATCATAAATATTGTTCATTTTGTTCTCCTAAAAAATTATATCCTATTTTCTTAACTTTACTCTTTGGGTGTGTGTAAGTGCGATTGCCATAGCATCTGTGATATCAAGCGGTTTTATCTCTTTTTGAATTTTAAGCAGTTTTTTGACCATAAAAGCGACCTGCTCTTTGGTTGCTTTCCCATGACCGGTTACTGCTTTTTTCACCTGAAGCGGAGTGTATTCATAAAAATAGCCCACCTCTTGAAGTATCTTCAAAGAGAGTGCCCCTCTAAACTGTGCTAACTTTATAACACTCTTTGGATTAAATGCATAAAATATATCCTCTATGGCAACTTCATCTATTTTATTTGATTTAAGGATGATATCAAGCCCCTCTACAAGCTCTACTATCTGCTCTTGAAGGCAGGAACTCTTTAATTTAAGCAAACCTGCTTCCACCAAAGAAATTTTCACACCATTATATGAGAGTATACAATACCCTAGATTACGGCTTCCCGGGTCTATTCCAAGTATATTCATTCACACCTTTTTTCACATAGTGAACAATTTTGTTCAACTTGATTTTATACCCTTATATTAACTAAATTTAGATAAAATATTGAAAGTTATTCACATTAAGTTTTAAAAATTATGGAGTGCCGTATGAACATTGGAGAAAAAGTCTTAAATGAACTCAAAAAAGAGATCCCTGCCAATGAATATGAAAAATATATAAAGAAACTTATCTATGATACAAAAAGATCAAGAAGCAATCTTGCCTATTTTTTTGCGCCCAATCTCATCGTCGCAAAATGGGTCAATACAAAATATAAAAAAACCCTAGAACATCTTTTTGAACTTCAAAGCGGTATCAAGCCGGAAATTCATATCTCTATAAACGAAAACAGTGACACGACAATAAAAGTGGATGTACAAAATACAAAAGCAGTTGATAAAAATCAACAAAAAAGCAGTTACCTCAACCCCTCTTTAATCTTTGATAGTTTCATCGTAGGAAGTTCAAATCAATTTGCATACACTGCTGCTAAAAGTGTCGCCGATAAACCCGGACAAGTTTACAATCCTCTTTTTTTATACGGTGGGGTAGGGCTCGGTAAGACACACTTGCTCCAAGCAATTGGCAATCACCAAGTCTCCCTTGGCAAAAAGGTTATCTATACAACTCTTGAGATGTTTATGAACTCTTTTATCTCTCATATCCAATCAAAAACAATGGATAGATTTAGAGAAAAATTTCGTGAATGTGATCTACTGCTTATCGATGATATCCAATTTTTAAGTCGAAAAAACGAGACACAAGAGGAGTTTTTCCATACTTTTAATGAACTTTACAATGCAAAAAAACAGATTGTCATCACCTCAGATCGACCTCCAAATAAGATAGCCGGACTTGTTGATAGGCTTAAAAGTAGATTTGAATGGGGGCTGATGGCCGATATCCAACCTCCGGGACTTGAAACAAAGATAGAGATTATCAAGAAAAAATGCGAACTCGACGGTATCAAACTCAACAGCGATATCATCAACTACATTGCAACAAATATGGGAGATAACATTCGAGAGATAGAAGGTACTATCATAAAACTCAATGCCTTAAGCTCTATGCTCAATCAAAAAATCACACTTGATTTTGCTCAAAATGCTATCAAAGATCAAATACGAGAAAAGAGAGAAAATATCACCATCGACCATATTGTAGAGGTTGTCTCAAGAGAACTCAATATAAAGCCTTCAGATATCAAATCTAAAAAAAGAACACAAGCCATCGCAAATGCAAGAAGAATTGTGATCTATTTAGCTCGTAATCTTACACCAAACTCGATGCCACAAATCGCCGTCTATTTTGGAATGAAAGACCATACTGCCATCAGTCACGCTATGAGAAAGATAAATGAAATCATTGATAACAATGAAAATTTCAAAGTTACTCTTGAAGAGTTATCAAATAAAATAAACACCAAAGAAAAATGAAACAAAAAAAGATATAATTTTAGAAGTGAGACTATGTGAATAGAAATTTTTTAAACCTTGATCAAAAAATTCCGTTGGAAAAGGAGATTAAAACTCTTTTCACATATTCATCAAGTACTACTACTATTACTACCTTAATTTTTATATAAAGGAGAGACGATGAAGTTGAAAGTGCAAAAACAGAGTATAGAATCTATACTAGTAAACTTGCAACCCTTTCTGGAGAAAAAAGATGCTAGCCAAATAACATCTCATGTACTATTTGAAGCTCAAGAAAACATCTGTTCTATAAAAGCAACAGATCTTGAGATCGGTTTGGAGATTAAAACCGATAATCTTTCTATAGAACAAAATGGTAGTTGTACAGCTAATGGGAAAAAACTACTTGATATTGTCAGAATGTTAAAAGATGATGAGATTACTTTGGAATTTCTAGATAATACACTTATTATCAAACAAAAACACTCTAAATTTAAACTTCCAACTTTTGATGTAACCTCTTTTCCAACTTTTCCAACTACGGAAGATAAACCTCAAATCTCTTTAGATTCATTAAGTTTGATTCAAAGCTTTAAAAAAATCTCTCCCGCTATTGATACAAACAATCCAAAGTTTGAACTTAATGGTGCTCTCTTGAGTATAAAAAATGAATATACCGATATAGTTGGTACAGATACAAGAAGACTTGCCATCGCAACAATAGAGAATAAAAGTGAAAAAGAGCTCTCACTTATTATTCCAAAAAAAGCGATTATGGAGATACAAAAACTTTTTTTAGACAAAATAGATATCTTTTATGATGAGGTAAATCTTATCATAGAAGATAATAATTTCTATTTCTATTCAAGACTTATCAATGGAAAATATCCTGACTATGATCGCATTGTGCCAAAAAGTACAAAACAGACTCTCGTACTTCCTAGAAAAGATATGATTGATACGATTCGAATGATCACAACTATTTCTCAAGATATCAAAATGACTATACTTCCTGATGTCGTCATTTTTAATTCACTCAGTAGCGAAAATGTTGAAGCAAAAACTGAGTTAGAGATAGAGACAAAATTTGATGAAAAATTTGAGATAAATTTCAATAGTAGATATCTTTTAGATTTTATCACGCAGATTGAAAAAAATGAATTCGAATTGCAATTCAATGAACCTAACTTACCCTTTATTGCAAAAGATGATAATTTTATAACTATTATTATGCCGATTGTTATGTAAGGGATGAGTGTGCCTTCAGAAAAAACAAAATATATATTTATTACAGGTGGGGTTCTTAGTTCTTTAGGTAAAGGGATAAGTGCAGCAAGTATTGCAACACTTTTAAAGCATTCAGGTTTTGAGATTGGGATATTGAAACTCGATCCTTATATCAATGTAGACCCTGGAACTATGAGTCCATTAGAACATGGTGAAGTTTTTGTAACAAAAGACGGTGCCGAGACTGATTTGGATCTTGGACATTATGAGCGTTTTATCGATACCTCTTTGACAAAAAATAACAACTTTACAACGGGTCAAGTCTATAAAAGAGTGATCGAAAATGAGAGAAAAGGGAAATATCTCGGTAAAACTATACAAGTTGTTCCTCATATTGTTAATGAGATTAAAGAGCGTATATTTTTAGCCGGCAAAGGCAAAGATATACTTATCGTAGAGCTTGGCGGGACAACAGGGGATATAGAAGGACTCCCGTTCTTAGAGACGATTCGACAGATAAAACATGAATTAGGTTCTGAGAGAGTTATGAATATCCATGTAACATTGCTGCCTTTTATAAAAGTCGCGGGGGAGCTTAAAACAAAGCCTACACAGCACTCTGTCCAAGAACTTAGAAGAATCGGTATATCACCGCACATGTTAATCCTTAGGGCTGAACAACCGGTACCAAAAGAGCTTAAAAGAAAAATTGCTTATAGTTGTGATGTTGATCAAGAGAGTGTTATAGATGCGATTGATGAGAAGACTATCTATAAAGTTCCACTCAATCTACTCTCACAAAATATACTCAAACCAATAGCTAAACAGCTCAATCTCGGTGAGATAAAACCTAATATGGAGCAGTGGACAAATCTTGTCAGTAAGATTATTATGCCTTCACATGAAGTACGCATTGCATTTGTAGGGAAATATCTTGATCTTAAAGAGTCCTACAAGTCGCTTACTGAAGCGCTTGTGCATGCCGGAGCAAATCTAGATAGCAGAGTCAATATCAAGTGGATTGATAGCGAAAAGCTAGAACATGAAAATGACCCCGAAAAACATTTTAAAGACTGTGACGGTATTTTAGTCGCCGGCGGATTTGGACAAAGAGGCGTTGAGGGTAAAATGATTGCCATCAAGTATGCAAGAGAAAATAAAATTCCATTTCTTGGAATCTGTCTCGGAATGCAACTTGCTATCATTGAGTATGCAAGAAATGTTCTAAAATTAAAAGAGGCAGATTCTGCAGAGTTTAATGCAACTTGTGAAAACCCAATGATCTATCTTATCGATGAGTTTATCGACTCAAGCGGCAATAAGCAGATACGCACTACAAAATCACCTCTTGGCGGGACATTGAGACTTGGTGAATATAGATGTGAGACAAAAAAAGGCTCAAACTTGCAAAAGGCATACGGTGAAGATGTCATCCATGAGCGTCATCGTCATAGATATGAAGCCAATGCAAAATATAGAGAGTTGCTTGAAAAAAACGGCATGATTGTCACGGGTGAATCAAATGGTCTTATTGAAGCAGTAGAGGTGGCCGATCATCCATGGTTTTTAGGGGTTCAATTTCACCCGGAATTTACTTCTAGACTCCAAAATCCAAACCTTGCAATTCTTGCATTTATCAAAGCAAGCATGAAGATCTAATCTCTTATGTCTTTAGAGATATATAAAGAGATAGAGCAAAAGCTTAAATCAAGATTTGAGAGTAGCGGGGGATTTTTCACGCTTGGTGATCTCCCGACTCCTTATAGTCTCAAAGATCTTACGCGAAGTGCTTTACGGATAAAAGAGGCTATCAATAATCGTGAAAAGATTATCATCGTCGGTGATTATGATGTTGATGGAATGGTTGCAACCTCACTTTTGCTCGATTTTTTTGATGCGATTGACTATGGGGTTGATTGGTTTATCCCAAATAGGTTTGAACATGGCTATGGGCTCTCTACAAAGATACTCTCTTCACTACAAGAGCATGATGTAATTATCACTGTGGATAATGGCATCAATGCTAACGATGTTGCTCTATGGTGTAAGCAGAACAATAAAACACTTATAATTACCGATCATCATACCCAAAAAGAAGCACTTCCTGAGGCTTTTAGCATCGTAGATCCGAAGCGTGAAGATTGCGATTTTGCTTATCCCGATATATGTGGTGCTACAGTTGCTTGGTATCTTATCGCCGGTATCAAAAAAGAGCTCTCGCTTGAGATTGAACTTAAATCTTATCTGCTTTTAGTTGCCGTTGCAACCATTGCGGACATGATGCCGCTTTTGCATATCAATAGAGCCATAGTGACTGCCGGTCTTAAAGAGTTCGAAAAAAACGAGCGCGCTTTCGCGCGCGCCCTAAAAGAACATTTTCAAAAAGAAAACTTTACATCTGAAGATATATCATTTTTGGTCGCGCCGCTTTTAAATAGCGCAGGCAGGATGGATGATGCATCGCTTGGCGTGAATTTTTTAAGAAGCCCCAATATTTATGAAGCAAGAGCATATCTAGAAAAATTAGTACAAAAAAATGAAATGAGAAAAGAGAAAGAAAAGAGTATTTTTCAAGAATCCTTACACCACATTCTAAACCCTGATGATGCTATTTTAGTTGCCTATAAAGATGATTGGCACGAAGGAGTTATAGGTATCGTTGCAGCAAGATTGGCAAAACATTTTGATAAGCCCACTATCGTTTTATGCAAGGGCGGTGATGCACTTCTAAAGGGGAGTGGACGATCATCGCTAGCGTGCAATCTTTTTGAGAGCGTGCGATATTGTGAGTGTGCATTGGAAAAATTTGGAGGGCATACTTTTGCTATCGGTGTTAGCATAGAGGAGAAAAATCTCCCGTTTTTTATAGAAAAGTTAAAAGAGAGTTATGTAAAAAGTGCAAGCGATAATCTAGGAGATACATATATCTACAATCTAAAATTTGAGCATATCGATTTTGCTCTTACGGATATCTTTAAAAAATATGAACCTTTTGGAGAAGCAAATCCTTATCCGACATTTTTTGCAGAGAATATCGAAGTGTTAAGCGCATCACCAATGGGTAAAAATGCAGAGCATATGCGCTATGTTTTAAGACAAGATCAACACACTTTTGAAGCCATTGAGTTTAGGGCAAAAGAGCCCATAGAATCAGGGGAAAAGATAGATTTTATTTATAAAATTGATGTAAATATTTTTAGGGGTGTTACAAAATTACAATTAATTATATATAATATTATATTAACAAATAAATAACTAAAAAAATATTATTTTTTGTAATAATTAAATATATTTAGAGAGTAATCCGTTATAATTTAGTCTAAAAATATTACTATTTGTATAGACTTAAGGAGGGAATTTTGGATAAAAGTTTTTTGAATGACGGCATAGAGCAAATCGATGCCATACTCAAAGAAGAGGGGATATCACGAAGAGATGCTATGAAAATGTTTGGTTTGGGCGGAGCTGCTATGATGATGGGTAGCGGTGCTATAACAGAAGCCAAAGCAAGTTCATCGGCTAAAGGAAAAATATTGATTGTCGGTGGTGGACTCTCGGGTATCGCGGCAGCATCTCTTTTGATGCGTTCGCTTGATGAGCCGGATATTACTATCATCGAGCCAAATGAAAAATCAGCATCTTATCAGCCCGGGCAAACGCTTGTCGGCGGCGGCGTATGGGAAAACAGTGATACAGAGTATATGACGGAAGATTTTATGCCTGATGGTGTAACTTGGATCAAAGAGAAAGCCGTAGAGTTTGACCCTGACAATAATGTAGTAAAAACAAACGGTGGTCAAAGTGTTGCTTATGATTTTATGATCGTTGCGGCAGGGCTTAAGCTTGACTTTGCTCAAATTGAAGGGCTAGGTATCACGGATTCTATAACATCAAGAGGTGATGACAGCGCTGTTAAAAACGCCATAGGAAAGAACGGAATCGGTTCTATCTATTTTGCAAACGGAGCGACCAATACATGGAAGTTGATGCAAGAGTTCATAGAAAAGGCCAAAAGCGGACAAAAAGTACAAGGTGTCTTTACGCATCCTAATACACCTATCAAATGCGGTGGGGCTCCAAAGAAGATCATGTATCTAACCGATGCAAGACTCAGAGAAGCAGACGCAAGAGATAACGCTGAGCTTACATTCTATCCAAATGGTGGAAAGATGTTTGGTGTACCTGAATATCATGAAGCGATTGTTAAGCAGTTTGAAACGCGTGATATGAAATGGAACTACAACCATAATCTTATAAGCGTTGATCCGCAAGCGAAGATAGCAACATTTTATAAACACTGGCTTGAAAAAGGTGAGTATGATGATGTGCTTGAAGAGTATTCTATGGTCGCGCGAGGTGAAAAAGTTGAGGTTCCTTATGATTTCTTACATATCACGCCTCCTATGAAAGCAGCTGAAGAGATAGCAAATTCTCCTATAGGCTCAGACCAAGGATGGGTACCGGTAATCAAGGAAACTATGCAGCATGTGAAATATCCTAATGTTTTTGCATTAGGTGATATTGCAGCCGTTCCGATGGGTAAAACCGGCGGGAGTGCAAGAAAACAGTATAAGGTTGTTGTTGAAAATCTTATCTCTGTCATGGAGGGTAAAGAGCTTACGGCCGAGTACGGCGGTTATACGGTTTGCCCACTTATTACGAGCTTAAGTACGGTTATGTTGGCTGAGTTTGATTGGAGTGGAAAACCAACTCCTTCATTCCCGTTGGATCCGACTCAAGAGCGATGGATATGGTGGTTGCTTAAAGTATATGCACTAAAACCAATGACGCAATATGGTATGCTTGCAGGTAGAGCATAATGAAAGGAGAGAATATGAAAAAAACAGCAGCAATATTTTTTGGAACACTTATGATGATGGCACTCAGCGGATGCGGTGATGATACCAATACAAAACATGAAGTAAAAAATTACAAATACACAACAGCAGAAGTGTATGCAAAAATGTGTGTAAAATGCCACGGAGAAAAAGGCGAGGGTGTTAAAAAAGAAAAAGGACCGGCACTCAATGACCAAGAGGTTTATGAGCTTAAAACAGGAATTACCGATATAAAAATGGGTGGTATCGGCGGACATTCAGGTGGTACTGAACATGAGATCATGGAGCATAATATGCAAAAGATCATAGACAAAGGTATGGATTATGATACTGATGCTATGGCGCAATATATCTACGACAACTTCAATATAAACAAATAAATACCTCCACTCCTCCTCCTTGGAGGAATAAGTTTTTCTAAACTTTTTTTTAAACTTTAATGATAGAATACACTACTAAATATTTTATAATTCGGGGGAGCGATGAACAAAAAAGAGGGAAAAGTATTTGTTTGGCCGATTTGTACCCGAATAATACATTGGACGATCGGACTCTCTTTTTTTGCATCTTTTTTTACTTCATTTTATAAAGAATATATTCACTACCATATAGCCTTTGGGTGGATATTTGGTGTAATGCTCTGTTACCGTATCATATGGGGATTTATCGGACCAAGGTATGCAACCTTTAATACATTTCGATTTAATCTACGCGAACTTAAGTGGTACTTCAAAGAGAAGATAATCGATAGGTATAGAAAAATCCCTCCCGGTCATAACCCTGCTTCAAGCTGGTATACAATCATTGTGCTCTCTTTTGGTATATTGATTGTTATCAGCGGTGTGCTACTCTATGGGATACAAGACGGTGCCGGTATATTTGGTTACCTCAATAAAAAATATTATACCACTATGGATATGTGGCACAATTTGCATCTCTATCTTTCTTATATACTTGTTGCCTGGGCATTGATCCACATCGCCGGAGTTTCTGTCGAGCAGTTCTATCATAAAACGGGCATGATATTTGTTATGCTCACGGGATACAAAAAAAGCGAGGGAGAAGATACCGATATCACAAGATGTAGCAATATCGCAAGTTATGTTTTTATCATCATCTCTTTCTCTCTTTTTATATATGTTATAAGTACCTATGACAATGTAGTAACTAAAAGCGTCTTCGCGGCGATTAATTATGAAAATGAGAATGGTGTTTTTTATGTGGATTGTGGTGATTGTCATAAGATATATCCTCCTTTTTTGCTCCCGAAAAGATCATGGCATAGGATTATGGATACGCTTGATAACCATTTTGGCGAAGAGATTACGGATGCAAATATCTCTAAAAAAGCGAGAGTATCTATATTGAAATATCTTGAAGAAAATGCTGCTGAAAACTCTACGCATAAAGTCTCCTTCCGAGTACTTCGTTCACTTTTGCCGGAGCAAGCTCCAAAGTCCATCACCAAGGTAGAGTATTGGAGAAATGCACACAAAGATATAGATAGAACTATTTATAAAAATCCGAAAGTTAAAAAACAATCAAACTGTTTTGCCTGTCATATCGGATTAGAAAACGGAATATTTTTAAATGAGAAAATAGTGTTACCCAAAGTAAAATAAGACGAAACTATCTGACGTATTAATTTTTTTTATCTTCGTTATAAGATTAATCGTGTATAATTTTTTGAAGCTGAAAATTGGTGGTATAGATTTATTTAATTTTTTACAGTAAGCTTGTATTATCTATCTATATGGAGGAGACTAAATGGATGTAGGGATTTCCAGAAGACGCTTCTTAAAAGGAAGCGCAGCACTGACGGTTTTAGGCGGAGGCACTATAGGATTGACTCCACTGCTTGGGAATGAAGAGGGGGATCATGAAGCAGCTGCCGTCATGACAAAAACAAGCACAAAAGAGGCGAAGCTCGTGCCGACTCTTTGTGAGATGTGCGTAAATAAATGCGCGGCAATTGCTAGAGTTGAAGATGGTGTTGTAGTAAAGCTAGATCCAAATCCGCTCTTTCCAAAATCAAAAAATATGCTTTGCCCTAGAGGCAATGCAGGGATACAAGCACTTTATGATCCGGATCGATTGAAACGACCGATGATTAGAACGGGCGAAAAAGGAAAGGGTGAATTTAAAGAAGTCTCTTGGGAAGAGGCATATGATGCGATACTCAATGGTACGGATAAATTTCCCGGAATGGCGAAGATATTGGATGAAGAAGAAGATAATAGATCAAGTTTTCTTTTTTGTGCAGGTGAGGGGATGGCTGAGCATACATTTAAGATGTTCTATGAAGCATTTGGTTCTGCCAATTGGCTCAACCATGCTTCTATCTGTTTGCAAACCGTTGCATCTGCATATGGTGTCACTATGGGCGCCTATCCACAAGCCGATCTTGAAAATGCAGAGTATGTCATCATGGCAGGAGCAAATAGAGCTGAGGCTATCGTAACTCCAGATACTATGGACATCTTCAAAAGAACAAAAGGCAGAGGAGCAAAGCTCATTTGTGTTGATCCAAGGTTCACTAATACAGCGGCAAAAGCAGATAAGTGGCTAGGAATTAAACCCGGAACTGATCTTGCTTTTGTGCTTGCACTTACATATGTAACGCTTGATGAAGAGCTCTACAACAAAGAGTATGTGACAAATAATTTCAATGATTTTGATCTTTATAAAGAGCACATACTTAGTAGTGGTTATACGCCGAAGTGGGCAGCAAAAATTACCGGACTTAAAGAGAGTGATATCTATGAGATAGCAAGAGAGTTTGCAGCACATGCGCCAAGAGCAATCTACTATCCCGGAAGAAGAAGTACCTTTTCAAAAAATGACTTTCAGCTCAGACGTGCTATGGCAATTTTTCAAGCCCTCAGTGGCGGGATAGATACTAAAGGCGGCTTGGTCTTTGGAAGTAAATTGCCACTTGGTGAGCATAAAGGCGTTGTGCCTATGTACTACCAAGCAAGAGAGAGAGCTGTCAATAAAAACAAGCAAAATGATGGGTATGACCACTGTGTCGTCGTAAGTGGTGGTGGTTCTTGGATCGCATGGAGAAACAGATTTTTAGAAAATGTGATGCCTTACAAGGTAAGAGGAGCATTTATCTATAAACATAATCCGATGCTCAATATGCCAAATACGGCAAAAACGGCTGAAATGTTTAAAAAGATGGAGCTTGTTGTTGCGATTGATACGATGCCGAGCGATACCGTGATGTATGCTGATGTCGTATTGCCTGAGTGTACCTATCTTGAGCGAACCGATCCGGTATTTAGTTTTGGTGGCGTTGAACCTGCGATTGCTCAAAGAAATAAAGTAATCGAGCCGATGTATGATACAAAACCGGTGAATGAGATACTGCATGGTTTGACAAAGAAGATATCGAAACCGCTTTTTGAGATTACGAAAAAGCATGATATGTTTCTTCAAGACGAGATAACTGCAAGCGAAAGTGATCTCGATGAAAATAGCACGATGACACTTGCAGAACTCTCGAAACAAAAAGAAGAAACAATGTATGCCGATGAATTTGATCTCACGAAGGTCTTCGAGCATTCTCAAGAAGAGGTCAATGAGCATATGGTTGCTGAAAAGCATGGAGAAGAGGCAGCTAAGCAGATTAAAGAACACGGCATCTTCTATCCTAATATGGAGAAATACTATAAACAGCTAGGAGAAAATAAATTCCAATACTATCCTGAAAATAAAAAGTCTTATAGTGTCAATGGTGGAGTTCCAAAAACACCAACTAAAAAGATAGAGTGTAATTTGGCAAATCTAGCTTCAAAAGGTGTCGATCCGATGCCGACATGGAGAGATGAGTACAATTTTAAAGTGCCAAACGGTAAATTTAAACTGCTCACAGGAAGACATGCACAGTTCACACAAACAGGAACTTCAAACAATATCGCACTTCACGACCTTATGCATACAAATTATATATGGATCAATGAAAAGGTTGCCAAGGAGCAGGGTATCGCTTTTGGGGATAAAGTAGAAGTAAGTAGCGCAACAGGTAAGACAATTATTAGAGCTTATCCGACAGAAAAGATAGCGCCTGATACCGTTTTCTTTGTCCACGGTTTCGGGGAAGAGAGCGAAAAACTTACCACGGCATATAAAAACGGTGGATGTGATAATGCAGTTATCGAAGATAACATCGAGCCGGTGTATGGGGCAGCGGCGATGCATGAGACAAATGTTGAGATAAGAAAGGTGTAATATGGCAAATTATGTAATGGTACTTGATTATAAAAATTGTATAAATTGTAAAGCTTGTGAGATAGCTTGCAAGGAAGAGAATGGGGTGTTGCTCGGCGCTGATAAACATCGTATCTGGGTTGGCTCAAACAATCCAAAAGGAGAATGGCCAAAGCTTGATATCGCTTCAGCTGCATTTTTGCCAAGCCAGTGTCAACAGTGTGAAAATGCGCCGTGTCAAGATGTTTGCCCTACAAACGCGACATATTATGATAAAAACGGCGTAGTGCAGGTCGATAGTGATAAATGTATTTTGTGTAGTTACTGTATGGTTGCATGTCCTTATGACGCGAGATATGTTGATGATAGAACGACAACGGTTGATAAATGTACTTTTTGTAGCGATACAAGATTGGCTCGTGGAGAGGTTACGACAGCATGTCAAAATACCTGTCCTACAAAAGTAAGAACATTTGGAGATATCGATGATCCTGACAGTGAGGTAAGTGAGTTGCTCAGAACAAGAGAGCATTTTTCACTCAAAAGCAATCTTGGCACAAAACCAAAACTATTTTATCTAACATAAGGGGGAGATGATGGAAACTGTAGCAAAAAAAAGCAGTACAATCAAAGAGTTTATAAGATCAATACCTATTAATAAAATAGGCGTAAAGGATCTTCTAAATTTTGAAAAAAGTCCTCTTAATATATTTTTAGCGGCTTTAACATTGGTTTTTTTAGGGCTTTTTGTCATAGGTGTTTTGTTCTATCTTTTGCATGGACATCACGCATATAATGTAACACGAGAGCATCCATGGGGATTGCTTATAGCGGTATATATCTTTTTTGTTGTAAGCTCAACAGGGCTTTGTATCGTAGGGTCACTCGGTGATGTATTTGGTTTCAAGGACTATATGGCGATCTCAAAAAGAGCGATTTTTGGCTCTATCGTAACGATTGTTGCCGGTTTTGCTGTTATCGCTTTTGAAATCGGACATCCTATTACAATGATGATTTACAATGTCCTCACTCCGGGACTTACAAGTGCGATATGGTGGATGGGTACACTTTATGGGCTCTATCTCACATTTATGATTATCGAATTTGTTTTTCTTTTGAAAAATGATATGAAAAGCGCAAAAACATTCGGACTTATAGGTCTTTTAGTGGGTCTTGCCGCGCATTCGAATCTTGGTGGTGTTTTTGGATTTTTAAATGCCAGAACGATTTCAAACGGTGTCTTTTATCCGACATATTTTATCTTGACCGCGTTTATCACGGGAGTCTTTATAGCATTTATAATGATGGGCTTTCGATATAAACTGAGCTTTCCAAAAGAGATACAAACGATGCTAAGCGGGCTTGCAAAGATACAAGCACTTTTGATATCTATCCTTATATTCTTCGTTACATGGAAATTTTTAACGGATGTCTATGGCGGTATGCCAAATCGTGCAGAAGTTGCCGAGCATATTCTTGGTTCTTGGACATTTTGGACAGAGGTAATTTTGGCGATGCTTATCCCATTGACTATCATACTCGCTTCCAAAGCAAGTGCATATAAAGCAATCTTTTTTGCTTCGCTTAGCGGTATGGTGGGGATATTTTTTATGCGTTATAACCTTGTGCACGATACACAGTTAAAACCACTTCAAGAGATGAAGATACGAGAGTATCAACTTCCGCCTGAGTGGATACACTATTTTCCAAGTGCGACTGAGATTATGATATCTTTAGGTGGTCTTGGATTGTGCTTAGCACTCTATTATGTAGGCACAAAACTTTTTAGTCTCGACACAGAACACTAAAATAGCTTCCGCCTTTAGATTGTTTATACTTTTTTGGTATCATTGCAACAATCTTTTAAGGCGGGACTATGAAGAAAGAACTCTCAATATTTATAATACTATTTTTGTTTTTATCCGTAGGTGTGCATTTAAAAGAGTGGGTAGCCCATCCGATTGATCAGATCATGGCACTTCCATCATCGGCAGCACTAGGACTCGGCGAGTGGCACCCGCTTGTTTTTACATTTTTGGCTTATCTTGTTGTTTGGGTATTTCGATTGATAGGAAGAGGAGCTAAAAAATTTTTGGAAAGTGATGCCTCTTAAAGAGGAATCACCCTGATATTTTGATCAAGTTTTTCTCGTAAGATATTTTCTATAGCAAAAAGTGTGCCTGTATTTGAGCTCGCACAACCACTACATGCGCCAAGGTATTTGATGTAAATATCAAAGTTGGAACCATTCTCTTTGATATCAAGAATCTCAACATTCCCGCCATCCATCACAAGCATTTGTCGGATATTGTCATCTATGATTCTCTCAACTGCTTTGAGTTTTTGCACAACGGTCATCTGCGCGAAATCTACATCCTCAGCTGTTTGAGAGCTAGCAAGCACTTTCTCTTTTTCATACTCTGCCAATAGGTCAACAAGATAGATATCTTTTTTCTCGTGCCCTCCGGGTCTGATACAAGATTTACAAAATGCTCCCGCTTTTGTATAGTCTGTTATCTGCTCGATAGTGGTAAGATCATTGAGTCTGATGACCTCTTTGAGCGTTGAAAGAGAGATACGCGCACATTCACATACGATAATATCGTGCTCAAAGCTCTCCATCTCGACACCTTTGTATTGTGCTGCTGCTTTTTTGATAACATCATAGGCCATAACAGAGCAGTGCATTTTTTGAGGTGGCACGGCAGGAACATCAGGGGTGTCACGCATCGCTTTTTCGACATCGATATTGGTAATTTTGACTGCTTCATCAACAGTTTTTCCTTTGCATAAATCGGCCATCGTATCACTACTGGCTATGGCTGTTCCGCACCCAAAACTTTTAAATTTTGACTCTAGTATGATGTCTGTTTTTGGATCAACGGCCCAGTAGAGTCTCACGGCATCACCGCAACTCTCAGCGCCAAAGTCAGCGACGATAAGCTTCGCGCCCATAGCTTCGGCTTGCTCCTCTGTGATCTCTCCCATATTTTGGGGATTGTTCATAAGTTCCGTTACTTTTTGGCTATACTCATCCCAGATAGTACCGCCTATTAAACTGTCTATTCCCATCCTCTTGTCCTTTTAATGTAATTCATCTTTGTGATTTTTTGGAGCATACGCATAAGAGCTTGATATCGCTCTTAATCGTTTCACTGCTTCTTTAACACGTTCGATAACAAAATCTATCTCTTCGCTTGTTGTAAATCTTGAAAGCGAGAAGCGTATCGCAGTGTGAGCCAAGTCGGCTTCTGCACCGATTGCCTCCATGACGGGATTTGATTCCAAATCCTCACTCGCACAGGCACTTCCCGTGCTTGCCGCGATACCGTCTTTGTTGAGATCCCAAAGCATCGATTCGCCCTCTATTCCTCTAAATGATATTAAAATTGTATTGGGTGATCGTCTCTCTCTTGGTGTGACCACAAAAGTATCAGGTATTTGCAAGAGCGCATCTTCAAATCTATCTCTGAGTGCTTTAACTTCATGGAGTTCAAAATCAAGCGCATCAACCGCTTGTTCTATCGCTTTTCCCATACCTACGATGCCCGCAACATTGAGCGTGCCCGATCTGAGTCCGCCCATATGATCACCGCCGTGCAGGAGCGGCATAAGCTCTTTGCCTTTTTTCATATAGAGTGCACCGACCCCTTTGGGGCCATGAAATTTATGCGCTGAGAGCGTAAGATAATCTATCTTAGTCTCTTTAACATTTACAGGAAGTTTACCGATAGCTTGTGTTGCATCTGTATGAAATAAAATGCCTCTTTCGCTACACATTTGTGCCATCTCTTCGACGGGGAATATGGCTCCTGTTTCATTGTTGACCCACATCATGGAGACGAGTGCCGTTTTGTCTGTCAAGAAATCTTTGAGTGTATGCGCTTCGACTATACCCTCGCTGTTTACCGGCAAATAAGTTACTTTACAGCCGAGAGATTCAAGAAATCTTGCTGTTGCCATGACGCTTGGATGCTCGACTTCGCTTATGATTATATGGTTTTTTTGTCCAGTTAATATATATTGAAAGTAGATACTTTTAAGTGCCCAGTTATTGCTCTCAGTCGCGCACGATGTGATGACAACACTGTCTTCATTATTTGCGCCGACTCCGGCGTAGATTTTTTGCATGGCAGCCTTGAGTGCTTGATGTGTTTCGCTGGCAAAACAGTGAAGCGAGTTTGGATTGCCGTATCTTTGTACAAAGTAGGGCTCCATAGCTTCAAAAACATGCGGATCAACCATGGTGGTTGAATTATTATCAAGGTAAACTCTCATACAAAAAAATCCTTTCTTTGCTTAAATAAGACAAATTTTATCTTATTTAGCCATATTACATTAATTATTCTTAAAGTTTTATAAAGATGCAATAAGAAGAGTATTATACCCGCACACCATTAAAAGTTCGAAGGTGTGTGCGTATTTATGAGATTATAAAACTCACTTCTCGTTCTCTTGTCGCTCTTAAAAAGACCCCGAAGTGCTGAGCTAACCGTTGTTGAGTTTATCTTCTCAACGCCTCGCATCTCCATGCACATATGCCTTGCATGCACTACAACAGCGACACCTTTTGGCTTGATGACTTCACTGATTGCATCGGCGATCTGTTCGGTAAGTTGCTCTTGAATCTGCAAGCGTCTTGCAAATATATTGACAATTCTCGGTATCTTTGAGAGCCCGACAACTTTTCCATCAGGGATATAAGCCACATGTACTCTTCCTATGATAGGAAGCATATGGTGCTCACACAAAGAGTAAAATTCGATATCTCTTACAAGAACCATCTCATCATTACTCGTAGTAAAAAGCGCCTGATTTAGCACCTCTTTCGGGTTCTCATGATAACCGCTTGTTAAAAACTCTAGAGATTTTGCAACGCGCATCGGGGTCTTTTCAAGTCCCTCTCTGCTACTATCTTCGCCTAAAAGCTCAAGTATCTCTTGAGTATTTTTTGCAATCTTGTTTAATTTCTCTTCATTCGTCATTGCAACTCGCTTTACTTTTTTAGATTGTATCAAAAAAGTGTAAGATTATTATAATGACTTCATATTGCATTGCATCTTTTTGCATACTTTAATGTTTATCAGATTTCCTAGATAAAAATCGTATACACAAGAGAGCATTCATAAATCATTCCATATAGAGTTTTGTGCCGAGATTGGCTATGCCACACGAATATATCTTGCTTGTGATGATGCCATCTAGATTGCAACTTGCATACTCTTTGGCATTTTCTTTGTGGATGCCGCCGGAAGCGAGTATCTTGATGTGAGGATAGTTTGCATCTCGTGCGGCAATAATTTTCCTGAGCTCTTCAATGCTGATTTTATCTGTTTGTAAAACATCAGCGCCATACTCCATGAGATTAAGAGCATCTTCGTAGGATTCGGTTTCAATAGCTACTTTTTTCTCAGGCACTTTAATCTTAAAATTCTTTATCTCTTTGTAGAAGTTTTCAGTATTGTCATAAGCGGCTCTGTGGTGATTAAAAAAGAGGATAGTTTCACTAAGATTGAGCCTGTGCGGAAGTGCACCGCCTGTGATGACGGATTTTATGCAGAATTTTTTTGCAAAAGGAAATGTTTTTCTCGTAGTGAGGAGTTCACATTTTTGATTGAGTGTTCGGATTTGAGTGAGCATTTCATGTGTGTAGGTCGCTATCTTGCAGCTATACTCTAGGAGAATCTGCGCACTTCTCCATGCTTTGTGAATATCATTATAATCGCCCTCAAAAGAGAGCAGCACATCCCCTTTTTTAGCGTGCTGTTTTGAGCTTAAAAAAGATAAAACTTTACATCCTAAAAGTTCAGCCACTCTTGCAGCTTCTTCGGAACAAGAGACGAGAATCTCATCTCTAGTATAGATGTCGAGCCTCGCTTTTTTACCGCTGATTTCTTGAATGTGTGTGGTTAGATCATAAAAAGGGGTATCCTCTTGTATATATCTCCAAAGTTCATCGTCGCTAAAATTCATATCACTCCCTCTACTGTTCTTTGTCGTATGGCACTCTTTTTGGTGCTTCAAATGTGGTTCTACGATTGATCATGCGAATAGAAAGTGCCTCTATCCAGTCCCAAAAAGGTTGTCTATATTCTATCGGAAAATCTATATCTTTAAGAACTTTTTTAAATACTTGCAGCCATATTTCTCTATCTTTTTCATCAATTGTTGCCCCAAAATGTCTGCTTCTAAGATGTGGCTCGCCATATTTATCTGTAAAAACGGTATCACCGCCTAGAGCTTGGACATAAAAATCAGCGGCCTTTTCTACAGTCTCATCAAACTTTGCCTTATCGGTCGGAAAGAGTCTACCGACTTTAGTTTTTGCAAGTAGGTCGTGATGATACTTTACCATATAGCGTATCTTCTCTTCGCCTAAAACTTTATAGAGCTCTTTGGGTGGGAATCGTACCTCAGGATAGATGAAGTCTATAAAAGCTTGAGGGCCTTTGAAGTTTTTATCCGTAAAACTTGGATGATGATTTTTGTTCTCTTTGTCTGATAATTGTGAAAATGTGTTAATGCTATTCATTATTTTTTTACCTCCCAAGAGACAAGTGCCCATCGTATGTAGCTTGGCTCTTTTTTGAATTTGTATATTTTATTATAGTACTCTTTTAAAATAATCTTCTCCTCGTCGCTCAGTGTTCCCAGGCTCCACTCTACTTTTTCTACGAATTCATCATCGTCTTCGCTTAAAAACTTTTTGTTTTCAGCAAGTAAGAAATCCACAGTGGCATAGATTCCCATCGAGTGGAGGATATTGACAAGATATATATAATCCGGCCTTGGTATGATCTCTCGCTTTAGCTGTGCTAAGATATCATTTTCTACGAAGCTACCGCCGGCTTTAAAAGAGATGTAGATGCGTTTATTTGCCTTTTCGTTGAGTTTCAATAGCGCTTTTTTGATATCTTTAACCTCCATCGATCGTGAGGCAACGATGATATCGCACTCTGGAATATCGCTCCAGTCATCTTCCCATGATTTGTGTACGGGAGTAATATTTTTGATGCCTCTCTCTTCACAGTTACTTTTTAAAAACTCAAGCATCCCCGAAGAGTAATCGAGTCCATAAACTGCTTCAAGATGTGGAGCTGCCTCTAAAGCAATCGTTCCGGGACCACAGCCGACATCAAGGAGACTCTTGGCACCCTCAAAGTTTATTTTACTAACAAACTCTTTTGGGTAGTTGCTCGTTTGAACATTCTCATTGAAATTTTTAGCTCTTTTACTCCAGTCTTCTCCGCTCTTTCCTTTGAAGGTAGAGTTTGTTTTTTGCTCTTCATAAAGTTTTGCAAAATCGATAGACTCCAAATTTGTTTTAATTAACCCCATAGCATCTCCTTAAAATGTTGGTATACAAAATTTGTACCCGTTTTTTTGAATGATCTCAACATCAACCCCATAGAGTGCCTCTATGCTTTTTTCGTTGAGCTCTTCAAGCGATCCGTCTTTAAAGATAGCTCCATCTTGAATCATGGTTATTCTGTTTGAAGCGTAGAGTGCATGATCAGGATAGTGTGTCGTCTTTAAAAATGTATATCCCTCTTTTTGAAAATCTTTTAAGAGTTTGAGAAACTTTATCTGATTTCCATAGTCAAGCCCGTTGATAGGCTCGTCCATAAATATTATTTTAGCATTTTGAGCGATAGCCCTTGCTATAAAGACAAGCTGTCGCTCTCCTCCACTTATTTTGGAGTATATCTTCTGCGCAAAGCTTTCCATGCCAACTCTTTTTAGGGAGTTTAGGGCGATATCTTTGTCTTCTTGTGAATATTTGGAAAAAAGTCCAATGTGAGGCAGTCGCCCCATAAGCACCACATCAAAAACCGTGTAATCAAAAGGTATCTTGTGTACCTGCGGGATATAGGCTATGAGTTTTGCTATATCTTTTCTACTATATGATTTTAGGTCTTTGCCGTAAAGTTTTATCTCGCCGCTATTTTTGCAAATCCCAAGAAGAATCTTAAGCAGTGTGGTCTTCCCACACCCGTTTTTACCAAGCAAAGAGAGGATGTCACCATCTTTCAGATAGAAATCAACGCCCTTTAGTACCTCTTTTTTGCCATAAGAAAAGGAGATATTTTTTGCTTCTAGTATCATCGTATGCTCCTATTTGCGTTGTGCAGTGCGATGATAAAGATCGGGATGCCGATGAGGGCCGTGAGTATCCCGATTGGCACCTCAAAGCTAAAGAGGACTCTTGCCATACTATCGACACTCAAGAGAAAGAGCGCGCCGATTAAGGCACTTGCAAATACCACTTTTGTATTTTCGGCACCGAAAATCATCCTAGTAATATGAGGAATAATCAGTCCAACCCAGCCAATGATTCCTGCCATGACGACACTAAGTGCACTGATGAGTGTCGCGAGGAAGATGATGCTTAGCTTTATAGCAACGATATTGACACCTAGTGCTTTTGCCTCTTCATCTCCCATAGAGAGCGCATTGAGGTATTTTGAGAGAGAGATAATCCCCAAAATTCCTAAAATCATCGGTGTTGCTACCCAACCTATCATGCTAAAGTCTCCATAGGAGAGACTTCCCATGAGCCAGTAGGTGATAGTCGGAAGTTTATCATCCGGATCGGCAGTGTATTTGACGATGGACAAAAGTGCACCAAAGAGTGAGCTGCTGATGATACCTCCAAGAACAAGCATAATCATCGAATCAGATCTCTTTGCGTATATGAGCGAGATAACAAGCGCAATGCTGACTGCGATAAAGCCAAAGGTAAATGTAAATATATTGATCCAAAACCAGCTCACTCCAAGCAAGATGCCAAGGGCAGCTCCAAACGAAGCACCGGATAAAACACCTAAGACGCCGGGAGAGACGAGCGGGTTAACAAAGATTGCTTGAAAGGCGCTTCCTGCAACGGCTAAGGAGGCACCAATTAAAAGTGCCAAAACGATACGCGGGAGTCTGATCTCTTTTATGATGTTCCTGATAGTCTCATACTGATCAAAATCCACAGGCGTAGTGCTAAAGATATTTTGAAATAGGAGCCAATATTGATGTAAACTTATAGGGTATTTGCCTATAAAGAGTGACGCATTTATCACAACAAAGAGGGCAACTAAAAGGAGAATAATTTTTATTTTATACATACGCTATTGTCCTAATATTCGCGTTATCTCATCATCATTCAAATCGATGTTGAGATAGAGTTTATAAAAACTCTTTGCGCTCTGTTTGATATCTACTTTTGTCATCTCGGGGTGCAAAATATTTGCAAGCCATTGATATCCTAATATCTTCATAAAAGATGGAGGTCTGTCAAACCAATTAAAAGGCTCATTAGGGATGAGATAGATGTTTTTGTTTTTTACAGCACGGAGTGTATTCCATTTTGCACTTTGGTATATTGTATCGTAAAATGTTTTTTCAAAGACCAAGATTATATCCGGATCGTAAGTCGCCAATTGCTCAAAATTGATAGCCTCTTTTCCATACATTGTCTTTTGCTCACACTGATGGACATTTATGCCTCCGGCGAGATTGATCAGCTCGGTATGCAAAGAATTGTTGCACTCAGTCTCTAGCCCCGTGAGTCCTTGAGCGTAATAGACTCTAGGTTTTTTCTCAAGCCCCATAAGCTCTTGAGCACCTTCAAGTCGTTTTTTTGCATCAAGCGTAAGCTCTTTTGCTCTTTGCTCTTTCCCGGTTATTTTTCCTAGATATTCGAAGGAGTTTACAATCTCTTGTAGAGAAGTTGATTTTATATAAAAAATTGTCATTTTTGCATCTCCAAACATGGAGAGCATCTTTTTCTCAATCTGTTTAATATTATCGGGCAGGATGATGATGTCAGGATTGACCTTGAGAATCATCTCGGCATTGGGTATCTTGCCTTGCCCAAACCAGCCTCCAAGAATAGGGAGATCACAGATCTTTTTATCTATGTATTTTCGCTCCTTCTTATTAAAAGGAAAGTTAAGGCCTGCGATCTTATCTTTATCGATGGCATACAAAGAGTAAAGAGCGATGGGGCTCGAAGAGTATATCTTCGTAACATTATCATCGATTGCAACTGTGCGTCCGAGCATATCTTCAACATTTTTCGCAGAGAGGCTAAGAGTGATGATGAGGCAGAGAAAGATTATTCTTTTCATGAGTATCTCCATGTTTTTGTCTGCATTCGCCACATATTTTTTGGCGAAAAAGCTTTCCATTCGGGACGCTCTAAGATCATATTTATAATCTTGGTTATCTCGTAATCATTTTCTGATGCTATCTTTTCCAAAGTGCTTTGCATATCGCATTTATATATTTTCTTTTGTAACAATATAGGAATCATTGTTGCTTTATCGACTTCAAAAAAATCGCAAATCTCTTGCAGAGATTTTTTCTTGAGAGCATTTGGAAGCAACTCGGAGGTGCAAGTATGAGCATACTCCTTTTGGAGTGCCATATGATATATCTGCTTGAAAAGTCGTACAAGCCATCTACGCATCAAAAAAATATGAATAGGCAGGGTGATTGCAAAAATGATACCTGCATAGTAGTGCCACGATACTACCTCAAGATCATATCCGAGCATTTTATTGATCGTAGCAGTAGTTATAACCGCAATGACGCAAGAGAGCATCAAGACGATAGTCGCGACTTTAAGTATGATTGTAGTTTTGCTATCCATCTTTTTTCCTTATTTTAGAATTTCATTGTTAAATTACAGTAAACTCCGCGAGGCTCACCGGTTAGATAGGTACTCGCTGTTCCGGTGGCTGCGAGGAAGTTATCTGCTGCAATAATCGTGGATATATACTCTTTGTCCGTCAAGTTTGTAGCACCAAGGCTGATGATGCTCTCTTTACTGCCCAAGAAGTTCTCTAACTTGTAGGATATATCAAGGTCAAAGACGGTAAATCCTCCGATTTTTTGTGTATTGGCTGCATCTCCCCATCTGCTTGATGTATATCGCATGCTTGGTGTAAACGTCCATCCTGCCTTTTGATATGAAAGAGCAAGCTTTGCTAAGTATTTCGGTGCATCGGGAAGCTGTTTGCCGTCTGTTTCGACAGTTGTGCCTCCGGCTCCGTCAAAATCTTGAGTAAAATGAAACTTGTTGTATGAGAGTGAACCCATAAAGTTGAGATTATCTGTGATTTTTCCATAAGCACTCAGCTCGGCACCATACCCTAAAGCATCACCGACATTAGCAGGATAGTTCACTCCAAGCGAGGTATCATATATATTTGCCTGTTTATTTTTCACAAACGAGACAAAAACATTCGGTTCTATAGAGATATCGCCTATTTTTGTTTTTACTCCAAGCTCAACATTATCAGAGAGTTCAAGATCAAGATCATCCCAAAGTTGCTGGAGTGTGACATTTTGGGCTACAAAAGAGGCTCTATTTTTGATATAGGTCGGAAAAAGATTGACATCAAACCCATAGGTTCTAGAGTAATCCAAATAGACATTTGAATCTCCTCCTAGTTTATAATCCAAATATAAAGAGGGGATAAATGTATAGAATGTTTTTGAGTCTACGCTTGCCCATTGGTCTATGGTGCCGTTACTGATTGCCGTATCATAATCTATGCTTGTAGCACTCGTGCCTGCACCATTTGTATAGCTTGCGAGTGAGCCGATTTTAAAGGATTGATACTGCAATCCAAATACATAACTAAACTTGTCAATCTCTCCTGAGAACTCTATAAAAGGCGCTTGAAGTATATGGTCACCGTTTACCGATAAAACACCATAGCCGTCATATACTAAATTTCCGCCTACGACCTTATATTTAATCTGATTGTTCGGAGGCCCAGGAGGTGTCTGTTTGTGGTACCAATATCCCACTTTTGCCTTGAGTGCTTGGGAGAATGTGTGCTCATACTCAGCCGTTGCTCCGATGAGGTCATGGTTAATGCGCCAATTCATTACCCGTTGTTTTGCAGCGGTAGAGTCAAATTTCGAAAACCAATAGTTCCCCTTATCTTTCTTGTAATAAGGTCGCAATGTGAAGCGATTATCAGCATCCGGTGTATAGCTTGCTTCTCCGATGATTGCTAATGTATCAAAATCTTGTTTATTATAGTCATAATAATCAACATCATTATCATCCCCAGAAAGTGTAGTGCCAAAATCTTTATCGTAGTAAGTGCCCAAATCCGATGCCTCATCGTACGAAAGAGCATAGTAGTTGTGGTGATCATCCGAATTCTTGATGATAAAGAGTTTGCTCTCAAAGAGATCGTTTGGTTTGTAAGCAAGTCCTAGTGTGGCATTTGTTCTCTCCGAATCCCCTTCGCCTTTATGTTTTTCGTTGCCTAGGTATGAAAATGAGCCAAATGCCTTAAAATCGCCTATTTTTCCTGAATCAACCCGAATGAATGAGCGGTTAAGGTTGTTGCTTCCGAGTGATTGAGAGAAGGTTGTCCCAAATGAATCGCTTTGGTCAAGTAGGTTGATATCAACCTTTCCTATCAAGCTTGAAAATCCAAGATTTTTAGCAACGGGGATGTAGCCTTTATAGAGATCGATCGATGCCATATTTTCTACATCAATCATCTGTTTTCCGCCACCGGGGTTACTTGAAATAGGTGTCGCGTTGATCATGAAGACACCTCCCGGACCCGATTGGGATTTGCCTCGTATACGCAATGGATCATGGTAAGAGGATTCATTTGAGCCCGCTTGATCGGTTGGCGTAAAGTTAACAGAAGGTGCATACTGAATTACCGAGTAGGGATTGATGCCCGATTGATTTGAGAGTGTTTGTATGCCGTTGCTGCTAAAGGTCTGTTTTGCTTCCATTGTGTTTGTGCCATTTACGAAGAAGCCTTCCTTCTCATAAGACTCTACGACATCGATATTTCCTAGATTTACCGAGTCTGCATAGAGTAGAGATGAGGCTGCTATTGATAGCCCAAAGATTATCTGTTTCATTGTTTTTCTCCCAATATAGTATCTATCTGTTTGTCGTCAAGCTCTACATTAAAAAAAAGTTTGTAGAACTCTTTTGCGTGTTGTCTCATATCAATATCATAAACATCAGGGTGCAACTTGCTTGCCAACCACTGTATGCCCATTGCCTTCATGAAAGAGGGCGGTCTATCAATCCAGTTAAAAGGTTGCGCCGGTACGAGATAGACTTTGTTATTTTTTACGGCTTTGAGGTTTTGCCACATGGAGTCTATATGGATCTCATCATAAGCAATCTTAGTCTGAACAAAGATGATATCCGGATCATAAACCATAAGTGTCTCAAACGATATCTTCTCAAGTCCCAAAAGTCTTGTCTGTTTGCATTTGTGGACATTCTCTCCGCCCGCAAAATTGATCGCTTCGACATGAAACGATGTATCACATTCTGTCGAGAGTCCGTCAATACCCTCTGCATAATAGTATTTTGTAGGGGTCGTATCTTGTATCTTGCTCTTTACCTCACCTATGCTCTTTTCGATATAACTTGCCAAGAGTTCTCCCCGCTCTTTTTCCCCGATGGCATCGCCAACTTTTCTGATAGAGTTTGCCATATCGATTGTATTACGAAAAGGTACAACAAGTGTCGGGAGGTGTGTTTTTGCCACTCTCTCTTTTATCGTTTGTACCATCATGTCATCTTCCCAGATAAGGATCAACTGCGGATCACGTTCCAGAAGTGTTTCTAGGTTTATGCCTACGCCTCCACCGTGAAATGAGCCGATCACGGGGAGTGAGAGAAACTTTTCATCAAGCAAAAAATCATTTGCTTTGTTAAAAGGGTTTCTTGCATTAAAATTGAGCCCTATCATCTTATTTGGATTAAGCGCATAGATAAGATAATTCATAGGCGGAGAAGAGCCAAATACTCTCTCGATTTTTTGATTTGTCGCCGCCGGTAATTGTTCATTAGTGTCTGCCGTTGCACATATTATATTGAGTGATAAAACAGACAAAATATAAAATATTGTTTTCAAAACTCCCTCCTTGTTTGATTTCGTTATATTTATGTTTATATAACGATAGTGAAAAAAATATGTAAGTAAAAAAATTATGTCATCAGATTATAAAGCTCAAAAATATGAGTAGTTGTATTTTAGTATCAATGTTTTAACGAAGTTCCCATATCTAAAACATATCATCTTCCCCCTCCTTTAGTTATATTGACTCCAAATGCTTTGGTGCTGACATTGACCCTGTCGCCGATTTTGAACTTCTCTTTTTCATGAGCGCTCAAGACCACCTCAACGAGTTGTTGCCCGATAGATATGACTGCTATAGAGATGATATCAGCTTGGATCATATCGATAATCTCGCCTTCAAATGAGAACTTTTGTGAGCCTGATCTTTTTAAAAGTACATCTTTTGGCGTTCCCTCTTTGAGTAGTTTTCCATTTTCCAAAACGATTACTTTTGAGGCAAGTTTGTATATCTCGCTTGGCTCATGACTTACCATAATGGTGGTTGTGCCAAACTCTTTGTGTAGGAGAAGTATCTCATCTTGTAGTCTTGCTCTCATGGATGGATCAAGTGCTGAGAGCGGCTCATCCATGAGTAGTAACTTTGGTGAATTCATCATCGCTCGACACAGAGCGACTCTCTGTTTTTGCCCACCGCTAAGCTTTTGGGTAGATCTATCTTTGAGTCCGCCAAGGTCGGTAAGGTTTAAAAGTTTATCCGCTAATGCTCCATCATTGTTTACATAGAGAAGATTTTGCTCCACATTCATATTGTCAAAGAGTGCATAGTCTTGAAAGACAAAACCGATACCTCTTTTTTGTGGCGGTAGATTGATTTTTTTATCGAGCCATGTTACACCCTCGACCTCTATGCTTCCTTGTGCCTCTTCGAGTCCTGCCAAGATACGAAGTAAAGTTGTTTTGCCGCTTCCGCTCTTGCCGTTTAGAGCTATAAAATCACCTCTTTGTATAGTGGTATCAAGTGCAAGCATCATATCCCCATCTGCACCGTTGAGTTTTTTTGATATGGCTATCTGTATCATTTGGACTCCCATGCGCGATTGAATCTTCCATTAAAGATATAAACGCTTAGAAGAACAAGAAAGCTTATGATGATCATGATTGCACTATAGATATGAGCAGTGTTATAGTGCATCGCTTCTGCCATCTCGTAGATAGCGATAGAGGCAACTTTGGTTTCTCCCGGTCTTGAGCCGCCAATCATAAGGACAACTCCAAACTCTCCGACGGTATGGGCGAAGGTGATGATGAGTCCTGTTATGAGTGAGGGTTTGATATTTGGTAATGCTATTTTAAAGAGCGTTGCGAGCTTGCCCTTTCCTGCGACATACGAGGCCTCGAGCATCCCTTTATTAAGTTTTTCAAATCCGTTTTGTAGCGGCTGCACCATAAAAGGGAGACTGTAAAAACAGCTGGCAATCACAAGACCTGCAAAGTTGAAAACCAAAGAGATATCAAAGGTCTCTTTGAAAAATGCGCCAAGGGGTGAATTGTGTGAAAGGGCTATGAGTATATAAAAGCCAAGCACGGACGGTGGCAGTACGATAGGTAATGCCGTGAGCGCTTCTAGGAACGGTTTTGCTCTTGATCTGCTTTGAGAAAGATACCAAGAGAGAGGTAGCGAGATGATAAATAGAATCACCGTAACAACAAGAGCGAGCTTAAATGAGAGGATGAAAGGTTCAAACTCGAGAGAGGTTAGGGTATCAAGCATCTAAAACCTCCCCCAAAGATATCTGACTCGCTTTGAGAATCGCTTTGATTTCATCACCTTTGTTCAGTGACATATTGATCGCTGATTTTGCCGTAATGATAGCCTCTATCTTGCTTCCGTCTTGCAACTCCAAAATCAATGTGCACAAGATTGCTCCAAGGTCTATAGACTCAATCTTTGCATCTATCTGGTTAGAATAGCTAAGATCACCATTGTAGTTTTTGGCAACAGCAACTTGTGAAGGGTTGATCTCTAAGATCACTTTTTGACCTGCACAAAGAGTCTCTTCGATATCGAGTGTGACCATCGTGAGTTTCTCTTGCATGAAGTCAAATTCGATCAGCGCAAGGCTCCCTTTTTGCTCTATGTTTGTAATCACTGCTGCTATTTGATTCATGGTACCATATATCCGTATTTTAAGAGTATATCTTTAGCTTTTTGACTCAACATAAAGTCGTAAAAAGCAGAGGCTTCTTTGTTAGTTTCTGCCCTTTTTAGAAGTACGATACCCTGATCGATAGGTGTATAGAGTTGCGGATCAACATTACCCCAATTGACCCCCTCTTTATACTCTTTCATCTGTTGACTATAGAGTGAAGATTTGGCGATAATCCCAATATCAGCTTCTGTCAAGGCATAGGTAACTACTTGCGAGATTGACTCAGCATAGACGAGCTTTGGTTCTACATTTTTATATATCTCGCTCTTTTTCATTGCCTGGATCGCTGCTTTGCCGTACGGTGCCGTCTCAGGATTTGCGATAGCTATCTTTTCGATTGAAGCATCTTCAAGAAGTTTGATGCCTTTTGAGTAGTCTAGTTCTTTTTTGCCAAAGAATGCCAATGCACCTTGCGCATAGATAAGCGGTCTTGTGACCGCAAGCCCATCGGCATAAAGTGCGTTAGGATATGCCATATTGGCAGATAAAAAGAGATCAAAGGGTGCGCCGTTTTTTATCTGCGCTGTGAGTTTCCCGCTACTTCCAAGGGTTACTATGACCTTTGTATCAGGGTGGATTTTATTGAACTCACTTTTAAGTTCATCGATAGCATAGCTTACATTTGCAGCAAGGGCAACCGTAATTTCTCCTGCATTTGCAAAGAAGCTCAAGCAGAGCAGTAGTACTATTTTTTTTATCATTTCTTTCTCCTAAAATAGATAGTTAAGCTCCAACCTATACTCATTATAAGATGGGTCGGATTTGAGTTTACCGTTTAAAGCAACCGTGTTTGTGTCGCCTTTTACGAAGGCACATCTAAACTTCGCATACAATCCGGGGATTGAGTCAAACTTCTTTATGACATCAAATGTTAAGACTTTTGAGTCTGCTTGTACGCCACTCTTGCCATCATCAAAATCTTGAATCACAAGTCGTGTAAATGCACTTACCCCATCGATGAGTCCTGCTTTATCAAAATCGTAATCAAATCTTATCATAGAAGATTTGGTATTTGCATACCAGTTGTACTGCGCCATTGCTCTTGTGTAGCCGCCTGTTGGGAAACCCCTCCATGGTGCTACAAGGTCAGCTTTATCGGCAACTTCAGAGTAACCGAGCCTTGTCTTGAAAGCACCGTAACTGAGATCGAGTTTGGCTGCAAACATAGAGCCATCAAGAGAATCCGGACTTTTATAATCTACTGTATCGCATTTGAGATTGGCTCCTGCGAATGTTCCCGCTCCTTCATCAAACTGTCGTATATAGCGTAAAGCAGGGGAGAGCGTGAGCGTATCATTGATTTTGAAATTATATTTTGCCTCAATCATCGCGAGCGTGATAAGCTCAGGAGCTGCAGTGATATTGAGCTTGATTTCGCTATTTGGTAAAGACTTGTTTGTAAATTCAACGATATAGAGCACATCATCGATGCCTCTTTGTTTCAATGCACTCAGAGTGATGCCCTGATGCATAGCGGTATCATCATTTTGAGTGTATTGTGAATAAGCACCACTCCCATCTCCATAAGCAAAAAGATGATGAAAGTTGCTGTGGTCTCTAAGTTTTTCTTTTGTAAGGTAAGCAAGCTTTGTGTCAGTATCAGGCAGAAAGCTTGTTTGAAGTGTGAGTCCTTCAAAGCTATTTGGGATCATTTTCGTATCATTGCTTGCCGTGAAGGTACTTTCAAAAAGTTGGCGACCGACCTTGATATCGATCATATTATTTTTGTATTGGAGATACGCTATAGCCAAAGAGTTGATGCCATAATCATCTTTTGTTAGCACATCGTATCGGCTTAAAACTCCTTTGCCTGCTTTGTAAAACGGTGCATAGCTATCATTCATATGCCACGGGTTTTGTGTCGTATAGAGTCCGGTCTCAAAGCCAAAGCCATGGAAGTGTGCACTCTTAAAAATAAGACTCCCCCCAACACCGGCAACATAATGGTTCTCTCTGCTTGCACTGCTGTCATCATCCCACTCAAAGAGGAAACTATTGGCTCTTAGTCTTCCATAAAAGGTTCCTTTTGAAAACAGTTCTTCAAAATTTTCAGCAGCGTTTGGTGTTTGAAGGTAGTTGATTTGCATATTGGATTTGAGTTCTGCTTTTTCGTTTCCGTAAAGACCCACTCCGCAACACAAAAGTAAAAATGATAGACTCAAACCTTTCAAACCCGTATTCCTTATATACTAAATTACATAACGAAAAATTAAAATGCAATTTCCGTTCCATAAATCAAAACAACCGTTATATAACGGATAATATAATGATATTGCTTACAATAAAGTTATTGTTTGATTTTTTCCTACATACCTATAAGGATATTGTCATACTCTATGAGTGCAAATGCTTGTGTGTTGTTTGAGAGCTTGATATCTGTTTCACTCTCCAAAAGAGCAATGAGTATCAAGCCTTTATCTGTTTTAAATGTTACTTCAATGTTCTCTTCCGATTTTTCAACAAGTTCGATGTCACCCTTTAATACATTGCTTTTTTGTGAATCTTTTGGGGAATCGAACAGTATCTTTATGTCGCTCGATTTGATGATAGCATAGAGACTTGTTTGTGGTGTTACGCCCATGTTTTTTAGAGACTTTGTTGTGATCTTTGATTTGAGCACTTCTCCCTCTTTTGTCTTGAGCGAAAGAAGCGAGCTTAGTTTATGCTCTTCTATATTCATGATCTCGCAGAGTGGTTGATTTCTCGCACTTGTAGTTAAAAAGGTTCGGTTCAAAATCATCTTGAGTTTTTCGGGATCATCGCCTGCTTCTTTGAAACGCTCGATGAATTCTCTGTGAAGTTTATCAAAATCTCCATAAGTTGCAATCATCTCTCTAGCATAAGGAGTAAGCTTCGCGCCACCGCCACCTTTACCGCCAATTTGTTTTTCTAAAAACGGAGCCTTGGAAAGCTTGTCGATATCACGAAGCATATCCCACGCGGCTTTGTAGCTCATCTTCATCGCCTTGCTTGCTGCGTGTATTGAGCCGACTTCATCTATCTTTTTAAGGAGTCGTACTCGCCCTTCGCCCAAGAAGGGTTTATTGTCTTTATTGAGCCAAAATCGCCCGTCAATCTCCATCATCTATATGCTCCGTTTCTTCTGCTCTCTTTTGGTTATTATAGTATAATTTATTGAGAGTTGGTATTTTACAAGTGAAGTTGTTGCGGGAATGAAAAAGAATATGAGAACTACCAAAAGGAGGTTCAAATGGCAAAGATAGCTTTTACTTTGGATTATGATAGCAATATCTACGAGATTGATCTGAGTGCTCATGCGCCCCAAGTCATTTTTGATACGATTACCTATCCGGTTGTTGTTGCTTGGTTGGGGAATGGAAGTTTTGCTTATATAGATAGCAATGGAAACAAAAGTATCCTTCGAGAAGACCCACCGTATGAGTGGTATCCAACCGGACCGGATAAAGTGATATACACGCATCCAACTTGGATAAGAGATATCAAGATACGCTATAAAGCGGTACGATATAATTTTTTCTTTAGTGCATACCACACAGATACATCAGTTCGAATATTCTATCTAGACGAGATGGACAATCCGGTGCCCTATTGCACGATAGAAGGAAGTCAACTTAAAGTAATTGATCCGTGTCATCCTGAGGGAGAAACATATTTTGGCACTTGGGGCGGGAATTTTACATTTGATGATAAAGACAATATGTACATCTCTTCAGGGAATAATGTCTCATCAGGGCTCTTCAAGATAGGTGGTGCCGGCACAGAGGAGGTCACCGGAGAGATCGAACGAATCGTTACTTCTCCCAATGAGCCTATCACCTCTATAGAATTTATCGGCAATAATCAACTGCTGTATGTGCAGGGAAAGCAGAAAATATATAAACTCGATCTGCAGACTTTAACATCAACATTGGTGTATGATGTTGCACAGTTTTCTTCTCATGCTCTTGGCTCTCTCTCTTTAATGAAAGAAGATGCAAAGTTCGATTTACATAAAAAGAAAAAGTTTGATATGTTCAAAAAAAAGAGTGTTTTTGATGTAGGCTGAAGCATACTAGAAGCAAGAACTCTAAGGATTGGTAGTCAAAATAAATTTATAATATTCCAATCAAGAGCGAGAAACAATGCCTTTTGAGATAGCAGTGACTAATTGCTATATGCACATCATCTCTTACGCATAGGCGTAAGAGAGATGCTTTTAGTGGCAATGGCTATACCCGTAATTCCATCCATTTCGATAATTGGAATTGTGATTGTATAAGTATGTATTTTTCTTTGTTCCGGGGTGTTGTCTCGACCAACAACCGTCATTTTTACCTTGTTGGTAAAAGTTAGTTGAACCTGACGCACAATGGCTATATCCATAGTTCCATCCATTTCGATAATTGGAATTGTGATTGTACAGGTATGTATTTTTCTTTGTTCCGGCGTGTTGTTTTGACCAGCAACCGTCATTTTTACCTTGTTGGTAAAAGTTAGTTGAACCTGACGCACAATGGCTATATCCATAGTTCCATCCATTTCGATAATTGGAATTGTGATTGTACAGGTATGTATTTTTCTTTGTTCCGGCGTGTTGTTTTGACCAGCAACCGTCATTTTTACCTTGTTGATAAAAATTGGTTGAACCTGACGCGCAATGGCTATATCCATAGTTCCATCCGTCTCTATAGTTGCCGCTATGATTATAGAGATAGGTATCTTTTTTGGTTCCGGCGTGTTGTTTTGACCAACAACCGTCATTTTCGCCTTGTTGATACGAGCCACTGTCCATGGTGCCATTTGCGCCTGGCGCTAAAATGATGCCTTGCGGCGGTACACACCCTGCTATGATAAACATCATAAACAGAGAGTAGATGAGCGTTCTTAACTTAAACATGTTTTCTCCTTTTGGGTTTTTTCTATCTACTTTAATTATACCAAAATTTTCATCTTGCCTATTTTGAAAAGATTTAAGTGCCGGCAATGAAAAAATCGCCTATCCCTTCAGTCTAAATCGTCTCTAACATAGAGCTTCTTTTTTGTGCAGTCTCTTCTTCTGTTATAGTATAATATATCAAAAGTTTATGCATTTGAAATGCAAAGTATGGGAACGAAAAAAGGATAATATATGAATAATTTACGCATAGTATGCCCGCATTGCTATAAAACAAATTCAATCCCGCTCAAAGAAAATTATGCAAAGGCTAATTGTGGAGCATGTAAAAAATCTCTACTAGATACCAAGCCGGTCGTGCTGGATATGGGCAATTTCGATAACTTTATAGCAAATAACGATATACCGGTTGTTGTTGATTTTTGGGCACCATGGTGTGGTCCATGTCGCATGATGGCACCAACTTTTGAAGAGGTTGCAAAGAGGTTTCCTCTTAAGATACGATTTGCAAAACTCAATACTGAAGATTTTGGCTCTATCGCAAGTAGATATAATATTAGCGGCATCCCGACTATGATACTCTTTAAAAACGGCAAAGAGCATAAAAGGATTTCCGGAGCGCTAGATGCACAATCGATGATACAATGGCTTAGTTGAAATGAAAAAACAAGGAAGAATTATGAGCGTTAGTTTATTTTTATTACTCGATCATGGAACCCTACAATGAAGAAGTTGATTCTCCCCTTTTTCATAGGCTTCTTCATCCAAATTTTGTTCGCGATCATCACGATAAGTATGGAGTCATGGGCTCCTTTTGTCTATAGATGGCTTGAATCTATCTTGGATTTTCAGTTGAAGCCATGGGTCTTTTTCGTGCCGGGTGTCGTCGCGCTCCTCCTCATCTCCATAGGGTTTTCCAAATTTAGAAATACGAGAGCTCTCATCGCACTCTTTGCAGGTTGCTTTTTTGCAATCCTCATTGGTGGCACAGTAATCTTTGTGCTTGCAATGGCTTCATTGCCAAATATGCGCTACTAAAATGTTATGAAGTATGCATTCCCACGCAGAGCATGGAAACGAGAGGAAAAATGTTATGAAGTACGCATTCGGTTTTGGGAGTTGATATGAGAGAAAATCATGAAATAATATTACAGGAGTACATATGAGGAAAATATATTTCATTGTAATGATTATCGTTTCTTTGGGATATGCAAATGACTCCCAATGTTTTCTAGTTAAGAAAGATGATCTCAATCTTCAAAATCCTCTTGTTGATACCCCAAAAGAGTCTTACGATATGATAATAAACACAACAGAACTTTTGAAATCATCTACCATAGATATATACTTTGATGTGAGTTTACCTGTGCCATATGCAAGCCAAAGAACCAACACTTTTGATTGCTATAAAGAGGCTGATACTTACCATTGCGTGCAAGATCCAGATGGTGGAGGGGTTGATATAAAGTTTGAAGAAGAAGGCATAAAGTATGCATTGTCATCCGCATATATAGGTGATAGCTATGACGATCCGGTTATTCGAAGGGTTAGTAGCATCAAGAATGCAATTGCAAAACCCACAAAATGCACAGAGCAAAAAGACTTTGATAATAAGGATGAGCACAACTTACCATTTGTCTGTTTCGCGCAACATGAGGGTGAATGTATAAGATTTGATGAAGCTTGTGAAAACATCAATTTAAAAACATATGGAAGTTATGAGAATGATTATGAGTCATCAAATGCGCAAAAGATTTGTACCGAAAAAAATATATATGCCGATTGATGTTTAAGTATAAAAAGAGGTAAGACCAAAGGTCTTAGCCACTACTTTAACCCTAGCTCATTTAACGCATCATAATATTTACAGCCTATGCTTAAGTTGCACTCGCAGACTTTTTCATGCTAATCTTTTCTATATATGATGCCATCACAATCATAGGTGTGAATAGCATACGCTATGACCTTTGTAAAGAGGTGAAGTGAAGCCAAAACTTGGTGAAATGAAATGCCGCCTTCATAACATAGAGCATAATCGGCAACTAAAAATTCAGGGTCTGTAGGGGGCATAGCAAATCTTACTAGTGCAGCATTGTCATTCATCGCATTCATCAAAGAGAGTCTGTCGGTTAGTGCTGAATCGACATTGAAATTATAAAGAGACATCAGTTTGAGCGTATGAAGCTCCGGATTGATTTCAAAAAGCACATGAGGACCATCAGTTTGTACTATTATATCGCCATCGGGTGTCAACGAAGTGCTATAAAAATTTTGATGCAATAAGTCCAATAGAGTAGTTTGGATGAGCTGATCTTCTTCGATCCAAATCGTGTTCAATATATCGCTTCCTTTTTGTCCAATCTTCTTTTGTCCGTTATAGTATAATATATTGAAGCTTATGCATTTGAAATGTATTGAAGCTAGGAACACTTTATGCATATAAGAAGTCAAAATTTGATGGATAAAAGTATAGCTATGAATTGTGCGACGCCAAGTGCCACTTATCAGTTTGCAAAGAAGTTTTCACACTATAAGGATTTCTATGCAAAGTCAAACGATCTCATCTTCTCAAAGCTTGGGCTTGGAACTTTCAACAAAGAGCCTTACAAAGAGGAGAACTATGTTTTTCACTACATCGAGGGTGTGAAACAGGCGATTAGAAGTGGTATCAATCTCATAGACACAGCGTCAAATTATCGATACGGCGAGAGTGAAAAAGAGATCGGTGAAGCGCTTGGAGAGCTTTTTGAGAGTGGTGAGGTAAGTAGAGAAGAACTTATCATCTGCTCAAAAGGCGGTTTCATCCCCCTTTGTTATCCGTTTCCTAAAAATCCTTATGTGTGGATAGAGGAAAATATACTCAAGCCAAAGCTTGCTTCCAAAGAGGAGATCGAGCTTGATCAGCACTGTATGAGTCCTGATTTTTTGGAGTATTCTTGTAGGGGTTCATTGGAGAGGCTCGGGGTTGATGCACTTGACATCTACTTTTTACACAATCCGGAGATGCAACTTAAAAGACTTGGTAAAGAGGCTTTTTATGAGGCGATAGAGAAGATATTTGAGCGTTTCGAGTCACTTAGAGCGCAGGGGCTTTTTCATTATTATGGCGTGGCAACTTGGAATGCATTTTTGCTTGATGAGACACACGAAGAGCACATCAGCTTAGAGCGATTGATGGATGCGGCACAAAAAGTTGGCGGTAAAGAGCATGGATTTAGGTATATCCAGGCGCCTTTTAATCTCGCAAAAACACATGCCTATACACTCCAAACTCAAAAGGTAAAGGGCGAGGCATGTACGCTGATGCAAGCAGCGAAGAGAGTCGGTGTCGATATGATAGGCAGCTCATCGCTTTTACAGATGAACCTTTTTAAAAAATCATTCACTCCCGAGGTGGGCTTCATCTTAGATAAGCAGATGATACTCAAAAATGACATCCAGCTTGCATTGCAGTTTGTGCGCTCAACAAGAGGCATACTCAGTGGGCTTTTTGCTTCAAAAGTACCGGTACATATCAAAGAAAATGTAGAGATAGGAAAGATTAGTGCGACACCGCAAAATCTTTATGACCTTCTCTATAAGGTGTAGCTATGATATATGATGTTGTAGTCGTTGGAGGCGGCATTGCCGGATTGATGGCGGCTATCGAAGCGAAAAGCTCTACAAATAGGGTTGCTATCATTACAAAAGGCAATCTCTTCAAATCAAATAGCTCACTCGCGAGTGGCGGGATCAACGCTGTTTTAGACCCCTATGATCATGGCGAGTTGCAAAAACATATGGATGATACGCTCAAAAGTGCAGCAGGGCTCGGAGATAAAAAAAGCATAGAGTATATGTGCAAAAGGGCACCGCATATCATCAAAAAATTGACGGAGTTTGGTGTCGAGTTTGACAAAGATGATGCAGGCAATATCGCACAAAGAAGTTTTGGTGGCGGGAGCGCTAAAAGAACATGCTATGTGGGTGATAAAACGGGTGCAGCGATCACGCAAGCACTTATCAAGCATGCAAAAAGCTTAGGTGTGCAGTTCTTGGTCAACAACTTTATCATGAATCTAGCGCTCCATCACTCCAGAGTAAGCGGCGTCATCTCATTGAGACGGTTTGACTCGAGCGTGGTTGTTTATCCTGCCAAGTCAGTTATCTTAGCAGGCGGTGGATATGCCGGTATCTATAGAGGTTTTAGTACCAATGCCGTTGACTATACCGGTGATCTGCTTGCTATCGCTTTGCGTGCCGGATTGCGTCTGCAAGATATGGAGTTTGTGCAGTTTCATCCAACAGGATTTGCAAAGAGCAGCAATCTTGTGAGTGAAGCAGCAAGAGGCGAAGGCGGTTACCTCGTTAATGATGAGGGTAAGCGATTTGTCGATGAGTTAGAGCGGAGAGATGTAGTCTCAAGAGCGATCGCCGAACAGATAGAAAATGGCAAAAAAGTCTTTATCGACCTGAGGCATCTTGGCAAAGAGCTCATAGAGAAGAAGCTTCCATCCCTTTACAAAAGTGCTTTTCTGCAAGCAGGGATTGACCTTAGTAAAGAGCTTTTGCCCATCAAGCCGGTAGCACACTATACGATGGGAGGCATCGAAGCAAGTAATGGGGTCAATACCGATATAAAAGGACTTTTTGTTTGTGGTGAGTGTGCCGCAAATGGTGTGCATGGCGCCAATAGGCTCGGTGGTAATTCACTGCTGGAAGGAGCCGTCTTTGGGGAGCTTGCAGGCACAAAAGCGCTTGCGTATAGTAGAGCGAAAGATTTTTACCCGATAGACTATAGCAAAGTGATAAAAGATATAGAGCTTGTCGATAAGATATTTGATAAAGATACCTCCAAAAACTTCAATGCGATGCGCATCAGTCTTGGTAACATGATGTTCTCCGGTGTCGGCATCAAAAGAACACAAGAGGGTTTGGAGAAAGCATATGACTATATCAGTTATCTCAGAAGCGAAGTGCCGACACTGCACTGTATAGGCAAGGAGCGCACCAATAATGTCGAGCTAATCTCTATCCTAGAGCTTAGAAATGTGACCGAGATAGCAGAAGCCGTGATACTCTCAGCGCTCAAGCGTGAGGAGAGCAGAGGAGCTCATTTTAGAGTAGATCATGAAGAGACCAACCCTAAATATGCAGAATCAATCGTCGTTCAAGAGCTCAAAAAAGGTATCTTGAGAGTCTTTTTGAAAGAACATAAGTTGCTCTATAAGATTCGAAAGATTTTTAATGCAAAAACAAATTAACTTAAAATAAAAGGAGAAGAGATGGCAAAAGTTATGCTAAGAGAAAACGATGGAGAGATATATTTTTATATCGCAAAGAAGGATATGGAGGAGATTATCAAAACTATCGAGTTTGATAGTGATGAAGAGTGGGGCGGTGAGGTCGAGCTTAGCAACGGTGAGACTTGGTGGATAAAGCCCGGACCAAAGAATCTTCCAAAAGAAGAGGTGTGCAAAAAAATATCTGATTGATGCTTTTTTAATCATAACAAAACGCCAAAATAGGCGCAATAGCTGTATAATAAATAAACAAATTTGAGCCATAATAGGAGAATGTATGAAAGCAGAGTGCGATATTTGTCTGATACAAAAAGAGCTTTCAACACTCTACGATATCGCAAATTATATGTCTGATTCTAGGGACATAGTAAAGTCATTTGAAAATTGTCTTGGTGCTCTAAAGAATTCACTCGAACTTGATAACTGTGTTATCTATAAACTAGAAAATGAGACACTGAATGTCTTTGCCTCTTTAAACTTCAATAAGTTTCAAAAAGAGCTTGCTTCTTATAAGGTAGGAGAGGGTTCAACAGGGCTTGCAGCGCAAAGTAAAGAGCCAATCGTTGTCGAGAATGTACACAACAATATCCTCTTTTTAAACAAAGCCGGCAATAGAAATGCAAGCACGATATCATATATCGCTGTTCCACTTTTGGTTGATGATCAAGTAATCGGAGTGCTTGGTGTTAACTTGACAAAGACTACAAAGATCGACTTTGAAGAGACGGTAAGAATCTTGACTATCATAAGTTCACTCTTTGCCCAAGCGATGTACTCGCATATCTCTTCAGAAGCTGAGAAGCAAAAATTGCAAGATTTGAAGCTCTACTATAAGATGGAGTGGGATTCAAAAGTGCATAATTTTGGAGATATCGTCGGTGAGCATCCAAAGATACAACATGTTTTCAAATCGATAGAGCGCATAGCCCAATCTGATGTGACCGTACTTGTCCGCGGAGAAACCGGGACAGGAAAAGAGCTTGTTGCCGCGGCGATTCACAAAAGAAGCAAAAGGTGCGATGAGCCTTTTATCAAGATCAACTGTGCAGCGATCTCGGATACACTCATTGAGAGCGAGCTTTTTGGCCATGAAAAAGGTGCCTTTACAGACGCAAAAGATATGAGAAAAGGGCGATTTGAGCTTGCCGATGGAGGGACACTTTTCTTGGATGAAATAGGCGATATCTCTGCTTCTGCGCAAGTGAAACTTTTGCGTGTACTCCAAGAGCGAGAGTTTGAGCGCGTTGGCGGCAGCAAGACCATCAAGGTCAATGTGCGTTTGATTGCGGCAACAAATAGACCGCTTGAACAGATGGTTAAAGAGGGGAAATTTAGAGAGGATCTCTACTATAGACTCAATGTCATCCCTATCGATTTACCGCCGCTTAGAGAGCGAGGGGATGATATCAAACTCTTAGTTAATTTCTTTTTGAAGCGCTCTATGAGTAACCATAAAAAATCAGTCATCATCACCGATGAGGCGATGGATGAGTTGATGCATTACCCATGGCCGGGCAACATCAGAGAGCTGGAAAATACGATTGAGAGAATCGTTTTAATGGGAAGCGAAGAGGGCATCAGTGCCGAAGAGATGAGGATGCTCATACCACCGCTTGAAGCGATGCAACGAGATGAGCTATGAGTAAGATATTTTATAAAGATGAGATACTTGAGATTACCGATGATTTTATAGATGTCGGCTATATGGCTGAAAATGTAGCAGTAGAAGATACAAATGGAGATATATTTGAGATACAACGAAGTCATGGAGATAACTCTATGACTTTGCTTGTCTCTTTACCGCAAGTATTACTCGACGAGGTAGCTATACTTGACAAATTTTTAAGTGCTATTAAAGTGCCGATTCATTGTTACCTTATCTTGGCCGAGAGAGCACAAGAGGGGCAAGAAAGCCTTAAAAAGTTACAAAAGCTAGAAGCAGTTTTTGATCTCCAAGAAGAGTTCGGTGGAATGTACGGAACGAAAATTGTAACAGGAAGTATGGCGCCTGATCTTTGCAAGTCGATATTTCTTATCAGCAAAGAGGGGGCGATCTTTTATATCGATATGCCGGAAAATTTAGAAGATGAGTTTGATTTTGAACGATTGGCCTTAGAGCTTAACAAGGCATATGTGGTATACACAGGAGTTGGTTGTCATGGATAATATAGTAGAAGACCTAAAAAGCGGCGCACTCGTTCCGTTTTTAGGAATGGGCGTTTTTAAAGAAGTGATCGCAAAAGATGGGAGTGCGCTCCCCTTTGATAGTGATAGTATGGTTTTAGCGCTCAATAACGGCAGAGCTATGAGTCCAAGGCTTATGTATGAGTATTCGCGTGCGGCGATGAGTTTGGAACAGCGAAAAGGTAGAGAGTTTATCGTACAGATGACAAACCATATCTATAGCTCCAAAGAGTATGAAGTACCGCCTATATATACATTTCTAAAGGAGATACAGCCTCCTTATATGATCGATACAAATATGGATGACAGTGCGTGCAAGGTCTATGAGGATGTTCCTCATTTTATGATTACGGGAGTCTCTAGAGTGATGGGCGGTTATGATAGATTTATCATCTACCTCTATGATGTAGACACAAAGCAATATAATATAGTAGAAAAAGAGAAGCTGGGCGCAGATATCCCAATCCTCTTTAAGCCCATGGGCTCAACAGTGCCGGCTATGGATTTTATCGTGAGTGATGCTGATTTTGTCGATTGGCTCACTGAAGCGATGGGAGGCTATGCACTGCCTCCATTCCTAAAACAATATAAGCAAGAGAAGTCTTACCTCTTTTTAGGTGTTGATTTTGGAAGAGATACTTTTAGGATGGTTGCTAACGAGATTACTCTAGGGCTCAAAGGCGGTATCGTGGTTGAGCCAAAAGAAGCGCTGAGTAAAAAAGAGCAAAGTTTCATAGAAAAACATGATCTCAAAGTCCATAGAGAAGAGATCAATGATTTTATCAAGGCTATATAATGCGCAAAGAGTTAAAGTGTGATTTTTGCGGAAAATCCAAAAAAGAAGTATTGAAGCTATTTAGTGCAGAAGATTCTAACATCTGCAATGAGTGTATCGAAAACTGCTCTGAGATCATCAAAAAAGAGAAGATCAAAAGAAACAAAGAGGAGTTTCAAAAAGGACTGCCAAAACCACATCAGATCAAAGAGTACCTCGATAAATATGTGATAGGGCAAGAGGATGCAAAAAAGGTACTCTCTGTTGCGCTTTATTCTCACTATAAGAGGATAGATAAGGCAAACTATAATGATATAGAGATAGAAAAAAGCAATATCATGCTCATCGGATCTACGGGTAGTGGGAAAACACTTTTGGCAAAATCTTTGGCCAAAATCATGGATGTTCCTTTTGCTATCGCGGATTCTACGGCACTTACCGAGGCGGGTTATGTCGGCGAAGATGTCGAGTCAATCCTCTCTAGGCTTTTAGCGGCGAGTGATTATGATGTTGAGCGAGCGCAAAAAGGCATCGTTTATATAGATGAGATCGATAAGATCGCCAAGCATCATGAGAGCTCAGTAAGTGGAAGAGATGTTTCCGGCGAAGGTGTACAGCAAGGTCTTCTAAAGATATTGGAAGGCTCAGAGGTTTATGTTCCGATCAAAGGGAGTCGTAAAAATGCATCGACAGATACCGTATTGTTCGATACTAAAAATGTTCTTTTTGTCTGTGGCGGTGCATTTGTAGGGATGTTCGATAAGATAAGCGGTGACAAAAAGAGCCCATATGTAGGATTTTTAAAATCCGAAGATGCCCCTCTTGCTTCAAAAGATATCGAGGCAAAAGACCTTATCTCTTTTGGGCTGATTCCTGAGTTTGTCGGAAGGATACCGGTCATCGCTAGGCTTGAAGATTTGGATGTTGCGGCACTTGTACGCATACTCAAAGAGCCGCAAAATGCACTTATCAAGCAGTACAAAGCACTCTTTGAGCTTGATGGTATCGAGCTTGAGTTTGATGATGGCGCACTCAAAGAGATAGCACAGAGTGCTTATGATAAAGGCATTGGCGCAAGAGGACTTCGAGCGATAGTAGAGAAGATGATGCTTCCGCTTCTTTATGATATGCCGTCTTCTGAAAATGTTGTAAAGTGTACGATTACAAAAGGATATGTAGAGGGCAGTAAGGAGCCGATTTTTGAGTATGTCAAAGAGAATGAAGAGGGATAAGGAGATATCTTTTAGAGTTGCCTCAAGAGAAGATATCCCTTTTTTGTGCCAACTTTTATCTTGCCTCTTTGAGCAAGAAGAGGAGTTTACTCCAAGTAGCTCCTTGCAAGAAAAAGCACTAACTATCATCATGGAAGACCCTTCTATAGGGCATATCCTTGTCGCTACAAATGATGATACGCCAATCGCTATGATAAGTATCCTCTATAGTCTCTCAACAGCCCTTGGAGGGAGAGTCGGGATGTTAGAAGATATGATTGTGCATCCTGATTTTAGAGCACAAGGGATAGGGAGTGCTCTTTTGGAGTTTGCTGCCCGTTTTGCAAAAGAGCAACAGCTAAAACGACTTACGCTTCTTACCGATACGAGCAACAAAAAAGCACACTCTTTCTATCTTAAAAACGGTTTTATAGCTTCAAAAATGACCCCTTTTCGTAAATTAATTTAAATTTTTCTCTCTCTTTTCTCTTTTTGGAACGGATAATGTATATGTATTGGTATATCAAATTTAGGAGTATATCAAATGGCAGTAATGATCACTGATGAATGTATCAATTGTAACACATGTATAGATGAGTGTCCGGCAACGGCAATAGTCGATGCTGATGAGAGCCCTATCGAAGGTGGAGAGTTTGTTTATGTGAAGCCTGAAAAATGTATAGAGTGTGTCGATTCAACAGTACCTAAGTGTGCAGATGTATGTCCAACTGAGGGTGCTATCGTCTGGGATATGCCTTATACGGCAGAATTTAATGAGTACTATCTACAAGGAAATGAGAATGGTGTGTATAGCATACGAGTACACCCTAAAAAAGGGATATTTTCACCGGAAAATAAACCACAATCTTTTAGAGAGAGTATATCTTTAGAAGATAGAGAAACTCACCAGCCGGTAAGTGTATAAAAGGAGATATTATGAGCTGCGCATGCCCTACATCAAGCGGACTTGATCTGAGCGATCCTAAAGCACAAGAGGTTCAAGAAAAGATAAATAATCACCCGTGCTATAGCGAAGGGGCACACCAGCATTATGCGAGGATTCATGTGCCCGTTGCGCCTGCTTGTAATATCCAATGTAACTACTGCAATAGAAAATATGACTGTTCAAACGAGAGTCGTCCCGGCGTAACAAGCGGTAAACTTAAGCCTGAAGAGGCAGTAAAAAAAGTGCTCTATGTGGGTGGCGAGATACAGCAACTCTCTGTTGTGGGTATAGCAGGACCCGGAGACGCACTTGCAAATCCGAAAAAGACCTTTGAGACATTGAGACTTTTGCAAGAGAAAGCACCTGATTTGAAACTTTGTCTCTCTACAAATGGTTTGCGATTGCCGGAGTTTATCGATGAGATCGTCAAATACAATGTCGACCATGTCACCGTAACTATCAATACCGTAGATGCCTCAGGGGAAATCGGCTCGCAAATATACCCTTGGGTACATTGGAATCATAAAAAAGTAAGAGGGGTTGAAGGAGCAAAGATACTGCTTGAAAAACAGCTTGAGGGTATCAAGATGCTTACGGACAGGGGCATTTTAGTCAAAGCAAATTCTGTTTTGATCCCTGGAGTGAATGATAAAGATCTCCCTAATGTTGCTAAAAAACTCAAAGAACTCAATGTATTCTTGCACAACATTATGCCACTGCTTTCAAGCCCTGAATTTGGAACAAAATTTGGACTTGACGGTGTGCCGAGCGCAACCGATCAAGAGGTTATGGAGGCACAAGAGGCATGCGGGATGGATATGAAGCTTATGAGTCACTGTCGCCAGTGTCGCGCCGATGCTGTGGGGCTTATAGGAGAAGATAGAGGCAACGAGTTTACCAAAGAGAGCTTTGCTTCTATGGATTTTGATACGCTTCAAAAGCGATACGATATCAAATCAAGAGAGGCATTTCATCAAAAGATTGAGACATGGAGAGTGGCTCTAGCAAAAGCGAACGAGCGTGTTAATATCGAACAAGCTTCAAAAGAGCAATTAAGCTCAAACGGTAAGACAAAACTCATTGCCGTGACAACGGCAGGTGAAGGGCTTATCAATATGCACTTTGGGAGTGCACAGGAGTTCTTGATCTACGAAGCAGGCGATAAGGCGATTCGTTTTGTGATGCATAGAAAGATAGAGAGTGCCTACTGTAGCGGACCTGAAAATTGTGACGGGAATAATCCTATAGAGGAGATCAAAACAACACTCAAAGATGTGGACATCCTCTTGACTGAAAAAATCGGCGAGTGCCCGATGGATGAGTTGCGCTCTATAGGGCTTATCTGTGATGAGAGTTATGCGCAAAAGCCAATCGAGCATTCTGTATTTGAAGCAGCTAAAAAGTTCTTTTTTCAAGATGAGGTTGAGGTAGGATAAGCTCGCCCTCATCGTCATTTTTATATCGCGGAATGTTTCTTGCATAGTACTCTATAGAATATATTAAATAGGGAGGCGATACGATGGCCCTAATCAATGATACAACTTTACGAGACGGCGAACAAGCACCGTTTGTTGCTTTTAATACCCATGAAAAACTACAAATCGCTGAGCTTCTTTACAAAGCAGGTGCCGATGAGATAGAGGTCGGGATCCCGGCTATGGGAAAAAAAGAACAAGAAGATATCAAAGCGATCATAGCGCTTGGTTTACCGATCCCTGCGATGAGCTGGAATCGTGCAACGATGCGTGATTTGGAGGCTTCTATCAATTGCGGTGTCCAAGCGGTTGATCTCTCTATCCCAACATCTGATGTTCTCATCGATGTGAAATACAAAGGCAACAAAACAAAGCTTTTAAAAAATCTTGAAACCGTGATAAAGGCCGCTAAAGATGAGGGGCTTTTTGTCTGCATCGGCGGAGAGGATGCAAGCAGAGCCGATATCGGATTTTTGCAAGATGTTCTCGTCCTAGGAGATGAATATGGTGCGCAAAGATTTCGCTATTGTGATACGGTTGGCATCTTGACTCCAAACCAGACATTTAATAACATCTCAGAGTTGTGCAGTCTCAATCTATTTGATATCGAGATGCATATGCACAATGACTTTGGTATGGCGACGGCAAACTCCATTGCAGGTATTGAGGCAGGCGCAAAAAGCGTCAACACGACCGTCATAGGACTTGGCGAGAGAGCCGGCAATGCCTCTTTTGAGCAGGTACTTATGAGCTTAACACATCAATTTGATGAGCCAAGAGCGATCGATGCACTCATGCTTAAAAAACTAGTAGGCACGGTCAGTAGAGCAGCAAATAGACCCATTGACAATAACTTCCCTATCGTCGGTGCGCATATCTTTTCACATGAATCAGGTATCCATGCAAACGGTATGATGAAAAACCAATCCTCCTATGAGGCATTTTGCCCCGAAGAGGTGGGGCTTTTAAGAGGCTTCCCTATAGGGAAACACTCAGGCACTTCAACGCTCAAATATCACCTCAACTCTTTAGGTGTTGTTACCGATAAAAAGAAACTCACACTGTTGCTTCCAAAAGTTAGGGAGATCGTAACAACGAGAAAAAAAGTTCTTGAGCCTATTGAGTTAAAAGAGCTTTATCTATGTTCGTAGGGTGGCATAACGAAAATTTTGAGAGTGCTGTAGAGGATTTCGGTAGTTCCATACTGTGTGATACAAATCTGCTTATCAAAACATGGCAGCAAGATAAAAGCCACTCTTTTGGTGCATACAAAGACGGAGAGCTCTTTGGTATGATAAGCGCATTTAGATTTGATAAAGCCGTGCTTATCAATAATTTTTGCTACAAACGAGAGCTAAGCAGTGATGATAAAAAGAGACTGCTTGCGCTACTTTTGAAAAATATCGATGAGAATGATAAGAGTATTCTTGTATTGGTCAGTGATGAGGAGAGAGAGCTCTTTGATGCATTTGGATTTAAATCTTTTGCGCCATTTCATAAGGCACTCTATGAGGGTCATGATGTTGGGTTATTTAGCACAAATTTTTCAAACATATCAAGCACAGAATATATGGAGCCTTTGAGAATGACTGATAGAGAAGCCTACAAAGATGAGAGGTTTTTTTATATCACACATATGATGATGAAATCTTCATCGCTCGTTTTGAGTACACCAAACGGGTATCAGCACTCTTATGCTCTCAATAAAAGTACGATCAAGATATCTCCTTGGGTGATGCGATCATCAGCATTTGAGGATGCGCAAAAATTGCTTAGAGCACTCATCCACCATCGAGGGCTCAAAAAGATCATAGCGTTTATCCCTGCTAAGGTAAAAGAGATTACTGATCTTTATAGTGCACACGGGTTCAAATATGCACAAAATTATAATCTCATGTATCTCAATGAGAAACCCGATATAAATCTCGAAATGATCTATGGATTTTAATAGTTAAAGGAGTTATAATGGATGCGACAATAGATGAAAAAGAGATCAAAAAGATGTTTGCAAAACAGAAGAGAAAAGTAAGCGAAATCGCAGGAGAGATTCATGATATCGTAGAAGATACGATCTGGGTCGATTATGTCAAATTGCCTGCATTGAGCGAGCAGATTCAAGATGCGATGAGCGAGGTTGTCAAGATGCGCGAGCAGTATGAGTTTTTGCAATGATCATATGAATAAAATCGGCGATAAAATAATCTGCGAATGTGGCAACAAAAGCGTTGATGAGGCAATCGCACTCTTTTCCGAAACAACCTTGCCGTACAAGAAGGCAAAAAAATTGGTCACAGGTTGCAATAAGACATGCTGCAGAAGACCGCTTATGCGGCTTTTTGATATGGTTCAATTTGGGGAGATCGACTATGATGAGATCGATTTTCTAATCGAGCAAAGAAAGATCAAGGAAGGGGGCGACGATGAGTGATAATGGAATGAATGATTTTATACGATGGGTCAAATCGAAAGGACTTGAAACAAAGATCCCAACAGATATCGAAACTCTAAAGAAGCTCTCGACCTTAGATCTCACAAAGCAAAAGCTTAACAACTTACCTGAGAGTATAGGTGCACTGAAGCATCTAGGTGTTCTTAAGATATCGGGCAATAGGTTTAAGCATCTTCCTGAAAGTATCTGCGAATTGAAAAATTTACGAAACTTACAGTGTGAAAATAACCTGCTTGAATCGCTTCCTGAGAATTTCGGCAATCTAAAGTCACTCATAGTGTTAAATCTTAACGGCAATCACTTAAAAGAGTTACCTCAAAGTTTTTATGAACTTCAAGGGCTTACAAGGCTTACAATAGCTGCAAATTTGCTTCAAAGTGTTGATGAAAAGTTGAAAAATCTCAAAAAACTGCTCTATCTTTCGCTCGATACCAACGAGCTACAAGAGCTTCCAGATGTTTTTGGCGATATGAGAGCACTCTATTATCTCGATCTCTCCTACAATAAGCTTGTAGCACTTCCTGATTCGATATCGAAGATAGATGAGCTTGAAACGCTCCTTTTGGAAGGAAATCGCATCACAAACCTCCCTTCTTTGGAGTCGCACGATATGCTTTTAAGACTCAATCTCAACAACAATGAGCTGCTTTCCTTGGATTTTGATTTGAGTAAATTGGAGGATTTGCAGATACTCACGCTTGATGATAACGCACTTGAGACACTCCCTGATGATATCTGCAATTTAAAAAACCTTAAATACTTGAGTGCATCAGGCAATATGCTTAAAAAAATCCCGGAGTGCATCGGGGAGCTTGAAAATCTCGTAGAACTTGATGTAGAAGACAATTTGCTAGATATGCTTCCCGATTCACTTCAAAAAATCAAAGCTTTAAAAACACTCTATATCGACAACAACAGTGATCTTAAAAGACCAAAGGGCTTAGAGCTTGACTTTTGTGATGTTGATTAGCGAGAGGGCTAGATAACTTTTAACTCTTTTCTTAAAAGTGCATTGATGAGTGTTTGATAGGGAACCTTCTCTTCGCTTGCTCTTTTTTTAAAATACAAAATGATATCATCATCAAGCCTAAGTGTAGTCGGTATCTTTTTTGGTTTATAAAATCTACCTCTCACGCCCCCACTAAAATCATACTCATCTTTTAACTCATAGTTATCAAATTTTTCTCTATCTTTAATGTTGCTCATAAAAATCCTTCTCTTTTTGCGTCGCTTTTCTCGCACTTATTATCCTGATAATCTCTTCACCGTTATCATCAAAAAATATATTTGCCACAACCAAAATCTTATCACTCTTAGTGGAGCCTATCGTTATCCATCGCTCCTCAAAATAGCTAAACCTACAATCCAATTTGGCGATATGTAGCGGGTCTTCAAAAATATCTTTTGCCTCATCGAAACTTATCTGATGTTTTTCGATATTGGCTCTATTTTTACGCTCATCCCATTCAAATCTCAACTAATCACCCTTTTTATGGATTATAAAATTATTTTAGCATAAGTGTATGGACAATGTCAATACAAGTAACTATTATTCTAAATCTTATCTCATCGTTTTGCTTATCTCGGGGCACAAGCAGAAAAAAGCACTAGAGTCTTATAGGGATATAGTAACTCAACTCAAACCTCTCATCATCCGACAAAAAGTGATTTTTATGATAGATTGCATAAGAGGGGTTTGTCGTGGTCTCGTACCCGCTTTTGATGAGCCACTCAAAGTAGACCCAGTTCATAAACTTTAAAACATCTCCGTATTTTCCGTTAAAGTCAAACTTTGCATAGACTCCTTCCGGTATCAAGAGTGTCGGTAGGGTCGCATTTTTCATCTCTTTTTCCAAAACCACACAGGCGATGTATTGGCACTCGTTGAGTGGAATGATGGTTGGATTGTCGTGGTGTAGACCGATTTGTGTAAACTCCGCTACATTATTGCACAGCGTCCAGGTTTGAAGCTTCTGCCAAGTCTCTTTGATGCTTCTGTCATACCCTTGATGCCTGATGTAGTATGCTCTCATCTGGGGCATTTTGAGGATAGTCGGTACAAGTGAGCTAAAGTCGGCAGTGGAGTTTGAGGCACTCTCTGATTTGGTCAAAATGGTATCTGCATACGAATTGTATCCACCGCTACGCCACTCTTTTGGTGTCATTAAAAACTTTTCTTTAAACACTTTACTAAAAGAGGTTTGTGAAGAGTAACCGCACATTTTTGCTATCTGCGTGATGGTAGAATTTTTATTGGTTAGAAGCAGGCTTGATGCCTTTTGCAGACGGATAGATTTGATGCTTTCATAGACATTTTTACCAAACTCGTTTTTAAAGATTCGGTGCATGTGGAACTTGCTCACGCCTAGATCTTCGCTCAACTCATCAAGGTTTATATGGGTATCGATGTACTTGTAGATGTAGTAGATGATATCGTTGGCGATTTTCGTGTGTTGTTGCATCGTATCTTTTTTCATACAGTGATTATAGCAAGATTAATATTTATTTTGAGCAAGAATAGATAGTTATTTGAGCAATAAATATGCAGAAATAGATCTTTTTTTCTACTAAAATGGTGGAAAAAAGGATAAAAAGTGAAACGCTCATTTATACGAGAAATCCTCGAATCTATCGATTCCGAGACGATCTCCTTTGCCGGTGGTCTGCCTGATGAGAGTCTATTCCCGATAGAGGATTTGAAAAGAGCAAGCCAGAAGGCGTTTGAAAACCCTAAAAATCTTCAGTACACCATAAGCAATGGGATAACTCCACTTCGAGAAAAGATAGCAGATTTTTATAACAAAGAAGGATTTGAGACGAAAGCTTCAAACATTCTCATCACAACAGGAAGCCAGCAGGGGCTCTATATCATCGCAAAATATTTTCAAAATCAGAAAATTTTAGTTGAAGAGCCTTCCTATATAGGTGCTGTCAATATTTTTAAGATGAATAACTTAGATATGAAAAGCGTTCCGTTGCACTATGATGGGATCGATATAGAGCGATTTGATAAGGTTTTTGAGGAGATAAAACTAGCCTATCTTATCCCTGATTTTCAAAACCCAAAAGGCTCGCTCTATAGTGATGAAAAAAGGGCAGAAGTGGCAAAAAGCGTATCGAAACACGGTGGATATATATTGGAAGATGCGCCATACAGTGAGCTCTATTTTGAGAAGAAAGCAAAGAGTATCAGCGCGTTGATTCCGGAGAATAGCTTCCATCTTGGTTCTTTTTCAAAAACGCTCTCACCAAGCCTGCGTATCGGTTGGATACGAGCAAATGAAGAGATGATTAAACGCTTTACGATGATCAAAGAGACGATAGACCTGCACAGTTGCGGTATCGCTCAGCACATCCTCGGCAACTACTTAGAGGAACATACAAGGTATGAAAAACATCTCAAATCGTTAAGAGATGCCTATAAGCTGAAAATGGAATTTTTCACAAAAGCTTTAAGAAATCATCTAAGCGATTTTCAGTTTGAGCGACCAAAAGGGGGTATGTTTGTTTTTGGTTCACTTGGTGGTGTGGATAGCTTTGATTTGGTGCAAAAATGCATGAAAGAAAAAGTCGTCTATGTGCCTGCAAACCAGTTTTATCTAGATGGCAGGATGAGCGATGAGATACGGTTTAACTTTACTTACTCAAGCGAACAAGAAGTTGTTGATGGTTTAAAAAGAATAGAGAGGGTGTATCGGGGAGCTTAAATTTTGTGATGTTGATTAGTGGGCTTCTCTGTGCTCTCTGATGAGGTTCGCGAGTTCAAAAAGAAGATAACAGCTTCCCTCATAGAGCACATCATTCTTCATCGTATTGCCAACAGCTTCAAAGTTTGGAAAGCCTCTAAGCATGATGCCTTTATGGTGTTTGTGTGCAAATATTTTTCTCTTACTTATATCTTTTGAGAAGATCTAGCATTTTTGTATAGTTTTCATTTTTGTTACAATACCTTGAAAGTCCAGAAATTGTATTTTCTCCATAAAGGTCTATAAGTTCAGGGTTTGCACCATTTTCGAGCAATAGTTGAACCATTTCAAAGTTCTTGCACCCTTTTGCTGCTATAGTAAGTGCTGTTTCACTTTTATTATTTTGATAGTTAACATCCACACCGTGATTTAAAAATAGTTGTACTATATCAATACTTTTGTTGCTTACAGCCCATGAAAATGCACTATATCCGTTGTCTTTAGACATTGCATACATATTTGCACCTGCATCTAGTAGTTTTTTAGCTGCATAGGTCCTTTCTGGATGAGAAGCATAAAATAGCGGAGTAAAACCATTCTCATCCCTTTTTTCTAAGTCCACTCCGCTAGCTAATAATTCTTCAAGGTCTTCATTCGTTCCATATAATATCGCTAGAAGCAGAGGGTCTTTGCCGGTTACAAGTTCTTTTTTATATCCCTCTACTCTTCTTTCTTGAATAGCCATTTTGTTGGCTTCTTCTTTGGCTTTTTCTTTTTTGAGCATCTCTTGGTGCTCTTTTTGTAGTTTTACCTCTTGCTCTTTTTTTTCTATTAGATACCTAGGGTGTTTTTCATAGAGCATCTTAAGCCATGAAGAAGTCTTTTCTATCTCTTTTCTATAAAAAGATTCATTAGGTGTCCCCGATGAGTTTGCATATTGATAATCGCGTCTATAGTTTTCCAATGCTTTTTCTCTGTTCTTGATGTATCGCATTATAAACATTGTATACATCTGATCAACGGGTAGCATCTCTTGACATGTTTGTGTATTTGCACCTTTTTTCCATTTATCAGCAATATCATCTTCAATATGGTTCACCTCATTTAGGTCATAGTAGTAAAAATATTTTCCCATATGATTTTCATTTATTTTGGCTTTTTTGATCTTAGTTTCATCATTGGCATATTTATTTCGTGCATTTTTTCTAAATCTGCTACCCATCTCTAGCCAATCTGATGCGTTGTGTTCTTGTGCGAGGAAGTATTCAATGCAGTTAAGAGCCAAGTCTTTTTTGACGTCTGCTTCAAAGATATCATACATTCCCTTAGCCTCTATAAACTTTTGGGTATTTGTTTCTAGCTCTTGGTTGTAAAATATAATTTTTGAATCATTATAATCATTTACATTATAGTGTTGTTTAAAAGAAGCATTATATGAGTCATTACTATGTTTTGCTAGTTTATAAAATACTCCTACATAGACAAGCAAATACCCAGCTATGATAAGAAAAATAAGCGTTCCAATTATTCTTAGAACTTTTCGTACTATGTACAGTAGATTTTTTCTTTCTTCATTTTGAATATGTTCTATTTCACTTTTATCAACTACGATACTCTTTACCGCTAAGTCATGTATCATCTGTTTTTTTTGCGTAAAAAGCATTAAGAGGGGAGGAAGGAAAAATAGGAGTTGTGGTAACTGTTGAATAGTAGGCGAAGGGGCTAATGCCATATCATGTTGTATGCCTCTAATCAAAATGTATAGTACAAAAGGTGTGATACTAAGAATAAATCTATAAGTTGCTGCTTTAAATGAAAGTGGTCCTAGTTCACTATTAAGTACTTCAACACCCAAGAGTTTACCACCTATGGTGGCTTTCCACTTTGTGAGCATAAAAGTGCTATATAACCACCAAACGATCACAAAAATAATTATACTTTTTGTATCAATAACAAATGTCACAATATTTAATATAAGTAAGATAATAAATATATCCACAAGTGTAGTTAAAAATCTCGTAAAGAATCCCGCATAAATTATCTTTGTGCTCTCTGGTTCCATCTAGACGCCCCCTCTTTTTTATTCTCTAAGATGTATATTGATTTTGATTGACTTCCTTTGGTTGTTAAGCATTTTCATACAAAACTAATTTTATAAATCCGAACACGAAGAGTGTGATAAAGCAAGGGTTGGTAATCAGCTAAATAAAGTCATCCCAACTATTCACGTTCGATTGCCTTTTTGTGAATTTTCCTCATTTTACCTCTTCTGAGGTGAAATGTTATTCATGTGATAATTATAACTTATTTGATAATTTTTTTGAAATAGATTTAAAGTAAAAATATAGATTCCCAGTTTCGTAAAAATGTCAAATGTAAAATACTATATAAGACTCCACATCAAGTACGGAGTGACGGGTAGAAGGTATCTATATTATCCGTGGGCTTCTCTGTGCTCTCTGATAAGGTTCGCAAGTTCAAAAAGAAGATAGCAACTTCCCTCATAGAGCACATCATTCTTCATCGTATTGCCAACAGCCTCAAAGTTTGGAAAGCCTCTTAGCATGATGCCTTTATGGTGTTTGTGCGCTATGCGCTCACCATGAAAATTTGAGATAAGTATCTCACATTCATCTAAATGTGTCTCGACATCTTCAAAGTCTCCTATGAGCGTTTTTTCGGCTTCTATCTTCTCTGCGAGAGTATTTCTCGTAGGTAAAAAAGCATACTTTACATTGGCACCTGCTTCATTGATAGCTCTTGTGATAGAGTAGGTTTTATCGCCCTCATCGGCGATGATAATTGTACTACTTCCTATCAAAAAGTGTGTATCAAGAAGTGCATCTTGGAGTCTTTTTCTCCAGCGAACTATCGATGCAGGAGGTGTTTTCATTTTAGTATATTTTAGAAGTGTGCCGTAGAAACTGTCACTATCTATCAGTCCGCTGATACCGTCAAAATGAAAATGCTGCGCTTTGGGTTGCTTCTCTAAAAATTTTAAACCGCACGACTCCATACTTCTGCCAATCGTAAATACAACCCCGCAATCTCCAAGTGCTTCTATCGTAGAGACTTCGATCCCGCCGCTACTAAGCGCACCCTGTTTTTCGCCAAGATGTCCATCTAAGCTCTCACTTAGATCAGGGAGCGCAAAAACCTCCAGCCCAAAAAGCGCGATCGTCTCCTTTATCTTCTCAACCTCTATAGGTGTGAGATTTACATTGGGTAAGAGTAAAAGCTTTTTTGAGTTGATCTCTTTTTGAGGCACTATAAGCTGATCGATGATGTTTGTCGTACTCTTTTGCCAACCACTTTCAAGTCCCCCTTCAAAATCAGGAGTATGCACATAGACGATCCGCTGTTTCTCTTTTAGGAGCAGTGAAGCACCCTTGATGTCATCCCCTTTGGTCTCAGTCAGTCCTGTTGTAAAGAGTCCGACAAGATCAGGAGTCACTTTGGCAGTTATGTTCTTTATCGCTTCGCCGATAGAGTAATCACCCCCATCTACAACAGCCGTGATATCATTGACAGCGGTTGTCTGTACAGAGATCGGATCATTGAAGTGTCGTGTGAAAAATACCTTTGAGAAGCTAGCACACCCCTGCGCCCCATGCATAAGAGGCATACAATTTTTGATACCTAAAAATGCTAAAAGCGCTCCCATAGGTTGGGAGAGCTTGAGTGGGTTTATCTGAAGTGGTTTTGCCATAGTTTGTCTTTCTTTATGGTGTGTTATCTAAGCATATACACAAAGTATTCCAAAAAGAGCAATTATTTAAAGAATTTCTTTACTAAAGAGCTGAGCCATTTATCCTTTTTTGCCTCATCTGTCGGTGATATCTGTTTTTTAAGCAGTGCTTTTTGAACAAGCTCTTTATAATCAGCATCATCTTGTTGGATATGGTTGATAAGCCATAACTGTAGATCCATGATAAGCTGTTTTGTGATATCTTCGCCGTTTTCAAATCGCTCTTTAAAAAAAGCAACTCTTTTGACAAAAGACTCGTGTACTTTTTTGTGTGGTTCGAGTATAGGATAGCCGGCATCCTCCATGAGTTGCTCCTCAAATGAGAAGTGTGATACCGTGTAGTCGACCAATTTGTCGAGTACATTTTGTACCTTTTGTCTATTTTCAAATGATTTGTACATCCCCGCTATGCTCAATTCATTCATGTATTCTATAAGTTTTTTATGTTGATGATCAATTACTTCTATTCCAACGGAATAAGAAGGTTCCCATTTCCAATACATTATTATTTCCTTTTTTGTAATTAATTAAAAATACGCATCATTATACCATAAGGTGTATTTTTAATTATTTGTGTTTATTATATTTATCTTTTCTTTGCCATCATCCTCCCAAGGAGCCTTAGTACCAACGATTTTAAATACGGGGTTATGAACCGCATTGGCAACATCTTTTGCGAGATTGATGAGTCCGCCATAGGCTCCATAACTTACCTTTTTTTCTTGATTGACATCAACAAATGCCACCTTTTTTTTGATAGCCGTATAGAGACTACGACCGCCGGCGAGGAGTATGTCGATATCGTGCTCATCGATGAGTTTTGCTTGCTCATTTGCCGGCACCTTCATCAAGATAGGGACATACTCTTTGGCGATCTCTATATCTTCTAGCGTCGCTTTTCTGATACTCGTTGCTACAACTTCGATCCCGATATCTTGAAGTGCAGAGGCGATGGACCACGATTTGTTGCCACCGGTGTTGAGAATCGCCTTTTTATGATCAAAAAATTTTCGATATGGCTGGAGTGCTTTATCGAGCTTTGCTTCCTCTTCGGCTATGATCTCTTTCGCTCTTTTAGTAAGCGCGGCATCCCAAAAAACATTGACGATGCTCATGATAGCATTGGTCGTATCTCTTTTGCCGTAAAAGGAGACAGAGACATAAGGTATGCTGTATTTCTCCTCCATCTTTCTGCAGAGAGTGATGAGCGATTTGGCACAAACTATGACATTGAGTTTTGCTCTATGGGCTGTTTGTATATCTTCAATTCTGCCATCTCCTGCAAGTGTAGAGACAACTTTGATGCCAATCTTCTCTAGGATAGGCGTGTATTGCCACATATCACCCGTGACATTATATTCACCGATGAGGTTTATCCCATATGGATGGATGCTCTCAGGTTCTCTTGTACCTATGAGTTGTTCAAGCACAGCTTCGCCCCCTAGGCGTGAACCGAGATTTTTACTCCCGACAAATCCGGGTGCATGCACGACTACGATAGGGAGATTGTGTTTTTTTTGCATTCGCTTGCAGATATTATCCATATCATCCCCAATCATGGCCGTCACGCAAGTCTCATAGACAAATATAGCTTTTGGGGTTTTATGTGCGACGATATACTCGATGGACTCCTCGAGCTTTTTATTGCCTCCAAATATCACATCGTTCGTTGTAACATCCGTGCAGTATCCAAGAGGAGTATTGTTCTCTCCTTTGTAGCTTGTAGGTGTTGCTCTCGTTTCCCACGAAGCGCCTTGGCAAGTTGCAGGAGCATGCACAAGATGCACCGCATCCGCATAAGGGAAAAGCGATATCTGTGAGCCCTCAAAGGCACATCCACCGTTTGTTGCTCCCGGTTTTGGCTTATCACAACTGCTCTTTTTCTCTTTATTGTGAGAGCAAGCAGATTCATCAAGTAGGTCTTTTATCAGTTTTCTATTTACCATAAGGTAGTCCAAATTTCCATTTTTTTGATTATACTATATATCTATAATGCAATTACTATTCCAAGGATTTTTCCAAAAGAACACTTTTTGCATAGAAGTAAATGAGTAACAACTAAAAGGGATGATATATGTTAGCGATACCATTAGATACAAAAGAGTCTCAAACAATGTCAAAATATTATGGAAACGCTCCATATTTTGCGATGCTTGATACAGCATCGGGAGATTTTGAAGTTATAGAAAATGATGCATGTGGCAATGGCCTAGATACGGCAAAGTTTCTGATCGGCAAGGGAAGCACCCAAACACTTTTTTACTATATGGGAGATGGTGTCTATAAAGAGTTTGCTAAGAGTGGCGTTGAGGTTTTTTCATGTGGTCAGAAAATCTATACTCTAGATGAGATATACAAAGAGTTTATGAGCAATGGTTTTACAAAACTAGACGAGGGCAACTTCAAAGAACTTTTAGATCCGGGTGAGTCCGGAAGTTGTAGTTGCGGGTGTGAGGATGATTGATGCAAACGACTACAAAAGATAGGTATGTGAGTTTTAAAAATATTGACTGTTATGAAAATGCATCAATGGTTTTAGACGCAATGTGCAAACTCTTTGAGAGTGAACCAAAATCAGAAAATGAATTTTGGACAAGATTTATGGAGATGATTCCGGAAAACTATAGAGAGGTTTTTTCAGCTCGAGAGCATAAAGATACACTCTATCAGGTCTGCTCAAACCTCTTTTATATCTATGATCTTTTTGAAGAGTATGATTTTGAAGAAGGAATAACGGCTATGGAGCTCTGTGAGTTAGAATGCTGTTAAAGGAGAAAAGATGAGTCACAAAGAAGCGCTTGGAGCATATAGAGCAGGAGAGTACAAACGTGCCCTTAATCTTTGGGAAGAAGAGGCAGCAAGCAAGAACGGCGATCAAGCTATGGTAAATTTGGGGTTGCTGTATCTCAAAGGTGAGGGTGTGCAAAAAGATATCGCAAGTGCAAAAGAGTGGTTTGAGAAAGCACTCGTGCATGATAACGCTTCTGCTTACTACAACCTTGCGCTTATGTACCAAAATCATATAGGTGTTGAGACGGATGAACAAAAGGCGCTCTCTTATCTTCGAAAGGCTTTTGCTCTTGGGCACAGAAACGCATCGTTTCATCTTGCTCTTTGGCTCTTAAAAGATAGAACCGACAAAGAGCAACTCAAAGAGGGCTTTTCTGCGATGCTCTACGCTGCAAAAGATGGTCATCCTATGGCAAAGATGCAGCTAGGTGGACTCGATCAGCCGATTGATTCAAAGAGCGAGTGCAACAAAACATTTAGAGAAAAAACCTATGATGAAAAACGAGCCATCATAGAAGATGCACTCGATCGCTATATCCGTCCGATTCTACTCAAAGACGGCGGCAATATCATCCTAGTTGAGTTTATCGATGATGATATGGAGATAAGGCTTGTCTATCAAGGGAATTGTGCCGGCTGTTCTCTCTCTTTTACGGGAACTTATGGCATGCTGTATGATGCGCTTTCACAAGTGATTGATAAACAGATAACGGTGTATGTTATATGAAAATTGCATTTGCCTCAAAAGGGAACGAGAAGATTGATGAACATTTTGGATGGTGTCAAAAGTTTTTTGTCTATGAGGTGAGTGAAGATGACGCCTCTTTTCTTTTTGAGAGAGACTCCTCTTTAAAAAAAGAGGAAGAGAGCGAGAAACTGCTCTATAAGATAGAGTGTATAGAGGGGTGTGATATCGTCTATGTGCTGCAAATCGGTCCAAAAGCAGCGGCTATGGTTCAAAGTGCAGGGATACTGCCGTTAAGATCAGCAAGCGAAGATGAGAGTATCGATGAGGCGATAGGTAAGATACAAGCACTTATCAAAGGAGAACAACCCCTTTGGCTTAAAAGGATCCTCTTAAAGGGGCAGCATGAATGAGATCACGACGATAGCAAAAGATATATATTATGTAGGCGTGAGTGATAGTGATATCAGAACCTTTGATATCATCATGAAAACGGCAAACGGTACAACCTATAATGCCTATCTCATCAAAACGGATGAGGGTGTGATCATCTTAGATACGGTCAAGGAGGAGTTTGCAGAACTTTTCTTTGAGAAAATCGAGGCACTCTGCTCGTATGATGAGATAAGATATATCGTGATGCATCATCTTGAGCCTGATCACTCCGGTGCGCTGCCCGAACTTGTCAGGCGAGCAAAGAATGTGAAGATATTTGTATCCCCGCTGGCAAGCAATATGCTCAAGTCAATCACTCATAGTGATACTATGGATTTTGAGGTTGTGAGTACAGGTAAAGTATTGGAGTGTGGGGGAAAAAGATTGCGATTTTTAAGCACGCCAAATCTGCATTGGCCTGAGACGATGAGCAGTTATTTGGAGGATGAGAAGATTCTCTTTAGTGGGGATGTTTTTGGTAGTCACTACTACGATGATAGGCTTTTTGATGATCTTGTGGGTGATTTTGACTATGCGTTTAAGTACTACTATGACCACATAATGCGACCATTTAAAAGTGATGTTTTAAATGCTTTGAAGCTCTATAAAGAGTTGGATATCGATATCATAGCTACGCTCCACGGCCCAATCATTCGCTCCAATCCTCAAAAATATATCGCGCTTTATGATCAGTGGAGTACAAAGAGCCAAAGAAGCGGCGGCAAAAAAATCGTCTCTATATTTTATGTGACAAGTTATAAAAATACAAAATTGATGGCACAGAAGATATATGAGGGGATGGAGAGTATCGAGGGAGTTATCGCAAATATCTATGATTTAAGCGCTTTAGATGAGTCAAGCATGCTCAATATCTTAGAAGAGAGTACGGGCATTCTCATCGGTGCGCCTACAATCAATGGAGATTTACCCCGCCCCGCTTGGGAGCTTTTGAGTTGTATGATGCTTTTGGAAAAGAGAGGAAAAGTAGGGGGGAGTTTTGGTAGTTACGGATGGAGTGGTGAGGCTCCCGAGATGATTTTTGAGCGTATGCGAGGGCTCAATTTTCGAGTGCCGATGCAGCCCCTGAAAGTAAAGCTTATCCCCACGCAAGAGGAGCTCCGACTCTGCTATGATTTTGGAGTGGAGTTTGGTGAGATTGTTATGGGGAAGATGGTGGAAATCACCCTCTAGAGTTCTATGGAACACTTCTTGTATATATAAAATAAATCTTATATAAGGAGTTTTAAGTGCAAAAGACATCATCTTCAAAAGGTATCATCAAAGTTGCATTTGCAACAAATGACGGTAAAAATATTGATGCACACTTCGGTGGCGCAAAACATTTTCACATCTATAATATCAGCTCAGATAAGAGCGATCTTTTTAGTGTAATAAATATCGAAGAGAAAGATACCGATGAGACTATCGCAAAACTTCTTGGAATCGATATTGTCTATTTTACAAATATCGGACCCACTGCAGCGGCAAAGATTATCAATAAAGGGATATTCCCTATCAAATACAAAGATATAGTCTCTTTGAACACAGAGATAGACAGACTCAAGGTAATGCTTGGTACAAATCCACCTCCTTTTATCAAAAAAATTATAGAGAAAAAAGGGGCTTAAATATGAAAAACCTGTTTGTTGAAACACTTGTTGGACAAGTCAGAGCGATGGATCAATTTGGTGTTTGGTCACAAAAGAGCAATGAAGAGCTACTTAAAGAAAAGTATGTCAAAAGCAAAGAGGATTTGAAAAATATTCCTGTTATTGCAGATATAGATGAGATGCAAGTCAAAGATATCAGACTTATTTTTCAGGCATTAGCTTTGGCCTTTGAACAAAAAACAGGAATCATGTGTAGCGTTGTCATGGAGATGAGCCATGAGGGATTTGGGAGAGCGGTGGTCATTGCCGATAAGATCGTTATAGCAAATAAATTTTTCAAAGATGCCCATAGGTATTCATTTAGAAGCTATGATGAGCTTGTTGCAAGCGGAGACAAGATGATCGAAGATGCAATGGCAATTTACGACCAATATAAACAAGTTGCTTAAAGGAGATTGTATGAATATAGGGATTTTTTACGCAAGCGCAGGTGGTTCGACAAAAGAGATAGCAGAGAAATTGGCTGAAGCTTTTGATGTCGATGAAGAGAGTGTTATATCGATGGAAGAGGATTATGATGATCTTGATCAATTTGAAGATTATGATGTTCTCTTTATAGGGAGTTCAACTTGGGGTCAAGGTGATCCCCATTTCTCTTGGGTCGATACACTTTTGGAGATAGATAACGAAGGCGACTTCGAAGGAAAAAAAGTTGCATTTTTCGGTGCAGGTGATTGTGATAAACATGGTGAGCACTTCTGTTCAGCTTTAGGGAAATTTTATCAACTTTTCACGAAAGTTGGTGCTGAGCCTATAGGTGCGATCTCCAAAGATGATTATACATATAAATCTTCATTGGCGGAGATTGACGGTAAGTTCTGTGGATTGGCTATCGATAATCATAATGAAGCCGATAAAACAGAGCAGAGAATTGAAAATTGGATTGCAATTCTCAAATCAGATTTAGGAGTCTAAGATGTATATGCTAATTGCGGTGTTTAATGAAAACAGCTTGAAATCGGTTTTAGAGGATCTTTTTAAGAACAATATCGAGGGAGTAACGGTAAGCACGGTGGTTGGCAAGGGTTCACTTGGGGTTATAGAGGCTGATCAGACTGCGCCGGATCTCTTTGAAAAAGTGAAACTGGAGATCGTAGTTTCAAACGATAAATTTTTAGAATTAGCCAAAGAGTGCATCAGAGCTAATTGTCACGATTTGGGGCGCGGTGCCGGAAAGATGTGGTGGACTCCGGTTCTTGGTGTTGAGCGCATAAGAACAGGCGAGAGAGATGCTGATGCGTTGACGACGCAGGTAGATAAAAAAGTGCCAAATGTCAATGTCATCCAAAATACACACATTGACACGCCGTGTTCATAAAAGGTTAAAAGGAGAGAGTATGTCAAGTAATAGATCATTGAAAGAGTTTTACGAATTGACAGATGCTGAAGAGTATTTCGAGTTTTTTGATATGGAGTACGATACACGCCTTGTCAATGTGAAAAGATTTCATATACTCAAAGAGTACAGCACACTTATCAAAAAAGGATTTGACAATTTTAAAAGTGATGAAAATCGTCTTTTGGATTTTTTGAAATTTTCACTTCTAAAAGTGTATGGAGATTTTAAAAACGGATATGCACCGAGTGCTGCTGATATTTGGGGTATGTTTAAAGATGGAAAACTCAGCGGTTGCGCGAGCTGTACACCGACACAAGGAAATAGTTGTGGCTGCTGATAAAGAGATTATCCTGCACGATAGTGTGACTGCAAAGCGTTCAGGTAGAGATGAAGAGGTGCAGAAGTTTCATCTCGGGCAAAAGGTAAAACTGCTTGAAGATATCGTAAATGACGGAACCTATCCGCACTCGCCGATCGGAACTTTGATGATGAAAAAAGGGTCACAAGGCTATATCAAATCAGTAGGCGAATTTTTACAAGTAATCCGTGTCTACGAGGTTCATTTTCTAGGTGTAGAGGCACCGGTCGAAGTAGTCGGCTGCAGAGAGCATGAACTTGAAGCTCTTGAAGAGTATGTAGATGAAGTAGAGGAAGAACTCGCCTATCTCAAAGCACATAGAGAGCGTATGAATAGGCAAAATTAATCTAATAAAAAGGAGGAAAAAGTGGCAAAAGTTATCTTGATGCATTTCGATGAGCAAAAAGACGGTATCTATCATGCAAAGATCGGGGAACCCGTGATGAGAGTAGCAAGAGAGGCGGGTATATCATTGCAAGATTGTAGTGATCCAAAAGATTGTCTCGTTGAGGTTCAACATATTAGTGATGAGGAGCCTACGAGTTACATGGAAGACGAAGAGTTGGATATATTGGTTGCACTTGGAGCAATCACTCAGGCTGAAGCTAATGAGTGTCAGCAATATACAATCAGTCCAAAGATAAGAGTTGCATCAATGATGTTGGTAAAAGGCGATGTTCTCATCAAGCCGTATTCACTAAAATAAAAGGAGAAAAAATGACAACGAGAGTAGAGATAATCAATGACTTTCTAGCGATAAACGTTAAAGAGGGAGCAACGATACAAGATATCGTTGAAGCAAGCGGAAGTGCACTTCCATTTGGCTGTAGAGACGGCGAATGTGGTACATGTGTGGTAGAGGTAGAGCAAGGTATGGAGTTTTTGACACCGAAAACGGATAAAGAGATCAAAGTGCTTAAAGAGATATGCTCAGGAACTTGTACTCCAAAATCAAGACTCTCTTGCCAAATGAAGATAGCAAAACCAAATGGAATAGTCAGACTTAAATATTAATAGTCTATTTTTTAATCAACTTCACATACTCAAATCATCTTTGATTTGGGTAGTATTTAATCATGCGAAACACAATATTATTAAAACAAAAACAATCATTAAGTATATCTTTAAAACTATGGTTGCCTATATTGCAGTCTTCAGTAGAAGATCTCGATGATATTTTCAAAAAGTATAGTTATGAGAATCCATTTCTCGGGTTTAGATCTAAAGTAGACAATCGCACTCCCGAGGGGAACTTGATAGAAAATATTCTTTTTCAAGAAGACTCATTTCATGATGATGTGATTGAGCAGATATGCCCACCGATATTTCCCACTCCCATATCACAAAAGGTTGCCCAAGAGATTTTACTCGATATTGACAATAGAGGATACTTCGACGGGGATGAAGAAGAGATAGCAAAAAAATGCAATGTAACAAAACTTTTCGTAGAAAAGATACGAGAGCGTTTTTCTCATCTCGAGCCTGCAGGGATTGGGGCAAAAGATTTGCATGAAGCTTGTCGATTTCAGCTCTATCAGTTGGATTTAGATGAAGAGTTAGAAGAGCTTCTTGAGAGGATGATTAAAAACTTTAAGACTATCAACAAATATGCTGAGCACCATCGTTTCGCGGATGCCATGCAGATTATCAAGGGTTTTAATTTTGTACCTTCGTTGGATTATATGGAAAAAGAGAAAGAGATTGTCCCGGATTTTTATGTTGATATCGAGCAAAGCGATATCAATGTTCGTATCAATGATGATAGATATCCGGATATTACTATCAAAGAGGAGCCCTCTTTTAAAAGTGGTGAGCTTAAAACAAAACTCAAAGAGGCGCGTGATCTTGTAGGGCTTTTGGAGCTTAGAAAATCAACGCTCTATAAATTGGTTTTGATCATTGTCGAAAAACAGATGTCATTTTTCGTTGGCGGTGAGCTCAAGCCTTTAGTGATGAGAACGATTGCCGAGGAGCTTGGATTTGAAGAGTCCACGATCTCAAGAGCTGTATCAAACAAATACCTCCAGTGTGCTCAAGGGATATTTCCATTGAAACATTTCTTTACGAATGCCGTCTCCAAAGGGCTCTCTTCATCAGAGGTAAAAAACTTTATGGTGAAAGTCATAGAAAACGAATTGCATGAATCTCCACTCAGCGATGATGAGATTTTAGAGCAGATTACAAATCGTTTTGGCGTAAAGATGGTTAGAAGAACGATTACAAAATATAGACAACTTTTAGATATTCCTTCCTCAAAAGAGAGAAAAAAACTATATATAATGGATGTATCATGAATGATTTAAGCAATTTGGAGAAAAAAGTTACAGCTTTTTTGCAAGAGTATGCAAGAAATAAAGAGTCAAAAGAGATTATCGCCCCAAGTGTTTCAAAGGCATCATTGTTGCCAAATCACCTCTATGAAGATCTAGGCTTTGATAATCGAATGCAGATGAATCGTTTTATGATAGAGCACTTCCCAAAACTTACAACAATGAAACCCAAAGATACACTCTGGAAAAAGTTTATCTATGATTCTGTCGGTGAAGTTGCTCCCGCTTGTGCGGAGTGTCCTGATCAAACTAGCTGTTTCCCTTGTAAACATTAGATTCTTCCAAAATATCTCCAAATTTTTTTCTGTGGAACGCTTTATGCATCTCTCTTTTCGTAATTAAAAAAAGGAGAAAAATTATGTCAGCATTAAGACAAATTGCTTTTTATGGCAAAGGCGGAATCGGAAAGTCAACAACTTCACAAAATACCCTAGCGGCTATGTGTCACTATTATGGTAAAAAAATACTTATTGTGGGTTGTGACCCTAAGGCAGACTCAACAAGATTGATCTTACATGAGAAAGCTCAAAATACAATTATGCAACTTGCAAGTGAGGCTGGAACTGTTGAAGATCTAGAACTTGAAGATGTATGTAAGCCGGGCGCGGGAGAGTTTAATCCTGAGGATGAAGAGATCACAGAGGGTTATATCATGTGTACAGAGTCAGGTGGTCCTGAGCCGGGTGTTGGTTGTGCAGGTCGTGGTGTTATCACAGCTATCAACTTCCTAGAAGAAGAGGGTGCTTATGATGATGATCTTGATTTTGTATCTTACGATGTTCTTGGTGACGTTGTTTGTGGTGGATTTGCGATGCCAATCCGTGAAGGTAAAGCTCAAGAGATCTATATCGTTATGTCTGGTGAGATGATGGCTATGTATGCTGCAAATAATATCTCTAAAGGTATTTTGAAATATGCTAATACAGGTGGTGTGAGACTTGCTGGTCTTATCTGTAATGCCCGTATGACAGACAAAGAGTATGACTTGTCTAAAAACTTGGCTGAACAAATCGGTACACAAATGATTCACTTCGTTCCAAGATCTAACCACGTTCAACGTGCTGAGCTTAGAAGAATGACAGTTGTTGAATTTTCACCAAGTTCAGACCAGTCTATGGAGTATAAAGAGTTAGCAAGAAAAATTATTGCTAATGATCTTAAAGTTATCCCTAGACCACTTGAGATGGATGATCTTGAAACATTGTTGATGGAATTCGGTCTCGAAGAAGAGGTTGAAGAAGATGCGATCGGTAAAAGAGCAGAAGAGGCTTAATGGTTGATAGTCAATAGTTGATGGTTGATGGTTGATAGTAAAAAAGTAAAGCCTCTGAGCCAAAGGCGAAGCTTTAGTGAGATGAATTTTATCTGGACTTTGTCCGGATAAAAGAAGAAAACAATAATAAAAAGGAGAAAAAATGTTTGTATGTGGTTATCACTTTCCTGCTAGTGAAGGAAATAATGTAAGTTTTGACAAAGTAATTGAAAAAGTCGAAGAAGGTATTGATGCAACAGGGAAAACTGTTACATTAACAAGTGAAACAAGAGAGGGTGCTCAGCTAGAGACTATCGAAGTCCCTGCGGGAACATTCGCACACACTGCATTTGTTGATTATTATACAAATACAGAAGTGGAAGGCGATTTCAAAATGATTTATTATACAAATAAGTATCAAATCAGCGAAATCTCAAAAAGTGTTGACGGTGCTGCAACAAAAGATTTGTGTAGAAAATTAGATGACATGAACCTATATAGAGTAAAAGTTTCTTAAGCTTTTACAAAAGGAGTATAAAATGGTATCAGGAACATTACAAGAAATACAAAACAAAGCGATCGAAGAGGTATTAGAGAAATACCCTGAGAAAGCTAGAAAAAATAGAGCAAAACACCTTGGCGTTGACTCTCCGGAGGGCGTAAAAGGTGCATGCGATACGACTAAGAGTAACAAACAAACGGTTCCTGGAGTAATGAGTGAACGCGGCTGTGCGTACGCAGGAAGTAAAGGGGTTGTTTGGGGGCCTGTTAAAGATATGATCCATATCAGCCACGGTCCTGTTGGTTGCGGTCAATACAGTAGAGCCGGAAGAAGAAACTATTATGTAGGGCATACGGGGATAGATACATTTGTAACTATGAACTTTACTACAGATTTTAGTGAAAAAGATATCGTATTCGGTGGGGATAAAAAACTTAAAAAAGCACTTGAAGAGATCGATGTGTTGTTTCCTTTAAACAATGGTATCTCTATCCAATCTGAGTGTCCGATCGGACTTATCGGGGATGATATTCAAGCAGTTGCCAAAGTACATAAAAAAGACAGTTCTAAACCAACTGTTGCGGTTTCATGTGAAGGTTTTAGAGGGGTTTCTCAATCACTTGGTCACCACATCGCAAATGATGTAATTCGTGATGAGATCATGCCGGACACAAGTGCTAGACAAGATTTTGTAACAACTCCCTATGATGTTGCAGTCATTGGGGATTATAACATTGGTGGTGACGCTTGGGGTTCAAGACTGTTGCTAGAAGAGATGGGACTTAGAGTTATCGCTCAATGGAGCGGGGATGCATCTTATAAAGAGCTAGCAATCGCTCCAAAAGCAAAGCTTAACTTGCTTCACTGCTATAGAAGTATGAACTATATCTCTAGACATATGGAACAAGAGTTCGGTATACCTTGGATGGAGTTTAACTTCTTTGGACCAACTAAAACGACAGAGTCCATAAGAAAAATCGCTGAGTTCTTCGGACCGGAGATTCAAGAAAAAGCAGAAAAAGTTATCGCAAAATATACTGCAATGACAGACGCTGTTAAAGAAAAATATAAGCCGAAACTAGAGGGTAAAAAAGTTATGCTCTATGTCGGGGGATTAAGACCTAGACACGTTATCGGCGCATATGAAGATCTTGGTATGGAAGTTATCGGAACCGGATATGAGTTTGCTCACGGTGATGATTATAAAAGAACAAAAGAGGATATCTCAGGAAGTACACTTATCTATGATGATGTCAATGAGCTTGAACTAGAGACATTTGTGAAAAGACTCAAGCCGGATATAGTGGGAAGTGGTATTAAAGAGAAATATGTTTTCCAAAAAATGGGACTTCCGTTTAGACAAATGCACTCATGGGACTATAGTGGTCCTTACCATGGGTATGATGCCTTTGCAGTCTTTGCAAAAGATATGGATTTGGCATTGAATTCTCCGGTATGGAGCCATACGAAAGCTCCTTGGGAAACAGAAGAAGAAGGAGCATAATATGCAAGACGTAGAAAATATAGTAAACGGTCAGAAACTATTTTTACAACCTGAGTACCAAGAGGTGCTCAAAAGAAAAAAAGAGTTTGAAGGCAATATGGGTTCTGTTGATCCGGAAAAACTTGAAGAGATCAGCGAGTGGACAAAATCTTGGGAATATAGAGAGAAAAACTTCTCTCGTGAAGCGATCACAGTTAACCCTGCGAAAGCTTGTCAACCGCTCGGTGCTATCATGGCAGCGCTCGGTTTTGAAAACACTATGCCGTATGTTCATGGAAGCCACGGATGTGTTGCATACTTTAGAGGGTATTTTACTCGTCACTTCAAAGAGCCGACACCATGTGTATCTGACTCTATGAGTGAAAGTGCAGCGGTTTTTGGTGGACTAGCCAATATGAAAGATGGTCTTAGAAACTGTAGTGTGATGTATAAACCGGAGCATATAGCAGTATCGACAACTTGTATGGCTGAAGTTATCGGAGATGACCTCAATGCATTCGTACAGGGTGCCGTAGAAGATGCTGAGGGTGATTTGGACAATACAACTATCACGTATGCGCACACACCTTCATTTGTCGGAAGCCACATCACCGGCTATGACAATATGATGAAAGCGATGCTTGAGCAGTTGAACCCTTCAAGAGAAGAGAAAGTTCTTGACGAAGAGAGAATCAACATCATTCCGGGTTTTGAGCCATATCTTGGAAGTATAGCTGAGATCAAAGAAATATCTAAAATGTTCTCTGACAAGATCGTTATGATTGGAGATCACGAAGAGCAATGGAATACAGGCGCAGGCGAATATAAACTGTATGCCGGCGGTACGACTATGGAGGATGCTAAAACAGCAATCAATGCTAAAGCAACAATCTCTTTGCAAAAGTATTCGACCATACAAACAGCAAAAACTATCAAAAACAAATGGAAACAAGGGTATGAGACTTGTAATCCTATAGGTCTTTCCGGGACGGATGCATTTGTTATGAAACTCTCTGAGCTTACAGGTAAAGAAGTTCCTGCAGAGCTTGCGAAACAAAGAGCGCAACTTGTTGATGCTATGCAAGATAGTTATCCATATATGCACGGCAAAAAGTTTGCGCTTTACGGTGATCCTGACTTCTTGCTTGGACTTGTTTCATTTATCGTTGAGATGGGTGGAATCCCTTCGCATGTACTATGTCACAATGCACCTAAAAAAGGCTGGGAAGATGATATGAAAGCGGTCATTTCAAAGTCTCCATGGGCTGAAGATTGCCAAATATGGGTTGGAAAAGACCTCTGGCATCTAAGAAGTTTACTCTTTACAGAGCCTGTTGATTTCTTGATAGGTAATGTTTACGGTAAAGAGCTCTATAGAGATACGGGTACTCCGCTTATCAGAATCGGTTTCCCAATCTTTGATAGACATCACCTTCATAGATACTCAATCAGTGGCTATAAAGGTGCCTTAAATCTCCTTACATGGATTACTAATGCGGTTCTTGATCAACTTGATGAGGACACAAAAGAGATAGGAAAAACTGACTACTTCTTTGACTGCGTTAGATAATCAACACTCCAAGAGCCTCTGCGCTCTTTGAGTTTTATTTTACTTCCATTTTCTTATACAAATCAACTAAACAATCTACAAAATTATCATCGTCATTGGGTGCTTTTGCGATTCTATATTCAGTTATACCTATCTTTTTTGCAAGGGTTCTATATTCGATATCTAGTTCATACTCCGTCTCGGAGTTATCGATTGTAAAAGCGATAGGAAAGACGATGACCTTTTTGTCTCGCATGGTTTTAAGCTTCTCATCCATATAGGGCTCTATCCACTTCATGGGACCAAGACGCGACTGGTAAGCAAGATGTGTTGCAGCAAAGTCAAGCCCAGCTTCTAAGAGCGCTTTTCTTGCCATAAAAAGAGTATTTTTAATCTCTTTTTGATAGGGATCACCTCTGTCTATCATCTTTTGAGGCAAGCCGTGTGCGGAGAAGATAAGTTCAAAATCTTCCGCCTTATCTTTGCCAAGCGCTTCTTGAATGCGTTTACATATGGAGGCTATATAGAGTGGATGTGTGGGGTAGTGCTCTATGGTTTTTATCTTGTCACTTATCCCAAGATTTGCGGCATTTTTAAAAAGATCATCAAAGCTTGAGGCTGTTGTCGTCGCAGAGTATTGCGGATAGAGGGGAATCGCATAGATAGCATCCATATCTTGCAGGCTCTCAAGCACCTCTTTTGCAAAAGGCGGGGTATAGCGCATGAGAGGAGATACTCTAGCATCTACTTTTGCTTCTAACTTTTTTACGAGTGCATTGGTATATTTCATGATAGGCGATTTGCCGCCAAGAAGTCTATAGTTCTCTTTTGCTGCCTCTGTCCTTTTTGTAGTGATGATCTTGGCAATGAGCCAACGCAAAGGTTTTGGTGCAGTGATGATGCGTGCGTCATTGAACATATTGGTTAAAAAGAGTTTCACCTCATCAAGGTTATTGGGCCCACCCATATTGAGGAGTACTATAGCTTTTTTCATCTCCACTGCTACACCGCTACTCTTAAGGCACTTGTTATGTCAGGATAGTCAAATTCAAATCCAAGCTCTTGTAGTTTTTTAGGTCTCACCTCTTTTGAATCAGTGATCACCTTCGCCCCTTCGCCATAGTATATCTTGAGCAAAAAAGTAGGGAGAGGCAGGAGTGTAGGTCTTTTGAGAACACTACCTAGCGCTTTAGTGAAAACTCGATTTGTCACCGGATTTGGTGCACAGGCATTGAAGATGCCCGTTAGCCTTTTTTCAAAGAGAAATCCATATATCTTCATGAGATCTCCAAGGGCTATCCAGCTTGTCATCATCTTTCCATTGCCGATGACTCCACCGAGGCCAAATTTAAATGCAGGGAGCATCGTAGCAAGTGCGCCGCCGTTTTTACCAAAGATGACACCAAATCTCAAAATGGCTGTTGGTTTATTGCATGCTAGTGCAGCTTCTTCCCACTCTTTTGTAAGCTGCGCTAAAAAATCATCGCTGATTTGGCTTGTTTCGTCGCATGGGACATCATTTGGGTAGATTCCTACAGCTGAAGTAGAGATGAGGTACGCTACATCGCTTTGATTGATCGCTTCGATAAGTGTTTGCGTCGTATCAATGCGACTACTTCTTAGCACTTTTTTGTAGGCATCATCCCACCTATGTATGATGGGTGCGCCTGCTAGATTGATGACGATATCTACACCTTTTAATTTTTGGGCTATCTGCGCAACATCTTCATCTCTATGGATATGAATATACTCATTTTGTTTGAAGTATCTCTGAATCGCCGTCCCTACAAATCCGCTTGCTCCGGTAATGGCTATTTTCATTTTTTCCTCCGCTCTCCATATTTTCATACTGTAAAGATCGAACCTATTTTCTTCATTATATACTTTTTTGACTAAGAGATTATACTTTTTATGTTACATCTTGTATCAATGCTTCTATCTTAATGCACTATTATTTTTTATTGGATATTTATCTTTTTAAAACAATTTAAGATTGTGTTATAATTATCAAGATTTTCAATCAAGTGTATAAGTGAAATATTTTTGAACACGATTACTATCTTAAAATAATAGAATGCAATAGGAGAGTTAATGTATCGGATTATTAAGCGTGAGGAGATGGCAGAAGGCACAATCGTACTCAATGAGATCGAAGCACCACAGATCGCCAAGAAAGCAAAGCCGGGTCAATTTGTGATTCTTATTGCCAATGAAAACGGCGAGAGAATTCCTCTAACAATGGCAGATGTCGATAAGGAAAAAGGGACGATTACTATCATCTATATGATTGTAGGAAAAAGTACCGAGCTCTTTGCTTCGCTTAAAGTCGGAGAGGGGTATGCTCATATCGTTGGGCCACTTGGTTCGCCAACACATATTGAGAATTTCGGTACAGTGGTCTGCGTCGGTGGGGGTACCGGCACGGCAGTTTTGCATCCGATTGCTCGAGGTATGAAAGAAGCGGGTAATGAAGTGATTTCAATCGTTGGTTCACGCACCAAAGATTATCTCATCTTAGAAGATAAGATGAGCAATATTTCCAATGAGCTTCATATCTGTACAGATGATGGCACAAAAGGGCGACATGGGTTTGTTACGGATGAGCTTCGAGAGATACTAGAGTCTAAAAAGGTAGATTTGGTTGTAGCGATTGGGCCTGTTCCTATGATGAAATTTGTCTCTTTGCTCACAAAAGAGTATTCGGTGCCGACAATGGTGAGTCTCAATCCTATCATGGTCGACGGTACAGGTATGTGCGGAGGATGCCGTGTCACAGTTGGCGGTGAGATCAAATTTGCTTGTGTAGATGGACCGGAATTTGATGGGCATCAGGTGGACTTTGATAATCTTATGCAAAGACTTACTGCTTATAAGCATGAAGAAGAGCACTCCAAAGAGTGTATGTTAAATAAAAAAGTTTAAGGGAGAGAGCGATGAACAGTAGTGTTGCAGATATGACAAAGAAAGAGCGCAGAGCGATCCCTAGACAAGATATGAATGAAAGAGATGCCAAAGAGCGCGCCAAATGTTTTGATGAGGTGACATTGGGCTATAGCCTCCAGGAGGCGCAGTTTGAAGCAGCAAGATGTATCCAGTGCAAAGACCCTGCTTGTATAAAGGGGTGCCCGGTGGGGATAGATATTCCCGGGTTTTTAGATTTTATCGTTCATGGAGATTTGCACGGTTCTATCAACAGGTTGTGGGAGCGTACAGCACTACCTGCCGTGTGTGGGAGAGTGTGTCCGCAAGAGATGCAGTGTGAAGCAGAGTGTGTTGTCGGACTTAAAGAGGGTAGAGAGCCTGTGGCTATCGGCAATCTTGAGATGTTTATCGCCGATTGGGCAAGAGAGAACGGCGTTAAAAACGAAGTTGTCATCCCGTCTGCGACAGGTAAAAAAGTTGCCGTCGTCGGGAGTGGGCCGGCAGGTATCACAGTCGCAGGTGACTTGGCACTTAAAGGGCATGATGTGACTGTCTTTGAGGCATTTCATAGAGCAGGTGGCGTGTTACTATATGGCATCCCCGAATTTAGACTTGCTAAAGATATCGTTGATTATGAGATTGAGGGACTTAAAGAGCTTGGTGTAAAGATCGAGTATGATTCAGTCGTAGGACGAACGGTAGATGTCGATGAGCTCCTTGAAGAGATGGGTTATGATGCTGTTTTTATAGGTGTTGGCGCAGGGTTGCCAAACTTTTTGGGCATCCCGGGAGAAGAGCTCAATGGCGTTTTTTCAGCCAATGAGTATCTCACGCGCTCAAACTTGATGAAAGCTTTTGACTTTCCAAAGTTCGATACACCGATTATCCCAGGAACAAATGTGGCTATCTTGGGTGCGGGTAATGTGGCAATGGATGCAGCAAGAACGGCGTTGCGCCTAGGAGCAAAAAGTGTAAAGATCGTTTACCGTAGAACCAAAGAGGAGTCACCTTCCCGCCAGATAGAGTTGCACCATGCCGGCGAAGAAGGGGTTGAATTTGAGTTTTTAACATCTCCGCTTGAGTTTGTCGGTACAGATGGCAAACTCTCAGGTATCCGATGTGAAAGAATGGAGCTTGGCGAGCCTGATGAGAGTGGAAGACGACGCCCGATTCCTGTGAAAGATTCATCTTTTGTTTTGGACTGTGATCTTGCGATTATCGCCATCGGCACACAAGCAAATCCACTATTGACCAATGTTACAAAAGGGCTAGAGCTTAATCAATGGGGTAACATAAAAGCTGATGAAAAAAGCGGAAAAACAACCAAAGAGAAAGTTTGGGCAGGTGGCGATATCACGCTTGGTCAAGCGACCGTAATATTGGCTATGGGAACAGGTAGAGATGCGGCAAACTCTATCGATGCCTATCTAAACGGCGAGTCTTGGTGATCAACCAAGGCTCTAATTTTCTTAAAGATACTCACATTTTTGGATATCGAGTTTTTTGAGCAATCGCTCAATAAACTCTCCCGATGTTCGAGTACAGATATAGTTTTCTCCACCAAATTCGACACTAAATGTACCGGCATTATTTTCCAATCGACGGTGAATAACTTCCGGTCGTACATCAAGATCGATCTCAACCTCACCGATTTTATCACAAATTTCTGAACGCGATTCGGGTCTCGTGTATTCTATCGAAACTCGCATATACATCTCTTCCATGAGTACCGTTGCTTGCTTGTCGTGTAGCATAAGTTTTCCTTGACGTGACAATTGTTATTTTATTATTCTACCACAGAAATTATAATAATATTATAGTATCTTGAAATTTTACATCTAAATTAAAAATGTAATTTTTTCTATAAAAACAGTTGATTGTGATGCGCAAATTGCCTTGTTTTATCTTTTTAACTAAATTTTCGATACAATCACGCAATATTGTATAAAAAGGATATGCGTGAAAGTTACAACTAAAAAAATCGATGATGCCAATATCTCAATGAAAGCGAAGATTTCAAAAGAGATGTTAGAGCAAGAGATCGATAAATTAGCCCAACAAGCCGGCAAAACTATGAATATATCCGGCTTTAGAAAAGGGAAAGTTCCTGCCCATGTCGTGAAAAAAATGCATGGCGATAAGCTCGAACAAGATGCACAAAGTGAAGCTGTAAGAACTATGCTCGACGAGGGAAGCAAAAGTGCAAAGATCAATCCAGGTGATGTGATAGGACAGCCACTCTTTAAAAAGTTTGAAAACGGTGATGATGGTATCGATGTAGAGCTTGAAGTCTCACTAAGACCAACGATAACTATCGAGGGATACCAAGAGGTTATACCGACATTTAAAAAACCAAGTGTGACAAAAAAAGAGATCGAAGAGAGACTTGAAGGTCTTGCAGAAGCACAAGCTCCTTTTGAAGCGATCAAAACAAAAAGAGGTGTTAAGGACGGCGATAGTGTCGTTATCGATTTTGAGGGCAAGATAGAGGGTGTTCCTTTTGATGGCGGTAAAGCCGAGAAGTTTAACCTTAAGATTGGCTCAAAACAGTTTATCCCGGGTTTTGAAGAGCAACTTATCGGTATGAAAGCAGGCGAAGAGAAGACGATTAATGTTACTTTCCCAAAAGAGTATGGAGCAGAGAATCTTGCAGGCAAAGAGACTACATTTGATGTAAAACTTCACGAGATTCAACAAAAAGCAAAAGTGACTATCGATGATGATTTTGCAAAAAAACTATTGCATGATGAAAAAGATGCAACCGTAGAAACACTCAAAGAGAAGATAAAAGAGCAGATGGAAAAAGAGAAGCTCTCAAAACTTTACCAAGAAGAGCTCAAATCGAAAACTATCGAAGCGCTTGTCGGAAAATTTGATTTTGCTTTACCAAACAATATCGTCGAGCAAGAGATAGATGCGAAGGTCAATCAAAAAGCAGGTCAAATGAGCAAAGAAGAGATTGAAGGTTATAAGAATGATGCTAAAAAGCTTGAGAAGCTCAGAGAAGAGCTTAAGCAAGAGGCGGTTGATAGTGTCAAGGCAACATTCCTTGTTGATGAGCTTGCAAAAAAAGAGGGCATCAAAGTAAATGATCAAGAAGTGTCTCAAACGATCTATTATGAGGCGATGATGTCAGGGCAAGATCCACAACAGACTATCGAGTATTATCAAAAAAATAATCTTTTGCCTGCTATTAAAATGGGAATCATCGAAGATAAACTTTTTGCAAAACTTTTAGGCATTGACAATTAATTGTCATCAAGATATAGTAAATTATTTAAAAAGAGGTTGAAATGTCATACATTCCTTATGTGATAGAACAGACAAGCAAGGGCGAGCGAAGTTACGATATCTACTCAAGACTTCTCAAAGATAGAATCATCATGCTAAGCGGCGAGGTCAATGATCAGGTTGCTTCATCGATCGTAGCACAGCTTCTTTTTCTTGAGGCACAAGATCCGGATAAGGATATCTATTTTTATATCAATTCGCCGGGCGGCGTTGTAACAAGCGGTTTTTCTATGTATGACACGATGAACTATATTAAGCCTGACATCGCCACGATCTGCATAGGACAAGCGGCGTCTATGGGTGCTTTCTTGCTCTCGGCAGGTACGAAAGGCAAACGATATGCGTTGCCACATTCTCGCATCATGATTCATCAGCCTTCAGGTGGTGCGCAAGGACAATCAACAGATATTCAAATCCAAGCAAAAGAGATTCAAAGACTCAAAGATTCACTCAATGAGATCATGGCAAAAAATACAGGCAAGACGCTCAAACAAGTAGAAAAAGATACCGAAAGAGACAACTTTATGTCTGCCGAGGAAGCTTTGAAGTACGGCTTGATTGACAAGGTTCTCACAAAGAGTCTATAACGCATGGTTAGAGAAATCGTTATATATCCCGACAAGCGTCTCAAGGAGATATCAAAGCCGGTTGAGCATTTTGATGAGAGCCTTCACACGCTTCTTGATGATATGTATGAGACTATGATTGCTAAAAACGGCGTAGGGCTTGCTGCTGTGCAAGTGGGCGTGCATCTGCGAGCGCTCATCATCAATATCCCGTTTGATAAAGAGCTAGAAGACTCTCAACCCAAAGAGAATACGCTCGAAGTCATCAACCCAACCCTTTTAGAGATAAGTGGTGAGACCGATTTCCAAGAGGGGTGTTTGAGCGTGCCCGGGGTCTTTGAAGACATCGTTCGTGCACAGTATGTGAAAGTGGAGTACCAAGATAGATTTGGCGAAAAGCATCTCATCGATGATGATGATTTTTTGGCGATTGCTCTACAGCATGAGATGGATCATCTCGATGGTAAGGTTTTCATAGAAAAACTCTCTTATATCAAGCGCAAGAAGTTTGAAAAAGAGTGGAAAAAACTGCATCCGTAATAAATAAAATATCTCAAAATATGACAATATGACATATTTTTAGCTTTCGTTTTTTTTCTATGTGATAATGCTTGCATGGGAAAAGTAGAACAGATAAAAGAAGAGAAACCAAAAGAGGATGCCATCCTCAATAAACTTACTTGCGCTACACTTGAAGGTGCCAATGCAAAGGTGATCGATGTGGAAGCGACTTTCACAAAAGGCTTGCCGGGGTTCACCGTCGTTGGACTTGCAAGTAGTGATATACAAGAGTCAAAAGACAGAGTAAAATCAGCACTCTTGACTAACGAATTTCATTTTCCGCCTCTCAAAATCACCATCAATCTTGGACCAAGTGATCTCAAAAAAAGTGGCACACACTTTGATCTCTCGCTCGCACTCCTCATCGCATCCAATAAAACTAAGATAGAACAAGAGGGGCTCTATGTGTTTGGCGAGCTTGGATTGGACGGCAGAGTAAAAAGCAGCTCCATGCTCTTTCCTATCATCCTCTCGCTAAAAGAGCAAGGACTTATCAAAAGAGCGATCGTACCAAAAGAGGCGATGGAGTATCTTGCCTATATATCAGGGGTAGATTTTATCCCCGTTGAGAGTCTGCTTGATGCACTTCGAGCAATCAAAGGAGATATAAAACCTCAAGAGATAGAGAACTTCTCTTATGATGCAAAGGTGCTTAAGGTTGCTGAAGATGCATACTACTATAATAGTGATTTCAAGAGCGATTTTTTAGATATCAAGGGGCAAAAAATCGCAAAACGCGCCGCACTTATCGCAGCAGCAGGGATGCACAATTTTTTAATGCAAGGAAACCCGGGATGCGGTAAGAGCATGATTGCAAAGCGGATTATCGACATATTGCCACCTTTGGATGAGAAAGAGATACTCTCTATCGCAAAGCATCAGTTTTTAGATGGCGTTTTGCCCGATTTTGCAGCCAAGAGACCTATGCGTTCTCCACACCATACGGCAACAATAGCCTCTATTTTCGGTGGTGGTTCAGTATCGGCACGTATCGGCGAGGTAGCCCTCGCACATAAAGGTATCCTCTTTTTTGATGAGCTACCTCACTTCTCAAAACAGACTCTAGAGGCGCTAAGAGAGCCACTTCAAGATAAAAAAGTACATATCGCAAGGGTCAACTCAAAGGTCGCTTACGAATCAGATATCATGTTTATAGCTGCTATGAATCCATGCCCTTGCGGCAATTTGCTTTCCAAAAGCAAACCGTGCAGATGCAATGAGAGTGAGATAAAACGCTATACAAATAGACTCAGTGATCCTTTTTTGGATCGTATCGATATATTTGTCACGATGCAAGAGGTAAGTAAAGATGATAGTGCTGACATCTCCTCAAAGCAGATGCTAGAGAAAGTTTTACAAGCTTTTGTCAACCAAAAAAGCAGAGCCCAAGAGCGACTCAATGGCAAGCTCAATGAAGAGGAGATTGAGCGATTTTGTCTCTTGAGCGCAGAAGCACAAGCGATATTGGAGAGTGCCATAGCCAAATTTGCTTTGACACATAGAAGCATAGCAAGCATCAAAAAGGTTGCAAGAACGATTGCTGATCTTGAAGGCGCAAAAGATATCGAAAAACCGCATCTCTTAGAAGCATTGAGCTATCGCAGAAGGAAGTAAATTATTTTTCATTCTACTCCTTTTGTTTTTTTACAGAAAAGATAAAATATGAGAAAAGATGCAAACACGCATGAAAACATTACAAATGCCATGATGAGTGGCGAGCTTGAGTGCAGAGCACCCGTTCCCATAGAGACGAGTCCCGCGATAAGAAACTGGACACTTCCCATAAAAGCAGAAGCTTCTCCTGCGTGTGTACTAAAGTGTGCCATACCGAGTGCCGTCATATTTGGCATCAAAAGCCCCATAAGCGCGATGGTGAGAAAAAGAGGTATCGCAACGGCATATAACTCCCCGCTCATCCATGATTGGAGTATCATAAGTAGCGCAAAAACAACTTGTGCCACTATAGCAATAGTGATAATTTTAAGCGGCGAAGTGATCTTTAAAAGTTGTGTGTTGATCTGGGCAAAAAGGATGAAGCCAAGAGCATTGATGCCAAACACCCACCCAAAGTGATCGGTTGCGATGCCAAAGTGCTCGATAAATACAAACGGCGAGCTTGCAATATAAGCAAACATACTTGACATCGTAAGTCCTCCGGAGAGTGTATAGCCTAAAAAGCGTCTATTTTTAAACAGCGCACCATAGCGCCGGAAAACAGAAGAGAAAGTAAGTTGTAGTTTTAGATTAGGCTCAGTAGTTTCAACTAGATTTCTATGGATAAGCAGTAGTGCCAATGCTCCAAAGATTGCCAAGATGCCAAAGATCGTATCCCACCCGTAAAATGCGACAAGATGCCCTCCGGCAATGGGCGCTAGCATAGGAGCTACTCCCATAACTAGCATAATGGTCGAGTAGATACCTGCTGCATCGCGTGCACTATAGAGGTCACTGACTATGGCTCTGCCGACAACCATGCCCGCACTTGCGCCAAGCGCTTGAAAAAATCGTAGGGTGATCAATTGATCAATCGATGCTGCAAAGATACATAGGGCAGAGGCAACGACATAGATGCTAAGTCCGACATAGAGTACAGGTTTGCGCCCATAACGATCCGATAAAGGACCATAGGCGAGTTGCCCAAACGCAAGTGCAACGAAAAAAGAGGAGAGTGTCAATTGTACATGGCGAGCATCTGTTTTAAAAACTTTTTCCAATGCAGTAAATGCAGGGAGATACATATCGATGGAGAGTGGGCCTAGTGCGGCAAGTATCCCCAAGATAAAGACAAGATTTTTTTTTGAAATGATTGGCGTGGTTGATTTGTGCATAAAAGTCCATCACATAAGTTTGCCGATTATAACCCCTCACGCCTTACGAAGAGGTAAATATCACAGAGAGAGAAGTTTTGAAAATAAGATGATTTAGTATATTTCTCGTTGAGTTTCTTACTCTTCTTTTTCTTTATAGAGAGATTCTTCAAAGAGAAATTGATGCTCTTTAGGGAGTGCCTCATAGACTATATAAGCCAAATCCCGTATCTCCCAAAGAGCTGCTTTGTTGGTGCGAAGTGAGAGGAAGTTTTGCAGGCTTCTTGCGTTGATACTCCATGTAAGCTCGCTCTTATAGCTTTCCGGTAGTGCATATTTGGCGATATCATTACTGATCCCGCTTTGAAGCAGTTTTTGTAGTGCATCGAGTGCATTTTTTGAAGCATTATCAACCGCTTCATTGCCCGTAAAGACAAGATATTTTTCATAATCAATTGCATCACACTCTTTGAGCTCTTTGAGGGTATAACGTGTACTTTTGACACTTAGACTTGCCATGCGATGGCGCGCAAGTTCTTGCAAAAGCGCTCTACTGATGCCTTGAATATAGAAGCTATAATGCAGATGCTCAAGTGTGGAGGCGTGTTTAAATTTATTGCCGACTCTATCGATTAGTGCTACATCTTTTTCTCCGCCGTCATCACTTTTATCAAAACTTTGCCAGCATGTTCTTATCGCATGAGAGCAGACATTAAGTGGAGTGGAGTGCAGAAGTGTTACTTTCATCGTAGGATCCCTTTGGCTCTAATTTGATATAATTATACCCAACAAATTTTTAAGGGATACAATGAAAGCAACGCAGAGATTTTTTCCCTTCAATGATGATTTTAGAGATCCCTTTTCTCGGGATAGAGATAGAGTGTTGCACTCAAGCTCTTTTAGAAGGTTAGAGTATAAGACACAAGTCTTTTTAAATCATGAAGGCGATTATTTTAGAACCAGATTGACGCATTCGCTTGAAGTGAGTCAAATTGCTAGAAGTCTCTCTCGTGAGCTTGGACTCAATGAGACGCTCTGTGAAGCTATCGCACTTTCGCATGATCTTGGCCATACTCCTTTTGGACACATAGGAGGTGATGAGCTCGATAGATTGCTTAAAATTGACGGCTTTGAGAATGGGTTTGATCACAATTTTCAATCTTTTAGAGTCTTAACAAAATTAGAGAAACGATATAAAGATTTTGATGGGCTCAATCTCACTTTTGCAACACTCGAAGGCGTTTTAAAACACTCATACCCGTATGAGAAAAGCTTTTTGGCGCAATTGGATAGTGAGTTTGATCTAAAAAAACATCCTTCGATTGAAGCGATGATTGTTGATAGAGCTGATGAGATAGCCTATATGAGCCACGATATTGATGATGGGGTCAAATATGGGCTGATTGATTTTGATCTCCTTCTCCAAGAACCACTTGCGCAAAGGGTAAATGAGCGAGTTAAAAAAGAGGGCATAGGAGGAAAAGATACTCTTTTTCGTCATCGTTTTGTAGCCAATTTGATAACTCTGCTTATAGAGGAGTTTATAGCGCACTCAAAAGAAGAGGTGTCCAAATATCCATCAGATGGACCGCTTTGTGCAACGATAGACTCAAGCGAGATACTTCTTATAGGGTTTGATGCAGTGCTAGAAAGAGAGATTAAGTTGCTTAAGAAGTTTCTATTTCAAAACCTCTATAGACACCAGAAGATTGCCACAAAGATGTATTCAGGCAAAGAGTGCATAAAATCGCTCTATAAAGCTTTTAGTGAAGATACATATCTCCTACCGGTGAGACAAAGATCATTTTTGGAAAGACGCACAAAACACAGAGTCATAGCTGACTACATCGCCTCTATGACCGATCGATATGCTATAAAAACATATAAAGATTTATATGGATTTTAATAATGGCGAGATATCTAATAAATTTTGGGTATAATTCGCGAAATAATATATAGGAATATAGAATGCAAAAAATCAAAAATATTGCCGTGATTGCACACGTCGACCACGGGAAAACCACTTTGGTGGATCAACTTTTGCAACAAAGCGGGACATTTGCCGCTCACCAAGAGTTCAGCGATAGAGTCATGGACAGTAATGATATAGAAAAAGAGAGAGGTATTACAATCCTTTCTAAAAATACAGCTATTATTTACGGTGATCATAAAATCAACATCATAGACACCCCGGGCCATGCCGATTTTGGCGGTGAAGTCGAGCGTGTACTAAGAATGGTTGATGGTGTATTATTGCTTGTGGATGCACAAGAGGGTGTTATGCCACAGACAAAGTTTGTACTCAAAAAAGCGATTGGGTTTGGGCTTATTCCTATCGTCGTTGTCAACAAGATAGACAAAGAGGCAGCGGAGCCTGATAGAGTTGTCAATGAGGTTTTTGACCTGCTTGTAGCACTTGAAGCAAATGACGCCCAGCTTGAATTTCCTATAGTATATGCAGCGGCAAAAAATGGGTATGCAAAGTGGGAAATGGAGGATGAAAATGTTGATATGACGCCTCTTTTTGAAGCGATATTAAAATATGTTCCATATCCTGAAGGATCAAGTGAATCAGCTGCGCAAGCGCAAGTTTTCACGCTTGATAGTGATAACTTTGTCGGTCGTATAGGGATCACGAGAATTTTTAACGGCAAGCTCAATAAGGGCGAAGAGTTTACTCTCGTCAAAGCAAGCGGTGCAAAAAGCAAGAGTAGAATATCAAAACTTATAGGGTTTAGAGGACTTGATAGGATAGAGATATCTGAAGCTGAAGCGGGCGATATCGTGGCAATCGCAGGATTTAATGATATCGATGTAGGTGATAGTATCTGTGATAATGCCAATCCGGTTGCGCTTGATCCGATGCATATAGAAGAACCGACGCTTTCGGTTATCTTCTCTGTCAATGATGGACCGCTTGCAGGAACAGAAGGGAAGCATGTTACTTCAAATAAAATCAGAGAACGACTTGCTAGAGAGATGGAGACCAATATAGCTATGAGAATGGAGCCACTCGGTGATGCTTCCTTTAAAGTTTCCGGTCGTGGTGAGCTTCAAATAGGCATCTTGGCTGAAAATATGAGAAGAGAGGGGTTTGAGTTTCTACTAGCACGCCCTGAGGTTGTTATCAGAGAAGAGAATGGTGTCAAGCTAGAGCCGTTCGAGCATCTTGTTGTGGATGTGCCAAGTGATTTCCAGGGAGTTATCATCGAGAAACTAGGCAAGAGAAAAGCCGATATGACATCGCTTATTCCCATGCCGGACGGTACCGTAAGATTGGAGTTTGAGATTCCGGCACGTGGACTTATCGGGCTTAGAAGTGAATTTTTGACCGACACAAAAGGTGAAGGGGTGATGAACCACTCTTATCTTGAATATCGTCCATACAGCGGTACGGTTGAGAGTAGAACACAAGGCGCACTTGTCTCTATGGATAATGGAGAAGCCGTTGCCTTTTCTATATTTAATCTTCAAGCAAGAGGTGTTTTGTTTATCAAGCCACAAGATAAAGTCTATAGCGGTATGGTTATAGGAGAATCTTCAAGACCCGGCGACTTGGATGTCAATCCTCTCAAAGGGAAACAACTTACAAATATGCGAACAAGTGGCGCAGATGAAGCTATCAAACTTGTTCCACCACGCAAGATGTCACTAGAAGCGGCGATGGAGTGGATAGAAGATGATGAACTCGTTGAAGTGACACCACTCAGTATCAGAATCAGAAAAAGATCACTTGATGCCAATGTACGACGAAGAATGGCAAGAGATAAGAAAAATAGTTAATTTTGCTATAATTATGAAAAAAGGAGTTAAAGATGTGTGCTGAAAGAGCTCAAAGACTTATAATGGCGATAATGTTGGGGTTGATTATGGGACTTGCTGCATCGGGGTGGATAGCGGCAGCTTTTATACTTCAACTTATTATGATGATTATGTTGATTGTGTGGGCATTGACCAATTTTTGTCCATCAATATTTTTACTCAAAAAAATACTTCCTCCGTGTGAATGGGATTGATAAGAGTAGATATGTCAAAGATTTCATATAAAGATGCCGGTGTAGATATCGATGAGGGGAACTCTTTTGTTGAAGCGATAAAAGAGGATGTAAAATCGACATTTACTCCCAATGTTATAGGCGGTATAGGTTCATTCGCAGGAGCATATGCCCTTCCAAGCGGATATAGTGAGCCTGTAATTCTCTCTGCAACTGACGGGGTTGGTACAAAACTAAAAGTTGCTATTGAGGGTGAAAAGTTAGATACGATTGGCATTGACCTCGTTGCAATGTGTGTCAATGATCTTATCTGTAATTTTGGGACACCGCTCTTTTTCTTGGACTATTATGCTACGGGAAAATTGGTTTTAGATAATGCAAAATCCGTAGTATCCGGAATTGCCGCAGGATGTAGAGAAGCTGAGTGTTCTCTTGTAGGGGGCGAAACTGCCGAGATGCCGGGAATGTATAGTATGGAAGATTTTGATCTTGCAGGCTTTGCTGTCGGGATCGCAGAGAGAGCTAAGCTTGATACCGTATCCAATGTAAAAGCGGGACAGACGCTTATAGCGCTTCCAAGTTCGGGTATTCACTCAAACGGATATTCGTTGGTGAGAAAACTCTTTTTTGATACTTTAGGCATGAGTATCGATACAGAGTTTGATGGCAAGCCGTTGCTTGATACACTTTTAGAGCCGACGCGTATCTATGTCAAACTATTCAAAGAGCATCAAGAGCGGCTAAAAGCGCTCGCGCATATAACAGGTGGTGGGATTGTAGAGAATCTACCAAGAGTTTTATCTGAAGATATCAAGGCGGTTGTCTATAAAGATAAAATAAGAACACTCCCTATATTTGATTTTATGAAACAGTATATAGAAGAGGATGAGATGTATCGTACATTCAATATGGGCGTGGGTATGGTCTGGGTTGTTGATAAAGAGGATGTTCAGGCGATTCTTGAAGCAACTGATGGATATGTTATCGGCGAAACTGCAAAAGGTGAGCGAGGGGTTGAGCTTCTCTAAGCTCAATCTTCTATAGCTTCTCTATCAAGCTCTCCGCTTTTTAATTTTCTTTTATAATCGTTAAGTTCTCTCGCTATATCCCCTTGCAGTACATAGATACCTATAAGGTTTGGTAGCGCCATCGCCAAAAAGAGCAGATCAGAAAAAGTCAATAAAACTTTAGCACTTGTGACAGTCGCTAAAAGTGTAAAAAGCAAAAAGACAATTTTATAAATGATGGTATATTTTTCTCCAAAAAGATAGGTCCATGCTCTCTCCCCATAGTATGACCATGTAATCATAGTGCTAAACGCAAAGAGCATCACTGAAAAACTAAGAACTATCGGAAACCAAGAAACAACACTTGCGTGTGCTACAGAAGTGAGTGCCGCACCTTGATTGGATGCTATTAGATCAGCGTAGGGTCCACTTGGATCATAAACGCCGGTAAGGATGATCACAAGTGCTGTGATGGTGCATATAACTATGGTGTCGATAAAGGGCTCATAAAGCGCGACAAAACCTTGCCGTACAGGATACTTGACTGTTGCTGTTGAATGTACAATAGCAGCAGAGCCTATCCCGGCTTCACTTGAAAATACAGCTCTTTTAAAGCCTTGAATTATGACCCCCAAAACTCCTCCGGCTGCAGCAGTTGGAGTAAAAGCTTCTGTAAAGATAAGTGATATCGCATGAGGAATCTCGGGGATATGATTGAGAATGATCCAAAAAGATGTAAGGATATAGATGATAGCCATTGTCGGAACAACAGCCTCGGCAGTATGTGCTATCCGTTTGACGCCACCAATGATAACAAAACCAACTAAGGCCGCAAAGATAAATCCAAAGACAAGAGGATAAGTGTTAAAAAAAGAGATGTGCTCCGAAACGGCACCCAATGCTTGGCTTGCTTGGAAGGCATTGCCTGCACCAAGCGAGCCGCCTATCGTAAAGATCGAGAACATCACGGCTAAGATTTTTCCGGTAGTTGCATACCCTTTTTTTGAGAACCCTCGAGAGAGGTACTCCATCGCCCCACCCATGATATGTCCATCCGGTCTTATTTCCCTGTAGAGTTGTGCTAGCGTGACCTCTGAGAATTTGAGGCTCATTCCTAGAAAACCTGCTAGTATCATCCAAAAAGTTGCACCCGGGCCACCAACAGAGATTGCTATCGCAACTCCGGCTATATTGCCAAGCCCAACAGTGGCAGAAAGGGCAGTGGTGAGGGATTGAAATGGGGTGATTTCACCTACATCATCTTTGGTTTTGTATTTACCTCTGATGATATCAAAAGCGTGCCCCATCATTTTTAGATTGACAAAACTAAATCGAAATGTTACAAAGACTCCCCCGATGATAAGCCAGACGACTATAAATGGAATACCGCCTCCTCCGATTGATCCAAATGATAGATCAAAGAAGAAAAAGGTGGCTAAAAAGTTATTAATTGTTTCAAAAATCCCCTCAAACACTTTAATTCTCCTTAAATAGTTTGATTACTATACTAAGAAGCTACTGAAACATTACTTATGGAGGGGTATTTTTTGTCTTCAAGGAGTATAAAAACTATTGACTTTTTAAGGGTTTTTCAATATAATTGCACTCTTTTAAAAAACGGAGTGTAGCGCAGTCTGGTAGCGCACCTGGTTTGGGACCAGGGGGTCGAAGGTTCGAGTCCTTTCACTCCGACCATTTATTAATAAAAAAAAAGATCCAAAGCACTATGGTGGGTGTAGCTCAGTTGGTAGAGCACCAGTTTGTGGCACTGGTGGTCGCGGGTTCGATCCCCGTCGCCCACCCCATGCCAATGCGCTAGTGGCTCAATTGGATAGAGCATCAGACTTCGGATCTGAGGGTTAGAGGTTCGAGTCCTCTCTGGCGTACCATAAAAGGTAAGCTCAGGCTATCTCGGAATTTTTTAATGTGCGCTCGTAGCTCAGCTGGATAGAGCACTCGCCTTCTAAGCGAGCGGTCTTAGGTTCGAATCCTAACGGGCGTACCATATAATGTCTCAAAATGATGAGCAAAAGCCCATTATTTTTCAATTACTTAAGCTTTGCCTTTGGCAAGAGTTGGTTTTGAACAGAGATAAACTTATATTTATGCGGATGTGGTGAAATTGGTAGACACGCCAGACTTAGGATCTGGTGCCTCACGGTGTGGAGGTTCGAGTCCTCTCATCCGCACCATCTTACAATCAATAGCAATCATAGACATACTTGATAATCTAACTTCAGCTATAATTCTAAAGGTAACTTTTGGTTAACTTTCAATAGATATAATCTTCTTATTCCACCGTGCTAAAAGAGTAAAAAAGGGTTAGATTAGAAACGAATATTACAACTAAGAAAATTAATATGCAAAGAAAATTATATATCCATATAGGCAATCATAAAACAGGAACAACTTCTATTCAAAGGGCACTTGAAGAAAACACCACTTTGCTAGAGAAACATGATATGAGTTTATTTCATGTTGGAGAATTTCTTACTCTCAATAGAAAACAGTGCAGATCCATAATCTGCATGAATATTAAAAATGTTAATCTTTTAGCTTTTAAGCTCTCTAAGCTCCCCACAAATAATATACTTATCTCAAATGAATCTTTTGCTTGGATTTTTGAAAAAAAAGTTTTAGAAGAGTTATATAATGCACTCAGTGAATATTTTAAAGAAATAAAGATTATAGTATATTTAAGGCGACAAGATGAACAGGCTGTATCTCATCATCAAGAAGCTTCAAAGTCAGGGAAAAATCCTGAGATTTTGCTTTATGGAACTGAACCATACGCAATTCCGACATATGCAAATCAGCATGATTATTACCTAGATTATCATAAACGAATTTCATTGTGGGCGGATGTGTTTGGTGATGACAATATGATTGTAAAAGTTTTTGAAAAATCTAATTTACAAGATAATGATGTGGTATCTGATTTTTTTTCTATTTTAAACTTACCGAAGCCTAAAAAATCAATATATAGGCTTAATGAATCAAATAGTTTAGCAAAAACAAAAATCAGCCACCTTCTCAATGCTCATATGGGTAATTCATATTTGCGCCGTTATATATCAGAGCATTTATATAATGAAGGAAAACCGATGTTACCTTCAAAAGATAATGCTAGAAAATATTATGATCATTTTCGCAAGAACAATAAAAAGTTAGAGGAGCGTTTTGGTGTTAAGTTCAATGAAAATTTTGAGAAATATCCGGATGTCGAGGAGGATATCTGGGATGACGAAAGTGCAAATCTAGCTATTGCTCAACTATTGACAGCCATTGATGATTATGATAAGAATCGAATAAAAATCTTCATTAAGCGCATGCGTCAAAAAATAATAAAGCTTGCATCAAAATTTTTTTTAAAAAGAAGTTAAGTCAAGGTCCCTATCCCGCAAGCTACACTTTTGCATAGGTATTATTTAATAATTTTTACCATTAAATAAATTTTTCTGCAACTCTATTAGCGGCAACAAAATTTTTATATTTGAATATAATCATTAAAAATTATCATATTAATAATTTATTTTTAAATGGTTTTTAAACAATTTTGTGTATAATTTTTCAACAACACAAAAGAGGGGGGGTCTAAAATGTTTAAAGGACTTGTATTTCTTTTAATTATTGGTTTCTCCGGGGCATATTTTGTGAAAAATTTTGTAGGTGAGATCCAGGAAGAAACAGGAGTTTACTCATCAGCTAAAAAAACAGCTCAGATTGATCAAAAATATTATCGAGAAAACAGTATCGGCGAATTGGTATTAGATCTTGAAGGTACTCCGGACAAAGAGCAGGCTAGGGTATGGGATGAGAGCCCGGTCAAATCTGATATTTTAGCTGCTGCTCCGGACTTTGAAGAGATGCGCTATATTGCACAAGAGAGACTCTGTGGTTCTCCTATAAAAGAGAAAGTAAAAGGTGCAATTTTGGAGGCTGAGAACGATTTTGTATCGGGAGAATTGAAAGCCGAAGAGATCAAAAAACTCTTTGACTTTTAGGGTTCTACTTTGACTCCGGTGTCTTTGGAGTTTCCGGAGTTACGGGAGTTGTTTCTGTCGGTTGCGTAGCCGGTATGATTTTATTGTTCTGAGGAATCATATCTGCAACTGATTCACCACTCTCTTTAGTATAAAAATAACCAAGTGCAAGTGTATTTGCTATGAAAAGACCTGCCAAGGCTAAGGTTAATACTGAGAGAAATCCCATTGGTCCTTTAGCGCCAAATAAACTTTCATTACTTCCACTGTAAGCTCCAAGCCCTATACTTGAACTTTTTTGTAATAAAACCACAACAGTTAAGATAAGTGCTAATATTATTTGTGTGACAAAAAATGTTGATGCCATGTTGTATCCTCTTTGTGTGATATAAGTAACTCTATATCTGATATAATTGTGGCGATTATATCTAAAAAGAATTGAAGATAAGATGACATTCTATTTTTGGCATAAAAATTACTATTCTAAAATTTTATAAAAGGGCATTTTGTGACTGTCTAATCTAAGAGGTGTTCTTTTTCTAGAGTATAAAGCTGATATCGAATATCTTTAAATTTCTCAGATAGATGAGCACCCCAAATTTTTGTCACCTCTTCAAGCACTCGTGCTGACTCTTGAGCTCTTTTGTAGTTTGCGATAAGCACATTTTGTATATCTTCTCTTTCTAGTTCTTCTGTGGTGCTTGCTCTTAAAACATCATTTTGGCTATCTCTTGAGCTTAGAAGTTCACTATATCTCTCTTCTATCTTTGCTTTATGTCTTAGTGCTTTGAGTGTTTTTGCTATTTTGGGATTGTTGTCATGATATCTAGCGATATCCTCGATGACCCTAATGCCCTCTTTGAGGCGATTTAGGTTGGCATCGATAAGTCTAACGAAGTTTGTCTCTTTATTATCAATCATCCCCGAATATTCCAAGAAGTTGCAACAGTGATGTAAACATATTAAAAAAGTCAATATAAAGTGACACGGCAGCATCTACAGGTGAGGCGTAAGCGCCATTGGCTATATTTTGCGTGTCATAGATTGTAAAAAAGCTAAATAGAATCAAGATGACCGCAGTGATAATCACATGTGCTATTGGGCTATGGAGTATAAACATATTTATAAGCGAAGCAATGATGACGACAATCAAGGTGATAAAGAGTGGTTTTCCCCAGCTCGAATAGTCTTTTTTACTCTTAATAGCAAAGAGACTGAGTGAGCCAAAAAGCACTGATGTTGCTAGAAACGCGTTGCCTATAACTGCACTGCTACCACTATTGATAAAATATGAGAGTAGAGGTACTAGCGATACGCCGGTTGCAAAAGTAAAGATAAAAAGTGCCGCCAGATTGAGTCCGGGATGATTTCTTGTTACCCTAAGACCTACAAAGAGCATAAAAAGTTCAAATCCGAAGATTGAGTAATAAACAGCCGGGATTGATATAGTGTCTACAAATTCCATAGTTGCATATGCGCCGGCTGCAGCAGCGATCATACTTGCGGCTAACAGTTGATATGTTTTTTTCATAAAAGCTACAGAAGAGAGTTCTCGTGTGAGCATTCCTTCTTGAGCATTTGTATAATCTCTTTCATTCAGTGCCATATAATAATCCCTTTTAAGTTTCAATATTTCACTGTAAGTATAATTAGAAAATATAAATACGAGATAAAAAAAATATTTTATATATTAAAAAGAAGCAGGCTTTTCCCTTTTGTTACTTTCATACTTCTTTTGAGCCTCTTGGGCATCAATCTTGTTTTGTTCTATCCTTTGTGAAATTTCATCTTCATTTGGCGGTGCTATCTCTTGTGTGGCATTGCATCCAACAAAGATAAATGTAGTGAGTAAAATTAATAATATTCTGTTCACAGAATAACCCTTTTGCTTAAATTGATGCATATTTTATAGTAAAAAAACTTTCTTTATAGAGCAAAAAAGAGTATTTTTTTATTATTTTTCTATCTATATATATAAGGGGGAAGTTTTCCCAACTTTTTTCCAAAAAACTTTCAAATCCTATTGACTTTTAAAAACTTTACTGTTATAATACGCGTCCACTAACACAGAGACCTTAACCGAGTTGGTTGAGAGAGTGAACAGTGCATGATCTTTGACAACCAAATATAAGTATAATCAACGTCTATTTGAGATTTAATTTTTGCACCTTTTTTTAAAAAGGTGATAAAAGAGTTAAGCTTAATTAGAAATAGTTAAGTGATTCTTTGACAATGGTTCAAACCATTTTCATATTCTTTTTTTAATAGCATTGAAACTGAGGTGAAAGCCGAAGCTTTAGTGAGATGAATTTGATAGGGGCTTTGCTCCTATCAAAGAAGAAAGATTTTTATGGAGAGTTTGATCCTGGCTCAGAGTGAACGCTGGCGGCGTGCTTAACACATGCAAGTCGAACGAGAACGGGTCTAGCTTGCTAGACTGTCAGCTAAGTGGCGAACGGGTGAGTAATGTATAGCTAATGTGCCCTTTACTGGGGGATAACAGTTGGAAACGACTGCTAATACCCCATACTCCTTCTTTACATATGTATAGTTGGGAAAGTTTTTTCGGTAAAGGATCGGGCTATATGGTATCAGCTTGTTGGTGAGGTAAGAGCTCACCAAGGCTATGACGCCTATCTGGTCTGAGAGGATGATCAGACACACTGGAACTGAGACACGGTCCAGACTCCTACGGGAGGCAGCAGTGGGGAATATTGCACAATGGGCGAAAGCCTGATGCAGCAACGCCGCGTGGAGGATGACACATTTCGGTGCGTAAACTCCTTTTATGTGAGAAGATAATGACGGTATCACATGAATAAGCACCGGCTAACTCCGTGCCAGCAGCCGCGGTAATACGGAGGGTGCAAGCGTTACTCGGAATCACTGGGCGTAAAGCGCGCGCAGGCGGCTTTGTAAGTTGGATGTGAAATCCTATGGCTCAACCATAGAACTGCATCCAAAACTACTTAGCTAGAGTCTGGGAGGGGAAGATGGAATTAGTGGTGTAGGGGTAAAATCCGTAGAGATCACTAGGAATACCAAAAGCGAAGGCGATCTTCTGGAACAGTACTGACGCTGAGGCGCGAAAGCGTGGGGAGCAAACAGGATTAGATACCCTGGTAGTCCACGCCCTAAACGATGAATGTTAGTCGTCGGGAGGCTCGTCCTTTCGGTGATGCAGCTAACGCATTAAACATTCCGCCTGGGGAGTACGGTCGCAAGATTAAAACTCAAAGGAATAGACGGGGACCCGCACAAGTGGTGGAGCATGTGGTTTAATTCGAAGATACGCGAAGAACCTTACCTGGCCTTGACATTGATAGAACACTCTAGAGATAGAGTGGTGCCCTTCGGGGAGCTTGAAAACAGGTGCTGCACGGCTGTCGTCAGCTCGTGTCGTGAGATGTTGGGTTAAGTCCCGCAACGAGCGCAACCCTCGTCACTAGTTACTAACGGTTCGGCCGAGGACTCTAGTGAGACTGCCTTCGTAAGGAGGAGGAAGGTGAGGACGACGTCAAGTCATCATGGCCCTTACGGCCAGGGCGACACACGTGCTACAATGGGTAGGACAATGAGACGCAATACCGCGAGGTGGAGCAAATCTATAAACCTACTCTCAGTTCGGATTGTAGTCTGCAACTCGACTACATGAAGCTGGAATCACTAGTAATCGTAGATCAGCCATGCTACGGTGAATACGTTCCCGGGTCTTGTACTCACCGCCCGTCACACCATGGGAGTTGATTTCACCCGAAGCGGGGAAGCTAAATTGGCTACCCTCCACGGTGGAATCAGCGACTGGGGTGAAGTCGTAACAAGGTAACCGTAGGAGAACCTGCGGTTGGATCACCTCCTTTCAAGAGTATAGTCTCTTTTCGCTCACACGGAAGAGACAAACTTAGGTAGATGTTGGTTTGATTATGTTTGGTTGTCAAAGGTCATGATAACTTTATTGTTGGGGCGTATAGCTCAGCTGGTTAGAGTGCACCCCTGATAAGGGTGAGGTCCCAGGTTCAAGTCCTGGTACGCCCACCATTTTGGCATTATTTGAACAAAGTTTTAAGCTCACTTACTTGGAGTAAGCTACGCTTAACCTGAGTCCAACTAATATCCAAAAAAATGTGTTTCGCACAATTTTCTCGAAAAGAAGAGACAAAAATTTAATACAAACACTCAAAAGAGTTTTTCTATTAGGTTTTTTACCTAATGTTATTTAACTTACTATTGTTAAGAGTCTAACGTAATGTTGCAAGATAGAAAAATTGATGCAAATCAAAATTTTTATCGGGTAAAAAATTACAATTTAACAGAAATATTATTTGCTTTTAGCATTTAATATCCATGTGCAAACTCAAAAAATGCATACCTTTACTGAAGAAAAAGAAGCATTATCGTAGAGCGACTAGTCGCGAGAGCTCACTGCTGAAGTGAACTTAGCGTTAGCGTAAATAAAATGGACTTGTTCATTTTATGGTCTATAAATAATAGTTTTTTGCATTTAGTAAGGTAGTACCTTAGAATAAAATAAATTAATCTAAGGGCAGATGGTGGATGCCTTGACTGGTAGAGGCGATGAAGGACGTACTAAGCTGCGATAAGCTAGGGGGAGCCGCTAAGAGGCTTTGATCCCTAGATTTCCGAATGGGGCAACCCGGCATAGCGAGAGTTATGTCACCCTTCGGGGAGCGAACCTAGCGAAGTGAAACATCTCAGTAGCTAGAGGAAAAGAAATCAACCGAGATTCCGGAAGTAGCGGCGAGCGAAACTGGATTAGCCCTAAACTCTATAGGGTGTTAGTAGAATAAGCTGGAAAGCTTGACCAAAGAGGGTGATAGTCCCGTATACAAAAACTAACTATAGACTATTCGAGTAGGTCGGGACACGTGATATCTTGACTGAATATGGGGGGACCACCCTCCAAGGCTAAATACTACTACCAGATCGATAGTGAACAAGTACCGTGAGGGAAAGGTGAAAAGAACCGCGGCAAGCGGAGTGAAATAGAACCTGAAACCATCTGCCTACAATCATTCAGAGCCCCATGGAGCAATCCGGGGTGATGGACTGCCTTTTGCATAATGAGCCTGCGAGTTGTGGTGACTAGCGAGGTTAAGGAAACCCGAAGCCGTAGCGAAAGCGAGTCTTAATAGGGCGTCTAGTTAGTTGCTGCAGACCCGAAACTAAGTGATCTATCCATGGGCAGGTTGAAGCTGGTGTAAGAACTAGTGGAGGACCGAACGGGTGAAGGTTTAAAACTTCTCCGATGACCTGTGGATAGGGGTGAAAGGCCAATCAAACTTAGTGATAGCTGGTTCTCTCCGAAATATATTTAGGTATAGCGTCATGTTAGAAGTATAAGGGGGTAGAGCACTGATTGGGCTAGGGCGTATACCAATGTACCAAACCCAGTCAAACTCCGAATACCTTATATGAATTCATGGCAGTCAGGCATAGGGTGATAAAATCCTAGGTCGAAAGGGAAACAGCCCAGACTACCGACTAAGGTCCCAAAGTTCTATTTAAGTGGAAAAGGATGTGGAGTTGCTTAGACAACTAGGAGGTTGGCTTAGAAGCAGCCATCCTTTAAAGATAGCGTAACAGCTCACTAGTCTAGCGATTCTGCGCCGAAAATATAACGGGGCTAAAATAGACACCGAAGTCGTAGGTGCACACTGGTGTGTGCGCGGTAGGAGAGCGTTCTAGTCAGCATCGAAGCCATACCGGTAAGGAGTGGTGGAGCGGCTAGAAGTGAGCATGCAGGCATGAGTAGCGATAAAAGGGGTGAGAATCCCCTTCGCCGAAAACCCAAGGTTTCCTACACGATGCTCGTCAATGTAGGGTTAGTCGGGTCCTAAGCTGAGTCCGAAAGGGGTAAGCGATGGCAAATTGGTTAATATTCCAATACCAACTAATAGTTTTATACGATGGGGGGACGCATAGGGTTAAACGAGCTCACTGATGGAATAGTGGGTCGAAGGGTGTAGATAAGCCGGATTGGAAAATCCGCCGGCCTTTTTCGAGACCTGACAGGCACTGGATACTCTTCGGAGTTGAAGGTGAATCGTTGATACCGTCGTGCCAAGAAAAGCCTCTAAGTTTATTATTAGTTGCCCGTACCGTAAACCGACACAGGTGGGTGAGATGAGTATTCTAAGGCGCGTGGAAGAACTCTGGTTAAGGAACTCTGCAAACTAGCACCGTAACTTCGGAATAAGGTGTGCCTCCTCTTGTATAGGGATTTACTCCCAAAAGCGAGAGAGGTTGCAACAAAGAGTCCCTCCCGACTGTTTATCAAAAACACAGCACTATGCTAACTCGTAAGAGGATGTATATGGTGTGACGCCTGCCCGGTGCTTGAAGGTTAATTGATGGGGTCAGCCGCAAGGCGAAGCTCTTGATCGAAGCCCAAGTAAACGGCGGCCGTAACTATAACGGTCCTAAGGTAGCGAAATTCCTTGTCGGTTAAATACCGACCTGCATGAATGGCGTAACGAGATGGGAGCTGTCTCGACCAGAGATCCAGTGAAATTGTAGTGGAGGTGAAAATTCCTCCTACCCGCGGCAAGACGGAAAGACCCCGTGCACCTTTACTATAGCTTGACACTGCAGTTGGGATACATTTGTGCAGGATAGGTGGGAGGCTTTGATGGTATGGCGCTAGCTGTACCGGAGCCATCCTTGAGATACCACCCTTGTGTATTCTGATTGCTAACTTGCGACAATTATCTTGTCGGAGGACAATGTCTGGTGGGTAGTTTGACTGGGGCGGTCGCCTCCTAAAAAGTAACGGAGGCTTACAAAGGTTGGCTCAGAACGGTTGGAAATCGTTCGTAGAGTATAATGGTACAAGCCAGCTTAACTGCGAGACATACAGGTCGAGCAGAGACGAAAGTCGGTCATAGTGATCCGGTGGTTCTGTGTGGAAGGACCATCGCTCAAAGGATAAAAGGTACGCCGGGGATAACAGGCTGATCTCCCCCAAGAGCTCACATCGACGGGGAGGTTTGGCACCTCGATGTCGGCTCATCGCATCCTGGGGCTGTAGCAGGTCCCAAGGGTATGGCTGTTCGCCATTTAAAGCGGTACGCGAGCTGGGTTCAGAACGTCGTGAGACAGTTCGGTCCCTATCTGCCGTGGGCGTTGGATGATTGAGGAGAGTTGACCCTAGTACGAGAGGACCGGGTTGAACGAACCACTGGTGTACCAGTTGTCCCGCCAGGGGCATCGCTGGGTAGCTATGTTCGGATGTGATAACCGCTGAAAGCATCTAAGCGGGAAGCCAACTCCAAGATGAATCATCCCTGAAGATCCGCAGAAGACTACTGCGTTGATAGGCTGGGTGTGTAAGTATCGAAAGATATTTAGCTGACCAGTACTAATAGATCGTCTGTATTTATTTTTTTCTATATAAGGTACTACCTTATTAAGTGCAAAGCACATAGTTGTAATCGTTACTCTTAGACTCTTAACAATATTAAGTTTCTCTTTCTCAATCAGAGAGAATCAAGCCTACTACGGTAAGTTTGCTTCTCTTTGTGGTGGGGTTAGAGAGAGGGTCACACCCGGCTCCATTTCGAACCCGGAAGTTAAGCCTCTCATCGCCGATAATACTGCACCCCACGGGTGTGGGAATGTAGGTCGCTGCCACATTGAGAATTCTTTCTTTATTTACAAAATCATTTTTTTTATTATTGTTTCGGGGTTGTTAATGTTGGTTGTATAGAAATTATTCTGCCTATACTGTGTTAAAATTAAGATAGTGAAAGCGCGAAGATCTATTCTTTTGGATTGCTTCTTCACTTCGTTCATCGTAATGACACAATACTCAATGTTATACTAAAACTTTATGCTATAATACACTTATACATCACTACATAAAGAGGTATTTATGCACAGATTAAATTTAACAATAGATGAAGCACTATATGAAAAGGCAAGAGCCGTGAGTTTTATAGAGAAAAAATCGATTTCTCAAATGATCAGAGAAAGCTTAAGTGAGTACATCGCGAAAAATTCAAAGAGCAGCCAGCAAGCTGATTTGATATTGGAAGCTGAAGATGAAAAAGAGATTTTAGATATATTAGCCAATGATAAATCTATTTCAAATAAAGATTTTAAAAGTAAATTCAACTTATGACTATATCGTACTCTAAAACTTTTGTATCGATGCTTATAATATGGAGTGATTATAATGATAAATAAAATTAAAGGTAAGAATTAAAGTATGTTACGTAAACAAATCTTGGTGACAGGTGGGGCGGGGTTCATAGGATCACACTTGTGTAAAAAACTTTTAGATGCAGGTAATGAAGTGATATGCGTGGATAACTTTTTTACCGGCAGTAAAGAAAATATCCTCCCCTTACTGAGTAATCCTTACTTTGAGTTGGTCCGGCATGATATCACGATGCCTTTATACGTAGAAGTAGATGAGATCTATAACCTGGCGTGTCCAGCAAGCCCGATCCATTACCAGTTCGATCCCGTACAAACGACAAAAACTAGTGTCATGGGCGCAATCAATATGCTTGGCCTTGCAAAAAGGTTGAAGATCAAGATCCTTCAGGCGTCGACAAGCGAGGTTTATGGTGACCCTATCATTCATCCACAACACGAAAACTATAACGGCAATGTAAATCCGATCGGACCAAGAGCGTGCTATGATGAAGGAAAAAGATGTGCAGAAACACTTTTTTTTGACTATAAAAGACAACATGACCTAGCGATCAAAGTAGTAAGGATATTTAACACGTACGGTCCCAATATGCACTTAAATGATGGGAGAGTCGTGAGTAACTTCATCGTACAGGCATTAAAGGGGGAGGATATCACAATCTACGGGGATGGACAACAAACCAGAAGTTTTTGTTATGTTGATGACCTGGTTGAGGGGATGATCAAAATGATGAATACCCCTGAAGATACAACCGGCCCGGTAAATCTTGGCAATACCAGTGAGTTCACGATGCTGGAGCTTGCCCAAACGATTATCAGGTTGACGCATTCAGAAAGTAAAATTGTTTTCACTGCTCTGCCGGAAGATGATCCCAAACAGAGACAGCCGGATATTTCCTTTGCCAAAAGTGAGTTGGATTGGGAACCAAGGAGAGGTTTAGAAGATGGGCTGAGAAAAACAATTGATTATTTTAAAAAAATAGTATGAGGTTTTGAAATGAAAGATAATATATTGGTGACAGTCCTTGTGAATAATTATAATTATGCTCAGTTTCTTGAAGAAGCAGTAGAGTCAGTTTTATCTCAAACCTATCAAAACTATGAGATGATTATTGTTGATGATGGATCCACGGATAATTCAAGAGAGATATTAAATGAACATTATGCAAATCATGAAAAGATCAAAATAATTTTGAAATCAAATGGTGGTCAACTCTCTTGTTTTAATGAAGGAATGAAGGCAGCCAAAGGGGAGATCATCTTTTTTCTTGATGCCGATGACACTTATAAACCAAATTATTTGGAAGAAGTAGTCGAAATATACCAGAAGCATTCATCTTATGATTTCATTTTTTGTGCTTTAGAAGAGTTTGGCAGTAGTCATGATTTACAAAGATACAATAATCAGACCAAGAACATTGATTTTGGTATAACGTTTCTGGAAACCTTGGTTTTAAAGCGTTGGGTTGGGATGCAAACTTCTGGAATTTCTGTGAGAAAAGAACTTTTGAAAAAGTATATGCCAATACCTTATTTGGGTGACTGGATTACCCGCGCAGATGACTGTATTGTATTTGGTGCATCGCTAGCCGGGGCACACAAGTACTATGTATCCGAGCCATTAGTAAACTATCGTATCCATGGTAATAACTTATATGTAGGTAGAAAGTTTGATGAGATATATACATTCAAAAGAGAGTTGAATATATTGAAACTTTTTAATTTTTTTAGTAAGAAGCTCGGTTATCCAAATATCGATGAAAGAAAAATTATAAACTTGACTCTTAAAGAGTTAAAAACTAAGCAAAATCTTTCATGTGAGCATGATCCTAAAGTGAAGCATACCTATAGAAGGATCTTTAGAAAACTAAATGCTAGTTTGATGCAGAGACTAAAACTTGAGTATAAACTATTGACTTTTTAAAATCTAGACTGAATATTTATTTTTTTCTATATAAGGTACTACCTTGCTAAATGCAAAAGCATTACTAGCACATAGTTGTAATCGTTACTCATTGTTTGGAAATCTTGTTTCTGTTTCTGTTTTGGGTTTACTGTTTTAGAGAGTATTTATTTGATAATTATCTCTTATAAATATGAAAACTAGGATAAAAAAATCATTTAAGAAAAATTAGACAGTTCATTCAAACTAAATCTTTTATTTAATAACAAATTAACTTATTAAATAATATCAAGCTATAGCATTATCCTTACGGATAATTATTATTATTTGTACAGTAAAATAGATGAAAAATATAAAAATCATTAAATAAATTAACTTTTTTTTAATCTTTTCTAAGTATAATCGTGTATTTATTTTATCTTAAGCAAGGGGGGACAATGAAAAAATCATTTACCTATTATTTGGCAAGCTTACTTTTAGTATCTATGTTTATGGGTGGTTGTACATCCAAAGAGGTGACTAAATCCGGCTCAATCGTATACCCTGATAGCGATTCAAAGATTCTTTTTTACAGAGATGCTGATACAACAGGGAAGCCTGTAACGATCAGAGTAGAAGATAGAATCGTTGGCGTCTTAAAACCAAAAGAATACCTTAGTGTGCCCGTATGCGTAGGAAAACACACCATAAAAGTATCCACAAGGGGTGCTGATAATGCTATGCATGACAAGAGTGCTTCTGTTGTCGTGGATAACAATACAAGCAAATATATCTATATCGATACAAGCAAAGCAATCGCAGCACCAAAGGCTGTTAGCGTTGCCTCTGATGATATGATTACAAGTGGAAGAACAGAAGGTGGTTATATGGTCAATAGATATGTGCCGACTTGTACACGATACATCGACCTCTCTTCAGATGTTCTTTTTGCTTTTGGTGAAGCAAAACTTACTCCAAAAGGGGAGGCTCTTTTGAGTGAATTGGTCACTACTTTAAAAACGAAAGCCATCGGTATCAAAAAACTTGTTATCGAAGGGCATACAGACATCATCGGGGGAACAGCTTACAACAATAATCTTTCTCAAAGAAGAGCACAAGCTGTTGTTGATTTCTTTAAAAAACAAGGTCTAAAAATCCCTATGGTTGCAGTCGGAATGGGTGAGAAATATCCTATCACAAAAGGTTGCGAAAAAGTGAGTCCAAGAGCGAAAATGATAGAGTGCTTGAAGCCTGATAGAAGAGTCAGAATAGAGCTTATCAACAAAACACAACTTATACAAAAGTAAGGAGATAGATCATGGCAACAAATATTATAAAAATTATTGATTCTCAAGATAAAGTTGTTTCTCAGACACAAGTTGCTTCGGGGAAATCGATCACAGTTTCTGCTAAAGAAGGGCAATCCTATGAGTTTGTCAGCGGCGCTACTAAAAGAGCTCCTGATGAGATCAAAACAACGAGAGAGGGGAATAATCTCAAAGTTGAGATCCAAGATGGGGATGCAACATCGACGGTTGTTGTAGAGGATTACTACACAAATGGCGAGGGAGACCTCGTAGGTTTGGCAGAAGATGGGCACTTCTATAACTTTGTACCTGAAGAGATGGGCAATGACTATATGGTAACTGATCTTGCTGATGGTGTCTCATCATTTCAAGCGCTTGGAAGCGAAGGCGATAGCATGTCACCTTGGTGGCTCGGTTTACCTCTCCTTGCTTTAGGTGCTGCCGGCGGCGGTGGCGGTTCAGGAGCAGCCAATACTCTTGACACCACTGCACCAACCATAACTACGGTAGGGATAGAAACTGATGAAAATAATGACGGATTTATCAATGCTGGAGAATATAAATCTTATGGTATAGATGTAAAAATTGGTATAGGCGAAGCTCAAGTGGGCGATACCGTAACCTTAAATGATGGGGAAGGAAATCCGTTAATAACTCCTATTGTGCTAACAGCTACAGATATATCAAATGGTTTTGTGATGGTAATACTCCCAAATCTAGAACAAGGTGAAGATCTTCTGATTATTGCTACAATAACAGATCCAGCGGGTAATACATCCGGTTTAACATCAGACACCAATAACCACGATGATGTGATATTTGACATGAGTGATCTAACAATTAATGGTGGCATATCAGTAAAAATACTTGGTGACGCAAACAATAATGGACTCATTACTGGAACAGAATGTAGCGATGGTAAGATAACAGTAGAAGTTACATTACACAATAAAGATAATTTAGTGGAAGGTGACATAGTAAAATTAACAGCAACTGGTGAAGATCATACTAGAGAGGTTATTCTCACACAAGCACAAATAGACGCAGGAAGCGTTCAAGTAGATTTCAATGCTCCAGAGCATGGAATAACTTTTACCGTAACGGCACAAGTCTCGGATGATGCGGCCAATGCATCTAATGAAGCCGAAGATACTATAGAGGTAAATATTGAAGTAGAAGACATAACGGTTGTCTATAACCATGTTGATTTTACTGAGTATGTGAAGGGAGAGTGGGATGGTGTAGATACATTTGTGCTTGAGGATGGCAACGGTCTCAATCTAGTACTAGGCGGTATCGATACAGATGGTGTTGGCGGTGTAGATACAGGGATAACGGGTCTTTTTGAAATTTATGATATAGGTGATAATAAGCTTACCATAAATAGTTTGCAAGATGCACAGGATGCAGGGCTTATGTCAAAGTATAACAATGATGCTCTTGATGATAATGACCATGCACTTACTATAAAAGGAGTGGCTGACGGAGAAGTTGATCTTGAACTTGATGATGTTGCTGCATGGGCAGATACAGGGGAGAATCAAGTAATTGATGGCGTAATATATAATGTTTATCATTATAGTGGAGCTGATACAAGTAGTGATCTTTGGATTCAAGACGGTGTAAGCGTTATATAACAATAAAATCTAAAATAAAAAAAGGAAAAAAATGTCAATATTTACTATGATCACAGGCGTTAATATAACTACTGATACAAATAATGATGGATTTATCAATGCAGCAGAAGCAGGCACGGAAGTTGCAGTGAAAATCTCTTTCATAATGGCTCAAGCCGGAGATACCATTACAGCTGTCGATAATGCAGGTAATACGCAAACAATTACGCTAACTGCTACAGATATATCAAATGGTTTTGTAATAACCACATTCCCAAACCCTGCGGAGGGTGCGACGATAGCAATTACAGCTACGATATCAGATACAACAGGTCATACTTCAATGCCGGTAAGTGAGCAAGCCGTGCTTGACTCTAGTAACCTCACAGTAGGGCTAAAAGTAGAGATAACAGAAGATGAAAATAATGATGGATATATAAATCAAACAGAGCTAAAAGATGCAGATATTGATGTCAAAGTAACACTATCTGACAATGCTGCTGCTGGCGATAAATTGACGATAACTGGTTCAGCAAATACGGATATAACTATTGTATTAAGTCAGGCAGATATTGATGCTGGATTTGTGGAGGTATCATTTGATCCACCTATAGATGTCTCTGACTTTAATGTAACGGCTCAAATCGAAGATAGTGCAGGAAATGTATCTAGCTTGGTAGAAGATACTGCAACGATGCAGCTAAATGCGCCGGGCAAACCAATCGTAACAATCTTAGAAGATATCAGCAATGATGGATATATCAATGCAAATGAACTTCAAGGCGATATAAACATTAATGTAGCATTACCGGGCACAGCAGTAGTTGGTGATACAATGAATATAGATACCGACCAAGATGGAGTTGCGGATATAACTAAGATATTGACTCTTTCCGATAAACAAGCCGGTATCATATCTCTTACAGTTCCTTCTCCAGGAGAAGGAGTGACCCTTACCGTAGATGCTTGGGTTACAAAGTCAAATGGTAGCATCTCAGAAAAAGGTAGTGATAGTGCAATTATCGATACAACATTTCCTTCCTTCACAGCTACAAATGCAGTAGAGATAAAAACTGATGCAAACAATGACGGATTTATCAATGCTGCGGAAAAAACTCCTGAAGTTCTTGTGCAAGTCAATATAGACAAAGCTGAAGTTGGCGACATTGTAACTGTAAGCGATAATGCAGGACATTCAACGCCTATAACACTCACAGCCACAGATATAGCAAACGGCTATGTCACAACTACATTCCCTAATCCTATTGAAGGTGCGACAATCGTAGTAACTGCAACTATATCAGATCCGGCGGGCAATACATCAGCTCCTGCAACAGATAGCGCCAAACTCGACACTAGCGACCTCACAGATAAAGGTGGTATATCAGTAAGAGTAGTTGATGATGCAGATGATAATGGACTTATCTCTGCAACAGAACTTGGTGGTGATGGCAAGATAACAGTAGAAGTTACACTTCAAGAAAATATAGTTGCAGGAGATAAACTCATCTTAACCGGAACAGGTAACAGTGATGTAGAGATTGTACTCACGCAAGCACAAATAGATGCAGGAAGCGTTCAAGTAGATTTCAATGCTCCGGCAAATGGAGTAAACTTTGTTACAACAGCACAAGTAATAGACCCTGCACTCAATACATCAAATCTAGCAGAAGATAGTGCAATACTCAAACTAGATGCACCTGATGCACCTGAGGTTGTCATCACGGAAGATGTAAACAATGATGGACTTATCAATGCAAATGAATTAAACGGTCAAGTTGATGTAAGTGTAACAGCACCTGCCGGAACAGTTATAGGCTCTACTTTAATCATCAGTGATAATGCAGGCAATACACAAAATGTAACAGTAACTCAAGATGTTATAGACAATGGTGTAACTGTTGGATTCCCTGCTCCTGCAGAAGGTGATGAGATAGTAGTTACTGCAGTTGTTGAAGACTTAGCAGGTAATCAAAGTTCAGAGGGAACAGATAGTGCAACTATCGATACAACTTCTCCGGCTCTCAGCCCTACAAACGGTGTAGTTATCACAACTGATACCGATAATGATGGCTATATCGATGCAAGCGAAAAAGACGCATCAGTGAATGTTCAGGTAAACATAGACAAAGCCGAAGTTGGTGATACTGTAACTGTAAGCGATAATGCAGGACATTCAACTCACATAACACTCACAGCCGCAGACATAGCAAACGGTTATGTCACAACTACATTCCCTAATCCTGCAGAGGGTGCAACAATAACAGTAACTGCAACTATAAGTGATGTAGCAGGTAATGTTTCTGCTCCTGCAACGGATAGTGCCAAACTTGACACTACAGCACCTTCATTCACAGCCACAAATGGCGTCGAGATAATCACCGATACAAACAATGATGGATTTATCAACGCAAGCGAGGTAGGTTCAGAGGTTGCTGTGAAAATCACAATCAACCAAGCTGAGATGGGAGATGCCATCACTGTTTCTGATAATTTTGGCAATACACAAACGATTATTTTAAGTGATGGAGACATAGTAGACGGTTATGTCACAACTACATTCCCAAATCCTCCAGAGGGTGCAACAATAACAGTAACTGCAACTATCAGCGACGCAGCAGGTAACACATCAGCTCCTGCAACAGATAGCGCCAAACTCGACACTAGCGACCTCACAGATAAAGGTGGTATATCAGTAAGAGTAGTTGATGATGCAGATGATAATGGACTTATCTCTGCAACAGAACTTGGTGGTGATGGCAAGATAACAGTAGAAGTTACACTTCAAGAAAATATAGTTGCAGGAGATAAACTCATCTTAACCGGAACAGGTAACAGTGATGTAGAGATTGTACTCACGCAAGCACAAATAGATGCAGGAAGCGTTCAAGTAGATTTCAATGCTCCGGCAAATGGAGTAAACTTTGTTACAACAGCACAAGTAATAGACCCTGCACTCAATACATCAAATCTAGCAGAAGATAGTGCAATACTCAAACTAGATGCACCTGATGCACCTGAGGTTGTCATCACGGAAGATGTAAACAATGATGGACTTATCAATGCAAATGAATTAAACGGTCAAGTTGATGTAAGTGTAACAGCACCTGCCGGAACAGTTATAGGCTCTACTTTAATCATCAGTGATAATGCAGGCAATACACAAAATGTAACAGTAACTCAAGATGTTATAGACAATGGTGTAACTGTTGGATTCCCTGCTCCTGCAGAAGGTGATGAGATAGTAGTTACTGCAGTTGTTGAAGACTTAGCAGGTAATCAAAGTTCAGAGGGAACAGATAGTGCAACTATCGATACAACTTCTCCGGCTCTCAGCCCTACAAACGGTGTAGTTATCACAACTGATACCGATAATGATGGCTATATCGATGCAAGCGAAAAAGACGCATCAGTGAATGTTCAGGTAAACATAGACAAAGCCGAAGTTGGTGATACTGTAACTGTAAGCGATAATGCAGGACATTCAACTCACATAACACTCACAGCCGCAGACATAGCAAACGGTTATGTCACAACTACATTCCCTAATCCTGCAGAGGGTGCAACAATAACAGTAACTGCAACTATAAGTGATGTAGCAGGTAATATTTCTGCTCCTGCAACAGATAGCGCTACTTTGGATGCAATAGCTCCTGATGCACCGGCGGTTGTCATCACAGAAGATGTAAACAATGATGGATTTATCAATGCAAGCGAGGTAGGTGCTCAGATTAATGTAAGTGTGACAGCACCGGCAGGAACAGTTATAGGCTCTACTTTAATCATCAGTGATAATGCAGGCAATACACAAAATGTAACAGTAACTCAAGATGTTATAGATAATGGCACAATCGTCTCTTTCCCTAATCCTGCAGAGGGTGCAACAATCGTTGTAAAAGCAGTTGTTGAAGACTTGGCAGGTAATCAAAGTTCAGAGGGTAGCGATAGCGCCAAACTTGACACTAGTGACCTCACAGATAAAGGTGGTATATCAGTAAGAGTAGTTGATGATGCAGATGATAACGGACTTATCTCTGCAACAGAACTTGGTGGTGATGGCAAGATAACAGTAGAAGTTACACTTCAAGAAAATATAGTTGCAGGAGATAAACTCATCTTAACAGGAACTGGTAACAGTGATGTAGAGATTGTACTCACACAAGCACAAATAGATGCAGGAAGCGTTCAAGTAGATTTCAATGCTCCGGCAAATGGAGTAAACTTTGTTACAACAGCACAAGTAATAGACCCTGCACTCAATACATCAAATCTAGCAGAAGATAGTGCAATACTCAAACTAGATGCGCCAGGTGCACCAGGGGTTGTCATCACAGAAGATGTAAACAATGATGGATTTATCAATGCAAATGAGTTAAGCGGTCAAGTTGATGTAAGTGTAACAGCACCTGCCGGAACAGTTATAGGCTCTACTTTAATCATCAGTGATAATGCAGGCAATACACAAAATGTAACAGTAACTCAAGATGTTATAGACAATGGTGTAACTGTTGGATTTCCTGCTCCTGCAGAAGGTGATGAGATAGTAGTTACTGCAGTTGTTGAAGACTTAGCAGGTAATCAAAGTTCAGAGGGGCATGATAGCGCCAAACTTGACACTAGTAACCTCACGGCAGGGTTGGAAGTAATAATAGCAGAAGATGAAAATAATGATGGATTTATCAATCAGTCTGAGCTTAAAGATTCTGATATTGATGTTGTAGTTACACTCTCTGATAATGTTAGTGTTGGCGATACATTAACTGTTACCGGTTCTGCAAATACACCACAAGTTATTACACTAACACAAGCACAAATAGATGCCGGTTTTGTAAATGTATCATTTAACCCACCTTCAGATGGTTCAGACTTTAAAACAACAGCTCAAATCAAAGATATCGCAGGAAATCTATCTAGTAAAGTAGAAGATACGGCAACAATGCAATTAAGTGCACCAGGCAAACCAATTGTAACAATTGCAGAAGATGTAAATAATGATGGATATATCAATGCGAGTGAACTTCAGGGCAATATAGATATAGATGTAGCGTTGCCGGCAACAGCGGGTGTTGGTGATACATTAAACCTCGATGTTGACGGGGATGGGGTTGCTGAGCAAAGTATAGTGTTGAGTTTAACAGATGTCCAATCAGGCAATGTGTCTTTTGAGGTGCCTTACCCGGGTGAGGGTCAATTTGCTGCCGAAGTTTGGGTGACCGATGTGGCAGGTAATGATAGTGAAAAAGGATATGATAGTGCAATTATCGATACAACACCTCCGGTGACAAACACTATAGATATCACTTATATCACGGAAGATACAGGTGTTAGTGATGCAGACTTCATAACCAACGATCAAACGCTTGTTATCGGCGGTACACTTGCAAATGCACTTCAAAGTGATGAGTCGGTTCAAGTAAGTCTTGATGGCGGTACAACATGGGTTGAGGCAACAGTAAGCGGTACAACATGGAGTTATGACAATACAGGCACTACACTTACAGAGGGCGATTATGATACACAAGTGCGCATCGTAGATGTTGCAGGCAATGTCGGAGCAACTGATGCACAAACCGTGACAGTTGATACAACCTCTCCTGTAGCAAACAGCATCGATATCACTTATATCACGGAAGATACAGGCACTAACAATACAGACTTTATAACAGCTGACCAAACGCTTGTTATCGGCGGCACAATAGCAAATGCACTTGGTGCAAATGAGCTCGTTCAAGTAAGCCTTGATGGCGGTACAACATGGGTTGAGGCAACAGTAAACGGTACAACATGGAGTTATGATAATACAGGTACTACGCTTGCAGAGGGCGATTATGATACACAAGTGCGCATCGTAGATGTTGCAGGCAATGTCGGCGCAACTGATGCACAAACTGTGACTATCGATACAACGCCTCCTGTAACAAACAGCATCGATATCACTTATATCACAGAAGATACAGGTATCAGTGGTACAGACTTTATAACAGCTGACCAAACGCTTGTTATCGGCGGTACACTTGCAAATGCACTTCAAAGTGATGAGTCGGTTCAAGTAAGTCTTGATGGCGGTACAACATGGGTTGATGCTACGGTAAGCGGTACAACATGGAGTTATGACAATACAGGTACTACGCTTGCAGAGGGTGATTATGATACACAAGTGCGCATCGTAGATGCTGTAGGCAATGTCGGCGCAATTGATGCACAAACCGTGACTGTCGATACAACGCCTCCGGCGACAAACACCATAGATATCACTTATATCACAGAGGATACGGGAACTGTGGGTGACTTTATAACTTATGATCAAACACTTGTTATCGGCGGCACAATAGCAAATGCACTTGGTGCAAATGAGCTCGTTCAAGTAAGTCTTGATGGCGGTACAACATGGGTTGAGGCAACAGTAACCGGTACAACATGGAGTTATGACAATACGGGCAATGCTTTAAGTCTTGGCGAATATGATGTCGAAGCGCGTATAATAGATGTTGCAGGCAATCTCGGAGCAGATGACGCACAAAAAGTGACTGTAATTAACCAAAATCATGCGCCGACAGATTTGGTCACAAGTGTAAATAACATCGATGAGTATGCAAAAGCGGGAACGATAGCTGCAACAATGTATGTTATAGACCCTGACTTGCCAAATGATAGCCATACATATGCGCTTAGCGGTGCTGATGCTGATAAGTTTGTAATCGATGATAACGGTACGATAACCGTTAAAAATGACGGTTCACTCTATCTTGGATGCCAAGCAAACGGTGAAGATCAGATCGTTACGGTTACAGTAACGGTAACTGATGCAGGCGGTTTAAGCTATAGTGAAAATGTTGCAATCAATGTTACAAATGTTATGGAAGCGCCGGTTAAATATTGTAATCCTTGCAGCCACCAAGATTTGCATATAGTTGGTGGAGACAACAACGATATAATCGTAACAGGCTTTGGCGATGATTTTGTCATGGCGTGCGCGGGAGATGATTGCATCAAAACAGGTTGTGGTGATGATACAATCTATGCCGGAGCCGGTAACGATAAGATCTATGCCGGATGGGGAGATGATATTATCTATGGTGGATCCGGTGATGATAGGATTTATGCTGATGGCGGCGATGATATGATTTATGGGGATCTTGGTGCCGATTGGATTGATGGAGGATGTGGTAATGATACGATAAGCTACGAGCATTCTCAAGAGGCAGTAAATGCATCACTCAATTGTTGCTTTACGGGTAAAGGCGGAGATGCAGAAGGTGATAGACTATTTGGCGTAGATGTTTTGATAGGAAGTAACTTTGATGATACCTTAAGTTATAATCCTTGTTGGTCCAATACTATAGATGGTGGGCTTGGCAATGATACTATAACAGGAGGTTGTTGTGATACTATCATAGGAGGTGCTGGAGATGACACGCTTATTGTAGATAGTTGTTGCATTAAAAGTGTACAGGGTGGCGAAGGAGATGATACTTTGACCTTCGGTTTGACAACTTGTTTAGATACAACAGGTTGGGGTGCACCTGAAATCACAAGCATTGAAAACATCGATATGACAGATGGCGGTTGGTGTCGCGATACGCTTTACCTTGATAAAAATTCGGTAGATAGTATGACTGACAATGACCTTCTTTATGTTCAAGGTGATAGCAATGATAGAGTTGTCCTTGAAGGTGAAGGTAGCTGGTATAACTCAGTCGATTGGACACAGGCCGGTCAAGATACTGTGAATGGAGTAACATATAATGTGTATACATTGGATGGTCAAACCGTTATGGTCGATTCGGATGTTTCTGTAGTCCTTCATTAAATTTAAAATATGTTTTAGTCCCTTTCTCGGGGACTAAGATATCTGCTTATCATTTTATCTATACAAACTCACAAAAATATCACAATTGTTATGCTACAATACCCCATCTAAAGATAAAGGATAAAAGATGAAAACAATAATTAAAATAGCTATAGCGGCTCTTTTTGGCTTTGCGATGATGACAACAACACTCAGCGCAGATGCTGCTAAAGGTCAAAAGCTTTATAGTAAATATATGAAAGATGTTTGTGGTTTCAGTGGTGCTAAATTTGCTGCTAGTCATACACAAGATGAGTGGGAAGAGATTAACACTGCCGGTAAATTTGCCGATGAAGCAAAAGCAATCTGTCCTGCAATAAGTGACTCTTACAAAGATGCTTGGAGTGAATATCTTTATGATTTCGCTTATGAGTATGCATCTGATTCAGGAAATGTACCAAGCTGCTAACATAAAAGATAAGGGTGAGAACTCTTATCTTAGCTTATAATAATTATAATAATTTATAAACATTCTCGCAAAATAATCTAAATTTTCCTATTTTAAGTTTTATGTCAGTCTTTCTACCCTAATCTTATAATGAAAACTAATAATAAAAGATAAGTGGGAGGATAAAATATGAAAAAAATTATAGCTTTATCATTAGTCGCGGCAACAGCCATGGCATTTGGTTCAACAGAAAGTGATCTCGCTGCACTCAAAGCAGAGATTAATGCACTCAAAAAAGAGGTCGCAGCGCTTAAAGCAGGCGGAGGTGACGCAAAGGTCGGCAAAGAGATAACAAAACTCAAAAAGGGTTTAAGTGAAGTTAAATCTATGGCCGGTAATGATAATATAAAATGGAGTGTTGACTTTAGAACAGCAGTAGATGGCCTTAACTACAAGATGGCAAGTGGGGCTACAAAAAGTAATGATTCTTTGATGAGCACAAGACTGTGGCTCAATATGGCATATGCGCCGGATACTCATAATATCTTTAAAGGGCAACTCTCTTACAATAAAGCATTTGGTGCGGATTTTGGAGGTAATGGAACAGGTGCGATGCCTCGTGGTTGGGGTATGGATACATTTGATTGGGTTACAAATGAGTCTTTGACCGACAATGGTCTTAAAGTAAGACAAGCCTATTGGCTCTATATGGGAGATACGGCATTTGGTGCTGATATGCCTTGGACACTCTCTGTGGGAAGAAGACCTTCGACAAACGGCTTCTTAGTGAATCTTAGAGATGATGATAAATTTCAATCACCACTCGGACATATCATAAATGTTGAGTTTGATGGGGCAAGTGCGGGAATCAATCTCGGCAAAGTAACGGGAATCCCCGGAATGCACTTTAAGCTTTGTTTAGGACAAGGATCAACAAGTGCTAATCCTATGTTTGCAAGCTCAACAAGCTACACCGATGATGAAAACAACATCGATGATATAAGACTTGCAGGGTTTATCTTTACACCATTTGATAATGGTCAATATATCGTGAAGACAACAGCGTTTAAATCTTGGGATCTTCCGGGATATGATGCATCACAGATGGGACTCCTTCTTGATGGTGATCCTGCAACGAATCCAAGCGTTATGAGTCAAGCCGGTGATATGTATGGAGCGGCTATCTCTGTGCTTGTAAATGGATTGAGTGATTTTGGTTATCTCTCTGATGTAAAATTATTTGGTTCGGTCGCTATGAGTAGAACGGCTCCTAAAGCAGGAGAGTATATGCTTGGCATGCCTACGCCTGGGGGTGTTGTGGGTGCTAATGCGGGTGAAGCAAAAACAGGATACTCATACTGGTTCGGTGTCAATCTTCCGGTATTTGAAAAAGGGACACTTGGGGTTGAATATAACCACGGCAGTCAGTATTGGAGACCGTTTGATTATGGCGAAGATACTATGGTTGGATCTAAACTTGCTGCTAGAGGTGATGCATGGGAAGCATACTATACCCATCAGATCACGGATGCTTTGAGTGCACAGCTTCGTTATACATATATAGACTATGACTATACAGGAAGTAATAACTTCTTCGGTGCCGATGGCGTGCCTCTCACTATGGAGCAAGCGGTAGCATTTGGTATGGGTGATATGGTTGTTGATAAAGCACAAGATATAAGATTTTATGTGAGATATAAATTCTAGTATTTCTCTTCCCGTTGCGGGAAGAGTTTTGGGCTTATTTGAGTGTCTATTTTTTAGATGTTGAAATAAGTTTAGAGCAATAGTATTGTTGCTATTGCAAGTGTTAATGTGGTAATTTTTACGAAGGTAGGAGTCCATAATATTTGTCATGCTGAACTTGTTTCAGCATCTCTTCTTATATTTTAGACCCTGAAACAAGTTCAGGGTGACGGCGTGTTGTCATTGCGAGAAGCTTTAGCTTCGCGGCAATCCATATTATCAAATAATTGTCATGCGAGCATCCTTGTAAAGCAGGCATATCCGCGGCGGTACAGATAGCAAGCATGGATATGCCTTTCCTACGGCGGTGCAAATATGCACATCGCCTTTGGTTTCAAAGCTATAAAGACAAAGCAGTTTGTCTTTATTTACGCTTTTTACTATGTGAGCATGACGCTTTTTCTAAAGAAACTTTTTGCTTTGCAAAATCGCTATTCGCTAGTTTTGTGCTACTTTTTCTAAAAAAGTGGAAAGAAGAAACAGAAATCTCTATAACTTTTCTTTTTAGTAAAGAAAAGTAACAAAAGAAAATCGTCGTTTCACAATTGTGCGGGCGTTATTCAACGCTCGGGCTTCGCAGTGCTCGCATTCACAACTGCACAAGAAGTGTGAAAGCGACAGAGAACGAACACTGTCGTTGCCACGAAACTAAAGCTTCTCACAATGGGAGATTTTTAAAGTGGCAAGATGGCTTACAATAACCCCATCTCTAGCAGAAGATTCTTCGTTATCTCCCTATAATACCCCTTTTGAATCGCATCATCTGTAGCCACAGCAGGTCTGCCTGCATCAGAAGTCTCTCGTATATCCATCGTTAGAGGTATTTTTCCAAGTAGTTTTATATCGTAGGTATCACAAAGATTTTGTGCACCGCCATTGCCAAAGATTGCGTACTCTTTTTTGGTATCAGGCGCTATAAAAGTACTCATATTTTCAACGATGCCGCCAATTGGTACTTTGATATCTTTGAACATCATGATAGCTCTGCTGACATCATCACAAGAGACCTGTTGCGGAGTTGTGACGATCACGCTACTTGTTATCGGGAGTTCTTGTGCCATAGTGAGTTGTATATCGCCTGTTCCGGGAGGCATATCGATAACTAAGAAATTAAGCTCGCCCCAATCTACGTCTTCTAAAAATTGGATCAACGCAGATACGGCGACAGAGCTTCTCCAAACAAGCGGAGTGTCACTGCTTGGTGTTGTGAGCCCTACACTCATAACTTTAATGCCGTAATTTTTGCTTGGTATCATTTTGTCATTATCGCCCCATTGAAGCTTCTCTTGAGTGATGCCAAGCATCCTTGGGATATTGGGACCATAGACATCGGCATCAAGCAAGCCAACGCTAAATCCCATCTGTGCAAGAGAGACGGCAAGATTCACACTCACGGTACTTTTACCTACGCCTCCTTTGCCACTCGTGACGGCTATGATATGCTTTGCATAAGGCGCGCGATTATTTGGAGCTTGCGTGCTTCCATAATTGGTAGAGGTTTGCTTGGATGCCAAAAAGGTTACTTCAATCTTTTTAAAATCATCCTTGAAGAGCATCCTGATTTGCTCTTCTATGGAGCCAAAGATACTTTCGTTACTTGAGATGAGCTCCAAAAGCAGAGTTTCACCTTTGATCTTGATATCTTTGATGAGTCCCAAAGAGACAATATCGCGATCTAAACCCGCATAGTTGACGCTTTTTAGTTGTTCTTTAACTGTTTCTGTGTTCATCATCAACCTTCATCATCTCTCTTTTAAGTAAAAGATTTGTGCTTTTTGCTTTGTGTATCCAAGAGCTAATCACCCCTCTTGCATGCGGGTGTTCATCGCCTAGTGCTCTATATTTCTTTGCTCTTTTTTCTATCAGGAGCTCGAAATGCTCAAGCAACTCTTTGAGTTTCGCATCTTTTTTTGCATCACCGATAACTCTTCGTAAAAGAATATCTCTCTCCTTGAGCGGAAGTTTATAGCCTATCTTTTCACCTATGGTAACGATATCATAAGAGGAGATATACACCCCACTATGGAAAAGTGAAAGGAGTTGTTTCTCCAAGCTTTCATAGTCATTTTGTCTATCTATGTGTCGCATCTTTTTTCCTTTTTGAGTTTTTAGATCCTGAAACAAGCTCAGGATGACACTATTTCATATTAAATGCAGTTCGGCGTTGTTAGTTTTATAGAGCCTCTTTTAGTTTGATTTCAGCTGCTTTTGCAACATCTTTATCTTCATCATCAACCATAGATGCAAGGAGATCTTTTGGGGTTGATCTGTTCTCGGCAACTCTGAGACGAACCATTTTATCTCTATCGCTAGAGAGTACTTTTAGGATTTTAGCCGGTGTATTTGGGTTGCCGGAGAGCCCATCTCTGACAATCTTTTCATCAGAAAATAGCATGTTGAGTATGTGTGGTGGTGTATTTGGGTTTGTTGCAACAAGAGCACGCACAAGGTTGATGGAATCACTTGCTAAATTTTCAAGTACATCAGAAGGCGTCAAATGATTTTTAGCAACAGCCCATCTGCTTCCCATATCCTCGCTTTTGCTGAGATCACACAAAAGTGAGATAAGTGTTTCACTCTTGCTTTTTTCCGAATCATAGACACTTGTGCGTCTTGAGGTATTCATCGCAACCATGCCAACAACCTCCAAATCTTCTCCAAAGTTATCAAAAATATCTCGCACCTTTTGGATATCTAAATCAGTATCGTCCAAAAGCTCTAGAGCCTCATTTTTTGTCATAGTACACTCCGACTTTTATAATTAATCTAAATATATCATCTTTATATAATAGTATGTTTAAGCTTAGAAGGGTTTCTATTTTTTAACTAAATGTGGGCAAATAATTCACTTCTTTGCATAAGATTGTAAAAAAAACTTTTTTATAAAATATAAAATATTGATGAATAAAACTTAATAAGTGTAGTTTTGTAATAAATTTATACGAATTTTTAAATATAACTTTTTTTTATTTTTCTTTAAGTAATCAATTTCTATAATGGGATGTGTAAAGCCCATGGTCTAGCCGTTTAGACCTATAAGATGAGGTTATTATAATCATAAGGAGAAGGTTGTGAAAAGAGTTTTGAAAATGACCGCCGGCGCCATACTCAGTTTGAGTATGTTATGGGGTCCACAGGTCCAGCTTATCGAACCCGAAGAGGCCATAAAACTTATCGGAGATAAAGATGTGATATTTATATCCGGTGACGGAGCAGATATATATTCAATCAATCATATCGTCGGTTCGGTGGAGATGGCTGCACACCATTTACATCATTCAGATATCATGGGAAATATGCATTGTGCACCTCTTTACAGTTGCCCAGAGGAGGCTCAGGAGTATATACGAAGCAAAGGGATTAGAAACGATCAACTTATAATTGCATATGATAATTTTAGAGGACCTAATGCAACAGGCGTCTATAGTTTCTTTGAAAGCTTTGGACATAAAAATATCAAACTTCTCAATGGAGGATTTAATGGCATCCAAGCGATTGATCCTAATCAGATAAAATATAATGAGCTTAAAAATCAAAGAAAAGAGCTTAAGGGTCAAATTAAGCAAGAGAAAGATGCAGCAAAACTAGCTGAACTCAAAAAGCAAGATGATGACCTTAAGGCACAGATGACGGCGCTTGAACCAAAACTTTTAGTGCAAAAAGGCGATGAACCAAAGCACGAGCCAAGTGATTATACGATTGATGTCAATGCACTTGATACAGAGTATATCGCCGAGAAAAATGAGGTGAAAAAAGCTGTTGATGATATCTTGAAAAATGGCAAGGAAAGCAAATTTGCAATCATTGATGCTAGAAGCATGGATGAGATTATCGGTGAGAGAAAGATGGATAATGTCGCAAGAGGCGGACATATCCCCGGTGCTACATTTTTGGAATGGAGTCACATCACTGATACGGAGAACAGAAAAAGCTTTAAGAGTAATGAAGCAATGCAAAAGGTTTTTGACCAGGCAGGCATAAGAAAAGATCAAACCATCTATGCATACTGTCAAGTAGGAACAGGCAGAAGTTCACACATCATAACGGCACTGAGATTGCTCGGCTATAAAAATGTTAAAGTATTTACCGGAAGCTGGGATGCTTGGGGTAATGATATGAACCTACCAATTAGAAGATAATGAGGGAGCAATTTATGACAAAAAATATGACAAATGAAAAAAGAAGAAATTTTTTAAAGTTCTCAGGTGTGACTGCAGCAATGGTCGCTTCTCAGGGGGCTCTCTTTGCAAAAACAAACCCGATGAGTATCGAGAACGGGAAAGAGGACTATCCAAACACAAGCTATAGCGAGAGTATGTATAGAGATGAGTTTTCTTTTACTCGCGGCAAAGTAGAAGACACGGGGTTTGCTTATCACTGTATAAACTGTCAAGGGAACTGTGCTTGGGAGATATGGTCGCATAACGGCGTTGTTACAAGAGAAAATCAATCAGCAAGATATCCTTCTATCAACCCAAAAATTCCTGATTTTAATCCAAGAGGTTGTAACAAAGGCGTGCAACACTCTCAGGTAATGTATGAAAAAGATAGAATCCTCTATCCTATGAAGCGTGTAGGCAAAAGAGGTGAAGGAAAATGGAAAAGAGTAAGCTGGGATGATGCGGCAACGGAAGTTGCACAAAAGATATTTGATGTGATGACCGACCCAAATAAGGGTCCCGATAAACTCATGGTACATGCAGGAACGGGGCTACTTACAGAGGGACGAAGAGGTGGACCTCTCCGGCTCTCTACAATGCTTGGAGCAAATCGTATCTACCCCGCCTCTTATCTTGGGGATATGTTTACGGGTTCTGCTGTTGCTTACGGGGAAGGAAATGTCGGCTGTACTTATGACTTTATGTATGGTGTTGATACCGCAGTATTTTGGGGAGGAAACCCATCAGTCTCTAGAATCCCCGATGCGCATTTTGTTTGGGAAGGAAAATACAACGGAGCAAAGGTTATCGTCATCACGCCGGAGTTCAACGGATCTGCAAAATCAGCCGATCTTTGGATACCTATCAAGGCAGGAAGCGATAACATATTGGCCGCTTCCGTAATCCATGAGATTCTCAAAGGGAAGATGTATAAACCGGGCTTTATGAAGATATTTACCGATCTCCCGTTTCTTGTTATCAAAGATACAAAAAAGCTTCTTAGAAGAAGCGATGTTGAACATGCAAAAGATAGTGAGAGTGAGCTCAAATATGAAGAGCAGTTCTATTCTATGAATAAAAATACGGGCAAGATAACTCTCATGCCCGGCACAGAGGGCGATGAGCACAAGTCAATAAGACTTAAAGAGCTTGGCATCGATCCTGAGCTTGAGGGTGAATGGCAAGTGAAACTTGCTGATGGAAGTGAAGTGACGGTAACGACAGCATTTGAGATGTTAAAAGCGAATATTGAGCCATACTCTGCTGAGAATACCAAAGATCTTACAGGCGTGCATCCTGATACGGTAAAAATCTTGGCAAAAGATATAGCACTTCCTAAAGTAGTTTCTATCACGACAGGATTCTCACTCAATAAATACTTCAATGGTCTTATGTCTGTTTGGAATATAGCTTCTATCTGTGGACTCACGGGACGCCTCGGGCCATACGGCGGGCTCAATACGGAAAATGAGTTTCAGCTCAGCGGACTCGGTGCACTTTCAGGCTTCTCCGGTAAATATAACCCGAGATTTGGTTCAGGATTCGTCGGTGAGTTTGTTTTTGGTGACGGGATGAAAACATTTGATAAATATTTTTCAGATGAAGATGTCAAAAGAGCGCAAAACGGCATGAGTAAAGATGAGTATATGAAAATCATCGAAGAGATGCTCGCGCTCGGTAAAAACGGCAAAGGAAATAATGAGAGTGAACATGGCAATGTGGTCAAGCCTTGGTGGGAACCTGAGGTATGCTTAGTCGTTGCTGATTCTAAATTTAGAAGAAACAAAGGAAGCGACTATAGAGAGGCATTCTTTAAAAAGATCAAATATTTTGCCTATGTTGATTATAGGATGAGTGAGACTGCGGTCTACTCTGATTTGGTGCTTCCTGCAAAATCACACTATGAGGTTTGGGATCTTAGAACATCTCCGGGGTATCATAGATTTACAAACTTGGCACAGCCTATTGCTAACATGAAACCGGTCGGTGAAGCTAAGGATGAGTGGAGCATTATGGCACTTATCGCTAAAAAGCTTGAAGAGATAGCCAATAAACCGCAAAATAAATCTAAAGCAAAAGTGGCAGACGATAAGCGGTACGCAAGAGACGGTTTTCATGATCTTAGTATTGCCTACAAAGAGTTTACAAATACCGACGAAGAGAGCGAATCAAGCATGGAGCCTTATCTCGGTGATGATAAGATGGCTCTTGAGGCAGCACTTGAGAAGTGTGAGCAGTATGAGCCTTGGACGGTTGAAAAGATGTATAAAGCAGGTGGTTTTTTGCAGCTCAATGAAAAAGCCGGAAAGGTATCCCCGCTTTATAGTGATAGACCATACAATACATTTGAAAATATGCTCTACAAATTTGAGAGATTTGAGACGCTCTCAGGTAGACAAACATTTTATGTAGACCATGATATGTATATAAAAATGGGTGCACAAACGAACACGGCAATGCAGGGGATTAGACCGATTGATCCAAAAAGATATCCGTTTACGCTGATGACACCGCATGCGAGATGGTCAATCCACTCAAACTATAAATCAAGCAGAACGCTTCAAAGACTCCAAAGAGGAGTTCCTTATGCGCAAATCAATAGATTGGTTGCTGAAAAACTCGGCATCAATGATGGTGATACGATGAGAATATACAATGCTTTGGGTGAGTTTTATGTGATGGCAAAAGTATCAAGTTCATGTCCGCCTGATGGCATTGTTATGGAGCATGGCTGGGAGCCGTACATGTACAAGTATAATCGTGGGCACAATGAGTGTGTGCCTACATCACTCAACTTACTTGAGATGGCTGATGGTTGGGGACATTTGAAATTTGGTGGTCTTTGGGACGGTAACCAATACGCATATGACGGCGCAGTCAATATAGAGAAAGCATAAGGAGAAGAGATGTCAAAAAGACAATTAGTGATGGTTATGGATCTTAACAAATGTATCGGTTGCCAAACCTGTACAGTAGCATGTAAGACACAGTGGACCAACAGAAACGGTAGAGAGTATATGTACTGGAATAATGTCGAAACATATCCGGGCACAGGGTATCCGAAGAAGTGGATGGACCTTGGCGGTGGTTTTGATGCCGCGGGTGATCTTCAAGAAGGAATCATCCCAAATATCGAGGCGGATTACGGTGTGCCTTGGGATTATAGTTATGATTCATTGGCAACTTTTGATTATACTGCAGGCAATGAAAAGGCGGGGTTGCGACCAACTTCTGAGCCGACATGGGGTCCAAATTGGGATGAAGATGAGGGGACGGGGAATTTTCCAAGTGATAACTATTTCTTCTATATCCCTCGTATCTGTAATCACTGTACAAATCCGGGATGCTTGAGTGCTTGCCCAAGAGATGCGATATTTAAAAGAGAACAAGACGGTGTTGTGCTTGTCGATCTTGATAGATGCCAAGGGTATCGATACTGCATCGCAGGGTGTCCTTATAAAAAGATATATTTTAATCCGAAGATATCAAAAAGTGAAAAATGTATCCTCTGCTTTCCGCGTATTGAACAAGGGTTGCCGCCGGCTTGTGCACAGCAGTGTGTCGGTCGTATAAGATTTGTAGGATTCTTGGATGATGAAGAGAGCCAGGTACATAAACTTGTGCACAAATACAAAGTTGCACTTCCTTTAAGAAGTGATTATGGTACGCAACCAAATGTCTATTATGTGCCACCGACTGAAGCGCCTGCAAAATTTGATGCTGAGGGTAAAGTGATTGAGGGAAGTCAAAGAGTTCCGATTGAAGAGCTTGAAGCGCTCTTTGGAAAAGATGTACATACGGCTATCAAAACACTCAAAGACGAGAAAGAAAAAAGAGCGAAAACAGGTGAGAGTGAGTTGATGGATCTCCTTATCGCTTATCATCACTCAGATATGTTTAGACTTGATAATAACTACTATCAAGAGTTTGCTAAAGAGAGCGGCAAGTCTCTATTGACTCCGATTGATGAGAGATATTCAAGCGGGAAAAACACAAAAGAGATAACTCACTTTAAGGTGCACGCATGAGAAGGATAGATATGATAAAAAAATTGACTTTAGGACTTATGTTTTTTGCGGTGAGCTCACTCTTTGCTGAGCCGGCAATCACGGCAATAAAAGTTTCAAATAATATAGATTTGAGTAAAACTAAACCAAATGATGCAATTTGGTCAAAAGCAAAACCAAGCACGATAATCTGTTATCCGCAAACGACCATTAAATTTAATGATAAAAAAGCAAATGAGCTCAATGCTCAAAATAAGGCAAAAGCAGCAAACATATCGGCGATTTATAATGCGCATTCATTAGCGTTTAAGATAACTTGGAATGATGCTACTCAAAATATACAGTTGCCGCAGAAATCAGATATTTACGGTGACGGAGTGGCTGTGCAGTTTGCTCAAAAATTTGATGATCCTAAAAAACTTCCCTACATCGGAATGGGGAGCAAAGATAGAGAAGTTTTGATCTATCTTCAAAAGGCAGTTGAGAAATACTTTGAGCCAAACAAAGATATAGAACATCAAGTGAGTAGAGACAATACTAATGCTTTTGGGAGTGATCTTGCAAAATATGATGCTGCAGTCAAAGCGTTAGCAATCACTGAGTACCATAAAGTATTTGTAGGAGAAGGGTTCCGCTCGATGACACAAGTGAGAAACGATTATGGCAAGCTCGGTATGGATATGAGCTACAAAGGCGGAAAGTGGAGTGCTGTATTTACCAAACCTATGAGTGATGAGTATGTGGATATCTCTAAGGCCGGAGCAATTCCCGCCTCATTTGCTCTATGGGATGGTGATAAGATGGGAAGAGATGGACTCAAATATCTCTCTAGTTGGGTTGCGGTCAAATTCCAAGGGAAAAAAGGCGGCGATGCGCTTGTAGATGAACTTGGAAGCGAGCCTACAGGTGATGTGCAAGCAGGAGAGGCTCAGGTCAAAGCGATGTGTGCAAGTTGCCATAGATTTGCTGATCAAAATGCTGCCCCTGCGGCGATGGCACCTGCTTTGTATAATATCGGTGGATATTCGACGAGTGCATATCTTGCTGAGTCAATCAAAGAGCCAAATGCAGTTGTCGTTCCGGGGTATAATAGAAATGCTCATGAGAATTTCAGCTGGTATAGTGTGGATGACAATGGTACGAGAACAACAACTATGCCTCCTATGATGAGTGACGACAAGAGTATAGCAGATGCTGTAGCCTATCTTAAGACCTTGAAAGCGGAGGTAGAAAAATGATGAAACAATACAAGATAAAAAATATAGCATGGATATTTGCAGTCGCAATTTCCATAGCTTTTGTCGGATGTGGTGAAGAGAAAAAAGCAGAAAATAACGAGCAGACAAAAGCATCAACTACTACGCCGGCGAGCACACCTACTGAAGCATCATCTGCAAATGCAAAAGAGGTTGCAATGGAAGGTTTTATGACAACCGAGTGGTGTGCTGAGCAAGGGATGTTCCGTGATTGTAGGATGGAGAGCATCGTATGTGGCGAAGGTGGTTGCTATAAACATTGGGAAGTTGGCGATAAAGAGAAGATGAATCTTGTCCTCTATGTCCATGATGATATGAAAGCCTATAAGGTCAAGCCTACAAAAGAGTTCAATATCCCTGAATTTTTAGAGACGAGTATCAACAGAAATGCCGTCACCATAAAAGGGAGTTATGATGAGGCTACAAATACTATCTTAGCAACAAGTTTTGAAGCACCACCACCACCTAAAAAATCCTTTTTCAAAGGGTGTCTCTAGGTTTGGGTTCGAGGAATGTTCGTTCATGCTGAGCAAAGTCGAAGCATAGAGCAATTTTGCAAATTATCCTTTGAATGGGTTCGATGGTTCGACAGGCTCACCACGAACGGATTTTACACTATTTAGTACAAATTAAAATAGCCGTTCATGCTGAGCAAAGTCGAAGCATAGAGTGGTTTTGGATTTAGTATCAAATAGCGTTAAGTGTTAAGCGAGTAGCATTAAGGTATTTTGTCATCGCGAGCGTAGCGTGGCGATCCATTTTTTGGATTGTCTTCGGACTAAAGTCTTGCGAGATTTCGTTTCACTACATACTTCATCATACGCTCCTCGTAATGACACTGCTCTTTCTGTGTCGCACTGAACTTGTTTCAGAGCCTATAAATTTAGATGCTAGATGCTGAAACAAGTTCAGCATGACGAGCAACAAGAACTATAAATAATATAGGCTATAATAATCTCAAGGAGTATCTTTGGATCAAAAAACAAGAGTATATATCTATGCATTTTTATCGCGCATCTTTAGTGAGCAGATTGATAAACAACTTTTGAGTGATTTAAGAGGTGATGATGCTCTGCTCAAAACGATAGGCGAAGAGGCTTTCTCCTACATCCGGAGCAAAGATGAAGATACGCTTCTTGAAGAGCTCAATATCGAATATCATTCGCTTTTTGTGATGAATAATCATCCCATAGAATCTTCTGTTCAAGATGTTAAAAATGAGATACTCGTAGGGCTTCAAAATCCTGTTATGCAGTTCTATTTTCAGCACGGATATGAAGTAAATATGGATACATCAAATCTCTATGTACCGGATCATTTGGGGATGGAGCTTGGTTTTATGCAAAACCTTATCTTGCAAAATGAAAAGCAGGCTCAGTTGCAATTTTATAAGGCACATCTGCTCTCTTGGGTGCCACAATTTCTAATCGCACTCAAAGAGATGAGCGCTAATCCTTTCTATCGGGACATCTGTGATTTTTGTATCGATTTTATGTTGGAAGATTTTAGTGATCTAAGCTTCGAAACGGAGCGTCAAGTTGACCTTTGAAAATAGATTGCAAGTAACCCTAGAGCCTCTGTCGTGTTTAAGGGCGGAGTATCTCTATAATGATTGCAGGCTCTGTTTGGATGCCTGTCCTCAAGATGCGTTACTGCTTGATAGACGATCAAGAGTAGAACTTGAGAGTAGAGAGTGCATAGATTGCGGTGTTTGCATTGGTGTGTGCCCAAGCGAAGTGTTTCAGAGTGAGACTTTTGATCCTAATGCCTATGTCATCAAAAAAGGCTATGACGGAGAGGTAAAACTCTCTTGTAAAGAGATATCCGCATGCCTAAAAGTTTTCAACGAAGAGCATCTTCTCTCACTTAGACTGCGAGGCAATAGTGTTGTTTGCGATATGAGCGAGTGCCAAGATTGCCCCATAAATACTCAAGGCAGCATACAAGCCGATATAGAGCAAAATGTCAATCGAGCAAATATATTTTTAGAGCATTTTGGCTTTGAGCCAATCCAAAATGAATACACAAAAAAAGTGTTAGATCGTAGAGGTGCGATAACAAAGATATTTAAAGAGACCAAAAGTGCATTTGTCGATGAGCCAGCCCTTTTGCATAAAGAAAAAAATATCCCACAATATAGAGCAATTTTTCAAAATTCACTCAAATATGCCATCGACAAGATGGAAGATCACTCCATGATAGATTTTAAGCTCTCCAATATCTCTCATAAACAGATTGTATATGAGAGCTGTGATAATTGCGGTGAGTGCGTGCAGTTTTGTCCAACCAAAGCATTGACATATAGCAGTGATGAGACGAAGATTCTTTTTGCTCCGCTTCATTGTATCTCGTGCGGTATCTGCAATGATATATGTAAACCAAATGCGATACATGAGACGAAGAAGCTTGATATCGTTTTTTTAGCCTTTGATAGAGCCGAGATACTCATAGAGCATACTTTTGCAACATGCAGCGAATGCAGAGTCAGTTTTCCGCAAAAAAAGGATGAAAAAGTGTGTGCAAGATGTAGCTCTTTTGTCTCGGAAAATAGTGACCTCTTTAAGCTCGAAAAAGATATGTGATTAGGTTATTATCGCATTGTGCCACTGCACAAGCGTGAGCCTAAAACCCTCCTTGACAACTTTAACTTCATGGCTAAAAAGCGGGTTTGAAGGAAACGCAATCATATCTCCTGCTTTTGGCTTCAAAGAGACTTGTGTACCATCTTTATAGTAGAGATAGTTAAAGATAAGCTCGCCACCATCAAAATAGTACCGATTTGAATCGGCATATGATTTATGAGAAGTCCCAAAAGCAACGGTAGTTATCCTCCTTTGGGGCGCTACAAGCTGAAAACCTATCGTTTGCCCCTTTTTATCGATGATTTCATTAGAGTCATCAGAGTGCTTGATATAAAAGTCACCTTGCTTATAGGCAAGTACTTGTAGCGGGGTGGATGTGGTGAGTGGCGCAGCAAAATACTCCTCTATCTTCCCTTGAGAATTTAAGAATCTCTTTGTGTAAATCTCTTCAAAAAGTGATGAGGGTTTATGGATAAGCGTTTTTCTAATCGTTTTATCAACGCCAGGGTTTACAACACTATCTAGGAGCATACTCTTTACCTCGGCTTGTTGTGCGTCTTCATCAATATATGCCTCTTTTGCTATGAAAGCACACTCTTGCTTAGAGAGAAAATCTTCTATGATAAGAAATGGTGTTTTATGATAAGGGTTTGGAAGAAAGAGATTTTGGATATTCATCTCAAAAAGCGTTGCATCACAAAAGATGTCTTCACTGATCTGTCTCACGCATCTCCTTGAAAGTTAATCCGCAATTATAGTATAAATAGTGCCAAAAGAGGGACAAAACTTTGCATACTGATATAAATCCCCAGCGATATTTATATTTGTTCAAGAATGGATTGCCACGAAGCTAAAGCTTCTCGCAATGACAAGTTTTTTAGTTCTACTTTGTGAGTAGAGATGGTTTTTTACAGCCCTGCTTCTTGAATCGCTTCAGATCTTGCATGGGAGATGAGCGGATCAACAACAAGACTCAAATTGCCATTTTCCATTACATCATCAAGTGCATAGATAGTAAGCCCGATTCTGTGGTCGGTAAGTCTATTTTGTGGATAGTTGTAGGTACGAATTTTTTCACTTCTATCGCCTGTGCCGACTTGAAGTTTTCTGTTTGCCGATGTGGCATCTAGTTGCTGCTGCATAGCTTGTTCATAAACTCTAGCTTTAAGTACTTTCATCGCCTTATCTCGGTTTTTATGCTGTGATTTTTCATCTTGGATGGCGACAACGATGCCTGTTGGTATATGCGTAAGTCTAACGGCAGAATCCGTTGTATTTACTGATTGCCCACCACATCCGCTTGAGCGGTAAACATCCATTTTTATTTCATTTGGCTTGATATCTACCTCGACATCATCCACTTCAGGGATAACAGCAACGGTGATAGCAGAGGTGTGTACTCTGCCTTGTGTTTCAGTATCGGGAACCCTTTGAACTCGGTGTGTTCCGGCTTCATATTTGAGTTTTGAGTAAACTCCATCACCTTTGATTTGGAAGATAAGCTCTTTATAACCACCGGCGCTACCTTCGCTTGAGCTGACTATCTCTATCTTCCATCCCATCTGATCGGCGTATCTTGTATACATTTTAAAAACATCCGATACAAAAAGTGCACTTTCATCCCCGCCTGTTCCTGCTCTAAGCTCGACAAAGATATCTTTATCATCATTTTTGTCTTTAGGAATCATAAGAATCTTGATCTCTTCTTCAAGCTCTTCGATGAGTTTCTCTTGCTCAGCTAACTCCTCTTTTGCTAATTCGCCAAGGTCAGCATCATAGATGAGTTCTCTATTTTCTTCAATCGATGTTTGTGTTTGGATATAGAGTTTTGCTTTTTCAACGATAGGTTCAAGCGAGCTTTGCTCTTTGCTGAGCTCAGTCATTTTTTTGATATCGTTACTGATATCCGGCGCACTTAAAAGTGTGGAGATTTCGTTATACCGATCAATAAATGGAGTGAGTTTACCTTGAAGCATAGAAGCTCTTTTTGTTTGATTTTAAGAGGGGTTTATCAAAACTGCGTTTATGCAGCTTCGATAGCATTTACCATTTTATGGAGTCTACTTACTTTTCTTGAAGCAGTTGGTTTCTTGATAAAGCCTTTGCTTACCATAGAGTGGATTTGTTTGTTAACATTTTGCAATGCCGTTTCAGCTGCTTTTTTATCAGCCGCCGCAACAGCTTCCAATACCGCTTTCGTTAAGTTTTTGATACGAGTTCTATAATATCTATTTCTCTCAGTTTTAACTGCTGTTTGCAAGATACGCTTTTTAGCTGATTTGTGATGTGCCATCATCTCTTCCTTTTTCTAATCTGTGAAATACGCCTTATGAAAGTGCGTAATAAGTTCGCGAATAATATCAAAAAAAAGATTAAATTCTGATTAATGTATCTATGACACACCTTTTGTCATAAAAGTAAGCCAAATATGGGGTAGCGGGACAAAATGCTCTATGAGCGAATTTAATTTAATTTCAGTTAAAATTACTCTTAACTATAAAAGAAGGATTCTCTATGTCGCTTTTTGGAACAGATGGAGTGCGCGGAAAAGCCGGAAAAAAGATTAATGCTTTAGATGTCATGAAACTTGCTATGGCAACGGGAATATACTATCGTCAATTTTCAAAAACAAATAAAATCTTGGTCGGCAAAGATACAAGAAGAAGTGGCTATATGATTGAAAATGCTTTAGTCTCAGGACTCACGGCAGTCGGCTTTGATGTCATCCAAATCGGCCCTATGCCCACGCCTGCCATCGCATTTTTGACTGAAAATATGCGTTGTGATGCAGGTATCATGATTTCCGCAAGTCACAATCCTTATTATGACAATGGGATTAAATTCTTTGATTGTGTCGGCAATAAGCTCAGTAGTGACAAAGAGCGTGCGATAGAGAAGATATTTCGCGACGAAGCAATGCTAAAATCAGCACAAGCGCAAGATAAGCTCATCGGAAAATCAAAGAGGATCGATGATGTTATCGGCAGATATATCGTCCATATCAAAAATTCATTTCCAAAGCCATTGAGTCTTGCCGGTAAAAAAGTTGTTGTTGATTGTGCAAATGGCGCTGCTTATAAAGTTGCACCGACCATTTTGCAAGAACTTGGTGCAGATGTTGTTGTGATTGGCAATAATCCGGATGGATTTAATATCAACGAGGGGTGTGGTGCTATGCACCCTGAGGTTCTCTCAAAAGCCGTCAAAGAAACTAAAGCCGATTTGGGGGTTGCGCTAGATGGAGATGCCGATAGAGTTGTGATTGTGGATGAAAAAGGAAATATCATTGATGGAGATAAACTGATTGCATCTCTTGCAATCTATCTCAAAGAAGCGGGTGCACTCAAAGGTCATGGTGTCGTTGCGACCGTTATGAGTAACAGCGCTTTAGAGGATTATTTGGGTGAGCATGAATTAAGGCTTCATAGAAGTGCAGTCGGTGATAAAAATGTTGTCGATATGATGATGGCGGAGGGGATTAATTTTGGTGGCGAACAGAGTGGGCACATCATCTTTAGTGATTATGCAAAAACGGGTGACGGACTTGCGAGCGCACTTTTGGCACTTGCATATCTAAGCACTAGCAATAAAAGGGCGAGCGACCTTTTTAATCCATACACGGCTTATCCTCAAAAGCTCGTTAATCTCAACATCTCAAACAAAAAAGAGATAGATGATTTAAACGGGGTAGAGGAGCTAAAAGCGAAGATAAAATCGCTCAATATGCGCCACCTTTTTAGATACTCCGGAACAGAAAATAAGATACGCCTCCTTCTTGAGGGCAAAGAGAAGAGCACGCTTGATACGATGATGCAAGAGACAGTAGCTTTCTTTACTAAGGCGCTTTCTTGAAGAGAAAAGTAGCTCTCTTTTTGAGCATTGCGATTGCGGTGTTTGTGCTTGATCAACTTATAAAGTTCTTTTTTGTGCAGGGGTTTTCTTGGGAGAGTAGTTGCATCTCTTTAGAGCTTCACTATAATAAAGGGGTCGCTTTTTCGATGTTTGCTTTTTTGGGTGAAAATCTTAAGTGGATTCAACTTGTACTTATAAGTGCACTCATTGTCTATATATTCAGAGGTGGCTATCTTCAAAATTATCTGTTGCCGGCAGCCATTTTAACAGGCGCTGCACTCGGTAATCTTTTAGATAGATTTGTGCACGGCGGGGTGGTTGATTATATCTATTGGCACTGTGGATTTGAATTTGCGATATTTAATTTTGCCGATATGATGATAGATCTTGCCATCGCACTGTTTCTTCTGCAAGCCTATATCTTAGAGCGAAGCATGGCTAAAAAGGGCTAAGTTTTGCAAGAAGCTCTTTGTGAATCTTTCCATTAGTTGCAACGATAGTTTTAGAATCAAAGGTATAATCTTCTCCGCTTACATTGCTATAAATGCCTCCGGCTTCTGTGAGTATAATCATCCCTGCTGCGACATCCCAAGGTTTGAGATCGACCTCATAAAATCCATCAATTTTGCCTTGTGCAAGGTAGCAGAGATCAAGCGCGGCAGCACCTAAGCGTCGTATATCTCTAATGTTGGGCAAAAGTGCGCCAAGATTTTGCATAACCCATTCGTACTCAGCACCTCTATTGACTTTAGCATAAGGGAATCCGGTTCCTATGAGTGATTGTTGTAAAGATTTTTGAGAGCTCACTTGAAGCGCCTCTCCGTTGAGATATGCCCCGCCGTTTTTTTGCGCGTAGAACATCTCATCTAAGATAGGATTATATACAACACCCATAAGACCGATACCTTTTTCGTAAACACCTATGGAGACGGCAAGATGAGGTATGCCATGGATAAAGTTAGTTGTCCCGTCAATCGGGTCTATATAGATTGCTTTCTCGCTTTTTTCGCCCCCACCCCAACTCTCTTCACCGATAAGTGTATAGTCACTAAAGTGCTCTTTGAGTTGCCCTATGATGAATGCTTCACACTTCAGATCATACTCTGTCACAAGATCAACAACACCTTTGTGTGTTATCTCTTTTTTGGCAAGATAGCCGCTTTTGATGATTGCCCCTGCTTCTTTTGCGATTTTTTGTAGCTTTTCTAGTTTCGTCTTCATAAAAGAATTGTAGTATAATTTCGCTATGAAAACGAGCATATATTTACTCATCATGCCTATTCTCTTAGGCGCATTTTTTTATCTGTTGTTTGATACCTATAGGGTTTCAAGAGGGTATGAAGCGACTTCAAAAGAGATCGCTCTCGGAAATAATGCAGAGCAACTGCTTGATGTCAAGTTGCGTGAGTTAGCTGAACTCTTGAGTTTGGGGACATATAAGGATGAAAAAAAAGAGGCGATAGATGTACTCAAGCAAAAAAATAGTGAACAGCAAAAGAGCATTCAGGGTAAATTGTTCGCGATAGCGTTATTGGTATTTGTGATTTTAGTAAGTTATTTTTTTCTCTCAAAAAAACATTATACTTTTTTTGTCTCCTTGAGTGCACTTTTTGCTTTGATATTTGGCGTGATAACGCCCATCCTTATGGTAGTTATCAAAAAGGATGTCGAGTATTTGGGTGAAGTTGTGCTCTCTTTTGAATCCAAAGGGGTGTTAAGCTCTATCATGAAACTTTTTGAAAAGCAAGAGTATGTAGTAGGAGCAGTTATTCTCCTCTTTTCCGTACTATTACCTCTTATAAAATCGCTTGGACTTATGCTTTTGAGTATGCGTGAAAATCTGCCTTGGGCTTCAAACATAGTAAAATTCTTTCGATTTATCGGAAAATGGTCGATGGTCGATATCTTTGTGGTGGCAACTTTCTTGGTCTATCTCGCAGGAGGCAGTTCTGATGTAAGCAGGGTGAGTTCCGGAGCAGGGCTCTATATATTTTTATGTTATGTATTCCTCTCGGCAGCAGCGAGCTTTAGTGCCGAAAAGATGCTCGAGGTCAAATAACCATTTCCACTGAAGGGTGGTCTTGGAATTTTTTAAATAGGGCGTCACGCTCCTCTTTTGTCTCAACCGTACAGCTAGCATTATAACTATGAAATTTACCGCTTTTTGAGGGGTTGCCATAGGAACATAGGTGCTCCTTCTCTTGCATAACCTCTTTTATAATGCTATGAAGCTCCTCTTTATCTCGACCGATTATCTTAAATCCCCAAGAGGTAGGGTAGGTGATCTGCGGTTTGTCACTACTATTTTCATCAAGAATTTTCATTTCTCACCTCGCTTAAAATCTCCCGATTTTCCACCGCTTTTGCTCTCTAATCGGATATCGTTTATCACCATACTCTTGTCGATGGCTTTGAGCATATCATATATCGTAAGCAGTCCTATGCCCACACCACTGAGTGCCTCCATCTCAACACCGGTTTGCCCATTGAGCTTTGCAGTGACAAAGAGTTTAAAACCGGGAAGTTCAGGCATATCTTCTATATCTGTTTTGATAGAGGTGAGTAAAAGGGGGTGGCACATCGGGATGAGATCGCTCGTCTTCTTAGCACCCATAACAGCAGCGATTACAGCAGTTTGCAATACGGGACCTTTCTTTGTGTCATCATTTTTCACTGCATCATAGGCCGCTTGGCTCATCGTGATGGTGCCACTTGCCTTTGCTATCCTTTGGGTATTTGGTTTATCCCCGACATCTACCATTTTAGGTTTTTTATTTTCATCCAAATGTGTTAAGTTCACTGCGTTGCTCTTTTCAAGTTTATTTTTATAATTGTATCAAAAAAAGAGGAAGAGTGGAAAATGACGATAATATCGTAAAAAGTATTGACTTTTATCATCATAATTAGTTAGGATTATATAAATGATAAGGGGATAGTATGATTTACGCTTATTTTAGACAATTAGCAAACCATATCGGTTTGTCTGAACAGCAACAGATGGTGCTCTCTTTTTCATTAAAGAGACAAATGGATATCGATAAAGAGGTGGTTGAATATTCAGCTAAAAATCTCTCTATAGAGAAAAGAGGTCAATTTGAGAAGTTTATTCAGGGATTAAAGAGATACGATGTGATAGTCATACACTCACTTCCTGTTTTAAGTAATCATGCCGAAGAGCTTATCAAGATAATAACCTGTTTTTTAAGCAAGAGAGTTGCCGTATATGTAGCAAAGTGTGGCGTATTTATAAACAAAGATTCAAAAATAGAAGATATATTTCCTTTGCTCAATGATTTGAGGGAGATCGAGCAATCAAAAGAGCTAAGAGTAGGCAGACCAAGGGGAAGTTATTCGAAATCAAAATTTGATCGGTATCAGCTTGATATTATTGAACTGCTTAGAGATGGATACAATGTAAGCGTGATAGCAAGAAAGTTAAATGTGAGTAGAAGTTCGCTCAAAGATTATATACAATCGCGCAACATAAAATCCATATCAAAAGGTTCATGGGTTGAGATTGACAAATCAGATAATTTAAATGATAGTGATGATACTATAATAATCTGCCCTTTTGACAAAGAGAATAGTAAAAATAACAAAAGAGAAGAGAGGATGTAAAAAATGGAAGCAGTTCAAGAGAATCAAAAAAGTGAAAAAAAGGGGTATCTCAAAGGTTGGATCCCTTATAGCGTAAAAAGGTATTGGGGTTTTTTGGCGATAACAGTGGTGGCATTCGTCTTGCCATGGATAAAAATAAATGAAAATCATATATTTTTGTTGAGTTTTGATCAGAAGAAACTTAATCTCATGGGTGTTGCGTTTGATATGCAAGAGCTCTATCTTATGCCGTTCTTATTGATGCTACTCTTTATAGGTATATTTGCGATAACGGTATTGGGCGGGAGAGCATGGTGTGGCTGGGGATGCCCACACACAATCTTTCGTGTGATATATAGAGACCTTATTGAGACAAAACTTTTAGGATTGAGAAAACGTATCTCCAATAAACAAAAAGAACCGGATATGTCACTCGCGAAAAATAAGATTAAAAAAGTGATCGCTATACTTTTATGGTCTGTGTTAGCCATTGCGGCAGCATCGAACTTTATGTGGTATTTTGTTCCGCCGGAAGATTTCTTTGCATATATCCAAAACCCTTCAGAGCATATGGTTTTAGTAGGTTTTGTTGCGGGATTAGCACTCTTTTTGATAGCTGATATTGTTTTTATCCAAGAGAATTTTTGTGTATATGTCTGTCCATATAGCCGTGTACAATCAGTCCTATATGATGAAGATACGATTATGGCAGTGTATGATCCAATCAGAGGTGGAACGATATACGAAGGCCACGGTCCTGAGCGAACTAAAATGTTTTCAAAACAAAAAGAGCTTCTCTCGGTTGATCCGAATGCTGAATGTACAACATGTGAAAGCTGTGTAACGGTCTGTCCTACACATATCGATATCAGAAAAGGGCTACAACTTGAATGTATCAATTGTCTTGAGTGTGTTGATGCCTGTACGAAAGTTATGGGTGCCCTTGGAAAACCAAGCTTGGTAGTGTGGTCAAGTGAAAAAGAGGGAGCAAAACATGAGGGCAAAACGCGATACTTGAGACCAAAAGTTATCGCTTACTTTACGGTACTTGCTATTGTGCTTTTTGCTCTTTTTGCTATGGGTTCAGAAAAAGAGAATATGCTTCTCAATGTCAATAAAACAACACGACTCTATAAGCTTCTAGATAACAAAGGGGTCGAGAATGATTATATATTCTTGTATGCAAATACAGACAATAAAGATCATGAATATTATTTTGAAGTTGTCGGGAATGACAAGATAGAGATAGAAAGACCGCAAGAGTCATTTAAGATAGGTGCAGGACAGAAGAAAAAAAGCGTTGTTGTGTTGAAAACATACGATATATTAGTTAGTGATGATAGAAAAGATACCCCACTACCTATAACAATTAGGGCATATGCAGTAGATGATCCTGAAAATATTGTTGTTACTAGAAAGACGGTATTTGTCTATCCTCGTATAGACCTTCTAAAAGATTAAGCATCACCGATCCAAAGCCTTTTTTGGCTTGGATCCCCTCAAAAATTTATCAACGGAGTAAACAATGAAAGTTCTTATATTAGGTGGCGGATTTGCCGGCATAGAAAGTGCTATTTTTTTGAGAAAAAATGGAGTTGATGTTACAGTCGTGAGTGATAGAGATTTTTTCTACATCTATCCCACATCTATATGGATACCGACAGGAGAGTGTGAGCTTAGCGATGTGAGCGTTCCGCTTGATGATCTTGGTGAGGCACATGGTTTTGATGTGATAGTCGATGAGGTGAGTTCATTAGATGCAAAAGCAAAGAGCGTAACACTAAAAAGCGGCACTACGCTTGAAGGTTTTGATAAGATAATCATAGCAATGGGCCATCATAAGGTTCAGATTAAAGGCATGAAAGAGCATACGCTCTCCATTTGTGGTGCCCCCGAAGAAGCAGTAGAGCTTCACGCAAGGCTTGATGCACTCATCCAAAAAGGTGGCGGCAAGCTTGCTTTTGGTTTCGGAGGCAATCCAAAAGATAAATCATCAGTCAGAGGTGGACCTGCTTTTGAAGTGATGTTCAATGTGCATAACTACCTTAAAAAGAGAAAGCTAAGAGATAAATTTGAGTTGACATTTTTTGCTCCTATGCAAAGACCCGGCGAAAAGATGGGCGAAAAAGCGCTCGTGATGATGGACAAGATGCTCGGCATGACAAATATAGATAAAAAGATTGGGAAAAAGATTGTCAGCTTTGAGAGCGATGGGATTATTTTTGAAGATGGAGAGAAGCTTGTGAGCGATCTGACCATGTTTATATCTGCAGGTAAAGGACACAATATCTTGGAGAGTTCAAAGCTTCCCTTGAGCGAAGCCGGCTATGTTGTAACCAATGAATACAATGAAGTAGAGGGCTTCGAGGGTATCTATGCTATCGGTGATAGTGCGATGCTTCTAGGGGAGAATGATTGGAAGGCAAAACAAGGGCATGTTGCTGAAGTGATGGCGAGAAATGTCGCACATAATATACTCAACCCTGATGATAAATTGAGTTACATCGAACATCTCAATATCCTCTGCGTTATGGATATCGGTAATGGTGCCGCATTTGTCTATAGAAGTAATACAAGTGCCAAGATGATACCGCTTCCAATTATCGGACACTGGATGAAAAAAGGGTGGGGCTGGTATTGTAAAAATTCTAAACTCGGTCGCATCCCAAGGTTGCCGGGACTATAATTCAAAAGATCTCACAAGCTGGAGTTGAGTGTGAAGTTGGTTATTGATTATTTGTGTCTCTCCTATATGCAGAGGTCTTCCTTGAGGGTGCCAAATGGTTTATTTCTTCACTCTGATGAAGCCATGCGAAATCTCTCGCAGGTTTTCAGCAGAGGACAATTATTTCACGATCTAACGCATTATAGTGAGATTCTGAAACGAGTTCAGAATGACAGACTTCAACAAATTTAGAGCGAATAAAGCAAACCTTAATACTATCTACTTAACATTTAGTGCTTTTCTAAGCCCCTAGTCTTAAACAAAAATGTGTTTTTATGTCTTATAATAATTATAAGTCCATTGTAATAATTGGTCGGTAAAATTCCACAAAAGGAGATTTATGAAACAGAAAATTATAATGGAAAAATATCCCGTGCTTGAACTCGAGATTTCATTGAATGAGACAAACTATAAAAGCGTTGATGAGATAATGGAATTTTTAAAAAATCAGATAGAAGCCCATCCGATAGCTAAGCTTATCGCAATCTTTGATCACTATGCGCATACTAAAACGATTGAAGGTGGAGTAATAGATGAGGGGATATTGGATGCAAAAAATATCATCTTTTGTTTCGGTAAAGAGCTCCATGCCCCGGAAATTTTATCTATACGACCAAGAAGCATCGCCGTAGCAAAGATGCAAGATAGATTTATAATCACACTCCTTGAGACACCAAACGATGTTGTCAATACAACTATGCAGGGTTGGGTTAAATCGATAGCGAATATCTCATGAAGAAGTTGCTTTTTGCTCTTTTGATGCTCTTTTTGGTTGGGTGCGAAGAGAAGTACCCTGTCTATAGTAAATTTTATTATCAAAGCAATCACCAAATCAGCTGTTTACGCATCATGACATCTTCTCAATGGCTCAAAGAGCGACTAGATACATCATTAGGGCAATATCAAGATAAGCAATGCACCTATATACTCAAAGCAAAACTGCATGATATCACAAAATGCAATAGTAGTTTTTCAACGGCCACTCCAAAAGATTTTACAGGGTATATCACGCTTGAGATATATGAAGGGGAGAAACCATTTTATAAAGTTCAAAGTGATTTCCAAAATGACAAAGAGGCTTCGTTTGAGCGCGTAATTGCAAAATTAAAAACAGATATATTTTGAGTATTTTTGTAACAAAATAGTATTTTTAAAACAATATTTTTTAATTAAGACTAATTTTATCCTATTTGTGTAATAATAGACATATAAATTCAATATAAGGAAAAACTATGGCTACAGTAACACTCAAGGGTAACTCTTGTGAGCTTGCAGGCAATGAGATAAATGTTGGAGACAATGCTCCAAAAGTAGTTGTTGTAAAATCAGAGGATCTTTCGGAGATTACAGTCGGTGGAGCAAAAGAGAAGGCACAACTTATCGTAGCTGTTCCTAGTCTTGATACACCTGTTTGTGCTTTGGAGACTACAAAATTTAACAATCAAGCAGCAGCGATAGAGGGACTTGAAGTCACGGTTGTCTCTATGGATCTTCCATTTGCCGCAAAGAGATTTTGTTCAACTGCGGGGATTGAAAATTTGACGGTTGGTAGCGATTTTAGAAATAAAGATTTTGCAGAAGCTTATGGTGTACTGATTGCCAATGGACCACTTGCCGGCATAATAGCGCGATGTATATTTGTTATCGGCAAAGACGGAAAGGTAGTTTATAAACAACTTGTTCCTGAAATCACTGATGAGCCAAACTATGAAGAAGCGCTAGCTGCAGCGAAATCTGCGGTATGATTCATAACCGCCATTTGGCGGTTTGAACCCTCTTTTTTTACTCATATTTATCTTTTTTTATTGTACAATACGCATAAGTCGTTTGATATCTTTTTAAAAAGGCTTGATTTGGCTCGATATACACAAAAACAGATTGATAAGTATAATCGTCAGAAGTATATCTCGCTCTTGGAGAAGATTGCTAAAAATTTATTTAAAATGTTTCGAGATAAAGATATATCTCATGAGCAATTTTTAGTAAAATTTCAATCTGCAGCAAGCAAACTATCTGATTATGATACCGTGCTTTTAGACGGCGAATACTACCATAAGCTCAAAGAGTATATAGAGACTCTCTTTAGTCGCTTAAGGGCAGATAACTTTGATGCTTCAACTTTTGAAGAGATGCGAGAGGTGGAGTTAACAAATCTCAATAGGCTCCAAAAACTTAAAAATCAAAACAGCTATAAAAAAGATAAACATAAGGCCCAATACAACGATTATGACTAAAGGAGAGTTATTTATGCGTTATAGATTTTTGGTTTTTTTGGTTTTAGCAGGCTTATTTGTGAGTGGTTGTAGTCAAAAGAAGCCATATTATGGCAAGGCAGATAATACGCCCTATGAGATAAAAGAGTGTCTCAAGGAGCTTAACTATGGCAAGGACATCAAGAAGCCACGTGCCGACAAGATAGTGGTTTATAAATCTCAGAAAAAACTCTATCTTTATAAAGACGGTAAGGTTGTAGGAGAATCTTTGATCTCAATGGGTAAAAATTGGGACAAGGGGACTAAAGTTAAGCAAGGGGATTATAGAACGCCGGAGGGTACTTATAGAATCGTAAGAAAAAAATGTGATCCTAGGCTTTACAGAAACCTCCTTTTATCTTTTCCAAATGCAGAAGATGTAGCAAGAGCGAAATCACTAGGATATAGTACCCCGGGCGGGCTTATCACGATTCATGGGCAACCGAAATGGAATGCGGATGGCAGAGGTGATAAGTATACTTTGGCACATGATTGGACAGAAGGATGCATCGCACTTCCAAACAGTACAATGCAGTTATTATGGGAGTCTGTAGCACTCGGTGTGCCTATAGAAATTCATCCTTAATTATATTTTAAAGTTTTTTGATATAATATAGTATTAAAAAAAGGGGCATTTATGCAAAAAAAAGTATTTTTTATCGGATTATTAGTAGGCTCCATCGGTCTTTTGAATGCCGGTGGGCTTGTCGATGAGGTTGAGCCGGTCATCCAAGGTGTTCAAGATGCAAAGCCAAGATGTAAGGTAAATGCAGTCTATGTAGATAAGAAAGCTCAACTTATGTGGCAAGATTCTGCTTATTACAATCAAGAGGATGATGCCTACAAGAGAGAAGAATCAAATGCCCAAGCCGGCAATCTCGCTTATGCTAAAGAGTATTGTAGAGCGCTTGATTATAATGGGTACACGGATTGGAGACTGCCTTCATCTGATGAGTTGATGAATCTCAATGCCCAAGAAGGTGTACTTGTTAACAATAGAGGCGGTGATTTTTGGTCATCGACAAAAGCGAAATTTGATAAATATTATGTCGTCTATAGCGTGGATGGGTATAGATATGAAAGAGATGCTACTCAAACGAACTATATACGATGTGTTCGTTGTTTAACCGGAGCATCTAAATAAGTTAGAGTATTTTGACCTCTTCTTCGAGGTTGATATTAAACTTTTTTTGCACCTCTTCTTTTGCAAGATTAATGAGTTTGAGGGCATCTTCAAAGGTGCCTTCACTAAGATTGACTAAGAAATTTGCATGGATAGCACTCCATGCCATACCTCCTATCTGTTTACCTTTGAGTCCACATGCTTCTATAAGTCTTGCAGCATAATCATCTTTTGGATTTTTGAAAAAAGATCCGGCACTTGGTTCTTTAGGCTGGTTTTTTCTTAGAGAGATAAGTTCATCAAGCAGTGCGTCATCAAAACCCTTCTCTTTTTCAAATGTTGCTTCAAGCGCGATGCCTCCAAGCTTTGCATATCTATATCCATACTCGATATCTGCTTTATCTTTCCACTTACCTTCTATACTGATAGCTTCTAGGATGTTAAATATCTCATATGCTTTTACACCCGCATTCATTGCGAGCATGCCCCCTAGAGTGCCCGGGAGCTTGGCAAAAAATTCAAATCCTTTGAGATTGTTTTTTTTAGCAAAAGAGAGCACTTTGCCTGTTGGTGTGGCGGCACCTATCATGATACTGTTTTCTTCCATCTTGATATAATCAAAATCCTTTCCAAGCATTATAAGGGGTGGTGGATTATCTGAAACCAAGATATTTGCACCGCCACCTATGAGATATTTCTCTTTTGGAATGATGTCGTCCTTTTCAATGATAGTTATATCGATTTTAGGACCTATGCGTATATTTGTATGCTTGCTAAGATCAATGCTTTTTAAAAACACTATTTTGTCCTAAGTTCACTATAGTCTTTTGGGATGAGATATTCATTTGTTGTTATCTTGTCATCAAAATAGCCGTGTGTATATCCTATCTCAAAAAGTTTATCAAGTGCTTTAATCTGAAGTTCACTGAGTGATACAGACTCATCGGAAGCATACATATCAAGGTATTTCTCAAGCATTTTCCCATCAATTCTCACTAGATTATGTGTCTCAAGTTTTTGTGAAAGCTCCACTTTTCTCTCATTTGCTATCTGAACACCCTCAGTCAATATATCTTCTATCTCTATGGCTCTATTAAGGGGGAGTGATCTTCTTATCGCCATCCCCCCAAGAGGCAAAGGTAACGCTTCACCTGCAAGTTCAAGCCAGATATCCCAAAGCTCTTTTTCAACTTCTAAGCTTGTATCAAAGTTGAGGATAGACTCATGGATCAAAACACCCGCATCAACCTCACCGCTCAATACAGCTGCTTCAATCTCTAGAAAGTTTTTATAAACGATGCGAGCCTGCGGATAATAAATCTTAAATAAAAGAGCATTGGTTGTGTGCGTTCCTGAGAGTGCAACTTTGAAATTTCTTTTGAGTTTTGTCTCTCTTTTTCGTATAAGTTTTGGTCCATACCCCTCACCGAAACTAATGGCTGTTCGAAGCAGAGCATACTCATCTTTGATGAGCGGATACATTCCAAAGCTAACGGCACTTACATCATAAGTGCCTTTGAGTGCTTCTACATTGAGTGTTTCGATATCAAGTGCACTATTCTCAAAACTATAATCTTTGGTATCAACCCAACCGAAATATATAGCATAGTACATAAATATGTCATCTGCATCGGGTGAGTGCGCAAGTGTAATTGTCATAATGGCTCCAAATGTTGTTAGAAAGATTATAGCAAAAGAGTGATTATAGCACGGAGTGACAATCTAAAGTAATGCTTAAGTTATGGTATTATATTGCAAGATTTTATCAAGCAAGATACTTATAGTAGAAACAAGGAGAGATATGCGTCTGTTTTTAGCAATCATAGTACTGAGTGTTTTTTGTTTTGCCAAAGTTAACATAGCTGATCCTTATAAGAAGATAGATTATTTTGAGCTTGAAAACGGTATGAAGGTCTATCTTCTCAGTGATAATAAGGCAGTCAATACGCAAATATCTGTTGAGGTTAATGTCGGTTATGATACAGAAGATGCTAAGAATTATGGGCTCTCCCACCTTGTAGAACATATCATTTTTCGTGACCAGCGCATTCCTTATCATGATTATTTGGATTATATCAAAGAAGAGGGTGGCATCGAGGTTAACGGCTATACATCACGATATAAAACAAAATATTTTACTACAATTGATAGTGCGAAATCCTACTGGATAGCACAAACATTTGCACAGATGCTTTTTGATAAAAAAGTTATTCAAGAGGATCTTGAAGTTGAAAAGGGGGCGCTTCAGGCAGAGATTGGTGAAATACAATGGCACAATAAATTTCTCTGGGCTATTAGGAGTTTTTTAGAGGCGATATTCCCACCAAGTGAAGATATGCATGAAGATGAATTTATGTTGAGTAAACCTAAGGAGTTACCTCCATACTATTATGCTCAAGAAAATAATAAAAATTTTACACTTGAGCAGATAAAAAAGCACTATGAAGCTTACTACTATCCTGCAAATATGACACTCTTTATGGTTGGTAATTTTGATGCGCATAAGATGAAAGAGTTTATTGTTGCAGATTATGGTAAGGTGCAAAAAACCGGGAGTGCAAGCACGGTAGAACCACCGAAAAATCCAAAGCTTAACGACAGACCTTATCTTAGATTTTATGAGGGGGCAAATGAAAATAGTGCCTATATAGGGGCTAAATACATCTTAGATGATTATAAAAAATATCTTATTCTCTCTATTTACACCGGGGACCTTGCGGAAAGATTGCAGCAACATATGCGCAATATCGAAGGCAAAACCTATAGTGTCAACTCTTACCATTTTTATGATCGCAAGGCCGGGGTCGCAGCTGTGTCATTTGATGGTTTGCATGATGATTTTCAGAGTAATATTGAGTATGTAAAAACAACAATAGAAAATGATATGAAACATTTAAGCGACACTACTATTCAAGAAGCGATAGATCAGTATGGTAAAGAAGTATACGCTTCGATTGAACATGATAGCCATTCTTTGATGGATACTGTTTTGACGAGCAGATATATGCGAAAAGAGCACAATATAACAGAGCAAACTTCATATGAGGTGTTTAGCTCTATCACACCCGAAGAGTATAGAGCAGTCCTCGTAGAGACATTTACGCCTAACAATTACTATAGTTATATCACAAGAGACTACTATTTCTTTCCGCTAGAGATGTACGCTATCTCAATTTTAGCCTTTATATTTTTATTTATCATCTATCTTTGGCTCTATCGCATTGATCTCAAGCGCTTTGGTGCCATCTATACTCAGCGCGATATTGTAATGCAGCGACGAGTAACAAATCGTTTTGTGGGCTTTTTGATTTTTGTATTTATATTTGTACTATCATCTATAGTGTGGGAATGGGGAAAATATCTTATCTCAAAATATCTTATGGGTGATCCATTCTATCTTACGACAATAGATGTACCCTATAGTTATATTTTCACGGCACTTGATCCGGTATTTTATCTCTTTGTTTTTATCCTCCTTTATCGCTATCTCTTCTCTTATTATGCACGATTAGATGTTGTAGAAAATGCTATGTATGCTATTGGCAGCAAAGTTAAAGTTTTTCCAAAAGAGGAGATAGAGAATGTTGAGGTCGCGCCATGGAGCGTTAAAAATTGCCGCAAGATAATCGGGAGTATGGTTCGTTTTTGGAAGCCACTTGTGCGTATCAATATGAAAGACGGTTCCGTCTATTATATAAGAGCACCTCAAGCAGAGCACCTTAAAGAGGATATTGGCAAGTGGATCGTTACTAAAAATAGTTAGCGATCGATAGGGCGTTTGCGCAGATTTTATAAAGATAATCTAAGGTTTGTTGACTATAATTGAATACTAAAATAATATTAAAGGTATATATTTGAGAACAGTAGCCTTTATACTAACTCTAATGACTTTGCTTTGTTTGGATTGTTCTGCTAGCGGGTTTGATTTTACCGGCTTTGTCAATTTTGACAATGTAGATACAAAGAGTGAAGAGTTTATCCAATTTGTTGGGCTATTTGGTTTGGGTATTGTAGGGCTTGTAGCTCTGTTTCTTTCATCTGAGCGTTTGCGAAATTATGAAAAGAAAGTTATCAAAGAGAGACAAAAGAAAGAGGAGTTCAACAAAAGACAAGGTCTCATGCTCTCGGAAATGACTGAGAATATTCAAAATATAGCCAAAGAGACCGTAAATACCGCAAAAGACTTATACACAAAAGATCAAAAATCTATAATTTCGAAAGATATTAGAAAGGTTGTATCATCAGAGGCTAAGTTGCTCTCTATCACAACAAACCTTATCGAGTTTCTAAGAATAAAATCAAGAAAAGTTGAGGTAGTCGATGAGGATTTTATCCTTTGCAATCTCCTTAATGATGTGACCGGTACATTAAGAGAGGCGACTAAGGATATAGAACTAAACCTTATTTATGATGTTCAAAAAGATATATTGGATCATCTGTGCGGCGATACGCTCAATACGAGTAAAATCATTGTAAATATAGCTCTTTTTTGTATAGAGCATGATGCAAAAGAGATCGTAGTAGAGGTCTCAAAAGGCAAATATCATAATACGAATTACCTCTATTTCAAAGTTATCAGCTCTATCGATGTTGATGTAGAAGATGATAACAGTATCTTTAATTCGAGCTATAATGAAGCTACCAATAGTTATGATTCGCTCGGACTATTTATAGCAAAAGAGCTAGCTATTTTAACAGATGGAGATATATATACAAGAAACAATAAAGACGGAAGCGTTGAATTTACCTTTTTCACTCCTTTCAAAGAGCATCCGGACGCTAAAAAAGTAAAACCCGATAATAATGTAACAAATAAAATGATTTATCTCTTGGATACTTCGGAGAAGACAACAACATCTCTAAAAAATATGTTACTAAGCATGCACCATTCCGTTAAGGTCGATACGAAAGAAAATTGTCTAACAAAAACACCTGATTTTTCTAAATTTGATTTGGTAATTATTGATGAGAAGGTTTTAACTTTTAAAGTCGTTGAGGCGCTAAAAGCAAGTAAGGCTAAAATCATATCTTTGAGCAATATTTTTAATCCTATGCAGGATTATCCTCATAGTGCAATTCTTGATGTGGAGTTAAGCAAACCTATTACAAGACAGCAGTTGATCAACAACATCAATGGACTGTTCCAAGAAAAAGGGAAAAAAGGTGCTTCCGGACAAGATGTGCTAGTATCTACCTCGAAACTCCCGGTACATAGAGCACTCTTTGAGGATGCACCGGATGTAACTTTGAATAGTTTTTCCCAATTTAGAGGTTCAGAAGTTTTACTCGTCGAAGATAATCTTATCAACCAAAAGGTCACAACAAGCCTTTTGAGTAAATCCGAAATGAACATCACTATAGCAAATGACGGAAAGGAAGCGATAGATATACTCCGGGATAGTGGCAAGAAATTTGATATAGTTTTTATGGATATCAATATGCCTATAATGGACGGTTATACGGCAACAAAATTGATAAGAGCAGATAAGAGATTTGATGATCTCCCTGTTTTGGCGCTCAGTGCACTCACATCAGCGTCTGAGATAAGCAATATGTTTAAGTGTGGGATGAATGGATATCTTTCAAAACCTTTGATTATCGGTAGATTCTTTACGGCATTTAGTGTCTTTTTGGAACAAAAAGATGAGATTGCAGAGCCGGTTAAAAAGAGACAAGAGATTCGTGATCTCGATGGCTTGGATATACAAATCGGGATAGTTCAAGCAAATGATAGCGCCATTTTCTATAAAGAGATACTCTTAGAATTTAAAGATGCATACGGCGAAAGCGGCGATATTTTTGAAAAGCTTGTAAAAGACTTTAGATATGAACAGCTCAAAATGCTCTGCGTTGACCTCAGAGGACTTGCCGGATCAATTGGTGCACGAGATTTGTATAAATTGATTGCTGAAGTGATACAGAGACTTATAATGAAAAAATATGAATTGATGCCAAGTTACATAGAGTCATTTAAAAAAGAGATTAGTAAGGTTATCAACTCTATAGATATATACACGAAACAGATGTAATTTCTTTTTTGTCCATGAGTCTTTTTAAGTTTTATGGTGACAGAAATAAAAATATGACATTTTGACATATTTTTTCATACCTCTTCCGAAATCGATTAAAATGGTGGTAGAATTTCACTACAAAGGATAAAGGATGAGCATGGCAATGGATGCACAAAAAGAAAAAGCACTTGAGATGGCCATAAAGCAGATAGATAAGGCATTTGGCAAAGGTGCACTAATGCGCCTCGGCGATAAAGAGATAGAGCCTATAGCCTCTATAAGCACCGGTTCGCTCGGGCTTGATATTGCACTAGGGATCGGAGGCGTACCGCAAGGAAGAGTGATAGAGATTTATGGCCCTGAGTCTTCGGGAAAAACAACGCTCTCTTTACAAATTGTTGCTTCGGCACAAAAAGAAGGTAAAATATGTGCTTTTATAGATGCTGAGCATGCACTTGATGTGCAGTATGCTAAGAATCTCGGTGTAGATGTAGAAAACCTTCTTGTAAGCCAGCCTGATTTTGGAGAGCAAGCTCTCGATATCCTAGAGACTTTAGCAAGAAGTGGCGCCGTGAGTGTTATCGTTATCGACTCGGTAGCCGCACTGACACCAAGAAGCGAGATAGAGGGAGATATGGGCGATAGCCATATGGGACTTCAAGCAAGATTGATGAGTCAAGCCTTGAGAAAAATAACGGCAATACTGCATAAAACAAACACTACCGTAATCTTTATCAATCAAATTCGAATGAAGATAGGAACAATGGGGTATGGGTCTCCCGAGACAACAACCGGCGGGAATGCTTTGAAGTTTTATGCTTCAGTGAGAGTGGATGTTCGACGCATAGCTACGCTTAAACAAGGCGAATCACAAATAGGCAATAAGGTAAAGGCAAAAGTTGTTAAAAATAAGGTAGCTCCACCTTTTAGACAAGCCGAGTTTGACATCATGTTTGGCGAGGGGATATCAGCTGAAGGTGAAATCATCGATTATGGTGTAAAACTTGATATTATAGACAAAGCAGGCGCATGGTTTAGTTATGGCGAACAAAAACTAGGACAGGGGAAAGAGGGCGCAAAGCAGACACTCAAAGAGAACAATGAACTCAGAAAAGAGATAGAGGGCAAAGTAAGAGAGGCACTTGGTGTAAGCAGTATGCTTACTATGGGAAATGAAGATATCAGTACTTCTGAAGAGTAGATAACAAACCTCTTATCTAAAATTAGTTAAAATAACCTCATTAAAATTTGTGAGGTAAATTATGGTTCATATAGATGATATTAGAGCAGATGAGGTTATGGATAGTCGAGGTAATCCAACTGTTAGAGCAACCGTATATTTAAGCGACGGAACACAAGCGAGTGCTATCGTGCCAAGTGGTGCAAGCACAGGCAAGAGAGAGGCTTTAGAGCTGAGAGACGGTGGCGATAGATATATGGGCAAGGGTGTGCTCAAAGCGTGTGAAAACATCAATATGACCATAGCCGAAGAGCTTATCGGTGCAAGCCCATTTGAACAATCCTCTATCGATGCGATGCTTAAAGAGATAGATGGAACTTCAAATTATTCAAATCTAGGAGCCAATGCAACGCTTGGTGTTTCTATGGCTGTTGCAAGAGCCGCTGCCTTATCTTTAGGGCTTCCTCTCTATAGATATCTAGGCGGCTCCAACGCGATGACGCTTCCTGTTCCTATGCTCAATATTATAAATGGCGGAGCCCATGCAAATAACTCTGTAGATTTTCAAGAGTATATGATTATGCCTTTAGGATTTACAAGCTTCAGCTCAGGACTTCGGGCAAGTGCTGAAGTATATCATCAGTTAAAAAAGATTATCAATGATATGGGTGAGAGTACAGCTGTCGGCGATGAGGGGGGATTTGCACCAAATCTTAAAAGCAATGAAGAGCCTATAGTTATCATTATGCAGGCGATTGAAAAGGCAGGTTATAAGCCCGGCGAGCAGATAGTTATCGCACTTGATGTTGCAAGTAGTGAACTAGAGAGTAAAAGCGGTATCTATGATCTCGCTTCTGAGGGGAGAAAATTGACAAGTGAAGAGCTCGTTGATTACTATGAGATGCTCTGTTCAAAATATCCAATCGTCTCCATAGAAGATGGCTTAAGCGAAGATGATTGGGATGGATGGAAGATATTGACGGAGAGACTCGGTGATAAAGTGCAGCTTGTCGGCGATGACCTTTTTGTGACCAATGTAGAGATATTAGCACAAGGTATATCAAAAGGTGTAGGAAACTCTATCCTTATTAAGCCTAATCAGATAGGTACTGTGAGTGAAACTATGAAGACGGTAAGACTTGCCCAGCGTTCAGGCTATAAATGTGTGATGAGTCATCGCTCAGGTGAAAGTGAAGATGCGTTTATCGCTGATTTTGCAGTCGCATTGAACACGGGAGAGATCAAAACAGGTTCCACATCTAGAAGTGATAGAATCGCCAAATATAACAGACTCTTAGCGATAGAAAATGAACTTGAAGAGAGTGAATATCTAGGCTCAAAACTCTTCGGAGGGATTCTTGAGTAGACGCTTTGCTTCAGGCGATCTATTTTTCGGGCTATCAAAAAAAGCGCTTATTTATCTAACGATTCTTATACTTTTGTTTGGAGTATATATCGGCATATTGCTCTTTGGTGAGAATTCAGTTACGGCACTTGTCAATCTGCAAAAAGAGAAATCATTACTTCAAGCAGAGTCACAAGAATTACAAAATCAAAATCAAAAGTTTCAAAAAGAGTATTTCGAGCTTAAGCAGCTTGAGCCAAAGGAGTGAAATTGCGTTCACTTGTTGTTTTTATCTTTTTTGTCACTTTTTTGTCAAGCACTGAAAATCCATTTGATATCCAAGAAAATAAAGCGAAAATTGAGCAAGAGGAGAGAGCCTATCTTGATAGATTGCATCTCAAATCTGATGAGAATGTTATTGTCCAAGTTCAAAATAACGAGACAAATGATACCAATCAAACGCCGAGTGAGAAAGAGGTTTTATGGGAGAAGATAAGAGAAGACTCTCATTCTACTCAAAAGATTACCGTTTTAAACAATTAACACTTTGTGCCGATATGAAACCCTAAATCCTTTATCATTTTTATGTCTTTGAGGGCATCTTCACCTTTAGTCGTGAGATAGTCTCCTATGACGATTGCGTTAGCACCTGCGCTAAACATTTTTTGTTCATCACCTTCGAACATAGACTCTCTCCCGCCGGCGATCATGACAATGGGCTCTGCGCCGAGCCCATCTCGTATTCCTTTGATGATTTTAAGTGCTTCGTCTTGTGTTAAGTTTGAACTTTTGACTGGTAAAGCTTTGTTTGGGAGGAAAAAATTGATAGGCACAGAGTTCGGCTCGAGTGAGACTATCGCGCGGATAAGTTCATCTCGATCATCTGCCTCTTCCCCCATCCCAAAGATACCTCCACTGCAGAGTGCAAGACCGGCTAATTTTGCATTTTCACAGGTTTGGTATCTCTCATCCCATGAATGTGTTGTGCATATTTTCTCATAGTACCAAGGTGAAGTCTCCAGGTTGTGGTTGTAGCTATCTATACCATTTTTTTTAAGATAATTTAATTGATCAAGATCAGCGATTCCATTGCACCCGATGAGGTGGATATCTTCAATCTCTTTTTTAATAGCCCGGGCTGCTTTTGCGATAAACTCTGTTTTTTTATCATCTAATCCTTTACCGGCAGTAACAAGGCAATACCCAAAAGCTCCAAAAGATTTTGCCATCTTTGCCTCTGAGACTATCTGATCTATACTTTTGTAGTTGTAACGCTCAATGTCAGCATGGTGCTTTACGCTTTGTGTACAAAAGCCGCAATCTTCGCTGCATGTCCCGCTTAGGACATTGTTAATGGCACAAAGATATATGGTACTCATTGGATATCTTCTTTATGTTTACATTCAAAGCATTCATAATACTCTTTTGTTTTAAGAGTCTTTTTCCCCATCATATAGCCACATGCAGGACATTTTTTATCTGTTGGTTCAAAATTTGCTATAAATGTACATTTTGGATAATTACTACATCCAAAGAATTTTCCTCTTTTGCCCATTCTCTCTATAATCTTACCTCCACATTTAGGGCAAGGAACCTCAAGCTCTTTAGGGGCAATAAGTGATTTTGCATTTTTGCATTTTGGATAAGCGCTACACGCTAAGAATTTACCTCTTCTGCTATCTTTGATGACCATAGGTGAGCCACATTTGTCGCATGTCGCATCACTTTTCTCTTCATTTCGCTCCCCGCTCTCTTCGAGAGGATTTTTTGTATATTTACATTTTGGGAAATTACCGCAAGCTACGAATTCACCAAATCTTCCTTTTCTGAGCACAAGTTCGCCACCACACTCAGGACATTTTTCTCCGGTCGGTGTCGATGTCTTTAAGCTTTTGATATCTTGCTTACCTTTTTCTATCTGCTGCATAAAAGAGATATAAAAGTCTTTGAGCATCTTTTGCCAATCTTCCTTTCCTTCTGCTACAAGGTCAAGTCGCTCTTCCATATTTGCCGTGAAACCGCTATCGACAATCTCGGCAAAATTATCTTCAAGTGTTTTTGTCACTATCATGGCAATTTCGGTTGGATGAATCCTCTTCTCTTTAAGTTCTATATACTGTCTTTGGTTGAGTATGGTGATGGTGGGTGCATAGGTACTTGGTCTACCAATCCCTAAGGACTCTAGTGTCTTAATGAGGCTAGCCTCATTGTATCTTGGGGGTGGTTGCGTAAATTGTTGTTCTATTTTCAGCTCTTCAAGTTTACTAGCGCTACCTTGTTTGAGCTTTGGTAAAAGTTTATCTTTTTCACTATAGCCTAAAACTTTGTAAAAACCGTCAAATGAGAGTCTTTTCCCATTCGCTTTAAATTCACTCTCTTTACCTTTAAAGATGATGCTTTGTGACTCAATGACGGCTTCATTCATTTGACAGGCTAAAAATCTATTGTAGATAAGCGTATAGAGCCTCAATTCATCTTTTTCTAGATATTTTGCTGCACTGTCTGGATTAAAATCAATCATAGTTGGGCGGATAGCCTCATGCGCTTCTTGTGCCCCTTTTGCTTTTGAAGTATAAAACTTTGGTTTTTCAGGGAGATACTCGGGAGTAAAATTAGCTTTGATATATGCTCTAGCACTTTGTACTGCCTCTTTTGCAAGATTGAGGCTATCAGTTCTCATATAAGTGATGACACCCGTGATGCCTTTGTCTGTTTTGACGCCCTCGTAGAGTTTTTGAGCTATCATCATCGTCTTTTTGGGAGTAAATCCAAGCCTTGTAGAGGCACTTTGTTGTAAGGTGGATGTCATAAAAGGTGGTGGTGTTTTTGTTTTTTTAGAGTGTGTATCTATCTCACTTACAATAAATGTATCATTGAGTACAGAGGCTTTGATCTCATTTGCCATCGCTTCATTTGCAACAAAAAGTTTGTCTGTTTTATTCTCTTTGTAGCTATGCAATGAGGCATCAACACTTTCATCAAAAAGGGCATCAACACTCCAATACTCTTGAGGTTTAAAGGATTCTATCTCTCTTTCGCGGTCGACTACAAGTTTGAGTGTAGAGCTTTGCACCCGCCCTGCACTTAATCCCCTTTGAATCTTACTGCTAAGTAATGGAGAGAGTTTATAGCCAACGATTCTATCGAGTAGCCGTCTGCTTTGTTGCGCATCTACACTTGCCATATCTATCTTTCTTGGATTATCAAGTGCGCTCGTTATAGCTTGTTTTGTAATCTCATGAAAGACAATCCTTGGTAGTGTTGCAGGCTCTTTGCCGATCGCCATTGCTATATGGTAACCTATAGCCTCACCCTCTCTATCCTCATCCGTTGCGATATAGAGGTTTTCTGCCTTTTTTGCATAAGTTTTCAGCTCTTTTACGGTATTGCTTGCCGCTTTAGGGATGACATATTCAGGTATAAATTCTCCGCTTTTTTCATCAATTTTTATACCAAATTTATATTGAGGCAGGTCTCTTATGTGACCTTTTGAGGCTATAACTTTGTAATCTTTTCCTAAAAAACTACCTATTGTTCTAGCTTTAGCGGGGGATTCAACGATTATAAGATTTTTCATAAACAGACTAACTTTCAAGATGCAAATTTTCGTTATTGTAGCACAAATGTATCTAAAATGCTTTAATGAAATTGAAATAGCAAGGTTTAGATTTTAAAACTATATGTTACAATAGTCTTTAAAAATTAATGCTAGGATGACTATGAAAAAGATATTAGCAGTGACTTTTCTTTCTCTCTTTCTCTTTGCCAATGCGAGTATGGTAGACGGTGTTGCTATTATTGTTGACAACCAACCAATCATGATGAGTGAGATAGCAAAGACGAGAGCGAGTTTGAATATATCAAAAAAAGAGGCCATTGATAAGCTTATTATTCAAAAGTTACAAAAAAATGCCTTAGAGAGTATTAAAGTCGGGGAAGATGAAGTGGATCAAAAGATAGCTCAGATAGCAGCTCGCAATAAGGTTTCTGAAGCGAAGATGAGGGGTCTTTTAAAGCAACAGGGAACGAGTTGGGCTCAATATAGAGAAAATATCAAAAGAGAGATTCAAAAACAGAAATTTTTTCAAACAGAGGTTCTGAGTTCGATTGAAAGACCAAGTGAAGATGAGTTGAAGCTCTATTACAAAAATCATAAAGAGATGTTTTCATTACCAACATCTATTACAATGACTGAGTATAAAGCAAAAACAAAAAGAGATTTAGAGATATTTTTCTCAAATCCTTTAGCCGGTGGGGCTGATGTGAATTCTAGAAAATTTACTCAAAAGGTAGAGAAGATATCTCCGGCACTTCTGCCTTTGTTGTTGCAAACACCAAATGGTGGCATAACCCCTGCTATTGATTCCGGGAATGGATATCTCGTCTATTATGTTGAGTCAAAGAACGGCATTAGAAAAAAAAGTTTTGAAGATGCCCACGATGCAATTTTGCAAAAATGGGAAGAGGAACAAAGAGAGTCAGCACTCAAAGATTATTTTGAAAAACAGAGAACAAAAGCCGTTATAGAAATTATTAGAGATTAGTCCAAGGAAGTTGTATGGGTTTAAAGTCGGATAAGTGGATAAGAGAGATGTCACTAGACCATGAGATGATATCACCATTTAGTGAGAATCTTGTAGGCGAAGGTGTGGTGAGTTTTGGTCTTAGTAGTTATGGGTATGATATACGAGTGAGTGATGAGTTTAAGATTTTTACGAACATAAATGCACAAGTTGTAGACCCAAAAGATTTTGATGATGCGAATGTTGTCGATTTTAAAGGGGATGTTTGCATCGTTCCGCCGAACTCTTTCGCACTTGCTCGAACGGTTGAGTATTTTAAAATGCCAAGCGATACTTTGGCAATTTGTCTTGGTAAGAGTACTTACGCAAGGTGTGGCATCATTGTAAATGTTACTCCGTTTGAACCCGGTTTTGAAGGGCATATCACGATAGAGATATCCAACACAACACCGCTTCCGGCAAAGATATATGCCAATGAAGGCATCGCTCAGGTGCTTTTTTTACAAGGCGATGAGGCGTGTGAGACGACCTATAAGGACAGAAAAGGAAAGTATCAAAATCAAACAGGTATTACCTTGCCTAGAATATTGAAAAATAGATAATTCTTTTGCATCATTTTTAAATAAAAATAGCCTATAATGATATGTAACTAAAAATTAAGGAGAATGCGATCATGGGCTTTTTTAATTTTATGGTAAATGCCGGTAAAAAATTACTAGGCAAGGGTGATGATAACGAGGCTATAAAGAAAGAGATAAAAGAGAGTTTTAGCGAAGTTCCTATCCAGGGATTGGTTATTGAGGTTGATGGAGATAGTGTCTTGATAGCCGGAGTTGCCAAAGATTCCGCTACGAGAGAAAAAGCGATTTTGATTGCAGGCAATGTAGAAGGAATAGCCAAAGTAAATGCGGATCAGCTTGTGCTTCTTCCCGAGATTGCTCCTGAACCGGAATCAAAATTTTATACTATCCAAAAAGGTGATACGCTTTGGAAAATAGCAACTACTTTTTATGGTGATGGTTCAAAATACCCATCCATTGTCGAAGCAAACTTAGAAGTTATCAAAGATGCAGATCTCATTTACCCGGGACAAAATATTCGTATCCCTGAACTTGCATAAATTTTAAGGAAGATTCCTCTCTTCCTTGACCCCGGCATAAAAGAATTACTGCTATAATTAAAAAAACAATAAAGGATTTACCTATGAAAGGTATTATTCTTGCAGGCGGAAGCGGAACAAGACTCTATCCTGTAACAAAAGGAATTAGCAAACAGTTAGCTCCAATCTACGATAAGCCTATGGTCTATTATCCATTATCTATCCTCATGTTTGCCGGCATCAAAGAGGTGCTTATAATATCAACTCCAAATGATTTGCCGAGGTTTCAAGAACTGCTTGGAGACGGCTCTGATATCGGTATGAGTTTTTCATATATAGAGCAGCCGAGTCCGGATGGACTGGCACAAGCCTTTATATTGGGTGAGAATTTTTTAGATGGCGATGATGTATGTTTAATCTTGGGCGATAATATATTTTATGGAGAAGGCATTCATGAGCTTTTGGCAAATTCGATTAAGAATGCAAAAGAGAGAAACGCTGCAACTGTTTTTGGGTATAGAGTTAATGATCCTGAAAGATATGGAGTTGCTGAGTTTAACAGCGAAGGTAAAGTAATCTCAATCGAAGAGAAACCAAAGAATCCAAAGTCAAATTATGCAGTTGTGGGACTCTATTTTTATCCTGAAGATGTAGTTAAAAAAGCAAAAAAGATTATGCCGAGTGCGCGAGGTGAGCTTGAGATCACAACGCTTAATCAAGATTATTTGAAAGAGGAGCGATTAAAAGTCGAGCTTATGGGCAGAGGGTATGCTTGGCTTGATACAGGCACACATGAAAGCATGCTTGAAGCTGCAACATTTATACAGACGATTGAGCGTAGACAAGGGCTTAAAGTAGCTTGTATTGAAGAGATCGCTTATGAGATGGGTTATATCTCAAAAGAGAAGCTTATAGAGCTCGCACAACCTTTGAAAAAAAATCAGTACGGTCAATATCTGCTCAAAAGAGCACAAGAGGGAAGAGTTGTGCGATGAACTTTATAAGAGCAAATATCCCCGAAGTTATCATATGTGAGCCAACTGTTCATGGGGATCATCGAGGATATTTTGTAGAAACATTTAGAAAAGATAAGATAGAAGAGTTCGTGGGTTACGAGATAGACTTTTGCCAAGATAATGAAAGTAAAAGTAGTTACGGCGTGCTTAGAGGATTACACTACCAATTACCACCCTTTGCGCAGACAAAATTGGTGCGTGTTATCAAAGGGCAGGTTTTGGATGTAGCGGTTGATATTCGCAAAGGAAGCCCGACATTCGGAAAGTATGTTGCAGTTGAATTGAGCGGAGAAAACAGAAGACAACTTCTTATCCCAAGAGGATTTGCACATGGATTTGTTGTCTTGAGTAATGAGGCAATATTTACCTATAAAGTAGATAACTACTATTCACCTGAATGCGATAGAGGCATAGCATTTGATGATGCCAATATCGGCATTGATTGGCAAATAGAGCATTCGAAATTACAACTTTCAGATAAAGATAGGAAGCAGCCACTCTTAAAAGATGTAGGTGAGCTTTTTCAATACGGGGTTGACTATTATGCTTAAAGTTTTAGTGACGGGCTCAAAAGGACAACTTGGAAGCGAGATAGAAGAGCTCTCAGCTTCTTATGATTATGATTTTGTTTTTGTAGATAGAGATGAGCTAGATATCACAAAAGAACAGGAACTCAAAGATTTTTTTACTAAAAATAAAATTGATGCTATCATTAATTGTGCAGCATATACTGCTGTCGATAAAGCAGAAAGTGAACAAGAAAAAGCAGATGTAGTCAACAGAAAAGCAGTAAAAAAATTAGCAAAAATCGCAAAAGAGAATAACATAAAACTGATTCATCTAAGTACGGATTATGTATATGATGGAAAGGCTCATAAACCCTATGTAGAGGAGTTCCAAACAAATCCAAAATCCGTATATGGGCAGACAAAACTTGAGGGTGAAAATGCAATGATAGCTATTAATCCCCCCAATTCTATAATCATAAGAACTAGTTGGGTGTATAGCTTTTACGGATCAAATTTTGTAAAGACAATGTTGCGGTTAAGTAAAGAGAAAGAGCAGCTTAGCGTCATTTATGATCAAATAGGAGCTCCGACTTATGCTAAAGATTTGGCAAAAACTATTTTGGATATCTTGCCTAAGATAAGTAACGATAAGGTAAAGATCTATAACTATTCAAATGAAGGAGTGCTTTCTTGGTATGATTTTGCAAAAGAGATTATAAAAATGGCAAAGATAGATTGTAAAATAGTCCCAATAGAAACATTTCAATATCCAACACCGGCAAAAAGACCACACTATTCACTACTCAATAAAGCAAAAATAAAAGATAAATTCAATGTTGAAATACCCTATTGGAAAGATAGCCTAGAGGACTGTCTTAAAAGACTAGGAGAAAGAAAATAGATGTCTAACAATAAAACAATATTAGTAACAGGGGGCGCGGGATTTATAGGAAGTAATTTTATACCCTATTTTTTAGATAAATACCCGGATTACTATATAGTCAATCTTGATCTTTTAACTTACGCAGGAGAGCTTGATAATCTCAAAGAGATAGAAGCCAATGATAGATATAGGTTCATAAAAGGAGATATCTGTGATAGAGAGCTAATAGAGTCTTTATTCGAGAGATACGATATCAGGGGAATCATCCACTTTGCAGCAGAGTCCCATGTAGATAACTCCATTAAAGACCCCGGCGTATTTGTGCGAACCAATGTCAATGGAACTTTTACACTTCTTGATGTAGCCTATAAGCATTGGATGGAGAAACCTTTTGTTTTTAAAGAAGGCTATGACGATTGCAGATTTCATCATATCTCAACTGATGAGGTTTACGGTACTTTGGGCGAGAGTGGACTCTTTAGTGAAACAACACCTTACGCTCCAAACTCTCCATATAGTGCCAGTAAAGCAGGAAGTGATATGATTGTGCGCTCCTACCACCATACCTATGGCATGGATACCGTCATAACAAATTGCTCAAATAACTATGGTCCAAAACAGCATGACGAAAAACTCATCCCTACGATTATCAGAAATGCACTTGTTGGCAATCCTATCCCAATCTATGGAGATGGAAAAAACATAAGAGATTGGCTTTATGTACTTGACCACTGCAAGGGAATAGATCGCGTATATCATGATGGTAAAAGCGGAGAGACTTACAATATCGGCGGGAGAAATGAGCGAACTAATTTGCAGATAGTAGATACAATTTGTACCATTTTAGATGAATTGATTCCTCGTCAAACTAGTCATCCTGAACTTGATTCAGGATCTAGCTACAAAGACCTTGTGGTTTTTGTAGAGGATCGTGCTGGGCATGATAGAAGATATGCCATCGATGCATCGAAGCTTGAAAATGAGCTTGGTTGGAGAGCTAATGAGAGTTTTGATACAGGTATAGTGAAAACTATTGAGTGGTATGTGGAGAAATATAAGATTTGATAAAAAACACAGAAGATGACAAAGAAATGACTGAAATATTTTTTAATTATAGATTTGCAAAAGTAAAAGGAAAAAAATTATGGCAAAAACAGTAATTACATATGGAACATTTGATTTATTTCATATAGGACATTTGAAACTTTTACAAAGATTAAAATCTCTCGGAGATAAACTAATAGTAGCGGTATCAACAGATGAGTTTAATCAATTGAAAGGCAAAAAAACGATTATACCCTTTGAGCAAAGAGCAGAAATCATCTCAAATATAAAATGTGTTGATATGGTTATACCGGAAAATAATTGGGAACAAAAAGTAGAAGACATTAAAAAATACAATGTTGATATTTTTTCGATAGGTAACGACTGGGAAGGGAAATTCGATTTTTTAAAAGAATATTGTGAAGTTGTATATCTAGAGAGGACAGATGGTATATCCTCGACGCAATTAAAGCAAACATTAAAATCTTTTTCAGCCTTTAAAGAAGAAATTATTAAAGCGTTTGACATCTTAGAACAGTTAAAAAGAGATTTTGAATAAAATGACATACACTCCACTGGACATAGAAAGATATTTCATAGAATTAGCAAACAAACATGCAAAATCTATCTGCTTTTCACACTTGGATGGCTTGCTATCTTTGTTAATTATTTGCCTAGGAGATGAGGATGGAAATTAAAAAAAGAAGCCAACTATTTGTCTCGATATCAAAAATATTTTTTAGCATCATTGACAAGATCGTACCAAATGATAATAAGCTGTTATGTTATATGAGCTATCCGGATATAAGTGATAATTCATATCATATTTTTAAATTTCATATAAATAAATTAAAAAACTATAAATTTGTTTGGATTGTTAGTGATGCTTTTTTGTCTAGAAAAAAATTAAAAGAAATGATAAACATCGATTCTTTTAACAAAACGAAAATAGTGAGTAAGAAAAGTTTTTTAGGAATTTGGTATTTCTTGAGATCAAGACATATTTTTCACACACACGGGACATACTTTTTCGCATCAAATACAAATAAACATAAAACTATTAATTTATGGCATGGTATGCCGATTAAAACAATTGGCTGGCTTGACCCCGAAAATAACTACTCACCGTCAATATCAGACATCTATATTGCTACATCTAAAATTTACTCTTATATCATGGCATCTGCATTTAATGCCAATATAAATTCTGTATGGGTAACAGGATTGCCCCGTAATGATGTATTTACGACAAAGCCTTTATTAAACAAAATCCAACTCTCTCTCCTTGATATAAATGAAGAAGATAAGCTAATCGTGTGGTTGCCAACTTATAGACAGTCTAATCAAGGGCACATTCGCTCTGATTCTACTAGTTTATCATTTATTGATGAATTGTCAAGTAATTTCTTGGAGACTATAGACAAGTTTTTAGCTACAAAAAACATTAAAATAATTGTCAAATTACACCCCATGGATACATTAAATGATAAAGAGTGGTCACATTACAAAAATATCAAGATTATAAATATCAAGGCTTGGGAAGAGATAGGTGTAGATTTGTATGAGTTGTTGAGTTATTCGAGTGGATTGATTAGTGACATTTCTTCTGTTATTATAGATTATATAATCTCGGGGAAACCCATCGGTATTTTTACAAATTCAAATAACAACTATTCGAGAGGATTTGTTTTCGATATGGATATAAATCTTATTCCTAACAGTACAGAATTAGAATCAATCGACTCAGCAAAACAATTTATTAACAACATTAATGCTCATACTGCCTGCGAAATAAAGAAAAATATATTTTATGATATTGACAATACAAATGCTTCATATGAAATAAGTAAAAGATTAGGGTTGATTAAATGAGTATAATAATAAAGCTACGAGTCATATGAATGGTATTAGAGAAATATAAAGGATAATTGTTAAAATTGTAGATGGATTTAGGAGCCAAATGCTCCAATATGCTTATAAAAACACTTGAGCCTATAAATTATGTCAACAAATTTAGAAAAAGGAATGTATTGATTGTCGGGAATGGAATGTTAGCCCATGAATTTAGTGATTATAGAGATGACAACGACATTATAATATTTGCTTCCGGAGTTTCTAATTCCGATGAAATAAGCGAAAATGAATTTGAAAGAGAGGAAGAACTACTCACTAAAACTATTGATAATATTTCATCTGAAAAAATAATTTATTTTAGCACATGCGCCATGTATGATAAGTATTTGGTTGATAATAGATACACAAAGCATAAACTTCATATGGAGTCTTATATTAAAAAAAATGTTAAAAACTTTATCATAGCAAGACTTCCACAGGTTATAGGAAAGAGCAATAATAAACAACAATTAATGGGATTTTTATACGATAAAATTTTAAATAATGAAGAGTTTGAACTCTTTAATATAGATAGAAATATCATTGATGTTCGGGATGTAAAAAAAATTTTAGAATATAGTTTAACCAATCATTTGTTTAATAGGGAAACAATCAATATTGCTAATCCAAAAAATATCAATATGATTACTTTGGTGGATTATATTGAAAATATCTTTGAGAAAAAAGCTATCTATTCAGTAAAGAATTTAGAAGGTAGTTTTCATATTGATATCGAGAAAATATCTCCAATAATTAAAGAATTAAACCTTTTTGGACCAACATACATGAGAGATACCATAAAGGTTAATTATGGCTAATCTTATTTCTGTAATACTGCCCGTATATAATGGAGCACCTTATCTCGATGAGGCAATAAAAAGTATATTGAGCCAAACATATTCCAATTTTGAATTTATAATCATAAACGATGGCTCGACAGATAATAGTTTGGGGATAATAAATAGGTATAAATCTATAGATCATAGAATAAAAGTTATTTCGAGGGAAAATAGAGGCTTAATAGCGTCTTTGAATGAAGGAATTGAGAAATCTGAAGGTACTTATATAGCGAGGATAGATCAAGATGATGTCTCTCTCTCCGGAAGATTAGATATACAACTTAATTATATGTTGAAAAATCATTTAGATATTTGCGGAGGAGATTTTACTAAGATTGATGCACAAAACAATGTTTTAGAAGAGCATAAAGTGCCAAAAACAGAATCTGAAATCATAATCACATTGGCAACAAATATGCCATTTGCGCATTCATGTGTCATGATAAAAAAAAGCTTTTTATCAACAAATAATTTAAAATATGGATTAAACGGTTATAGAAATGCAGAAGATTTGGACTTGTGGATTTTAATGTATGAGAATGGTGCTAAATTTGGTAATGTAGATGCAAAAATATTAAAATATAGAATATTACCTTCATCAATGTCAAGAACAAATCGTAAAGAAATCAAAAGAGAATCGAATATTCAGTTTAATAATTTTATTAAAAATAATAGAGAAGATTTTGAAAATACATTTCAAATTTTACTCAAACAAAAAAATATCTCAAATGCAATACAAAGAGATATGATGAGGGCGATCATAAGATATTCATTGCTGACCCATAGAACAAATCTTATATTTAGAACCATATTAAAGTTAAAAATGTCAAACATTGTCATGGGTATCCTCTCTTTTATAAAATTTAAAATATATGCAATATAGAAGAATAAAAATTATTAAAAATAATAGTTTATATTTAAATAATTTATACTGGAAAAAAGTTTTTGACTAACAAATATAGAGCATATAATGATATAATAAAATCCACAAATTAAAGTTGTCAAAAAACATTAGAAACAATAATAGGAGCTCGTGAATTTGTTTGAAAAAATTAACATAGATGAGATAAAAAACATTGCTTTAAGTGCCGGTAGATTGATTATGCAGATTTACGAAAAAGATTTTTCTGTAGAGTATAAAGATGATAACTCACCATTAACTCAAGCGGATACAAAGTCCAATGAACTTATCTGCGATAGACTTAAATTACTCTATCCGGAAATCCCGATTATGAGTGAAGAGAACAAACAAGTTGCTTATGAGATACGCAAAGATTGGGACTGTTATTGGTGTATAGATCCGATTGACGGGACAAAAGAATTTATCAAAAAAAATGGAGAGTTCACGGTAAACATCGCATTGATATGTCAGGGTGAGCCTATCTTGGGCGTCGTTTATGCGCCTGCACTTCAAGAGCTTTACTCTGCAAAAAAGGGTGAAGGTGCCTATAAGAATGAACAAAGATTGCCTCTTTTTGCAAATGATAATCCAAAGCAGAAACTATCGGTTGTTGCCTCTAAGTCTCACCTCTCGTCTGAAACTCAAGCATTTATAGATAGTCTTGATGCAAAAGAGATAGAGCAGGTCTCAAAGGGGAGCAGCCTGAAGCTTTGTATGGTGGCCGAAGGAAGTGCAGATATCTATCCAAGATTAGCACCTACGATGGAGTGGGATACGGCTGCGGCAGATGCGATTGTAAGAGAGGCGGGCAAGATGACCTATCAATTTGAAAGTCAAGAGCCTCTAATGTACAATAAGGAGAACCTTTTAAATCCCTGGTTTATGGTGAAGTAAGATGGATAAAAATGTAGTATGGCATAGTCACAATATAGACAAACAAAAAAGAGCGGCATTAAAAAATCAAAAACCGTGCATTCTCTGGTTTACAGGACTTAGCGGAAGCGGTAAGAGTACTATAGCCGGAGCACTTGAAGAGATGCTCTATAAAAACGGTAATCATACCTATCTACTTGATGGAGATAATATTCGCCATGGACTCAATAGTGATCTTGGGTTTGATGAGGGAAGCAGGATAGAGAATATCCGAAGAGTGGGCGAGGTGGCGAAGCTTTTTGTCGATAGTGGACTCATCGTTCTAAGCGCCTTTATCTCTCCGTTTAGTAAAGAGAGAGCATTTGTAAGAGGGCTTGTGGATGAAGGAGAATTTATAGAGATATTTATCGATATTCCGCTTGCTATATGCGAGGCAAGAGACCCCAAGAAGCTTTATAAAAAAGTACGATTGGGCGAGATCAAAGATTTCACAGGCATAGACAGCCCTTATGAGCCACCTATTTCACCCGCTATTCATATAATGAGTGATACAATCTCTGCACAAGAAGCATCTAGGCAGATATTTGATTATCTTGTGCAAAAAGGATACATATATGTCACAAAATGATGTCCCATCTCATAGACTTACTCACCTCAAACAACTCGAGGCTGAGTCGATTCATATCATGAGAGAAGTAATTGCTGAGTTTAGCAAGCCGGCTATGCTTTACAGCGTCGGTAAAGATAGCTCCGTGATGCTGCATCTGCTTCAAAAGGCATTTTATCCCGCACCCCCACCGCTTCCTTTAGTCCATGTAGACACGAAGTGGAAGTTTAGAGAGATGATAGAGTTCCGTGACCATAGAGCCAAGGAAGTCGGTATGGAGCTTATCGTTTATAGTAATCCAAAAGGTGATGAACTTAGTATTTCTCCATTTATTCACGGTTCAGCTATGCACACGGACATCATGAAAACAGAAGGGCTCAAACAGATGCTTGATATCTATCAATTTGATGCTGTTTTTGGCGGTGCTAGAAGAGATGAGGAGAAGAGTCGAGCAAAAGAGCGCATCTACTCTTTTAGAGATAGAAATCATAGATGGGATCCCAAAAAACAACGCCCCGAACTTTGGAACATCTATAATGGTCGTCACAATCAAGGAGAATCCATCAGGGTTTTCCCCCTTTCAAATTGGACAGAGCTTGATATATGGCAGTATATCTATCTGGAAAATATACAGATACCGAGTCTTTATTTTGCTAAAGAGCGAGAAGTAGTTGAGTATATGGGCACAAAAATCATGGTGGATGATGCAAGAATGCCAAAAGAGCTGAAAGCTAAGGCAAAAAAAGAGATGGTGCGGTTCCGTACACTTGGATGCTACCCTCTTACGGGTGCTATCAGTTCTGAAGCTTCTACGCTACCTCAAATCATCCAAGAGATGCTACTTACCACTACAAGCGAAAGACAAGGAAGGCTGATTGATAGTGACAGTGATGCAAGTATGGAGAAGAAAAAACAAGAAGGGTATTTTTAATGGCGCATCAATCAAGCCTCATTGAAGAAAATATTGAAAAATATCTCAAAGAGCATGAAAACAAAGAGATACTCCGTTTTATCACATGCGGAAGTGTGGATGATGGAAAATCAACGCTTATCGGTAGATTACTCTATGATAGCAAAATGATATTTGAAGATCAGTTAGCTTCGATAGAAAAAGATAGTAAAAAAAGCGGAACAAACGGAGATAAGATTGATCTCGCTCTTCTGGTGGATGGTCTTGCGAGTGAGCGGGAACAAGGAATTACTATCGATGTCGCTTATAGATTTTTCTCGACCGAGAGACGCAAATTTATCATAGCTGATACTCCGGGCCATGAACAGTATACGAGAAATATGGCAACGGGCGCGAGTATAGCCGATCTTGCTATCATTCTCATCGATGCAAGATCAGGGGTATTAACGCAAACAAAGAGACACTCCTATATCGCTTCACTTTTGGGCATCAGAAATATTATCGTAGCTATCAATAAGATGGATCTTGTCGATTTCGATCAAGATATCTTTGAGAATATCAAGAAAGATTATGCGGCGATTATCCCTAATTTGCCGCATCATAAAAATATCGATTTTAACTATATTCCTATCTCAGCGCTTGAGGGGGACAATATCGTCTTAAATTCCAAACGATGTCCATGGTATAAAGGTATATCTTTGATGGAGATGCTCAATATTCTAGAAATTTCAAAACAAAAAGATAGTCACTTTCGTCTGCCTGTACAGTATGTCAATAGGCCACATCTCAACTTCAGAGGATTTTGCGGTACAATCGCTAGCGGAAGCATCCAGGTAGGCGATAGCATAACCGTGTTCCCCTCGAAAAAAACTAGCAAAGTAAGATCGATTATCTCCAGTGAGATAAAAGAGCTTCGTCCAAGAAACAAAGACGAGAGTGTAGAGGAGATCAAAGAGGCATTTGCGCCGATGTCCACTACAATCACTTTAGAGGATGAGATTGATATCTCTCGTGGTGACATGATTGTAAAAAGCGAAAATATTCCGCAAATATCCAACCATTTAAGTGCAATGATCGTTTGGATGGATGAGATACCCATGCGGCTCCACCAGAACTATATCATAAAGCGTGCTACATCAGTGATTAATGGTTCGTTTGGCTCGATTGAGTATAAGAAAAATATCAATACATTTGAAGAGGTGGAGGCTGACTCCTTAGAGCTTAATGATATTGCTAAATGTACCTTATCTCTTGATAGACAAATAGCCGTTGATCCCTATAATCAAAATCGCTATACAGGCAGTTTTATCATCATCGATCGTTATACAAACGCCACTTTGGGTGCAGGCATGATCGTATCTTCTATCATAGGAAAAAGTTCAAGTAAAGAGAAGACTATCCGAGAATATACAAAAGCAGAAAAAGAGCTCAATGAGTTTATCCGCACCAACTATCCCGAGTGGGACTGCAAGGAGATATAGTTTATGTACAAAGATACAAATAGAAGATCAATTGCTAAAGGCATTAGTTGGAGAATTTTTGCAACTCTAGCAACCATTGTCATTGTTTATCTTCTTTTTGGCAAGCTCGATCTTGCTATTGCAGCTGGTGCAATCGAGGTAATTGCAAAGATTATTTTGTATTGGGCTCATGAGCGTTTATGGGTCAATGTTAGGTGGGGCAGAAAGCGTATAGAGCCTTTTAACCTTTGGTTCACCGGGCTTCCTATGAGTGGTAAAACGACTATTGCCGATAAAGTTTACAAAGAGTTACAAAAGCTTGATATTCCTTTGGAAAGACTCGATAGTAAGGATATCCGAGAGCTAATACCTGATATTGGCTACAGTAGAGAGGAGAGAAATCAGCATATTAAGCGTATCGGGCATTTGATAGCAACACTGCAAAATAATGCAATCTCTACGGTGGCCTCTTTTGTGAGCCCCTATAGAGAGTCAAGAAAAGCGATTCATGATATGGTCAAGAATAATGTCGTGATTTATATAAAAGCAGATATAGAGACCTGTATAGAGCGAGACCGTAAAGGTGCATACGAGAAAGCGCTCAAAGGAGAGCTTAAAAATTTTACGGGCATTAATGATATCTATGAAGAGCCGCAAAATGCTGATATCATCATAGATACAGATGTGATGAGTATTGATGAGGCGAGTGAGAATATAGTGAAATATGTTAAAAAAAGATATATCAAGTGATCAAAAGATTTAAAAATAAACTCTTAACAGATGTGCACTTTAGTGAGCTTTTTCATGGTTCTTCCATAGCTTTTTTTATGCACCTTGTAGGATTGGTTTTGGGGTATATTTTTACATTACTTGTTGCAAGGTGGTATGGAGCAGATACGATGGGGTTATATGCGCTCTCGCTTACCTTGCTTAACATTTTTGTAACTATCGGTACTTTTGGATTTGGCAGTGCGCTTGTAAAATTTATTGCTGATTATAATTATAATGATAAGCCTTATTTGGCAAAAGAGATATATAAAAAAGTGATTACTTTTGTTGTCCCCTTTGGTCTATTACTCTCTCTATTATTTTATATTTTCACAGAGTATCTAGCTTTAGAAATATTTGATAATTCAAAGCTGATACCATATTTTCATATTACTGTCTTTGGTGTGCTTCCACTTATTCTTTTGACGATTAATACAGCTTTTTTCCGGGGGGTAAAAAATATTAAACTGTTTGCCTTTCTAGACAAGGTAGCGATTTTTATTTTTACTCCAGTCTTACTTGCAATAGCATATTATGGTTTAAGTTGGGAGGGGATAGCAACGATAATTTCTAGAGTAATTGCTATCTTGACTTTGTTGATTATGAGTTATGTAGCTCTTAGACGATATCGTTATATATTTCAATCGAGTGTACAGAAATTATTGAGCTATCGCAATATATTTCGCGTATCACTTCCGATGTTGCTTACAAATTCTCTTGTGCTTGTAATGAGCTGGACTGATATTATCATGCTTGGGATTTTTGATGATGAGAGAGAGGTTGGAATCTATAATGTTATTATCAAACTTGCTATGCTTTCCATTTTGACAATGATGGCGATTAATACCATTGCCGGACCTAAATTTTCAGAACTTTATAGTCGGGGAGATATGCAAGGGCTTAAAAAAACAGCTCAAAATGCTACACGAATGATATTTTATAGTGCACTACCTATAGTTATAGTACTTGTTTTTTTTGCAAAGTATATTTTGGGTATTTTTGGCCAGGAGTTCACAGCGGGAGTATATGCTCTTTGGATATTGATGATAGGACAATTCATCAGTGTATGTAGTGGACCGGTTGTAATCTTGCTCAATATGACAGGCAAACAAGTACCATTGAATATTGTTATGTTGATTGCAAGTATTCTCAATGTTGTACTAAACTATTTTCTTATACCCATCTATGGTATCGAAGGAGCCGCGATTGCTACAGCTATTTCGCTTACATTCAATAGGATTGTGCCCGTGATTTTGGTGAGAAGATATTATGGTTTTTTTATGCTTGTATAATGTAAAAAGAACAGAAGTTCAATGATTTTTTAGACTATTTAAATGCAAAAAAAGTTATAATAAAAACAATAAATAATCAAGGTAAGTTTTTTATATGCAAAAGCCAAATCTTTTTATTGTTGGAGCTGCAAAAGCCGGCACGACATCTTTATATAGTTATCTTAATGACCATCCAAAGATTAATGCATCAGTTATTAAAGAACCCCATTTTTTTAGTGATGATATTCGATGTAAAGATATTAACCAAAAGCGCAAAAAAAGAACCTGTTTTCATCAAGAGAAATACTTTGCAAAAAAAATATTAGCTCCAAAACATATTGCTTATATAGAGTCTCAGGATAACTATCTTAAGCTTTTTGATCTTAGGGGAGATTATAGCTATTTCTTAGATGCAAGTACGGGGTATCTTCACTCGAAGAGTGCTGCGAAGAATATTTATGATTTTAATAAAGATGCCAAGATTATCATAGCTCTCCGACACCCTGTAGAGAGAGCATACTCTCATTTTTTGATGGATTTGAGCGGTGGAATACTCGAGAGTAAAAATTTTATAAAAGAGATAGAGAGACAAGGAAATGAAAAAAATAGAAATATTGAAAACAATTTGTATATAGAAAGAAGTTTGTATGCACAGCAGATTAAACGGTATATGGATATATTTCCAAAAGAAAATATCATGATAGTATTTCAAGAGGATTTCAATAGAGATACTCAAAAGATTATGGACGAGATATTTGATTTTTTAGATTTGGATTCTATCAAGATAGATATAAAAAAAAGAGAGAATACCGGCAAAGTTCCTAGAAGTTTTAGACTCAACAATTTTATGATGAAATTTGTTTTTTTAAGAGATTTCATACCCCAAGTGATAAAAGATAAAGTAAAGCTTTTATTGCAGACTTCCCATAAACAAAAAATGAGTAGTGCCGAGAGAGAATATATATTGAGGTATGTTAAAGAGGATATTAAAGCATTAGAAAAATTGCTTGATAGAGACCTGGGTGGGTGGCTTGTTTGAGAGGATATAAAAGGGTAGATTATATGCATTGTGCAGTTGACAAAAATGATTGTTATACTTATGGTGACAATACAAAATTGTTTAAATCCATATCCTTATATTTGGAGACCAATTAAATGCTAAGAAACTTTGTAGAAGTCATCATTTCATCAATCAAAGGCTCGGAGTATAAGATTGACAAAGAAGTCTCATTAAGATATCTATCATCTCTATTAATGCAAAGATTCGTGATGTTGATAAGAGGAGGGCTTGTTTTTAAAACATTTAACCTTGTTTTTATAGGCTCAAACGTAACGATCAAGGAGAAATCAAAAATTAGATTTCAAAAGGGTTTAACAATCCAAAAAGATTGTTATATGGATGCGTTATCTAGAGCAGGGCTAAGGTTTGGTAAAAATGTGAGTTTTGCACGAGGATGTGCGATCGAATGTACGGGATCATTAAGTCATATAGGATACGGTCTATCTGTAGGCAATAATGTAGGTTTTAGCACAAACTGTTTTTTAGGATGTGCAGGCGGCATAGAGGTTGGCGATGATACAATTATCGGAAATTATGTAACATTTCACTCTGAAAATCATAATTATGATGACTCAAAAGTGCCTATTCGACTTCAGGGAGTCACTCATAAAGGAATCAAGGTAGGCAAAAATTGTTGGATAGGTGCAAAAGCTACCATACTTGACGGCGTGACGATAGAGGATGGATGTATTATAGCAGCAGGAGCATTGGTGCAAAAAGGAATATATGAGACCAACTGCATTTATGGCGGTATTCCTGCAAAAAAAATAGGTTCTAGATTTTGAAAATGTTTTCTATCTATCGAAACTCCGATATTCTATATCTTACTTCTGTTTTTTTTGTGATTTTGTTTTTCGGACAGTACCTTCATTGGAAATATCTTTTTATACCGATTGGATTATTTGTTGTTGGATATATGATTTATAATCGCTCTATATTGCCTAAAACTTTGGAGCTCTATGCGATACCACTAATGTTGGTTCTTCTTGGCTTGGTCATGGTAGATTTTGAAAATAGTACCCGGGATATATTGAGAGATATCGCCTATTATCTCAATCCTATTTTTCTATTGGCTTTCTCTTTTATAGCGGCCTATAAGATTAAGAATTTGGGTGAAGTTTTTCTGATAGTGATAACATTGGGGGTTCTTTTTGCAATCATACATCTTGTGTGTGTCGCTTATGATCCTAGCTATCTTTTTACAAAGTATATATTTCGCGATAGGGTGTTAAGTTCATATGTTGTTCCGCTTGTCTTGGCAATACTTTTGATAAATAGAAAATATGCTTTTTATAAAATAAATACTTTTTTATTTTGGATTTTTTTGATTCTATTGTTATTGTCTTTTATTTTGAACTTTTTAAGGACATTTATTGCCATAATTGCTATTTTTCTTTTTTTTGGATTTGGTATTTTAAGAAATCGTATAAAGTTATTTATGGGATTTGTATTGGCAATTATGTTCGGATCTTTATTGACTCTTTATATCTCATCACACTATCAAAATGCTCCAAAAAAAAGCATAATGTGGAAAATCGCAAAAAGTGCACAAGAAACAATACCTCGCAATTACCGTAAAAAAAAGAATATATTGCGGTATTGGCGAGGTTATGAAACTTATCACTGTTACCTTGCTTTTAAAAATGATGGAGGCATAAAACAGAAAATATTTGGTTATGGTTTTGGTAAAAGCGCAAACCTCGGGTTTGAAATGAAATTGGCTGGAAATTTGTTTAGGAAGATTAGTGTTTTTCATAATGGTTACATGAATATTTTACTCAAAACAGGCATTCTTGGGCTTCTTTTGTACCTTCTTTATTGGTTACTTATTATCATGAGTAATCATAAATTTTTGCTATATGGAGACAGTGAACAGCTTATTATAGGCTCACTTTTGATTGCTACGGCTTTTAGCTTTTTGTTTATGACGCTTGTTTTTGGCGGGTGGTTAAATAGTAGCATAAACGCACCGCTTGTGACGCTTATGGGGATGCTGTATAATCTCAAATATCGTTTAGATACCACAAAGGATCAATGTGGATAGAAAAATAGTTTTTGTACATCTCCTCAATGATTATAGCGGAAGCCCCAAGGTTCTTTCGCAGGTTATAGATGTTGTAAAAAGGCATAATATCGATTATGAACTCTATATCGGCAATAAAAAAGGAGAAGGGTTTTTATCTTCCTTTAAATCGCAGAGTTATTTTTACAAAAGATCAAACTATAGGATTTTGACACTCTTTTCTTATCTTTTTTCGCAAGTTGTTCTTTTTTTTAAGATACTAAAATATAAAGATGAAGATGCATACATCTACATCAATACTATGCTTCCTTTTGGAGCTGCACTTGCAGGAAAGGTTATAGGGAAAGAGGTTATCTATCATATCCATGAGATATCGGTTACTCCAAATTTGCTCAAAAGATTCTTAAGATTTATCATCCAAAAGACAGCTACAAAGGTCTTTTTCGTATCTAAAGTATTTATGGAGCTGGAGCCGTTTGAAAATATCGAGCAAAGAGTGATTTATAATTCTTTGCCTGATCTATTTATGCAAGATGCAAAGTCATTTCAATACAAGTTTGATAGAGAAAAATTTAATGTACTTATGGTTTGCTCTATGAAGCGATATAAAGGAGTTTTTGAGTTTATAAAAATTGCTTCGGCTTGTAGCAAAGAGAAGCATATCAAATTTACTTTGATTTTAAATGTAAAAACAGATGATGAGATAAACAGATATTTCAAAGAAGTTAAAATCCCTGAAAATATCACTATGCTCAATGTTCAAAAAGATACTATTTTTTATTATAAACGGGCTAATCTCTTATTGAATCTTACAAGAGCCGATGAGTGGGTGGAGACATTTGGATTAACGATAATCGAAGCTATGGCATTTGGTATTCCTGCCATCGTTCCTCCTATTGGCGGTCCTGCAGAGATAGTCACAGATAATCAGGAAGGCTATCAGATATCATCATATAATATCAAAGAGATTAGTCAGACAATAATCGACCTCTCAAGAGATAGAGAAAAATGTATGCAATTATCAAAAGCGGCAAAAAAGAGAAGCAGTTTTTTTAGTGAAGAGAAATTTGAAGAAGAGATAATGGTAGGATTGGTGGATGATCTTAGAAAATAAAAAATTTCCAAAAAAGAAGGGAACTTCATGCTGCCTAATTTCATGATAGTAGGCGCTCCAAAAGCAGGAACAACATCCCTGTATTATTATCTCTCACGGCATCCGGAAATTTTTATGAGTAATCCCAAAGAGCTTAATTTTTTTTCAAATCAAGAGATTAAAGAGCAAGAGCTGTATTATGATAATTTTGAGATAAATAGTTTAGAGAGATATAAAGACATTTTTGCAGGCTCAATAGGGAAAAAAGCTATAGGTGAGGCAAGCGTATCGTATCTTTTTTATCCTAAGACACCTCAAAAAATAAAAGAGGTCATTTCAGATGCAAAAATAATCATACTTTTAAGAGAGCCTATAAGCCGTGCATATTCGCATTATCTGATGGACTATAGATTGGGATATGTTAATTTCTCTTTTGATGATGTTGTTTTTAAGAGAAAAGAAGATAAAAATATAGATCTTTTTTATCAGCAGTATATCTCTTTGGGGCTTTACCATGAGCAAGTAAAGCGATATATTGATACTTTTGGAAAAGATGGAGTAAAGATATATTTCCAAGATGATTTCAAAAATGACCCTGCGCATATACTTCTCGATGTCTATAATTTCTTAGGTGTAGATTCTAGATTTTATCACGAAATAGAAAAAGAGCATAATGTTTTTTTTATGCCTAAAAATAAGATTGTAGGTTTACTCTATAGATCTTCTTTACGCTCTTTAATTGCTTCGTTGCTACCTGGGAGTATTAAAGAAAAAATTATAGAGATAGCATTTGAACAAAAACAAAAACCAAAAATAAGTAAACAAACCAAAAAATATCTGTATGATATATACAGGGATGATATTGCAAACTTAGAAAAACTTATAGGGGTGGATTTGAATTCATGGAAACTATAAGTAAAAAATATGCCATTTCTATCATTGATCATGTCGGTAAAAAAGCAGGAATGGATTACTATTCCGGCTCACTTGCCGCAGGTCTTGCTAAAATTGGTTGTGATGTTGCTGTTTATAGTAATTTTGTAGGTTTAGATACCGATAGAGTTAGTTATTTTAAATGCTATGATAGCCATTCAAGTAGAGGACTCATTACAAAAATATGGACATTTTTTTCTGCCACTTTTAAAGCAACAAAGGAAGCGAGGAAAAGGAAAAGTGACCTTGTTGTCATGCATCTTTTTTCAGCCAATATGGTTACTTTTTTATTATTTCTGATTCCTAAGATTTTTAGGCTCAATATCGCAGTCATAGCTCATGATGTTTCAAGTTTTATCAACGGAGATAATAGGTTTTTGCAAAAAATTATCTACAATATTTTTGCCAATCAGATAGTTGTTCATAATGAGTTTTCAAAAAAAATGCTTTTACAAAGTGTGGATATTAAAGATCCTTCCAAGATTGCTATCATAAAGCATGGCGGCTACATAGAGCATATCAAACATAGATATACAAAAGATGAAGCGAGAAAAGAGCTTGGATTAAATGAAGAGGGAAGATATATACTCTTTTTTGGGCAGATAAAAAGAGTCAAGGGGCTTGATATTTTGCTCAAAGCACTCAAAGAGACTCCGGAAGACATCAAGCTCATTATTGCGGGGAAACCGCAAAGAGATGATATTGCATATTATGATAGATTGATAGATAAGCTTGCTTTACAAGATAGAGTTATAAAAATAATCCGATATATAGAAGATGATGAAAGAGAGAAACTTTTTTTTGCAGCAGATGTCAATATTTTGCCTTATAGGATCATCTATCAAAGTGGTGTATTATTGATGGCAATGAGTTATGGTTTACCGGTTATTGCCTCTGATTTAGAGCCAAATAAAGAGGTTATCAGAGATAATGAAAATGGGATGTTTTTTAAAAATGAGGATATAAAATTACTATCTCAAAAAATAAATTTATTTTTTAGTGAGAATATTTTACGCAAGAAGATAATCAAAAACTCTATTGAAACAATAAAGAATCAATATAGCTGGGATGCAATATCCGCGAAATATCTGCAATTGTTAAAAAAAAGAGTAAGTATCATAGGCATTGTCGGTTTGCCCGCACAATATGGGGGGTTTGAGACACTTGCACAGTATTTAGTGTATTATTTGAGAGATAAGTATGATTTTACCGTCTTCTGTAGTGCCAAAAATTATGATGAGAAGCTTGAGAGTTATCAAGGAGCAAAACTACACTATATAAATCTTAGCGCAAATGGGGCACAAAGTATCCCCTATGATATTATTTCGATTTTTAAAGCTTTACGATTATCAGATACACTTTTAATATTAGGAGTGTCCGGTTGCATTGTTTTGCCTTTTGTTAAATTTTTTAACCACAAAAAGATAGTTGTCAATATAGACGGCCTGGAGTGGAAGCGAGAGAAGTGGGGAAGGTTTGCTCGCATATTTTTAAAATTTTCCGAAAAGCTTGCAGTGAAATGGGCAGATATTATTATCACTGATAATAAGGTAATACAAGATTATGTCCTTAATGAATATGGAGTAGAGAGCAAACTTATAACATATGGGGCTGACCATGTAAAAAAATTGCCAATCAGTGATGCGCTATCGGAAAAATATACCTTTTTGAAAAACAAGTATGCTTTTAGTGTTTGCAGGATTGAGCCTGAAAATAATATCCATCTTATCTTAGATGCTTTTAGTCAACATAGTGATATGGATTTAGTGATTGTCGGCAATTGGCAAAATAGTGAATATAGTCGTACTCTAAAAGCAAATTATTCACGATATGCCCATATCCATCTTCTTGACGCTATCTATGATAGTGATATTTTAGGAGAGATTCGAAGCAATTGCTATCTTTATCTTCATGGACATAGCGCAGGTGGAACAAATCCTTCTTTGGTAGAAGCCATGTATCTTGGTTTGCCAATATTTGCTTTTGATGTTGCATACAATAGAGTGAGTACACAAGCAAAAGCGCGTTATTTCAAAGATTCGGTTGAACTCGAAACACTACTACGCAATCTAGATACGAAAGAGCTTGAAGATATTGCATCCGATATGAGAGATATTGCTCAAAGAGGCTATGTCTGGGAGAAAATAGCACATGCGTACGCCGATATATTTTGAAATGCATAATACTTCAATCTCGCCTTCATACTCTTCTTGTTATAATTGTTCAAAAATAGAGATATAATGAACCAAAAAATATCGATGCAAAATACACTTTTTCTTATCGGAGTAGCTTTTATTTTTAGCTTTGCCATAAGACTTATTTGGGTTTATCAATTTAATGGATATGAGCCATATATGTTCAACGGTCAATTTATGATTAGTACAAATGACGGCTATCTCTACGCGGAAATTGCTAGAGATATTATTGCCGGAAATGAGCTTCACTACAGAGATGAAACAGCTTTAGCAATTTCCTATATGACTGTTTTTTTCACGCAAATTCTAAATGTCCCATTTGAGAGCGCAATTTTTTATATGAGTGCACTTTTCGGCTCTTTGATTGTTGTTCCTCTTGTCTTGATTGGTAAAGCTTTAGACAAAATAGAAGTCGGATTCATCGCTGCACTTATTGCAAGTATTGCATTGAGCTATTACAATCGAACGATGGTGGGGTATTTTGATACCGATATGCTCAATATAGTATTGCCAACACTCCTTGTGTGGGCACTTTTGGTTGGGATTAAAAGTAAAGAGCCTCGTTATATTCTCTACACTATTTTGCTAATCATATTATACCGCTGGTGGTACCCACAAAGTTTTTCTCTGGAGTTTGCTTTTGTTGGTATAGTTGTTCTCTATGCTATCTATAAATATTATAAGCAAAAAATGGATGCTTCTTTCGAATTTACACTGCTCGGTTTTATGCTACTTGCTATAGTTGGGGCAGACGGCATGCTCGGACTAGGCGCTGTTGCACTCCTATATGTTTTCTATAAGGCAGGGTATTTAGATAGATATGCGGTATATTTTTTCTTAGCTTCGGTAGGCATCTTCCTCTTTGCGGGTGGTTTTGATCCAATTTTTGCAAAATTGAAAGGCTATATTTTTCAAGATTTAGTTGATGCGGAAGCTACGAATCTTAAGCTACACTATTATGAAGCTATGCAGACAGTTAAAGAGTCAAGCAGGATACCTTTTGATATATTTGCTAATCGTATCAGTGGGCATGAGTTGACATTTATATTATCGATTGTAGGCTATATTTGGCTTTGTTTAAAACATAAAAATATGTTATTAACACTCCCCCTTGTGGGACTCGGATTTTTAGCATACTTTGCAGGTCTGCGTTTTACAATCTATGCAGTACCTCCTATGGCGCTTGGCATAGGATATCTGATCTATAAAATTTCTAGTTTTACTCCAAAACCGATTAATTATTTTTTAATGATACTGTTTACAGCCTTGGCACTTACCCCGAACATAATACATATCATTGGCTATAAAGTCCCGACAGTTTTCAATAAAGATGAGGTAAAAGTTCTTAATCAAATGAAAAGTATTGCCGGCAGAGACGACTATGTCCTTTCATGGTGGGATTATGGTTATCCTATTCGCTATTATAGCGATGTAAAGACAATCTTGGATGGAAAATATCATACGGGAGCGGCGAATTTTCCATTTAGTTATGCTATGAAAAATTCACAAGAGATAGCTGCAGATATTTTGCGTGCTGACGTGGAGTATGAAGAGCAGCGAATGGAGAAATATCTCAAATACAAAGATGCTATACGGTTAAAGGAAGAAACGCTTGATCCAAACATTGTTCGTATGGTCTTAGAGAGCGGATTTAAAGATGCCAATGATTTTTTAGTATATCTAGAGAGTGGGGGCGAGATCAAAATGCCTCCAAAAAGCAGAGAAGTTTATCTTTTTTTACCAAATGATATGCTAAGCATTTTCCCGACTATCTCCAAATTTTCAGAGATTGATTTAATGAGCGGAAAGATGGAGAAAGAGCCATTTTTCTTTATGACGCGTTATATGCAAGATAAGGGAAATTATATTGACTTAAGCAGAGGTGTTGCACTTGATAAGGATGGTGCATCAATATTGATTGGCGATACCAAGATCACATTGAATCGTTTTATAACTACAAAGTATGACAAAGATATGCAGCTACAGATAAACTCTGAGACTCTTAATCCTAAGGGAGAGCTTTATGCAGTTTTTATGAGCGATTACCGACAGCTTTTACTGCTTGATGAAGAGATGTTCAATTCGACATTTGTACAACTTTTTGTACTTCAAAACTATGATGAGCAATATTTTAAACCGGTTATTTTAACTCCATTTGCCAAGGTCTATAAGCTGACGCAATAAAAGTGTTTATAGTTTTTAACTCTAAACGCTTATCTGCTACAATGCCCTATCTAAAAAAGAGGTTGATATATGATAGTGACTCGTTTTGCTCCAAGTCCGACAGGTTTTTTACATATTGGGGGGTTAAGAACCGCACTTTTTTCATGGCTATTGGCGCGTAAAAGCGGGGGTAAGTTTTTACTTCGCATAGAAGATACAGACCAAGCACGAAATTCAGAGGATGCGATGCAGGCGATTTTGCAGGCGTTTGATTGGGTTGGTATGGATTATGACGGTGAAGCGCTCTATCAGTCAAAAAGATTTGACATCTATCAACAATATATCGATCAGTTATTGAGTGAGGGCAAAGCCTATAAATGCTATATGAGTAAAGAGGAGCTTGATGCTTTAAGAGAAGAGCAGATGGCACAGAAGATACGACCTCATTATGATAGAAGATACAGAGATTTTACAGGGGCTCCACCTGTCGGGGTTGATCCGGTTATCCGTATCAAAGCACCACTTGAGGGAGTGATATCTTTTAAAGACGGTGTTAAAGGAGAGATAAACATAGCTGCGAGTGAAGTGGATGATTTTGTTATTGCTCGAAGTGATGGTGTGCCGACTTACAATTTTGTAGTTGCCATTGATGATGCACTCATGGGTATCACAGATGTTATACGGGGCGATGATCATCTCTACAATACACCTAAGCAGATAGTTGTATACCAAGCACTCGGTTTTGATTTGCCTCGCTTTAATCATGTGGCTATGATCAACAACGAACAAGGTAAAAAGCTCAGTAAAAGAGATGGTGCAACGGATGTTATGGAGTATAAAGCACAAGGATTTTTGCCGGAAGCACTCCTCAATTTTTTAGTGCGTTTAGGCTGGAGCCATGGGGATCAAGAGATATTTAGTATCCAAGAGATGATAGAGCTATTTGATCCAAAAGATATCAACAAAAGTGCTTCGAGTTATAATCTTGATAAGCTTTTATGGCTCAACAGCCACTACATCAAAGAGTGTAATAATGCAAGATTAATAACTTTGCTGCAAGATTTTGGTATCAATCTCCAAGATGACTCAAGGAGAGATCTCATACTCAAAGCAACGAAAGAGCGTGCAAAGACACTTGTTGATCTCTCGTATCAGATACGCTTGCTGATAGAGAACCCTAAAGAGTATGATGATAAAGCGCTTAAAAAAGCGTATAAAGAAGACACTGCTTCTATACTCAATGATTTTATCGGTGTGCTTAAGAATGGGAATCCTCAAAGCAAAGAGGCATTTCATAATCTCTTACAGGACTTTGTAGCGCAAAAAGAGATAGGGTTTGGTAAGATCGCTCAGCCTTTGCGTTTAGCACTTATGGGCGAGCTTAGTGGTGCCGGACTTGATGAGATTATGGAGATTGTAGGAATGGATGAGGTAGTAAAAAGAATAGAAAATCTAATCTCACACGCCTCTTAAAAATATCTCAAGCGCTTTTCTCTCTTTTTTGCCGATACGATAGTGAATATGTTCTAGATACCATCTTGCTTCTTTAGGGGAGATACCTCTTTGTTCTGCCGCTTTTTTGAGTATATATTGAGGTATTTTTACTTTTGTGTTTACAAACTCATGCGCAATCTTTTTATAAAATGCACCATTTTTGTTGTAGCAGAGTCTTGCAAATACAAAGGGCAACCCTTTTTGCTTTTGCCACTCAAGCGAAAGATCAAGAGCCTCTTTGCCTTCAAGATAATATTTTAAAGCTCTATCGCCAATCATCACCTCGCCTTTGAGCCCGAGTTTTTTTGCTAAAAGGTTTGAGCTTGCGGAGGCAGTATCCTCCTTCTCTTTTCCCTTGAAAAGTAAGACGCTATAGACCCTTCCTATGCCTACGATGCCTGCATCTGTACACCGACATCCTTTAGATGTAGCCGACGAGATAAAGCCCGCATCGACTTTACGCGAATGAAAGAGTCTGTTGATATCGCTCGGAACAGCTCTTTTTTTTCTAAGATTCATACGTGGAGCACTTTGTTTGATTCGTTTTTTTAGAAATGTCTGAAAAGGTAATAGATTGAGATATTGTATCGAGCCAAAGTTCAATTAAAGCTCCTTTTTAAGCCTAATTATACCAAAGTACTTTTATAATCAGAGCTTATTTAGGAGCATATATGATTACAATCGAATTCTTAGGTCCCATAGCTCAAGAAGATATAACTATCGAAGCGAACTCTCTACAAGATGTAGCTGATTTTTTACAAAAGGACCCAAAGTTATCACCATGGCTTGATAGCTTGGCAATAGCGATCAATGATAAACTTGCAGATAGTTTAAATGCTCCACTCAATGATGGAGACAGAGTATCACTTTTACCTCCGGTGTGTGGTGGATGATGTTAGAGATAATTGATGGACCACTCAGTCCAAAAGAGATACTTGCGCAATGGTATGATGAGGAGTATGAGGCAAATTATGGTGCTTTTATTCCTTTTGTGGGTATTGTACGAGAAGAAGACGGGATAGAAGCACTTAGCTTTGATATCTACGAGCCGATACTTAAAAACTGGTTTGACTCTTGGCAAGAAAAAGCACGACAAAGAGGAGCGAAGCTACGGATGGCTCACTCAAAAGGGGATGTAAGGGTGCATGAGAGCTCCTATATAGCCGCTGTACTCTCTCCGCAAAGAAGAGCAGCGCTTGAGCTCATCGATGCATTTGTAGAAGATTTCAAAGCAAATGCACCTATATGGAAATATGATGTGATACAAGGTGAACGCATATATGCAAAAAAGAGAAGCACACCGATGAATGGTGCAGGGCTTTTAGCAAAAAAGGATTGATGTGGCATTTATAAGTTTTGAAGAGTCTCTAAAAATTTTAGATGCAATATCTATAAAAGAAAAAGAGACGATTGAGTTAGATACCGCAGAAGCACTTGGTTTTGTGCTTGCCCAAGATATAACAGCGCAAGAAAACTCTCCGGCGAGTCCAACTTCGGCGATGGATGGATATGCTTTAGCATTTGAGGATATGCAGCATGGGAAGCTAAAAGTATTGGGTGATAATCCGGCAGGTCAAGAGACAGCGACTATTTTAAAACGCGGTACATGTATCAAGACTTTCACGGGATCTTTGATGCCTAAAGGCACAGATACGCTTATCCCTATAGAAAATGTAGAGTATAAAGATGGATATATAGATATCAAGAAAGAGGTGCCTCGAGGTTTTAGTGTGCGAGAGGTTGGCGAACACTATGCCAAAGGCGAACTCCTTTTGAAGCACGGGAGTTTGATAGATTTTATCCAGATAGGTTTGCTTGCAAGTCTCAATATCGCAAAAGTAAAAGTATATGCAAAACCAAAGATAGGAGTGCTCTCAAGCGGAAGTGAGCTTCTAGAACTTGGAGAAAAACAGACAAGCAAGGCGCAGATAAGAAGTTCAAATCACTATATACTAGAAGCTATAGTAAAAAAATATGGCGGCACCCCTACAAACTATGGCTGTATGCGAGATGATAAAAGTATCATAACGCACGCGATTAGCAAAGCACTTAGTGAAAATAGTATCGTTGTAACAACAGGGGGAGTGAGTGTCGGGGATTATGATTTTGTAAAAGATGTTGTCAGAGAACTTGGCTTTGAAGTGCTTTTTCATGGAGTTATGATCAAGCCGGGGCAACATATTATGTTAGCACAAAAAGAGGATCAATTTATCTTGGCACTTCCGGGCTTTGCTTATTCTGCTACCGTGACGGCACTTTTGTATCTACTACCTTTGATAGCAAAGTTTACTTCTAAAAAGATGCAACTCAAAGAGGTAACGGCGACGCTTCAAGAGCCTTTTTCTAAAAAGAGTAGCAATAAAAGTGAATTTAGTGCTTGCAATGTTGTCATCATTGATGGAAGATATTACTGCAACTTTAACGGTAAAAAAGAGGGTTCAAGTGCTATCTTGACCAATCTTTTATCCCCGTCGTCAGCCCTTTTATATACAAACCCTTACGAGCCTCCAAAAGATTCAGGAGAGCCGGTGCAGGTTTTACTTTTTGATTAGGCGCTTTTCGTTGGTTTTGCCTCTTTGATAAATAAAGCAAGTTCTGCGATCGTTACACAACCGGAGAGAAGTGCTTTTTCGATAAGTTTAAAATCTTTTTTATAGTTCATAATGTCCCCTTTGTTTTTCAAAGTATATACTCAATGCAATATTTTGTATAAAAATATGTCAAATTGTCATAATTTTAATAAAAATATGTTACAATAAGACAAATTTCTTAGAAAAAGGAGTGGAACATGGTTGATTTTTCTGAAGTTATAGAAAAGATAAAAGATGTGATCTCTTCTCATAAAGATTCAAAAAAGATATTTGATAAAGATGTTGCGGATATTTTAGGAATCCCCCAAGCCTCTTTTGCAACGATGAAAAAAAGAAACTCTATCCCTTATCAAGAGCTTCTGGAGTTTTGTGCTACAAAAAAGATAAGTGCCAATTGGCTCTTTTTTGATCAAGCGGTTGATATGCTCAAAGAGGAGACTGATAAGTTTTTCCAAATACGCTATTTTGCAGATATACGAGCAAGTGCCGGAGGCGGGGCAGAGGTTTTTGGCGAAGATTATGAGATGCTCAATATTGATCGTGCGATTATTGAAAATATGGTCGGATTTAACAATAAAAATCTAGAAGCGATTCATGTCGATGGAGAATCTATGGAGCCGACATTGAGTGATGGTTCCATTATATTTATAGATAGAGAACAGACCAATATCTCAAAAGATGGGATATTTGTAGCTTCTACAACGGCAGGACTCTTTATAAAAAGGATTCGCCAAAGAGCTGATGGGATGGTAGAGCTTATCTCTGACAATAAAGCCTATTCGCCGGAGGTGCTCACTTCGGATGAAGTGGCTATCGTTGGAAAAGTTGTTGGCAATATAGAGAGCCTCTAGAGTTTTTATAAGAGTTGGAGTTTTGTTGCGATCTGCTCTATGAGTTGGTAGATTTCATGATAGCTCGATGCTACTTCTTTTTTGTGTTTGGTATAGCCTTTAAATACATTTAAGGCATTTATTTTGGCATTAGGTTTTGCTCTTTTAATATGTTCAAAAGCGATAGCTGCATTGATGAGTGCTTTAAGTGGCAGTGATGCATCATAGTCTCTCTTTTTTGTTTCTAGCCAAAGAGGCTCCAATGCTTCGTGCGCTTCAAAATAATCTTCATTTTTGATGTGTCGGCAGTACTCTTCGAGCTCTTTGTTCACGCTTGCCCTCTTTTTGTGTTACAATGTTTGTATGGATAAAGATAGTAGAGTTTTCCTTAAAGAACAGATAGTCTCACAGATCGCTCACCTCAAAGAGCAGATAATAAAACTAGAAGAGAAGTGCAAACCGATCACCCCTGATTGTTCGTTGGGTAGATTGACAAGACTAGAAGCAATGGGTGAGAGTCATGTTGCAAACAGCATACTTGACGAATCAAGGTTGCGATTGACAAGGTTGCAAAACACATTAAGCAGGATCGATAGTGATGATTTTGGCATCTGCATTGAATGTGAAGAGGAGATCGTTTTTGAACGATTGAAGATCAGGCCGGAGAGCGTTCGATGTGTTGCTTGTGAGTCAAAAAGAGGTTAATTTGAGTAAAAAAATGAGTTGTATTATTAAAGCATAAGTTTATATCGGCTTCGCTATACTCCGAGTAAAATATAATATTAGGCAGAAGTATGAAAGTAGCAGTTCCTGTTATGGATGATTCGCTAAAAATTGCAAGAAATGCAGGGCATACACCCTATTTTGCAATCTTTGAGATAGGTGGCGGAATGTTTAAGACCGTCGAGTTTAAAGAGTTAAGAGAAAATCCGAAGATGCAAGATGAAGAGGTCGATGAAGCAGATCATGTAGGTAGACATGTCTGTGATGCAGAAGATGATGTTGAGCATGTAAAAGCACATTATACGATGGCGGAGGCGATTGAAGATTGTGACTATTTGGTAGTAAAGATGGCGTGCAAAAATACTGCCAATGCGATGAAGTCTTCCGATGTCAAGATCAAAAAATATAATGGCAATGAGCTTTATGCTCCTCAAGCACTCGGTGCGATAAGCAACGAGTTCTAAGTTATTTAAAAGAGAATCCGAGCTTGCTTAGCTCCTCTTTGAGCTTTGCTTGCACCTCTCCTTGAAATTCCAGCGTATCATCTTTGCTTGTTCCCCCGGTGCCAAGCATTTTTTTGAGTTTTTTAGAAAGTTCGCTTAGCTCTTTGGATTCTAAAAAGAATGGTTTGACTATCGTGACACTCTTGCCTCGTCGCTTCTCTTTTGCAAAGTGAAGCCGATGCTCTTTTGGTGTTTTGATCTCTGCTTTACTACTATTGTTTGCTTTTGTTTTATTGTCACTACTCCAGCTATCATCAAAGTTTGCACCCATTTCAAAGAGATTTTTTTTCATTGTATTCCTTTTGCAAAATTGCAAATTTTAATATGATATATCCAAAGATTGCAGATATAAGAGTGCCAAGCAAAATAGCAAGTTTATCGGCGTATGCGAAAAGTCTATCATCGACAAATGCCAATGAGTCAACAAAAAGACTCATCGTAAAACCGATACCCGTAAGCACACTTACCCCATAGAGCATAAGCCAGCTTGAGTCTCGCGGCATTGAAGCGATTTTGAGCTTGATAGCAAGCCAACTCAGCCCAAAGACACCAAGCTGTTTACCCAAAAAAAGTCCAAGAGCGATGCCTAAAGGTACGTTGCCCAAAGCTTCATCTACAGACAAGTTACGCATATCAACACCCGCGTTGACAAAAGCAAACATGGGAAGGATGAAAAAAGTAATCCACGGATGTAACCCATGCTCAATCTCTTTCAATGGCGAGAAATCTTTTTTTGTTTCATCTTTGGCACTCAAAGGTATAGTGAGAGCAAAGAGCACCCCTGCGATTGTTGCGTGTACTCCTGACTTTAAAACGCTTACCCAAAGAACAAGACCCGCCATAAAGAAGATAGATTTTTTAGAAAATCCTAGCCGATTGAAGAGAATTAAAACAATCAACGAGGCAGATGCTATAGAAATAGAGAGCATTGAGAGCTCGGTTGTATAAAAAAGCGCGATGATAATGATCGCTCCAAGATCATCAATAATCGCAAGTGCCATCAAAAAGATTTTAAGCGAAACAGGTACGCGAGGTAGGAGTGATAAAATACCAAGCGCAAAAGCAATATCAGTTGCAGTTGGAATTGCCCAGCCACGCATTGCGGTCGGATCGCCACCATTCAATAAAGTATAGATGAGAGCAGGGACGATAATCCCGCCAATTGCTGCAATGGTAGGAAGAATTACTTGGCTAAAAGAGGAGAGATGTCCCTCTAGAATTTCCCGCTTTACTTCCAGCCCGATTGCTAAAAAGAAAATAGCCATAAGCCCATCACTAACCCAATGATGGAGCGTTTTATCTATATGAAGTGCCCCGATACGCACTTCTACCGGAACATGAAGAATAGAGGTGTATATATCTGAAAATGGAGAGTTTACCAAAAGCAGAGCGAGCAGGGTTGCAAAGATGAGTAAGATGCCACCTACCGAGTCTGATTTTAAAAATGTATAAATTTTTTGTTTCATTGTTGATACTTATTTGTTAATGTTTATTGGGTTATTTTACAAAAAAGAGTCGATGTCTTGCTTAGTTTATTCAAAAATCTTGTAAATTAGACGATGACTGTAGTTATGGTTATAATGAGCAAATAAACTAGGCGACTCTTTCCCTAGTTAGAATCAGAAAATATACCAAGCACTACCGTGAGTACAAGTAAAGAGATATAGATTTTATAGAGTGTCTCATCGCTTGGAAGTTTCATGGCTCTATCCTATAGATAATTTCTGTTCTGTTTTTTCTTGTTTGTATCTCTTCGAGATGGAGATTTTCAATCTCAAGCGACATAAAAGCATCAATACTTGTTGCTTTAGCTTTAGCTATCTCTCTTAAAACCAGACCTCTGTAAGCCTTCGCCCAGTGACTTACGACTTTACCATCTTTTATAAACTTAAGTGTTGTGTAGTTTTTTGCAGGGATATAAAATCTATCATAATATCCGGCTCTGATGTCGAGGATATCCTCATCTTCAAACTCGCTATCAAGTATCTCTTTTATGAGGGGCGCATAGTATCTATCTGGCTCTATCTCTTCTATAGCACTTCCTTGGGCAAGTCTATACTCAGGTATCTTGTTGCCTGCTTTGATTGGACCAAAGAGGTTTGAAAATATGACTACATTGTCATCTATATAGTGTTGCGCGTTTGCATCAAGCGAGCCATAGTCTAGATGATCAAATGCCACACCCGTGTATCTTTGTACCGCTTTTTTTGTTTTTGAGCCGAGGGCTATAGCTTGATAGTGGTGTATATCATTCTCTTTTTTGAGTTTAAAAATCTCTTTTGCTTTGCTTGCATCTTGAATGGCATCAGCATATCTTTGGCAGATGTATGCTCTTGATTTAAGGAGTGTTTCAAGCCATAGGGTACTGAGATTAAATGTTTCATCTCCGCCTTGGCTTTTTGTCTCGCTGGGTGCTAAAAGTATCTTCATAAATCGTATTTTAGCATTTTGTTATTAGGTTTTGCTCCTAACTTTACGCGGGAATGAACAAGTATGCATGCCACCTCGGGGGAGGTGGAGCAAAAATATTATCGAAAGCTTTTTGTAGCCTCTATCATATTTTCTAAAGCAGGAATAACCTCTTCAAATTTTCTTGTCTTGAGTCCACAATCAGGATTGATCCATACTTTTTCTTTTGGCAGAATCTCAAGCATTTGAGTTATCTGTTCTTTAAGCTCCTCTACGCTTGGTATCCGAGGAGAGTGAATATCATAGACGCCAAGTCCTATCTCTTTTGAGTAATTAACCTCTTTAAAGATTTGAAGGAGCGCATTGCCGCCTTTAGCAAGCTCGATACTAATCACATCGGCATCCATCGCCTCAATTGCATCTATGATGTCATCAAATTGACTGTAGCACATATGGGTGTGTATCTGCGTTTTTGGCTCCGCACTACTAACAGAGAGTTTAAAGCTATCAATCGCCCAGCGTTCATAGGTTCCGATGTCTATTTTTCTCAGAGGATACCCCTCTTTAAAAGCAGCTTCATCGACTTGAATTATCTTGATACCGCGTTTTTGTAGCTCATCGATCTCGTCACTAAGGCAGAGTGCTATCTGCGTTGCGATCGTACTTTTGGGTAGATCTTCACGCACAAATGACCAGTTGATGATAGTCACAGGCCCTGTGAGCATCCCTTTTACAGGCTTTGAAGTAAGACTTTGAGCATACGTTATCCAATCTACGGTGATATATTTCTCCATACTCACATCCCCATAGAGTATAGGAGGTTTTACGCATCTTGCACCATAGCTTTGCACCCAGCCGTTTTGACTAAAAGCAAATCCGTTGAGATGTTCGCCGAAATATTCAACCATATCATTTCTCTCAGGTTCGCCATGCACCAACACATCAAGTCCTATCTCTTCTTGCATTTTAATGACGACTTGAATGTAGTCTTTGATAATCACATCATACTGCTCTTTGGAGATTAGATTTTGTTTGAGATTTTTTCTTGCATCGCGTATCTCTTTTGTTTGAGGGAAAGAGCCTATCGTTGTCGTCGGCAAGAGCGGATAGCCGATATCCTTTTTTTGTTTTACGATTCGTGTCTCGAACTGCTCTTCGCGCTCCTCTTTTTTTATCTCTGCTACTCTTTTTGCAACAAGCGGATTGTGTATCTTCTTCGATGCTCCAAGAGTGGCGATATCGTTTTTGTTTTTTTCTAAAAGGGCATCATCTCCTATCTCTTTTTGATCAAAAAAGATTCTAGAGACAAGAGCAAGCTCTTCTAGTTTTTCATAGGCAAAGCTGAGTGAATTTTTGATCTCCTCGTTCATGTCTGTTTCAAATTCAAGAGAATAAGGCACATGTAAAAGTGAGCATGAGGTTGCAGGGATGATTCTCTCTTTTGAGATTATCTTTGCAGCAGTATGCAAAAGGTCCAATGTTTTAGAGAGATCATTTTTCCAGATGTTTCTACCATCAATGATACCCGCTACCAATACCTTATCGCTCTTTGCGATAGTTTGTAGTGTATCAAGATTTTTAGCTCCACGAATGAGATCAAGCCCAATCCCCCAAATAGGCAGTCGAGCAAGTATATTGGTCGCTTCACCGGAGTGCTCAAAGTATGTTGCCACAAGTAGTTTTATCTTGCTACTTGCTTTGGCGAGTTTTGTATAGCACGGCTCTATCAATGACAATACTTCCGGTGTAACATCACGCACGAAAATAGGATCTTCTATCTGTACTATTATCCCATCGCCAAGCGTAGCAATCTCTTTTAAAAGCTCCACATAAACATCCGTGAGTCTCTCCAATAGCAGATAGGCATCGCTCCCATCGACACATTTTGAAAGTGCTAGGAATGTTATAGGGGAGATGAGGTTTATCTTGGTTTCTATCCCAAGTGCCGATGCCTCCTTATACTCTCTTATAATCTTTGTAGCATTGAGTGAAAATTGCTGATTGGCACTTAATTCAGGAACTATATAGTGATAGTTGCTACCAAACCATTTACTCATCGACATAGCCACGCCATCCTCATAGCCTCTTGCCATAGCAAAATATCTTTTCGTTGCATCTTCTATCTTTTGAAATCTCTGCGGTATCGCACCTACTAGAGTGATAGTATCGAGCATCTGATCATAGTAGGAAAAATCGTTAGAACTTATATAGTTTATCCCACTCGCTTTTTGTCTTTGCCAGCTCTTTGCTTTGAGTTCCTTGGCAACCTCTTCTACGACACTAAAATCACACTCATTAGACCAGTATCTCTCAAGTGCAAATTTTAACTCTCTCTTTTCCCCGATTCTAGGGAATCCAATTACTAAACTTTTTGACATTATTTATCCTTATTATATATGGTGTTTTATATTTGGTGATTATGGATAATTTTTGGAGGGTGGATACCGCTTCTTCTAAAGCTAAAATACTTGCAGTTACAATTTGATTTTTTTATTTTTTTTGCATTTTTTATGGATTGTTTAGCAATTTTGGTAAATACACAACTGCACAAAGTTGGATTTTGCAATAAGAAAAGACAACTATTTTGTATATCTAAAGGAGGGTCTTCCTCTTCTTCGGCAGAGCTTTTAAAACAAAGGTTAAACAATGATGCTATTTTTGTCACTTGTTTATGGAGTGTCACATTCACACAGTGAGCAAGTATAGATTGTAAAGTAAAATACTTTTTACCAAAGCCTCTAGGCGATTTCAATTGTGTTCCCTTGTATGCATTTTGAGAATTATATCCTAAAATCAAAAAAACTATTGACTTTTTAAGGCTTTTTAAATATAATTGCGTTCCATTTTTAGTTTCTAAAATTGGTATGGGTGCTGGTGTAGCTCAGTTGGTAGAGCAGCTGATTTGTAATCAGCAGGTCGCGGGTTCGAGTCCCATCACCAGCTCCATAAAAAATTATCAGTGTTTGACCGGTATCAAGACAAATTGAGGTGAGATACTCAAGTGGCCAACGAGGGCAGACTGTAAATCTGCTGGTTTTTACCTTCGAAGGTTCGAATCCTTCTCTCACCACCATATAATTTGTTACAAGAAATGACGCGGGAGTAGCTCAGTTGGCTAGAGCGTCAGCCTTCCAAGCTGAGGGTCGCGGGTTCGAGTCCCGTCTCCCGCTCCATTTATACTGGGAGCTGTGTGATTATGATATTGTTTTAATCTGCATCATACCAAGCTTTCTTGTAAAATTTCTTGTGATTTTTATTGTTTTGACATAGTCAGATGCAATTTTATAAGGTTCGTAGTTGCCCAGGTAGCTCAGTGGCAGAGCACTTCCTTGGTAAGGAAGAGGTCGGCGGTTCAATCCCGCTTCTGGGCTCCAGCCAGCAGTATGGACAAAAATGTTTTTATATCATTTTGGTATCCAAAAAGTGGAGCCAAAAGCATTTTTGTCCATATATTGGTTATGGGGTCTAAGTAAATTCTGATATAATATCAGCCTAAATTTTAAAAAGCTAGGAGAAAAAGATGGCTAAGGCAAAGTTTGAAAGAAATAAACCGCATGTTAACATCGGTACGATTGGTCACGTTGACCACGGTAAAACAACTCTTACAGCTGCTATCACTGCGGTAATGGCTACTAAGAACAATTCAGCATTTATGGATTATGATAAGATCGATAATGCTCCTGAAGAGAGAGAAAGAGGGATTACAATCGCTACTTCTCACGTAGAGTACGAAACAGACAAGAGACACTATGCTCACGTTGACTGCCCGGGGCATGCTGACTATGTTAAAAACATGATCACCGGTGCTGCGCAGATGGACGGTGCTATCCTTGTTATCGCTGCGACTGATGGTCCTATGGCACAAACGAGAGAGCATATCCTTCTTTCAAAACAAGTAGGTGTTCCATACATTGTTGTATTTTTGAATAAAGAAGATCAACTTGATGACGCTGATAAGGATGAGATGATTGAGCTTGTTGAGATGGAAGTAAGAGAGCTTCTAAGTCAATATGATTTCCCGGGTGATGATACTCCAATCATAGCCGGTTCAGCTTTCCAAGCGCTTGAAGAAGCTAAAGCAGGTAACCTTGGACCATGGTCTGACAAGATTATTGCACTTATGGACGCTGTTGATGAGTATATCCCTGATCCTGTTCGTGAAACTGATAAAGATTTCTTGATGCCAATCGAAGATATCTTCTCAATTCAAGGTCGTGGTACGGTTGTTACAGGTAAAATTGAGAGAGGTAAAGTTTGCGTTGGCGATCAAATCGAAATCGTAGGTATCAAAGATTCTCAAACTACAACAGTAACAGGCGTTGAGATGTTTAGAAAAGAGATGGATTGTGGTGAAGCCGGAGATAACTGTGGTGTTCTTATCCGTGGTATCGAAAAAGAAAACGTACAAAGAGGTATGGTTCTTTGTAAACCAAAATCAATCACTCCTCATACACAATTTGAAGCTGAGGTTTATGTTCTAACAAAAGAAGAGGGTGGTAGACATACACCATTCTTTAACAACTATAGACCACAATTTTATGTGAGAACTACAGATGTTACCGGTTCAGTTCAGCTTCAAGCAGGAACTGAGATGGTTATGCCTGGTGATAATGTTAAGATCAATGTTGAACTCATCGCTCCAATCGCTCTTGAAGATGGAACAAGATTTGCTATCCGTGAGGGTGGTAGAACTGTTGGTGCCGGTGTTGTAACAAAGATCATTGCATAATCCCCAACTTTAGCAACAAAGAGGCTTCTTGCCTCCTAGCTAAGTAAATAATGGAGATAAAATGAGAGAGACTGTACATTTGGGTTGTGAAAAGTGCACTAGACGTAACTATCACACTACAAAAAATAAAAAAAATACGACTGAAAAACTTGCACTTAAAAAATACTGCAAGTGGTGCAAAGAGCACACAGTTCACAAAGAGATGAAGCTTTAAGCTCATCTTTCGGGTTAGTTTGATTTAGTTGTTAGGCCAATAGCTCAGTTGGTAGAGCACTGGTCTCCAAAACCAGGTGCCGGGGGTTCGAGTCCCTCTTGGCCTGCCATAAAGAAGGTGATTGATAATGAACAAAATTTCAACATTTATTGCGCATGCAAGAGACGAGATAAATAAAGTTATCTTTCCAACAAAGATGCAGGTTCGACAGGCATTTTTTGCGGTGATTTTAGTTGTTGTAGCTATTTCACTTTTTTTAGCATTGGTTGATTTGATTATGTCAAGCATTGTATCATTAGTAATATAAGGATTTAAATGGCTTATCAATGGTATGCAATACAGACCTATGCTGGAAGTGAAAGATCAGTTAAAGAGTCAATTGAGCGATTAGCAAAAGATTATGGGTTGGAAGATAAAGTAGAAAGAATCGTTGTTCCTACAGAAGAGGTCATCGAAGTAAAAAATGGTGAGAAGAGAATCACAGAGAGATCACTCTATCCGGGTTATGCTTTCGCACATATAGATCTGGATACCGATCTTTGGCATAAGATCCAGAGTCTTCCAAAAGTATCTAGATTTATCGGTGAACAAAAGACGCCAACACCATTGAGCGATGCAGATATCAAGGTGATACTTGAAAAAATGGAGAAAAAATCTGCTCCTAGACCAAAAATTGATTTTGAGATGGGAGAGATGGTTCGAATCATTGATGGACCATTTGCAAACTTTACCGGTATGGTTGAAGAGTATGATCTCGATCATGGTAAGTTGCGATTGAATGTATCTATATTTGGAAGAAATACACCGGTTGAAATCTTGTACACGCAAGTCGAAAAGATTATATAAGAAGTTTATAACATAAAGAGGGAAAGATATGGCAAAGAAAATACAAACGAGTTTTAAGATGATTATACCTGCCGGTTCAGCGAATCCATCGCCACCGGTTGGTCCTGCATGTGGTCAAAGAGGTATAAACATTATGGAGTTTTGTAAAGCTTTTAATGAAAAGACAAAAGATATGATGGGATTTAGAGTTCCTGTTGAGATCACTGTTTATACAGATAAGAGTTTTACATTTATAACGAAGCAACCACCTGCAACGGATCTTATCAAAAAAGCTGCCGGCATCAAAAAAGGGACAGATAATCCTTTGTTGAACAAAGTTGCAAAGATAACAAAAGCACAGCTTGATGAGATAGTCGAGAAAAAAATCGCAGATCTCAATACAGACGATAAAGAGGTTGCTGCTAAAATCATCGCCGGATCATGCAGAAGCATGGGCGTTGAGATAGCGGATTAAGCATCGATTAACCACATGATGTAAAACGTGGGAGCAAATAAGCGGAGAAATATATGGTAAAGACAACAAAAAGACGAGAAGCACTACTAGCAAAAGTAGATAAGACAAAAGAGTATAGCGTGGAAGAAGCTATGACTATTTTGCCTGATCTTAAATCAGCGAAATTTGATGAGACAGTTGAGATTGCACTCAATCTCAATGTAGATCCTAGACATGCAGATCAGATGATAAGAGGTTCTGTAGTCCTTCCTCATGGAACAGGAAAAACAGTGCGTGTAGCAGTTTTTGCAAAAGATGCTAAAGCAGATGAAGCAAAAGCAGCAGGTGCCGATATAGTAGGAAGTGATGATCTTATAGAGCAGATCCAAAGTGGTGTTATCAACTTCGATACGGTAATCGCAACGCCGGACATGATGGGTGTTATAGGAAAAGTAGCAAGAGTCCTTGGACCAAAAGGTCTTATGCCAAATCCTAAAACAGGTACAGTGACTATGGATGTAGCAACTGCTGTTAAAAATGCAAAAGGCGGACAGGTAAATTTCCGTGTTGATAAAAAAGGAAATATCCATGCCGGTATCGGAAAGATAAGCTTTAAAGCTGATCAGATAAAAGAGAACTTTATCAAATTTGTTGAAGTAATCAACCGTGCAAAACCTTCTACGGCAAAAGGAAGATATATAACAAATGCTGCAATCTCATTAACAATGAGTCCTTCAGTGAAACTGAATACTCTAGAGTTATTGGAGATTAAATAGTTTAACTATTTTATCTTGGCCAAAGAAAGCAGGGGTCGTTGACTTAAACGAGATTTTATCTCAGCCGCAAGGCAAGCCCTACTAGAGGTCGAAAGGAGAAAAAATGACAAAAGCAGAAAAACAACAACTTGTTGCCGAGCTTACAGACGGTTTTAAAGATGCCGGTGCCATTGTAGTTTGTGACTACAAAGGTATGGGTGTTAAAGATATCGAGTCTGTTCGTAAGATGGCAAGAGATACAGATGCCAAAGTGAAGATTGTTAAAAATACGCTTGCTTCTATCGCTCTAGCAAATACAGAGCATGAGAAACTAGATTTTGTTGACATGAATATGGTTATCTGGGGAAGTGATCAAATCGCTACTTGTAAAATCGCAGATAAAACTGCATCTGATTTCAAAGAGAAATTTGCGATTAGATCAGCTTTGCTTGAAGGGAAAGCTGTCGATGTAAATACTGTTATATCTATGGCGAAACTTCCTGGCAGAGAAGAGCTTCTTGGTATGTTGCTTAATGTTTGGATGGCACCGATTAGAAATATCACGATCGGTCTTGATAGACTTGCAACAAAAAAACAAGAAGAGGCATAAAAAGTTGGCTTTGGAGATTTTCTCCTTTCGATTGAATAAAAGAAAAAACTAAAAAGGATATAAAATGGCAGTTACAAAAGAAGATGTAATGGAATTCATCTCAAACATGTCTGTACTTGAACTAAGTGAGATGGTAAAAGAGTTTGAAGAAAAATTTGGTGTATCAGCGCAAGCAACAGTAGTTGCAGCAGGTGCTGGAGCAGGCGATGCAGCAGCAGCTGACGAGCAAACAGAGTTTACTGTAGTACTTGCAGCTACAGGTGATAAAAAGATCAATGTAATTAAAGTCGTAAGAGAAGTTACAGGTCTTGGCCTTAAAGAGGCAAAAGATGCTACTGAAAATACTCCGGCAGTTATCAAAGAAGGCGCGAGTAAAGAAGAAGCAGAAGAGATTAAAAAGAAATTCGAAGAAGCTGGAGCTACTTGCGAACTCAAGTAAAAACTACGCAACAAGGGGTCTTCCCTTGTTCATCTCAAATGGAGATAGCGATAAACTATTTAAGAGACATTCTCATACCCTCATTAGAAATAGTTTTTTTCTGTATCCACGGCCATGAAACTACAAACAAAAAACTTAAAAGACAAGGTTAGCCCATGTTAAATTCTTTACAATCAGGAAATAGACTTCGAGTTGATTTTTCTAAAACCCCTAGAGAGATTGAGATTCCAAATCTATTGCAACTCCAACAAGAGAGCTATGATAATTTTTTGATGTTCAACGAAAAGAATAGAAAAAACTCAACTATAGAGAGAGTTTTTAGTGCCTCTTTTCCTATCCATGATCAGCAAAATAGATTGACGCTTAACTACAAAAATTCAGAGATTATCCCTCCAAAATATACAGTAAGAGAGTGTATGGAGAGAGGACTTACATACTCTGTATCTCTTAAAATGAATGTCGCATTAACTATCTGGAATAGAGATGAGAAGACAGGTGAAAAACTTGATCCAAAAGAGATCAAAGAGCAATCTGTTTATGTAAGAGATATCCCGCTTATGACGGAAAGAACATCATTTATCGTCAATGGTGTTGAGAGAGTTATCGTTAATCAACTCCATAGAAGCCCGGGCGTTATCTTCAAAGAGGCTGAGGCAACAACAACATCAAACAAGCTTATCTATTCGGCACAGATTATTCCGGATCGCGGTTCATGGCTCTATTTTGAGTATGATGCAAAAGATGTTCTTTATGCAAGAATCAATAAAAGAAGAAAAATACCTGTTACAATCCTCTTTAGAGCACTCGATTACTCAAGAGAAGATATCGTTAAATTTTTCTATCCGACAAAGACCATCAAAATCAAAGACAATAGATTTTTAACAAAATATAATCCGGACGACTTCTTGGGAAGAGCAGATTATGATGTCAAAGATATGAACGGTAATGTGATAGTAGCAGCCGGTAAAAGATTGACTAAGAAAAAAGCACAAACATTCAAAGACGAAGGCTTAGAGTGGATAGAGTATCCGCTTGAAGTGCTCTTGGAGCGCTATTTTGCAAAAGCCATCATCGATAATGAAAGTGGCGAAGTACTTTACGATGCAGTAACACAACTCGATGAGAACAAACTTAAGAGGATTATGGAAAAAGGCATCGAAGAGATAGAGATTGCAAACGATCTCGCAGAAGGGTGTGATAGCTCAATCATCAAAGCATTTGTTGCTGATAGTGAGAGCTTGAAGCTCTTAAAGCAGACGGAAGATATCGAAGATGAGAATATCCTCTCAGCGATTAGAATCTATAAAGTGATGAGACCGGGGGATCCTGTGACTCCTGATGCAGCAAGAACATTCTTGAAACAACTTTTCTTTGATCCTGAGCGATATGATTTGACAAAAGTCGGTCGTATGAAGATGAACCATAAGCTTGGTCTTGATATCCCTGAATATGTGACCGTATTGACAGCAGAAGATCTCATCAATACCGTTAAATACCTTATCAAAGTCAAGAACGGACAAGGGCATATCGACGATAGAGATCACTTAGGTAATAGAAGAATTAGAGCTATCGGTGAGTTGCTTGGGAATGAGCTCCATAACGGTCTTATCAAAATGCAAAAAGCAATCAAAGATAAGATGACGACGATATCGGGTTCATTTGATGAGCTTATGCCGCATGATCTTATCAACTCTAAGATGATAACAAACACCGTTTTAGAATTTTTCTCAAGCGGTCAGCTTTCACAATTTATGGATCAAACCAATCCATTATCGGAAGTTACACACAAAAGAAGACTCTCAGCACTTGGTGAGGGTGGACTTGTCAAAGAGAGAGCAGGGTTCGAGGTAAGGGATGTGCATCCGACACACTATGGTCGTATCTGCCCTATCGAGACACCCGAGGGACAAAATATCGGTCTTATCAATACACTCGCAACTTACTCAAAAGTAAATGAGCTTGGTTTCATCGAAGCACCTTACAAAGTTGTAAAAGATAGAGTTATCACAGATGAAATCGTCTATATCACGGCAACGCAAGAAGAGAATAAGTGTATCGCGCCTGCTTCTACAAAAGTAAATGAAAAAGGCTATATCGTTGAAGATCTTATCGAGACACGACTCAATGGAAATATAGAGCTTAACGAAGCAAGCAAAGTAAATCTCATCGATGTCTCTCCATTGATGATATCAGGTTCAGCTGCAGCGCTGATTCCATTTTTGGAGCACGATGATGCCAATAGAGCCTTGATGGGTTCAAATATGCAGCGTCAAGCCGTACCACTTATTTATTCTGAAGCACCTATGGTCGGAACAGGAATGGAAGCGATTATCAGCCGTGATGCATGGGAAGCGGTTAAAGCAAAAAGAGGCGGTGTAATCGAAAAGGTTGATGCTAAAAATATCTATATCATGGGCGAAGATGAAGATGGTGTTTTTATAGATCATTATCCGCTTGAGAAAAATATGAGAACCAACCAAAATACTACATTTACTCAATCCCCGATTGTCTATACGGGAGAGAAGGTAGAAAAAGGGCAGATCATAGCCGATGGTGCCAATATGGATCAGGGTGAACTCGCCTTGGGTAAAAATGCGCTTGTTGCGTTTATGCCTTGGAATGGTTATAACTATGAGGATGCGATTATCATCTCTGAAAAACTTATCCGAGAGGATGCATTTACATCGGTGCACATCTATGAGAAAGAGATTGAAGCAAGAGAGCTGAAACATGGTACAGAGGAGATTACAAGAGATATCCCTAATGTCAGAGAAGATGAGTTGAGTCATCTTGATGAGAGTGGTATTGTTAAGATTGGTACCAATGTAAAATCCGGCATGATCTTAGTAGGAAAAGTTTCGCCAAAAGGCGAGATTAAACCGACTCCTGAAGAGAGACTATTGCGTGCAATCTTTGGTGAAAAAGCCGGTCATGTTGTCAACAAATCACTCTATTGTCCTTCATCTATGGAAGGTGTTGTTGTTGATGTAAAAGTATTTACAAAAAAAGGGTACGAAAAAGATGCGAGAACTATCAAGGCTTATGAAGATGAAAAAGCAATCCTAGATAGTGACCATCATGATCAACTTTTGATGATAGATAGAGAAGAGATACTCAGAATATCAAACTATCTATCAAAACAGCCTTTGGCTCAAGAGGTGACTATAGGCGATAAAGTGTTCAAGAAGGGGGATATGATTCCTCAAGATGTCATCAAAGATGTCAACAGATTTGCACTTAGAGGCGTTGTCCAATCATATGACAATGAGATTCAAAATGAGTATGAATCGCTCAAAGCATACTTCTTGAAACAGAAAAAAAGATTGAAAACAGAGCATGAAGAGAAGCTTTCAATCTTGGAAAAAGATGATATCTTATCAAGTGGCGTGACAAAACTTGTCAAGGTATATGTTGCAACTAAGCGTAAGTTGAAAGTCGGGGATAAAATGGCAGGGCGCCATGGAAATAAGGGTATCGTCTCAAACATCGTTCCCGAGATTGATATGCCTTACATGGAAGATGGTACACCGGTTGATGTTATCTTGAATCCACTCGGGGTTCCAAGCCGTATGAATATCGGGCAAATTCTTGAAGTGCACTTAGGTCTCATCGGTAAGAAGCTCGGAAGACAAATCGAAGAGATGTTTAAGGCAAAACAAGAAGATTTTGTCTCCAAGCTTAGAGAGAAAATGACCGAGATTGCAGATGTCGCAAAATTGATAAACGCAAAAGAAGCGATAGACAATATGGATGATGCAGCACTGCTTGACTATGCGAGAGATTGGTCAAAAGGTGTCAAGTTTGCAACACCTGTATTTGAAGGGGTAAACACAGAAGAGTTTGCTAAGTTGTTTGAACTTGCCAAGATGGAAGAAGATGGCAAAATGGTTCTTTTTGACGGGAAAACAGGTGATCAGATGATTGAGAGAGTCAATGTCGGTTATATGTATATGTTGAAACTCCATCACTTGGTTGACGAGAAAGTGCATGCAAGAAGTACAGGACCATACTCGCTTGTTACGCAACAGCCTGTTGGAGGTAAAGCGCTCTTTGGTGGACAAAGATTCGGAGAGATGGAAGTTTGGGCACTTGAAGCGTATGGTGCAGCACATATACTCAAAGAGATGTTGACGATCAAATCAGATGATGTCGAAGGAAGAGCAAGAGCTTACAGAGCGATAACAAAAGGTGAAAGTGTACCTGAGTCCGGTGTACCTGAAACCATGTTTGTATTGACCAAAGAGCTTCAAGCTCTTGGACTTGATGCTGAGTTATTTCAGAAAAAAATAGTAAACGAAGAAGAGGCTGAAAATGAGTGAGATATTTGAAAATTTAGTGCCGGTTGATGTTAACAGCGAAGATAAACCATTAGATATTGAGGCTTTTCAACTTAGAGTTGCGAGTCCTGAAAAGATACTCTCTTGGAGTTACGGTGAGGTTAAAAAACCTGAGACTATAAACTATAGAACGCTCAAGCCGGAAAGAGATGGTCTTTTTTGTGCAAAAATATTTGGACCAATCAGAGACTATGAGTGTCTATGCGGCAAATATAAAAAGATGCGTTACAAAGGCGTTGTTTGTGAAAAATGTGGTGTTGAGGTAACATCAAGCAAGGTTAGAAGAAGCAGAATGGGTCACATCGATCTTATCGCTCCTGTTGCACATATCTGGTATGTAAGTTCACTTCCAAGCCGCATAGGAACGCTTATGGGCGTGAAGATGAAAGATCTTGAGCGTGTACTCTATTATGAAGCGTATATTGTAAAAGATCCTGGTGCTGCGCAAGAAGATGACAATACGATTTTGTCAAAATATGACATCTTAAACGAAGAGCAGTATCAACAGATGATCCAAAGATTCGGCGAAGGTTCATTTGATGCGAGAATGGGTGGTGAGATCATAAAAGAGCTTCTTGAAGAGCTTGATCTCATAACTATGTTCCGTCAACTTAAAGAGGAGATAGAGGCTACTAAGTCTGAAGCGAAGATCAAAACAATCGTGAAAAGACTTAAAGTCATTGAAGCATTTTTAAATTCCGGCAATAGACCTGAATGGATGATGTTGACACACCTTCCTGTGCTCCCACCTGATCTAAGACCACTTGTAAGTTTGGATGGCGGTAAATTTGCCGTAAGTGATGTCAATGATCTCTATAGAAGAGTTATCAACCGAAATCAAAGACTTAAAAGACTTGTTGAACTTGATGCTCCTGAGATTATCGTAAGAAATGAAAAGAGAATGTTGCAAGAGTCTGTTGATGCACTTTTTGATAATGGCCGTAGAGGCAATGCCGTCAAAGGCGCAAATAAGCGACCGCTTAAATCACTCTCTGAGATTATCAAAGGGAAACAAGGTCGTTTTAGACAAAATCTTTTGGGAAAAAGGGTTGACTTCTCGGGTCGTTCGGTTATCGTTGTTGGGCCGGACCTTAGAATGGATCAATGTGGACTTCCTAAAAAGATGGCGATAGAGCTCTTTAAACCACATCTTATGGCAAAACTTGAAGAAAAAGGGTATGCAACTACACTCAAACAAGCTAAAAAGATGATCGAGAAACAGGTCAATGAAGTTTGGGAATGTCTTGAAGAGGTTGTTGAAAACTATCCAATATTGCTTAACCGTGCACCGACACTGCATAAGCTTTCAATCCAAGCTTTCCACCCAAGACTTATCGAGGGGAAAGCTATCCAGTTGCATCCGCTTGTCTGTTCGGCGTTTAATGCCGACTTTGACGGTGACCAAATGGCGGTGCATGTGCCACTTTCAGATGAGGCAATTGCTGAGGCAAAAGTATTGATGCTTGCGTCGATGAATATCCTTTTGCCGGCATCAGGGAAAGCGATTACCGTACCTTCACAAGATATGATTTTAGGTCTCTATTATCTAACACTTGAGAAGCCGGATGTTAAAGGGGAGCATAAACTCTTTGCAAATATCGATGAGGTTATGATTGCATTTGATGAAAAATCACTCGATCTTAATGCGCGTATTAGAACGATTGTAGCCGAGAAGATAACGACATCAACTACAGGAAGATTGATACTCAAATCGATCATTCCTGATTATGTTCCTGAGAAGTATTGGAATAAGGTACTTAAGAAAAAAGATATCGGTGTTTTGGTGGATTATATCTATAAACATAGTGGTATATCTTATTCAGCCGAGTTCCTAGATAATCTCAAAAATATGGGTTTTGAGTATGCAACTAAAGTCGGTGTATCTATCTCTATCGACGATATTAAGATCCCGGAAGAAAAAGAGAAAATTCTGGTTGCGGCTAAAACAGAAGTAAAAGCTATCCAGTCTCAATACAATACAGGTCTTCTTACAGATCAAGAGAGATACAATAAAATTATTGATATCTGGACAGATGCAAACAATGAGATAGCCGAAGCACTCATGAGCCTTATCCAAGGTGATAAGGGTGGATTCAACTCTGTTCACATGATGGCTGACTCAGGTGCGAGAGGGAGTGCTGCTCAGATAAGACAGCTCTCAGGTATGCGGGGACTTATGGCAAAATCTGACGGATCGATTATCGAGACACCGATTACCTCAAACTTCCGCGAAGGACTCAATGTGTTAGAGTACTTCATCTCAACGCATGGTGCGAGAAAAGGTCTTGCGGATACCGCGCTTAAAACAGCGAATGCCGGTTATTTGACAAGAAAGCTTATCGATGTTGCGCAAAATGTCAAGATTACCATGGAGGATTGTGGAACACACGAAGGTGTAGAGGTTTCAGATATCGTTGTAGGGAATGAGATGATTGAACCGATTAGTGATCGTATCTATGGACGGGTTATCTCTGAAGATATCATCGATCCTATTACCAATGAGATCATCGCAAATGAAGGAACAATGGTAGACGAAGAGCTTGCTGCTAAGGTTAAAGAATCAGGCGTAAGATCAGTTATCATCAGAACACCTTCAAGCTGTAAAGCTCCAAAAGGTCTTTGTGCAAAATGTTATGGTCTCAATATGGCTGAAAGTAGAATCGTCAAAAGAGGCGAAGCAGTCGGTGTTATCGCTGCACAATCAATCGGTGAGCCTGGAACACAGTTGACGCTAAGAACATTCCATACCGGTGGTACGGCAACAGCGGGGAAAGAAGAGAGACAAATCGTAGCAACAAAAGAAGGGTTTATCCGATACTATAACCTCTCTGTCTATAGAAACAAAGAAAATAAATTGATCGTTGCCAATAGAAGAAATGCCGGTATCTTGCTTGTTGAGCCTAAGATAAAAGCACTTGAGAGCGGTGTAGTTCATGTCCTTATCACGCATGATGAGTATATCATCTCTGTGAAGTCAAAAGACAAAGAAGAGGTAAGATACAACCTGAGAAAAAGTGATGTTTCAAAATCAAATGAGCTCGCAGGTGTTGCGGGTAATATCGAAGGAAAACTCTTCTTGCCGTTCGAGCACGGAGATAAAGTTGAAAAAGGTGACTCTATCGTTGAGCTTATCAAAGATGGCTGGAGTATCCCAAGTCGTATACCATTTGGTAGTGAGCTCAAAGTTGAAGATGGTGCGCCAATCAACCAAGATGTTCAAGCAGACGCTAAAGGTAAAGTAAAATACTATCTCCTCAAGGGCGATTATCTAGAAGCTTACGGCGATGCTAAGCAGGGTGAAGTGGTCAATGAAAAAGGTTTCTTTGCCGTCATCGTTGATGACAATGATAGAGAAGCAGCAAGACACTATATCTCAAGAGGCTCTATCATCAATATCGCGAGTAATCTCGTGGTCGAGAGAGGTGCTGTGATCGCCTCTCCTGAAAAATCGATTCAAAAAGTAATCGCTGAGTGGGATCCATATTCTGAGCCTATCATTGCTGAGCAAGCGGGTAAAGTTAAATTTGAAGATATCATTAGCGGTGTAACGGTAAGTGAGCAGTTTGATGAGCTTACAGGTACAAGTAGGTTGGAGCTTAATGAGTATATTCCTACAGCCTATACACCTGCTATCGTTCTCGCAACTGAGTCCGGTGAGACATTGAGATATCAACTTGATTCGAAAACGATTTTGTTTGTTAAAGATGGCGGTAGCGTGGAAGTAGCAGATATCATTGCAAAAAGACCGAAAGCTGCGATTAAATCAAAAGATATTACCGGTGGTCTTCCAAGAGTTTCTGAACTCTTTGAGGCAAGACGACCGAAAGACATCGCACTTATCGCTCAGATAGATGGTGAAGTCAGCATAGGGAAACCGTTAAGAGGGAAAGAGAGAATCATTATCAGAGGTGAGAATGGTCAAGAGGTAGAGCAATTTGCCGATAAAGATAAAGCAATTCTTGTCCATAAGGGTGAGTTTGTGCATGCCGGTGAGAAATTGACTGACGGCGTTGTATCGAGCCATGATATCATAGCGGCACTTGGCGAGAAAGCCCTTTATGAGTATATCGTAAGCGAAGTACAACAAGTCTATCGAAGACAAGGTGTTAACATCTCTGATAAACATATCGAGATTATCGTTTCACAAATGCTTCGACAGGTAAAAGTCGTAGAGAGTGGTGACAGCAAGTTTATTGCCGGCGATATCATCTCAAAGCGTAAATTTAAAGAAGAGAATGACAGAGTTGTAAAACTAAGCGGTGAGCCGGCAATCGCCGAGCCAATCTTGGTAGGTATTACAAGATCAGCCGTAGGTGCCGATAGTATCATCTCAGCAGCATCATTCCAAGATACTACAAAAGTACTTACTTCTGCATCAATTGCAGGAACGATTGATATGCTTGATGACCTCAAAGAAAATGTTGTTATCGGTAGATTAATACCTGTTGGAACAGGTATGATAGATATGGAAAAATTAAAATTTAAACCACATGATTGATACGCCCCCACCTTTGGGGCGTAAGTAAAAATAAAGAAAAAATTGGTATAATACCTTCCATTTTTCTATGCTTACAGCATACAAATATATACACAGAGTATCTATTTGTGTGGTGTAACCACCCAGATTTTATGAACAAAAACAGAAAGGAAACATTTTGCCAACCATAAACCAGTTGATTCGCAAAGAGCGAAAAAAAGTGATTAAAAAATCAAAATCACCGGCACTTGTAAAATGTCCTCAAAGAAGAGGCGTTTGCACAAGAGTATATACAACGACACCAAAAAAACCAAACTCGGCACTTAGAAAAGTAGCCAAAGTAAGACTTACAAGTGGTTTTGAGGTTATTTCGTATATCGGAGGCGAGGGCCACAACCTTCAAGAGCACTCAATCGTACTTGTAAGAGGCGGAAGAGTAAAAGACTTACCGGGTGTGAAGTATCACATTGTTAGAGGTGCGTTAGATGCATCAGGTGTTGCCAAAAGAACAGTGGCAAGATCTAAATACGGCGCAAAGAGACCTAAAAAATAATATCTATTTTGGGTTTAGTTTAAGCAGGTGTTATCGCTTATACCTTTTGGGATAACGCTTGAGTAAATCATATATAAGATTGAAGGAGAAGATATGAGAAGAAGAAAGGCACCGGTTAGAGAAGTACTCCCTGACCCGATCTATGGATCAAAAGTATTGACAAAGTTTATCAACTCGATTATGTTAGATGGTAAAAAAAGTGTTGCACAAAAAGTTGTTTATGGAGCTCTTAAAAGAGCTGAATCAAAATCTGGAGAAAAAGGCATTGATATTTTCAATCAAGCGATGGATAATATCAAGCCGGTTATGGAAGTAAAAAGTAGAAGAGTCGGTGGTGCTACATACCAAGTGCCTATCGAAGTAAGACCGGCTAGACAGCAGTCATTGGCTATAAGATGGATCATAGCTGCTACTAGAAAGAGAAATGAGCGAACTATGATAGAAAAATTGAGTAATGAGCTTATGGACGCGGCTACTGAAAAAGGTGCTGCATTTAAGAAAAAAGAAGATACCTATAAGATGGCTGAGGCAAATAAAGCGTTTGCTCACTATAGATGGTAAGGAGATAAACTATGTCTAGATCACATCCTCTTGAAAAAGTTAGAAATATAGGAATTGCAGCGCATATTGATGCCGGGAAAACAACAACAACAGAGAGAATCCTGTTTTATACGGGTGTTTCCCATAAGATCGGTGAGGTGCATGATGGTGCAGCGACAATGGACTGGATGGAGCAAGAGCAAGAGAGAGGGATCACGATCACATCGGCAGCCACTACTTGTCATTGGGAGGGTCATCAGATCAATATCATAGACACCCCCGGCCACGTTGACTTTACTATCGAAGTTGAAAGATCTATGCGTGTTCTTGATGGTGCTGTTGCTGTATTCTGTTCTGTCGGTGGTGTGCAACCGCAATCAGAGACAGTTTGGAGACAAGCAAATAAATATCATGTTCCTAGAATGGTTTTTGTCAATAAAATGGACAGAACCGGTGCTGATTTTTATGAAGTTGAGCGACAGATAAGAGATAGACTCAAAGCAAATGCAGTGCCTATCCAATTGCCTATAGGTGCAGAAGAAAACTTCAAAGGTATCATAGACCTAGTTACGATGAAAGCTACCGTATGGAGTGATGACCAGTCAAAAATGGGGCAAGAGTATGAGATCATTGATATTCCTGCTGATATGGTAGACAAAGCAAACGAGTATAGAGAAAAACTTATCGAAGCGATATCTGAGTGTGATGAAACTCTTCTAGAGAAATTCATGGAAGGTGAAGAGCTCAGCGAAGCAGAGATAAAAGCAGGGATTAAAAAAGCGACACTTGCTATTGAAATCATCCCTATGACTTGTGGAACAGCGTTTAAAAACAAAGGGGTACAAACACTTCTTGATGCTGTTGTTGCCTATCTTCCTGCTCCAACAGAAGTTGCCGATATCAAAGGTGAATACGAAAACGGCGATCATGTTATCGTTCCTTCAACGGATGATGGTGTAGTTGCAGGACTTGCATTTAAGATTATGACTGACCCATTTGTTGGACAGCTTACTTTTGTGAGAGTCTATAGAGGTGTGCTTGAATCAGGAACTTATGTCTATAACACGACAAAAGATAAAAAAGAGAGAATCGGAAGACTTCTTAAGATGCACTCAAACAAGAGAGAAGAGGTAGATAAACTCTATGCCGGTGAGATCGGTGCGGTTGTAGGTCTTAAAACTACACTTACGGGTGATACACTCTCAGGTGAAAAAGATAGAGTTATTCTTGAGCGTATGGAGTTCCCGGATCCGGTTATCTCTGTTGCGGTTGAGCCTAAAACAAAAGCCGATCAAGAGAAGATGGGTGTTGCGTTAGGTAAATTGGCACAAGAAGATCCATCTTTTAGAGTAGCTACAGATGAAGAGTCCGGTCAAACAATTATCTCCGGTATGGGTGAGCTTCACCTAGAGATTCTTGTCGATAGAATGATGAGAGAATTCAAAGTAGACGCAGAAGTCGGCGCGCCGCAAGTTGCTTATAGAGAGACTATTAAAGCTGCTATTAATAAAGAGTATAAATATGCGAAACAGTCAGGTGGTAGAGGACAATTTGGTCATGTATTCTTGAAAATTGAGCCACAAGAGCCGGGTGCGGGTTATGAGTTTATCGATGAGATTAAAGGTGGGGTTATTCCAAAAGAGTATATTCCTGCTGTTAATAAAGGTATCCAAGAGGCTATGAATAGAGGTATCCAAGCGGGGTATCCTGTCGTTGATGTCAAAGTGACCCTTTATGATGGTAGTTACCATGAGGTTGACTCTTCTGAGATGGCGTTTAAACTTGCAGGCTCTATGGGCTTTAGAGAGGGTGCAAGGGCAGCAAATCCTATCATTCTCGAACCTTTGATGAAGGTTGAAGTTGAAGTTCCTGAGGACTATATGGGAGATGTTATCGGCGATATCTCAAAAAGAAGAGGTCAAGTGAATGGCATGAGTGAGCGAAGCGGTAATAAGATCGTTGATGCATTCGTTCCACTTGCAGAGATGTTTGGGTATTCAACTGACCTAAGATCGATGACACAAGGTCGTGCAACATACTCTATGGAGTTTGATCACTATGAAGAGGTTCCTTCGAATGTTTCTAAGGAAATCATCACAAAAAGAAACGGCTAATAAGCTATAAAAGAAGCTCAAGGCATAAAGTCTTGAGCCTTACGCTATACGACTACGGTATTTCTCGTAGTTTCTCCATAAAGCATCCATTTTAGATCTATCTCATTATCGAAACAAAACGCAGCTAGCTCTTTATAGGGAATCTTTCCTCTTTTTTTGATAACAGCAAAATATTGCGGTTCGAGTTTGAGCAAAAGAGCAATATCTTTATCATATATTTTTTTACTCTTAGTACCTGTTTGTACCGTGAGTTTTATCCTCTTTATGATGTGCTCTAGTTTGATTGTTTTCTCTTGATTGTCCATAACCTAATGGTAGCAAATTTGAGGTGGCTACTTTAAAAATATGACTTTTTGAAATATTTTAGTTTTCGTTAGTACTATCTATTGTGATAAGAGTATGAACATTGCCCCTAGGATTAAAATCAGCCACTATCTTTATCCATTTTGGCTCAAGATATTTTTTGAGAGTGTCATAGATCTCATTGGCTGTATTTTCATGAGAGATATATCTATCCATAAAACTATTGATATAGAGTTTCAAGGCTTTGAGTTCTATCACTTTTTTATCCGGTCTATATTCGAGTTTTATGGTCGCAAAGTCAGGGTAGCCCGAACGCGGGCATTTACACATAAACTCAGGAAGTTCGATAGAGATTGTGTAGTTTTTTGGATGTTCATTTGGCCAGTAGTTTTCATCTTTGCCTATCTCAAATGCAACAATCTCTTTTTCGCCGTATTTCATACTAGACATCCAAATGTTTTACATCTTTTGCATGCGTTTCGATATAGTTTCTTCTCGGTTCAACTTCATCGCCCATGAAGAGAGTAAAGACATCGCTCGCGGTCTCAAAATCATCTATCTTAACTTTCAATAACACTCTATTCTCAGGAGACATTGTTGTATCCCAAAGTTGTTCCGGGTTCATCTCACCAAGACCTTTATATCTTTGGATATAAGCACCTTTTTTCCCCGCTGCTTCTATCTTTTCAAGCTCGGCAAGTAAGTCAACATCTTTAAACTCATCCGTAACATGATCTCTAATCTTTTTGTAGATATGAATTGCTTCATTATAGTGAGGATTTGAGAAGAGTTCGTCGTCAATCAAAAGTTCTTCAAGCCCATCATTCGTTTGCACAAAAAGATGGATAGCTTCATTGTCTACTTTTTTATTGAGTATATTGTGACCAAGCTCCCCTAGATATGTCTCGATAGTTTGAAAGAGTTCTTTGTTGGTTGTGCCTATTTTATCAGGATTTTCTATGAGGTGACGGATAAGCTCAGGAAGGGCATATCTTTTTTCTATCTCTTTAAGTGTCATCTTATAGTGTGTGACCCACTTAAAGAGGTCAATGATGTCATTTTTCCCCATAGTACTCACTTCATACTCAGATATTCCATTTTCTATCAAAAAGTGATTGAGTGTCTTTTCATCTTTGATGTAAGTCTCATTTTTCCCTTTTTTATATCTGTAGAGTGGTGGTTGCGCGAGATAGAGATAGCCATTTTCGATGATAGGACGCAAAAATCTAAAAAAGAATGTCATCAAAAGTGTTTGAATATGGCTTCCATCTACATCAGCATCGGTCATAATGATGATTCTATGGTATCTTAGTTTCTCTTCGTTAAATTCATCGCCGATGCCACACCCGAGTGCCGTAATCATATTTTTGATCTCATCAGATTGCAATATCTTCTCAAGTCTTGCTTTTTCAACGTTGAGTATCTTCCCTTTGAGTGGTAAGATAGCTTGAAATACTCTATCTCTCCCTTGTTTTGCAGAACCGCCCGCAGAGTCACCTTCCACGAGATAGAGCTCACACTCTTCAGGTACTTTACTTTGGCAATCTGCAAGTTTCCCCGGAAGTGTTCCGATGCTCATAGAGTCTTTTCTTTTTACTAAGTCTTTTGCTCTTTTTGCCGCATCTCTCCCTCTTGCTGCAAGAAGTACATGAGCCATTATCTCTTTCGCTTCTAGAGGTATCTCTTCTAGGTATCTATTGAAATTGGCAGAGAAGAATTTTTGTACAAGCGGTCTGACATAGCTTGAACCTAATTTCCCTTTTGTTTGCCCTTCAAATTGTGGCTCAGGGACTCGAACAGAAACAATAGCAACCAATCCCTCTGCCGCATCTTCGCCGGTAATTTTTGTATTTTTCTCTTTTGCATTCGCATTTTTTTCTATATAACTTGAGAGAGATCTCGTAAGTCCTGCTCTAAAGCCGGCTTCATGCGTACCGCCATCGGGAGTTTTAATGTTATTTACAAAGGAAAGAACCATATCTGAGTCGGAATCATTGTACATGATAGCGATATCGATCTCTATATCCTCATCTTTACCTTGAAAAAATTGGGCTGTTGAGAGAGGATTGCTTTTATTCATATCCTCTGCAAATTGTTTGAGTCCACCCTCAAAATGGAATTTTTCAGCAGTACCGTCTCTTTCATCTTTAAATTCGATGGTTATCTTTGGATTGAGATACGCAAGCTCTCTAAATCTTTTTTTAAGAACATTTGCATCAAATATTACACCCTCTTTAAAGATAGTCGCATCAGGCCAAAATTCTATCTTTGTTCCAGTTTTTTTACTTTTGCCTATGCTGATAAGATCTTCTTGGGGGATACCCTCTTTGAAAGATTGCTCGTAGATACTTCCTTCTCTTTGAATGATAAGTTTAAGATCACTTGAGAGGGCATTTACAACAGAGACACCGACCCCATGGAGACCTCCTGAGACCTTATAGGTATCTTTGTCAAATTTACCACCGGCGTGAAGAACGGTCATAACAACTGTTGCTGCTGATATCTTTTCTGTCGGGTGTTCGCTTACAGGGATACCGCGACCGTTATCTTCTATAATCGCTGATCCCTCATTTGTAAGTGTTACCTTGATAGTGTCGCAATGACCTGCCATAGATTCATCGATAGAGTTATCCACAACTTCATATACCAAGTGATGAAGACCTTTTGTGGATGTATCCCCGATGTACATCCCCGGTCTTTTTCTAACCGCTTCTAATCCCTTTAGAACTTTGATATTACTAGCACCGTAATTTGTCATTTCTAACTCCGTTTTGTGGTTATGTAAAGATATTTATTTTATCTTAAAAGAGCTTACTAAGGGCTTGTATTGAGGGTTATAAAAGCTTTCTATTTTTATCTTTTTTGCTCACAACACTCTCTATCTTTGAAATTTCACAAAAATCTTTTTTAACATACGCATCAAGTGCATATCTTCCAACCATTGCGGCATTATCTGAGCAGTATTGGAGCGCAACGCTATGGAGTCTTTTTTTATGTTTTTTGCATAGTGTATCAAAGGCATCATTGATAGCTCTATTTGCAGCAACCCCACCTACGATAGCAAAATCTTCAATCTTCTCGCGCTCAAATATCTTGTTACTCTTTTGCATAAGATGTGCAATGATTGTTTTTTGAAAAGAGGCTGCTATATCTCTTTTGTCTTGCATGGTGAGATTCTCAGCCCCCCCGAGGGCTTCTATCTGCAATCGAACGGCATTTTTAAGACCTGAGAGAGAAAATGCGATAAGCGGTGAGTTGATAAGTGGAATAGGAAAATTAAAACGATTGCCGTTCCCTTCTATCGCCAATGCTTCTATAACCGGGCCTCCCGGGTACCCAAGATGCATCATCTTCGCGCACTTATCATAGCTCTCACCGATACTATCATCCATAGTCGTTGCAAGTATGGCTATTTTTTCGTAGCTCTCAACGCGCAAGATCATTGTATGACCACCCGAGACAAGCAGTGCTAAAAATGGGAAAAAAGACTCTTTTTCTATAAAAAGTGAATAGATATGTGCTTTAAGATGATTAACCGCGATGAGTTGAAGCTCAAGCATACTTGCTAAGCTCTTTGCCATAGCAACACCTTCCATAAGCGTCACGCCAAGACCGGGCTCGTTTGTAACTGCGACGGCTCTGAGTGAGCCAAAATACTCTTTCGCTTCCTCTAAGATCTTTGGAAGTGTCACGGCATGGAGTCTAGAGGCAAGTTCAGGGACGACACCCCCATATTTGGCATGCTCACTCTCTTGAGATATTTTCTTATAAAAGAGGAGTTTTTTTGTGCTTATCTCTGTAACAGCTATAGAGCTATCATCACAGCTACTTTCAATGCTGAGTATCAAAAATACTCCTTATATTTTACAAGGTTAAGTATCTGTGGCCACTCTCCAAAGCCACTATCACTATTGATATGTCCTGCATTTTTTAGCATGATAAGATTTGCACTATATTTTTCGCTCATCTTTTTCGCTTCATCGATTTGTATATAGGGGTCACTGTCTGATGCTACTAGATCAATCTTTTTAGCATAGAGCGTTTCAGGAAGGGTGAGTGGGAAAAAAGTGCTAATGGTATCAATATCTGTCTCAATGCTTGGCGGAGCAACGAGGATGAGATGTTCAACAGTTTCGAGACTCTCTTGTGCGAGCCAAAACCAAAGTGTGCATCCAAGTGAGTGGCATACCACCGTTTCGGGTTTAAAATCCTCAAGAGATTTTTTTGCCAGTTTGAGCCATCTATTGCGTGAGGGATAGTGTGGATTATCAAGTAGTGGAAAAGAGATAGTGCCATACTTATTTGCCAATTTTCCTGCAAGCCATGATTGCCAATGCGGATAGTCGCTTCCACCCCATCCATGCAATAAAAGTGTCTTAGGTGCTGACATAGGCTCTTACCTCTTTGTCTATTGCTATGATCTCTTCTAGGGTATCTGCTTTGAGAGAATCAAACCTTTTATAAGCATCCAATACGATGTCGCTCATCCCGAAAAAGCTACACTGCTCATTTTTAAATTTCAAGATAGCCTCTTCATTGGCAGCGTTGATAACAACACCCAAGTGAGGATGTGCAAGCAGATGATCTTTGATTTGCCAAATCGGATAGCGACTACTTTGTATCTCTTGAAACTCTATCGCTCCAATTTTTGCCAGATCAAGCGGTGGCAGTATCGCTTCATCAATCTTTTGATTGAGTGCAAATGCGATAGGCAGTTTCATATCTACATCTGCTAAGTGCGCTGTAGTTGAGCCGTCTTTAAACTCTATAAGTGCATGGATGATGGATCTTTTTTCTATGAGTGCGTCTATCTTGTCGGTATCAAAAAGCCACTTTGCCTCTAAGAGCTCAAAGAGTTTATTGGTCATAGTTGCACTATCGATTGTGATCTTGTCACCCATAGACCAGTTGGGATGATTGAGCGCCTCTTTAAAGGTCGCTTTTGCCATTTTATCGCTATCCCAATCTCTTAGTGCGCCGCCGCTAGCCGTGATGTAGAGTTTACTAAACGCTCGCTCGTTTTGGAGGTACCAAAGTCCAAAATGCTCGCTATCGATAGGGGTTATGTTGCTGTGATCTATGAGTGCACCTGCTACAACAAGGGACTCCTTGTTTGCAAGGGCTATCTTTTTGCCGAGTTCTTGTGCTCGTATAGTCGGAGCGAGCCCGGCAAATCCTACAAGTGCGTTGACAACTATTTCGCTTTCGCAAAGCGAGAGCATTTCTAAGATACCCTCGCTTCCACAGAACACTCGTTCATGTTTTACTTTTGCTCTGTCTTGTTCGTTTTTAATCGCTACATATTTTGGATGAAATTGTGCTATTTGTTCATTGAGCAATGTGATGTTATCGCCGGCACTTAGTGCCTCAACAACTCTATCGAATCTTGAGGCAATCTCAAGTGTATTGACCCCGATAGAGCCTGTTGAGCCAAGAAGAGCTATCATAGAAGAACAAGAGATCGAAGAGCGAGTATCATGATGACTGCACCAAAGAGATAGCCATCTATCCTATCTAAGATACCGCCATGTCCCGGAAGCAGATCGCCGCTATCTTTGACGCCTGCCACTCTTTTGAGATAGCTTTCAAAAAGATCGCCAAATATTGCTGCGAGTGATGTCAAGAGTGTTACAAGAAAAGCAACAGTCAACGAGTAGTATCCGATAAGTAGTCCGATAGCAGTACCGACGACGGTAGCTATAAAAACTCCCCCTATAACACCCTCTAAAGTTTTATTGGGAGAGGTGTCGCTAAATTTTGTTTTTCCGAACATCTTGCCGATAAAAAATGCTCCCGCGTCCGTGATTGATACGGTTATGAGGAGCCAAAACATCGCATCAATTCCAAAATCCAAATAGAGTGTCAAGAAAAATAAAATCGCACTTACAGGGTATAAAAAGGGCAGGATCAGCTTTTTATCAAAATTGTGAAAATATGCCAAAGATGCAGCAAATATGATTGCGATAAGGAAAAAAAGATCATCAGGATTAGGGTAGAAGTACGCACATATCCATATCACTGCTGCCCAAACATACGCTGAGGGAGCTTTAATCTTAAAAAGTTGCATTGATTCATAAAACGCAAACATATAAACAACGCCCAAAAAGGCCCACATAAGAGTGAAATTGTCGATCCACCCGATAATCCCTATGACAGCAAGAAGTCCAATGGCGGTGAACCATCGCTCTTGGTAGTCTGTAAAAAGTTGTTTCATGGATCCCCTTTAGCTTTAAAAGCTCAAATCAAAATTGTTTGAATTATAACACAAAACGGCTCAACTTCTGATTTCAATCCCCTCTTTTGTTACACGAATGCTCTCATAATTGGTATAAAAAACATTGGAGCCTTCTTGAGGTTTGACAAATTTCCTCTTTGTATAATCTACGGTATATTCGCCCGCATTTTTTGTTGAGAAATCAACACAGAGCCTCGCAGACCGCATCAAAACTTCATTTGGGATGGATTGTTTGTCTGTTTTGATAATGACATGTGCAGAGGGGATACCTTGTATATGCATCCAGATATCGTTTGCTTTGGCAAGAGCAAGCAGTTTTTTGTTCTCATTCTGGTTTTTCCCTACGATAATCTTGTAGCCTTGTACCCAAAAGACCTCTCCATCTTCATTTCTATTTTTCTCCTTCTTCTGTGCCGTTTTATGCGGTATAAAAGTTGAAAGCTCTTGCATATCTGAAGCTGTTGCAATCATCGTTTTCAATCTGTTTAAAAAGTCTATTTTACTCTCGAGATTTTCTCGTTCAAGATAGATATGCTTTGCTCTATTTTTTCTCTTTTTTGCCAATAAGTAGAAGTGATCGGGTATTCTATTTTTGGGTGTATCGCTTGGAAGTTCTATCGTGATCTCATTGCCCTCATAATCAAGAGTTTTTAGCACTTTATCAAAAGGCTGTATGGCATGAAGGTTCGCAAGTGTGATTCCCCCATAGAGCGTATATTTTTCTATCTCTTCTTTGAGCTTCTCTTCGTTTGGTAGTGCATCGAGACGCTTTAAGACTTTTTTGAGCTTTCTTTCAACTTCTGCTGTAAGATTTTGCTTTGTAGCATCTATCTTTTTTTGAGTAAGATTGCGGTAGTTTTGATCAACTATTTTTTCTATATCGTGATCACTCTGTGTCTCTTTTTGCTCTCTTTGTTTGAGTGGAAGTAGTGTGACCCCAGGGCGCACAACTCTAAATGATTTTGAAGCATCGATATGGCGGAGTGCTTCGATGATCTGCTCATTCTCATCGAGCAGTATCACATTTGTGTGGCGTCCCGTAAATTCAAATTGGAGCGCAATATTTTTTGATTTATAGCTACTTTTACTCTCAAGATTGAACCGTAATACTCTATCATTTGCGACGATCTCAATGGAGCGAATCTTAGAGTGCGTTATGAGTGATTCAAGTGCATTATCAAAAGGAGCATTATAGTTTTGCAAAAAGGGTTTTTTTGTGCTTCTATAGACAGTACTTTCACCTCTAGTCATCATAAAACCAAACTCATAGTCACGATCAAAACGCAACAAAATAGTATTTTCACCTATGCGTTTTGCTTTCTGGATAGTTGTATATTGGCTGAGGTATTTTTGCAATAAGACCAGTTCGCTATATGTCACGCTCACTCCTTGGATTAGGCGGTATTTTACCATATTATGGTATAATTCCCCAATTTTTAATAAGGAAACTTTTATGGGATCAACCATTACGGAAAAGATATTTTCAGCGCATGCCAATCGCGAAGTCAAAGCAGGAGAGATTGTTCGTGTTGCTATCGATATGATTATCGGAAACGATATCACAACACCGATTTCTATCCGTGCTTTTGAACAAAGCGGTGCAAAAAATCTGGCACGCCCTGAGAACTTTTGTATCGTAATGGATCACTATATTCCTGCAAAGGATATCGCTTCGGCTAATCAGGCGAAGATTAGTAGAGATTTTGCCGCGAAGCATGATTTGAAGTATTTTTTTGACGAAAAAGATATGGGGATAGAGCACGCGCTTTTACCAGAGAAAGGGCTTGTAATCCCCGGCGATGTCATCATAGGCGCTGATAGTCATACCTGCACACACGGTGCACTTGGAGCATTTAGCACGGGTATGGGTAGTACCGATTTGGCATTTGGTATGATCACGGGAGGCAACTGGTTTAAAGTGCCTGAGTCTATCAAAGTAGAGCTTGTCGGCAAACCGGCAAAATGTATTTACGGTAAAGATATCATCTTAGAGGTTATTAGACAGATCGGTGTGGATGGCGCTTTGTATAAAGCGTTAGAATTTGTAGGTGATGGCATAGCGCATTTGAGTATGGATGATAGATTTTCTATCTGCAATATGGCGATCGAAGCGGGCGCAAAATCTGGTATCATAGCCGTTGATGATGTAACATTGGCTTATCTTGAAGAAAGAAAAACAGCTAACGGAGGCTTAAGAGATGAGCCAAAGATTTACCACTCTGATAGTGATGCTACATATGTACAAACGTTAAGAATCGAACTTGATAAACTCTCTCCGGTAATCGCCTATCCGTTCTTGCCATCAAACGGCAAACCGATCGAGCAAGCCGTTGCCGATGATTTGAAGATTGATCAGGTGATGATAGGAAGTTGTACAAACGGAAGATTGGAAGATTTACGCATAGCAGCTTCTATCATGAAAGGCAAAAGAGTGGCCAAGTATACGCGTATGATCGTCACGCCTGCAACGCAAAAGATATTTATGCAAGCCGAAAAAGAAGGATTGATAGATATTCTTATAGAAGCAGGTGCTGTTGTGAGCAATCCGACTTGTGGGGCATGTTTGGGTGGTTATATGGGGATACTCGGTGATGGTGAGCGTTGTGTTGCTACGACCAATAGAAACTTTGTAGGCCGTATGGGTTCAAGAACGAGCGAGATATATCTTGCCAATTCAGCCGTCGCTGCTGCGAGTGCCATTGCAGGGAAAATCGTCGATCCAAGAGCTATCTGATGCTTAGCACGCTACAAAGCGTGCATCGATAATCATCTCTTCTTCTATATATACTTCAGCTCTAAACAGATCCCCACTCTTATAGGTTGCGACCCCTTTGGGGGTGCCGCTCATGATGATATCCCCATCTTCTAGGCTCATAAAACTTTGTATCTCTTGAAGGAGAGCATCAGGCTTATGAATCATAAGTTCATAGTGAGCATGTTGCTGCAAAGTATCATTGCGGTAGAGTTTCATCTCAAGCGTTGTGATATCACCTTTGAGTGGAACAAAATCACTCAAAACGGCGGAGTTGTCAAAGGCTTTTGCGCGCTCCCATGGGAGTCCTTTTGACTTGAGATACTCTTGCGTTTTTGCTTTGGTGAGATCAAATCCAAAACCAACGGCGGCTAATCTTTTATCTTCTATCAAAAAGCAAATCTCGCCTTCAAAGCGGCAATCTTCTTGTACGAAGTAGAGTGTATCTGATATTGCTGAGTTTGGTTTACAAAAGAGCACCATCTCCTTAGGCGTCTCATTGCCGAGTTCTTGGATGTGCTCGGTGTAGTTTCTCCCCACGCAGATGATCTTTGAAGGGGTGAGTTTTTTATGAAGGTAGGTTATGGTTTTCATATGAGCATTGTAACATAAGAGTTTAATTTTCTTTTTACTACTTTTTTAGAAAAAGTAGCACAAAAAGCGTCATGCTCACAAAGTCGCGGTCGGCATATCCATGCTTGCTATCTGTACCGCCGCGGATATGCCTGCTTTACAAAGATGCTCGCATGACAATCATCTGATGGATTGCACCAGAGGTGCGAAAGTGACAAATTAATCGTGCTTATTTATCACTTATACTATCGACAATTGCAAGTGCTCTTTTCTTTGCATTTTCCACTTCATCAAGTACAAGTGCAACAGCCAAGCGGCGACCTTTATGTGATTCCGGCTTGCCAAAGACACGCACGAAGCTATCTTTACTAAAGGCACTTTCCGGGATATCAAGCACGGGGCTATGGCTTTCACTTTTTGCTTTATATGCCCCGCTTGCCCCGCTACCATAAAAGGTAAAATCAAGGGGCAAGCCAAGCACAGCGCGCACATGCAATGCAAACTCACTTTGGCTTTGTGTGATAAGTGTGACCATTCCCGTATCATGTGGTCGAGGAGAGAGTTCTGAAAAGTAGACTTCATCATCTTTAACAAAAAACTCCACACCAAATATCCCTCTGCCGCCAAGACCGTCCGTCACGGCTTTTGCCATCTCTTGCGCTTGTCTGAGCGCATTTTCGCTCATCGCCATAGGTTGCCAAGAGAGGATATAATCCCCATCTTTTTGCACATGCCCGATAGGCTCACAAAAGACCGTTTCATTTTCTGTTCGTACCGTCAAAAGCGTAATCTCATAATCAAAAGGGACAAACTCCTCGACGATGAGTTCGCTCGCATCGCCTCTCGCCTCTTTTGCTATCTCCCATGAGCGCTCTATATCATCAGGAGTTTTTGCGATACTTTGTCCATGTCCCGAGCTACTCATAACAGGCTTGATAACGCAAGGGTAGCCAAGTGCATCAGCAGCTGCTCGAAGTTCATCCAAACTTTTTACAAATTGGTAGCCACTTGTTTTAAGTCCAAGATCTTCGGAAGCAAAGACTCTGATATTTTTTCTATTCATTGTTTTATTGACCGCTTCAGCATTGGGGATCACATGATAGCCTCTTGCTTCTGCTTCAAAGAGTGCTTCGATGTTAATCGCCTCCACTTCAGGGAGGATAAATGAGGGTTTCTCTTTTTCAATCACTTCTAAAAGCGCCTCTTTGTTTTTCATATCTATAGCATAGCTACGATTGGCTACAAGATGCGCAGGGGCATTTTCATATCTATCGACAGCAACGACTTCAAGCCCGAGTCTGCTTGCTTCGATGGCAACTTCTTTGCCGAGTTCACCTGAGCCTAGGAGCATGATCTTGATGGCATTTTGTTGGAGCGGAGTAGTAAAGTGCATAGTAAATCCTCATTAAAATTATAGTAAAGATTGTATCGAAAATCAGATAAAAATATTAGGCTTATGCATCAAGCATATATAAAATATCTCTAAATTTGAAAATCATTATCAAAAATAAGTTTCAATTAAAATTATAAAGATATACTTCTAATTATGATAATCATTATTATTTACATAAAGGATGCTAAAGGTTATGGAAGAGTTAAAAGATTATATTGAGTATGGTGTTATCGGTGTTCTTGTTGTGATGAGTATTTTCTCACTTACTGTTACGATAGAGAGACTTATCTATTTTAAAAGAGTTAAGCTGACTCAATTTAAAACGAAAAATGAGGCTGAGATAGGGCTTTCAAATAATCTCTCGATGCTTTCTATCATCGGCTCAAATGCTCCTTATGTGGGTTTGCTTGGAACGGTGTTTGGCATTATGATCGTTTTTTATGATATGGGGATGAGTGAGGGGATTGATCCTAATGTCATCGTCATAGGACTTTCGATGGCGCTGAAAGTGACAGCAATCGGACTTTTGGTTGCCATCCCTTCAACTATGATCTATAGCGGCTATTTGCGGAAAGTAGATAAATTGATGGCGAGGTGGGAAGATGAGGTCGCTTAAACGCCAAGAGGGGATGAATGTCGTTCCCTTTATTGATGTGCTTTTGGTTTTGCTTGCCATTATTTTTGTTATCTCAAATTTTATAGCATTGGGCAAGATAGAGATCAATCTTCCAAGTGCAAGTACAACAACAGAGATCAAGGAGACAAAGCATCATATAACAATCACAAAAGACGGAGAGTTGTTTTTTAATGATGAGAGTATCTCAAAAGAGGCGTTTGAAGAGAAGATTAAAGAGATAAAAAAAGAGGATATTGTGATTATCCGTTCTGATAAAAAGGCATTTTATGAGGACTTTGTTTTTGTGATTGATACACTCAAAACACATCAGATAGACAAGATATCTATGGCGGTAGAAAAATGAAAGAGTATGTTATGCTAGAGTCAAAAAAGCTTTTTGGTTCAGACAAGATTGTAAAGATACTCCATAATGGAAATATCTATATTTTGCGTATTACCAAAGACAATAAGTTAATTCTTACAAAGTAGGAGGCTGTTTATGAAAGAGCGATTTTTTTTAAAAAGTTTTATTCTTTCCATGGTTTTACATGTTGCATTGTTCGCCGGTTTTGTTGCTCACGATAAACCCATAGTAGCAAATTTGCCTGCAAAAGTAATCCCTTTGAGTATGGATATGTACACGCAAGAAGAGAAGAAAGAGACTATAGAAGAAAAAAGAGAAGAGAAGAAAGTTGAGCCTGAACCCATAAAGAGAGACTCCAGCGTACAAGAGCCCATAAAGCCAAAGAAAAAACCTAAGAAGATCGTAAAGAAACAAGAGAAAGTAGAAAAAAAAGTTGCAAAACCTCAAAATAAAGAACCGCATGATGAAATGTTAACCGCCTCAAAACAAAAAGATTTTGTTCGTACTAATTTTGGGATTATTCGTGATAAAGTTTTAAAAAATCTTATCTATCCGAGAATGGCAAAAAGGATGGGGCAAACAGGTATTGTTGAGGCGACATTGGTTATCTCGAGAGATGGGAGGCTGCTCAAATATTATATCACAAGAAGTTCGGGTTCAAAATTTTTAGATAAAGCAGCAATGCAAGCACTGCAAAAGATAAAAAATGATACTTTTCCAAAACCTTTAGAGCAAACGCGTATAGCGTTGCCTATAGGATTTGAATTGCACTAAAAAAAGGTAAGAGAAGTGGTTGAGGTTTTTATTTTGGCATTTGCGTTGAGCATGGATGCCTTTGCCGTATCGATCGGGCTTGGTGTGAAAGAAAAAAACGATAATGGAAATTTAGCACTTAAGGCCGCTCTTTTTTTCGGTGTTTTTCAGGCATTCATGCCGTTTCTTGGCTATATAGGCGGAGTCGGCTTAATGCATTATATCCAAGGGTACGATGTGATTATTGCTTTTGTTCTCTTATGTTTTATAGGTGCAAAGATGATCTATGAGGCTTTCGGAGAAAATGTCGAAGAAGAGATCTCTTTGGTGTCCAATAAAGTGCTTTTGATGCTTGCTATTGCAACCAGTATTGATGCTATGGCAGCAGGTTTTAGTCTGCATCTATTGAGTGCCAATATCTACCTAGCACTTATGATTATAGGTTCTATAACCTTTTTTATATCTATTTTAGGTGTCTATATAGGGCAAAAAGGTGGTGCTCAATTTGAGAGCCAAGCAGAGATACTAGGCGGTGTCATTTTGATAATGATTGCATTTAAGATATTGCTTAAATATTATTTTTCATAAAAATAATCTGAGTAAGAAAAGATAAAGGTTTAATAGTATACTATTCGATAACAATTATCAATATTAATTCAGCAAACAAATACGGATATATCCAACTTTCTGTTAGTAGTCAGCCAAAAGAAAATTTAATGTTAAAAAAAGGAAGATTATGAAAATAGATTTTAATAGGATAGGATTGAGTTTTATTTTTGTAGCAACACTAATCACTACGATTCCAATCAATGCAGACGAAGAGATAAAACTTGAATCCATAAGCCTCGAAGAGGGTGGAGAAGAAGATATTGATCTAAAAACTGCAAAAAAAATACAAGCAAAAAGTGGAAGTGAGCTACTCAAATATGATGCTGCAATCGATGTTGCGGGAGGTAGCGCTAACGCTAAGAGATTTTATATAAGAGGTATCAGCGAAGCTTTAACTAATATTACGGTTGATGGTGCTAAGCAGAGCAAGGATTTACACCAACATAGAGGGGGATTGGCAAATATCGATACTGAGCTTTTAAAAAGTGTAGAGGTCGATGCAGGTGTAGCTACAGCCGATGAAGGTGCCGGAAATCTTGGAGGTAGTGTCAAGTTTGAAACGGTAGATGCGCAAGATTTGCTCAAAGATGGGCAAAATGTAGGAGCATTTATAAAAACAGGTTTCGGTAGTGTGAACGACTCTTATAAAAATAGTATCGGTGTATATGGCGCTGCGCATAATGTAGGGATATTGGTTTATGGTAGTAGAAGTGACAGTGATGATTATGAAACTGGCAGTGGCAGAACGGTTTATGGATCAGCCGAAGATATGGATGACTATCTTGTAAAATTGAGCATTCTAAATATCTCAAATCATACGCTTAAATTAAGTTTTGAAAAAAATACACAAGAAGGTCTCTACCAAGCAGGAGGAGCGGGAAGTGATATGGGATATCATGATCCTGACGGCACTCGTGAGTTAGAGCGTCAAAGAGTCCAGAGAAAAACAACAGCACTAAACTATGGCTATAATCCGGACAATCCATTCATAAACGTAGGAGCAAAACTCTATAAGAATGATACGGCTTTAGAATACTTGGAAAGAACAAATGATTCAACCGTAGATGCCAAGGGTGTGGGATTTGATATCCGCAATACTTTTTCCTTCATTACCAAAATTTTTCAGAACGATTTAACGGTAGGGGTTGATTATGAAGAAGAGGAAGGAACGAGTAGTAATGGAAGTGTAACTTACGAAAATAGAGGACTTTTTTTGCAAAACAGAATGAAGTTTGAGCGATTTAATCTCTCTTTCGGTGCGCGTTATGATGATTTTGAAAATGATCTTATCTATAAAAAGAGTGGTGATGAGGATATATCTGCCAATGTGAACGGTGAATATTTTTTGACACATTCTTGGTCACTTTTTGCAGGATATGGAGAGGCTGTGAGCGGCTCAAACACTATTCCTATCGGCTGGTTGAGCAATATTGACCCCGATCTTACATTTAATGGCTCTGAAGACGAGAAACTTAAGCCACAAAGAGCAAAAAAGTTTGAGGTCGGAACAAGCTATGAGAGAAGTAATCTTTTTCAAGAGAGCGATTTTTTAAAAGTTAAAATAACACTTTTCGATACAAAGATTGAAGACCCTATAGTTGTTGGAACGGGAGGTAGAAGGGGTGCTCCCGTGAGCGATATTGTCAATGAAGAAGATATTGAGAGTAAGGGGATTGAACTTAAAACAATCTATAGATGGGATAATCTTGAAACATCTCTTGCATATACGCATACTGATGTTGAGCAAGGTGGTGAAGATCTCATTGGTACTACAAAAAGACTTGCGGGAAGTTATGGCGATAAAATCGTAGCCGACCTTACATATACACCAAGCGCAAATCTTATGTTTGGCTATACGATTATCGGAGTGATGAATAATAAGGATGCTGCCGATGATGTTAATAATGCAGCAGGTTATGCCGTGCACAGTATCCAAGCCTCTTATACGCCTCAAAGTTTTAAAAATCTTACTTTATCTTTTGCTGTTAATAATCTTTTTGACAAAGAATACGCCGCACAAACTTCCCTCACATCAAATGGAGAGGCAGTTGCTGAACCGGGTAGAGATGTGCGATTCGGTTTGAAATATATATTTTAAAAAGGAAAAATATGAAAATAATAATTAAAATAACGCTGATAAGTTTTTTACTGAGTGCAGCTCTTGCTGCTAAAGGTGAGCTCGCAATTGTAAGTACGGGAACCGGAGATTTGGATAATATGACGCTCAAAGCGCATAAAGCGATTGTAGAAGCTGACATCTTTTTTACAATGAACGGCAAAGCAGGAAAATTTAGTGAGTTGATAGGTGATAAGCCCGTATACAAAGCAGGACATGGACTTTTTAGTAAAAGACTTAACAAAAGGATAAGCAAAGAAGAAATTGTTGCGGCAGAGAAGAAGATTAAAAAGATTATCCTAGAAGGATACAACGCCGGTAAAAAGATGGTGATTCTCGAAAATGGCGATCCAACGATTTATGGACCGCAGATGGGTTTTATGGATGAGTTTAGAGAGATCAATCCAAAAGTCATACCGGGCATATCAAGCTTTAATGCCGCAAATGCTGCATTGCGAAGAGCCGTTGTTGGTGGCAATAAAGATGCAAATGGTATAAGTTTGACGATTGGAAGGGATGACAATAAGCTAATAGATAGACTTGCCGATACCGGTTCCACTATGGTCTTTTTTATGGATAGAGAGTTTGATGTATTTATAGATCATCTTTTAACGCTCTATCCAAAAGAGATGTCTATAGCCATTGTGATTGATGCAGGAGATAGTAAAAAAGAGAAAGTAATCATAGCAACATTAGCGACTATTAAAGATAAGATTAAAGGAAAATTACCGTTTAACCATCTTGTCTATGTTGGCAATTTCTTGAAGTGAAGAATTCTTTAAACGGAACGCTTCGAAGAGATATCGGACTTGGTTCTGCTATCATATTGGTTATCGCCAACATGATAGGAACCGGTGTTTTCACGACATCAGGGTTTATTGTAGCTGAACTTGGGAGTGTACAAATACTCCTTTTATGTTGGGTTATAGGGGGACTTTTTGCTCTTTTTGGGGCACTTTGCTATGGTGAACTAGGGGCTATGTATCCTCATGCCGGTGGTGAATATGCATATCTCAAAGAGAGTTTTGGGCATATGAGTGCATTTGTATCAGGATGGATTTCTTTAATAGTAGGATTTTCTGCACCTATTGCCGCTGCTTCTATTGCTTTTGGGACATATTTATTTGGAAAACAAGAAAATAGTTGGTTTGTGTTTGAATTAGGCAGATATAAACTAATAGAACTTAACCTTATATCATCTATTGCAATTTTTAGTGTAGTGGTGCTTTCTTATGTTCATTATCATAGTGTAAAAGTTGGGAAAGGTGTACAAAATATATTGACAGCTTTTAAAATATTTTTTATTTTATCGTTGATAATAGGTGGATTTTGGTTTGGTAACGGTGATCTCTCAAGATTAACAGAAGGTTTAACAACAAATAGCAGTGAGTTTTCTTGGGGGCACTTTTCTGTGGCATTGATATTCGTATCTTTTGCATATAGCGGTTGGAATGCAGCTTCGTATATAGGCGGTGAGATAAAAAATCCGGAAAGAAACTTACCTTTATCTCTGTTTATCGGTACTTTGTTTGTCGTGGTTATTTATATATTGTTGAATGTACTCTATGTATATGCACTCCCTCTAGAAGCAATGAGTGGTATGTTGGAGCTTGGAACGGGTACATCAAAAGCACTATTTGGTGAAAATATAGGCTCATTTGTGGGTATCGCAATATCTTTGGGATTGCTTTCGGTTGTAAGTGCAATGATTATGGCAGGTCCTAGGGTTTATTATGCAATGGCATGTGATGGATTATTTTTCAAAAGATTCAAAACGGTGTCTTGTCATGGGAGCACACCTGTCCAAGCCATAGTGTTGCAGGCCGTGATAGCTATTATGATGATACTTACTGCTACTTTTGAAACACTTTTGATATATATAGGGTTTACTTTGTCTTTGTCATCAATGCTTACTGTTATAGGGCTTATGAAGCTTAGGATTACAAAACCACATACTCCAAGACCATATAAGACATTTCTTTATCCATATGTACCGCTTATATTTATAATCGGTAATTTAGGGATAATCATATTTTCGTTTATTAGTAGACCTATAGTATCACTTTACGGATTGGCCACTATTGGTATCGGGGTAGCGTTTTATTATAGATTTTATAGTTTGAAAAAAGATGAGGTAATATCGGAAATTTAAATTTGGGGCGAAGAAGCCCCAAGGTGAAGAAGTGATTAGAGTCTAGATTCGTATCTTCTAAGCATATAGATCTTTTTAAGGATCTTTTTACGAGTAACGATCTTCTCTTTCTTTTTCTTTTCAGTTTCAGTTTCGTGGTATTGTCTAGCTCTCGCTTCAGTTACGATAAGATTTCTATCGCACTGTCTCTTAAACTTTCTATACGCATCATCAAAAGAATCTTTTGAGTTTACAACTATCCCTGGCAAAAAAATCACCCCCTTCCTTGTATAAATTAATGCTTCGTGAGCATTTTTAGTGAAAGGATTATACCAAAATAAGTTTATAGAGAGTTTATGCTGTTTTGTCTCTTTAGTTTTACTTTTCAGTAAGACTTTGTTGGTTATAATATTTTTAAGTCCAACAATAAGTCTTCAATGCAAGAAAATACTATAAAGATTAAATATCTCAGAGCAATTGCTAAAGTCAAAAATCATTTTTTAAGCAAAATAATATTGGCATATTTTAAAGACTTATATATCGCTGCAAAAGAGGCCAATTCACAGTTCAAATTACAGTTTTTCCAATTCCTCCCGTTTCTTATCTCCTCTCTTATGACGGGAGCAATTGCCTTTGGATATTACAAGGCATTTAGGTATGCAGAAGAGTTGTCGTTTTCCGTATATGAAGAGAACAGATTATACATTTTTATCATCACTCCCATTAGCTTTTTATTGTCATGGTGGCTTGTCAAAAGATTTGCACCCTATTCAAGGGGGAGTGGTATCCCTCAAGTTATGGGAGCGATAGAGGTATCGGGACGCAGAAAAAACTATATTGTCAAAAAGTTTGTAAGTCTGAGAATCATCATAGTGAAGATTTTATCTAGTATCATTAAGGTATTGGGTGGAGGTGTGCTCGGAAGAGAGGGCCCGACTATACAAATCTCTAGTTCGATCTTCGTAGTTATTCACAAGATGCTACCCTCATGGTGGCCACATGTATCGCAAAAAAATATCTTGATAGCAGGGGCGGCATCAGGTTTGGCAGCAGCATTTAATACGCCTTTGGGGGGAATTATTTTTGCTATCGAAGAGCTCTCAAAATTCCATGTAAAACACTATCAATTCTCTCTTTTTATAGGTGTTATCATAGCCGGTCTCACCGCACAAGGGCTCGGTGGGTCTTATCTATATTTGGGCTATCCAAAGTTGACAAATGAAGGTTGGAGTGTATTGCAGGCTCTTTTAATCACAGCGTTACTCTCCGGTTATTTGGGAAGTAAAACAGGTGTTATCATGATTAAGATCATGGATTTGATCAGTTTAGCAAAAAGCAATAGAGCACAAATAGGCGTCGTACTCTTGTCTGCTTTTCTCGTAGCAATACCGATTTACTATTTTGGTACAAATGTCATGGGCTCGGGAAAAGTACTCATGGAAAATCTGCTCTTTAATGATAACAAACAGTTAGAATGGTATATCCCGCTTGTAAGAATCAGTAATCTTATAGCATCGTTTAGTTTTGGCGGTTCGGGAGGTGTTTTCGCTCCCTCTTTAAGCTCAGGAGGTGCCATAGGTGCGGCAATTTCACAATATTTTCATATAACAGGGATCAAAGCAAACCTTGTCATCCTCGTAGGGATGACATCATTTTTGACCGGTATGACACGAGCCCCTTTTACCTCTGCGATTATTGTTTTTGAAATGACAGATAGACATAGCGTCATCTTCTTTTTACTTTTCGCAGCTATCATTGCCAATATGATTGCAACTTTTGTAGATAAACAATCTTTTTATGATAAATTGAAAATTAGATATATAAAAGAGGGTACACTGCCCAAAGAGCCAAAAGCAGAGCCCGCAGAGAGCTCCTAATCAATCCATATTTATCTCGTGCGTAAAATTTGCTATAATTATCATAATAGCTAAATCATAAGGCAATCTATGCAAAAGGTATTTTCTCACTGTAAAAAACTAGATACGAAGTGTTATGAAACATATCATCTTAGTGAAGATATCCTTATGGAGCACGCTGCACTTGGGCTTGTGCGAGCCATTAGATCAAGAGCAAAGGAAGGCGCAAGTGTGCTGATTGTTGCCGGAAAAGGTAACAATGGGGCTGATGGCATAGCACTTGCAAGATTGCTACAAGATGATTTTATAGTTAGGCTCTTTTTGCCTTTTGAGCTTAAAAGTGATATGGCAAAGCTACAGCTCAAGAGAGCACAAGCATTGGGTATTGTGGTTGTTGCAGATATTATCTCGAGTGATGTTGTGGTTGATTGCATTTTAGGTAGCGGATTTGAAGGGGAGCTTGGGGCATCAACATGTGAGCTCATAGAGCGACTCAATGCACTTGAAGCACTGAAAATCGCCTGCGATATCCCAACGGGTATCGATATCTACGGCAGACTCTCACCTATCGCATTTGATGCCGATATCACAGTAACCATGGGCGCTTATAAGGAGGCGCTCTTTTTGGATATGGCGAAAGATTCTATCGGTGAGATTATCAAAGTTGATCTTGGTGTTGATAGCGCACTCTATGAGGATGCAAGCACTCTCTTTTTGTTAGAAGCGGATGATTTGCGTCTGCCCTCTAGAAAAGAGAGCTCTACCCATAAGGGTACATTTGGCCATGCGGTCATTTTTTGTGGGGAGAAAGAGGGTGCGGGGATCATCAGCGCGGAAGCTGCATATCGATTTGGAGCAGGGCTGACGACACTTGTGATGCGAGATAAGCTTACGATTCCGCCCTATCTGATGCATGCATATTCACTCCCTCACAACACAACGGCGATTGCTATAGGTATGGGGCTTGGCAACCATTTTGAAGAGAGCTTTTTAGATAAATATATCGCTTCAAATCCACTCCCGCTTGTTATCGATGCTGATGCTTTGTATTCTCCGGAGCTTTTAAAGCTATTTACAAAAACAAAAAAACCTATCGTTATGACGCCGCATCCAAAAGAGTTTATCTATCTATGGAAAGCACTGAGTGGCGAAGAGATCACTCTGGAGCATCTCCAAGCAAATAGATTTGAGTATGCAAAGAAATTCTCTCAAAAATTCCCGGATATCGTTTTAGTCTTAAAAGGGGCCAATACGCTTATAGCCAAAAACGAGAAGCTCTATATCAATACCCTAGGAAGTGCGAAGCTGAGCAAAGGTGGAAGCGGCGATGTGCTGAGTGGTCTTATCGTTGCACTTTTGGCGCAAGGGTATGATGCACTTGATGCCGCCATTCAAGGATGTTTAGCACTCACGCTTGGGGCACGCAATTATAAAGGTGCGAGCTATGCGATGAGTAGTGTTGATTTGATCGAACAGATCACTTTTTTGGAGAATGTATGAGAAAAATATTATTACCAATAATTGTTTTAGTAAATATAGTATGGTCACAGTCGCCTACAGAAAATAGTCTTTATAAACCATGTGCGGCTTGTCATGGGTCCGGAGGAAATGTAAAGGCTTTTCAAAAGTCTGAAATTATTGCCGGACAACCATTCGGAGTTCTTACGCAGAAGTTAAAAGATTACCGAGCAGGGAAAAGAGATGTAGCCGGAATGGGAGCTGTAATGAAAACGTCAACGGCCAACCTTACTGATGAGCAGATAGTTTCCCTTTCTGTCTATATCTCGCAAATGAAAAAATAAGCAAATTTATATAAATAAATTTCTGCTACAATTCGCGATATGAAAAAGATAGCAGTTCTCTTTAGCGGTCACGGTACCAATTTTGCCTACCTTGCAGACAATCTTAGTGGAGAGATAACCCTAGCCATTACAAACAACCCGCAAGCAATTGGACAATCCATAGCAAAAAAGCACGGCATCGCATTGGAGGTCATCGATCAAGCAGGCTTTGGAAGCCGAGAAGATTTTGATGCGGCACTTGTAGAGAGTATCCAAAAAGCCGATATCGATCTCGTGGTTTTAGCAGGATTTATGCGTATCCTCACGCCTGTATTTACCGATACCATCAGAGCTATCAATCTCCACCCGTCACTTCTGCCTCGCCACAAAGGGCTTGATGCGATCAAAAAAAGCTACGAAGATGAGCATGATGAGGGTGGTGTGAGTGTGCATTGGGTCAATAGCGAACTTGACGGCGGCGAGATCATCTTACAAAAGGTGCTCAAAAAAGAGGGTTTGAGTTTTGAGCAGTACGATATGATGATTCGAGAAATGGAAAAAGAGGCACTTCTTGAAGCGATAAGAGTAGTTTCAAGTTAGCTGTGTTATAAACTCTTTTAGATAATGCAAGGAGCAAAAAATGAGTGATATATTGAAGATCGGTAAGTACGAGTTAAAAAGTAGATTAATTGTAGGTAGCGGTAAGTATGATAGTTTTCAAACGACGCTGGATGCCACGCTTGCAAGTGGGAGTGAGCTTATAACCGTCGCAGTAAGAAGAGTCAATATCACTGATCCAAATGAAGAGAATCTCATGGACTACTTCAAAGATACCGATGTCAAATTTTTGCCAAACTCCGCAGGATGTGTCACGGCCGATGAGGCTATCACTCTTTTTCGTTTGACTCGCGAAGCCACGGGGATTGATCTTATCAAACTCGAAGTGATTGGCGATACGGCAAAGACGCTTTATCCTGATGTTATCGAGACCATTAAGGCGTGTGAGGTATTGAGCAAAGACGGCTTTACGATCATGGCCTATACCAATGATGATCCTATCATCGCAAAACGCTTAGAAGATGCCGGTGCGCATGCCGTGATGCCACTCGCTTCGCCTATAGGCTCAGGACTTGGGATTCAAAATCGTTTTAATGTTCATTTCATCAAAGAGGCTCTCAGTGTACCCGTTATCGTCGATGCAGGTATCGGATGTGCGAGTGATGCAAGCGTAGCGATGGAGCTAGGCGCGGATGGAGTACTTACCAATACCGCCATAGCTCAAGCAAAAAATCCGATCCTCATGGCAGAGGCTATGAAACATGCCGTTATGGCAGGACGCAAGAGTTATCTCGCGGGGAGGATTCCTAAGAAGCCGTTTGCTACGGCGAGTTCACCTACCGAAGGTCTAATCTTTTAGATTTTTGCTATATCGCTTCATAGAGCACTATTTTGCTCAGTCACTTACCACTTAGTAAGCTCCTTTGCAAGATAGCACTCTCTAAATCAATCTAACAAAAATCTCTTTATCGTGATTTTGCAAATTTATATCAAGTGGAGTCAAAAAGACTAAATGAACAAGTTAGAAGAAATATAGAAAGATTTCCTAGTGATTTTATGTTTCAGATTTCTGAGATTGAACATGAAAACTTGAGGTCGCAATTTGCGACCTCAAGTTTTGAACATGGCGGTAGACGGTATTTGCCATATGTTTTTACTGAGCAAGGTGTTTATATGCTTGCAACTGTGCTTAAAAGTAAAGTAGCTATTGATGTGAGCATTCAAATAATGCGAACATTTACAGCACTTAGAAGATATGCACTTACTTATGATGAGTTAGCCAAAAAGATAGTAGAGATAGAAAGTAGGGTGAGCGATAGTGAAAAAAGAGATCAAAAAATTATCGAGATTATAAATCAGCTTATGAGTGATTCGCCACAAGAGCCTTGCAAGATAGGATTTATTAAAGATAAATAGAGAGTACCCTCGTTCCTTGTCTATACAGCATGGGAACGAGGAAAAATAGTGCGTGTCATCCTGAACTTGTTTCAGGATCTAACTTTACGCGGCTTTTTTAACTGCTTTCTTTGCTACTTTCTTCGCAGCTTTTTTTGTCGTTGGTTTTTTCTTTAAAACCACTTTTCCGACTTTTTTCACCAAAGATTTACAATCTTTTTTCTTAGCTATCTTTTTCTCAACAGCTTTTTTTACTGCTTTCGTAGCAATTTTTTTTACCGTCTTTTTTTTGAACTCTTTTGACATTTTTTTCTCCTTGAAAATCGTATTTTTATCACTTATAGTCATAAATCGTTACTATCACTATAGGGAGATTTTATTGTTTTGTCAAATAGAAAATGTTACCAAATAGCGATTATAACGAGTGTGCAAGTGTGGATAGTGTCACATTTCTTTTTGCGGGAAATATGACAATATGAAATATTTAATAACAACGAGCAGCTATTTTTGTATAATTAAACAAGAAGATTGATCAACAAGGCATCACAATGAGCAAACAGACCATCAAGTGTCCAAATTGCGGCACTCAAATCGACATCGATGAGATATTTTATCATCAGATAGAGGAGAAGTTCAAGCAGGAGCATCTTGCCAAAGAGAAGCAATTGCGCGAGGAGATAGAGGCAAAGCGCAAAGAGTATAAAGATCATCTCGATGAGCTAAAACGCCGTGAAGAGGAGTTTAAGAGTGAGCAAGAGCACTTTGAAGACAAGCTCAAAGATGCCACGCAAAAGCAGTTGCGACTAGAGAAAGAGAAGCTGCGCGAGGTGCTCAAAGCAGAAGCTGTTGCAGAGCAGGGTGCCGTGATCGAGACACTCAAAAAAGAGATAGAAGCCAAAAGCAAAGAGGTCGTGGAGCTTAACAATGCCAAAGCTGAGATCGAGCGACTCAAACGCGCCAATGGTGAAGCGGTCTCCAAAGCCAAAGTCGAAGCCGAGATCGAGCTATCAAAACAACTCCAAGCAGAAAAAGAGAAGATACAAAAAGAGGCGCTCTTGTCCAATGAGTTGAAACTCAAAGAGAAAGATAAACAACTCGAAGATCAAAAGCGACTCATAGAAGAGATGAAACGCAAATCAGAGCAAGGGAGCATGCAGCTCCAAGGTGAAGTGCAAGAGCTTGTCATCGAAGAGTGGCTCAGTGCGCAATTTCCTTTCGATAGCATCAGTGAGGTTAAAAAGGGAGCGTTTGGGGCGGATTGTGTGCAAGTAGTCAACACGAGAGAGCTGCACAATTGCGGTGTCATCTGCTATGAGAGCAAAAACGCTAAAGCGTGGAGTGATGGGTGGATCGCTAAGTTCAAACAAGATATGCTCAAAGCAAATGCAGATATAGGGGTCTTTGTCACTTCTGTCTATCCAAACGGTATGGAGCGCATGGGTTTTGTGGAGGGTGTGTGGGTGTGTAGCCTAGAGGAGTTCAAAGGCTCTGCCGCACTTCTTAGAGAGTCTCTTATCACTACGCACAAAGCGGTGCAAAAAGATGAGAATAGAGGCGATAAGATGAGCCTGCTTTACAACTATCTCACAAGCAATGAATTTGCGATGCAAATGCAAGCTATCGTTGATGGATTTATAACGATGCAAGATGAGCTTGAGCGTGAAAAACGCTCACTCAGTGCGAGTTGGAAACGACGCCAAAAGCTCATAGATGGGGTATTGACAAATACAACAGAGATGTATGGCTCCTTGCAAGGTATCGCAGGCAATGCTTTAGCACATATCAAATCCTTAGAGTTACCGTACCTAGAAGAGGATGAGGAGTCATGAAACACGCATTGCTACTCATCGGTAGTGTGCTTATAGTATCGTTGTGCGCAGCAAGCCCAAATAAAGCTTTTGATGAGCGGATGCGTTGGCTCAAACCTGCCGTTGCCAAACTCACTACTACTATCCAAAGCAGGGTAAATGATGAAAACTTTGATGCCACTATCACCGACGAGGAGCTTTTGACAAGTACTATAAACGAGGATGTTTTTCTCAAAAATCGTTTTCGTTTTTTGGTTAAGGTGAAGCTATTGCGAGAAAAAAAACATGTTTCCGTGCTTGTCTGCACAGAGGATGAGCGGTATGCTCTTTTTGAAGATTTGGGGTGTACCGATGAGGTGGATATGGGGTATTGGATACTCAAAGACCCACCGCCATGTGATTTTCATTTGTCTGCTAAATGGTGTGAGGATAGCAATATAACGAACGGGGTGAGCGTGGATGTGGAGGATGGAAATAGTTCGAGATAGGGGTAAAGATTTCACCATTAGTATTTATCAGTTATTCTGATATAATAATCAAGATAGAGTTATAAAAAGAGAATATTATGAAAACAATTCCAGTTAGTTCAAGCGCAATTAGTCATATCGGATATGATAGTATTACTAAGCAGATGAAAGTAACATTTAAACAAGGTATAACTTATGATTATTGTGGAGTACCTAAACATATCTATGAGGCATTTGTGAGTGCTCAATCAATTGGTAGATATTATCATACTCATATTGAGGATAAATATAATTGTTTTTAAAAAAAGATAAAGAGTTTTTTGAATTAATTATATTTTTAATGTTGTGATGTCTTAGAGAATCATCGCAATTTATACTATCCGGGGGAGATATATAATGGACAAATTAAATGTAAAGTTAGAAAACTGCTACGGTATAAAAAAACTTGATGCAGAATTTGATTTTTCTGAAAAAAATACCTTTGCTATTTATGCTCCTAATGGGTCAATGAAAACATCTTTTGCAAAAACATTTAAAGATTTAAGCAACAATACTGATTCAAAAGATTTAGTTTTTCCTGAACGTAAAACAATAAGAATTATTTGCAATGAAACTTATACTGATTTATTACCCGAAGAGGTATTTATGATTGAGCCATATGATGAAGATTATAGCTCGGATAAATTATCTACTTTAGTTGTGAAGAAAGAGTTAAAAGACAAATATGATGAAATATATAAAAAGCTAGATGAGGCAAGAATTGAATTCATAAAAAAATTAAAAAAAATTTCTCAAAGTTCAGATTGTGAAACTGAATTTACTGAAACTTTTAAAGAGAACGAGAAAGAGACATTTTTTGATTTATTGGTAAAAATTCTTACTATACTAAATGATGATATAAAAATTGATTTTGATTTTAAATATAATGACATTTTTGATAAGAAAGGTAATGTTAAAAAATTTTTAGACAAGCATAAAGAAACTTTAGGACTTTATGTTACTACTTACGAATCTTTATTGACAGAATCTATTTTTTTTAAAAAATCAGATAATACTTTTGGTACATATCAGGCAGGAGAAATATTAAAATCCGTCAAAGACAATTCTTTTTTTGATGCAGGGCATTCTTTAAAACTTAATACTAGCGATGAAATTGAGTCCGCTGAAAGTTTTGAGCAATTAGTTGAAAATGAAATTCAGAAAGTTGTAGATGATGAAAAACTTAAAAAAGTATTTGACACAATTGATAAAGCCATAGGGGCTAATACAGAATTAAGAGCATTTAAAAAGGCCTTAGAAGAGAATAATTTGTTACTTGTAGAGCTTCAAGATTATGATGAATTCAAACGCAAAGTTTGGGTTACTTATTTTAATAAATTAAAAAGCGATGTTTCAGTTATAGTAGATTCTTATGATTTTAAAAAGAAAGAATTAGAAGAAATTATAAAAGAAGCAATAGACACAAAAACCGAATGGGAAGAAGCAACAAAAGAGTTTAATGAAAGGTTTAGAGGGATACCTTTCGTATTGAAGATAGAAAATCAAGATGATGTTATTTTAAAAACTAGCACACCAACTTTAACATTTATATTTCAAGATGGTTCAGAAGAAAGAAATATAAAAAGAGAAGAATTGTTAAATGTTCTAAGCCAGGGAGAAAAAAGAGCTTTGTATCTGTTAAATATTATATTCGAGATAAGAGCTAGAAGAAAGTTGTCAACAAAAAGTTTATTTATCATAGATGATATAGCTGATTCTTTTGATTATAAAAATAAATATGCAATTATTGAGTATTTAAAGGATATTTCAAAAGAGAGTAAGTTTTATCAAATTATCTTAACCCATAATTTTGATTTTTTTAGAACACTGAAGGGAAGATTTGTAGAAAGAAAGTTTTGCAAAATGATAATTAAATCAACAAATAAAATTTCTATAATTGATGCTGAATATTTACAGCCTTTTGAGTATTTTAAAAATAAACTACATAGTGACAAAAAAATATTGATTGCAACCATTCCGTTTGTTAGAAATTTAGCTGAATATTCGGGATATAACAGTGAATTTACTCAATTAACTTCACTGTTACACATTAAAGCAGATACCGACAGTATAAATATTAAAAATTTAGAAGATATTTTTAAGACTATTTTACAAGATAAATCGAGTTTGGTATTAGCCGAACATACAAAGAAAGTCATAGATTTAATTTTCGAATTAGCTGATGAAATTTCAATTGATATAACAGAGTTTCTTAATTTAGAAAATAAAATTGTATTATCAATAGCGATTAGATTAAAAGCTGAGCAATTTATGATTAAAGAAATAAATGATTCAGTTGCCATAAATAGCATTACAAAAAATCAAACTATTGAATTGATAAAAAAGTATAGAGAATTATTTCCAAATGAAATTGAAAGTATTGAAATATTAGAGCAAGTAAATTTAATGACTCCTGAAAACATTCATCTTAATTCTTTTATGTATGAACCTATATTGGATATGTCTGATAGTTATTTGAAAGAACTTTACGGAAAAGTAAAAACATTATAAACTGACGCAACAAACACTCAATACACACCAATATAAGTGACTTTTGGTAAGATACTCAAAACCAAAAGGAGCACCCATGGCACATATACCACTTCCCGAATTTGAGGAGATGGATCCTCAGATCCAAGAGATCGCGCGTCCTATCTTAAAAAAAGCGGGGGAGCTTGGAGATATATTTAAACTGCTTGCGATTCGCAAAGATGTCTTTTTTGCAACGGACAATATGGTCAAAGCTTACTTGCTTGCTAAGACCGAACTCTCTTATGACATCAAAGAGAGCATCGCGCTTCTCGTCTCCAAAGAGAATGGCTGCAAGATGTGTGTGGATGTGCACAAAAACATCGCCAAGATGTTAGGTCTCAGCGAAGAGCGCATAGAGGAGATACTCAGCGGTATCGATGCGATGCACTCAAGTGATGCCGAAAAAGAGTTGCTTCGATTTTGCATCCGAGCTGCCGGGAAAGATAACTACAAGATACTCAAAGAAGATTTGCAGCATCTCATGGCACTTGGTTATAGCAGAAGTCAACTCATAGAAGCGGTGGCGATCACCGGATATTTCAATTATATCAACACACTCTCCAATGTGTTTGGACTCTCTCAGTAATATTCGTGAAATAATTTGTGCTATAATAGTTCAAAAAATAAGGAGGAGCCATGGGCGTAGAAAAGAGACAAAAAACCACGCAAGAGCGCATAGAGCGCATATTTAAAATGGCAAAAGAACATTTCGGTGAAGTACGATTTGTCGGTGTAAAACTGCACGATAAGATAGGCTGGGTAGCAAAGATACAATTTGATGAATTTGAGAGTCTTATGGCAGAGGGTGCAGACGCGGATGATGCGTTGAGGAACTTGCGAAAAAGAGTACGGAAAATCATCGATCGATACAATTTGGTGTAGTATGGAAAAAAATATCATCCTCATAGGTTTTATGGGTGTTGGCAAAGGAAGTACCGCGAGGGACTTTGCAAAAAAGTATGGTGTCTATAACATCGATACTGATGATCTCATAGAATCAAAGACCAATAGAGAGATCCCAAGGCTATTTAAAAAGCACGGTGAAGAGTATTTTAGAGCTTTGGAGCAAGAGACGGCTAACTGGATACAAGCCAATGTTAAAGGCACACTCATCAGCTGTGGTGGTGGATTTTACAAAGTTAAAAATATCAAAAAGCTCGGTACGGTAGTGCTGCTTGATGCTCCCTTTGAGTGGATATATGATAGACTCAAGAGTGCTAAAAATGCCAAAGCAAAACTTGCTAAGCGACCGCTTTTCGCAAAAGTAAAAGAGGCAAAGAAACTCTATGAGCAAAGAGTGAGCGAATACAAAAAAGTAGCTGATGTGATCGTGAGTGTCGATAAGCTGAGTCAAAAAGAGGTTTTAGAAGAGATAGCCAAGGCAGGCGGAATCAAGTAATGAAGTGAAACTGTATAGCCTCGTTTTATCCTAATTGGTTATAATTTCACAAATTTCCACAAGAGAAGACATGGACGATATATTTGAGGACTATTTAAGATCGCATTTGCCAAAAGTCGAAAGCTTTCATCCACACTATGAGAGTGCGCTTGGCGATATGCTTTTAGCGGGGGGGAAACGCTTTAGACCGGCACTTTTGCTCTCGGTCGTTAAAGCGTATGAACCACTGCTTGTTGACTCTGCTCTGCCTGTCGCACTCGCTCTTGAGATGTTTCATACCTATTCACTCATCCATGATGATATGCCTGCTATGGATGATGCCGAACTTCGCAGGGGTCACAAAACCCTCCATGTACGCTATGATGAAACCACAGCCGTCCTTGCGGGCGATGCACTCAATACGGATGCTTTTTTACTTATAGCCCAAGCACCTTTGAGAGCTGATGTGCGCATAAAACTTGTCGAACTCTTAGCCCTCAACGGTGGCTCGCAAGGGATGGTCTTGGGGCAAGCGCTTGATTGTTACTTTGAAAACAAACCCCTTGCACTCGAGCAGATAGAGTTTCTTCATACCAATAAAACTGCCAAACTTATAGCCGCAAGTCTTATGATGGGTGCACTCATCGCGGATTTGGAGAAGAGTGTGCAAGAGGCACTCTATGCATTTGGGATCGATCTTGGAGTTCTGTTTCAAGTCCAAGATGACATCATCGATGTAACACAGAGCGAGCAAGAAGCCGGCAAGACAACCAATAATGATGAAGATAAAAATAGTTTTGTCAAGCTCTTGGGGCTTGATGAGAGCATACGCTACGCTGATGCTTTAGCAGATGATCTGAGCAGTAGATTTGAGCGCTTTGATGCGCCACTCAAAGAGGCTTTGGGTACACTTGTAAAAAGTTATCTCTATAGACATAAAAATTAAACTCACAACAAAGGAAATAAAGATGCCAAACTCCCCCGAAAATCAGATGCGAAGAAAGATGGCAAATACCATTCGATTTTTAGCTGCCGATATGGTGCAAGGTGCCAATAGTGGACACCCGGGAGCACCTATGGGGCTTGCCGATATCGCTGTGGTTTTGAGTGAACATCTTCGTCACAATCCTGCAAATCCAAAGTGGCTGGGTCGCGATAGACTTGTCTTCTCGGGCGGGCACGCTTCAGCGCTTATCTACTCACTATTGCATCTGTGGGGCTATGATGTGAGCTTGGATGATCTGAAAAATTTCCGTCAGCTTGATAGTAAAACTCCGGGACACCCTGAGTATGGACATACACCGGGTATCGAGATCACGACAGGACCTTTGGGCCAAGGGATTGCTAATGCAGTTGGTTTTGCTATGGCGCAAGCTTACACGGCAAATCAAGTCAATAGCGAGACATGCAAGCTCATCGATCATAAAGTCTATTGTCTCTGTGGGGACGGTGATTTGCAAGAGGGGATCAGCTATGAGGCATGTGCACTTGCAGGGCATTTGGGACTTAAAGATCTGATCTTGATCTATGATAGCAACTCCATCACCATAGAGGGTGATACGAGTATCGCTTGGAGTGAAGATGTGAGTGCGAGATTTGCAGCGCAAAACTGGAATGTTATCAATGTCAATGGGCACTGCTATAACGAGGTAGACAAAGCATTCAATGATGCAAAGAGTGCGGATAGACCGACTATCATCATCGCAGATACCATCATAGGACGCGGTGCTGAGGGCTTAGAGGGGAGTCATGAGACGCATGGCGCTCCACTTGGTGCCGATGTCATCAAAAGCTCAAAATCAAAAGCCGGATTTAACCCCGATGAGAGCTTTGAGATAGCCGAAGATGTATTGCTTCGATTTAGATGTGCGCTTGAGCTTGGAGAGATGCGTGAAAAAGAGTGGATTCATAGTCAAAAAGAGGCGCCACTCATAGAGCAAAATGAAGCGCTTAGAAGACTTCTTGAGCCAAACATTAGTGCTATAGAGTTTCCTGATTTTAGCAGTGAAACGGCAGTGGCTACAAGAGATAGTAACGGCAAGATCATTAATGCCATAGCCAAAGCAGTTCCAAGTTTCATCGGTGGTTCTGCCGACCTTGCCCCTTCAAATAAGAGTGAGCTCAAAGATATGGGCGACTTTCCAAAAGGACGCAACATCCACTTTGGTATCCGAGAGCACTCCATGGCGGCTATCACGAACGCGATGGCACTCTATGGGACAATCATCCCATTTAATGCAACCTTCTTTGTCTTTAGTGATTATATGAAACCAAGCGCGAGGATAGCAGCACTTAGCGGTATCCAAAATTTCTTTATCTGGACGCATGACAGTATCGGTGTGGGCGAAGATGGGCCGACGCATGAACCTATAGAGCAACTTAGTCAATTTAGAGCATTGCCAAACTTCTATGTATGGCGTCCTGCGGATGCCCATGAAAATGTTGAGGCATGGAAAAGTGCTTTAGAGATGAAAGCGCCGAGTGCATTTGTGCTAAGTCGACAAAAATTGCCGATGATAAGCGGTAGTAGCGCCTATGGTAGTGCAGGGGATGGGGCATATCTGCTAGTAGAAAAGAGTGATGCCAAAGTCACTCTAATGGCGAGTGGAAGTGAAGTGGGTATCGCTTTGGATGCAGCCAAAGAGCTTGAAGCAAAAGGGATACAAGCCAATGTGGTCTCTGTGCCGTGTCTAGATCTTTTCAATGAGCAAGATAGCGTCTATAAAGAGAGAGTCATCAATAAAGATACAAAAGTACTCGCTATCGAAGCAGCCAATGCGAGTGAGTACTATAGATATGCCGATGATGTCCTTGGTATGACAGGCTTTGGAGCAAGTGCACCGGCAGATAAACTCTTTGTGAAGTTTGGCTTCACGGCTGAGAATATCGCCAAAAGAGCAGCTGCATTATTGCGATAAACAGACCCTAAGAAAGAGTGATAGATGCATAAAATTATCACTCTTTCATTCATCCTCCTAACTTCTTTGCTGTATAGTGATGAGAGTATCTGCTATGGCACAACTTCCAAGGGAAGATTGGAAAATGGTGTCCAGCTTCCAATGAGTGGCGAAAACTTTACAAACTATAGTATGGTTGGAGTCTTATCCGGTAGGACATATGTTCACTCTAAAGTAAGAGACATCGTAACGGCAGCCTATAAATCACTTGAAGTATCTATGCCAAACAGAGTCTATAAGTATGCCGAAACGGGGCACAAGGAAGGTGGCTCATTGTATCCGCATAAAACACATCAAAATGGTCTCTCGGTAGATTTTATGGTGCCTGTTAAAAATGAAGCAGGCATTTCGGTTCACTTACCCACAAACGCTCTCAATAAATTTGGTTATGGCATCGAGTTTGACTCAAAAGGTCATTATGATGAATATACGATTGACTATGAGGCGATGGCGGCACATATAGTAAGTTTGCACAAAGAGGTTCAAAAAGCAGGTGTGAAGATATGGAGAGTGATATTTGATCCGAAATTACAAAAGTATCTTTTTGCAACAAAACAGGGCGATTACCTCAAAAGAAATATCAATTTTTCCAAAAAAAGAGCATGGGTACGCCATGATGAGCACTATCATGTGGATTTTATAGTTCCGTGTAGAAAACTATGAGAGCATCACGATAAAAGTGCTTTGACTCCCGCTTCATCGATAAGCTCTTTTTCATACTTCACGACACCCATCTTCTCATTTTCATTGATATAGACTTCAAATATCGCAGGGTTATCATTGAGTTGCATAATCTTCTCTCGTCCAAAAGTATCAAGTGAAAAATAGGCATTGGCTCTTGCATGGGGATCGTTCATGCGAATAGTCCAAAAAAGCCATATAAGACAAAGTACTATGACAAAAAGAGCGAGCACTTCACGATTGAAATGCTGCATAATCCAGCCGGCTACAAGCCCACCCGAGAAGATACCCGCATACGAAAATGTGTTTGCAACACCAAGTGCTGCGCCTTTTTGATGTACTCTGGCAAATTTACTGACATAGCTTTGCAGGAGCGGTTCAAACATATTGAAGCCTACAAAAAAGAGCACAACACCTACGATGAAGATGATTGCATTGTGGCTAAAGCCCATAGCCATAAATCCTAGGAGTATGGAGACGATAGAGATGATAAACACCAGCTTTCCTTTGGCGTATTTCTCTCCAAACACCGCCGCAGGTCCCATAGCAAGGATACCAAATATCACAGCCGGCACATAGACTTTCCAAAGCTCGGGTCTGCTCCAACCAAAACCGTCTTCTTTGATGCCGTGCGTCATAACGATAGGGATGATAAAAAATGCCATCGTCATGATAGAGGAGTGAAAAAGAAAAGTGATATACATCTGTACAAGTGATTTGTCTTGAAATACATCTCTTGTTTTGATCTTGATATTGTCATAACTGTGGATGATTTTCGGAGCTTCGGGTACCATAGTAAAGAGGATTACGATGGCTCCGAGTGCTAAAAGAGCTGTAAGCCAAAAGAGCTTATCGATGCCATAATGTCCACCGATGAGAGGGGCGATAATCATAGCTGCAGAAAAGCTTAGAGCGATCACGCCACCCATGATAGCCATAGCATGAGAGCGTTGCTCTTCTTTGACAAGATCACTAATCATAGCACTCACAACGGCACCGATAGCACCCGCACCTTGCAGGAATCTTCCTAAGATGAGCATATAGATATGTTCACTCAAAGCACAGATAATGGAGCCGATTATAAATATCAGAAGACCGATAAAAAGTGTTTTTTTACGACCAATCTTGTCGCTCATCGCTCCAAAAGGAACTTGAAAGATCATCTGTGTAAAAGCATAGCTACCGACAACCGCTCCGGCTAAAACGGGGGTTGCATCGTCCATTTGCAGCGCATAGACTGAAAGGACAGGGAGGACAACAAAAAGTCCAAAGAACCTTAAGCCGATAATGAGGCTTAGAGGAAAGGTCTGTTTCAACATTTTCATACCTTAGCTTGGATAAAATCGGTCTCAATTATAGTGAGTTAATATTGAGGGAAAGTTTAAAATGAAAATTGCGTTAGCTACTTCAAACAGAGGAAAGACAAGGGAGTTTAATCGCTTTTTTGACGATGAAATTATCGCCTATAGTGACCTCATGACTCCATTTGAGATCATAGAAGATGGAGAGACATTCGCACAAAATGCGCTCCTTAAAGCACGCGCAATCTCAGACAAGCTTGGCAACGAGTACATCGTGCTTGCAGATGATAGCGGTATCAGTGTGCCATTACTCGGTGGGGCACCTGGGATCTATAGTGCCAGATTTGCAGGCGTTGATGCAAGCGATGGTGATAATATGCGCTTTCTCATAGAGAAGCTCAAAGAGCAAGGGGTTGCACGAACTCCCGCATTTTATATTGCAGCGATCGCACTTGTGTGTAATGAGGGCGAGTTTGTTACACACGGTTGGATGCATGGAGATGTGATCGATGAGGCTAGGGGCGAGGGTGGTTTTGGGTATGATCCGATGTTTATTCCACTTGGATTTGATAAAACGCTTGGCGAATTAGATGAGGCGGTTAAAAAAGAGTTTTCGCATCGCTCAAAAGCATTACGATTGATGCAGCCGATACTAGAGATGTTAAAGGATAAGTAATGACAAAAGAGCAATTTATAGCAGATATTCAAAAAGTGTATGATGAGTTGAGTGCACGGCAAGCAGTGCTCAATGACTACTTCAAACTCACACACGCTAAGCATCAAGAGGCCGATGAGGTCGTGGAGGATTTTTTAGTTTCCATCGGACTGCAAAGAGATGAAGAGAGCACGATGGCGGCACTCGTGCGTATCGTGAACCTCAGAGAAGATGCGCTCGAGCAAGTACTTCTTAAAAGTGAGCATAATTCGAGTGAGGTTATAGAGAAAAAAGAGTTAGCCTATGAATGGGTGAGCCGTTTTCATACCAAAAGGCACAAAGAATTTTTGGCATGGATAGAGCAAAATGATCTCTTAACCCCTTTTTATAGAGCGCTCCTTTGGGGTGTGCATAGTGTTGGCGAGAGTATCAATAGATGGCAAGTGAGTTGGAATCGTCATATCCTCTGCAAAATCAATCCTTCATTGCTTCAAAAGTTTGAAGGCGACAGCAAGGCAGTGATGACATATCTGCATGAACATAGTCTCTTTGATATGGATAATCTAGGGGTTATCAGTGACCGTTCTTACTCTGTTTTGGATGAAGATGAGCATGGGAAGCATAGAGTGCTGAGCTATGCTGCGGCTTTCAAAGATGAGGTTGTGGATGCCACAAAAAGACTCCAAGCACTTATCGATACGCTTTTGGTTTTAGAAGATACGGTATATGAGAAAAAAGAGGCGTGGATCGCCTATTTTGAAGCGATACAAAACGCTTTTAGTGAAAGCAGTGTTGCTGCTCTGCTTGCGCGTTGGCAAGATGTGGATAGAGCTTGGATGCATATCGATACACCGCTTCAAGTAGGCCATCCGCTTGAGTATTATGAGGATCATTTTAGAAAAGCAGTGGCGCTGGAGTGGGATGTGCGCATTATCAACCCGAGATTGCAAAAAAATTCGCATACAAGAGCCAATATCATCGGATTTACCGACGCACTTGCAAAAGATATCGGTGCACTTGATGTGGCTTCAAAAAATATGGAGCAGGTTGCAAAAACACAGCTCTATATCGGGCAGCCGATGATCTACTATGGAGCAGAATTTAATGGGCTCTTTTCCGCTCAGGTCGTACCAAATGACAAGATTGTCTCAAGCAAATACGGGCACAAGATATTTGCTTTTTCTGATTTTGTTTTGGCCTCAAAAAAGGCAAAGCCTGTTATGAAGCTAGGGTTAGAGTTTTTTGGAGAGGCGTTTATACGCAAAAGTCGAGCATTTATAACCCACGATGCACCTGCATGGCATGAAGTGTATGATATCTCTACGGTAGGCCATGAGTTTGGGCATATATTGTGGCTAGACGATGATAGCGAACGCGCGATGAATAGAAGTGGCGAGTTTAAAAATATCGAAGAGTTCAAAGCAACTACGGGTGGGTTGATGGCCTATTTTTATAATGAGAGGAGTGAACTTAGAGAGCATATAATGGATGATTTGGTCTCAAGAGCTGTTGGGCTTATGTCGTGGAGAGAAGTGGGCGAGGTGCTGCCCTATTACTGCGAAGGGCTCATCCATCTTGCACTCCTCTTTGAAGCCGGAGCGATAACTTATGATGAGCAAATAGAGATTGATTATAGTAGCTATGAAGCACTCAAGGGAGTCTATAAAAGAGCCTATAGGGATCTTGCAAAACACTATATATCCAAAGCAGATGCTTTACTTTATCTTGAAGATTATGCCATAAAAAAAGCAGGAGTCTATCTGCCAAAAGATGAGAAAGTGCGAGCATTTGTCGAACACTACTATGCAAGATATAAAGCAATCGGTCAGCAAAGTGTCCACATCGAAGACATCTAGTACTCTTCCCGGGCGGATAAAAAAGAGTTGAAGTCACAATAAGGCGTATAAATAAGAGAATATCTTTACCAATCTCTAATGAGCTTTGAGGTATAATATCTGCGATTTAAACATAACTACAAGGAAGAGAATGCTGCTCTTTACGCCCGGACCAACACCTGTACTTGAATCTGTTAGACAAGCGATGGCAACACCCACTATTCACCATAGAACACCCGAATTTGAAGCGATATTTTCGCAAGCAAGAGCATCGCTCTTTGAGCTCTTTGGCATGGACGAGAATGTCATGTTATCTTCAAGTGGAACGGGAGCTATGCAAGCGTGCATAATTAATCTTTGTAAAAGCAAGATACTGACGATCAATGCCGGTAAATTTGGAGAGCGATTTGGGAAGATAGCCGATGCTTTATCCATCCCTAAAGTTGAGCTTTCCTATGAGTGGAATACACCTGCTAATCCGATGGAAGTAAAAGAGGCATTGCTTCAAAATCCTGATATCGATACGCTCGCTATCCAGATTAGTGAGAGTGCGGGCGGACTAAGACATCCGGCTGAAGAGATCGCTAAGATTGCCAAAGAGATCAATCCTCGTATCATGGTGATTGCCGATGGGATCACGGCAGTCGGTGTTGAGCCTATCGATGTGAGCAATATCGATGCCCTGATCGCAGGGAGCCAAAAGGCATTTATGTTGCCACCCGGGCTTGCTATGATAGGACTTTCAAAAGATGCTGTTGCGACTATAGGCGAGGGGAGAGATTATTACTTTAATCTTGCAACCGAGATAAAAAATCAGCAAAAAAATACCACGGCATGGACGGCGGCAACAACACTTATCATCGGGCTTAATGCGATGTTTGATGAGGTTAAAAAGAGTGGCGGGATCGCAGCGCTTTATAGCGATACGAAAAAAAGAGCCCAAGCTACTATGGCGTCGCTTCGTGCTTTAGGATTGGAGATATATCCAAGTTCTCCCGCGCTCTCTATGAGCACAGTTATTGATGCGAATGCCGAAGAGATACGAAAACTCCTCAAAAGCAAATATCAAGTCAACATGGCAGGCGGACAAGATCATCTCAAAGGCAAGATATTTAGGATCAATCAGATGGGACTTATCCCTGCGTATGAGATAGTCTGGGTGCTCAATGCGATTGAGCTTGCACTTGATGAGCTCGGGCGAAGAGTATTTGACGGTGAAGCTTCACGCATCTTCAATGAGGTCTATTTTAAAGGGTCATCATCATGATATTTGAACACGAGATACCAAGTGGCTCAAAACTCTATTTTGGCAAAAGCGCAAAGATAAAAAGAGAGATCGAGGCAAAGGCGAGTACGCTTCTTGAGGAGCTTGGTTTTGAAGAGATAGTCACACCGATATTTTCCTATCATCAGCACGATGCGTTTGATGATGTGAGTGAGCTTATCCGGCTCAATGACGCAGATAATCACACTGTAACACTCAGAGCAGACTCAACGCCTGATGTTTTTAGGATAGCGACTAAAAGACTTGCAAGAAGCCAAGAGAATAAAAAGTGGTTCTATATCCAGCCAACTTTAGCCTTCCCGACAAAAGAGTGTTATCAGATTGGTGGCGAGATCATCGATGGAAGTTTTGAAGAGATTCTAAATGTTACGATGAAGATATTTAACGCGATAAAAATCGAGCCGGTATTGCAAATAGCAAATATCAAGATACCGCAACTCTTGCACGAAAAATATGGCGTCTCACTTCAAGCACTTAAATTGATGCAGCTCGAGAAGATTTTGGACTCCAAACACACTTGGATCAAAGAGCTTGCGGCAATCCAATCTTTTGAAGACCTACAAGATACAAGCAAATATCCTAAAGATATAGCTGATGAGTTGGCTCTTATGCGTGAAAAGGCGAAAAAGATTACTTATGCTCATATCATCTTTTCCCCGCTCTATTATGCTAAGATGCGCTACTATAAATCTTTGATTTGTAGAATGTTTAGCGGAAATGCTCTCCTTGCTATGGGCGGAGAGTACACTATAGAAGATACAAAAGCTGCGGGATTTGCTATCTATAGCGATGAGTGTATAGCGATGCGGTTAAGAACTTACGAGGAGATACATTGAGTAAAGCGGATATTATCGTCGGTCTGCAATGGGGCGACGAAGGAAAAGGAAAGATAGTCGATCATATGGCTAGCAAAAATGATTATGTTTGCAGATTTGCAGGCGGGCATAATGCGGGGCATACAATCGTTGTCGGAGAAAACAAATATGCTTTACACTTGGTTCCTTCGGGAGTTTTAAGCAAAGAGACGAAAAATATCATAGGCAATGGCGTTGTCCTTTCACCTAAAGATTTTATCGAAGAGTTGGTTCAGTTTGAAGATTTGAGAGGCAGGCTTTTTATCTCCGATAAGGCACACCTTCTGCTTCCATACCACGCACTTATTGATCAAGCATTGGAGAAACTTAAAGGCAAAGATGCCATAGGTACGACAGGCAAGGGTATCGGACCTGCTTATGTAGATAAGATTGCAAGAGTCGGTCATCGTGTCGGGGAGCTTCAAGATTGTACTAAATTGGCAGATGATATCATCAATTATTTGGAGCAAAATAGTGATCTACTCAGTGTGCTTGGTGTGGGAATCCCAAACAAAAGTGAGTTGATAGCGGAACTTGAATCATATAGAGAAGCACTCTCTGTGTTCATTACCGATACGACATTGATGCTTTGGAATGCACTTGCTGAAGATAAAAAAGTATTGCTCGAGGGTGCACAAGGTACGATGCTTGATATCGATCATGGAACCTACCCTTATGTTACAAGCTCTACTACGATTAGCGCGGGCGCTTGTAGTGGTCTTGGTCTCAATCCAAAAGATATAGGTAAGGTCACAGGTATCGCAAAAGCGTACTGCACAAGAGTAGGCAATGGACCTTTCCCAAGTGAAGACCTAGGAGAAGAGGGCGAGCTTATAAGAGAAAAAGGCGGAGAGTTTGGCACAACGACAGGCAGACCGAGAAGATGTGGTTGGTTTGATGCGGTTGCTCTTAAGCATGCCGTGAGAGTTAACGGTGTCGATGAGATTGCACTTATGAAGCTCGATGTGCTCGATGGCTTTAAAGAGATCAAAGTATGCGTAGCGTATGAGGTCGATGGTAAAGAGATCGATTATGTACCGTATTCGCTTGAGGATGCTAAACCTATATATAAGACCTATGAAGGCTGGGAGAAGAGTAAAGGCGTGAGAGATTTTGATGATCTTCCAAAGAGTGCAAAAGAGTATATATTGGAGCTTGAATCACTTGTTGGAGCAAAGATAAAGATAGTTTCGACCAGTCCACAAAGAGAAGACACCATCATACGATAAGGAGCGAGAGCATGAGATTAAAACCAAACCAAACAAGATATGTAGCAACTAAGATAGGGATAGATCTAGCCAACGCCCCTTTTGTTCGTCTGCCAAAAGGCAAAGAAGTAATCGTTGAGACTGCTAAGAAGATTATAGATGAAAACCTCAAACAAGAGCATGCACTTGATGCAAAGGTTAAAGAGCTTTTAGAAGAGAATCTAGAGGAGATAGAGTTTCAGCATGTAGATGAACGACAACTCTTTTTTATGATCAAAAAGAAGATGGCACCGGAATTCGGTGTCATCATAAACTATGATGACAGGTACAATGATCTTGCCCATAAGATACTTGATGAGCTTTATGAGAATTATTTGGCAGAATATGATGTCAATGAAAACCAAGTGAAAAATGTTATCTTCAAATCTTTTAAAGCATTTGCAAATGCTTTTGAAGAGATAGATGATATCGTCTATAACAAGATCAAACATATGCAAAAAGATGTTATCCCGGGTTCGCAAGATTATGAGCTTTTGTATGAACGACTTTATCAAGAAGAGCTTATCAGAAGAGGGATGCTCTAATGCAAAAAGTCTCTATATATCTTGAGAACGGTATATTTCTGCAGGCTAAAAGTTTTGGTGCAGCCGGAACTAGCGTAGGTGAGATAGTTTTCAATACATCAATGAGCGGGTATCAAGAGATCATCAGTGATCCTAGCTATGCGGGTCAATTTGTTACATTTACTATGCCTGAGATCGGCAATGTCGGTTGTAATGAACAAGATATGGAGAGTGTGGGTGCCTATTGCAGCGGCATCATCGTAAGAAATCATCAAGAGAGACCCTCAAATTTTCGATGTGAAGAGAATCTCGATACATTCTTAAAAAGATATGGTATCTTGGGCATCTGCGATATCGATACACGATACCTCACAAAAGTGCTTCGAGAAGAGGGCTCGATGATGATGATTGCCTCTACGCAGATACATGATAAAGAGATGCTTGCTCAGGAGCTCAAAAGTGCTCCACGCATTGAAGAGATCAACTATATAGAAAAGGTAAGCACAAAAGAGAGCTATAAACATACAAGCGGCGTTTATGATATCGCTTCTTTTTCGTATACTAAGCCAAGTACATCAAAAAAGATCATCGCACTTGATTTTGGAGTGAAAAGAAATATTCTTAACAATCTCGTAAGTGCAGGATTTGAGGTAGAAGTTGTGCCAAACACCATGAGTGCACAAGAGATCATCGCAAGATATAATGCAGATGAGATAGGCGGTGTCTTTCTCTCAAACGGTCCCGGTGATCCACTTATCTTAAAAGATGAACACGCAAAGATAAAAGAGTTATTGCAAGCAAAGGTGCCTATGTTTGGTATTTGCTTAGGGCACCAACTTCTCTCTATCGCACACGGTTATGATACCTATAAACTCAAATTTGGTCACCATGGCGGCAATCATCCCGTGAAAAATATAAAAACAAACTGCGTAGAGATAACGGCACAAAATCATAACTACAATGTTCCTGAAGGGATCAAAGATATCGCAGAAGTGACACATATCAATCTCTTTGATGCAACGATTGAGGGGGTTATTTATAGAGATACGCCGACAATCTCCGTGCAACATCACCCGGAAGCAAGTCCTGGGCCGCATGAGAGTAGCTATATATTTAATGAATTTTATAAAATTGTAAAGTAGGTGTGAGATGAGTATTGCTATTCTTTTTGGTGCTTCAAGTTATGAGCACGAAATCAGTATCGTCAGCGCCATTACAATGCAAAAGGTCTTTAAAAAAACACCGTTAGTCAATATATTTGTAAGCTCAAGCAGAGACTTTTATCTCATTGAGCCAAAAGATATGAAATCTTCAACCTTTAGTTCCGGTGATTATAAAAAATCGCAAAAGCTTGAGATAAAAAAAGGCGGTTTTTTCGCAACCAAGATGCTTGGCTCTAAAAAGATAGAGTTTAATACGCTTATAAACCTTATCCACGGAAGAGATGGAGAGGATGGGAAGATCGCTTCACTTATGGAATTTTTTAGTATCCCATATATCTCTCCAAGACTTGAAGCGTGCGCTATGAGCTTCAATAAACTCTATACGAAATTTTATGCCAAAAGTGTCGGTGTAAAAAGTCTTGACTATCAACTTTTAAACAATGAATCTATGCGTGAGGTGTTGTTGCCGTTTCCTCTCATAGTAAAACCATGTCGTCTAGGAAGTAGTATAGGTGTGAGTATCGTCAAAGATAAGAGCGAGCTTGATTATGCACTTGATGTCGCTTTTGAGTTCGATAGCGATGTTTTGCTTGAGCCTTTTATCGCCAATATCAAAGAGTACAATCTTGCCGGTTGCTATACGGATCATTGGGAGCTTTCCATCATAGAAGAGCCACACAAAGAGGAGTTTTTGGATTTCGATAAAAAATATCTTGATTTTTCGCGAGATACTAAAGTGTTAGCGGCAGATATATCAAAAGATATGGCTGATTTGATAGTTGAGAGTTTTCAAAATGTTTACGGCACACTCTTTCACGGTAGTATCATTCGTTGTGATTTTTTTGAGGTTGATGGAGAGATATATCTCAATGAGATCAATCCGATACCGGGCTCTATGGCAAACTATCTTTTTGAGGATTTTGAAGATATGGTGTTACGACTTGCAAAAAGTGTACGATTTGAGAAAAAAATCGAATCACAATATACCTATATTAACTCTATCCAAAGTGCAAAAGGGAAAGCATAACTTTAATATTTCTTAAATATAATATCTAATATTTTAAAAGTATGTTAAAGCGCTTATTTTTATCATTAATATATAGAAAGATTTAAAAGCAGACTTTCTATATTTTTTGCAATATCTACAAACCCCCTATTTTAGGGCTCTACTGCGTCATTAGTTTCGAATTGTTAAAAAAGTATTAAAATTTTTATATTTATACGTCAAATTTAAGCTTTGTTTGTTAAAAAAGTGTTAAAATTTGTTTTGAATGTTATATTTTTATGACATATATTTTCTCTAATAAGGGGGTTTGCATGCAATCAAATGCTGCATTGGAATATGATTATTCTGTTGCAAAATTGTTTACATATACGACGATTTTGTTTGGAATTCTTGGTATGCTTATTGGTACGCTAATAGCTGCTCAAATGGCATTTCCGGAACTTAACTATTTTTTTGGTGAGTATGGTACTTTCTCAAGATTGAGACCTATGCACACAAATATAGTTATCTTCGGATTTACTTTAAGTGGTATCTGGGCCACAGCTTACTATGTAAGTCAAAGGGTTTTGAAGGTCTCTATGGCTGAATCAAAATTTTTGATGGCATTAGGTAAGATTCATTTTTGGCTATACTTTTTTGGAGCACTTGCCGCGGTTATCACGTTAGGTATGGGTATCACGCAAGCAAAAGAGTACGCTGTATTTGAATGGCCTATAGATGTCGTCATTGTACTTATTTGGGTAATTTGGGGACTTTCTCTCTTTGGTTTGATCGGAATTAGAAGAGAAAAATCACTCTATATCTCTATGTGGTACTACATAGCAACATTCCTTGGAATAGCTATGCTTTATCTTTTCAACAACATGGCAGTTCCAACATACTTTGCTTCAGGCGGATATGGAAGCATTTTCCACTCTGTTTCAATGTATTCAGGAACAAATGATGCACTTGTTCAATGGTGGTATGGACATAATGCTGTTGCATTTGGTTTTACCGTGCCTATCATTGCAATGATCTATTACTTCTTACCAAAAGAGTCAGGTCAAGCTGTCTATTCATATAAACTTTCACTCCTTTCGTTCTGGGGATTGATGTTTGTTTATCTATGGGCAGGTAGCCACCACCTTATTTGGTCAACAGTTCCTGACTGGATGCAAACTATGGGTTCAATCTTCTCGGTTGTTCTTATCTTGCCTTCTTGGGGTAGTGCAATCAATATGTTGCTTACTATGAAAGGTGAATGGAATCAGTTGACTGAAAATCCACTTATCAAACTTATGGTTCTTGCTTCTACATTCTATATGCTTTCAACTATCGAAGGTCCAATTCAATCTATCAAATCAGTTAATGCTATCGCGCACTTTACTGACTGGATTCCGGGTCACGTTCATGATGGTGTTCTTGGTTGGGTTGTATTTATGATTATGGCGGCTCTTTTCCATATGGCTCCTAGAATGTTCAAAAAAGAGATATACTCTAAAAAACTTATCGATATGCAATTTTGGTTGCAAACAACAGCAATCGTTCTTTACTTTACATCTATGTGGATCGCAGGGATTACACAAGGTATGATGTGGAGAGCTGTTGATGAGTATGGTAACTTGATGTATAGCTTTATCGATACTGTTGCAGTATTGCATCCATACTATACTATTAGAGCTGTTGCCGGATTGTTATATCTACTCGGCTTCTTCATGTTTGCTTATAACATGATTTTGACTATGACTGCTGCAAAGAAGATAGACACTGAACCGCAGTTTAGATCACCTATGGCGTAAGGAGGTATGTTATGTTTCATTGGTTAGAAAAAAATCCATTTTTCTTTGCGGTAGGTGTATTTCTTGTAATTGCATTTGCCGGTCTTATAGAGATATTGCCAAACTTTGCTGAGGCTTCTCGTCCGGTTGTAGGTCTTAAACCCTACACTGTACTTGAGCTTGCAGGTAAAGAGGTATATAAAAAAGATAACTGTATCGCATGTCACTCTCAGTTGATTAGACCGTTTAAATCAGAGACTGATAGATATGGTCAATATTCACTCTCAGGTGAATACGCGTATGATAGACCGTTCTTGTGGGGTTCAAAAAGAACAGGTCCGGATCTTCACCGTATAGGAAACTATCGTTCAACAGATTGGCATGAAAATCATATGTGGGATCCAAAATCTGTAATACCACAGTCGATTATGCCTGCTTATAAACATCAGTTTAGTAATATAGCTGATATAGAAACTGCCTATGCAGAAGCAGTGACTGTAAAAAAACTATTTAATACTCCTTATGATGTAGATGGTGGTGTAGCATTAGGTAGTTGGGAAGATGCTCAAGCTGCAGCTCTTACTGAAGCTAAAGCGATAGCTGCTGATATGAAAAATCAAGATGTAAAAGATTTAGTAGCAAACGGTCAAATACCTGAAATTGTTGCATTAATCGCATACATGAATAAATTGAAATAAGGAAGGGCAGAAGATGGATTTTAAAGAATTAGCAATTTACGCAAATCTCTTTATGACCGTCTTTTTGGTGCTGATGCTATATGGGTATATCATACATCTATATAGAAGCGAAAAAAAAGGCGAGAAGGATTACGAAAAATACGGCAAGATAGCACTCGATGATGAGATTGATAGCAAGCCTATTGAAGAAGATCCTAGCGCTGAAAATAAAAAAGAGGAGTAAGATAAATGAATAGTTTAATGATCAAAGCATTAGCTTTTTCAGCAGTTCTTATGGGTGCAACAATTTTTGTTGTCAAATATATGAACGTTGATTTGAGTGATCCTGTTAACTTGATCACGATGTTGGGTGCAGCTGCAATTGCATTCCTTACATTTGGTGTTGCTGCAAAATATATCAATCAGATGAAAACCGATAAAGCTGAAGGTGAATTGGCTGATGATAATTGGGATGGCATAGGCGAGTATAAAAATGAACTTCCTGGCGGTTGGGCGTACTCATTTTTAGGAACAATCATTTGGGCAATGTGGTACTGGACAATGGGGTATCCTGTCAATGCATATAGCCAAATCGGTGAATATAACAAAGAAGTAAAAGCGTATAATGCTCAATTTCAAGAGATGCACAAAAATGCAGATGCTGATACGCTTAAAGCGATGGGTGAATCTATATTTTTGGTACAGTGTGCTCCGTGTCATGGCGAGACAGCTGATGGTCTCTCAGGCAAAGCACAAGATTTGACAGCCAGAATGGCCAAAGATCAAGTTCTTTATGTGATTGCTAACGGATCAAGTCAACTTGGTTTCCCGATGGGTGCAATGCCTGCCGGTATGGCAAGCGGTGCTGATGCTGAGGCGATCGCTGATTATATCGTTGGTGGTATGCAAGGGCAAGCACCTGCAGCGTATGCAACTTGTGCTGCTTGTCATGGTGCTGATGGACAAGGTATGGGCGGAATGTCACCAAACCTTACAAATTATGATGAAAAACTTGTGACACAAGTTCTTGCTAATGGCAAAAAAGGTATGATAGGTAAAATGCCTTCATTTAAAAATAGATTGACACCTGTGCAAGAAAAAGCATTGGCTACATATCTTCAAAGCTTATAAGGAGGATGCAGATGGCTGAAAATACAAGAAGAGGGCTTTTTACTCTTAGCGGAATAAGCGGTATGCTCATAGCAACAGTTCTTCTGTTGACTATCTTAGCAGGATTAACTTTTTGGGGTCTCTTGGTTCAACAAGGAAGTGCTCAAAATCCTTATGATCCTACGCCTATAACAAGTAGTCTTGACAATGTTCAAATGAACAGTGTAGATAATGCACAGCACGCATTTAAAGATGCTAACTAAAGGATAGATGATGATTAAAATTATGGATAAGATTTTGGCATTGGGATTGGTGATTACTGCAGCATATACACTCTATGCAGTTTTAACTCCTAATCACCTCTTTATAGGTTAAAATATGAAGATAGCACAAGTAAGGCTTGCCTTGCTTGCTATGCTATTACCTCTCTTTCTATACTCGCACGACCCAATAATCAAAAACGAACTTTTAAAACCTGAAGTAGTGACAAAGATTACTCAGATAAGTAAAGAGTTATTGGATAAATGCAGTATCAATAGTTATGTTGTAGCCACAAATGATCCTTTTCCAAGGGGTTACAAGATGACTGATTATTTAGGAAAGTTTGGAGATAGCTTAAGCGAGCCATATATAGTTTTTGTTTTTGCTCCACATGATAAAAGAGTCGGTATAGTAACATCATCAAAAGAGTTAAAAAATCTTTATAATGCAAACAGTGTAAAAGATGCAGCTATCGGTGTTGTCGCATCGCATGATAGCAACTCTTTAGAAGATAAATATAATATTGCAGTATTGCAAGGATTCTCTGAGCTTGCCGACCAAGTTGCAGCGTCAAAAGGTGTCGTGATGACAAACACGATACCAAATGATACAAAGCAAGTCGTGCATGTGTTGCAGTATGTTATCTATATCGGTTCACTGTTGGTTTTTTGGATTTTTATTGGAAAACCAATCTATATGAGGATAAAAAATGGAACAAAAAGATAAAGAAAAGACGTATTGGCCCCACATGATAGTGGGTTTTCTTTTATTGGGGATTTCACTCGGAACTTGGACTATCAAATCAGCATCATCCATGCCCGTTGAGAGAGAAAATAAATATATGATGCCCTATCAGAATGCAGATATAAATTATAATGAGATTATAAAAGACGAAAATGCATTTAACGAGAACTATGCCATAACGATAGAAGGTGTCACAATTATCAAAGTTGAGCCAAATAAAAATAGTAAAGTTAAACTCGCAGATCCTATCAAACTCAATAAGGGTGAGAATAGCTTTTCTTATAAGATTACCGCAAAAGAGGGCAAGATCGTCAAAGATGCTAAGGTCACATTTCTCTTGACTCGCCCGCATACCGACAAGGATGATCAAAAGATAGATACAGTTACTTTTAAAGATGGTGTCTATGTTGTCTCGGGTGTTGATATAGAGAAGATAGGGAGATATACACTTGTTTTAAGAGCTCAAATAGGCGAAGATATAGGCTTTTATGAGAGACCTGCATTTCTAGAGAAAGAAGTAGACCCAAAACAGTAATCAATCATAGATATGCTATACTTTTTCTATGATTGCTTCTCCTAAAAAACTCATCATTTTACCAACCTCAAGATCGATTCGAGAGGCAAAAAGAGCCTACGAGACCAATACATTATTGCCTTCTTTTATGCGTCTAGATGAGTTTGAATCAAGAGTCATGTTTATCGATGACAGCGCATTAGTAGATAGGCTTACAAGAGTTATGCTCTTACGAGAAGCTGCTCGTTTTGATGCGATGAGAAAACTCAATATAAACTTTGACCTTGTAAGATTTTTTACGAAAAGCGACGCTCTTTTCAGGTTTTTTGAAGAGCTCTCTCATGAGAAAGTAGATTTTGAAGAGTTGAAAAATGCAGATGTCTATAGTGAATTTGCAGAGCATATCTCCATACTTCAAGAGTTGCAAGATAGATACGAAGCGATATTGCAAAAAAGAGGATATACCGATAGAGCTTTTTTAGTAAAAAGATTTCATATCAATGAAGATTTTCTCAAAGAGTTTGATGCTATAGAGCTCCATTTGGAGGGCTATCTGAGTCGATTTGAGCTTGATATTTTGGATGCAGTCTCAAAAAAGATAGCGCTTACAATCTTTTTACACACAAGTAGATTTACTCAAAAAATGGATGAACGATTTGCTCAGTATGGGATAGTCCTGCCGAAAAACGCTCATATCACCCTAGATCTTAGTACAAAAGCTCTTCTAAGTGCTACAAAAAACACGTATGCTATAAATACACAGGTACGCTCTGTCAATGAGCGGATAAAGCAGATCCCCGTAGCTATGCGCAGTGTTCAAGAGATGATTGAAAAAGGAGTTGATCCTAAAGATATAGCGATTATACTACCGGATGAGAGCTATAAAGAGATGTTTTATCTTTTTGATAGAGAAAAAAATCTTAACTTTGCTATGGGGTTTGACTACAAACAAAGTAGAGAGTTCAAGACGATTCATGCATTGATGCGATATTTTAAAAAGGGCAAAAAAGAGGATATCGAGGGCTTTGAGATCGATAGGGAATCTCTTGAAGCAACCAAGCATACACAGAGATTATCAGCTCAGCAATTCTTCGAGTATATTTTTGCTTTAACAAGCATCGATTATGATGCGATCAAAGAGGAGAGTAGATACCAAGAAGTCTATAAGAACTATATTGAATTTCAATCTATCTTTAGCGAGAGTGAGTTTCATATTAAAGATTGGATATTTTTATGGCTCAAATCGATAGAAGAGATTACGCTTGATGATAGCAGAGGCGGTAAGGTTACTGTCATTGGAGCACTTGAGACAAGGGGTGTTTCCTTTGAGGGTGTAGTCGTTATCGATTTTAATGAAGGCATCATCCCCTCGCTGCCTGCAAAAGACCAGTTCTTAAACAGTACAGTGCGATCATTTGCCTCTTTGCCGACAAAAAAAGATAGAGAAGCCCTGCAAAAACAGCTCTATAAAAGAGTGCTAGAGCAGGCACGATATTCAAGCGTGATATATGCAACCGATAATCACAAAAGCCCTTCACGATTTATCTATGAGCTCTCACTTGGTGATATGATTGAAAGCGTAGATATCGATACAAGCTTTTTCTATAAAGAGGCGAGCGCGATGCGTCAGCATGATTTCGTCGTTGCGTTTGATGCGAGAGATAAAATATGGTCTTCATCTATGCTCGAGACATTTTTAATGTGCAAAAGAAAATTTTATTTTAGGTATATCAAAAATATCAAACCTGCATCCAGAGAAGAGTTGATAGATGGTGTTCTCTTGCACGACCTCCTCTTTAGAGTATTTGCGCAAAAGGATACTTTTCAAAGGAGAGATGAGTTCATTCAAAAGATAAAAGATGTCCTTGATGAGCTTGATCTAGACTCCGCATTAGGAGCCTATAAAAAACTCTCTTGGATGAAACGCTTAGAGCATTTTGTGGATGCACAGATGAAACATTTTCAAGCAGGGTGGAGCGTTGATCAAAAAGAGCTTACAATCACAGGTGAGATAGAAGGGTTGCGTTTTCAAGGAAGAGTTGATAGGATAGATGTAAGAGGTGATGAGGCTTTGATCTTGGATTATAAAAGTGGCAAGACAGACCATATCAATAAGTCTGATCGCTCTTTAGAGTCAAACTATCACTACCAGATGAATATCTATGCCCATCTTCTGCGTCCAAAGTATAGCAACATAGACGCTGCCTATGTTAAGATATTTGAAAAAAATCAATTTGAGCCGATCAAAGCCTCCGAGCAAAAAGATGTACTGCTTCTAGAGCACATCACGCAGATCAAAGAGACAAAAGAGATCATAGCAAGCAGATGTGAGGATGCGACACTTTGTAAATATTGTGATTATGCTTTAGCTTGTCAAAGAGGGGAGTATCTATGATTACAGAGCCCCATTTGGCCTATCTCGCAAGTGCCGGCACAGGAAAAACTTTTGCCCTCTCTGTACGCTATCTCTCACTGCTATTTTTAGGTGAATCTCCCAATAGCATCTTAGCCATCACCTTTACCAATAAAGCCACGGCAGAGATGCGCGAGAGAATACTGAGTGATCTCATCCATCTTCCCGACCAAGACAATCCAAAGATGCAGACAATCCTTGCGGAGATATCTTCACAAACATCTCTTGCTCCTGCAGAGATACTTAGGAGACAAAAAGAGGTACTTGAGAGGTTTTTAGCTACCTCGAACCACATAACAACACTTGATAGTTTTTTTGGCTCTATCTTGCGTTCTGCTTCATTGGAGCTTGGGATTGAATCTGATTTTGTTATCAAAGAGAAGAAAGAGAGTGCAAATGCAGATGAACTTTTTATCAAAAGTCTGCTTCGAGATGATCTTGTGAGCGCACTTATCTATCTCTCGTATGAGTTGGGGGATTCGGATATCAAAAAAACAAAAGAGCGGCTTGATGCTCTGTATACTATCGATCCTCTCTTACCAAAGCGTAACTATGAGGTGTATGATACGACGCCTATAGAGCAAGAGATAGAAGAGCACAGAGAGAAGATCAGTCAAGGGCTTCAAAAACTTGAGGCTGATAAGCGAGCTATCAACCTTTTTAGTGCTCCTAGCACTTTAGCTGAGTTGACACAAAGAGCCGTTTTTGCTAAGAGTAGTTTTGAAGAGCATAGTTGGCTTGTAAAATACTCCACACCTGATTTTGAAGAGGATTTTGAGACACTTAAAAAACTTATGAAGATGTGGATGGAACAAAGAGAATCAAACTTTTTACACTCACTGTTTGATATCTATGAACACTATAAAGAGAGCATCTTGCAAGATATAAAAGCTGAAGGCGTTATGAATTTTGATGATGTCTCTTATCTGGCATATAAACTGCTCTATGAGCATATATCTAAAGAGTTTTTGTATTTTAAACTTGATGCTAGGTTTCACCATATACTCTTAGATGAGCTTCAAGATACTTCCATGGTGCAGTTTTTGCTCTTGGCACCCATGATTGATGAGATCACGGCAGGGCTTGGGCAGAGAGAGTTTAAAAGTCTCTTTTTCGTTGGTGATACGAAGCAGGCGATTTATCGGTTTCGAGGCGGTGTTGAGGAGGTCTTTGCACTTGTTGCAAACAGGTATGCCATCAGTCCAAAACCGATGAGTACAAACTATAGAAGTGCCGATAACATCACACAGAGTGTCAATGAGATATTTTCTGCGTGTATGAGTGATTTTGTTATCCAAGAGAGTTTTAAAGGTGCCAAAGAGGGATATTTCCAAGTAATCGAAAGTGAAAAAGAGACACTCATCGCCTCAGCTATCGATGCAGCCAAGAGTCTTATAGCCAAAGGCGTCAATGTCAATGATATCGCTTTTTTGGTGATGACCAATAGTGAGGGAGCCATGGTAGAAGAGGCCTGCACGCAAGCAGGGATTGAGACTATCTTGCAGACCTCAAGTTCGCTTGGTAAGCTCTCATCTATCGCCTCTATCGTCTCTTTCGTGAGATATCTTGTCAATAAAGAGGAGATAGATAAACTCCCTCTCTTTTTTAGATGTGAGGTAGATACGCTCGATCTCTCTTGGTTTACTTACGCTTTAGAGCCAATCGTTGTTATAGATAGAATTGTGAGAGATTTTAAGATAGCATGTGATGATAATCTCCTAAGACTCCTTGATTTTGCCTCTGCTTACCATGATCTCCAAGAGTTTCTTGATGAGTTTGAGCTGAGCAAGATAGATATCGCAAGTGGATCGATCCAAGGAGCAAATGTTATCACTGTGCATAAATCAAAAGGGCTAGAGTTTGAGCATGTTATCTTGATAGATAGGCTCAAAAATAAACGCAATAGCTCTAGCCCACTCATTTTTTCAAAAAATGATCATCTCTTCATCAACAAAATTTGGCTTACACAAGGCAAGAGAGATATCTTTGATGAAGGCTATAAGCATGCGATAGAAGAGGAGCGCAAAGCTGTATATAAAGATACGCTCAATATGCTCTATGTTGCATTTACAAGAGCGAAGCAGAGCCTCATAGTCATCAAAAAAGATGAAAAATCGGAGTTTGAACCTTTTAACCTTGAGCCAAAAAGCAGAGGGGTGATCGAGCCAAAGAGCCAAAAAGCATCTCTAAATTTACAAAAAGAGAAGATAACTCTTGAGTATTGGGGTGCACAAAAAGAGATACTCGAGCAAGAGGAGCACGAGGTTGTCGATCCTGCCAATGTACTTTTTGGTACGGCGCTACACTATACACTTGAGATGATGCACACCTTTAGTGAGGATGCCCTTGATACTGCATTGCGCTCGACACAGTATCGTTACCTCTCTCTGCTTAAAAAAGCAGGTGTCGCTGCTATCAAAAAAAGGGTGCAACTTCTTTTAGAAAATAGTGATTTTAGCGCGTTATTGCAAAATGCGCAAGCGGTCTATAAAGAGCAGAGTATCAACTATGAAGGGAGCTTTAAGCAGATCGATCTTTTGATCGCGTATAGTGAAAGCTATTTGATCGTTGATTATAAAAGTTCAAAAAGAGATGCCAAGAAGCATGAAGAGCAAGTTAGAGAGTATATCGCTATCATAGAGAAGATTACAAAAAAGAGAGCAAAAGGGGCTATCATTTATCTCTTAGATGAGAAAAGCGAGATCATTTTCTTAAAATAAACTAAATTTAAATAAATCTTAAGGTTATTTAAGTACAATCTCTTCACTTAAAATTAAAGGAAATTTCATGAAGATGACATCAGTCGTAAAACCTCATGAAGTAGAGAGAGACTGGGTACTTATCGATGCTGAAGGAAAAACTTTTGGCCGTATACTTACAGAGGTTGCAACACTACTAAGAGGAAAACATAAACCATCATTTACACCAAATGTTGATTGTGGTGATTATGTAGTTATAATCAATGCAAAAAAAGCGGTATTTTCCGGAGCAAAGCTTGATGATAAAGAGTATTTCAGACACAGTGGTTATTTTGGGAGCACAAAGAGCAATAAGCTAAGTGATATGCTTGAAAACCATACTGAAAAACTTTATATGATAGCAGTAAGAGGTATGCTTCCTAAAACAAAATTGGGAAAACAGATGATTAAAAAACTAAAAGTGTATGGTGGGAGTGAACATCCTCATACTGCACAGTTTAATAAAGGAAAATAAGAATGGCTACTATTTATGCAACAGGAAAAAGAAAAAGTGCTATTGCTAGAGTTTGGCTTACTCCCGGAAAAGGCGATATGGACATCAATGGAAAAACTCTTGACGAGTGGCTAGGTGGTCACGAAACACTCAAGATGAAAGTGAGACTTCCTTTAGAAGCCACTAAACAACTCGAAGCAGTAACAATCAAAGCAACAACGCTTGGCGGCGGTTATTCAGCACAAGCAGATGCACTTAAACACGGTATCACAAAAGCATTGGCTATCTATGAGCCTTCATTTAGAACAATCTTGAAACCTATGGGACTTTTAACTCGTGACTCTAGAGTCGTTGAGCGTAAGAAACCGGGTAAGAAAAAAGCGAGAAGAAGCCCGCAGTTTTCAAAACGTTAATGTTTCTTCAGAAAAAGATAATCATTTATCTCCATTTTGCAAAAACCTTTTTTGGGTTTTTGCACCTTCTTTTTTTATCCGCTACCTCCAAAATCAAACAGACTATAAATTAAAGTAAAAATTTGATACTTTCTTGATGTTTTTAAAATTATAATATGCTAATGGTTGAAAATATTTTGATGGGATTTACTATTTTTGTTGTTTTAGGATTTGCAATAGCAAAATTTTATCGTTTCTATTTTGTTGAGCGTGATGAATATTAAACGATTTGTGCAAAAACATGCCTATCTTCTAGAAGTATTGGGTATCTTGGTCGTCATGACTATCTTGGGAGTCGCATTTCGTGATAGCCTCGGCTTGGTCAATCTTGCTTTGTTGCACTTGATACCTATACTCCTTATCGCAGTAAGTGGCAATGTGCGTTTGACAATGGTTATTGCTATATTATGTATCGTAATCTTCAATTTTCTCTATATCCCTCCTTTATATACTTTTAAAATCTATGATTATGCGCATATATGGAGTCTTTTTATCTTTATACTCTTTGGTTATGTCATTGCAAGACAGGCAAAAAATCTACAGCTTAAGTATCGAGAGAGTCAGATGAGAGAGGTGCTTCTAGATATCGTCTCACATGATCTCAAAACGCCACTCTCTTCTATCTACGGTTCTGCGAGTCTGCTTGTAGATGAGAAGAAACTTCCAAAAGAGACACAAGAGCATCTCTATAGAGAGATACTCAAAACATCCATAGGTATGAAAAAATTGATTACTAATCTTTTAGATAATAGTAGGCTCAAAGATGGCACGGCGAAGCCTAATTTAGAGTGGTGTGACTTTAATGATATTATAGTGGTTGCTATCGAAGAGCTCTCATTGGAGTATGATACAGACTTCATAGATATAAAGATCGCATATCCTTATCTATTTTGGGGCGATAATGCTCTTTTGGTTCGTCTGTTTTTCAATCTTTTAGATAATGCACTCAAATACTCAAACGAAGGAGAGCATATCGTTTGCAAAGTTGATGAGGCAGAGGGTGGGGTAAAGATAGTTATAATCAACAGCTGCAAATCTCAATGCGAACAAAAAGTCGATCGGATGTTTGAGAGGTTTTATAGGCACAAAGAGGATCAAGATATTTCAGGAGCAGGACTTGGGCTTGCTATTTGTAGAAACATTGTAAAGATACATCATGGGAAGATCAATGCCTCTTGGGAAAATGAAACTTTAAGTATAGAGGTTCTTTTGCCGGTATCTCAAAAAGTGGTGATTGTATGAATCCGTTAGCAACCGTATTAATCATAGAAGATGACATTGCAGTTCAAAGACTTTTGACGATTGCATTGCAAGAGTACCAGTTTAAAACTATCGTTTGCGGAACGAAAGAGGAGGCACTTAAAGTATTTAAACTCTATCCTATCGATCTTGTCCTTTTGGATCTCGGGCTTCCCGATGATGACGGCAAAACAGTTATTCAATTTGTAAGAAAGATATCTTCATCTCCAATCATAATACTCTCTGCACGAGATCATGAAAACGAGATTGTGCAATGTTTGAACCTAGGTGCTGATGATTACATCACAAAACCTTTTTCGACCAAAGAACTTTTAGCACGATTGCAGGCAAATTTTAGACGCAGTGCACAGCCTCAAGATATGGAGCTGACCATGCTTGAATGCGGGGATATCAAACTTGATTTATCGGCAAGAAGCGTGCTATTTCATGAGCAATTCGTCAAATTGGCACCAAAGGAGTATAAACTTTTTGAATATTTGATGCGTAATATAAATTGCACACTTTCTCATCAGCAGATATTAAAACAGGTGTGGGGGATAGGATATCAAAATGAGATGCAATATCTCAGAACACATATCAATGTTCTTCGCAATAAATTTGAGACCGATCCGACACGTCCTATCTATATCAAAACTATTCACGGGATAGGATATCGCTTAGAGTGTTGCTCTTAAAAGAGGTTAATTTTGTTAGAAAAAGCAAGAGATATCAAAATCATAACATTGAGCTTTTTAGCGCTTATTATTATAGGGGCAATATTACTTTTGCTGCCCATCGCACACCACGGTACACTGCAAATTATTGATGCCTTTTTTACAGCCACATCCGCCGTTTGCGTAACAGGGCTCAATGTTAAAAATACAGCACTAGACTTTACGCTTTTTGGCCAGATTGTCATTTTGATTTTGATCCAAATCGGCGGCTTGGGATATATGAGTGCAACCACATTTTTATTTATAATGCTTGGTAAAAGGATTACTTATCGTGACCGTTTAGCACTTAAAACTTCTATGAGTTATGATGGCATGAAAGGGATTATTCATTTTCTTAAGATTGTATTTTTGACGACTGTATCTCTTGAGATATTAGGTGCGGCGATACTCACAGCACGATTTTGTATTGATATGCCTTTTACGCAAGCACTTTGGTTTGGTATATTTCATAGCATTTCAGCATTTAATAATGCGGGGTTTTCTTTGTTTACTGATGGCATGATACGCTATCAAGGAGATGTGATAATAAATATTGTACTTCCGGTTTTGATTATATGTGGCGGGCTTGGTTATCTTGTAGTTATAGAGCTTTTTCACATGTATCGTCACCAAGTGACCCGACTCTCCACACATACAAAAATCGTTCTATGGAGTTCGCTGATTTTGACTTTGGGTGCCATGTTTTTACTCCTCTCTTTGGAGTGGGATAGAGCATTAGGTGATCTCTCTTGGTATGATAAAATCATGACAGCCTGGTTTACGGCAGTCAACTATAGAACGGCAGGATTCAATACGATTGAACTCAGCTCACTTTCAGATGCCAATCTGTTTTTTGGAGCATTTTTTATGATGATAGGGGGTGCTCCCGGAGGAACGGCAGGGGGGCTTAAAGTCACAGTTATTGCTCTCGCACTTATCGGGATGTGGGATACATTTAGAGGTCGTTCGCACAGTACGATTTTTCATCGATCGATCGATCCCTATCAGATCAGTAAGGCACATGCCATTATCATGGTAGGGTTTACCTATGTTTTGTTATCGACTGTGATACTTGTCGAGTTTGAACGGCTTCCTTTTTTGCCTACATTTTTTGAAGTTTGCTCGGCATTTGGTACTGTAGGTGCTTCCATAGGGGATGGAGGGATTTTAAGCCATAGTGCACTCTTGAGTGATATTGGCAAAAGCAATATGATTGTTTTGATGTTTATCGGCAGGATTGGTGTTTTTGCCTTTACGATGATCATGATAGGCAACAAAAAACAGAGTCGCATTCGATATGCGGAAGGAAGGATTATAGTATGAAACAGTTTGCGGTAATCGGACTTGGTAAGTTCGGTTTTCATATTGCCAAAGGATTAGCGATGCAGGGTGTGCCTGTGATAGCAATCGACAATAATGAAGATCAGATTAAAGAGATAAGCGAATATATCCAAGATACAATCGTGTGTGATTCGACCGATATAAATGCTCTTAGAGAAGCCGGCATAGGACATATGGATGTAGCTGTCGTGAGTATCGGAGAAAATATTGAGGCAAGTATTCTGACTGTTATGGGCCTCAAGGAGTTGGGAGTACCTGTTATTGTTGCTAAGGCAATTACAAGAGTTCATGGACAAATACTATCAAAAATAGGCGCCACTAAAGTCATCTATCCCGAAAGAGAGATAGCAAAGAGGATAGTAAAGAATATGGTAGAGAATCTTCATTATGAGACGATTGATCTCTCTGTGACGATGAAGATTGCCAAGTTGAGTGTTCCTAAAATATGGGTAGGTTTATCAATCTATAGCACAACTTTTGAGACCAAGTATCATGTAAAACCTATCGCCTATAAGCATCACGGGGTTTGGTTTACAAAGTTTGAAAGTGAAGATGTATTGGAGAGAGATGATATCATCGTCGTAATCGGCGATAGTGAGCATATCGAAGCGCTCAATACGCTAAGACATTGAGGGTGAAGTCCAATTTTTTTGTTGAGGTTCATCAGCAAAATTCTTTAATCCGATATCCCGATATTTAAATTATATAAATATTTATCAAAAGTAACATAAATGATGAATAATATTGACATATTAATATTTAAGATGTATAACTAAGATAAAGAGCATCGAGCTCTTTTTGGTAAATGAGTGGGCAAATATTTTAGCAATAAAAGGAGATACCATGAATAAAAAACCACATATACTTATACTTGGAGGCAATTTTGCCGGACTTCAAATCGCACGACATCTCAGAGAGGATATAAAAGATAAAGCAGATATTACCGTAATCGATAGAAAGTCATTTTTGCTTTTTGTTCCAAATATTCCTCTCGAAGCATTCGAAGGACATGATCCTACATCGAAGCTTCAACTTCCACTAGCTCCTATCTTGCAAGGTGATGATATAAGATTTATACAGGCTGAGGTTAAAGATATAGATCCGGATAAAAAGATAGTTACTATACTCCCAAATGAGAGACCGGGAGCAGCAATCGATACGATTTCATATGATTACCTCGTTGTAGCACTCGGCAATAGACTTGCCTATGATAGGATTGAAGGATTTTCCGAGTTTGGACATACATTAACCGATCTTTATCAAGCTGATAAATTGAGACGATACATCGAAAATGACTATAAAGGTGGCCCTATTGCTATCGGTTCTGCAAGATTTCATCAAGGAACAAAAGGTAAATTAGACTTTATACCTATAGCTTTAGCTGCTTGCGAGGGACCGCCGGTAGAAGGTGCATTGGCTTTGGCACATAGGTTGGGCGAGCTCAAAAAAGGTGGCCCTAAAAATATAACAATATTTACTCCCGCAGAGTTGATAGCCGAAGATGCCGGAGAAAAGGTAGTGGGCCAGCTTCTTGACATAGCCGGGTCAATGGGTTTTGGATACAAAAATAAAACAGAAGATATAAAATCTATAACAAAAGAGGGGATAAACTTTGCAAGTGGAGAGAGTTTGGAGGCTGAGCTTAAAATTGTTTTCCCCGATTGGGTAGCGCATGATTTTATGAAAGGACTTCCATTTTGTGACGAAGAGGGATTTGTGATACATAATCTCGAGATGAGAAATCCTATGTATCCCGAGATTTTTACTGCAGGCGATGCAGCTGCAGGAACAGTGCCAAAATTAGGATCCATAGGGCACCTTCAGTCCTATATCGTATCAAGACAGATAGCAAAAGATTTAGGAGTCATGTCAGCGGAAGAAGCAGACAAAGAGCTCTACCATCCTGAGGTTATATGTTATGGGGATATGGGAGGCGGAAAAGCATTTTATATTCACTCCAATAGTTATTATGGTGGTGATTTACAATTGTTAAGTATGGGACGATCTTACTATGAAATGAAAGTTGCCTTTAAACACCAATACTTTTTAACAGGCGGAAAGATTGCGCATTGGCAATGGAAGTTAGGGACATATATAGGTGATAAGATTTAAGTTATTAGCCCAAAGTAAATTTTGATTTTGAATTTTCGTATGCCGCTCGGCATACGAAAAAACTTAGTGGTGACTTTTGAGGATAAGAATCGTCATCTTAATATTGATAGCGATAAATCTAATAAGTTGCCATAGAACACAAGTTCTTAAAAATTTTCTAAAAGGTGTCGGTATCATAGTGCCTGCTTGCGCACTATAAGGTTGAATGTGTTTCATATGTTTCATTGCTGCCATTGTATCTCCTTTTTATTATTTAATTCTTCTTTTGCTCGAACAAAGTCCGATCAAAATTCATCTCACTAAAGCTTCGGCTCATGCCTCAGAGAAATATTTCTCCTTGAACTCAAAGCAAAGCTTCTCACTAAAGCTTCGCCTTTGGCTCAGAAAATATTTCTTCTTGAACTTCAAAGCAAAGCTACACATCAACTCACTTTTATTCAGGAATAAGTGTCCAGCCCGGTCTAAGTTTTGCTTTCCAGATAAACCCTACATGAAGAAGATACTTGATCCAGTGACCGGCAAGACCTATCTCCCCGGTCGTTCCATTGATATCTCTTCCCGTTCCCGGATATTTTTCAAAATCAGGAACAACAGGATAGACAGTCATTGCCGCGGCAGTTCCCGTAAAGAGCCCTTTACCCGCACTTGCGACACATGCTGCACCCATCTCTGACATACAAGCTGTATGTGTAGGTTCGCTTGCACCATTAATCATATCAACGATACTTCGTGCTACTGCTTTTCCCATCATTGCACTTGGCATCCCTGTTCTTGGAGGCGTTGGTGTGATCGGTGTGCCGTTTGGTGAACTCATCGGTTTACTGATCGTATGTGGTGGAGCAAAAGCGATCCCCACAGCAAACATATTGCCATAATCAGGGTTTTGTAATGTTCGAGGCCAATCGCTTGCACGCCAATTTTCATAAGCACCTGCATTGTAGTTCGCATCAACTTTCATAAAGCCGTTTGGCGCAAAGATTTTTGCAGTGATATCCTCACCTTTTTTATCAAATGCTTTAAGGCCTACACCGGCAAATGGAGGAATCAGCATTGCAAAATCAAACTCTTCAACACCTGTTGTGCCATCGAGGAGTTCATAATGTGCTTTTCCTTTTTCAACTTTGTTGACATGTGCACCGACGATCCAGTTTAGCTTTCTTTCGCTATAGAGTGATTCGGCAAATATTTTACTAGAAGCCGTGTAGCCACCTACATTAAGATGCATTCCCCCCATACCAAAGTCACCCAAAAAAGATTCATTGGATATCCATTTGATATCTACATTATCTCGAACACCTGCTCTATTTGCTTCATGCTCGATATTGAAAATATACTCAAACGCAGCCCCTTGGCATGTACACATACCGTGTCCTGTCCCGACTAAGATTTTTTGTTTTTTTGTTTTTGCTTTTTCAAATATCTTTTTAAGCTCAACAGCAGCATGCTCAGCATGATCCGCCGTACAAACTGAAACAGTATTTTTTCCTATACCGTTTGCATCGCCGAGACCCTCCGTTGCCGCAAAGTTAAGCTTCGGTCCTGTTGCATTGATAAGGTAATCATACTCAACTTTTTCCGTTGACCCCTCTTTGCCTTGTCCCGTGTATTCTATGGTGATAAAGTTTTTGTCTAGTTCTTTATCGCCTTCAGGGTGAATAGAGACGGCTTTTGCTTGTCTATAATCAATCCCCGCTTTTTTATAAACATCTGCTAAAGCAAATGTAACATCTTTCTTAGTCATCTGGCCGACACCTACCCAAATGTTTGAAGGAATCCAATTCCAGAGGCTATTTGGTGTAACGACGATAACCTCATGACTGCTTCCAAGCCACTTTTTTAAAAAGGTAGCGGATGTATGCCCGGATACCCCACCACCCATAACAACTATTTTTGCCATAGTAAATCTCCTTTTATTATGATTTAGTTAATTATAGATTAAAAATAATAAAAATAAATTTAAATTAATCTATAAATATAATTTTTACTAATTATTTAAAAAATAGATGCACTATAAAAACCATATCTCAATCTAATATGCTAAAATGCAACAGTTACTATTTTGGAGTTATTTTTGAGAGCCATAACCTATCTTTTTATCTTTTTTTTGAGTTTTCTTCATGCCTCCAACACGCTCCACCTTTCGATCTCTGCAAGTCCGGGCAGGATCAATCCACTCTTGTCGACTGATAGTGCAAGCCAAGAGGTCGTAAATTTCTTATTTAACGGTCTTGTAAAGTTTGATAAAGAGGGTAAGATCGTAGGTGATTTGGCTCAAAATTTTCATTTTGAAAATGATACGACACTGATATTTGAACTTCAAAAGGGTTTAAAATGGCATGATGGCATTGCCGTAACCTCTAAAGATGTCGTTTTTACTTATAATTTTCTCAATTCAGATAAAATCACTACCCCATATAAGGATGACTTTAAAAATATTCTCTCTGTTGAAGCACTAAGTCCAACCAAGATCAAGGTGATTTATAAAAAACCCTATTTTAAAGCACTCGTTATTTGGATGATGGGGATATTGCCGGAACATCTCTGGAGCAAAGAGAATGACCCGATGACAAGTAGGCTTAATAAGGAGCCTATAGGTACAGGACCCTATATCATGAAAAAGGCATTTGGTCCAAATGAGCAGATTGTTTTAGAAGCAAACAGTTATTATAAGCCTCATCCGCCACGCATTGAGAAGATAGTCTTTCATCCTATCAAAGATCCTATGATGGAGTTCATATCATTGAAGGCCGGCAAGCTTGATTTGGGCTCACTTGATGCTCTGCAGCTAGAGCGGCAGACGGATGAAAATTTTAAAAAAGATTATCAAATCATCGAGGAGCCTTCCTATGCATATAGTTATCTCGGATTTAATCTTAGAGATAAAAAATTTCAAGATAAACGCATACGAGAGGCGATATCATTGGCAATCAATAAACAAGAACTCATTGATCTTCTTTTCTTCTCACACGGCAAGGTGTGTAATGGTCCTTTTATGCCGGGTAGCGATGTCTACCCCAAAGATGTAAAGGAACATGTTTATGATCCTCAAAAAGCAAAAGAGATACTTGGTTCGCTTGGGTTTGATGCAACACATCCTTTTGAGTTTGAGCTTGCGACCAATACAGGCAATGATACTCGCATATATGCAGCCGAGATACTCCAGCGTCAGCTCTCTAAAGTCGGCATCAAGATGAAGATACGGAGTATGGAGTGGCAAGCATTTCTCAATACAGTCGTGCTGCCGAAGAACTTTGAGACTGTACTGCTTGGTTGGAATCTATCACTCATCCCTGATGCACGAAGTATATGGCATAGTAGCAGTGATAAACCCGGAGGGTTTAATCTTGTGGGTTATAAAAATAGCAAAGTCGATGAGCTTATAGATGCAGCCGAGAGCATGGTTGATGCAAAAAAATTTGCAAAAAATTACAGAGAGATATTTCATCTCATCGCCGAAGATAAACCCTATATATTTTTATATATTCCAAATAGCATTACAGTCGTAAGTAAAGATATTAAAGAGGTAGAGCCTTCAATTATAGGTATCATGCACAATCAAATAGAGTGGGAGAAAGAGAAGAGATGAGTTTGACAATATTGTTTGATCTTGATGGAACACTGATAGACTCGACGGATGCTATAGTTGAGAGTTTTGGTGTCTCCTTTGCGCATTTTGGGCAAGATGCCCCAAAAAGAGAGGAGATTACGCAACATATAGGCCATCCTCTAGATGATATGTTTCGCTCTTTGGGTGTCGAAGAAGAGAGTATTGATGCGCATGTTGCACGCTACAGGGAGCATTATCAAAAAGTGAGCAAAGCAAAGACAACGCTCCTACCCAATGCAAAAGAGTCGATTCTTTTGGCAAGCAGATATGCAAAACTTGGTGTAGTCACGACGAAAACCGCCTCTTTTTCCAAAGTGCTCTTAGAGCATTTGGGGCTGATGGAGTATTTTGAAGTTCTCATAGGCAGAGAAGATGTCCAAAATCCAAAACCACACCCGGAACCTGTAATTAAAGCTCTAATTAAGCTAAAAGCCGATAAAAACTGTTGTTATCTCATAGGAGATACTTGTATGGATATGCATGCGGCAAAAGCTGCAGGTATTAAGGCTATAGCGGTAAGTTCCGGATATGCATCCATAAAAACTTTAAGCGGTTGTAGTGATGAGAAGATTTTTTGTGATACATTAGATGCCGTTGAGTACATTATAAAAGACGATTAAAGGTAAAGTCAAGCCTCTTTTAAGAGAGGTCTCATTACAATACCTTTAGTAAAAAAATGACATAGGAGATGTTATGGTTGAAATTAGATGGCATTCTCGTGCCGGGCAAGGGGCCGTCACGGGGGCTAAAGGTTTAGGGGATGTAGTTTCAACTACAGGCAAGCAGGTTCAAGCTTTCGCTCTATACGGATCAGCAAAGAGGGGCGCTGCTATGCGTGCATATAATCGTATAGATGATGAACAGATCATTAATCATGAGAAGTTTATGAGACCTGATTATGTGCTTGTTATCGATCCTGCGCTTGCGTACACCGATGATATAACAGCGAATGATAAATCAACTACAAAATATATCATTACATCTCATAAAACAAAAGAGGAACTCATCAAAGAACTACCTACGCTTCAAGATAAGAGCGAGAGAGTTTTTGTAGTGGATTGTATTGATATATCTTTAAAAACGATAGGGAGAGCAATCCCAAATACTCCTATGCTAGGTGCTTTTGTGAAGATTTCGGGGATGTTTGAATTGGATTATTTTTTAGATAGGATGAAAAAAGTCTTGTCTAAATTTCCTCAAAAGATAATTGACTCCAACATGGATGCAATTACGACTGCATATAATGAAGTAAAATAAAAGGATAGAGATGAAAGGCGTATGCGCTACTGAAAAAAGGGGAACCAAGGAGATAGGGAGTGAAGAGCTTGTAGGATGGGATGCAGTAACACAAGGTGTTGTTATAAACTCATTTGAAGGTAATGCTACAAATGTAGCTTCGCTCAAGCAAGAAGAGAGAAATTATTCAGATTTTAGCTCTTATACTGCTACTGTTGCTTCTTGGAGAGTTGTAAAACCGGTTTACAATAGAGATATATGTATCGATTGTCAAAACTGCTGGGTATGGTGTCCGGATACCTCTATTATATCTAGAGATAAACAGATGTTGGGGATTGATTATGACCACTGTAAAGGCTGTTCCGTATGTGTTGAGGTGTGCCCGACTAACCCGAAATCACTCCTAATGTTTGCCGAGCATGAAGAGATTGAAAAAGCTTTAGAGAGCTGGCCAACAAAAGAGAAATAAAGGACTATTATGGCAGAAAAATATGATTTACAAGAAGTAGAAGTATGGGATGGTAATTATGCCGCTGCACATGCTCTAAGACAGGCTCAGGTTGATGTTGTTGCAGCATATCCTATCACCCCGTCAACACCTATAGTTGAGAATTATGGATTATTTGTAGCCAATGGCTATGTAGATGGAGAGTTCGTAATGGTTGAGAGCGAGCATGCTGCGATGAGTGGATGTGTCGGTGCTGCAGCTGCCGGAGGAAGAGTCGCAACAGCTACATCTTCTCAAGGATTTGCTTTGATGGCAGAGGTTTTATACCAAGCATCAGGTATGCGACTCCCTATCGTTTTAACAGTAGTTAACCGTGCATTGGCAAGTCCACTCAATGTTAGAGGGGATCACTCAGATATGTATCTTGGGCGTGATTCAGGTTGGATCCAACTCGATGCATTCAATGCACAAGAAGCATATGATATGACACTCTGTGCATTTAAGATAGGCGAAGATGCAAGCGTGAGACTTCCGGTTATGGTTCACCAAGATGGTTTTATCACCTCGCATACCGCACAAAATACCAATCCACTTCAAGATGAAGAGGCATATGCTTTTGTGGGTGAATATCAAACACATCAAGAGATGTTGGATTTTTCTAAACCTGTAACATATGGTGCGCAAACAGAAGAAGATTGGCATTTTGAACATAAAGCAAAGCAACATAAAGCGCTTATGGATTCAAGAGCAATCATTGATGATGTTTTTGAAGCATTAGAGAAGAAAACAGGGAGAGAATATAAAAGAGTAGAGTCATATATGATGGAAGATGCTGAAGTGGCTATCGTTGCGCTTGGAGCCACCGTCGAGACATGCAGACTTGCTGCACAACAACTTCGTGCTGAAGAGGGGATACAGGTTGGTATAGTGGCTCCTAGATGCTTTAGACCATTTCCTTTCGATAAGGTCAGAGAAGCACTCAGCGATGTAAAAACAGTATGCTGTATGGATAGATCATCACCAGGCGGTGCTATGGGCGCACTCTTTAATGAAGTCAGTGCAGCGCTCTATTCGACAAAAAATAGACCACTTGTAACAAACTATATCTATGGTCTTGGCGGAAGAGATTTTTCTGTTGAAGAGGCAAAGAGAATAATGAGAGAACAAAAAGCGCATGCTGATGCCGGCTATATCACAACAGCGATTCAGCAGTTTAGTGGACTTAGAGGTCCTAAGCTTGGGTTTTTTGAGACACATAGGAGATAATATGGCAATCACACCGATAAAGAACTTAAAAGAATTTTCAACAGCGAATGATAGATTTGAAGGGGCTCATCTTCTTTGTCCCGGATGCGCTCACTCTATGATAGTAAGAGAGCTTATGAACTGTAGTGATGATAATCTTGTTATCGCTACCAATACAGGATGTCTCGAAGTTTCTACAGCTGTCTATCCATATACAGCATGGGATACATCTTGGATACATATCGGCTTTGAAAATGCAGCAACTGCAGCAGCAGGTGCAGAGGCTATGTATAAAGCTAGAAAAAGAAAAGGCACGCTCAAAGACCCTGATGCTCCTGTAAAATTTGTTGCATTTGGTGGAGACGGCTCTACTTATGATATAGGTTTTCAGTGGCTTAGTGGTGCTGTTGAGAGAGGGCATGATTTTACTTATATTTGTCTTGATAATGAGGTCTATGCAAATACAGGCGGTCAAAGATCATCTTCAACGCCTATCGGCTCAAGTACAACAACTTCACCTGCGGGTAGAGTAAGTTATGGTGAGAAGAAGATGAAAAAAGATATGGTCTCCATCATGGCGGCAAACGGTGCACCATATGTTGCGCAACTTGCTCCAAATAAATGGAAGATCATGGCAAAAGGCTTCCAGAGGGCACTTGCAACAGAGGGGCCATGTTTTATAAATACGGTATCATCATGTACTACTGAGTGGAAATTTGATCCAAAAGATACAGTACACATAACAGATCTTGCAACTGACTCTTTGGTCTTTCCCCTTTATGAGATCATCGATGGGTATGAGCTCAATATCTTGTATCGCCCAAAAAATGTAATCCCTGTCAAAGATTATCTTGGCGCACAAGGAAGATTTAAACATCTCTTTAAGCCTGAGAATAAACATGTGCTTGACGAGTGGCAAAAAAGAGTTGATGCTTCTTGGGAGCGACTCCAAAGAAGAGAAGAAGCGAGAATATAACTCTCCCTTCTTCTGCCCCCCCTTATTTATCTTTCTATTTTCCCCCTCTAAATTTTTTATTTTTTCACTCTTTTATCAAGACATATATGCTACAAATTACTTTACCTTAATGAGTGTAAACCGTTATTTTTCCAGATATATTTAGATCTTATGCTTTCCGCAAGAATGTTTTAGAGCGTTGTCATCATGAATGGAGTGTAGTTATCTTATTGTGTATAGGCACTTCGTTTGAGTTCTTGTAGTGCTAATCTTAACGGTATCAAAAGTAGTTTGTAGTAAATAGAGCAGAAATAATTCGCATCTAAAAATATTTATAAAGATAAAAAGAGTGATTAGGTTGAAAGGTATTTCACTTCAGGCGGAACCTGAAGTGAGAATAAGAGAGGATTGATTATGTCTGTTTAAAGAGTATTTTTAAACAATATAACCATACCCCAAGCGAAGTAAATAAGCATCCATAGAACGAAGAGTCCAAGCGTGATATTGCCAAGTTTTGTGACAGCAGCACTTTTGGTTCCATCCAATGTAGCACCATTTTCAAGTTTTCCAACTTTCCATGCCATCGTCAAGATGTATGCAACACCGGTGAAGCCAAGGATGACAAATGTTGATAAGAACATCGCGATAGTTGGTATCTCGAGATTGACCGGATATCCATAAAGATCATATCCAAGACCTGACATGATATTGTATCTGATAAGCTCACGAATACCTGAGATAAGCAGTGCTACAACAACAAGCCAAAGCGTAGTGATATAGCTGTTTTTGAGGAACATAGCCATCAAAAGTAGTATCACAACAGAAACAATAGTTGCTAGAGATACAATGTTCATTAAGAGACCCACTTGCATCATCCAAAGAACAAAGAGAACAGCACTGATGAGAAGACCAACAACTGCAAATTTAGTTCCAAGTTTTCTAGTGAAGCTTACAAAGTCAGCGCTATAGTCAGATTTTGTGCTTACAAAGTCACTATAGTTTTGTAAGAATATTCCAAGTACAGGGATAGACAAACTCACTAAAAATGCCAATCTTACAACATCCCATTTTAAATTTAAACCTGATGTATCTATGACACCATTTGGCGCATACATCGCCATCCATTGATCAGGAGTAGAGATGGAAACAACAGCAAAGTTGTGCATAAGAACACCACAAAAGACCACAATTAAGAAAGAGATGAGCCCGACAAATGTACCGCCACCGCCATTTCTTTTATTGGCATAGTAGTACCAATAGAACATCAGATACGCAGTGATAAGTGCATAGATAAAGATAAATACCCAAGCACCTGAGAGTGTATTTGCTACATACCAACCCGCATCATAGATGACTTGAGTGAAAAGTAGCGGTGCAATACCGAGCAAAATAAGCAAAGAGATGCTTAGTTTTCCTGTTTGAATCAAATGTGGATTTAAAATTTTCCAATTTGCATCATGTTTTTGTTTCATACTTCCATAAAGTGAAAGCCCAAAACTACCTAGTGCCAACAAGACAAATGCCGCGTGAAGCGCCCATGTCAAGATGTAAAGCCCCTGAAAAACTACAGGGTAAAATGGCACACCTGCAGGATCTCGTAATACGTTTAATATAGTTGCATCCATAATCAACCTCCTTTAGTTGTTAACTTGCGCGGCAATCCACTCAGCCATCGCATCGTACTCTTCATCAGGAAGAGCTATTTTAGGCATATAAGGGATAGCCCCTGTACCAATAACATGCATATAGTTTTTGATAGTTTCTTTATCAGTGCCCGGAAGTTTAGTTTCTATGAGCATTACCATAGATCTATATTTGCCGCCTTTTTCCAAAGAGTGACAGTTAGAACAAGCTCTTTTGGTGAGGTATTCACCAACTTCAAGTTTGTTTTCCGGCGTTATAGTGCGAAGTCTATCAGGCACCCATGGATCAACACCAAGTAGACCTTTAGCAGCAACTACTTCTACCTCACTTTTAACACCTTTACCCGGAACATCTCTACTGATAATTTGATTACTATAGATATATTGACCTGCAACATAAGGTTTTCTCATGGACTCTCTGAGTTTTTCACCAGGCCATACACCAACAATACCGATAACAAACATCATGATAACTGCAAGATATTTACCAATCCATTGTGGTTTGAGAATAGCCAAAAAGAAATAGAATGAAAACAAAATAGCAAGAATAATACGATTGAGAACAATAGAATCTAAAGTCAATCCAAGTACTGCTTCTGCATTTGCCGGTAGAGTACTGATGTACCACATAAAGAAGAAAAGAGCGATAAAACCACCGAGAAGCCCTACAAACCCCATTTTTCTAGTAAGCTCATTTGATAGTTCAACATTCTCTCTTTTCATAGCACTTGAGATGATGAGTCCGATAACACCTGACATCATAATCATAAAGCCTATTCTTAGGAACATATGCGGGAATGTGTTGATACCGAAGAACGCATCACTTGCAGATCCTGTATTGTAGAATGCATCGTTGCCAGGCCACATCATAAAGCTGATGATACCGATAATAAGCGCCAATGTTCCAACGGAAGCAATAGCAAACGTAAGGGTAAGCTTAAGATGCGTTTTTTTATCAATTTTCCCGATAAAATATACAAGCGCAAATACAGCGATAACTTCATAAATGAAGAATACCCATTCAGTAGCCCATACCCAAACAAAGTTGTGAATAAGTGCACTAATCCCTCTCGGGCTAGCTGCTGTTGCAGTATACCATATACCAGGTCCCGTGATAGACCCTATAACATAAGAGAAAATCAACAAGAACATGCCGTAACGCTTCATGTAATCATAGAGATCATCTCTATCCTCTTTATAAGCTTTATATGCCAAGAAAGCAAAAAGCATTGCCGCACCAACGGATGTGTGAGAAGCCATAATATGTATAGTTCCCGTTAAACCCATTAGCCAAGCAGAACCGACATCAGGTACATAAAATACTGGAAAAAGCCCCAAGTAGTCCATTTCTAACTCCTTATAATTAGTTGAAGGTTATTATTTAACCTTGAACTTTTATTATAGTACTTTCAATGTTAATTTAGTGTTAAATATATATTAACTTTATCATCATCTTAACTTATATTTCTGTTTGCAGAAATTTATATTTATGCTATAATAATTCATAATTAATAAAGGATAAAATATGCCATTACTAGATAGCTTTTGTGTCGATCACACAAAGATGAAAGCCCCGGCTATTCGGTTAGCAAAAAAGATGAAAACACCGAGTGGAGATATGATAAGCGTCTATGATCTACGATTTACAAAACCAAACAGAGAGAAGATGAGTGCAAAGGGAGTGCATACGCTTGAGCATCTGTTTGCCGGGTTTATGCGCGAGCATCTCAATGGTAAAAAAGTAGAGATTATCGACATATCTCCAATGGGATGCAGAACGGGATTTTATATGTCGCTTTTGGGCGAGCCGAGTGATAAAAAGGTTGTGCAAGCGTGGAGTCAATCGATGAAAGATATTATGAACGTACAATCCAAAAAAGATATTCCCGAACTCAATATTTATCAATGTGGTACCTATAAAATGCATTCACTCAAGCAAGCAAAAAAGATAGCAAAAAAAATTCTTAAAAAAGGTATAGGGATTATGGATAATGAGGCGTTGGCTCTAGATGTCAAAAAGTCTAAAAGAGTATAAATCTACAATTGATGGAAGTTATACACTCTATTCAAGCGAGTATGATGAGTGCTATCATTCTACAAAAGACGGGGCACTTAGCGAATCACTCTATAAACATGTGATCCCTGCATTTTCTTTTGCCTCATCCGATGATAAGCTCGTAATTCTCGATATCTGTTTCGGGCTAGGTTATAACACTTTAACAACTATCTATTATTGTATGCAAAATGACATCAAAACTGAGTTGGAAATTTTTTCACCTGAACTTAATCTTGATCTAGTGCAAAGTTTGAAGACATTTAGATACCCAAAAGAGTTTGATAGCCTACTTCACATCATCACAGCACTTAGTGAAAAGCAAGAATATCAAGATGAACATCTGAAGATCAAGATTAGTATCGGCGATGCAAGAGCGGCTATAAAGGAGATAGGAAAAGAGATAGATATCATCTACCAGGATCCTTTTTCTCCCAAGAAAAATCCGACATTGTGGACGCGGGAGTATTTTGAGGATATCTATGCTCTTGCATCTCCAAGTGCAGTGTTGACAACATATTCTGTCGCAACTCCCGTGAGGCTCGGGCTTTATGAGAGTGGATTTTACATTTATGAATACACGAGTGAGCATGCAAGAAGCGGCACTATAGCCTCAAAAGCAAAACTTCCGCTAAAGAGTATTGACATGGAGCTTAAAAAGCAGAGAAATCCGGAGGCTATGAGTCTGCGAGATTAGGAGATATGCACTCCAAGCCAAAGTGTACCATGTGCTACCTCGGTTACTGCGTGCGGTGTGCGTGATGGTATAAAAAGCGTATCGCCCGCATGGAGCTTGTGTTCTATATTTTCCATAAATATCGTTGCTTCTCCTGCGATAAGTAAAACCCATTCATCCTCATCTTGGAGATATGTTTTCTCTTCTATATCTTTAGAGCTTATTATGCGAACTATTTTGACATTTTTATTTTCAAAAAGTGTTGTAAAATCTTCGCCGATTTGTGGTATCTCATACTCAAATAGGTTCATTAGTAGAGTGCTTGCATCTTTTCAATATCATCCCAGGTGAGATTTTTCTCTCCGGTTTTATGCAAAAGAATGCGTGAGATGTAGCGTGCAAAAAGATCGGTTTCTATATTGATCTTATCACCTATTTTATAGGTGCCGATAAGTGTCTCTTTGATTGTATGGGGGATGATAGTGAGTCTAAAACTATCTTCAAAAACATCATTGATTGTGAGGCTGACTCCATCGATGGTTATGGAGCCTTTTGGGATGATATTGATGATATGTTTTTTATCAACGCCTATAATGATATCGACCGAGTTGCCATTTTGTGTTATATTTTTTACAATCCCTATAGCATCGATATGCCCTTGGACGATATGCCCTTCAAATCTATCATCGGCTCGCATTGCAGGCTCCATATGGACTCTACCTTGAAATTTTTCAGCACTTATGATATCTCGCGTTTCGCTTCCAAGCTCTACATCAAAAGTTGCCTGCTCAACTTTTACAACGGTAAGGCAAACACCGTTAATCGCTATAGAATCACCGATTTTTGGTCTATATTTTGCACTGATTGTGAGTCTATTTTCTCTTTGTGCTTTGACAGTAGCAATCTCTCTTATAAGTCCCGTAAACATCTTCATCCTGTACTTTTATTGTGTCATTATAACAAATAATTACAATGAAAGAGAGGAAGTTGACTTTTTGACCCTTTTACTATAGAATTAATCTGCAATACATAATTTAAAACAAGGAATTTTAGATGAAACTTTCTGCACCTACAAAATTGGTATTTTTGATCGCTTTAGTACTTGGAGGTTTGGGTATTCTTATAGGAACTTTGGGGCTTGTTTCTATACCGGCATTGGCAGGATTTGTTAAATGGTTGTTACCGGCAGGCTTTATCTTGCTCGTATTAAGTGTTATGCTTCCGGGGCTTTAATCTCTTCATTCTTAGCGATTCTTGTTTGATAAACAAGAATCGTCTTTTGTAAATTTCAAACAAAATCAAAGATTTCATACACAATATAAACTTCCCAAGATTATTTGATATAATTGCAACAATTTCTAAAGACGGAGTATAGATGGATTATGATGTGATAGTTGTCGGCGGCGGGCATGCAGGGATAGAGGCATCCCTTGTAAGTGCTCGCATGGGTGCTAAGACACTGCTTATTACCATACTCGCAGAGCAGATAGGTGCTTCAAGCTGTAACCCTGCTATCGGTGGACTTGCCAAAGGCCACCTTGTCAAAGAGGTTGATGCTCTTGGGGGGCAGATGGGCTTAGCCACTGATGCTTGCGGATTGCAATTTAGGATTCTCAACTCATCAAAAGGACCTGCCGTTAGGGGTTCAAGAGCACAGATAGATATGGATAGGTATCGTATCTATATGAGAGATGTGCTACTCCATACTGAAAATCTAGAGATCAAACAAGAGATGGTCGAAGAGTTGCTCGTAGAAGAGGGACAAATCAACGGTGTCGTGACACAACTTGGTAATCGATACGGTGCAAAAAAAGTGATCATCACAACCGGAACTTTCCTCGCAGGGATTATCCATATAGGTGAGGTCAAGCAAGAAGCAGGTAGACAAGGAGAATTCCCTTCCAATAAACTTGCAAAAAATATCCGTTCTCTTGGATTTGAAGTCAGCAGACTCAAAACGGGAACATGTGCAAGGATTGATGCAAAAAGTATTGACACGAGTGCTATGGAGGCGCAAGCAGGAGATACTCCGGCAGCCCCATTTTCTTTTAGAACAAACAAAAGAGATTTCAGCCCCAATCAACTTCCTTGTTATATAGCCTATACCAATGAAACGACACATCAAATCATAGAAAGTAATTTTTCAAGAGCGCCTCTATTTTCCGGACAGATAGAAGGAATAGGTCCGAGGTACTGCCCAAGCATCGAAGATAAAATCTATCGATTCAGAACTAGAGAGCGCCATCAGATATTTGTAGAGCCGCAAACATTGGAAGCCAATGAATTTTATATCAATGGGATGAGCACCTCATTGCCGACTGATGTACAGCTTGCGATGATTCGCTCGGTTGAGGGCATGGAAAATGCCGATATCGTTCGTTATGGATATGCTATCGAGTATGATTTTGTGCAACCGACAGAGCTCAAGCATACTTTGGAGACTAAAAAGATTGCAGGATTGTATCTAGCGGGGCAGATCAACGGAACGACAGGCTACGAAGAGGCAGCAGCGCAAGGGTTGATGGCAGGAGTTAATGCCGTTCTTTCTCTAAGAGCACAAGAGCCTTTTATCCTTCGTCGTGATGAAGCCTATATCGGTGTGCTTATCGATGATTTGGTAACTAAGGGAACCAATGAGCCTTACCGTATGTTTACGAGTAGAGCAGAGTATAGACTTTTGCTTCGCGAAGATAATGCTGACCTGAGACTCTCACATTATGGGTATGAGTTTGGTCTGCTTGATTATCACTATTATGAGCAGTTATGTGAAAAAAAGGCAAGTATCACACAGGCTTTAGAGTTTCTAAAAAATACAAGCGTGACGCCGACTAAAGAGTTTTTAATCACACTTGAATCAATCGGCGAGGTGAAGATAAATGATCGCACACTTTGGATTGATGTGATAGGAAGAGGGGATTTTGATAAAGAAAAACTTTTTTTGCTTCTGCCCGAATTTGAGCAATATGATGATGAGGTGATAGAGCAGATACTCATCGAAGCAAAATACAGCAGATATATAGATAAACAACACGACCAGATAGAGAAGATGAAAGATATGCTCTCTATCAAGATACCCGAAGATTTTAACTATAGAAATATCTCGGGATTAAGCACGGAGATCATCGAAAAGTTAGAGAAATTTACACCTCCTACTTTGCAAGCTGCTTCGCAGATATCAGGCATCACACCTGCTGCCGTGGAGATTGTTCATATTTACATCAAGATGCGCCAAAAGGCAAAGAGCAATAAATAGTTCTCTCTTGCGTAAAACTTTTGCTATACTTATCTAACGATAAAAGAAAGCAGAGAAGATGTTGGATATATTTTTGATAGTTTCAGTGATACTTTTAGCGGTAACTATTTTAGTCTATCTCGGTTATGGATTTTATCTCTATCTTAAACAGCGCGATTTACTGTATCATCCGATGCAACAAATAAAAGAGAGCCATATAGAAGAAGAAAACTTTGAACTTCAAGGGTGCGAGATTAAAGTCTCCATTCTCAATAAAGCAAATAAAAAAGCGATTATCTATTTTGGTGGCAACAAAGAGAATGTAGATAAAAATGCTAAGATTTTTTCTGAACTTTTTTCTGAGCACTCAGTCTATCTTATCAAATACAGGGGATATGCGGGAAGCACATGCAGCCCAAGTGAAAAGGCTATCTATTTTGATGCGACGCATATCTATGATGAGATCAAAGAGAATCACGAAGAGATAACAATTATCGGTCGTAGCTTGGGAAGTGGTGTGGCAACCTTTGTTGCTGCGCAAAAGAAGATAGATAAACTTATTTTAGTCACACCTTTTGATAGCATCCAGAGCGTTGTTCAATCTAAATTTCCTCTCTATCCTATGAAGTGGATGCTCAAAGATAGATATGATTCTTTAAGTAGGGTCCAAGAGATTACGGCGTCCACACTTATTGTAGCGGCTCAGAATGATGAAGTCATTAGTATGTTGCAGACAAAACGGTTGCAAAACGCATTTCTAAATCAACCTAAATTTGTCATGATAGAGGGGGCTAATCATAGTAACATCGTTTTAAGCCCCCGATACTATGATACATTGTATGAATTTATTCATACACAAACTTTATAAGTTCTTCTATTTTTTAATTCCCAAAAACTATTTAATTGATAATCATTCTTAAAATTAAGTTTTAAAAAAGGTTGCTTTAGATATTATAACGATAATTATTATCATTATTAATCAGCCAGCAAATTCTCTTGTCTCCTTGATAGTAGCCAGCTAAATTTCATAAAGGGGAATTTATGGGGATGAGAAAAACACTTTTTTTAAGCTTGGCTGCGTCGATTTGTCTCTGCGCAAATGATATATATGAACTTGATGAGATCGTAACTATAGGAACGAAGACGAAGAGTTCTATATCTGATTTGCCTATGCAAACCACAGTTATCACATCGGAAGAGATAGAAAACAGCGGTGCTTCCAATGTCGGCGAAATACTCAAAGATGAAGGGAGTATATATCTTAGCACCTCCGGTAGCAACGGGGCTACGATGAGCATTCGAGGCATGGCGCACGGTGATACGCTGTATCTTATTGACGGCAAGAGAATCACGGGCGAATTTAGTAAAACCTATGAGCTTGATAGGATCCCGGCTAGTATGATAGAGCGTATAGAGATTGTCAAAGGAAGTTCAAGTCTGCTTTACGGCAGTGATGCTATGGGCGGTGTCATCAATATCATAACAAAAAAATCCACTAAAGATTTTGGCGGCAACGTGCAACTGATACACGGTAAAAATAAGAATGATATTGATCTTTTTGTACATGGAGCAAAAGAGAAATTTTCCTATAGATTATATGCAAATTATCTTGATAGGGATGCATTTACGAAAAAAGAGACAACCGATGTGAAGGTGATGCAAGGGGGTGTAGAGAAATCTCCTTCAAATCTAACAGGCAGTGGTAATTGGGCAACTCTAAGAAGTAACCTAAGCGACTCTTATGCGGTGAACCATGACTACCAGGATGACCTTGATCTTAAAACAATCGGTGGAGGCGTTACTTATCTTTTTAATGATGCTTTTACTTTAGATGTTGATATGAGCTACTTGAAAGAGGATAAGCATTCAGATTCTATCAGTACTATCTATCGGAGCAATTACACCCAAAACGGCAATGCTATCAAGGTTAAATATATTCCTATCGAACAGTTAGACGATAATGAAAGATATACTCTGGATTCAAGCTTAAGCTATCACCCAAATGAAAATTTTGAAGTGGAATACACGTTTGCTTATTCGCGATATGAAAAGAGCAGAAAGATCTATACTTCGTTTTGGCAGGAACTTGGATATGCCTCAAAAGAGGACTCCTTATCAAGCGGTAATGAATCAACCATTGAGCATATAAATAACGATTTACTCGCTACATATACTTTTTCTGAAACCAATAGGGTTTTAGCGGGTGCCGAGTATAGGATAACGGATGTCGAGTCAAATGCATTTAGTGTTGATGATAGAAATTATAAAGCTCTTTTTGCGCAACATGAGTATAGACCTTTTGAAAAAATCGGTTTGGTGTATGGTGCAAGGTATGACAAAGACTCCATAGGCGAGAGTGAAATATCTCTAAGCTTCGGCGGTACATATGATATCACTCAAAATACAAAGATCAAGGCAAACTATTCTCAAGGGTTTAGAAGCCCCGATGATAGAGAGCTTTATGTGGATCAGACAAGCCCAAGTGGCAAAAAAATGCTAGGCTCAACCGTTATTGATGCAACTGTCGGCAAGACAACGATTTGGGATTTGGAGCCTGAGACAAGCGAGACGATAGAAGCAGGTTTCCTCACAAAAGGTGATATATGGAATTTTGAATTTACACTCTTTAAAACAGATATAGATGATCGTATCACAAGGATTGATTACGGTAATTATATGAGTTTTGAAAATATATCTAAGAGTGAGATTAAAGGGTATGAAAGTAGCTTTGCCATTATGCCTACTGACGATTTGATGATAAAAGCTACTTATAGTGATATTGATGCCGAAAATAAAACAGACGGCACGCAATTACAATATACTCCTGAAAATCTTGCAAGTTTGACGCTTAGCTATTTTTTAAGATCTGATCTTGAGCTAAGGAGTATTACAAAATATGTAGGTGAACAGACTAATTCAGATGATGAGAAAATAGGTGGATTTGGCATTACGAACTTAAAACTTATCTATACAAGGGCATCGAGCAATATGAGTTTCTTTGCGGGTGTAGATAATGTTTTTGATAAAAATATTCCCGAAGATTTGGGTGCGATAGAGCGTTCAAATTATTATATCGGGATGAACTATACATTTTAAAACTAAGGAGAGAAAATGAAAAAAATAACAATGGCGATTATGATTTTGGCAGCAGGAGTGTTCGCGCAAGCAAAAAATAGCAATTTGATTATCCACGATCTTATACAAGTAGAGATGCCCGGCAAATTGGTCAAAAGCGGTAAATTTGAATTGAGCAAAGAGCAGAAGCAGCAACTAATGCAAAAGGTCAAGCCGATTATGCATGAAAAATATAATGTAAAAATGCAAGAGGCTTATGTGTTGGAGAAAAAGATTCAAAGAGCCATCAAAAAAGGTAAAAGCATTCAAGAACTTGAAAGTGATGTTACAAAACTAGCAGAGATCAAGAAAGAGGCAACATTACTCAAAATAACGGCACGCAACAATCTTTACAACATACTCAATAATAAACAACGCGCAATATGGGAGGAGTATGAAAAAGGTAATGTGAAGATAAGCTCTAAAGCTTCTTGCAAATAAGAAAATTTTTTAAAGGCATTCATCGATATGTGAATCATATCTATATTTAGGAGACAAGATGAAAAAAACATTAGATATGGTACAAAGAGGGCGTAGAGCAAGAGTGAGAGGCTTGTGTGCAAAAGGGAAACTCTTGCATAAACTTTTAGATATGGGATTTGTAAATAATGTTGAGATAGAGGTTATAAGAGAAGCCCCGTTATTTGATCCTATGGAGTTAAAAATACACAATTACCATTTGAGTGTACGAAGAAGCGAGGCGCATCTTATTGAGATAGAGGAGCAAGAGTGAAAAAAATAAAAGTTGCACTCGCAGGACAGCCCAATTGTGGAAAATCTACCATTTTCAATATGGTAAGCGGTATCGAGCAACATATTGCAAACTATCCGGGTGTTACCGTCGATAAAAAAGTGGGTTTTTTTAAATATGAAGAGTACAAAGTGGAGATGGTTGATCTCCCGGGAACCTATTCGTTTAGCTCTTATTCTCTCGAGGAGAGAACGGCAAAAGAGTTTATTATCGATGAGAGTCCGGATATCATCATTAATGTTATTGATGCCTCTAATCTCAAAAGAAATCTCTATCTTACATTTCAACTTTTAGAGATAGGTATTCCGGTAATTGTGGTTCTCAATATGATGGATGTCGCAAAAAGAAGAGGGATAGAAGTTGATTCAAAAAAAATAGCTCTCATGCTTCATTGTCCCGTTATTGAAGCTATCGGATCAAGAGGAGTCGGTGGTGAAGAGCTTATGAAGAGTATCATAGCTACCCACGAGAATAGAGAAAATTATGAAGAGTTTAAAATCAATTATGAAGAGTTAGAACCTCATATAAGTCTCATAGAAAAAGAACTTGAGGGTACGACATCAAACCTCAAAAAAAGATGGCAAGCAATTAAGGTATTAGAAGGCGATACTACTATCATTGAGCGTTTGAAGCAAAATATTCCAAATATAGAAGAGGCGGCAAAACAAGAAGAGAGGATTTTCCATGAGAGGTATGATAGAGACTTCCCCTCTTTTTTAGCCTCGGTACGTTATGAATCTGCAGATATAATCTGTCATAAAAGTCTAGTCGAGAAAAATATCAAAAAAGAGACATGGACGGACAAAGCCGATAAGATTCTTCTCAATCGTTATTTAGCCATCCCGATACTTATATTTATCATGTTTTTGGTGTATGAAATATCTATAGTTTGGGGATATAAACTTACCGATTATACTTGGCCATTACTTGCAGCTATCAAAAATTTTGTTGTAGATATTTTGCCGAGTGCCGATATCATTGATGTGCCTATGGTTACCGATTTTGGTATTTGGATGGTCAATAGTGCTAATGCATTGATGAACTACATCCCGATCTTTTTTATTTTGTTTGCACTCATTGCTATCATGGAAGATGTAGGGTATATGCCAAGAATGGCATTTATCTTAGATAGGGTATTTAGAAAATTTGGTCTGCATGGTCAGTCGACGCTTCCTTTAGTGTTGGGTGGAGCTATGGTGGGCGGTTGTGCTGTACCAGGGGTTATGGCGACGAAAGGTATAGCCGATGAGCGCGCAAGAATGGCAACGATCTTAACGGTTCCGTATATGAATTGTTTGGCAAAAGTACCTTTTTATACGCTTATTTTAGGGGCGTTTTTCAAGCCCGATATGGCGCTTATGATGTTTTTTATCTCTACGGTTACTTTGTTTATAGCGCTTATCGTTGCAAAGATATTTACAAGTACGATTTTAAAAACGAGAGAGACTGCTCCGTTTTTGATGGAGTTACCTCCGTATCATATCCCTACATTTAAAGGGGTTATCATCAGAGCAACCCAAAGAGTTTGGGTCTATATTAAAAAGGTTGTCACGATTGTTCTTGCGGTGGCTATTATCCTTTTTGCAATGTTGCAATTTCCGGGATTAAGCGTAGAATCCCAAGCTAAATACGATGCGCAAGTAGAGACGATGCTTCAAAAATTTGATAAGAAAATGAGCACAAACGGTTATTACAAGGAGATAGATACACGAGAAGAGGTCTCTAGTCTTTTGAACTATTATGATGCATACAAAGCAAAGAGAATGGTGGCAACATCACAAGAGAGCGCTAAGGCAATCGACGAGGAGTACTTAGAACGCAATGCAATCTATTATAAATTTCTTAAACCAAAAAGTGATAAAGATGCGAAAAAAATAAACGCAAGTCTTAGAAAACTCTCCAAAGAGAGAAAACGCATTTTAAGAAATGTCAAAAATGAGAAGATTGAGAACTCTTTACTTGGAATGACGGGTAAATTTGTGGAGCCCATAACGCAATATGCAGGATTTGATTGGAAGATCAATGTTGCATTTTTAAGCTCCTTCGCAGCAAGAGAGAGTGCAGTTGCTACTTTGGGTTCTATCTATGAGAACAACAAAGCAGACGGTATGCGCGCAGAAGAGGCTATGGCACTCAATAGCGGATACACCCCCTTGCATGCGATTGCTATCATAATTTTTATGATTCTAACGCCTCCTTGTATTGCAACGATGATTGTCGTGAAGATACAAGCGGGAAGTTACAGATGGATGGTATTTGCTATTTTCTTCCCTGTTATTTTAGGGATCATAATATCGTCCTTGGTCTTTAGTTTGGGCTCAAGCTATCAATGGAGCGGAATTGAGGCGATGAGTTATTTTTATTTTACGGTTGTTCTTTTAGCTTTGATTTTGGGACTTTTCCCACATAGGAGCAAAAACTGGAAAGGAGGTATAGAAATTCAAAATAATAATGTTTGATAGTATCACGATAAATATACAAAAAAGGAGAATATAATGAAAAAAGTACTATTAGGTTTGATTTTTTTAACAGGCTCTGTTTTTGCCCATACGGCAATCATGAGTTGTTTTGATAACGGTGATAACACGGTTACTTGCGAAGGCGGGTTTAGTGACGGAAGTAGCGCAAGCGGCGTGATTTTTTATGTTTTAAAAGATGATAAAAAAGTTTTGAATCAAAGATGACCGAAGATAGCGAGATAACTTTCGATAAACCCGATGGAGATTATGAAGCAGTGTTTGATGCCGGAGAAGGACATCGCGTACACGTAAAAAGCTCAGATATCACAGAGTAAGCAATAAACTTGCAGGGCATCGATTCTTTGATGCTTTGCAGATTTTATAAAGGGCTCTTAGGATGCCTAAAATAATTGAAAGGATAGATAATGTTACAAAAAAGTATGATTAAAATTTCTAGTAAAAAAATTTTAGTAGGCTCAGTTCTTTTGGCAGGACTCACAACAGGGGCATTTGCACATTTTCAGATGCTCTATACTCCTGATACTGCCTTAAATAAGGGTGAGACCATAGAGTTAAGAGAGGTTTTTACCCATCCGTTTGCCGATGAGCATACGATGGACATGGGGAAACAGCATGACTCTAAGGAGCTCAAACCGGTTGAAGAGTTTTATGTTATCAATAAAGGCAAGAAGACTGATCTGAAATCAACGCTCAAAGGCATCACTTTTACAGGACAACATAATAGCGGTAAAGCGTATGCGTCACAGTATAAAGCACAAAGAATGGGTGATCATATTTTGATCTTACAGCCCGCACCTTATTATGAGGCTAATGAAGATGCTTATATTCAGCAAATTACGAAATCGATCATTAATGTCGCAGGCACACCGACGGATTGGGATAGTGATCTTGGGCTCAAAGCCGAGATTGTTCCTTTAACAAAACCTTATGCTATTTGGGAGGGCGGTAGTTTTACGGGTGTTGTAAAGAGTAAAGGCAAGCCGGTACCGTATGCTGAGATTGAAGTGGAGTATCTCAACAGGGATATAGATATGAAAAACAACAAAACAGGAAAAGCATATGTAGAGGCGCCTCAAGATGCTTTTGTCACGATGGGTATCAAGGCAGATAAAGACGGTGAGTTTACATTTACATTGCCAAGAGCCGGTTTTTGGGGCTTTGCAGCTTTAGGAGTCGGAAACGATAAAACATATAAAGGTAAAGAACTCAGCCAAGATGCAGTCATTTGGGTTGAGGCAAAACCTATGAGATAAGCCTGAGGGAAATTTTTTCTCTCAGGAAAAAAGGAAACATGATGTATGAAAAGATATTTTTAGTTGTTGTAACTATCGCAGCGGTATACTACATCTATAGAAAACTTTTTAAAAGCAGTGGTGGATGCAATTGTGGCGATGGAAGTTGCAAGAACAATGATATGAAATAGATAAAAATTTCACAAACTCACCTGCTTATCTCTTTGGCTTTATTGACCTATAGAAATCATACACACATAAAGATGTTACAAACTTATCCTACTATTGCTTAAGTTTCAAGTCATATCGATGTTTTAGCTATACTTCGAATATTATTTATAAAACGCTAAAGGATAACTTTGACATTTTACTATTATGCGCACACGGGACATAGGGATGATTTGGATGGAGTACGGCGTGCCGGAGCGCTTCTGCCACACTTGGAGAATCAAGGAATCACAACAAAACTACTTGTCAATGATTTTCGTGCAGCTCTTGCGGCAAAAGAGTATGGCATTGAAGGTGCTGTAAGTGTTGAGAGTATCCATGATATCGATCTTGTTTTAGATATTGGCGATTCGCTTTTTATTGATTCACCCGAAGAACTTCCAAAGCATTTTGAAAATTTCTGCAGAGATTACAAGAAGATATTTCGCCTAGCAAGAGATTGCGATGATAGAGCACAATTGCAAGAAGAGGTACTCTATCCTTGGGATGAGAATATGCAGGCGATATTTATCGATGATATCTATTTGGATGAGTGTGAAAAAATAGAGAGAACCATACTCTTTTATGGCGATAGTGATCCAAAAAAAGAGTTACTCAATAGAGCAAATCAATTTAAAAATCATGATGTAGAACTCCTTCTTGGAGATTATTTTTATCTAGGGTATGAAGACGAGCTGAGTACTTTTTTCGATACGATTCATGAGCCCGAGGAGTATCAAGATTTGATTTCTCACTCACAAAATATCATCACATCATCTTTACAATGTGCCTTTGAAGCCAAAAGCGCTGGAGCGAATGTGGCGTATGTATCAAAAGGGAAAGTTGCAATATGCATTAAAAATATGTTGGAGCATTATCAAATACCTTGTTTCGATCCAAATCAATTTGATATCGATAAATTTTTATTACAAGACCGTTCAAAAAAAATTGCCAAAAAATCCTTAAAAGACAATAAAATAGATTTTTATATTGCAGATAAAATCAATTCATAAACTTTTAATATCAATTTCTTTATAATACCCCGACTTTATTTTTAATTCAAAAGGAATGTAATGAGTAGTAGAAGAGACTTTATGGGTATGGCCTTAGGGGGTTTTAGTGCCCTAGGCGGCCTAGCAGCTCTTTATGCTATGAAGCGTAGTTGGGATCCGCTTCCAAGTGTAAAAGCAGCAGGTTTTACGACGGTAGACTTAAGTGGTGCACAAGAAAATGTACTAAATGTTGAAAAATGGAGAGGGAAGCCTATCTTTATTTTGAAAAAGAGCGCAGATATGCCTTCCGACGAGAGAGATGTGATTGTTGGACAAGATAGATATCTTGTGGCAATAGGGCTTTGCACACACTTAGGATGTATACCTGCATATTTGCCGAATGACAAGATATTTCACTGTGCTTGTCACGGTGGAGAGTTTGACGCAAGCGGCAGAGAGATATTTGGTCCACCGCCTAGCCCGCTTGTTATCCCTCCTTTTAAAATTGACGGGACACAATTAGTACTCGGGGAAGAGGGCCCTGAGTATATAAAAATGAAAGAAGCCGGCGTAATAGCCTAATAGGAGGGAATATGGCACATTTTGATGAAAACGCAAAACCTTTTTCGAACCAATGGCTCAATGACCGGTTGGCAATCGATACGGTAAAGAGAGTACTCTCAACAGAGTATTGGATTCCGAAAAATATCAATTTTTTATGGGCAATGGGGATGATACTTGCTGCAACATTCGGTCTGCTTGTTGTGAGCGGTATCTTTCTCTTGATGTATTATAAGCCTGATGCAAATCTCGCTTTTGATAGTGTAAACTATACGATCATGAGTGAGGTCGGGTTTGGATGGCTGTGGAGACATATCCACGGCGTTGCAGCTTCTGTTGTATTTTTGATCATCTATATTCATATGCTTACGGGTATATACTATAGCTCATACAAAAGAGGCAGAGAGTTGATATGGATCTCAGGTATGCTTCTATTTGTTACTTTCTCAGCAGAAGCGTTTAGTGGATATATGTTGCCTTGGGGTCAGATGAGTTACTGGGCAGGGATGGTTATCACGAATCTATTTGAGGGTGGTTCACTTCAGCTTACAGGGCTTGTTGAATGGATTAGAGGAGACTATGTTCCCGGAGATGCTTATTTGACGAGATTTTTTATGCTACATGTATTCTTACTTCCTCTGATTATCATCGGGCTTATAGTATTCCACTTTGCAAGCTTGAGACTCCCTCACGTTAACAATCAAGAGGGTGAAGAGATAGACTTTGAAGAGGCAGCAAAACTCTACAAAGAGGGCAAGAAAAAAGAGTCTAAGGTGATTCCTTTTAGTCCTGTATTTTTAAGCAAAGATATCTTTGTGATGGGAGTCTATTTTATACTCTTCTTTTTCCTTGTATTTTATAACTTTGATTTTGCTATGGATCCTGTGAATTTTGATCCCGCAGATGGTCTTCAAACGCCACCGCATATCTATCCTGAGTGGTATTTCTTGTGGAGTTATGAGATTCTTAGACCATTCCCGAAAGATCCGGGTCTTATAGCATTTTTGATAGCACAAGTGATATTCTTTTTACTTCCGTTTATCGATAGAAGTTCAAATGTTGCTCCGGCACATAAAAGAGGACTCTTCAAAATATGGTTTTGGGTATTAGTTATTGATATGATTGCATTGACGATTCTTGGCAAGTTGCCTCCTGAGGGACCAAAAAGTATTTTTGAGTGGATACAGTTGTACTTTACCAATCCATCATATGATGTACATCCTTGGAATGCCCTTGGTGTAATTGCGGCGATAATTTTCTTAGTATTATGGCCAATCCTTTTTGTAATTACAAAATTTGAGAAAAAGCTGTAGGGGGCACAGATGAGAGAATTTAAAATATTAGTAGTAGTTGTTTTCTTTACACTTTTGGTATATCTCGGGGTTGAGCCGTTTGCACACTCTCAAATGCATGCACATGTAGAGGGACACGACTTTGTATATGACGGAACGGCAGATATCGAAGAAGCGAATACTCGAGTTGAGAAGACAAAAGAAGCTTTAAAAAAAGCTCAAGATGAGCTTGTTAAGATACAAGGCATTGGTGACGCTCCTCAAGAAGATATAGTAAAAGCACAAGAGGCTATTAAAAAACAAGAAGGTGCTTTAGTAAAAGCCGAAGAGACAGTTAAGCATAAGAGGTTATTTTGGGGCAATGTAGCAAGCATTGCGCAACTTGATGCCAATGTATCAAATGGTGAAGCATCATTTGCAACATGTATGGCATGTCATAATGGCGCGGGTATCAATATGGGTGGCGTTATTCCTCCAAGTTTAGATCATGCGGGATCACTTTATGATAGAAATTATCTTATAGCGTTGCTTAAAGATCCTGCGATGGCGTCAAACGTAGATCATAAATATGCCAATACGATGATGCATCCTATGGGAAGTGTAATGGCTATGGTTACATCTGATCAACAAATCGCTGATATCGTTGAGTATATGATGCAAAATAAAGTAGCAGAGTTGGAGCCAAAAGCAGTATTTGAAGAGGCGTGTGTCAGATGTCATGCTGTACGATATGCTAAGATCACACAACTTGGCGATACTCCTGAATTTAAAGAGGAAAAAGATGCACTCGCCTATAAGATCAAAGTGCTTGATGAGCAAGCTTTAGTGAAAGCTTATATGGGGAAATTGCCTCCTGATCTTTCTATGATGATTAGAGCAAGAAGCCCACATTATATGGAAACTTTTGTAGAAAATCCACAGACACAACTTCCGGGGACTTCAATGCCGAGAGTCGGACTTACAAAAGAGAACTATGAAAAAGTAAAAACTTATCTTGAAGAGGTTGGGGATCCAAGCAAGCCGGCAAGAGCAGCTATCGGACCATGGGTTATACTCTTTTTTGTAGTATTTACTATCCTTGCGTATCTTTGGAAAAAATCTCAGTGGAAAGATCTTCACTAATTCTTTAGCAGTTCTTCACTGTATTTTTGAAGGAGTTGCCCCGGTTACATACCGGGAGTATGCTCCTTCGCAACAACCTTAAAAACTACAGTAAATTACACGCAAAATTATTTTAAGATTAGTTTATTGTTGCTTCAAAATAATTAAACCCACCTTTTAACAAACTTTTGCTACCCTTCTTAAAAAGCTACAGTATAAAGAAAAAATAGATAGGAGTTTTATGCTTATAGATGGACATGGTCGAAGAGTTGATTATCTTCGCATCTCATTGACGGAACGATGTAATTTTCGTTGTCAATACTGTATGCCCGAAAAACCGTTCTCTTGGGTTCCAAAAGAGAATCTGCTCTCATTTGAAGAGCTTTTTATGTTTGTCAAAGTTGCTATCGATGAAGGTGTCAACAAGATTCGCCTCACAGGTGGTGAACCGCTCTTAAGAGAGGATATCGATACATTTATCGCTATGATTTATGATTATAAGAGTGATATCGATATAGCATTGACTACAAATGGTTTTCTTTTAGCTCAAAGTGCGCAGAGACTTAAAAATGCAGGCTTGAAGCGACTCAATATTTCGCTCGATAGTCTTAAAAATGATGTAGCAGCAAAGATAGCCGGAAAGGATGTTCTTAAAACAGTTTTGGAGGGTATCGAAAAAGCTTTAGATGTAGGACTCGGAGTTAAACTCAATATGGTGCCGCTTTTAGGGATAAATGACAGTGAAATCGTCGATATATTAGAGTATTCAAAAGCAAAAGGGCTTAAGGTACGGTTTATCGAATATATGGAAAATGTACATGCCAATAGTGAGATTCGAGGCATGCATGGTAGAGAAATCCTCTCTAAGATCAAAGAGAAGTACCATATCAAAGCTTTAGGACGAGAAGGGGCAAGCCCATCATTTAACTATAGATTGCTTGAAAACGGATATGAATTTGGGCTCATCGATCCGCACAAGCATGATTTTTGCGAGAGTTGCAATCGTATCAGGCTCACTGCCGAAGGGTATCTGATACCGTGTTTATATTTTGATGAGGCGCAAAGTATCGCCGAGGCACTTCGAGTTAAAGATGTAAAAAAAGCGAGCGAGATACTCGGCGATGTTTTGAAAAATAAACCAAAAGAGAATCGTTGGGATCATGAAGAGTTCAGCTCAAATGATCTCTCAAAAAGAGCTTTTTATGAGACAGGTGGTTGATGATGTATATAGTCGAGCAATTCTTTTCTATCCAAGGTGAGGGGAGATATGCAGGGGAGCCTTCCTATTTTTTAAGAACCGGCGGCTGTAATCTTTCATGTGACGGATTTGGTTGTTTATATGAAGCTCAAGGTGTTAAAAGGCAAGGGTGTGATACTTTCTTTGCAGTCGATAGGGCTTTTGTGGAAAATTGGCAGAAGGTAGACAATGCGAAAGGTTTTATAGAAACACTCTCAAAAGAGTTTGCGCAGATTGGTTATCTGCCAAATATTGTTATAACAGGTGGCGAGCCACTCTTGTATCATCAAGAGCGTGTTTTTTATGAGGTTATAACTTGGCTCATAGAGCAAGGATGCAGAATAACTTTTGAGACAAATGGAACAATCGATATCGACTTTAAAGCGTATCCTCTCTATAAAAAAGTAACTTTTGCACTCTCTATCAAACTTTCAAATTCAAATGAGTCTTACAAAAAAAGGGTCAATAAAGAGGCGATTACAAAGATTATCACAAACACAAGCGATTCCTTTTTTAAATTTACAATCGATAAAGAGCTGATTGCTTCTAGCGCACTTGAGGAGATAAAAGATATCGTTGCCTTGGCGCCCAAATTGCCTATCTATTGTATGCCGGTTGGAGAGAGCAGGGAAACTATCCGAAAAAATGATAAAGATGTTTTTCAGTTTTGTATGGCAAACAACTTTTTCTATAGTGATAGACTCCATATCCGAATCTATGATACGACCGAGGGTGTTTAGATTTTTGCACATCAAGATCAAAAAAGTTATAATGTTATGATAAAATAAGAGGAAATATATCCGAATTAGGAAAAAAAGATGATTATCAGAAAGCTTTTCAAATTTGAGAATGCTCATATAGTAAGAGGTTGCACCACGCAAAGATGTTCTGAAAATATTCACGGGCATTCATATAAAGTTGAGATACTGCTACGATCACAATACCTAGATCATGGTCAAATGGTTTATGATTTTGGCTTAGTAAAACACACAATGAAACAACTTATCGATAGTTTTGATCATGCTATCACCCTTTGGAGTGAAGACGATCCTCGGTATTTAGAAGATATGAAAAAACATAGTCAAAGATGGGTGCAGTTACCGGTTTCTCCCTCTGCCGAGCAATTTGCAAGAGTATTTTTCCTTGTAATTGAGCAGATACTTCAAGCGAGTAAAATGGTCAATGACGAAAAAGAGGTCGTGCTTGATAGTGTGATTGTTCATGAGACGGATAGTGGCTATGCTCAAGCCTTTAAAGATGATGCACACAGTGAAAATATGGGAGTGATATCACTTGAGACGATTCTTTTTTCCGAAGCGATTAAAAATGAATGGGGTGATAAGAATTGGTGGAAAAAGATATTATCAGATATTTTAATTATAAATCCAAGTAAAATTTAGTATAATCATTACTTGTCGAATTTTTACATCTAAAGAAAAGGATCGAGTTATGAAAAACCTAACACTCATTTCGTTGGTTGCAGCTGCTTTTTTATTTGCAGGTTGCGGTGAAGAGAAAGCAGATACTACAAGTGCTGCAGTAGAGCAAAGTACACCTGTTGCACAAGAAGAAGCTACACCTGTAGTTACTGAAGAAGTAGTAACAGAAGAAGTTGTTGAAGAGGCTCCTGCTGAAACTAATGCAACTGCGACGCCTGCAGTAGAAGAAAATGCAACAACAGAGGCACCTGTTGCCGAAGAAAATGCAACGGTTGAAGCAGCTGAAGTGCCTGCTGAAGAAGCGGTTACTGAAGTAAATACTACAGTCGAAGAATCTAAAGAAGCTATCCATTAAGGTTACTTCCCGCATCAAAAAAGACTGAAACATCTAGCAAGATTACTCACTGCAAAAGACGAATTGATTTTCAGTCTCTTTTGCTAGTGAGCGATTTTATGAGTATTTTTACTGTAAATAAAGATATGATAAAAATACAAGATTGATACTGCTTAAAAATAATTCTTTTCCCTGAAAGACAAATTTTATTATTAACCTTTAATTATAAACCCAAGAAAATTTAGTATAATTGTTTTTGTTGAAAATTGATATTGAAGAAAAGGATCTAGAATATGAAAAATCTAACACTGATTTCATTGGTAACTGCAGCTTTTTTATTTGCAGGTTGCGGTGAAGAGAAAGCAGATACTACAAGTGCTGCAGTAGAGCAAAGTACACCTGTTGTACAAGAAGAGGCTGCACCTGTAGCTACTGAAGAAGTTGTCAAAGAGGCTCCCGCTGAAGCTAATGTAACTGCAACTGATGTGACGCCTGCGGTAGAAGAAAATGCAACGACAGAGGCACCTGTTGCTGAAGAAAATGCAACAGTTGAAGCGGCTGCTGAAGCTCCGGGGAAAGCTCTATTTACAACATGTGCTGCATGTCACGGACCTGACGGTAAAACACTTGCACTTGGCAAAAGTGCAGTTATTGCCGGTCAGACAAAAGCAGATTTATTAGAAAAAATGCATGCATATAAAGCCGGAACAAGAGACATTACCGGTAACGGTATGCTTATGAAGGGTCAAATGGCAGCTCTTAGTGATGCTGATATGGACGCTTTATCTGATTATATATCTTCACTATAATCCATCTACCCCTCTTGGGGTACGATAAATAAACACTCTTTTTTATCCACTTTATTTTTTAAATTCACTATATTTACAGAGCAACTGTTTTCGATATATTCTATACTAGGATCGGTAAGTACAAAAGAGTCAATCTCTTTAAGTGTACTGACTTGATTGGGTGATTGGTTTTCAAGAGGGCTAAAATTTTCTCCGTCAAATTTGCCGCAAATAACACTATATTTTCCCGGTTTTAATCTATACTCATTGCTAAAAGTTGTTTTGATGATTTTATGATAGATATCTTTGCCTCCTTGGAGTATCGCAATAACGACCGATACAAAAAGCTCAAAGTTAACCATGGCTGCAAGCGGATTTCCCGGAAGTGAAGCGATGATAGCTCCATCTAATATACCTATAGAAGTCGGTTTGCCGGGTTTGATGTCGACTTTTTCAAAAAGCATCTTTATCCCAAGCTCTCTGAGTGCTTGTTTTGTGAAATCTTTATCTCCAACACTTGCTCCGCCTGTTGTGATGATGATATGATTTTTCTTCACAGCATCTGTTATGCTTTTTTTTAGGGTCTCCAAATCGTCACCAACACTCTGTTCTATATAAGAGCAACAGTGTAAATCCTTGAGCCTTGCATAAAGCATAGGTGTGTTTGAGTTGTATATCTCAAAGGCACCTATATCTTTCTCCTGATAGCTTCTAAGCTCACTCCCATTGCTTAAAATCACGGCATTAACTTTTTTAAAAACTACTATCTCTTTGATCCCTTGCGAAGCCAAAAGAGCAATCGTATAACTATTAATGAGCTCACCCTTTTTGATGCATACGCTCCCTGCTTTGAGCTCCTCACCCTTTTGGCGTATATTCGCGCCCATTTTTACTTGAGTAGGTAGTTTGATCTTGCCATCTTCTTCAGTGATATTTTCTATAGGTACAACGGCTTGGACACCTTGTGGGATAGGGGCTCCGGTCATAATCTTGATGATCTCATCTTGCACGAGGGGTGCACAATCTTTATCGCCCGCAAAGAGTGTCTTGGTGCATTCAAAAAGCTCTCCGCAATCATCCATTCTTATGCCATAACCATCCATAGCCGAGTGGTCAAATTTAGGAAGATCAATCTTCGCTATGATATCTTGTGCGCAGACTCTCCCCCCGGAGTCGATGATATCTATCGTCTCTTTCTCATCGAGCGGTTTTATCGTATCGTATATGCGTTGTAATGCTTCATTGATTGATACCAAGTGGCTGTCCTTACATTTTCTTGTTTTGATGATTATAGCAAAATAGAGTATAATCTTTTTTATTTTTACAAAGAGAGCCTATGATAGAAGAAGCGATAACATACCACTTGGTTACGATAGAGATGCTCTTGGTTGCTATGATTTTTAATCTAACGGTATCACAGTTAGTCAAAGAGCCCTTTGCCAAGATCATCAGAAGCGGTTATTTTCTCTTTTGGGCGATGGTTTCCATGGTGATATTTGCAGGCATCGTTCTCTTTTTGATTACTGCATCTTCTTTCGATGTACGGGTGTTTGTAATGGTGCTTGGCATCGTTTTTATCGGTATCATCGAGTTTAAGAGAGTTAGAGCAAATACAATGCTTTGGATGCAAGAAAAATCCATAAAAAAGAGCTCACTACTATCGATATCGATTGAGATTACTCTTCTACTCGCTATATACTTTTGGGCAACATTGGTAAGATAATGCAGTATCTTTATCATGAGAAAGCCTCAAGCAGCTCCATCGTTTTAAGTGGAGATGCGCATAGATACATCTTTAAGATAAGACGCCATAAGTTAGGCGATACTATCGCCTTGAGAGACCTCAAAAGTGAAGAGATTTACCTTCATAAAATCATATCGATCGATAAAAAAGAGGCACACCTTTCGCTTCAAGAGACGCAGATGATGCCAATTGGTGCAAAAAAAGAGCTACATATCGGATGGTGTATCATTGAGCCAAAAAATATAGAGAAAGTTTTGCCGATTCTCAACGAAGCCGGAGTATCGAAAATCACCTTTATCCACTGCAAACGAAGCCAGCAAAATTTTAAACTTGATTTAGAACGCTTAGAGCGAATACTCCTTAGCTCATCACAACAGTGTGGCAGAAGCCGCATGATGAAATTGGATGAGGTAAAGAGTCTCAAAGAGTTTATCACGCTTTACCCCAAGAGCTCTATGCTTAATTTCTCACACAATAATATCGAAGAGCACAAAGACATCGATACGATAGTTGTGGGCTGCGAAGGTGGTTTTACGAGTGATGAGATAGCATTTTTTGATGCACAAAAAGTAGTCGGATTTGATACACCGCTTATCTTAAAAAGTGAGAGTGCCGTGTGTGCTGTGGCTCTTAAGTTAATCATCTGATATTAGTTTCAAATTTTCTTAAACAATTTTAGGTATAATTTGCTCCTTAAAAGCTGTCTCTGAAATAGTTAGAGTAAGTTGCAGCGACCCCGAGAATATTCTTGTGGAAGGGTGCTTTAGCATCAGAGCAGGTTGGTTGCCTCGCCATTTACATAATGCAATATAGCAAAGCTATAAGCTTGCGTACGCTAACGCTGAGTTTTCTTCAGCAGAAAGCTCACGCAACTAGTTGCTATTTTGTTTTAAAATAAACTAAAAGGATAAACGATGAAAAAAGATATACATCCGGAATATATGGCAACAAAAGTAAGTTGCGCATGCGGTAATGAGTTTGAAGTAAAATCAAACAAACCGGAACTTAGTATAGATATTTGCAACGCTTGTCATCCATTCTTTACAGGTTCTGAGAAGATAGTTGATGCAGCCGGACGCGTTGATAAATTTAAGAAAAAATACAACCTCAATTAATTTTTTTCATTTGACTCTCGCTTCAAGTAAAGCTTTGGCGAGAGGCATTGAGATGAGCTTTTGCCTACTCTCAAGGAGAGCTTCATTATGCTAACATTTATCCCCACACCTATAGGAAATCTTGAAGATATTACTTTAAGAGCAATGCGTCTTTTTGAAGAAGCTGAGCTATTTTTATGTGAAGACACGAGAGAGACAAAGCATCTTCTGCATCTTTTACATGAGCGTTTTGGTATGCAAAAAATCGATGCAGATTTCCTCTCTTTTCATGAGCATAATGGAGTACAGAGAATTGCTGAAATCACAAATGAGCTCAAAGAGAAAAGCGTTGTTTATGTAAGTGATGCAGGGATGCCTGCTATCTCAGACCCGGGGCAGCTACTTGTGGAGTATTGCCAAAAAGAGGGAATCGCTTATGATGTATTGCCGGGAGCCAATGCAGCATTGACGGCATATGTGGCAAGTGGATTTGCAAGCGTGGATTTTAACTTTTTTGGGTTTTTACCACACAAAGGAAAGCAAAGAAAAGAGCAGCTCACCGAAGTGCTCAATGCCACTAACCCAAGTATACTTTATGAGGCGCCTCATAGATTGCTCAAACTCCTTGAGGAGCTTACTGTTTTTGCGCCTGAAAGAGAGATATTTCTTGCTAAAGAGCTTACTAAGAAGTTTCAAACTTATTTTAGAACAACCCCAAGTGAGGCTTTTGTTCGCTTGAAAGAGGAGACTATCAGAGGTGAGTGGGTCGTCATCATAGAGGGCAAGAAAGATGCTTCAAAGGCTCTATATGCAGAGGATGTTGTCGATTTAGATATCGCACCGAAGATAAAAGCAAAACTCTTATCAAAGCTGAGCGGTAAGAGCGTTAAAGAGTGCTATGAAGAGATTATTTTAAAAGAAAAATAATCTCCTCTTCCTCACTTTTGATTATCAACTCTACAGCAAAAAAAAGGTAAAATTTAACTTATGGTCGTTTACGGTAAACAGGTTTGCTTATATATTTTAACTCATCACAAAGATAGAGTTAAGAGTGTCTATATTGCCAAAAAAGGCATATTGCCTCAGCCGTTATTTGAAGAGTTTGGAGCATGCATTAAGTTTTTGGAAGCTAAATGGGCAGATTCTATGAGTAAGGGTGGAAATCATCAAGGTCTGCTCTTGGATGTGGAAGATTTTGAGCAAGCAAGTTTTAATGATATGAAGCAGAGTAACTTTTTGGTCATTTTAGACTCATTAAGTGATGTTGGAAATATCGGGGCCATTACTAGAAGTGCCTATGCTCTAGGCGCTGAAGGTATCATAGCTAGCGGTGTGAGACAACTCAACTTTGCAGGGATTGCTAGAAGCAGCTCGGGAGCTCTTTTTGATATCCCGTTTCTCATCGAGCAAAATCCGTTGAGTTATATCAATGAGTTACAGCAGCTTGGCTTTAAACTCTACGGTGCGGCGATGGATGGAGTGCCTGTAGGCGATATAGAGTTTTCACAAAAAAAAGTTTTAGTTCTTGGCAGTGAGGGTGAGGGAATATCAAAAAGGGTAAAACCCAAGATAGACCAAATGGTTTCAATACCGATGCAAAGAGAGTTTGATTCTCTCAATGTCAGTGCAGCAGCAGCAATTTTACTACATAGGATGAATGGATGAATCTTGAAAATGTTTTAGAAGAGAATAGCGTAGAAAGTATCAGTAAAAAAACCAATATATCGGTCGACAACCTAAAAAAACTCTTTGAGCGTGATTTTTCTGCTTTTAAAAAAGTACAAGCACTTGGGTTTATCTCTATACTTGAGAGAGACTATGGCTTGGATCTTTCTGCTTTGAAGCAGGAGTGCAAGGATTATTTTGTAGATGATGAAGAGGATGTGACGATATCTGTATATCAAGCAAAGCCAAAGCCAAAAGGCAGATGGTTATTTTTTGTGCTTCTTCTTTTTCTTCTAGGTGCAGTTGCATCGCTTATGATCTATAACTATACAGTACAGAGTAAGCAAAACGGTGGGCAGATGTTTCTCACTCAAGAGATGGTTCTTGGCGAAGTGAACGCTTCAGACAATATACCCGAGGATATGGTTGCCAATGGAACTATCTCAAAAGATGAGTTTAAGGAGGTCAAAGATGAATCTTTGGCATTTGAGGATAATGACTCCGCAGGGATGAGTGATGCAGATCAAGAGAATAATAGCTCTGCAACGGTGAGTTCAAAAATCATTTTGACACCAAAGTATAAATTATGGTTTGGTATCTATGATATGACAAGCGGTAAATCTTCGCATCAGATCATAAAAGTGCCATTTGAGCTTGCACCTGATCGTAATCTGCTTATAGCAACAAGTCGAGCCGCTTTTAGTATAGAAGCGGGTGATACTACAACGGGTTATAAAGATTTTAAAGAGCATTATTTTATGATAAAAGATGGAAAGTTTAGCGAGATAAAAAGAGAAGAATTTAGAGCGCTAAACGGTCCAAAAAAATGGTAGAATTTTAGAAATATCCACTTTACAAGGAAAAGAGAAAAATGTTTGATGAGATACAGTTTGATAAGATAAATAGATTGCCGAAATATATCTTTGCAGCCATAGGCGATTTGAAGATGGCAGCTCGTCGTGCCGGGGAGGATGTGATAGATTTCTCAATGGGCAATCCTGACGGCAAGGCACTCGATCCTGTGGTTGATAAACTCATCGAAACTGCAAAGAAACCACATACACACGGTTACAGCGCAAGTAAGGGAGTTTATAAATTACGGCTTGCTATGGCAAATTGGTACAAGAGAAAATATGGTGTGATTTTAGATCCCGAGACAGAAGTCGTTGCATCAATGGGAAGTAAAGAGGGATATGTGCATCTCGTGCAAGCGATCACAAATCCGGGCGATGTGGCAATCGTTCCTGACCCGACCTATCCTATCCACTCCTATGCTTTTGTCCTTGCAGGCGGGAATGTTGAGAAGATGAAACTCACCTTCAATGAAGAGAATTTTGAGGTTGATGAAGATCAATTTTTTGAGGATTTAGAGCGTGCGCTCAAAAATTCCGTACCCAAGGCAAAGTATCTTGTGGTCAATTTCCCTCATAACCCCTCAACCGCAACCGTAACAAAAGCTTTTTATGAGAGACTTGTTGCCCTTGCTAAGCAAGAACGATTTTATGTCATCTCCGATATCGCTTATGCCGATATCACATTTGATGGCTACAAAACCCCTTCCATTCTTGAGGTAGAAGGCGCAAAAGATGTTGCCGTGGAGTCTTATACGCTTTCAAAAAGCTACAATATGGCAGGTTGGAGAGTCGGCTTTATCGTCGGTAATCCAAAGCTCATAGGCGCACTTCAAAAGTATAAAAGCTGGATCGATTATGGGATGTATACGCCCATCCAAGTAGCGGCAACCGTTGCGCTTGATGATTATGGTTATTTGGTAGATGAGCAGGTCGTTCCAAAATATAAAGAGAGAAGAGATGTTATGATAGATGCTTTTGGCAAAGCAGGGTGGCCTATGGCAAAACCGAATGCAAGTATGTTTATCTGGGCAAAGATTCCTGAAAAGATGCGTCATCTAGGGAGCTTGGAGTTCTCAAAATTGCTTTTAACAGAGGCAAAAGTGGCCGTAAGTCCCGGTATCGGTTTTGGTGAATATGGTGATGAATATGTAAGGATCGCACTCATTGAAAACGATAATCGCATACGACAAGCAGCGAGGAATATAAAGAAATTTTTGAGTGAATACAAAAGTGAAGGTTGAGAATATATGGTAAAAGTAGGCATACTAGGACTTGGTACGGTAGGAGGGAGCGTTGCTAAAATTTTAGAAAAAAATAGCAACATCATAGAGGCAAGAAGCGGTAAAAAGATAGTCGTAGCAAGGGGTGTTTCAAAAGAGCCCAGAGATGATTTTTCTTTCCCGATTACAGATAATCCGCTTGATGTTATCAATGATCCGGATATCGATATCATAGTAGAGGTGATGGGCGGTATTGACTTCCCGTTTCAAATGGTTAAACTTGCACTTGAGCAAGGGAAAGCGGTAGTGACTGCAAATAAAGCAATGCTCGCATACCATCGCTATGATCTTCAAGAGTGTGCGGGAGATATCCCTCTTATGTTTGAAGCAAGTACGGCAGGCGGCATCCCGATTATAGGTGCTTTAAGAGGCGGACTTAGTGCTAATCATATACAATCAATCATGGGAATCATGAACGGCACATGTAACTTTATCCTCACTAAGATGATCCAAGAGGGCGCAGCATACGGGGATGTACTCAAAGAGGCGCAAAAGCTTGGGTACGCAGAGGCTGATCCGACTTTTGATGTCGGTGGTTTTGATGCGGCTCATAAGCTTCTTATCCTTGCATCAATCGCTTATGGGATAGATGCGAAGCCGGAAGATATCCTCATAGAAGGTATCGACAATATAACGCCTACCGATGTAGAATTTGCTAAAGACTTTGAGTATGCTATCAAGCTATTGGCGATCGCCAAGAAGGTAGGTAATGGAGTAGAGCTAAGAGTGCATCCTACGATGATACCGCAAAGTTCAATGATTGCCAAAGTTGATGGTGTCATGAATGCTGTTATGGTTAGAGGCGACGCTGTAGGAGAGACGCTCTATTATGGTGCAGGAGCAGGCGGAGATGCAACAGCAAGTGCCGTAATATCTGATATCATCGATATAGTCAGGGGCAATACAAATCCTATGCTTGGCTATAAGAAGCCACTCGAGAGTGGACTTACACTTCTATCAAAAGATGAGATAGTATCACACTACTATCTTAGAGTCTCCGTAGAAGATAAAAAAGGTGTTTTAGCAGAAGTTACAAATCTGCTCAGCAGTCTTGATATATCTATAGAAGCTATGATGCAAAAACCGGATAGTGATCAAGATGAGTGCGTGGAGTTGCTCTTTATCACGCATGAATGCGAAGAGAAGACTATACAAGAGGCGATCGCTCAACTGGAGCAATTGAGTGTTGTTAAGAACAAAATCGGTATGATAAGGATAGAACAGTAAGCAATGCTTCTTGACTTATCCTCTGTATCTACCGAAAACTACAAAAGTCAATCCCAAAAAACAAGAATTTTTACAGAAGAATGGGTCAACAAGTATATTTTTTGCCCATATTGTGGAACAATAGTTACTAACTACGAAAATAATAAGCCTGTTGCTGATTTTTATTGCTCTAAATGTAAAGAAGATTATGAATTAAAAAGTAAAAATGGCAAATCACTAGGAAAAACTATTGCTGATGGTGTATATCACAAAATGATAGAAAGAATTACAAGCAATACAAGTCCTAATTTTTTCTTTTTAAATTATGATAAAAGTAATTTTGAAGTAATAAATTTTTTAGCAATTCCTAGTTATTTTTTTGTGCCAAATATGATTATTGCAAGAAGCAAGGGCATACCAAATAGACCAAATTATATCATGTGCAATATTGATATATCAAGCATACCACATAGTGGTAAAATATTTTATGTAAAAGATAAGCAAATACAGAGCAAAGATAAAATAATGGAAGAGTGGAGCAAAATGAATTTCTTGCAATCTTCCAAAAATATTCAAGCAAAAGGATGGCTTCTGGATATTATAAATTGTGTTGATAAAATAAAAAAACCAAACTTTTCACTTGCAGACATATATAAATTTGAAACATATCTAAAAGATAGACATCCTGATAATAACAATATACAAGCAAAAATAAGACAACAACTCCAAATTTTAAGGGATAAAGATTATCTAAGATTTGAAGGCAAAGGGCTATATAGCTTACGATAATATTAACTATTTTGATCTTGAACTTTAACTTTCTTTTTGTTACGATCGATAAAAAGAGGTAGATTGATGCAGTACAATATTGAAATTAGCGAAAGATTATCAAGAGTTTTACACATAGATGCAAGTTCATTAGAAGAGGCAATAGAAATTGTAGAACAAAAGTATAATAGCGAAGAAATAGTATTGGATTGGACGGATTTTCACGATAGTGTCGCTATCGGAGAATTTGACCAAAATATACAGAACGAAAAAGATAAATTAATTCAAGAAATTATCACATATTTGATAGAAGATGAAGAGAGACATTTTTTAGAAAGTGGAAAGCCAGATAACCATATATATACTAAACTCATAAAACTTCAAAATTTTCTTTAACTTATTATCTTCTGTATGCGCCCCACATCTCCACTCATTAGCCTTATTTTAATGCCATGAGGATGAGTGGGGGAGCTTGTCAAGATATCCTTCACGGTGCCCTCTGTGAGTTTTCCGCTTCTTTGGTCTGCTTTGAGTATGATAGCGACTTTAACGCCTGCTTTGATAGCGCTACGAGGTGGTGCCATGTGTGTATCCTTTTTTTGAGTCGGTATTGTTTAACTATTTCTCTTTTGTTTTTTGTGGTCCCTCTTTATAGCTTTTGATACAAATCTCCTCTTTTGGCAGCCGCATTACTTTTTTACCTTCCTTGGTGATACCCTCAACATATCTGGCAAAACTCATCGCATAGTCAAGATAGGTATCGACCCCTTTGCCTCGTTGTTGCTGCACCTCTTGAAAAGTAGTATAGCCGTCTCTACCTTCGGCGATATAGCTATTGACAACGATGACATACTCTTTTTTCATATCGAGCGGCATCCATTTCCCGTTTTTGCGATCTTTGATTTCGAGATTATAGACACGGTCATTTTTGACTCTGTTCATATCGATGTCATACTTGAGTCCGTAAGCATATGGAAAAGAGCCGCTTGATCCGTAGTTGTCATAATAATTGATAAGTGCATCTTCGAGCACCTGTTTGACCTCTGCACCCGATAGTGTTAACTCCACAAGCGTATTTGAAAACGGCAAGAGTGTATAAACTCCTTGGATAGTCATCTCCCCGCTTTTAAGACCCGAGCGAACACCGCCGGCATTTTGTATGCAGGCATCGGCTCTCAAGCTTGCATTGTAAAAAGACGCAGCTATCACGGGGGCGAGTTCACTCCCTTGGGGAAGTGCTTTACCGTCATTGCCGTCATAAGTCTTGCCCGGTATTCTGATATGTCGCAAATCCTCTCCGATATCGCCTACAATTTGAGCTGATTTAGTTTTGATCTGATCTTTGTAGCTTGCTAATTTTTGGACGATGTTTTCATCTTCATTGACGATATCCAAAGCAGCACCGTTTTTGAGTAGACTTTGCAGTGCTTGTATCTCTTCTTTGCTTATCGGTTTTTCTGCTCCATTGGCATCTTTTGTAGTGATATGCTCCCCTGCTAAGAGGTGTGTTTTCCCTCCGCAATCGGTGACATCTCCTTTATCATCAAACGAGATATGCAGTTCACCTACAGCTTTTGTGTACTCCCAAGCTTGTACGATGCACATCTTTTTGCCGTCCGTTGTAGTGACTTTGGTGGGATATTCGCCCGAAGAGGCAAGTCCAACGCTAGAGAAGTCTCCAAGTAGTGAGTGCGAGTCACCGCCTATGATGACATCGACCCCTTTGACTTTTTGTGCAAGTCTTTGGTCATTTTTGTATCCAAAATGGCTCAAGAGAATGATCTTGTCTATCCCTTTGGCTTGTAACTCATCCACATATTTTTGTGTCCTAACCATCTCATCATAAAAGCTGATATCTTTACCGGGGCGTGATGATGCCGATGTTTTTTGAGCAGTCTCTAAGCCTATGATGCCTATCTTTTGTCCGCCTATCTCTTTGATGATATAGGGTTTCCATTTGCCATCAAGCAGTGAGCCTTTGAGCGCATCTACATTTGAGCTGATGATGGGGAAAGTTGCTTTGTCTATAAAGTTCGAGAGCACTTTGTCACCCTCATCAAACTCATGATTTCCAAGCGTAAAAGCATCGAAACCTATCTCATTCATCAATACTACATCCGCCTCGCCTTTAAAGAGTGTAAAGTAGAGCGTGCCGCTCATCGCATCGCCTGCGTGTAGAACAAGTGTATTTTCGGATTTTTCTTTGAGCGCTTTTATCTCTGAAGCCACACGAGCCATGCCGCCCACTTCGATCTCATATTTTTTACCTGCCGCGTCAAGCTCGAGAGACTCTGCGTCTAGATGTGAGTGCTGATCGTTGATGTGTAGGATATTGAGCTTAAAAGGTTCTTGTGCTGCAGATAAAAACTGCACACCAAATATCAAAGCCAATCCTGCCAATAATCCAAAATGATTTTTCTGCATCTTTGCCACCTTGTGTTTTTATGTTCATATCATAGCGATTTAGATTGAAAAGACAGTGTTTATACTTAAAGGTTAGACGATAATGATAACTTTTTTCTCGCTCCGCCTCTTAGCTGCATAATCTTTCCCGAGGTAGAACGAGAGAAAACTTGCTCTTTCTGTCGCTTTCACACTTCTTGTGCAGTTGTGAATGCGAGCACTGCGAAGCACGAGCGTTGAGCAACGCCCGCACAATTGTGAAACGACGATTTTCTTTTGATACTTTTCTTTACTAAAAAGAAAAGTTATAGAGATTTCTTTTTACTACTTTTTTAGAAAAAGTAGCACAAAACTAGCGAATAGCGATTTTGTAAAGCAAAAAGTTTCTTTAGAAAAAGCGTCATGCTCACATAGTGAAAAGCGTAAATAAAGACAAACTGCTTTGTCTTTATAGCTTTGAAACCAAAGGCGATGTGCATATTTTGCACCGCCGAAGGAAAGGCATATCCCTGCTTTACAAGGATGCTCGCATGACAGTTATTTGATGATAGTTATTATGAAGACAAAAAAGATTAGTTAATGTTGAGCTATTTTGGTGATTATGCGATGTATTACGGTCTCATCTTCTTGTAAGATTTGAAATTTTTTCCTCGCTTCATCTCTTGATTAAACAAAAGATGGAACGAGCTACGATAATCGCTCCCTAAAACACAAAAAGGAGCAGATAGACACCTATGCCTGTAATTGCTGTGGCGATAATCCACAATATCGTCAACTTTGCAAGTGCTTTATGTCGTTGCGCATGCTCTAACGGGTTATTATTGAGCGCAAATAAGATCGTTCTGATCCAACTATAAAGTGTAACGAGTGCGATAAGGATATGGAAGATCAGAAAATAAAATATAAAGTTATGGTTGAGCGAACTATCTTGCACAAATGTTTCAAATCCCCCGCCCAATCTCACCCCATATTCAAAATAACCGACAACGATAACTGAGACTATAAAAAGTGTTAGTTGTGCTAGCTTATGAGCCTTGTAGTGACCCATCTTCGCTAACATTACTGCAAGCGCGATAAGTAGTGGCAGGAGTGCTACGATGAGTGTTACCGTATCCATAAAAAACGGCGCTCTTGTACCTAAAAAACCTGCTTCAAACATATACTCCATGATGCCTCCTTTTTTATATTATATCAGTAAAAAGAGATACTTTTGATCTCGCTAAACTCTTCGAGTGCCCATCTTGGACCCTCTTTGCCTATGCCTGAGAGTTTCACGCCACCATAAGGCTGTACATCAAAGCGGTGCGTTGGGATCTCATTGATCACGACTCCACCTGCTTCGGCATCGTCTATAAATCTTTGTGCAAGCGATAACTCTTGAGCGAAGATACTAAATTGGAGTCCATATGGTGAGTCGTTGATCTTCTCTATCGCCTCTTCATAACTCGGCACTTTGATGAGACTGACGATGGGAGCAAAGACCTCTTCGCAGATGATATTCATATCATCCGTTACATCAGCCATAACGGTAGGAGGAAAGAAGTCATCAACGAGGCTGCCGCCGCATATCGCTTTTGCTCCCTCATTTTTGGCTGATTCTACCCAAGAGAGTGCTCGTATCTTGGCATCATCATTGATGAGCGGTCCCATAAAAGTATCGTCATCATAAGGATTGCCCACTTTTAGTTTTGTGCTCTCGAGGGCTATGAGTTTGGCAAAGTCATCATAGATATCTTGATGCACATAGATTCTTTGGAGTGATATGCAAACTTGCCCGCTATTGTAGAATGCACCAAAGGCACACTTTTGTGCCGCCGTGGCTACATCGGCACTTTTATCGATATAGGTTGCGGCATTGCCTCCGAGCTCGAGCCCAAGTTTTTTGATGCCCGCATTTTTTGTGATAGCAGTGCCTACTTGCACAGAGCCTGTAAAGCTAACCACTCTTGGTATCGGGCTACTTACAAGTGTTGAGCCTACATCGGCATCTCCATAAACAACACTGAGTGCATCAGAAACGGCAAAGGGGGAGTTGATAAAGAGTTCGGCTAGCATACTCGCACAAGCAGGAGCTTCGGGTGTCGGTTTGAGTACAACAGCGCATCCTGCGCCAAGAGCGGGCGCTAGTTTGTGGGCTATTAAGTTGAGTGGAAAGTTAAAAGGCGTGATGCAAACAGCAACACCTGCGGGGACTCTCTTGTAAAATGAGAGGGTTTTTTTGCCGCTTGGCATGATATCGCTTGGTATCGTCTCACCCCCAAGATTTGCCAAAGCCATTGCAGTAAGTTTGATAGTTTCTGCACATCTGCCTGCTTCGATTCTAGCAAAACTTATAGGTTTAGCAACTTCATGTGTGATCATCTGTGCAAACTCTTCTTTGCGTTCCATAAGTTTGCTAGCCACATCCTCTAGCCATGCGATTCTTTGATGTAGCGGTGTATTTTTGGTATCTTTAAAGGCTTCTTGTGCGATCGATAGAGCCTCTTTGGCATCCTCTACAGTACACTTTGGCATCAATGAGACGATCTTCCCGTTAAAAGGATTCTTTCTTTCTATAGAGTCTTCTATCTCTTTTGTCTCTGAGCCGAAAAAAACTTTTGCTTTATATGGTAAATCCAAAATATTCTCCCAAATTTTTTAAAAGTTAAAATCGATTATAACTAAGCTAAGGCTTAAAAAGAGTTAAAGCCTTAACTCCCTTATGGTATAATCACACAAATTTAGTAATAGTTGGAGAGATCTAAATGAACGAAGCAAAATATATTTGGATGGATGGCAAGCTTATAGATTGGAAAGATGCTAAAGTACATATCCTTACGCATACGGTACACTATGGAAATGCCGTTTTTGAAGGAACAAGAGCCTACCAGACGGAAGATGGTTTGGCGATTTTTAGACTTGAAGATCACTGTAAGAGACTTTATAATTCTGCCAAGATTGTCGCAATCAAACCAAATATCGCATATGATACGCTCAAAGAGGCGCATCTAGAAGTCCTAAGAAGCAATGACTTTACCGGCAATGTTTACATGAGACCTATCATATTTTTAGGGTATGGGCAGATGGGTGTTCACCATGTTAAAGCTCCGGTTCAAACTGCGGTTGCTGCATGGGAGTGGGGAGCTTATCTTGGGGAAGAGGGTCTTGAAAAAGGTATCAAAGTATGTACCTCCTCAATCACAAGAAACCCAAACCGCTCAACTTTCGGCAAAGCTAAAGCAGCAGCCAATTATCTCAATAGCCAAATGGCAAAGTATGAGGCAATAGAGAGCGGTTTCGAGGAGGCATTGATGCTTGATGAGAACGGTTTTGCAGCCGAAGGGACGGGAGAGTGTCTCTTTATCGTTAGAGATGGCGTATTGATCTCACCACCTAATGATAACTCATTGGAGTCTATCACGCAAGCAACCGTCTTAGAGCTTGCACGCGATGCAGGTATCCCGATACAGCGCAGAAATATCACAAGAGATGAGATATATATCTGCGATGAAGCCTTTTTTACGGGTACGGCAGCAGAGGTTACGCCTATCAATTCGCTCGATCATAGAGTTGTCGGAAACGGAGCAAGAGGTCCTATGACGCAGCAGCTTCAAAGTGCATATTTTGATGTTGTTTTCGGCCGAAATCCAAAATACAAACACTATCTAACATACATATAAGGAGAAGATATGCCAACAGACATGAACGATTACTTCAAAAAGAAAAAGCCTGCAACTAGCAACAGCAATACAAACAATTCAGGTGGAGGCAATGACAAAGGAGGTGGTTTTAGCATGTCTCCCATGGGAGGTTCTCCAAAGATATTTCAAGGGATTATCGTAGTAGTAGTCTTGATATTTTTATTTTTTATTTTGAAACCGTTTACTATCATCAACTCGGGAGAAGTAGGGATCAAAGTAAGAACCGGAAAGTTTGATAACACACCTTTACAGCCGGGATTGCATTTTTATATCCCTGTGTTTGAGAGAATCTTGCCTGTCAATACTCGTATAAGACTCATCGTTTATAGTAATCTTGAGCGAGACACTATAGGTGATAATTATGCAAAAAGTTCACTCAGCAATGAGACATTTGAGGGTGGGCTCAAGAAAAATCCATCGATTCAAGTACTTGATAAAAGAGGGCTTACCGTCAATATCGATATAGCCGTTCAGTATCAGCTTCGAGCCGAGAGCGCTGCACTTACCATAGAAAAATGGGGAGCCGGCTGGGAAGAGAAGATTATCAATTCACAAGTGAGAGAAGTCGTTCGTGATGTTGTAGGTCAATACACTGCCGAGCAACTTCCTGAGATGAGAAACGAGATAGCAGCAGCTATTACTACAAAGATATCGCAAAAGATTACCTCTCTTGAGGGAACCCCTGTTGTGCTTTCAAGCGTTGAGCTTCGAAATATAGATTTGCCACAAAAGATCAAAGATCAGATAGAGCGGGTGCAGATAGCAAAACAAGAGGTGACGATAGCAGAACAGCAAAAGGAGCAGGCAAAACAAGAGGCACTCAAGAAAGCTGAAATTGCTAAAGGTGAGGCTGAAAGAAATCGTATAGAGGCACAAGGACAAGCAGATAAGATACGGATTGAAGCTGAAGAGCAGGCAAAAGCAAATATCTTGATATCCAAATCGCTCTCCGATAAACTTTTACAACTTGAGCAGATAAAAACACAAGCAAAATTCAATGAAGCGCTCAAAGAAAATAGAGATGCACAGATATTCTTAACCCCTGGTGGTGCGGTACCTAATATCTGGCTAGACAGTAAAGACAAGAAACGCTCAACAGCAACCGGAAATTAGATGATAGAGAGTATCGACTGGAAAAAAAATGAACTGATACCTGCTGTTGTGCAAGATGCAACAAGCAATGAAGTGCTCATGCTTGCCTATATGAACAAAGAGGCGCTAGATTTGAGTATGCAAAGCGGGTATGCGCACTATTTTAGCAGAAGCCGCCAACGCATCTGGAAAAAAGGTGAGAGTTCCGGACATACTCAAAAGATAGTTGAAATTCTCCTTGATTGCGACAGCGACACATTGCTTTTAAAAGTAGAGCAAAAGGGAGTTGCTTGCCATACAGGAAGAAGAAGTTGCTTTTTTAACTCTTTGACTCAAGATAAGATTATTTTAGATAAAGAGGTAGATGCAGAGGTAATTTACGGTGTTGTTGATACGCTTTATCATACTATCCTGGAGCGAAAAACAAGTAGTGATGCAAAATCATGGACAAAAAAACTACTTGATAATCCTGCCTTACTCGAAGAGAAGATCAAAGAAGAAGCAGATGAGTTAGTAAAAGCGATCAAAGAAGAGAGTGATGAGCAGGTGATCTATGAGGCTGCCGATCTTCTCTATCATGCACTTGTCGGTCTAGGTTTGAGGGAAGTCTCTCCTGATAGGGTAAAACAAGAGCTTAAAAGACGTTTTGGGGTCAGTGGCATAGAGGAAAAAGAGAGCAGAAGCTAAAAAGGAGAGAGAGTGTCAAATATATTGGCATTGGTTGCAAGAACAGCATTGGCATTACTTTTACTTGTCTTATTTGCATTTATGGTTTATATGTTAGGGGTTGCCCCGGCAAAAGAGAATCTAACGCAAGATCAAAATCTCTCTGCTTCAACTCTCAAACAAGAGAAACAAAAAGTTACAAGTTCATCAGACGAAAAAAAGAGTAGCGAACAATTTAGCACCAACGGGAAAATTGACTCTTTGATAGCATTGGCTCAGAGTAAGGTCGGTGCAAAATATGTGCCGGGGGAAAAAGGGCCTGAGAGTTTTGATTGTTCCGGATTTGTCTATTATGTCTTTAAAGAGCAAGGTAGGGTAATTCCAAGAACCTCTATAGCACAATCAAAAATCGGCAAAAAACTAGATAAATCAGAGATCAAAAAAGGCGATATACTTTTTTTTGATACATCAAACAAGCATCATGTTAATCATAGTGGTATCTATCTTGGTGATGATAGATTTATCCATGCGAGTTCCGGCAAAGCTTATAGTGTGACAATCTCGAGTCTTAATGGGTGGTATAAAGATAAATTTTTATGGGGCGTGAGGGTATTTTCTCAAAAGTAGAGATGCTCTTTTACTAACTCTTTTTTGACAAATTGCATCGCTCTATTTTTACTCCAAGCACACCAAGAAGGTGCGATGACTCCATCATTTGCTGAGCCTGCTGTTACTCTTTGGATAGAGATATTTTTTGGTTTGAGCTTGAGTGCTTGTATCAAGATAGAAGTATACTCCTCTATGGTAATCGGTTTGAATTCTCTGTTTTTATATTCATTGGCCAAGAGAGTATTTCTTACCACATACAGTGGATGGTACTTGATCGAGTCAACTCCCCACTTATAGACCTCTTTGGTGCTCTCAAGCATCATCTTGGTATCTTCTCCCGGAAGTCCGTAGATGAGGTGAGCACAGACATTGAGCCCTCTTTCTTTTGTTTTTAAGATCATCTCTTTTACGCTGCGTGCGTCATGTCCCCGATTGATTCGTTTAAGAGTAATATCATGGATTGATTGTACGCCATACTCTACCCATATTTCTTTGGTTTTATGAAGTTCACTGAGATAATCAAGGACTTCGTCGCTAATGCTATCACTTCGTGTGCCAATACTCAACCCAATGACATCATCATAACTCAGAGCCTTCTCGAAGAGTATTTTGAGTGTTTCAAGGGGAGCATAGGTGTTGGTAAAAGCTTGAAAATAGACTAAGAATTTCTTAACCCCTTTGTGCTTTAGAGCTTCTTTTCCTCTTCTTATCTGCTCATCAAGTTCATTAAGTTGTACTTCCAGCAGAGGATTTTTAGCGGAGTTTGGGTTGAGTGTTATCTTATACTCAGTCCCCATATTGGGGCTAAAAGATTCATTGAGGCAAAAAGTACATCCACCTTTTGCAACTGTTCCATCGATATTTGGGCAGGTAAAACCACTGAGACCGATAGGTATCTTTACAACTTTGGTACGATACTTTTTTTTAAGATATTTTCCAAATGTTAAAAGAGCCTCTTGCTTCATACACACCTAGTCCAAGTCACAACAACCGGGGCTTTTTGCATTGCCTCCGGCAAAATAGTTCCCGTCAAAACTTACAAGTGAATAGTTTCTCTGCTCGCCGAGTGATCTCTTGAGACCCTCGATTGATAAGAATCCAAGAGAGTCGGCATGGATAGAATCAGATATCTCTTTTGGAGAATATTTTGCCGAGATAAGCTCTTCTTGAGTAGGCGTATCGATACCGTATCTGCATGGGTACTTTATCTCCGGAGCAGCTATACGCATATGAATCTCTCTTGCTCCCGCCTCTTTGAGCATTTTAACTATCTGTTTTGATGTTGTTCCTCGCACTAAAGAGTCATCCACGATAGCGATTGATTTCCCTTTTATAAGTGAGGAGATAGGAGAGAGCTTGAGTTTAACCTTGAGATTTCGGATCGCTTGTGTAGGTTCTATAAAAGTTCTTCCGATGTAGTGGTTTCTTACGATTGCCATCTCAAAAGGAACGCCAAGTCCCTCAGCAAAACCTCGAGCAGCAGCCACCCCGCTATCGGGTACGGGAATAACGAGATCAACATCGGCAGGTTGCTCTTTTGCCAAACATTTTCCCATTTTAAGTCTTGATTCATAGACATTTGTCCCATCGATGATGGAGTCCGGTCTTGCAAAATAGATATATTCAAAAGCGCACGGGTGGTAATCACTTTCAAATACTTGTTCGCTCACAGGTTCTTTGCCATGCTCAAATATGAGCATTTCACCCGGTCGTACATCTCTGATGAAAGTGGCACCCAAAAGATCAAAAGCACATGTTTCACTCGCTACGATATAGCCTCCGTCTTCCAATTTTGCAAGACTCAAAGGTCTAATACCGAATCGATCTCTTATAACAAACATTTTAGAACGGCTTTGAATAACAAGACAGTAGGCTCCCTCGAGTTTTTGAAGCATATCTTTGATGCGGTCAACAAGTTTATCCTCTTGGCTTTTTGCGATAAGATGGACGATATTTTCCGTATCCATACCACTTTGAAATATAGCGCCCTTGTCGATAAGAGCTTCTCTAACCTCGAGTTTATTAACGAGATTTCCATTGTGTGCTACAGATATTTCACCGAGTTTGTAGCGTGCAAAAACAGGTTGCGCATCAAGTATGGATTCATTGCCGGCTGTCGAGTATCTATTGTGCCCGATAGCAGAGGTGCCTTGGAGTTTTTCAAAGGCGTTTTCATCAAAAACCTCAGTAACAAGTCCTCTTTTTTTGACAAGACTTATTTTTTTACCGTCAGCACTACTAATGCCTGTTGATTCTTGTCCGCGATGCTGCATAGCAAAGAGGGCATAATAAGCTTTTTTAGAAGCATCCGGAGAGTCATAAATACCGACTATTGCGCACATATTAATCCTTTACATCTCTAGGGCATCATTGATTGAGTAGAGTCCATTTTTTTGTTTGATGAGCCATTTTGCAGCACGGATTGCACCTTTTGAAAATGTCTCTCTACTCGTAGCTGTGTGATTAAGTTCGATAAATTCACCATCGTTATAGAAGCCTACTGTATGGCGACCAACGACATCACCGCCTCTGAGCGCTAAGACACCTATCTCGTCTTTACTTCTAGCGCCTATCTGTCCGTCTCTACCGCTTACTCTAACAGCATCGATATCTAAGTCTCTGCCTTTTGCCGCAAACTCTGCGAGCGTTAAAGCAGTTCCGCTTGGTGCATCAACTTTATATCTATGGTGCTGTTCAACGATCTCGATATCAAAATCTTTCAATGTTGCAGAAACTTTTTCAACCAACATTTTTAAAAGTGCAATACCTGCCGACATATTTGTTGAGTACAGCACCGGCATCTCTGCTGCAGCCTCATTGAGCAGATTTTGCTGATGCGCACTCAGTCCGGTTGTTGCGATAACAAGCGGAGTAGGGTTATTGATAGCCTCCTCGCAAAGCTCTGCCGTTGCATCCGGAGCTGAAAAATCTATCACTACATCTGACTCTTCAAGAAGTACTTTCATGCTACTCGTTTTGATAACCTCTCCGGCAACATCCTGTTTGAGTTCGTCAAAAACATGCACTACATTCAATTTGAGTTCACTATCTTCGGATATATTTTTTATAAGTAACTCACCAACTCTGCCGGTACTTCCTAGTATTCCTACTTTAATCATCTATTTAAGACCTTTCATGTAAATATGATATAACTTCTAGTGCTGCTATGGCTCCATCGCTTGCTGCGCATATAACTTGTTTCGGTGAATCCTCTCTCATATCACCTGCGACAAAAAGCCCTTCAAGTGAAGTATGCATGCGCAGATCAGTTTTTATCTGTCCCAAAGCATTTGTTTGGCAAATAAAGTTACCATCTTTTTTTTGTAAAACAGCATTATTGACATCGTGACCGATAAAGACGAAGAGCCCCGGGACATGAAGCTCTTTTGTTACCCCTTTTGTATCTTTGAGCAAGAGAGCATTGACACCACTTGTATCACCCTTGACCTCTTCAATCATTGTATCAAGAATAAGCTCTATGTTCTCTTTATCTTTTACCCTTTGTACGGTTGAAGGTGCCGCTCTAAAACCTTCTCTTCTATGTATGAGATAGACTTTTGAGCATATATTGGAGAGATAGTATGCCTCTTCAAGCGCGGTATCCCCACCACCTAAAACTGCCACCTCTTTATCTTTGTAGAAAAATCCATCACATGTAGCACAACTACTCACCCCTCTGCCAAAGAATTCATCTTCGCCTTTGATGTTGGCTCTTTTAGGAGTGCTACCCGTGCATACTATAACACTCTTTGCTTTGATTGGTTCTTTGTTTGCGATATTAATTAAAAAGATTTCGTCCTCTTTTTGTATGCTTGCTACTTCATCCATCTGATGTTTTAGGCCAAAATGAAAGCACTGCTTTAACCATCCATCCATAAAATCCATTCCGCTTTTTGTATGGTCAAAAAATCCCGGATAGTTTTCTATCTCGCTGCTGCCGGTTATCTGTCCACCCGGCATCCCTTTTTCAAAGAGGACAACATTTTTTAGTCCACCACGGGTAGCATAGAGTCCGGCACTGAGACCGGCCGGCCCACCACCGATTATAGCGCACTCAAGCATAATCAAATCTCCTTAATCTCTATCATCCGTATGATGCATGTGGCTTTTTGTAAAATGGATTGTATCTAAAAAGTGGTAAAGAAAGGAATAAAAAGGTCTTAAAAAGACCCTTTTTGTAGTAAGTTTTTAGATTAAAGCGTTAAGTTTTTCAGCAAATGTATCTTTTGAAGCTGCGCCCACCATTTGATCTACCATCTCTCCGTTTTTGAAGAAAAGAATTGTAGGTATAGATCTGATACCGTATTTGATAGCGATATCTTGTTGCTCATCAGTGTTGACTTTACAAATCTTTGCTTTGCCATCAAAATCTTCGGCAAGCTCTTCGATAACGGGTGCTATCATTCTACATGGCCCACACCAAGGTGCCCAAAAGTCTACCATCGCAACACCTTCAGATGTTGTTGCATCAAAATTTTCATTTGTAAGTTCTATGTATTTTCCCATTTGTGTCCCTTAATTTGTTATATTGAAAATATACAATATTTTTGCTAAGAGAAATAAATCTCAAAAACGCTATGCCACTTTAACTAATCTTGTGGCTTTTGTCAAGAGAGCGTATCTCCTAGATATATCTCATCATAAGCGCTCGATCTCGTGCCTCCTATCGCTTGTGTTTGCGATCCTTTCACGGTATAGACAAAAGATATCTTTGGTTTTTTGGTATCATTTTTATTGGCTCTATGTAAAAGAAGCGAATGAAATATCACAACATCACCCCGTTTGAGTTTTTTTGAGACCTTTGTAGCGATAATCTCACTATTTTTTTCAAGGTCTTCCCTAAAGTACTCCTTCTCATCAAACTGCTCTTTTGAAAAATGCATCTTATGACTTCCGGGGATAAACTCTAAAACACCGTTATTTTCATACTCTTTATCGAGTGCAAGCCAGATGCTCACGAGATTGTCATCACTATATCTCCAATATCTTCTATCTTGATGCCACCTTGTTTGTGTGCTGATCTTTGGCAATTTTGTCATGATGGAGTTGTGATGTGCAAGGGTAATTGTCACATCATCTTTGAGTACTTGTTGGAGAATCGGGCGTATCTCCTTGTTTTCCATCCAATTTTTAAAGATCACATCCCTGCTATATACTTGTCTGAGTCTTCGAATGGGTGCTTCTTGTTCAAAATCCAAACTTTTATAATCACTCTCATTGGTTCTGAAATCTTTTGATTTTTTATCATACCCAAGTTCAGTCTCTATGGGCTCAATACGATATTTGAGGTGTACTTTTGCGATCTCGAGTATCGCTTTGCACTCCTTTTTTGATGCAAAATCTTTAAGAAGGATAAAGCCGTTTTTATCAAAAAAATCAAGCTGTTTTTGTGTAAGTTCCATTGTTACTTCTTTGTCGTTTTTTATATAAATTATATCCCTAAAATATTAAAGTGTGATATTTTCTATAAGCTCAACTTCACCTTTTCTGATAATAAGTGCATCGATAGAAAAAGGGAGGTCAAGTTTTCGCTCTTTCATAAAATAATAGGCTGAATTGATAACTTTTTTTATCTTGCTTGGCGTTACATTGTAGACAGGGTCATAGCCGGTATCACCGCTTTTTACCTCTATAAAATGGAGTGTATTTTCTTTGTGTGCGATGATGTCTATCTCACCCAACTTTTTAGCATAGTAGTTTCGCTCTACGATCTTAAAATCTCTTGCTTCGAGATATCTTGTTGCGATATCTTCACCGAAGTTGCCTATGGAGCGCGTATTGTTATCCAATGGGTTCCACCTCGACTTTGAGTGATTTAAATCGAGCTGTCATGATAAGCTCATCGCACTCATCACCAAAGAGCGCATTGATCTTTGATGAGGCGTGATGAAAAGTTGTATAGAGTGTGTTTGGTTTGATCTTATTGCTATACTCGACTCGTAGTTTTGCACTTTGCCCATGCTCTGTTTTGAGGATGATATGATCACTGCCAAACTCTTTTTTTGCCTCAAGAGGGGCATATATGACATCTTCAAAGTGGAGGTCATTAAGTCTTTTACTCTGTTTTGTCTGGGCTGCATTGTTGTATTGTGAGAGGATTCTCCCCGTTGTGAGATAGTAGCCTTGTATATCTAGATTGATGATATCTTGCACCATACCTCTTGGAATGTATCTGGTATAGCAAAAATTTGCCAAGCCATCACTCGTCCTAAAATCAAGCAGGTGCAACACGGGGGTATCTTCGTGATATATCGGCCACTGCATTCCTCTTTTTCTGTGGCGCTCTAGTCTTTGGTATCTCGCTCCACTAAATCTTCTATGAGCGACTTGTGTGACTTCGTTCCATACATCTTCGCTCGTATCATAATTAAAATCGCCACCCATCTTTCGATCGATCATAGCAAGCACTTCCCAATCATCGGGGAGTGAAGACTCTACAAGTGGTTGTGAGAGATGAAGTCTTCGCATCGCATTGACATAGACGCCTGTTTTTTCATAAGCACTTTTTACCCCTATAACAAGGTCGGCTGCTTGTGCTATCTCGGTCATAAAAAGTTCTTGTACCATCAAGAAATCCAGATTGGCGATTGCTTGCTTGCTTTTATTTGTATTGGGATGCACATGCAAGATATCTTCACCCATATTGACAAGTGCTTTTACCTCATTTTTTAGCATGCCCTCGATGAGTTGCGGCGTCATAAGCCCTATCTTTTTTGGTGTTTGATAATCAGGAGCAAAGTAGGGAAGACAACCCATATCGCAAGCCCCTTGGACATTATTTTGCCCTCTTAGAGGCATAAGCCCGGCACCCACCTTGCCGATATTTCCTGTCATAACGGCTAGATGTGTTATCGCCATCACGGCTTGTGAGCCATCTAATTGCTGGGTGACGCCAAGACCCCAAAAGATCATCGATCTTTTAACGGCATACTCTCTAGCGATATTTGGAATCATCTTTGAAAGGTACTCATACCCTTTGATTGTTTTGAAAAATTCAGGATTAGCATAGGGGTCATTTAGTATCTTCGCCTTAAACTCCTCAAAGCCTTTGCTTCTTGCGTCAACAAAACTTTTATCATAGAGCTCTTCATCGATGATAACATATGCCATCATATTTAAGATCAGCAAATTAGCTTCATAGGGGATGACACAGTTGTGCTTGGAAAACTTAGAAAGCTTTGTATCGCGTACATCGATAACAGCTAAGTTATTGTGTGTTTTTGCCATATCGACTATGCGGTTGGCGATGATTGGATGTGCCTCTATAGTGTTGGATCCAATCACGATCATAAACTCACACTCATAGATATCATTATAAGGATTTGTTGCCGCCCCTTCGCCGATGGTTTCTCGCATCCCTTTGAGACTAGGGGAGTGGCAGATGCGTGCGCAGTTATCTACATGCGGTGAATCCATAGAGACCCTACAAAATTTTTGGAGCATATAGGCACTTTCACAATTGGTTCGAGCGCCCCCTATGGCACAAAGACTCTCGCCGCCATACTGCTCTTTAAGTTGGCCGAGTTTCATCGCTGCTATCGTAGTTGCAGTATCCAAATCACAACTATAATAATCTTCATCATGCTCGCTAAGAGCATTTTTTATGATTGTATAGATAGCATCATTTTTTGCTAAAAAAGATTTTTTAACCAAAGGGGATTGGATGCGCTCCTTGGAGTCAACAAAGTCATACCCCTGCTTGCCTTTGATGCAGAGTTTTCCTTGGCTGACAACCCCCTCTTTGTGTGCATAGATTTTTTCTATCTTATTGTTTTCAACGATACCGATGATGTCGCATCCAACACCACAGTATGTGCAGACGCTCTCTATCTCTCTTTTCATACGCTATCTAAAATTTCCAAATGCGAGTGGTGCGTTGAGATCAAGTGTTTTAACCTCAGCTATAACTTTTTGCAAATCATCAAGCTTGGCACCGCTGACTCTAACTTCATCACCTTGAATAGATGGTGTAACTTTCAATTTCAAATCTTTGATAGCTTTGACGATCTTTTTTGCTTCATCACTCTCTATGCTATCAACGACTTGGTAGATCACCTTGACATTACCCCCACTGATCCCCTCGGTTTTAAGCTCTTTGAGCGATTTGCTCGATATCTCTCTTTTGATAAGCTTGGAGATGACGATATCTTTGAGCGCATCGATCTTTTGATCGCTTGAGCTGCTCAGTGAGAGTGTTTTTGCCTTTTCATTAAGTTCAATTTCAGCAACGATTCCTTTGAAATCAAAGCGAGTCAATACCTCTTTTTTTGCCTGCTCTAGAGCATTTTTAAGCTCCATCATATCGAGTTTTGCAGATATATCGAAATAGTGTTCTTTTGCCATTTTACCGTTCCGTTTTTTGATATTTTTTTAATTATACCTATAAAAACTTTTGGATTGGGCTCATTTGAGTGTTGTTTTGTTTGGGTTTAAGCAATTTGATAACGCTTTATTTGTCTATCGTTTAGATATAATATGACAAATCAAGAGACGGAGCAGTATGGATTTTTATAAATTATCAACAGAACAAAAGCAAGAGTTGCATACGACTATTACAAACATCGCAACATCTTTCGGTGGAGCAAACTTTTTTCTATCACTCATAGAGCTTCTAAGACACACAAAACCAAATGCCATTTTGAATGAGAGCGCCGTGTTTCATTATGATAAAGGCAAGATAAAGTGGAGCAAGAGCATACGCAAAGAGTCTTTAACGCAGCTTTTTCATGCCATCAATAAAGAGTATCAAGGCTTGGATGCTCTCCATGAACTCTCTCCTAAAGAACATAAAGCTATGCTCAATATGATAAAGGCACTCAAATCAGTGACATTTTCCGTAACTTCAAAAGATGATAGTTTTGCAAGCTTTGATTTTGATCTTTTTGCGTCAAAAGAGAGAGACGATAACAGTTTATCGCCGATATTTAAAACACTCTTTTTCTATCCGTTTGATTTTATAAAAAAGAGTCTGCAGTATAAAGTTCAAGAGATATAGTCATTCATATTTTTTGAACTGCTCAAGCCACTCTTTATCCTCTTCTTTAAGATCACTCGTTCTGCTTTGCAGAGATTTTTTGATATTTTCAAGCATATCAAGCTCAAGGTACTCAAGCAAGCTTACATCTATGGTGTCTTCTGTTTCCCCATAGCTTAAAAGGGCGTTTATCTCTTGGAGGAGTTTCTCTTTTTCATTCATTTTGTTATACTATCAAAAAAGAGTTAAAAAAGGAGTTTGTGTGCCAAAAGTAGGTGATAAAGTTTCAGATTTTTGTAGACCCAATCAGGATGAAGAGGAGATATGTTTTCGTGATATCAAAGGCAGATGGCTAGTGCTTTACTTTTATCCAAAAGACAATACCCCGGGATGCACCACCGAAGCGTGTGATTTTACTGCAGCGCTCCCTGATTTTAAAGGGTTGGATGCGACTATTTTTGGAGTGAGTCCTGATAGCCCCGCAAAACATAGGAGTTTCATCGAAAAAAAAGATTTAGGTATCACCCTTTTAGCAGATGAAGATAAGAGTTTGTGTGAGGCATTTGGTGTTTGGCAACTCAAAAAATTTATGGGCAAAGAGTATATGGGTGTTGTAAGAAGCACATTTATCATAGACCCTCAAGGTGTGATAGTAGCAAGTTGGGAGAAGGTGAAGGTAAAAGGGCATATCGATGAGGTGAAGCAGAAATTGAAAGAGTTGCAAGGATAATAAGAAATCTCTATAACTTTTCTTTTTAGTAAAGAAAAGTATCAAAAGAAAATCGTCGTTTCACAATTGTGCGGGCGTTGTTCAACGCTCGTGCTTCGCAGTGCTCGCATTCACAACTGCACAAGAAGTGTGAAAGCGACAAAAAAGTTTGAGTGATTTTGTAAAATATGCAAAAGTAAAATCAAGGAGAAGCAATGCAATATAGATATATAGGAAGAAGTGGATTGAGAGTGAGCCCCATATGTATGGGTACTATGACATTTGGAAGTAGTTGTGATAAAAAAGAGGCATTTGCTATTCTTGATGAAGCTTATGATAAAGGGATCAATTTCATAGACACAGCAGAGATCTACCCCGTGCCGCCAACTGCTAAAGATGCAGGTAAAACAGAGGAGATGGTGGGTGAGTGGCTCCAGAGCAAGCCAAGAGAGAGTATCATTTTAGCAAGCAAAGTTGCAGGTGCTGCAAACGGTTGGTTTGTTCCGCCTATTCGTCACGGACTAACTGCTATTGATAGATTTCACATCAAAAGAGCAATCGAGGGGAGTTTGCGTCGCTTGAAAGTAGATTACCTTGATCTCTATCAGATGCATTGGCCCGATACGCTTATCCCGATAGAAGAGAGTCTTAGAGCATTTGATGAGCTCGTTAAAGAGGGCAAGGTGCGCTACATTGGTACATCAAACGATAGTGCTTACGGACTCACGAAAGCCAATGAACGCGCCGCTAGATACAGCCTTGCAAGATTTGAATCGATCCAAAATAACTTTTCCCTCAACAACCCAAGAGCGCTTGATGAGATAGCTAAGGTGTGCCAAGATGAGCAGATATCACTTTTGCCATATTCACCTATTGCCGGTGGGGTGCTCAGTGGAAAATACAATGGGGATCTGATACCTCAAGATGCACGATATGGAGCCTACATCAACAACAAATCAGCGAGAGTAAGAGCACAAGCTACGCGTTTTGTCAACGAGAAAACACTTGCAACAACCGCAAAATATGCCGAGTTAGCTCAAGAGCTTGGCATCCATCCCGTTACTTTAGCGGTTGCCTATTCGAAACAGTTTGATTTTGTAGCTTCTACGATTATCGGCGCGACAAGCAAGGTGCAACTTGCTCCTTCGCTTGCTGCTATGGATATGCATCTAAGTGATGAGGCGATGACGCGTATTGCTGAGATTCAGCAAACGATCATGTACCCGATGGGGTAGTTTGAGATCTATTTTTTGCTTCGGATGCTTAGCGGTCAGTTTCTTGTTGTGCCGCTACGTTAAATCCACCCCCGAGATTATAATAGACATTAACCGCTGACTTGAGTGCTTCAAATTTGATGCGCTCTTTCTCCATAGCAACAACAGAAGCCTCTCTTCTTGCGTCCAAATACTCAAGATAGCTTATATATCCTGATTTGTATTGATCTTTTGCAATCTTATTTTTTGTGCTGATTGCATAGTAGCGTTTTTGCTGTGATTTGAGTCTTTCTTTGTTGATGTTATATGTCACAAGTGCTTTTTTGATATCTCCAAATGCATTTCTTACCGTGTCTTTATACTCTATGAGTGCTAATTTTTGATCATTTTTTGCATTTTCAACAGTGGCTTTTATCTGACCAAGGTTCAAGATGGGCACAAACAGATTCACACCTCCTGAGCTATCAGATGATTGTGACTTGACAAGGGTATTTAGATCACCGCTTGCATATCCTAGAGCTCCGGTAAGTGAGATTGTAGGGAAATAAGCACCTCTTGCAACACTGACGGAAAATGCAGATGAGCGTACTTTTGCCTCCGCTGCTTGTATATCGGCTCTTTTGTTGAGTATGTTCGAAGGTAGATATGCCGGCACGGGGATATTTGGTGAGTATGCTGTGTTTTTGATATTGATGATACTGGTCGCATTAAATACATCATCAGGTGTTTTGCCAACCAAAATAGCAACAGCAACTTTATAATTGTCAAGTATCTCTTTTTGGGCAAGCATAGTATCATGCATACTCTCTAAAAGGGATTCCTCTTGGAGAAGTTTTCCTCTGTCTATAAAACCACTCTCATATTGGCGTTTGATATTGCTGTAAGTCTTTTGTTGATCATAGTATTGTGATCGCGCTTCATTATAGAGTGATTGGTTTGATTTGAGTCCATAATAGGCGATGATGCTATCGCTAACAACTTGTTGATAAGTAAATGCTTGCACATAGTACTCTTGCATCATATCTTCATAGGCAGCCCTTGTGGCATTGGCTCTTTTGCCGAGAATATCTATCTCAAAAGATGCATTAAGCCCTAACTTATAAACATCATAGGACATATCACTATTCATCGGTGGAGTAAGTTTGTTCGTCTCATTATGCGTACCGCTTCCATAACCTGTTAGTTCTGGTATCTGCTCATTTTTTTTGATAGCAAGAAACTGTTTGAAACGATCAATGTTGATCGTTGCTTTTTGCAGATCACTATTATTTTTTAGAGCATACTCAACAAATATATTGAGCTCTTTATCGTGGAAGTTCTCCCACCATCGCTCTTTAAGTAGAGCAGCATAAGCCGCATTATCTTCTGCACTTTGCGGCAGTTTCACAGTCGGCAAGTTTGGATCTTGTGTAAGTAAAGAGCAGCCGCTAAAAAGAAGAGTTGCGCTTACTAAAAATAGATATTTTTTCATTATGCTTCTCCTTTTTTTGCAGTTAGTTTAGATATCCAAATGAAAAATAGAGGAATAAACACAATAGCGATAAATGTGGCAGCAAGCATACCGCCTATAACGCCTGTTCCAATGGCATGACGACTCGCTGCTCCCGCACCGCTACTGATTGCGAGCGGGAGGACACCAAAGGTAAATGCCAATGAGGTCATAATGATAGGTCGAAGCCGTATTTTTGCAGCCTCTAACGCCGCATCTTTTATGCTGAACCCTTCATTTATCTTTTGTATAGCAAATTCTACAATCAATATGGCATTTTTAGCTGCCAGCCCCGCAAGAACTAAAAGTCCTACTTGAAAATATATGTCGTTTTCTAAGCCTCGCAAGAGAGTAGCGATGACCGCTCCAAAGATCGCAAAAGGAACCGCCATAACGACAGAAAACGGCAAGAGCCATTTTTCATAGAGCGCTGCTAGGATGAGATAGAGCAAGATAAGACCAAAGACGAATGCCGTCGTTGAATCGCTGGCTATTTTTTTCTCTTGGTATGCAGTCCCAACCCAACTTATCCCATAGCCATCCGGAAGTACTTCATCAGCTACTTCTTCTATGGCTTTAAGCGCATCACCCGAGCTATATCCTTGGGCACTTTGTCCCGAAACTTTAGCAGCAGGAAAGAGATTGAATCGTTCGATAAGATCTGCACCGACGGTTTTTTCAAAATGAACCAGTGTTCCTAACGGGATGATATCCCCTTTATTGTTTCTTACAAAGATGTTGTTAAGATCTTCGGGTGACTTTCTATCATCACCTTTTGCGGCGATGTTTACTTTATAAGTTCTGCCGTATAGGTTGAAATCATTGATATAATAATTTCCAAGTGTTGCATTGAGTGTATTATAGATGCTTGCTACACTTACACCTTTTGCTTTTGCTTCATCCAATTTTACGCTGACCTTATATTGTGGCACCATAGTATTGAGTGTCGTTCTTATGCCTGTAAGTTCGGGTCGTTGATTGGCTTTTTGGATGATCTCTTGCACATATTTATTAAGCTCAAGCGTGCTCGCACCTTTTTTATTTTGTACATACATATCAAAACCACCCGATACACCCATACCCATGATTGGCGGAGGAAGTACGGAGATTGAAAAACCATAAGGTATCTGCATGATCTCACCGGTAAATTTTCCCGCCAAAGTAGCAGCATGTTGTGAGATATCGGGTCTTTCATCCCATGTATGAAGTTTGATAATGGTTGCAGCTGCATTTGTTTTTTGGGAAAAGGTTGTGAAATCAAGTCCGTTAAGGACGATAACATGGTTGACATTTTTATCTTCGGCAACACGCTTTTGTATGGCATCCGTGAGTGCCTCCGTTCTACTAAGAGAAGCGCCCGGAGGGTTGTAACTAAAGACAAAGATCGTACCTTGATCCTCTTGCGGGACGAGTGCGCTTGGCATGGCTTTCAACATTGAAAGACTTGCCAATATGATTGCGCCGAATATAAGGGCACTAATAAGGGTATGTCGCAAGGTTTTTTGCACGATAGCACTATATCCGTGGGTGGCTTTCTCAAAAGTATCATTGAACCATTTGAAAAATCCTTTTGGTTCGCTATGAACGGGCTTTAAGATTGTTGCACATAGTGAAGGTGTAAGTGTAAGTGCAACAAACCCCGATATAACAACAGAGACGGCAATAGTTATGGCGAACTGTTTGTACATTTCGCCGCTGAGCCCTCCAAGAAATGCAACGGGGATAAACACGGAACAAAGTACGAGTACGATGGCTATGATCGCACCACTTACCTCTTTCATTGCTTTTATCGTTGCTTCTCTTGGGGTTAGCCCCTCGCCTATATGCCGCTCAACATTTTCGATGACGATGATGGCGTCATCAACAACGATACCGATAGCGAGCACAAGACCAAAAAGCGTAAGGAGATTGATGCTAAAACCAAAAAGATACATACCGCCGAATGCTCCAATGATAGCTACGGGAACTGCCAAGATAGGGATGATAGTTGCTCTCCAGTTTTGTAAAAAGAGAAAGATAACACCCATGACGAGGATGATTGCTTCTATGAATGTCTTGATGACCTCTTTGATCGATATCTTGACATAATCAGTTGTATCGTAAGGTATCTCATACGCCATATCTTCGGGAAAACTTTTTGCAATATTTTTAAATACCTCTTTGACACCGTCTGCAGTATCAAGTGCGTTTGCACCTGATTGCAAAAATACACCGATAGGAATTGCAGGAGATCCGTCTAATTTTGTTGTTAAATTATAACTACTTGATCCAAGCTCAATAGTGGCAACATCTTTGAGTCTGAGTGCGCCTCCATCGCTTTTTGAGCTAATGATGATTTTGCCGAAATCATCCGGCGAACTCAAACGCTCTTGAGAGAGGATGGTATAGGTAAACATCTGTTTCTCTTTGAGCGGTTCAGAAGCAAATTTACCTGCTGCGTACTGCTCATTTTGTTCTTTTATAGCGCTGATAACATCTTGCGGCGTCAATTTATATAGTGATAATTTTTTAGGATCTATCCAAACTCGGATAGAGTAATCTTTTGCACCGAATATGATAGCATCTCCAACGCCGTTGACTCTTTTGATCTCGTCAGCAATATTGATGAGCGCATAGTTTGAGAGATAGGTGGTATCGTGTGTCATATGTGGTGAATAGAGCATCCCGAACATAAGAACACTTGGAGATCGTTCGCCGACATTCACACCCAACCTTTGAACGGCCTCGGGAAGTCTTGAAAGTGCAGCTTGTACACGATTGTTGACATCTATTTTCGCATCATCGGCATTTGTACCGACCTCAAAGAAGACATTGATGCTTATAGCGCCACTATCATCGGAGCTCGAATTCATATAGATCATATCTTTTGCACCGTTTATCTGTTCTTCAAGAGGTGCTGCAACGGTTTTAGAGAGCGTCTCAGCACTTGCTCCCGGATAGTTTGCACTTACTATAATCTGAGGCGGTACAACTCTTGGGTATTGCTCTATCGGGAGAGAAAGCATTGAAGCGAGCCCCGCCAATAGTATGATGATAGAGGATACTGCGGCAAAGACAGGATTTTTTATGAAATATGAGGAGAGCATACTATTTTCCCTCTTCTTCCATAATCGTCACTTTTGTATCCGGTCGTATTTTCATTATGTTATTGATGATAACATCTTCACCGTCTTTTAGCGGACCGGTGACTATGATACCTTTTGGAGTGAGAATATCAGGCGTTACGGGTCTCGGTTTTGCTACATTATCTTCTACTACATAGATGATAGCCCCGTTTTGTGTTTGGAAGATCGCTTGTTCAGGGATGGTGATTGCATTTGGTATCTTCAAGCCTTCAAGAGCCACCTCGGTAAAATCTCCGGCTATAAAACTGTTATCACTGTTATCAAAGATAGCGCGTAACTGCAATGTATTTGTAGTTGCATCAAGTTGTGGAGCAATATAATCTATCTTGCCGCTAGCTTTAGATTTTTCTCCGTTATTTTTGATGATTTTAACAACGATAGAAGGTTCTTTAAGTTGAGCCATAAATCTACCGGCATCATTCTTTGAGATAGAAAAATTTACATAGATAGGATCGGTTGCAGTAATGGTTGTTAAAGGAGTATTTGCTTGAATGAAGTTGCCGACATCCATCTTTTTTATCCCTACAATACCGCTTATAGGCGCCTTTATTTCTGTATAGTCAAAATCAAGTTGTGCAAGTTTGAGGTTTGCTTTCGCATCCTCATAAGAGGCAAGAAAATTATCATAATCTTTATCGCTTATCGCTTTTGTTTTATAAAGCCCTTTAGCTCTTTCGTAGTCATTGAGTGCTTGATTGTATTTTGCTTTTGCGAAATCGAGCTTTGCTCTATAGCTATCTTGTTCGATAGTATAAAGATTCGTGCCTTTTTCGACAAAAGTTCCCTCTTTAAAATGTTGCTTCTCTAAAACACCTTGAACTCTTGCGATGATTGTAACTTCTTTATAGGGTTCAATCTCTGCAGCATATTTTTGCTCTAGAAATACATCGTGATGTTGTATCTTGGCTGTTTTTACAGGTAACCCCGGTGCTTGTTGTGCTTGGGATGCATCACCGTCCCCGCATCCCATGAGACCAAAAAGCAAAGCACCCATATAGATTATCTGAGTATATCCTTTGTGCAAATTCATGCTATCTCCAATCTTGCTATATGTATTTTGTTGGATTTTATCATTTTCAAACTTAATTTTATCTTCCTAGAAAGATAAATGCTATTTTTTAAAGGTAATCATAATAGAATAATAATAAATAAAAGGTTGTGTATGAAGAGTGACATTCTGAGTTTTATTGAAGAGAAGCAAAAATTATTACAAGATATGGTATTTAAGGGTCAATTTGACTGTCGTATCACTACTAGTATAGCGCTTCCTTTGATGCTTGTAAATAAAGTTTTGACAGAAAAAAAAGAGAAAATATTCGCCGGAAAATATGCTTTGACATCTTCTGAGTTTGAGGTACTTATCTCTCTTTTGGCACTCAATAAACGCCTAACCCCGACAGAGCTGTACGAAAATATGATATTTTCTTCCGGTGGTATGACAAAAATTCTCAATAAACTGGAGTCAAAAAAACTTATAAAAAGAGTTGATTCGCAACAAGATAAAAGAAGTAGGTTTGTTGAGATTACCCCAAAGGGTGCGCAGGTGGCAAAGGCAGCTTTCAAGGAAGCCGTTGCTTTTCATGTGAAGATTTTTGATATATTGGACGAGGATGAAAAAATCTTTCTTGAGAAGATATTAAAAAGGATGTTTCTAGCAATCATGAGTGCTGATGTGTAGAGAGTTTTTTTAACTATTTTTGGATTTTTTAAGCAAATTTCGATAAAATTATGCTCCATTTTAAGATGGATGTATAAATACTCATGTAGTTATTCCTTGTAATGGTTGCACAGGTTACTGTGTTGAGGGCTGCAGAGGTTTAAACCAAATAAACGCTTAGCGTAAAAATAACAAGATACCAAGGAGAAAAAATGGTAACAATGAAAGACCTACTTGAATGTGGTGTGCACTTCGGACACCAAACAAGAAGATGGAATCCAAAGATGAAAAAATTTATCTTCGGTGAGAGAAAAAACATATACATCATCGATCTACAAAAGACGTTGAGATACTTCAAATATACATATAATGTTGTAAGAGATGCTGCGGCTCAAGGCGAGACTGTACTTTTTGTCGGCACAAAAAAACAAGCAAGATCGGCGATCAAAGAGAGTGCTGAGAGTTGTGGAATGCCATATGTTTCAACAAGATGGCTCGGTGGTATGCTTACGAACTATCCAACAATCAAAAAATCAATTAGAAAACTTGAAATTATCGAACAGATGGAAGAGAACGGTCAGATAAATCTTTTGACAAAAAAAGAGGCTTTGATGCTTAGTCGTACAAAAGAGAAACTCAACTCATACCTAGAAGGGTATAGACATATGAAAAAACTTCCTGATATGATGTTTGTTGTTGATGCCGTTAAAGAGCACATCGCAATCAATGAGGCTAGAAGACTTGGTATGAAAGTTGTAGCACCACTTGATACAAACTGTGATCCTGATCTTATCGATTATCCAATTCCGGGTAATGATGATGCTATCAGATCAATCGAACTTTTCTGTAAAGAGATGGCTGAAGCTATCAATGAAGGAAAAGCGATTTATGCTGAAAATCAAGGTGAAAATGCGGAACAAAATGTTGCGATAAGCGAAGAAGAGATGCAAGCAGTTGTTGCTGAAACAAGTGAAGAAGTGACTGTTGAAGTTGTCGAAGAAGTTGCCGTAAAAGTTGTTGAAGAAGTTGCCAAAGAAGAGACAAAAGAGATAGCAAAAGATGATCTTACAAAAATTGCAGGTATTGGTAAAGCATATCAAGAAAAACTCAATAATGAGGGACTTTATACATATGCAGATATCGCAAATATGAGTGATGAGCAAATCGCTACAATGGAAGAAAAATATAGTTTCAAGGGTGATTTTAAAGAGAGTGTAGCAAGCGCAAAAGAATTGGCAAAGGGGTAATCGATGGCAAATTTTGGACCAAGCGACATAAAAAAACTGAGAGAGATGACCGATGCAGGTTTGATGGACTGTAAAAAAGCATTGAGTGAATCAGATGGCGACATGGACAAAGCCGTAGAGTGGCTGAGAGATCAAGGTCTTGGTGCTGCGGCTAAAAAAGCAGGAAAAGTAGCGGCAGAGGGTCTTGTTGCTATGAAAATCGAGGGTAAAAAAGCTGTTATTGTGGAAGTAAATTCACAAACTGATTTTGTTGCTCAAAACGATAAGTTTCAAAAATGTGTTCAAGATGTTGTCGATCATGCCTATGCAAATAATCTTCAAGATGCTGAGGCTATCAATGCATCAACGATTAATGGTATGCCTTTTAGCGAGTATCTTTCACTTCAAATAGCAACGATAGGTGAAAACATCGTTGTAAGAAGATCAGGGATGATACAAGGTGGCGAGAATGATGCATTTAACGGTTATATCCATGCAAACGGACAAGTTGGTGTTATCATTGCCGCTGAGTGTGATAGTGCAAAAACTGCTGAGGCTATGCAAGATGCACTTAAAAGTGTTGCAATGCACGCTGCAGCGATGAAACCTAAAACATTAAGCTATAAAGATTTTGATAGTAGCTATGTCGAAGAAGAGACACAAGGGCGTATCATCAAGATAGAAAAAGAGAATGAAGAGAGAGCAAGACTCGGGAAACCACTTTTAAATATCCCTAAGTATATCTCTATGGTACAGCTCACTCCTGAGGTTTTAGCTGCAGCTGAAGAGGAGATAAAAGCGAAACTAAAAGATGAGGGTAAACCTGAGCAGATTTGGGACAGGATTGTTCCGGGGCAACTTGCAAGGTTTATTTCTGACAATACAACGCTTGACCAAGAGCAGTGTTTGCTTGATCAAAAATTTGTAATGGATGACGCTATTACGGTAGCTGAGTTCATAGAAAGCAAAGCAAAAGCAGCAGGTGGCAGCGCTACTATATCTTCATTTGTTCGTTTAGAAGTAGGCGAGGGGATAGAGGTAGTAGAAGAAGATTTTGCAGCAGAAGTTGCGAAACAGATGTCATAATCCCTATACAATCCATTTGGATTGTATAGAATCTCTCCTAAAATAAGATAAACTTTTTCACTTAATATTCTATTTATTCGTAAATGCTTGGAGCGTCGATTTTTTATCTAAAAATTTTCCCATCGCAATTTTTTTGTTGTTTTTAATCTCTTTACCGTCATGATAGAGCATTATTATCTCAAAACTATCATCCTTTAGAGCATAAGAGGCGATATCATCAGGATTGACAACAAATCTATCAAGCGTTCTTGATGTGGGCCAAGGGATATCTCCGTAAGCCATATAGACAAGCTTCGAGCAATATACTTTATCGCAACTGTTTGCATCAAAGTTAAAGTCATATGCCTTGCCGAGTTGGCGGAAAGTATTGAGGATGATCTCTCTTCTTGTGTTATCCGTTAACCTTTTATCTCTGATAACCGCTAAGTCATCAATATTTAAAAAGTGTTTCATGCTATTGATAACAACACCTTCTCTGAGCGCTTCGATAATATTTTTACCGTTTTGTATTGCTCGGTGATAAGGTACAATGGCAGCATCATCCCATATGCCGAGTGCTTTAAGCTCTTTTTCATTCCCAACCCACAAAGCAGCATGCCCCCAATGCCCCGGTATAAAACGATCTGTGAGTCTAAAGGGAGTCTTCTCTAACAAGATATCACCGGCTTTTAGATTTGATTTACTGCTTAAAATCTTTCTGTTGTTATAGAGCTTCCCCTTTCTTGTAGATACCATACCTACCGTATTACCAAAGAGTAAACTCACGAGATTTATAGTTTCATTTTTTACAGTTTTGCCCGCATCATAGACATCGTATGTTGTTTTTGTAATCTTGGTAGTAAAGAGCCTTGATGTATCGTTTTTTTGTATCATCTCATATGAGGGGCTATTGATTATCAGTGTAGATATATAGTGAAAATCTTCAAAATCGATAGCATCATTTTTATGTTTTTTGTACCAGTTTATGGCATTCTCTACTCGATCTCTTTTCCTCTTTGAAGCAAAAGATGAGGCCACCTTCCCAAGCTCCCTATAGCCTATACCATAACCACTATCGGGATTGTTGAGATGAAATCTAAGCAGACTATCATTTTGATATTGTGAGATTGCTAACATCCAATTGTCATACATTATCAGTGTAGATGCTAAAGAGAGCGAAACTTTTGCGAGTTGTATGTCTTTGGATATTTGATCATTAGGTGTAGTATTCATCTCTTTTTCATATTTGAGTGCTAGCTTATAAAGTTTTTTTCTCTGTTTTAAAAAAGTGCTCGTTCCGGTACTCAGCTCTTGAAGATCTTTGCCGCTGAGGGGCTGTTTTTTTGAAGATTTGATATGGAATCTATTGTAAGACTCTATCATCTTTTGTCTCAAAGCCAAAGACTCTTCAAAGAGTCTAATAGATTGAAAAATCTCCTGCTGTATCTGTTTTTTCGTCTCAATCTGATTTTCAGCCCATACAGATGTCGATACAAAAAGAAGAAAACTAAATATACTTCCTATAAAATACTTTTTTCTAATCATCATCTTCACCCTTTTTTTTATAGACAACTATTTTATAAAAAAAAGCAAGCCCTACGAACATCAAAGTTGTGCCCAAAAGTAGCCAAAAAGCTGCAAGCATCTCCTTATAATCACCAAGCGCTATTTTGAAAACAACCATTAAAGTTTCGATGGATAAAGCAATAATAATCGATATTAAAAATCTTCCTAAAATTTTGTACTGTTTGTTCTCTTCATTGTGAAAGCGTCTATAGAGCACCTCATTTTCAAATATCTGCTTCGCCAAATCATAGATCGCAATTCCAAGCGTGATGGCAATGATTGATTGAAATATATTGTGGAGTAGGTCAACCTCTTCTTTTACAAAAAGAATTGCCACAAACATATACCCACCATAAGTGACGAGTGCCACAGAGACGGCAGCAAGTAAAAAAGCACCAAATACATAAAATGATTTTTTTATATTTTCATAGGTTGAGTTGTATTCAATCAGTTTTAACTCTTCAAGCAGTGCGATGAGGTCTATATCAAATACATAATACTTCTCTTCTTGCTTATGAACGATAGAGACACTTGCTTTTCCTGTTCTATAATGGAGATAGGGGTTTGATATATAAAACCCTTTGCTATCAAGTTTCATCTTTGAGAAATAGTGCTCTTTATTACTCCCTTCTCTCTCCTTTTCGCTTCCTTTTTTACAGATAGTCGGGGAGATTTGAATATACTCTTTGTCGACAGCATAGAGTAGCTGGATGGAGGAGTTTGCCTTAAAGATAGATGGAGCGTTTTCTATATATTTTTGGGGCGCACTTTTTATCATATTGATCATATATGCATCGACGGTACTTTTTTGCTTCCTATAGATGTTGATGACTTCTTTCATGCTCTTCTCCTTTTACATGGCTATATTGTATCAAAAATGATGCTTTGAATATCTTTTAACAATAAGTATGCTACTATATGTCAAAAATTAGGTACTTTATGCAACACCATCTTTTGCATGCTTCGGGCATATCACATACATTTGATTATAAACTTTTCGATGCTATAGATTTAGACTTAAAAGCACAAGAGTCGATAGCCATTGTCGGAAGAAGCGGCAGCGGCAAATCAACGCTTTTGCACAATCTTTCAACTTTCTTACAACCGACAAATGGAAATGTTGCGCTTTTTGGGGAAGATATTTATGGGTTGAGTGAGACCAAGATAGAGCAGATAAGACGCTATAAATTAGGTATGATATTTCAAAATCACTATCTTTTTCGCGGGATGCGTGCCGGGCTTAACATCGAGCTTGCTTCTTTACTTTGTGGAGTTTCTATAGAAAAGAGTATCCTCGATAAGCTAGAAATATCGGAGCTCCTAAATCAAAAGACTTCAGAGCTTAGTGGTGGTCAACAGCAAAGAATTTCCATAGCAAGAGTGCTTGCAAAAAAGCCGAAACTTATTTTTGCCGATGAACCGACAGGCAATCTAGATAAACAAAGTGCTCATCTTGTGATGGATGTATTGCTTGAAAATATCAAAGAAAATGATGGTGCTTTGATTGTTGTTACACATGATAGTGAGATAGCTTCTCGTTGCGACAAGGTCTACCTTTTGAGTGATAAAAAGCTTGAGCTCGCCCCTTGATTTCATATTTTTAAGCACCTCTTGGGTAAAATCTAATAAATTTATTGGTTGGGATAGAAAGATATGTTTGCATCTATAACTGAAGGCTTTAAAAATACGGTCAATAAGATTCGTTTTAGAGATGATGAAAAAGCACTTAAAAAAGCAGTTGACGAGCTTAAAAAGTCACTGCTCAAATCTGATGTTTTTCACAAAGTTACTAAAGAGATCGTTGCTGCTGTTGAACAAGAGACAAAAGAGAGCGGGATAGGAAGAGATAATTTCCTAAGAGCGCTAAAAAACCAACTTACCGCTATATTGACCGTCAAAGGCAATCAAGGGTTTGTGTTTGCATCAAAACCGCCTACTGTTGTTTTGATGAGTGGATTACAAGGTTCAGGAAAGACAACCACTACGGGAAAATTGGCGCACTTTTTAAAGACGCAGAAAAAAAAGAAAGTGATGATTATAGCCGCCGATTTACAGAGGCTAGCAGCGGTTGAACAGCTCAGACAGATAGCTGCAAAGATAGAGGTAGAGCTTGTTGCCGATGAGCATGCTACACCTGCGCAGATTGTCAAAGAGGGATTAAAAAGAGCAGAAGCTGAGCTCTATGATGTGGTGCTCATAGATACCGCAGGTCGTCTCGCTATCGATGCAGAGCTTATGGATGAGCTAGCAGCGATTAAGCAGATTGCAAGTCCCGATGAGATTTTTTATGTGGCAGATTCACTGAGTGGTCAGGATGCTGTCAAAACAGCGTTGAGTTTCAATGAAAAAGTTGGTATTACCGGGGTTATTTTGAGTAAGTTTGACGGCGATAGTAAAGGTGGTGTTGCTATAGGACTCTCTCATCAAGTGGGCGTACCGTTACGATTTATCGGCGTGGGCGAAAAGATGGAAGATCTTGAGCAGTTTATCCCGGAGAGAATTGTAAATCGTCTGATGGGCGCCGGGGATATAGAATCTCTTGTAGAAAAAACAAGCGCAGTTATCGATGAAAAACAGGCAAAAGCGATCAATAAAAAAATCAAAAAAGGAAAATTTAACTTTAATGATTTTTTAGATCAGCTTGAGCAGATGAAAAAACTAGGTTCGATGAAATCGCTTTTGGGCATGATACCGGGCATGGGAGCTATGGCAAAACAGATTGGCGATATGGATCTTGATAGCTCAGACGAGATACGGTATATAAAAGCGATGATATGCTCTATGACCAAGAAAGAGCGAGAAGACCCTGAGCTTTTAACCAATAGTAGAAAAAGAAGGCTTGCTATCGGAGCAGGGCTTGATCAGGTGCAAGTCAATAGGGCACTCAAGCAGTTCAAAAGTGCAGCGAAACTTGCTAAGCAACTTTCAGGAAAAGGCGGAAGAGGAATGCAAGATATGATGAAGCAGATGCAAGGCGGTGGGTTTCCGGGCGGGCAGAGATAAAACTGCTGTTTAATTCAATTTTTATAATATTTATGGTATATTCGCATTCCTAAAAAGAGTGCTTACGAGTCTTTTGGGCTTGCAAGAGAGTTCTCAGCACTTTAAAAGTTAAAAAAAGGAACACAATGACAACAATTAGAATGACAAGAATGGGAAGAAAAAAGAAACCATTTTATAGAATAGTCGTAACTGACAGCAGAAAAAGAAGAGATGGTGGTTGGATAGAATCAATTGGACATTATAATCCTGTCTCTGAAGATAAAACATTGGTTATCGATGAAGAGAGATTGAATTATTGGAAAAGTGTCGGTGCTCAAATGAGCGATACTGTTAAAAAACTTACCAGCAAATAAACATGGTTAGCGAATTTGTCTCATACTATGCTAAATTGTTAGCAAATTGCCCTGAGGCAATACGCGTTGAGATATATAATACAAGTGAAGACTACGATGATATATTGATCCATGCCGATAAAAGTGATGTAGGCAAACTTATAGGCAAAGATGGGCGTATGATTAATTCCATCAAAACATTGATATCCGGCTGCAAAGCCAAGGGCTCAAAAAACTACAAAGTAAAAGTAGTCTCCATCAATTGATGCGATTTTTTATAGCCCAAATAGGTCGTACCGTTGGAATCAGCGGCGATCTAAAACTCCATATACACTCCGATTTTCCTGAACAATTTCAAGCTAACAATACATTTGAAAGCGATATAGGCGTGCTTGAGATTAAGAGCTATGATCCCAAAAGAGGTATCATCGCTTTTGTCGGTTATGCTTCAAGAGAAGATGCCAAGAAGCTCACGAATGTCAAATTATATGCAAGTGATGAACAGACAAAAGAGCACTGTTCTTTAAAGCAGGGCGAGTATTTTTGGTTTGATATAGAGGGATGCAAAATAGTAGATAACGGTGAGGATTTAGGCAAAGTAGTCTCCATAGAGAGACTCGCAGATATAGATTATATGAGTATAGAGACATCGAGTAGCCTTGTAGAGCAAGGGTTTGCAAAGAGTTTTTTAATCCCTTATATTCCTAGATATATCGCGAGTGTCAATCTCGAGAAAAAAGAGATCACGACGCAAGACGCAAAAGAGATACTGGAGGCGAGTTGATGCATTTTTCTTTTATAACTCTATTTCCTTCTCTTATCGAGGGTTATTTTAGTGATTCTATCATGAAAAGAGCACTTGATAGCGGGATGATAAGTATAGATTTTTGTAATCCAAGAGATTTTACACTCGATAAACATAAAAAGGTTGACGCTCCTATGGTTGGTGGTGGAGCAGGGATGCTGCTGACGCCACAACCCCTTGTTGATGCCATTAGAAATGAGAAGAGAAAGTGCGGCGATGCACATACTATCTTACTTACTCCTGTCGGAAAAAAGTTTACACATAATGATGCTGTGAGACTCTCTAAAAAAGCACATATCATCTTGGTGAGTGGAAGATATGAAGGTGTTGATGAGCGCGTCATTGAGAGCCAGATTGATGAGGTTTTCTCTATAGGAGATTTTATATTAAGCGGCGGAGAACTCGCTAGTTTGGTATTGTGTGATGCGATAGCTAGAAATGTAAAAGGTGTGCTTGGTAATGAGGAGTCACTCAAGGAAGAGAGCTTTGAGGATTATCTTTTGGAAGCCCCTGCATTTAGTAAGCCGGATAACTTTGAAGACAAAAGTATAATTTCAGAGTTTCTAAAGGGTAATCATAGTAAAATCACAGCCTTAAAAAGAGAGTTGTCTTTGCGTAAGACACAATATTTTAGACCTGATTTGTATAAAAAGGTCGATAAAAGGCACAAAAATGAGAAATAGATATATTGAGAGCTTTGAAAAAGCACAGACTGAAGGGAAAAATATTCCTTCATTTAGAGCCGGAGATACTCTAAAAGTTGCTGTTAACATCAAAGAGGGAAACAAAGAGAGAATACAAAACTATGAGGGTCTATGCATCGCCATCAGAGGTGAAGGCGTAGGAAGAACTTTTATGGTAAGAAAAATGGGTGCAAACAGTGTTGGTGTTGAGAGAATATTTCCACTCTACTCTGAAAGCATTCAAAGTATAGAAGTCCTTAGAAGAGGTAGAGTAAGAAGAGCAAAGCTCTTTTACCTTAGAGATCTTAAAGGTAAAGCTGCTCGTATCAAAGAGCTTAGACGCAAATAATCTTCCCCTTGGAAGATTCCAAGGGTTTAATAACTCCGATTTTTTATCGCCTGTGCAGCTTCTCTATCTAGAGTTTTAGTTTTGAGTGTTGCTCTTTTATCGTGCAACTTCTTCCCTTTTGCTTCAGCAATTTGAACTTTGATGATGTTTCTTTCATTAAAATAAATCTTGAGCGGCACAACGCTAAGCGCATCTTTCTCGATGCTGAGTCTTAACTTTTCAAGCTGTTTTTTATGAAGTAGAAGTTTTCTAGGCGTTCTGGTTTCCGGCGTAAAGTGTTTGTTGGCAGTTTCCATATGAGTAACATGAGCATTCATAAGAAAGAGCTCATCCTTGATAAATCGGCAAAAGCTATCTTTGAGATTGGCTCTTTTTGCTCGAAGGGCTTTAACTTCACTCCCTTTGAGCACAATTCCTGCTTCGTATGTTTCGAGAATCTCATAATCAAATCTAGCTTTTTTGTTTTGAGCTATGATATCTATGGCCAACAGCAACCCTTTTTTAGCGATATTATAGCATTTTATCACGCTATTTGAGGATACGTAGCTCTTTTTTAACATAAGCTCGATTACAATAATGCGTTCAATTGAAGGATTAAAAAATGAAAAGTACTTTGAGAGGTGATTTTTTTGGGGGAGTGACTGCGGCGATTATCGCATTACCTCTTGCGCTTGCTTTTGGGGTAGCAAGTGGTCTTGGAGCGAGTGCGGGGCTTTGGGGCGCTATTATATTGGGCTTTATTGCTTCACTCTTTGGGGGCACCTTAACACAAATATCAGGACCGACAGGTCCTATGACCGTTGTTATTGCCTCTTCTGTTGTAGCACTTCATTCTGATCTGAGACTCGTAGTTTCTATGATACTGCTTGCCGGTGTTTTTCAGATCATATTTGGCGCTATAAAAGCCGGAAAATTTGTACAATACATCCCATATCCGGTCATCTCCGGATTTATGAGTGGGATTGGTATTATCATCATCATACTTCAGCTCAAGCCTCTTTTTGGTTTTGATGTAGACTCAAATGTCGTGCATACGCTGGTTACACTCATTCCGAAATTGGATGAGATGAACATAGAGGCTCTTCTTTTGGGGGCATCGGCATTAGCTATAGTCTATCTAACGCCACAAAAGATATCACGCTATATCCCCACACCGCTTTTGGCACTTGTTGTCTTAACGGTTGTAAGTCTGCTTTTAGATTTGGATGTACAAAAAATAGGGGATATTCCAAGTGGATTGCCCTCTTTGGTGATGCCGGATTTTGATCTAAAACTCTACTCCACAATCATCTCTCTAGCATTTACTTTGGCGATATTGGGCTCTATAGATACACTTCTAACCTCTATCGTTGCTGATTCCATAACGAGAACAAAACACAACCCTAATAAAGAGCTTATAGCGCAAGGGCTTGGCAATCTCTGTTGTGGCATTACAGGTTCAGTTCCCGGAGCGGGCGCTACCATGCGAACTGTTATCAATGTCAAGAGTGGCGGTACGACAAGATACTCAGGCATCATCCACTCAGTCGTTCTTTTATTGATAGTGCTTTTGTTGGCACCTCTTGCTTCTAAGATACCGCTCGCACTTCTTTCTGGAATCCTTATAAAAGTGGGGATTGATATCCTTGATTATAAGTTTATAAAGGTTTGGAGAGAGAGTCCGAAAAACGATCTTTTGGTGATGCTAAGTGTCTTTTTTATAACAGTATTTTTTGATCTTATGATCGCAGTGGGTGTGGGTATCTTACTTGCTTGCTTACTGGTTGTTTACCGTATAACAAAAGAGACGGATATATCACTTCAAGACAGTAAGGACTATAAAGATTTTGTTGTGCCGGAAGGAACGCGTATCATCAGAATCGAGGGTGCTTTTTTCTTTGGTTCAAGTACCTTTTTCGAGAGTAAGATCAATACAATTTTAGATACGCAAAGAATTATCATCGACATATCTTCTGTGCCTTTTGTTGATCTTACGGCGATATTTACGCTCAAAGAGTTTATAGCGCGGCTAAAAGATGAGGGAGTGGAGATAGCAATCGTTGCTAAAAGTAAACACGCCTCAAAGATTATGAAATTTAATCAAGATAAGATTTTTGAGGGAGTCGAGTTTTTCGAAAAATATAGTCAAGCTTTAGCCTAGGCTATTTGAGGGTAAAAAAAGTACTCCCACTTCCGCTAAAAAGCCAATTTTTTGGCGCTTCGTCTTCTAGTGCAGGATATGCTTTGAGGGCAGCTTTATAGAGATCATTGAGTTTTTTTGGATCACTTTTTGCCTCCTCTATGATATCTTTTGTCTTCATATGCATCCAGTGAATATATTTTTGCGGTTCTATATTTCCAAGGAAATTTTCTTCAAAGACTCTATAGACTCTCTTTGTGTCGCATCGAATTTTTGGAAAAAAGAGTTCAAAATCTAGTGTATCTTCCTCAAAAGGTTCAACAATCTCGCCAAATCCTGTTACATTCGCAGCATCATAATCATAAACAAAAAAAGCAACATCTGCACCTATATTTGAGCCAATAGAGGCGAGTTCATCTTTGGATAACTTGAGATTACAAAGTTCATGCACAAGCCTTAAGAATGCTCCGGCATTACTACTGCCGCCCCCAAGTCCTGATTGCATCGGAATATTTTTTTCTATAACAACTTTATGTTTGTGAAAAAAGTTCATAAGATCAAGATCACCTGTGTATCTGCCAAGTTCAATAAAGGCTTTATAGATGGTGTTCTCTTTTTTTTCAACACCCGTTATGCCTTCAATTGTAAATTCAGTACACTCGCAAGGAACAAAACGGACCACATCGTAGAGATTTTTTAGCTTTATAAATCTCGATATTAAAGTATGATAGCCATCTTTGCGACCCGTTATCTTGAGAAAACTATTTATTTTTGCATAGGATTTTATGCTGTACATTTTCAATCCTTTAAAAGAGGCATCCTATTTATAAGATATTTCACTTTATAATCCTCGATCTCAATGATAGCAAAAAAATGAGAAGTTTTTATAAGGTAGATGCCATTATCTTGTATCTTCAAATCATCAACGAGAAGTTTTTTCCCGAGTTCGATATCATTTTCGTCTTTTTTGTAGCTGTTTTTTGGCAATGAGATGTACTCAAGCGGATTGAGCGCTTTTTCGTCTTCATAAAAAAATCTCCCCTCTCTGAGGCGCTCCAAACTCGATAGACAGCTGTCAACTTTTAATTTTTGCGCTATCATCTCTCCCAAGGATCGGATGTATGTCCCCTCACTGACGGTTGCTTCAAAGTGTATAAATGGGTGGTTATAACACAGCAGTTTCATCTCATATATTTTGGAGGTTATCTTTTTAAGTGTACTCTTTTTGCCGGCTCTTGCGTTTTTATATGCAGCAATCCCATCTATCTTTTTAGCACAATATTGAGGTGGATAGTAGCTGATCTCTCCAAGTAGTGAGCCCAGCACTGCTTCAATCGCCTCTTTTGTATATGGTTTTATCGGTTGTATTGATTCAACTTGTTCGATATCAAGTGTAGGTGAAAGTGCTCCCAGCCAAAGAGTAGCTCTGTAGCTTTTTGGCGTCTTATCAAGATAGTTGAAAAGTTTTGTATATCTGCCTGTGGCAACTATGAGTGAGCCTGCAGCAAAGGGATCAAGCGTGCCTGAAAATCCAACCTTCTTTGTATTATATTTTCTCTTGACATATCCCATATATCTGTTTGAGGATATCCATATAGGCTTTTTTACAACAAAGAGTCTATCCATTGTTTATATGCTTTGAACAAATGAGCTCAGTATCTCTTTTTTATTGCCGCCAAAATTGATAAGGAGTTTATACTCTTTGCCGGCCTTATTGACGCTTTGGACTCTGCCTATGCCAAAAATCTTATGTTTGACAAGATCACCTTTTTTGAAGTTTGAAGATTTTGTTATCTTCATAGAGCTGTTTTCTATCAGTCCCGCTTCGCCTAAAAATCTACTTTTTTCGATATTTTTTCTACGCCCTTTATAGAACCTACTATCGGCATAGCAGAGTGTGAGATCTTTTTTAGCGCGGGTAATAGCAACATACCCGAGTCTTCTCTCCTCCTCCATATTGCAGTCATCTCCTAAGAGTGGGAAAAACTCCTCCTCCATACCTATAACATAAAGGTGTTCAAATTCGAGTCCTTTTGAGGCGTGAATACTCATAATCGTGATGCTCTTACCGTCAAACTGATCTTGTTCACTTTGTAAAGATATATCATTGAGAAACTCTTCGAGGGTAAGATCCGGATTTTTCTCTATGCTATCAAGAAAGTATCCGTAAAATTCATCGATATTCATGATTCTATCAAAGCTGTCAGGCATAGGAGCGTAGTGTTCTTTAAGCCTCACGGTATCCTCAAAGATAGAGGCAAAGTATCGGAGTGATTGTTTTTGGATAGCATCTTGGAGGGTTTCGATTCTCTCTATGAGATTTGCAAGTGCTTCAGAGACTTTTTTACTTACAAGTGTTTTGAGTGCATCATTGTTTTTTATAAAATCAAAAAGTGATTGTCTATTTTCAAAAGCACTTTTTTGAATCTTCTCGATTGATGTTTTACCGATGCCTCTTTTTGGTTTATTGATAATTCGGTTGAGAGAAAAATCATCATAAGGGTTTGTGATGACTCTAAAATACGAGATGATATCTTTGATTTCACTTCGCTCATAAAATCGGATACCACCAATGAGTTTAAAATTAAGTTGCTCTTTTGTAAAACCCTCTTCGAGCGATCTTGAGAGCGCATTGATACGGTAGAGTACGGCTATTCCTTCCGGGTCGGCACTCTCATCTATGAGCTTGTTTATCTCTCTTGCAATCTCCCTAGCCTCAAGTGATTCATCGATAGAGTGTAAAAGCTTGACGCTCCCTCCTTCACCTTTGTGGCTAACAAGTTTTTTACCGAGCCTTGATGAGTTGTGTTCTATAAGCATATTTGCAGCTTCGAGTATCGCACTATGCGATCTGTAGTTGGTCTCTAGCTTGATGACTTTAGTCTCTTTGTAGATATCGGCAAAATCAAGAATATTTCTGATATTTGCACCTCGCCAGCCATAGATACTTTGGTCATCATCTCCAACAACACAGAGGTTATTGTGCTCACTTACAAGATGTGTTAAAAGTTTAAATTGAAGCTCATTCGTATCTTGATACTCGTCGACCATTATATAGCGGTATCTTTGGCTTGTTTCTCTTCTGAGCTCCTCATTCTCATCGAGTATTTTAAATGTAAGCATCAAAAGATCATCAAAGTCAACAAGATTGCCGTCACTTAATTTTTGCTCATAAACTTCATAAACCAAAGCCGCTTTTTTATACTCCACGAGTTCCGCTTTTTCTTTAACGACCTCGGGCGTGAGTAGAGAGTTTTTATATCTAGATATTTCACTTGAGAGGAAAGAGATATTGAGATCTAACTTGAGTTCTTTGATGATGGTGCGGAGTATCCTTTTTTTATCATCGCTATCTATGATGACAAAATTATTTGCTCTGCCGAGTTTTTCTATATGAAATTTCAAAAAGAGCAGACCAAATTTATGAAATGTGCAAAGGAGTGGAGGATACAAAGGAGAGTCTATCATAGTAAGCGCTCTATTTCTCATCTCGGTTGCAGCTTTATTGGTAAAGGTAAGTGTAAGCGTATCAGCTGGATCGATACCTATCTCGCCGATAAGGTATGCCAATCTTGTCGTCAATGTTTTTGTCTTTCCGCTCCCTGCGCCCGCAAGTATGAGCAATGGACCGTCAATATGTGTTACAGCTTCTTTTTGTGCATCATTAAGTTCGTTTATAATATGCTTCATCTTTAACCTCTACTATAAGAATATTGATTATATCTTTTGTTTGGTTAAAAATGAATGTGTTTAATTGACTCTCTTTCTAAAAAAGTTTTTTCTATTTTAAAAAATAAGTTGATGTTATATTTTTTTATAGTATAATCGATAAAATATATATCTATTTATTTATATATCTATTTTTGAAGGAGAGCTTATGTTAAAAGATTTTGTAAAAATGGAAACTTTTTTAACGACCGTTAGAGAGAGAAGTTTTTCAAAAGCTTCGGCTAAATTAGGGGTTTCACAGCCGGCGGTAACACAACAGATAAAATTTATAGAGAAACAGTTGGGGGCGACGATTGTTGAGCGTAAAAAGAACGGCATACGGCTAACCGCTGAGGGGGAAGAGCTTTACAAGATTATTACAAGGCTTGAAAAGGCGATTCAGGTGGCAGAAAAAGATCTTTTAAAGATTGTTGATAATGAGATTACATTTAGAATAGGCGCTTCCTATACCATAGGAACCTATGTAATTCCGGGACAATGCCTCAATGATCTTAGAGAGACTATTCATAATGATGTTTCACTCTCTTTGGGAAGTTCTCAAGATATCATTGATCAGCTTAAAGATAAGAAGCTAGATATCGGTCTTATTGAGTCGCCGATTATGGATAATGAACTGATTCATAGAGAGTGGCTTCAAGATGAGCTTGTGATTGTGAGCAATGTTCCTATCCCAAAATTTCTTCAAACAGAGGATTTGCAAACTTTTAGTTGGATATGTCGCGAAGAGGCAAGTCATACAAGAAAAATGGTTACAGAGGTCTTTGAAGATCTTGGGGTATCGTGCGATACTTTTGACATTTTGAGTGAGGTGAGTAACACAACAGCCGTACTTCAAGGGATTAAAAAGAGCAAAAAGGACAGTAAAAAGCCGGTTGTTTCCATCATCTCTAAATATGCTATTGCTGATGATGTCAAAGCGGGAATGCTTTTTGAGTCAAGAATTAGAGGCTACAATATGTTTAGAAATTTCTTTATCATTTATACAAAAGATAACAAAAGAAATACCTATGTAGATAATGTGGTTGATTTTATCTTAAGTGGGAACTGTTAGTCTTTTTTTTCTTTTTGAGAAGATTTTTATTTTTTGGGTTGCTCAGCAACGCTTGCATAGATTTCTCTCTAGAAGAGGTATCGGTCTGTTCATTAAATGTTGAAAAGTTTAGGGTCAGTGGATTGCCATTATAGATGATTTGTTTGATTGCCAGAAGTGGGATAGATACGCTTGATCCAAAATTTTGTGAGCCAAATCCGGCTTCAAAGTTTAAGCTCTCCTCGTCGATCTCACCGCTCTCATAGCTATAGTCGCTGAGTAAAAAATAGATTTTTTTATCAAAATCTCCATATATTTCTTCAGGAAGCATAGGGTCAAAAGAGATATTTTTTGTATCACATACAACGCCAAACTCTTCGTTTGCTTCAAAAAGTAGTTCGAGCATATCAAAGATATGTTTTTTTAGTATGCTTTTGTACTCTATGGATTCTAAAAAATCTTTAGGCATTGCGCCTCCCTTTCTATTTTAGCTCTATTTATTATTTCAAATCCTAGCATAGCATTCATTAGAGCAAAATTTGTATATTTTTCAAGATCTTCTATTTTTATATCTTTCTCTCTTATAAGACCTTCATCAAGGAGTTTTGCGCGCATTGTTCCACGAAGCAGTGCTCTTTTTGGCGTGAACCACTCTTTGCCGTTTAAAAACGCGATATTGGCGATAGAGGTATCGGTAAGATACCCCTTTTTTGTGATGATGATCTCTTTTTGCTCTCCTTGCACCTTGAGTGCTTCGATTGCACTTCTATCGGCAAATTTATAACTATAATCAAGTTCAGATTCAACAAGTACGAAGCTTTGTGGAAGCTTTTTTACATAGGGGAGATACTCGATCTTTTCTATCTTTTGTCCGTAAGTAATCCTACACTTATAGAGTGCTTCTGTGGGCGCATCGATTTCTCGACTCAGCTCGACAGGCTCTTTTGCTCCCCATAGCTCTTTTCTTGTTCTATCAAACCTTGCTTGATGATACCGGATATTGTGTGCGATATTATGCTCGATTCTGATAGTCTCAATGCACCTTAAATCTTTCATCTAGAGTGGCTCAAATCTATCTTCAATCTCGTCATAAAAGCTGATATTGCCATTTTCTATCTCGTAGTACCAGCCATGTAAAAAGAGCTCTTTTTTAGCAACTCTTTTTTTTACGGAAGGATAGGTGAGGAGATTTTCAAGCTGATAGATGATAGAGAGTTTTTCTGTCGCCTCTTTTTTGATCTCGATATGTTCATGTGGGATGATTTTTTCGACCCGGTCTCTCGCCTCATAGCCAAGCTCAAGCCATTTGAGTGTGTGGATTGCTTCGAGTTTATCTATCGTCTTTGGTGGTTCAAAGAGTGCGCTGATGGCTCCACAATGGGAGTGCCCACAGACGATAATATCTTTTACTTCCAAAACACTCACGGCGTATTCGATAGCAGCAGCTGTTGCATGAAAATCTTCATCCTCCTTATACGGGGGGACAAAGTTGCCTATATTTCTTGTGATAAAAAGATCACCGGGTTTGGTGTTCATGATAATCTCGGGCACAACTCTGGAGTCACTGCATCCTATAAAGAGTGCTTTTGGGTTTTGACCATCTTCTACAAGCTTTTTAAAGCGTGCTTCATTTTCTTTGAAGCCAAACTCTTTAAAACTCTTATAGCCGCTCTTGAGGGCATTGATATTCTCTTTCATTGCACTTGCGATATCTTCCAATCAATTGTCTCACCTGCTTGCATCGGTACGATATCTCCATAACTTTTCGGAATCGTAAAAGGCTCTTTTTCGAGAATAACTCTCTTTCTTGGAGGTTTGATACCGTAAATTTTCTTTGCATGATCACTTATAAAACCTTGAAGATTATCGAGCTTACCGTGTGCTTCAAAGAGTTCTGCTAAAAGTGGTAAAGCGATAGGGGCTGTAAATATACCCGCTGCGCACCCCGGGCACTCTTTTGCACTCTTTGGATGCGGTGCGGAATCAGAGCCGAACATCACTTTTGGATGTGCATTTATGGCTGCTTGAACGAGTGCGTCTCTATCTTCGCCTCTTTTTGCGATTGGTTTACAGAAGAGGTGCGGCTGGAGCATACCGCCTGCTACATCATCAAGTGTGATAAGTAGATGATGTACCGTGATTGTTGCATAGAGATTTTCATAGCGATCTAATGCTTGAAGGCTCTCTCTTGTGGTGATATGCTCCATGATGATCTTCAGCTCAGGAAAGGCGGCGGCCAATTTCTCATAGATAGGCACAAACTCAGCCTCTCTATCCATCACAAAGCCATTTGTCTCCCCGTGGATACAAAGCGGGATACCAAGCTCACTCATAGCCTCTAGAGGTGCTTTGAGTTTCTCTATATCAAAACCACTCACACCCCCCTCGCTATTGGTTGTGATACCGGCAGGGTAGAGCTTGATCGCGCTCAACTCATCACGGATATTTGAGAGAAATTCATAGTCGTAATCTCTTCTAAAAAAGAGTGTCATGAGCGGCATAAAATTTTCATTACCCATCGCTTCAAGGATTCTTTGTTTGTAGCTCAAAAGTGCCTCTTTGCTTTGAATCGGCGGTATGGTGTTTGGCATGATGATCGCACCGCTAAAACTATGGGCACTGAGTGGAGCTGTAGTGTGGAGCATTTCACCATCTCTTAGGTGGAGATGCATATCAAGCGGGTCATTGAGAATGAGTTGCACTGATATCCTTTATGATGTAATAGTTGTTTTTATCTTTTGGCACAAGCCAATATGTAATCTCCATTGTGCCATATTTGTTGTTAAGTTCTCTTTGAAGCAAAGAGAATTTTGGTGGGCTAAATCTTGTGAGCGGATGATCAAAACCCCCTTTAAAAAGCTGATTGCATCTGAGTATTCGTAGTGTCGCATTTATAAGGGCTATGGGTGGCGCATTGTGTTCAAACTGTATCTTTGCATACTCAGAGCATGTGGGGTAGTATCGGCAACTTGGCGGTGTGAGCCGTGAGAACTTCTGATACGCTTTGATAGGGAGTGTAAATATCTGTTTTAACATAGAGGTATTATACTCTATTCACTCAACAAAAGTGCTTTTGCCCTCCCTTGTGATATAGGAGGGTGAGCCGTTGATTGCATGGTAGATAGTCGTACCATAAAGGAGTGAATAGTACTCGATTATGAGGCGCTGTAGGATCGGCTCGATGGAAGGAGTAAACCATTTGTTATTGCTAATAGCTATCATAAATTTGGGATTATTTGCATACATCTTTGGATTTGTTGCTTCAAAGCAAATAGCATTTCTATAGGTAGTCTCTCCAATTTGATAATCAGATATCTTCTCAACAGGTTTATAATCTACGCCATCATTATAGATAATTTTATTGACCCAATCACCTATAAATTTTGGTAGAGGGTTGTACTCCCCAAAAGGGACAAGTACGACTTTGTGCATAGCAGTGGCATCTCCGGCTTTAAAAAGATAGGTTGAATTTCTTGGCGTTCCCTCGTCCCAATAGAGTGCACCGATGACTATGGTGATATCTTGTGACTTTGAGTTTAAAAACTTTAAGATATCCGGTTCTTCATTGAGATATTTCCCGATGATTGACTCGGGAAAGATGATAAGCTTTTTATCCTCAAGTATCGCGCTATCAATCTTAGAGAAAATATCTCTGAGGATATCTATCTGATATGTTTCATCCCACTTCTCTTTGATGCCGATGTTTGTACCTACAATCTCTATGTCCGTAGGTAAAGTAGGTGCATTTTTTGAATGTGGCGTATAAGCAAGCACGACAAAAGCCAAAAAAAGCAGATTTTTTTTGTATATACTCAGGGTTATAGCAAATATAACGATGCCAAATTGCCAAAGCGCAACACCTAGATAGCTATGTAAAAAGAGTAGCTGAAGCCTAAACCAATCAAACCCGAAAGGGGTGATATAGTTGACTCCAAGCAAGAAAAGAGCGAGCCAAAAAACAGCAGGAATCTTTAGGTATTTTTGCGCCACAATAGCGACTTTACAGCCAATGAGAAATATGAAGCCCTCAATAAGTCCAATACCGATCATCCCAAAAGGGATAGCCCATGCGATGCCATATATACGAAAACTTAGCGTTATCCACCAAAACCAAAGTAGGGCGATAAAAAATCCACTCCAAAACCACACCCCTTGCTTTGAATCTTGCAAAAGCAAATAGAGTCCCAGCAGAGCCAATGCAGTGTTGATAAAATTACAAGCGATGCCAAAATATTCAAAATAGATAAAAGCAGATAACAAAAATGATATGAGCAAGCCCTTTGTTATATCATTAGTGTTAAAATATCGGCTAATTACAATTTTCACAAGGAGCTCCTATGCAAGGTCAATCATCAGGCGGTATGTTAATGCAACTTTTACCGTTAATCCTCATTTTCGTAGTATTTTATTTTCTCATAATCAGACCACAACAAAAGCGACAAAAAGATCACGCTCTTATGGTCGCCGAACTTAAAAAAGGTGACAAGATCATCACAAGCGGCGGATTGATAGCTTTAGTTGTCAAACCTGAAGAAGATTTTATCAAAATAGAGCTAAATGATAATACTCTTGTCAAGCTTGACAAAGCCTTTGTAGCAAAAAAGGTTGAGGTAGTTGAAAAAGCTTAACTATAGATTGGTTATCTTTGCTCTTGCGCTTATCTTTGCTTTGAGCGTGCTTCTTAGCGGCAAAAGACCGACGCTTGGACTTGATCTTCAAGGCGGTCTCCATATGCTTCTTGGGGTTAAAACCGATGTAGCTATAAAATCGCGGGCAAAATCGATAGCAACAAATGTTGCATATTTTCTTGATAATAAAGATATATATTATGCTAATTTGGCAATCAAAGATACAAGTATAAGTTTTGAGATACTCGATAAAGATGATGAGTTGCAAACAAAAGCACTTATTCAAGAGAATCTTGGTGATGCCGTAGAGACCAAAGAGAATGGTCTTAATTTTGAGCTTATCATGACAGAGCAAGAGAAACTCAATACAAAAGAAAATGCCATCAATCAAGCTGTTGATACAATCCGCAATAGACTTGATCAATTTGGTCTTGCTGAGCCGACCGTTGCAAAACAAGGAAGTGACAAAATTCTTGTAGAGGTTCCCGGCATCAAGACACAAGAAGATGAGCAGCGTATCAGAGATCTTATAGCTAAAGCCGCGCACTTGCAACTTATGGCAGTGGATGAGGCTAGAAATACAAGGGTAACAACGATGAGCCCTGAAGAGGCGAGCAGTTTTGGTGATGTGATTCTCTATGACGCGAAGACAAAAGAGCCTTATCTTTTAAGAGAAGTCCCTATATTGGACGGTTCGATGCTCACCGATGCAAAAGTTGGTTATGATAACAATAACAACCCTTCTATCAACTTCACGCTCAATGGACAAGGCGCGAAGATATTTGGTGATTTTTCCGGTAAAAATAGAGGAAAAAGAATGGCAATTGTGCTGGATGATAAGATATATTCAGCCCCTGTTATTAAAGAGAGAATCGGTGCCGGCAGAGGGCAGATAACGGGTGCATTTACTGACGAAGAGGCACACGATGTTGCTATCGCCCTTCGCTCGGGCGCCCTTTTGGCTCCTGTCGAGGTTATGGAAAAAAGAAGTGTAGGGCCCAGCTTGGGTGCTGATAGCATCAGAGCAAGTATGTTTGCACTCATCTTTGGCTTTGTTGCAGTTATTGCCTTTATGATACTCTACTATTCTGCTGCCGGATTGATAGCCAATATCGCACTTATCGTCAATCTTTTGTTGATTGTAGCAGTGATGGCTCTTTTTGGAGCGACGCTCACACTTCCCGGGATGGCCGGTATCGTCTTAACAGTCGGTATGGCTGTTGATGCCAATGTTATCATCTCTGAGCGGATACGAGAGCTTTTAAAAGAGGGAAAATCCATTACAAAAGCGATAGAAGATGGCTATAGTAATGCCTTTAGTGCTATATGGGATGCAAATATCACGACACTCATTGCTGCTGTTGCACTCTATGTGTATGGCACAGGATCGGTTAAAGGATTTGCATTGACGATGAGCATAGGGATCTTGGCATCAATGCTTACAGCGATTTTAGGCACGCACGGTATTTATGAGTACTTTTTGCCGAAGATCAATAAAGATAAGCTCAAATTTTGGTTTGGGATTAAGGGTTAAGGGGAGTATATGGAATTTTTTAAAAGAACCGATCCGATAGCCTTTATGTCGCAGTCAATGCGATTTGGTGTACTCTCCTTAATTTTGGTTGTTGCCTCTTGGGTAATCGTAGCTCTTCAGGGACTTAATTATGGTATCGATTTTGCCGGTGGAACGCTGATCCAAGTAAAATATGAAGGGAAAGCCCCTCTAAAAGAGGTTAGAAGCCTTATCAATGGAAGCGAGCAGTTTAACGGCGCACAAGTAAACTATTTTGGCTCAGAAAATGAGATAGTTATCAGAACAAAGACAAGCTCAAAAGTCGTAGGCGATGATGTGAGTGATGAAGCAAAAAAAGTTTTAAGTAGCAGCGGAAACTTTGAGATACGAAGAGTCGATATGGTGGGTCCAAAGATTGGAAGTGAGTTGAGAGAAAAGGGTCTTATGGCGATGTTATTTGCTATTATAGGAATCCTTGCCTATGTCTCTTTTCGTTTTGAGTGGAGATTTGGTCTTGCTTCCGTACTTGCACTTGTGCATGATGTGAGCATAACGCTTGGCATTCTTTCGCTTGCAAGGGTTGAGATCAACCTCGATATCCTCGCTGCTCTTTTGACACTGCTTGGGTACTCGCTCAATGATACTATCATAGTTTTTGATAGGATTAGAGAGGGACTTGGAAAGCTCAAAAATCTAGAGCTTACGGATATCATAGATACCTCAGTGACACTGACGCTCTCGAGAACGACACTCACATCATTGACAACTTTCTTTGTGGTGCTTTCACTCTATCTTTTTGGAGGAGAGATTATAAAAGGGTTCAGCTTTACACTTTTAGTTGGTATCATAGTAGGTACATACTCCTCTATATTTATCGCTTCACCACTCTTGATTTGGCTTAAGCTTTCTGCACGCGAATATCAAGCTCGCGAAGCCAAAAAACTCCAAAGAGAGAAAGAGAAAGAGCGGATGCGCGCTATGTATGAGAAAGGAACTTTATAATATGCAAATGCATCCGCTCTTTTCTTGTCGAAGACAAAGCTTTAGTGAGATGAAGTGGCAAATGGGCTCTGCTCATTGCCACGAAGAAGATAACATGGCACGGATGCGCGCTATGTATGAGAAAGGAACTTTATAATATGCAAATGCATCCGCTCTTTTCTTGTCGAAGACAAAGCTTTAGTGAGATGAAGTGGCAAATGGGCTCTGCTCATTGCCATGAAGAAGATAAAATAGTACGGATGCGAGCTATGTATGAGAAAGGAACGCTTTAGTACCACATCTGCACTAAAAATTGTGCAGATGTATCAAATAGTATTTCTCTTTTTAATTGCCTGCACACTTGCGCAGGCAGATTTTGTCCCCTCGGAGCTCCAAGCGCTTATCAATAAGTCAGGTATGCCCTCAAAAAAAATCAGTATTTATATCAAAGAGACAAAGAGCAATAAGTTAATCGCTTCGCTCAATGCAGCCAAGCTGAGAAATCCTGCTTCCGTTATCAAGTTAGCAACGACTTATGCGTCCGTATTGCAGCTTGGATATGATTATAGATGGGTGACGGATATAGGATATAGCGGCTCTATCTCGCAAGGCGTTTTACATGGTAACCTTATCATTAAGGGGGGAGGTGATCCTGATCTTAAAGATGAAGATGTTTTTGAAATTGCGCACTACATCCGAGATAAAGGAATCAGAAAAATAGAGGGCAATATCATCTTAGATAGATCGATATTTGATACATCAGGCGGTAGTAGTGCTAGATTTGATGAAAATCCTTATAGTCCTTACAATGCCCTGCCTGATGCGATAATGTTCAATCAAAATCTTAGTCGTTTTATGATTACCCCACAAGGACCACAAATAATAGCCTCAAAATCTTTTGATGATAGAAGCTACAAGATAAAAAATAGTCTTAGAGCTGTCAATACGGCGTGTCGCTATCGATATTCATGGCCACGAGTAGATGTTGACCAGGGGAATTATCCGGCAGTTGTTACGCTGAGTGGTGATTATTCACTCAAGTGCCCAAAAAGAGAGCTTGATTATATCGTGACTCGATCCTATTATGCTTTTTATTTTGCACTTGTTGAAGCACTATCAGATCTGAGTGTATCGGTAGAGGGGAAATTAAAATTGGCATCTGCAAAAGGTTATAAAAAGCTTTTTAGTCATAGATCGAAAACTTTAGAAGAGATCATATCTGAGACAAATAAAGAGAGCAATAATCTCTTTGCGAGACAGATATTTTTAACACTTGGTTATGCAAGATACGGGGAACATTCCGGCTTAAATAACTCAAGGGAAGCACTTCGTAACATCTTATATGAAAAAGGGGTTACGAATCTCTCTAAGATAAAGATCGATAACGGCTGCGGGCTTTCAAGAAGCGTCAAGGCAAATACGCTTTTTTTTGCTTCAATTTTAGATAGTGCCTATAAAAATTTTGGAGATAGATGGCTTGCAAATCTATCGATTGCCGGAGTGGATGGGACAGTAAAAAAAAGATTTGATAGTGCGCTTTATCGCAGAGCATGGATGAAAACAGGAAGTTTGAGAAATGTAAAAAATATCGCGGGATATGTAGCGTCAAAAAATAGAAAACTTTACACGGTTGTTGTTTTGTGTGAGGGTGTAAACGCAAAAAACAGAGGTAAAAAATTACAAGACGAGATCATCCATTGGCTTTGGGAGGGCAACTTGCATCAAAACAAAATCATAGCAGAAGCCACAGAACAACCAAAGTCGCCGCAAGCGCAAGAAGGAGCGTATTATATCCAGGTGGCATCTACACTTCAAGAGCCAAATCAAGCATTTTTAAATAAAATTATACAAGCAGGATATGGCTATAGGGTCTATAAGCAAAATGGCAAAAATAGAGTCTTTATAGGTCCATTTAGTCTTGAAAATGCAAAAGAAAAACTTTTTGGCGTTAAAAAAATGATTAATTATGATGCTTTTATTGTAAAAATTATATTTTAATGTTACAATCTCTTATGGTTGCTGTGAATTTTTAATTGAATCAAAATCAAAGAGGAGGCAAGTGTGATGGAAAGAAGTGTGTTGATGTCTTTTGTAAAAAGAGGGTTACTGGTTGGATGTTTTAGTTTTCTCATGACGAGTTTTTCTTATGCGGATCCAAGTATTACGTTTGCTATTGATAAGATAGACGGTGAAATCCAGTATGATATAACCAGCACCACCAACAATGGAGCATCGAGACTGGTCTTTCCATACGACAATACGATTGCTGAGATTACAGCAACATATAACATCAATAAGTATCGAGTTTCATTGAATGCAGCAACATCTATAAGCAAGGGAAGCACCCAAGGGCAAGATTTTGACTGGGTGAATGAATTGCCTACAGTATACTCAGAATCTCGCTCAAATATACAAGATATGACGAAATTCGGTATAGAGGTTGCAAGACAGTATAAAAATTATAAAAATATAGTATTGTTCGGAAGACTTGATTATAGAGATATGAATATGGATTGGACTGATACCAATCAAACAAGTGGCGGTGGATCGGTTTCTGTCAATGGAAAAACGATTGACTTTAACCAAAAAGGACTTCTCTTTAGTACAGGCGTCAACTACTATATGCCGCTTTCTCCTTCTGTGCTATTGGTGATAACTCCCTATTTGCATGTTGCGTACATCGACCTAGAGACAGAGTATTACCTAAGAGATCTTATAACAACACAAAAGAGTTATCCATGGGGTGCAGGTGCACAGCTTAATCTAGAGAAATCATTCAAGAAAAACGGTACTTTAGGTTTGCATCTCGGCTACAATTATGTGCAAGATACAGACACGACGATGAAATTTAAAACAAAAAGTACAGGCGTTACCTATGCCAAGCTTCCTGCGGAGTATAAAGAGGATCGATTGAAATTCGGTATCTACTATCGTTATAAATTTTAGTTGTCTTTCAGAGGGGCAATTAACTCACTTTTTGGTATAATCTCATCAAAAAATGAGTGCTATATGAAATTTGAGTCCTACCCCTTTGAAAAACTAAATAATCTTCTTAAAGACATAATCCCAAATCAAGATTTTAAACCCCTAAATTTGACAATCGGGGAGCCGCAATTCAATACACCGAGTTTTGTTCTTGATGCGCTCAAAGACGATGTTAAAGAGTTCAATAAATACCCAAAAACAAGAGGCGAAGCCTATCTTAGAGAAGCAATCCTAGGCTACAATAAAAAGAGATTTGATGTTGATTTAACAGATGCGCAGATAGTGCCGACATTTGGCACAAGAGAGGCGCTTTTTAATTTTCCTCAATACCTTCTGCATGATAAAAAAGATGCACATATGGTGTTCCCTAACCCATTTTATCAGATATATGAGGGTGCTGCCATTGCATCAAGGGCTAAAGTCTCTTATCTTGAATTGAAACCGGCAAATAATTTTTTACCCGAAATAGATAAAAAAATGCTTCAAAGTGCTGATTTGGTCATCCTTAATTCTCCAAATAACCCAACAGGAAGTGTTCTGAGCCTTGAAGATCTAAAAGCGTGGGTAAGACTTGCTTTGGAGTATGATTTTGTTCTTGTAAATGATGAGTGTTATATCGATATTTATGCTGATGCGCCGATTCCCTCCATGCTCAATGCCTCACTAGAAGTTGGTAACAGGGAGTTTAAAAATGTTATTGCGCTCAATTCGCTCTCCAAAAGATCAAGTGCGCCGGGGCTAAGAAGCGGTTTTTTAGCCGGTGATAAAACGATACTTGAGGGGTATATGGAGTATAGAACCTATGTGGGGTGCGCATCGCCTCTTCCTTTGCAAAGAGCAGCAAGCAAAGCGTGGGAAGATATGGAGCATGTTGGCATCTACAGAGAAAAATATAGACAAAATATGCAGCTTGCAAAAGAGATGCTTGGTGTAGATGTTGCGCAAGCGACATTTTATGTTTGGCTTGATGTAGGTGATGATTTAGCATTTGCAAAAGAGGCATATGAGCGTTATAATATCAAGGTTCTCCCGGGTTCTTTTCTTGGGCGCGATGGAGTAGGCAGGGGATATGTGAGACTCGCTTTGGTGTATGAGCCAAATATTACACAAGAGGCACTCACTAGAGTACAAGAACTTTTAAAGAGATAGGTGGATAGTTTTGAAGATACATTTTATCGGCATCGGGGGCATCGGTCTCTCGGCACTTGCAAAATTTTTAACAAATGATGGACATACGATTTCAGGATCTGACATCAGACAGAGTGAGATTACCAATGATCTTGCAACAAGCTATAATGCAAAGATTACGATCCCTCATCATAAAGATGCCGTTGATGATGCCGATATGGTTATCTATTCAGCAGCCGTGCGTAAAAATAACCCAGAGTATATAGAGGCAAATGAGCGGGGTATTACACTGCTTTCTAGAAAAGATGCACTCAAATTTATACTCAAAGAAAAAGAGGTTTATGCCGTAGGCGGTGCGCATGGCAAGAGCACAACTTCCGCGATGCTCGCTTCCTTGCTGCCTAAGAGTAACGCACTGATAGGGGCTATCTCTAAAGAGTTTGGCTCCAATGTAAGATCATATGACAATGATAAAGTTGTCTTTGAGGCTGATGAAAGTGATGCAAGTTTTTTAAATTCAAACCCTTATCTTGCCATAGTAACCAATGTTGAGCTTGAGCATATGGAGTATTATGATTATGATAAAGAGCGATTTTATGGAGCCTATAGAAAATTTTTAGAGTTAGCTACTATTCGCGTCATCAATGCCGAAGATCCATTTTTGGCCTCTTTGGAGTTCCCATCAATCAAACTCTACCCCTCAAAAGATATCAAAGATATCACTTATGTTTTAGTGGATTCTAAACCCTATAGTAGATTCAGGCTCAAAGACCTTGGTATTTTTGAGGTCTTTGGCTTAGGTGAGCATATCGTCACTGATGCTGCTTTGGCGATATTAGCTTCGCTTGAACTTGGAGAAAATCTAGAAGATATCAGAATGAGACTTAGGGAATACAAGGGGATTAAAAAGCGTTTTGATATCATACAAAATTTTGAAGAGTGTGTCGTGATCGATGATTACGGTCATCACCCTACAGAGATAAAAGCGACCATCAATGCGTTACAAAAGTTCAAAGAACTCCGAGGATTGCAGAAGATAACAGCTATCTGGCAACCGCATAAATATAGCAGAACACTTGACAATATCGATGGCTTCATAGAGTGCTTTAACGGGGTCGACGCACTAGTTATTTTGCCTATTTGGTCGGCAGGAGAGCTCCATGTTGATATCGATCTCAAAGGAGCACTCTCTAAGCATGATCCTATCATGGCTGAGCGCATCAACAAAGAAGATGGGCGTGTAAAGATCTATAATGACAATCATATCATCAATGAGTTTAGCGAAGGGATTATCGTGGCGTTTGGTGCAGGTGACATCACTTATCAGATTAGAGGGGAACTCCACTAAAGATGTCCGATATATCTTTGATCAAAAAACTCGATCTAGATATCTATATAGAGACATTTCAAAAATTCCTTGCAAGAGCCAAAGATATACCTATGCAAGGGGATATCAATATCCATTATAGGTATATCAAAGAGCTTTCAAATGTAGATTTTACTCCTCCAAAAGAGAGTAGAGCCCTTGAAGTTGAGTTGAATCGCCTTAAAAAACAAGCACTTTTATCACTTGAGGATATATTTGAGTTTGTGAAGATTATTCGCTATTTTAGATATCTTCGCACACTCACTTTACCAAACTTGCTTCGAGAGTGGATGGAGGCGATTATTGTCCCTGAGGAGATTATGAGTATCATCGGCTCCTTTGATGATATGGGCAAGATTGATCCAAATAGAGATAGTGAACTTTTGGAGATCGATACTCTACTTAAAAATAACAAGATTGCTATCAGGGAGTCTCTTAAAAGGATTGTGAGTCAAAAGAAACTCCAAGAATTTTTAGTTGATAGCCAGATTCACTATGTAAATGACGAGGAGACGATCCTTGTGCGCGGTGGTTTTTCGGGAGTGATAAAGGCATCAGTGATTGCAAGAAGCGGTGCGGGGTACTTCTATGTCTTGCCACAAACTCTGAGTGACCTTAAAGATAAAGAGGCAGATTTGTTGAGTAAAAAAGAGGTGATTCTTTTACGCTATGCAAGGGAATTTTCTGCTACTTTTACCAAACATGAAAGCTTCTTGAGGTTTATCAACAGAGAGTTTGATCGGTTTGATAACTATCAAGCGCGAGTCTTTTTTGCAAAAGCAAAAGATTATGAGTTTATCTTGCCTCAAAAAAGCGATACGATATGCTTGGAGAGTTTTAAACATCCGGCATTAAGCGATCCAAAACCCGTCAATATAAATTTTGATAAAAAGATTATGCTCATCACCGGTGTAAATGCCGGAGGAAAAACGATGCTCCTCAAATCGATTTTAAGTAGCGTCTATATGAGCAAATACCTTTTGCCTTTCGCCTGTGATGCTAGCAAGACGAAGATAGGTCATTTTAGCGCATTAGATGCGATCATCGATGACCCGCAAAGCGTTAAGAACGATATCTCTACATTTGCCGGCAGGATGAGCGAATTTGCAGAGCTTTTTAAACAAAAAGATATGATTGTAGGTGTTGATGAGGTTGAACTTGGAACAGATAGCGATGAAGCGGCAAGTCTGTTTCGAGTGATTTTAGAGAGTCTTTCAAGCCGCAATATCAAATTTATCATCACGACACACCATAAAAGGCTTGCAGCCTTGATGGCATCAAGCCGTGAGGTTGAACTTGTGGCCGCACTCTATGATGAAAAAAGAAGAGAGCCTACCTATACATTTTTGCAAGGGAGTATCGGCAAAAGTTATGCATTTGAGACGGCAAAAAGGTATGGAATTCCTGAGCATATCGTTGCAAAAGCGATAGAGGTTCACGGTGAAGATAAAGAACGTTTAGGAGAACTTATCGAGCGATCAAGTACTCTAGAGTTGCAAATGCGAGAAAAGCTTGAAGCACTTAAGCAATCAAAAGAGAGATATGAGAAAAAAAGTAACAATCTTGAAATACTTGCAGAGCAGATGATGCATGAACAAAAAGAAGAGCTCTCTAAGATGGAGAAGATTTATAGTGATGCTCTTGCAAAAGTCCAAGATGCACTGAAAGTTCAAGAATCCAAAGAGGGCAGAAGAGCACTCAATGAAGCCCATAAGATAAAACAAAAAGCCCAAAGAGCCCCCAAAGAGACCAAGCAAGAGCCCCTTAGTGTGGGCGATAGCATCAAATATAGATCCTATAGAGGCGAGATTCTCTCCTTGCAATCTAATAGTGCAACTATACTTGTTGAAGGGATGAAAATGAGTGTTCCTCTAAGTGAGTTAAAGCGTTCAAAGCTGCCAAAAATAGAGCAAAATAGAGCAAACGATATCAAAAAATCAAAAGTGAGTGTCGATAAAAATAGTGCAAGTATCAGCATCAAGCTTATCGGGATGTTCGGCGATGAAGCGATAGATAAGCTTGATCGCGCTATCTCCGATGCACTCGTGAACGGTATTAGCGAAATGGAAGTGATTCATGGCGGTGGCAAGGGGATACTTGCTAAGCTTGTTAAAGAGTATCTTTTGGGGCATCCGAAGATAAAGCATTTTTATAAGATGCAGGGGAATCTAGGTGTAACCATCGTGGAGTTATAGCTAATTTTTAACTCTTGTGGGTATAATATTTGCAGTTAATTATTAGGAGTGCCCGTGAGTATAAAAGATGGTCTAAAATATGCACAACAAGAGTTAAGCAGTGATGAGAAAGCTCTTGAGAGCGTCTTTAAATTGGAGCGTTTCTACAAGAAACATAAAAGTAAGATAATAGCACTTGTAGCACTTGTGATTGTCATTATCATCTATAGTATAGCCAGTAGCGAGATGAAGCAGTATAGACTCGAGCAAGCCAATACCGCGTATATGCAACTACAAGAAAATCCAAATGATAAAGAAGCACTTGAGGCATTAAAAGCAAATAATCAACCTCTGTATGAGCTTTTCTCTTATCGTAAGGCAAATGTTGAGGGGGATACTCAGACGCTAAAAGCACTTGAGGGTGCTAGCAATGAGTTGGTTGCAAGTTTGAGTGCGTATGCAGATGCGATGCTCAATAAAACACCAAAAGATTCGCTTATATATGCTGATTTCTCAAAATTGGCACAAGCTACCGAGCTTATGAAAAAAGATGAGTATGTAAAAGCAACAGATATTTTGAAGACCATAGATGCAAAATCATCTGCATCTATGATTGCTTTACTCTTGGAACACTCTATGATCAAAAAGGGGAAAAAATGATAAAAGAGATAGTTACTTTAGTCGTCGCTAGTATAGTGGCGTTTGGTTTTTTTGGATGTAGTTCAAAGCAGTACTTTGAGCCCGAAAAGAGCTTTAGCGCTTCAGGAGCAACAAGAGGGGGGTCCTTTGATATAGCCAATGCTTCAAGAGATGGAGCTACACTTACAAACAATAGCTATATCGACCAATACGGCATCGGGACTACTACTTTGGGCGAGGGGTATCGTTTCGTCAATTCTGATTCGGCTCATATCTTAGCAAGTAATGATGAGGGAAATCTCAAGGTCATTGATCGTGCAAGCGGTGAGGCTGTATTGCTTGTGGCACTGCATACTCCTGTTGTAAGCGCAGCAGTTCACGGCAATACGATTGTTTATCTTTTGCAAAATAATGTCTTTGGTGTTTATGAGATACAAGGCAATAAAAAGATCGCAGAGCATAGATCAGACTATGCTTATTCTATAGACTCTAGAGCTGCAAACCCTATCTTTGTTGATGGGCTTATCGTTGTGCCGACATTGGACGGCAAGATCTTGATATCAAGCTTGCGAGATCCAAATATGACCAAAGTGATGTATATAAGTAGTGAAAACGGCTTTAACAATCTCATCTTTTTAGATCAGATAGGTGATGTGCTTGTAGCTGCAACACCTTCAAGAGTTGTTTCGCTCGGAACAAGTGGAGCAAACAGCTATGATACAGGCGTTAGTGATGTTGCAGTTAGCGATAATGATGGCTATATCTTTGATAAAAACGGAGAGATTGTACGGGTTGATTCCAAATTAAATCCTACCGCCAATATCAAATTTAAATTTGCAAAATATGTTGCCGGACAAGTCTATAATGATAAAGTATATGCACTTGATTATAAAGGCTCATTAATCGTTCTAGACAAAGCACTCACAACTTACAAGATATATGATGTGGGGAGCGTAAGCTCTCCTGTTTTTATGGGTGGGGGTAAACTTTACAAAGACGGCAAGATCATTGATCTTGGCTCTCTAGGGCTATGAGTGAGATAGCCACCACCTTTGAGGAGTACTTGAGCGTTATCAAAGCATTAAATGCTGCTACAGTCTCCTCCTATATGCAAGATATTACACAGCTTGAACTTGCCATCGCACCAAAAAAACTCACAGATACAACAACAGATGATGTTCTAAAATTTTTATCTATGTTTGAGAATAAAAGAACACTCAACAGAAAACTTTCATCGATTAATACATTTTTTAGATTTTGCCATGAGCATAAATTTAGCCACAATAGTGTTTCAATTCCGAGTGCTAAAGTGCCTCAAAATCTTCCGAAGTATCTCTCGAGTGATGCTATCCAAAAAGCCATTACGCAGATAGATAGAGGTACTCTGTTTGGACTCAGGGATTATGCACTTATCCTTTTTTTATATGCAAGCGGTTGCAGGATAAGCGAAGCACTCAATATCCAAAGAGGTGATATCTCGGGCGAATGGCTGAAGGTTCGATTTGCAAAGGGAGAAAAAGAGCGGATGGTTCCTTTGGCGGGTGTTGCACTTGATGCCATCAAAGAGTATCTTGCAAAAGTTGATTTTTCCAGTAGTTATATCTGGCTCAATTATAGAGGTGAAAAACTAAGTCGCATTAGTGCATTTAAGATTATCAAAAAGTATCTAGGTGTATCACCCCATGTGCTCAGACACTCATTTGCCTCGGCGCTTATTATAGGCGGTGCCGATCTTAGGGTTGTTCAAGAGCTTTTAGGGCATAGCTCCTTAGTAACAACACAGATATATACGCATATACAAAAGCAAAATCTTTCACAAACACTCAACAGTTATCATCCTATTAGGAGTTTCGCTTGAAAGATATAGTGGACTTTTTTAACAAAGAGGGCATCATCTTCCAATCACTCAAAGAGATTACTCCCAAAGAGCTTGGCACGCGAAAAAAGATCAGTATCTATCTGGGTGTTGACATGAAAGGCTATTTTATTGATATAATGCAACTTGAGAAAAAGAGTAGAGTTTTGCTTAAAGAGGCCGGGGAGATAGATGCGCTTCATGCAAAGCTCGAAGCATACAATGGGGGTCCTATCAAAAATAGATACATCATCATAAAAGCACCTCTTTGCTCAAAAGCAAAAAGTTATTTAAAATCAGGGGGATGGAGGATTTGGAACATTGAAAGATAAATTATTAGTTGATATCGGTAATACAAGAGTGCATATGCTCCAAGGGGGGAAGATAGTGCATATCTCAAAAGAGCGACTTTTTAGGCAATATGGCGAACATAGGTTTTGCTATATCAATGTAAATCATACGCTTAACGCAAAGCTAGAGAGCAAAAAAAATTGGGTTAATCTTGCTGATTTTCTCTCTATAGAGGGCGAGTATGACACCATGGGGGTTGATCGTAAAGCGATATGTTTGAGTTATGAGAGTGGCATATTTGTCGATGCGGGGAGTGCGATTACTGTTGATATTGTAAAAAAAGGGCGTTATATGGGCGGATTTATACTTCCGGGGATTAAAGAGTATCTCAAAGCCTATCAATCGATCTCGCCCGTACTTGAAGTAAAGATTGATAAAGCATGTGATCTGTCAAAATTGCCGAAAAAAACAAGTGAAGCTATAAGCTATGGTATAATCTCATCCATTATTAGTAGCATCAAAAAAGAGAGAATGGCTCATAAGCTACCGCTTTATCTTACAGGTGGTGATGGAGCATGGCTCGCATCATTTTTTAAAGAGGCAACCTACGATGAGGGGTTGCTTTTTAAAGGGCTACAAAACGCAACAAAGGATAAGATATGTTAACGATTGCTCTTCCAAAGGGGCGCATTGCTGAGGAGACTTTGGAGATATTCTCAAAAGTATTTGGCGGAGAATTTGCTTTCGATAATAGAAAATTGATTTTAGAGAATCATGGGTTTCGATTTTTAAATGTGAGAAGTCAGGATGTGCCTACTTATGTCTCATACGGCGCTGCTGATATAGGCGTTGTCGGACTTGATGTCATCACGGAGCAAAATCTCGATATTGTCGATTTGCTCGATATGCAACTAGGCAGATGTAAAGTTGCTATCGGGATTAAAAATGAAGATGAGTTAGATTGGAGTAGAGCCGATATCAAGGTGGCAACCAAAATGGTCAATATCACCAAGAACTATTTTGCAAAAAAAGCTGTGGGCGTTGAAGTTATCAAACTCTATGGCTCCATAGAATTAGCACCCCTCATAGGACTCGCCGATGCTATCGTTGATATCGTTGAAACAGGTGCAACCATGCGTGAAAATGGGTTGCAAGTTGCAGAAGATATCATGGAATCCTCAGCACACTTAATAGCCAATAAAAACAGTTTTTATGCTAAAAAAAGTGAGATTTTATCACTCTGTGAGAGTATAAAGAGATTTATTTAGGGAGTGTATGCCCCAAGGGGGCATGGATTATCTGATAAGCTCGAATGGAGAGTCAACTACATTTTTTCTATCTATGATATATGGAATAAGTGCAGTTTGTCTCGCTCTTTTGATCGCTATCGTTGCAAGCTCTTGATGTTTTTTACAGTTACCTGTCAATCTTCTTGGCATGATTTTAAATCTTTCACTGAGTGTGAATTTAAGTAGACTTAAATCTTTATAATCGATAGTATCGATTTTTGCCTCACAATATTTGCAGTGTCTTTTTTTAAATTTTCTCTCTTTTGACATATATTCTATCTCCTAAAATGGTATTTCGTCATCATCTATATCGATTTCCGGAACGCTCTCGTTCGCCTCTTTTTTTGTCTCTTGTTGTTGTCGTGGCTGTTCATATCCGCCTTGATTTGTGCTCTCTTTTGAGCCCAACATTTGCATAGATTCAACACTTACAGAGTGTTTACTTCTCTTTGAACCATCTTGTGCGGTCCATTGATCAAGTACCAATCTTCCCTCGATAAGCACTTGGCTTCCCTTTTTGAGGTATTGATTTGCAACTTCTGCCGTGCGTCCAAAGAATGTAATGTCTATGAACATTACCTCCTCTTTTTGCTCGCCATCAGCACTTTTGTAGCGACGGTTTGTCGCGATTGCCGTGTTGCCTATCGCTGTATTGTTCGCACCTGCGTATCGTACTTCTATATCTCTTGCAAGATTTCCTGCGAGTATTACTTTGTTGAACATGAAAGCCTCCTATTTCGGTTTGTGCTTATTTGCTCTCTTTTTTCTTTGCCGCTTCGGTCATTTTCTCAAATTGAGCAATCTCTTTTTTCTTGCTGTATTTGACGCTCAAAAATTTGATGATATTCTCATTGATTTTCAAGTTTCTCTCGATCTCTGCGATACTTGCGCCTTCAGCTTTATAATATAATACCGTATAATAGCCTCTTAGGTGCTTATCTACAGGGTATGCAAGTTTTCTCATCCCCATAGCATCTTCAGCGATAAGTTCAGCATTCTCTTTAGTAAGAACATCTTTGATCTTATTGATTTGAGCGGTGATCTCTTCTTCGGTGAGTGTAGGTTTGACTACAAAAAGTGTTTCGTAAAAGTTCATTAGCTTCCTTTGGTTTATAGCCCATCGCTTTTTAGCTTTGAGCAAGAATTTTTAAAGACATAAGATTACCACAATATAGCTTAAAGCCAAGTTTGTATAGAGGAGAGTGCCGTGTAGATAAGTGCCTCTTTTTGTTGTGCTTTAGCCTTTGACATCTCTAGCTCTGCACTGAGGAGGTATTCTGCTATTTTGAGGATTGATTGCGACTTGATCTTATTGGCAAGATTTGCTTTTTGATCAACGATATTTTTTGGCGGGTTGTAGCCGAGTATCTCGGCAGCGTTGATGTAGCCATTGAGTTTGATGTACGCTTGAAACAAAAAGAGTTGATAGACAAAGGCTTGCGTGGAGCGCAAGATATTCATCTCATCTTCACCAAGCTCTAAGAGTTTGTGCAGGGTTTGCGTGACATCTGCTTTGTTAAAGAGTTCAAGTAAGAGCGTCTCGATGGAGAGCGGCGAGGTCGAATAGACAAGTTCGTCCACATCTTGTGCCGTGACCTTTCGTTCAAAGATGGAGAGTTTTTTAAGCTCATTTATCGCTAAAGCGAGATTGCCATCGAGTGTATCGAGGAGTCTTGTGAGTGCGTGATAGTCTATATCAACTCCAAGTGCTTTCGCCTCTTTTTCAAGGTGGGCGATGTTGTCTTTTGGGAAGTAGGGGAAGAAACGCACCTCTACTTTTTCAGGCTTTTTGTTGAAAAGCTTCGCCGTCTCTTTGATGTTTTTTGCATCCCCATAGTAGATATAGACAAGGTAGTTGTTCTCGTTTTTCATCGTGGCTTCGATGAGCAGCTCAAGGTCTTGTTTTTTGATGTTTTTTACTTTATCGTTTCTGATGATAAGCAGATTGATGCCTCCAAAGAGTGAACCTTGCGAGAGGTAGTTTTTTGCTTGGTCAAAATCCCACTCTTCAAAGTAGAGTTTGAGCAGATCATCTTTGGCATCAAGCGTGGTGATATAGCGCTGCAAGGTTTTCTCTATGGCATACTCATTCTCGCCATGTAAAAGGAGTGCTTTAGGGAGTGCTTTTTCGGCTATTTGTAAAAACTCTTTTTCGTACATCTACACCTCAGTCGTTTTGGAAGCTATCTTACGCACAAGTGTTGCCATGATGGTGGCTTGCGGTATCGATACCTCTGTTATTGCTACCTCTATTGTATCAAATAGAGCCACATCATTACCTTTGATATAGACAACAATGCCTTGCATTTCTGCACGCAAGAGCGCTTTTGCGTAGTTGCCGACCTCGATAACTTCGGCTTCAAAGTATTGACCGATTCGCTCCTTGGTCCATCTGGCAAATTTTCTATCTCGAAAGTCCCACTCGGCTTTTGTCGCTTCTCGCTCAAGCTCACTCACTCGTGCACACAACGGCTGCAAGTTTCGAAGCAGATATTCCATCTCTTGCTCATCTTTTGTGAGTTGGGCTTTGATGAGTCTATGGAGTATGAGGTCACTGTAGCGACGAATAGGGGAGGTGAAGTGGCTATAACTCTCAAAGCCAAGTCCAAAGTGCCCCACATTTGTAGCGCTATAGCTTGCTTGTTTGAGTGACTTGATGATCATCTCATCAACTTCACTCTCAAGATCAAGTGCTTTTGCCTCTTTTTGGATGGCACGGATAAGCGAAGGCGAATCATCATACTCTTCGACATAAAGACCGATCGCTGCTAGTTCGCTCAAAAGCTCTTCCATCTTACTGAGTTGCGGCGGTTCATGGATACGAAAGATACCGTCATTTTCGCCGGTAAATCGTTTGGCTGCCGCTTGGTTGGCTAAGAGCATACACTCTTCTATAAGCGAGTGTGAGGGGGTGCCTGTCTCTACTTGAGTCTGTGTTAGTAGGTGTGCATCATCGATAGTGAGTTTAATCTCTTGAGACCTAAAGTCAAAGCCCTGTTTTAGCCTCGCAGCTCTGAGTCGTTGTGTGATCGCATAGAGGGGGATGATAAACTCTAAGAGTTTTGTTATGAGCGCATCATCACTTTTTGGCTCTTGGAGCAAGGCATCGATAGCATCATAGTTAAATCGATGCTTTGAGTGGATAATCGCTTCAAAAAACTCCTCTTTAAGCGGTCGGAGTGTTGTTTTATCAAGCTCTATTTTTGCCACAAAAGCAAGGCGGTTGACGCTGGGCTTGAGCGAGCAGATATCTTCACTCAGCTCTCTTGGTATCATAGGAAAGGCTTTGTGTGGCAAGTAGGTTGTAAAGCCTCGCTTCTTCGCCTCTTTGTCGATAGCACTATAGTAGGGCACATAATGGCTCACATCGGCGATTGCGACATAGAGGGTATGGGATGCCACATCAAAGTAGATAGCATCATCGAAGTCTTTTGCAGTGACGGGGTCAATCGTACAAAAATCAAGATGTGTCAGATCAATCCTTTCGGGATGATCTATGGTATCGATATCGGGCTCTATCGCTTTGGCTTCTTTGATGCACTCCTCAGGAAAGGCATCCTCTCTATGGTAGAGTCCAAGCGAGAGCTTTTCATCGACTTTAGGGTCATTAAGGTTGCCGATTTTAGTGAGTATCTTATCGCTATAGGCATCTATCTTGAAAAGATCATAGATCTTGAATGTTTGTGTATCATACCCTGTAAAATCTACATTGAGAGGTGCTGCGTTTTTGATATTGAGTATCTCAAAACTACCATTTTGCATGCTGTTGATATAGCCAAAAGAGTAGAGCTCGGCTCTTTTTGCGATGAGCACGATCTTACCGCTTGCTCTACCTTTGCGCGCGATGATGCGCTTGGCAACAGCGATGTCGCCATGCCTTGCATCATCTAGGTGATCATTTTCGATAAGCAGATCAACCTCTTGTTTGATCTCACTCTCGAGATACCCTCTGCCGTCTTTGCTAAGATAAATCTTGCCTATACGATAAAGACTTGTGAGCTTCAACACTCCTGCTTTATCTTGCTCTAGAGCACCTAAGGTTTGGAGCTCTTTGATGACATCTTTGTCTTCATCCTCGATATCTTCAAATTTACAACCAAGGGTGAGTTGGAGTGCTAAAGCTGATGCCATCAGAGCTTCTTGAGTGCTTCGAGTCGCTCGACTCTCTGCTCAGTTGTAGGGTGGGTGCTAAAGAGGCTGCGCATCGAGAAGTTTTTGCCCGTAAGAGGATTGATGATAAACATATGCGCACTTTCAGGCTCTGCGTTTTGCATCATATTACCTTTGGCATAACTCTCAAGTTTAAGTAATGCACTTTGAAGCCACTCAGGGTGTCCCGTAATCTTTGCTGCACCCTCATCTGCCATAAACTCTCGGCTTCGACTCACACTCATCTGTATGATAGAAGCAGCAAGGGGCATGATGAGCATAAGAGCGATCATGACGATAGGGTTAGGGCGATTCTCGCTATGACCAAAAAATATCCCAAAATTTGCTAGCATTGCGATCGCTCCGGAAATGGTCGCTGCTACCGTGCCTATGAGCATATCGTAGTGTTTGATGTGGCTGAGCTCATGCGCTAAGACTGCTTCGATCTCCTCTTTTGTGAGTAGTTTTAAAAGTCCCTCTGTGACCGCAACCACGGCATGATCGTAGTCTCTACCTGTTGCAAATGCGTTTGGAATGCCATCTGGGATGATGTAAATCTTAGGCATCGGTAGTTCTGCTTTTCGTGTCAACTGCTCGACGATCTCATAGAGTTCTCTAGCGGAGCCTCTCTCAACAGGCACGGCTTTATAGTGTTTAAGTACCATTTGATCACTATAAAAATAGGCATAGAAGTTCATACCAAGCGTGATAACAAATGCGATGATCATACCGGTTTGACCGCCGATGAGACCACCAAACCAGATAAATAGAACGGTTAAACCTATCATCAGTCCATAGGTTTTTAATCTTTCCATTTTGTCTCTCCTTATAGGTGTTTAGTTTTTTGGGATTATATCCAAAACGGTGAAAAAATCGTGGAATTAATAATAGGATGATTATAGCATTTTTTGTAAACGAGAGGTAAATGTGAGCAAGAGTAACTATATATCTTTATTTTCTTTTCGTAAAAAACCTACTACTTTTTCATCTACATTTTTTGTATCATTTATAAGATTTTTCAATATGTTAAATACCTCATGAAATTTTTTATCATTTTTCCGTTCTAACTCTATGATTTTTTTGGCTAAGGCATTGTAATGAAGTGTAAATTCTCTAAGTTTTGTAAACGCTCTAACAATAGCAATACTTGTTTGAGCAGCGATAGGGCTTTTTAGTATCGTTGCTAACATGTAAGTACCCTCTTCTGTAAAAGCAAAAGGAAGTTTTCTTAGCCCCATTATCTCTTTGTTGGATGTCGCATTTTGCGACTTCCAAATCTCTAACTCTTCTTTGGTGAGTTGAAACATAAAATCTTCCGGAAATCTTTCACTGTTTCTTTTAACTTGTTCATTGAGCCTTTTTGTTTCTACCTTATAGAGTTCCGCTAAGTCCCTATCTAGCATTATTTGCTTGCCTCTAATAATGTATATTTTATTGTGTACAGTTTGTAGTGTAGTATCCATATTTACTCTCTAACATTTTTCAAATTTTACAGTTAAATGCATAGGGAATTGAAAAATATGTCACATTGTCATATTTTTTAGCTCGGCACTTCTTTTGTATTAAGATTTGATAATCGGAGGCAAAAAATGGCAGATTTGGTTATATATAATGACGGTGAATTGGAATTGGATGTTTCTATAGAAGCGGATACGATTTGGCTAACACAAAAACAGATAGCAGAACTATTTGAAGTCACCACAGCAACAATCAATGAACATATAAAAAATATTTTTGCTAATCGTGAGTTGAGTATAGATTCAACTATTAGGAATTTCCTAATAGTTCGTCAAGAAGGCAAAAGAAAAGTAAAAAGAAATCTTGAGCATTATAATCTTGATGTTATTATTTCCGTGGGTTATAGAGTAAACTCTTTTAAAGCCACTAAGTTTAGGCAGTGGGCGACATCTGTGCTAAAAGGTTATATGTTAGATGGTTATGTAATTAATGGAGAGAAGATTACACACCAAAGGTTTATAACGCTTGAAAATGATGTAATCGCTCTCAAATCAAAAGTAGAAAATATCTCAAATTCTTTAGAAGATAAATCTCTCAAGCCAAAACAAGGTATCTTTTTTGATGGACAGATATTTGATGCATATCTGTTTGTAAGTAAACTTGTTAAAAAAGCTAAAAGCTCCATAATCTTGATAGATAACTATTGTGATGAGATAACTCTTTCGATTTTAAGCAAGTGCGAGCCAAAAGTAAAAGTAACGATATTGACTAAAAGCATCACAAAAGAGCTCAAGATAGACCTACAAAAACACAATGCCCAATATACCAAAATAGAAGTAAAGGCGTTTACAGGTTCGCATGATAGATTTCTCATCATCGATGAGGTGGAGATATATCACATCGGTGCAAGCCTCAAAGACCTTGGCAAAAAATGGTTTGCGCTCTCTTTGCTTGAAGTGGAGAGTTTTGGACTTATGGGGAGAGTAAAGAAAGCGATGGGGTAAGCCGTCATTGCGAACGAAGTGCGGCAATCCACTAAACCGTCACTCTGATGTAGCAACGCGAAATCTCGCAGGGCGAAGCCCGAGGACAACTGTTTCAGGGGCCCTAAAATCAGTGTTATCGTGAGGATGAAGCATGAAGCAATGCGGCATATCACAAGGCAAGCTTGAGGGCAATCCGCGTCTAAAAAACAAATAAATGAATTAACTAATCTGCTATTATCGGTTTCTTATGATAATAGGGGTAAAATAAAATAATTTAAAATGAAAGATAGATTAACACAAATGGCAAGGTCTGATTTATTAGTAAGTTTAGTTCGTTCTGGAAGCAAAGGAGATCAAAGTGCCTTTAAAAAAGTCGCTGAAATACTAGTGGCTGAAGAACAAGCAAAAGGCCATCGATTATTAGCAGAGAGGCTAAGAAAATCGATTATTAATGAAACTAAACAAATTTCCAATACCTCTACTTCATTCAAAAATAATTCACCTTTATTTTATGAAAAAAACCCAGAAAGAAAATTAGATTCATTATTTTTGTCTAGCAATATTAAGAAACAAATAGATGAATTAATAGAAGAACAATGTAGAGCAGAACTTCTACATGCACATAATTTAAGTCCAAGAAATCGGATTTTACTAGTTGGTCCACCCGGAAATGGGAAGACAACTCTTGCTGAAAGTATTGCTACGGAGTTAATGATTCCTATTATTACCATAAGATATGAAGCATTGATAGGTAGTTATTTGGGTGAAACTGCAAATCGCTTAAAGCAAATTATTGATTATGTTAAAACACGAAAGTGTGTATTATTTTTAGATGAATTTGAAACAATTGGAAAAGAACGTGGTGATACGCATGAAACGGGAGAAATAAAAAGAGTAGTTAGCTCGTTATTAATGCAAATTGATGATTTGCCTGATTATGTAGTTGTTATTGCTGCAAGTAATCATCCAGAATTACTTGATAAGGCTGTTTGGCGAAGATTTCAAATTAGGGTTGAATTATCTAGACCCACTCGTGAACAATTAATTAATTTAATTGATACTGTTTCAAAAAAAACAAATGTTAATTTTGGTTTAGCACCTGAAACTATTGCTAAAAAAATATATGGGACTAATTTTGCAGAAGCAGAAGAAGTTTGTTTAGATATTGTGAGAAGAACCGTTTTAAGTTATGAACCAGAGAATGCAAGAAGTATCACGTCAGATGTTTTAAAAAATTGGCAGAATAAATATCAAACTGTAAAGGATTAAAATGCCTGAACTCCCACTCTTGGTTTTTCCTAGTTCAACAAATTCTACACCTAGACGGAGGGGTGGGGGACCTGATAATATAACTTTTCCATCAAAAGATAGACAAATAGCACGTGTAGATGGGAAAATTAATCGAATATTAGAACAGTTTGAAGAAAGAACAAATTTTTTATTAAATAGTAGTATCAGTGGTATTGATACAGAACAAGTATTTATTATAGAAATTGTTGGTTCAGTCGATAATTTTAAAGATTTGCTTGATCAAACTGAAGGTAGTGAATGGCTCTTTGAATGGGATATAACAGCTGATCCAGATGATGATTTTTATAATCCGAGTAATCAAGAAAAAAAATTAAGTAATAGACTGTTTTTATCTATGAATAATCAAAGAGGTCTAGATGAACTTTTAGGTTATTGGAATATGTGGAAAAAAACAAATACTCTTCCTTGGGGAAAAGCTAAATGGAAAGAAATTTTTTCACATATTAAAGATATTCGTCCTTGGGGAGTTCAGGAACAGTTAGAAGAAACAGGTATCAAAAATGAATGGATTAAAGAATTAGAAATAGACAGTGATGAACCTATAAACTTTGAAATTGAACTTTTTTATAGAAGAAATCCTGAAAAACGACGAGATAATGAACAAAAGCTAAAACTTATTATGGAAGAAATAGGTGGGAGATTAATAAGCAGTTTTTTAGACATAGAAGAAATTCACTTTCATTCTGTTAAGGTTGAATTGCCACGTGATAAAATTAGGGAAATAGTAGAGAGAGTGGATAATGGCGATATTGATTTTTTACTCTTAAAATTTCCAAATATTATGTATTTTCGCACTACAGGACAAGCACTTTCTGCTGAAAATATTGATAATGAAAATTTTGAAACAACTGTAACTCCAGAGCTTAACTTAAATCATGGCTCGCCAGTCATAGCTATATTAGATGGTGTTCCACTTTATAATCATGAATTACTAAAAGATAGAATATTACTTGATGATCCTGATGATTATGAAAGTGCCTATCAGCCAGGAGAAAGGAAACATGGTACATCAATAGCATCTCTAATTATACATGGTGACATTAATGCTCATGAAGATCCTCTTGATAGACCAATATACTTACATCCGATTATGAAAATTGATGAGCAGTTTAGAGGTTTTGGTAAAGCTGTTGAATATGTACCTGATGATATTTTTCTTGAAGATAAAATATATAGGGCAGTACGAAGAATGTTTGAGGGTGAAGGAACGGAAGAAGCACAAGCTGAAAATGTAAAAATTATTAATTTATCAATTGGTGATACATTTAGACCCTTCAATGGCATGGTAAGTCCTTTAGCTAGACTTATTGATTATTTATCCTGGAGGTATAAAGTACTTTTTAATATTAGTGCAGGAAACTATAAGCATGATTATGACTTTGGTTTAAATGAGGCAGATTATAAAGCATTACCTGATGAAGAAAAAATTGAGTTGCTATTAAAATATATTAATAGTTCTGAAGAAGATAGAAAAATCATTTCACCAGCAGAATCTATCAATGGTCTTACAGTGGGAGCTGTTCATAAAGACGAATCAACATATACGGGTACTAGATTGGCTGATATTCAAAAAAATGATATTAGTTTACCTAGTTCGATCAATAGGCTTGGTTTGGGTTTACGTAATACTGTTAAACCTGAAATATTTTTTGCTGGTGGAAGACAACTATATGATTATCCAATTATGAATGGGCATCCTTTTAAATTACTTACGTTCACTAGAGAACCAGGGCAACAAGCTGCATATGATGATTCTAGTGGTTCTATAACAAAAGTAGTATATACAAGCGGAACAAGTAATGCGACAGCATTAGCAACACGCGCAGGTGCAAAAATATATGATGTAGTAAAACAGCTTCAAGCCGATAATCCAGATAAGATCTCAGATTCTCAAATAGCAATAATTATTAAAGCCTTATTGGTTCATGGTGCTTCAAAAGATACTTGGTTTTCAATTTATGAAAATCATTTAAGAGAGGGACAACATTTAGGGGTTTTTAAAGCATGTATCAGTAAGTTCCTTGGTTATGGTGAAGTAAATGTGAGTAAAGTACTTTCATGTACAGAGCAAAGAGCTACTATTATCGGAACAGGTGGTATCCGCGAAGGGGAAGCAAAAGAATATAGGATACCGCTTCCTCCAAGTTTGGCAAATGAAAATGCTTGGAGGAGACTAACAATTACACTTGCTTGGTTTACTCCAATTAATCCCAATCATCGCAATTTAAGGAAAGCTCAACTTTACTTTACGCCTCCAAATGATACTGATGACTTAGGTCTTAGTCGACAAGAAAGTGATTGGCAACAAGTTAGACGCGGAACTGTACAGCATGAAGTTTTAGAAGGTACAAGAATATCAAATTTTCAAGATGGTGATTTCTTGGTAGTATTAGTACAATGTCATGCGGATGCAGTTAGTAACTTAGATGAAGAAATTAATTATGCTTTAGCAGTTACACTTGAAGTCAAAGAGGATGTTGCATTGCCAATCTACGATGAAATTAGGGCTAGAATTCAACTTCAAATTCAAGTATAGTAAAGTATCTTGTAGAGATGCAATAGATGATCAAATATATTTAGTATAAACCAAAAAGGAACACAATGCCTAAACTCCTCCCCGCTTTCATATTACTTTTAAACATTGCGCTTCACGCAGAGGAAATGCCATACAAACTCGACATCACCCGCGACGGTAAAGTCTTCACTCAAGTAGCCTATAATTTTTGGAGTGGAGAATACCCAAGCCCTGTTATAAATGTCCATGCAGGAACAGATGGAAAAACGACCATAGAGGGCTATGTCTCTTTGAGAGATAAAAAAGAGCGCAAGGTATGTACGGTAAAAAACGGACTCTATCATCCGTGGGCAAAGGGGAAAGATTCGCTTATCAATTTTTATACTCTTATTCCTGTGGAAGATTATGAAGTAGTAGTTGCTCCTGCGCCGGAGGGAGGCGAGGGATTAGGAGAGGAGAGCCTAAAAGTCGGCGATAAGATACTCAATGTCGTCTATCTTTCCGAGGGGATTTCGCAAGGGACACTTCGTACACCAAATAAACCCGATACTCTTATGGATTTTTATTCAGATATTTTTGAAAACAATCCAAAGATATTTCAACGCATAGAAAACATAAGCACTCTTGAAAAGGATGAGCAGTGGCTCTATCTCAAGTGTGATGAGGGGTACAATGTATTTGTAGAAGATGTTGATCTGCTTGAGCAAGAGGGCATCAAAAAGGGGCAGATAACAGGCTATGGAAGTGTCTCTCCATAAGCTTCTTTGGTATTACCATTTTGCTTTTTCTATCTTAACCTCTTTTATCAATGCGATGACAAGGATGACCGAGAAAAAAAGTGATGCTCCGACAGTGCCTAGATCAAGACCGCCATTTTCTATGGGTTTTGTAAGGAAATCTCCAAAAGTCGCTCCAAAAGGTCGTGTCAAAACAAAGGCAATCCAAAAAAGTAATATCCAAGATAGCTTAGTGTAGTAGTGTAAAAGGGCTGTGATGATGAGCAAACTACTGATGATCGATGCACTGACCATAAAGCCAAGATTGAGATCATCCGCCAAAAAATCTCCGGCAGCAGTACCCAGCGTATTGGCTACTAGAAATGCAACCCAATAAAATACTTCAGCCGAAGATGTGGTGATATTTTCGACGGATAATGATTTTTCTTTGAAGTACCAGAGTGCGAGGATGACAAACAACATGGCGACTAATATCAATGAGCCTACTAGATACCCCAGTCCTAAAGTGCGGTCTATATAGTCAGAAATCACTGTACCGAGTATCGCACTTGCAGTAAATACAAGCCAATAAGCGATAGGTTCATATCTTTTTAGACCCAATTTGATAGCGAGAAATAGCAAAAACATGATAGTAAAGATAACCATAGTCGTGCTATACCCTAAATCAAAGGTCATAGAGAACATATCAGCACCTGTTTCGCCAAGTGTAGTCGCTGCTATCTTTATAACCCAATACAAAAACAAGATGTGTGGAACACGGTTTACTATCGCACTGTTCATTTTGTATGCCTTGTCGAAATATATCTTATAAGAAGCTATTATGAGCTAAAAAAGTCAATCAAAGTTTAATGATGATGAAGATGTTGATTTTTTTTCTTGAAATAGTATTAAATAGGGTAGATGACTAGCTTTTGGATAAGCTTCTTTAAAATAACTTTCACTACAATAAACCATATTTTCACAAGGACACCGTGTGCGTTTTTTTAGACTGCTTTTGCTCATCATCTCTCTTAGCTATTTTGTAAGTGCCAACGACGACAGACCTCCTATAGCGTATGATTTTCTTGCTAAAAAAGAGGTGCGGGCATTTGTAGATATGATGGTAAAAAAGCATGGATTTGAGCGAAGCTATATAGAGAGTGTATTAAGAGGCGCTAAGCTTGATCGTGACACGCTTGCAAGATACACGGGCAAATATAAGGTCGGCTCTACCAACGGACCGTGGGAGCGATACAAAGCGCATGTGCTTGATGAGGTTACGCTAGAGAAAGCAAGAGTCTTTAAAAAGCGCTACAAGAAGACACTTGAGCGCGCGAGCAAAGAGTATGATGTACCTGTGGAGTATATCGTGGGATTCATCGGAGTTGAGAGCAAATTTGGAGAATACACGGGTGATTATCGCGTCCTAGATGCACTCACAACGCTGGCTTTTCATCACAATCGTATGCAAAAGTTTTTCAAAAATGAACTCATATATCTCTTTATAGTCTCAAAAGAGCAGGGTTATGATATCACTAAGCTTCAAGGCTCATTCGCTGGTGCTATGGGGTGCGTGCAGCAAGTGCCTTCCGTCTTTAGAAAGTTTGGCATGGATTATAACAAAGACGGTGTGAAGGATCCGTGGGATTTGGAGGATTGCATCGGGATTATCGCAAGATTTATGCATCAAAACGGATGGCGTAATGATAGATGTGTGGCGGTGCGAACCAACTTTGAGGAGAAGCGCTATAGAGGGATAACTCCAACGCATAAAAAGAGGTATAGCATCAAGACACTGCAAAAAAACGGACTCTATGCCACAGAGCCGTTTAACGAAAACAGTGCATATCTGCTTCGTTTGCGCAATGATACGCATGATGAAGTTTGGTTGGGTGGAGCGAATTTTCGTGTGTTGACGCGGTATAACAATGCCGCAACCTACGGCATGGCAATCCACCTCATAGCCGAGGCAGTCAAGTAGCCGTAGACTATTTGATTATCAAAAAACTATCTTCTTTTTTGTAATTTTTCAATCAAGATATTTTTCTCATTTAACTCTTTTCTTAGATAGTATATCTCAAGATTTCTATTTTTATTTGAATCTTCAAGTTTATCTATTTCTCGTTTAAGTTTTTCTATTTTTCTATCATATGCTTGATGCGTTTCTGTCAATAAGTTACAACAATCCCCAAAACTTAAACTAAAAAAGAGCACAAGTAATAAACCAATTCTTATCATATCATCTCCCCCTCTCCATAAAATATTATTTAGTCTATTTTACAAAAAAAATATTAAAGTAATAAAAAAGAGGGAAGGGTGAAGATGAGATATCTCTATCCCATCTTCATGGATTGTTTATTGTGCAGATGCAGGCATTTTCTTTTGCATCTGTGTTGCTTGATGTTTTGTAAATTCATCAGCCGTTACATTACCGTCACCATTGGCATCGATATCACTAAAGGCAGGTGCATTGCCGGCATTTTTCATCATCTTGCCTGCTTCGGCATTTTGTTTCATACGCTCTGCGCGCGCTTGATCAAACTCTGCTTCAGGGACTACGCCATCACCATTGAGGTCAAAATCACTAAAGTTTGGTCTGTTCATCATACCTTGTCCCATTCCCTGTCCTTGCCCCATACCATTGCCGCCCATACCTTTTCCTTGACTCATGCCATTGCCCATGCCTTTTCCTTGTCCGGCACCCATATATTTTTGGCGCTCTTCAGGGGTAAGCGTTTGCATACGCTTTTGCATCTCTTGCTGGAAAGCAGGACGCTCATCAAGCGGAACAGTTCCGCGCATATTCATCAACTCTTCTGTGCTCATTTGAGAAAAATCTGTAGCCCAAAGAGCCATACAAGCAAGTGCTGATATGATCATAATCTTTTTCATCGTTATTCCTTTGGTAGGTGGTTTGTCGCATCTATCATTATGTGATAGGGCAACTATGGATAGTATAACGAAGATATGTTAACTGATTTTAAAGGGATTTGATGATAGAGATTCTGAAACAGTTAATATTCCTACAGAGTAAAATCTCGCAGGCGTAGCCGAGGATAATCCATCAAATAACTGTCATGCGAGCATCCTTGTAAAGCAGGCATATCCGCGGCGGTACAGATAGCAAGCAGGGATATGCCTTTCCTTCGGCGGTGCAAAATATACACATCGCCTTTGGTTTCAAAGCTATAAAGACAAAGCAGTTTGTCTTTATTTGCGCTTTTCACTATATGAGCATGACGCTTTTTGTGCTACTTTTTCTAAAAAAGTAGTAAAAAGAAAACAAGAAACCTCTATAACTTTTCTTTTTAGTAAAGAAAAGTATCAAAAGAAAATCGTCGTTTCACAATTGTGCGGGCGTTGCTCAACGCTCGGGCTTCGCAGTGCTCGCATTCACAACTGCACAAGAAGTGTGAAAGCGACAAAGAACAATTGATTTTAATAGGGATTTGTTATATATGCTCCCATGCAAAGCATGGGATGAGAAAAGTGTTATTTCTTAAATACACTGCCGAGCATGCCTTTAATGGCACCTTGTAAGTCGGCAGGATAGATGACAAATTTGGAGTTTGAACTTTGGCTTATCTTCTCTAGGGAATTTATATAACGATCCCCCAGCAAGAACATAGCAGGGAGTTCTTGATCTTTGACATTTTCGCTGATCATTCTGATAGCTTCAGCCGATGCATTTGCTAGAGTGATTTGTGCTTCCGCCTCTCTTTTTGCCGCTTCAAGTTTCCCTTCGGCCTCCAATATCGCTGCATTTTTATTCCCCTCAGCTGTTGTTACGATCGCTCTACGCTCTCTCTCCGCTGCTGCTTGTCGTTCCATGGATGCTTGCATGGAGCCACTTGGTGCGATATCTTGTATCTCAACAGATTTAACAGTCACACCCCAGTCAGCAACATCATCAATGATAGAGTCTTTGAGTTTTGTCTTGATATGTTCTCTATTTGAGAGCGCTTCATCAAGTGACATCTCACCTAAGATCGAACGCAAAGTTGTCATAACAAGATTTTGGATAGCGAGTTTAAAATTTTCAACTCCATAAATCGCATCAGCAGGTTTGGTAACCCTGATAAATGTGATGGCATTTGTATGGATGACGGCATTATCTTTGGTGATAACTTCTTGTTGTGGGATATCAAGGATGATATCTCTTGTAGAGACTCTTTGTCTGATTGATTCGATGTAAGGGACGATGATATTGAGACCCGGTGTCAATGTTCTTGAAAATTTCCCAAGACGCTCCACGATCCACTCTTCACCTTGTGGGACGATATTGACCCCCTTGTAGAGGGTGACGATGACCAAAACGGCCAGTACTACAGCTATATTTAAAAATTCCATATGTTTCTCCTTTTAGTTGATGGGTTTGACTTCGATAAGTTGGCCGTTGACTTGAACGATCATAACTCTTGATCCTTCTTTGATATCCTCTTTCGCAGTAGCGTGCCATTTGGTATTGCCAAGGACAGGAATATCAAAGGTTACTTCCCCTCTTGCATTTGCCGTGATATCTTTTGTGATTGTTCCAAGGGTGTCGAGTCTATAGTTTGACTGCCCACTGTCAGTGATCTGTTTGATCCTAAATTTTTTATACCATATCGCTATAAATACCACTGAAATGATAAGCCATATAAGTATCTGTAAACTAAAAGGAATATCAAGCCATAAGGCTAAAAGACCTACAATCGCGGATGCAAAAGCAAGACCGAGGATAAAGAATGTACCTATGTTGAGTTCAATCACAAGTAGTATAATCCCCAAGATTACCCAGTGCCACCAGAGTACATTTTGATCTAGCATTTCTAACATAGCAACTCCAATATTTTATTGATGTGGATATTATAGCATACGAAATCCCTCAAATATAAAAAGTTAAAGTAATATTTGGTTATAATCGCCCAAATTCTAGAAGCAAAAGGATAGCGTGATGAGTCAGCTCAATGTATATTATGATAAAGATTGCGATCTAAGTATCATAAAATCAAAAACAGTTGCAATGATAGGCTTTGGAAGCCAAGGGCATGCACATGCTCAAAATCTAAGAGACAGCGGTGTAAAAGTTGTTATCGGATTAAGAGAGGACGGTTCGTCTTGGAATAAAGCAAAAGCAAAAGATTTTGAAGTTCTTAGTGTTGCGGATGCGACAAAGAAAGCTGATGTCGTTATGATACTTTTGCCTGATGAGTCTCAAGCAAAGACCTACAAAGAAGAGATAGAGCCAAACCTCAAAAAAGGGGCAACCATAGCTTTTGGTCACGGCTTCAATATCCACTATGGACGCATCAAACCAAGAGCCGATATCAATGTAACAATGATCGCCCCAAAAGCTCCCGGACATACCGTTAGAAGCGAATTTGTAAAAGGTGGCGGTATCCCCGATCTTATCGCAGTTCACGCTGATCCTAGCGGCAATACAAAAGAGCTTGCACTCTCTTATGCAAGTGCTATCGGTGGTGGGAGAACAGGTATCATCGAGACAACATTTAAAGATGAAACAGAGACGGATCTTTTTGGTGAGCAAGCAGTTCTTTGTGGCGGTGTAAGCGCTCTTATCCAAGCAGGTTTTGAGACACTCACGGAAGCGGGATATCCACCTGAAATGGCATACTTTGAGTGTCTGCACGAGATGAAACTTATCGTTGATCTTATCTTTGAAGGCGGGATTGCCGATATGCGTTACTCTATCTCAAATACTGCTGAGTATGGCGATATGGTTAGTGGTCCTAGAGTTATCAATGAGGAGTCTAAAAAAGCGATGAAAGAGATACTCAAAGAGATCCAAAACGGTAAATTTGCAAAAGATTTCATCTTGGAAGGTGAAACAGGTTATCCAAGAATGACAGCCGAGAGAAGTATGCTCAAAGCGCATCCGGTTGAAAAGACAGGTGAAAAGCTTAGAGCGATGATGCCTTGGATCAAAGCAAATAAAATAGTCGACCAAGAGACAAACTAACTTTTCAGATTATTTTACTGCACTTTCGAGGGAGCTCATCAGTTACTTACTTGTCGTAAGCTCCTTCGAACAACCCTCCAAATTACAGCAAACTATTCTAAAATTTTTAGTGAGTTTGTGTCATCTTCACAAGAGTTTACTAAATTATCTTTACTTTCTTACTCTCGAGGAAACTTATCAGCTATTTATTATTTGTAAATTCCTTTACGCAAACTTTCAAATCTTCGATTTCATCTCTATAATTAAAACTTTTTCGCTAAAATAATCTTAGATTACATAGTAAGGTTTGTATGGCAGTAAAACGAAAAAAAAGAGGAAGACCGGCGAAAAAAAAGAGCAGTGATTTCAGTAAAAATATCATCATTCCTCTGAGCGTTATAGCCGCTGTTTTACTTGTAATATTTGGCTACTATCTTGCTAAGATGAATACTGATGAGAACGCACCAAAGACAAAGATATCCACACCGCAAAAACAGAGTCAAACGACGATAAATCCTTACGAAAAGAGCATTGTTAGCGATAATTCTCATACAATCAACCGGGTCAAAAAAGAGCCCGCTAAAGTGATAGAGCCAAGACAAGAAACGCCAAAAAATGAACAAGAAGAGACTCAAGAGAAGCAACCTAAAAATGTCATCACCTATAAAGATGCTCCAATTCTTGTTGTTAAAAAAGAGCCGATGCATATAGGCAAGAGGGCAAAGCTCGTGATTATCATCGACGATGTGCATCTTCAAAGGCAGATCGATAGTATCAGAGCAACGGGACTTAAGATCACACCATCTATCTTTCCGCCTTCAGAGATAGCTGAGCACACCGACATACTCGCGCAAAAACTTACTCACTATATAGTGCATCTGCCGCTTGAGTCGGGCAGCGCGCAGATGAACAAGATGCGAGGCACACTTATGGTCGCAGATACGCCCGATAAGGTGCTAGAGAGAATCGAAGAGATCAAGAGACTTTTTCCAAATGTCAAATATATCAACAACCATACAGGGAGCGTCTATACTTCCAATTATCAAGCGATGAAAGTGCTCTATGCTCTTTTAAAACAGGAGGGTATTACCTTTATCGATAGTAGGACGGATACGCACACGCAAGTACCAAGGGTGACAAAAGATCTGCATGAACGGTATATAAGCAGAGATGTTTTTTTGGATAATGCAAGAGATGTGAGTAGCATACGAGCACAACTTAAAAAAGTGATAAAAGTTGCAGAGAAACAGGGGTATGCTATAGCGATAGGCCATCCATACGGTGTGACAATGCAGGTGCTTAAAAATTCTCAAAATTTGCTCAAAGATGTCGATGTTGTCTATATCGATGAACTTTTTGGAGGCTAGTATGCGTCTTTTGTCCCTCTCTTTACTTGTTTCTTTCGGAAGCTATTTTCTCTTCGCTCTCTTTTTTGATGCATCCCAATCAGCTCTTTTGGCAAGTGTGCTTTTCCTTGTTATCGTCTGGACTAATGAGGCGCTCCCTATGGGTGTGGTCTCTTTGTTGCCGGTAATTTTATTTCCAAGTTTTGGCATACTTGATGTCAATGATGTATCAGGCGGTTATGCCAATCCTATCATATTTCTTTTTCTTGGCGGCTTTATGCTCTCTATCGCCTTTGAAAAGACGAAATTACACTCCATAGTAGCCAGAAAAATCATGCATATTTTTCCCCAGACGGTTATCGGAGTTATCTATGCACTTGCCGTTACATCGGCACTCTTAAGCTCAATGCTCTCCAACACAACGGTCGCTTTGATGCTGTTGCCCGTGGCTTTGAGTTTGAGCTCAAAGAAAGAGCTCAAAGCCGCTTTTTTGTTGGCGATTGCATATGGTGCAAGTATAGGCGGTACGCTGACTCCAATCGGCACACCGCCAAATCTGATTCTTTTTGGATTTTTAGAAGAGCAAGGAGAGTCCTTTTTTACTTTTGCCGAGTGGGTTTTTAGACTTTTACCGCTTGTTGTGGTCATGCTTACGGTTATGCCTTGGGTGATTGCGCGCGGGGTAGATAAAGAGCTGCATATCGGAGTTGATGATATCACTCCAATCGCATTCAATAAGACACACAAAAGATTGACACAAGTGCTTCTATCACTTATCATCATCTTAGCGCTTAACGCATTTACTAAACAGATGTTTGATGTCGCGCTTGATGAGAAGATGCTTTTGCTCGGTTTCGGTCTGCTTATGTTTGTGCCAAAAGTTGGATTTTTACAGTGGAATGACACCAAAAAGATCCCCTATGAAATCATCTTTTTATTTGGCGCAGGATTTAGTATAGCCGCAGCATTTATGCAAACCGGACTTGCTGCCAAGTTTGCTACTATGCTTTTGGGATTTTCTTCGCTCAATTTTTTTATCCTCCTTGTCGTCGTGGCAACGCTTATCGTCTTTTTAACCGAAGTGACAAGCAATACTGCACTCATCTCTATGATGGTGCCTATACTTTTTGAGTTTACGCGGCTACTCGATCCGCAAGAAGCAATCATCGTACTTATGCTAGCAACCGTGAGCGGCAGTTTTGCCTTCATGCTCCCAATCGCCACGCCACCTAATGCTATCGTGGTCTCTTCAGGCGATGTTCAGATAAAGCAGATGATAAAAGCAGGATTTGCCTTGAACATTGTAGGTATAGTTGTTGTTGCAATTATCGGTTATCTTTTTTGGTAATATGAAGTGAGTATAGGTGCAAAAGAGCCCCCTCTTTTTTATCGAAATATGACAATATGAAATAATTTTCTTTCTCCTTTTTTGTGCATGTTATACTTTGAAAAAAGGATTTTTTGATGCGCGAATTGGAGCACTCCCAACTTAAGAAGTATCTCTCAGGTTTGAAAAAGATACCTAAAAATATGAGCTATAGAGGGGATCTCTCTTTGCTTGAGAGACCAAAAGTTGCCATAGTCGGCAGTAGAAATCCAACACTCTATACGCAAAAGTACACCTACTTACTTGCAAAAGCGTTAGCACAAAGAGGTGTTTGTGTCGTCAGTGGTGCAGCTATGGGGGTGGATGCTCTAGCACACGAAGGCGCAGGCGCTGCAAATACTATAGCAGTTCTTGGGTGTGGTATCGACCTTGTTTATCCTGCAATTAATGCAAAAATGATAATCGATATCGCACACAAAGGTTTAGTGCTGAGTCAATTTGAGGCCGATTTTAGAGCAACGAAGTGGAGCTTTTTGTTGCGCAACGAGGTTGTGGTCTCTTTGGGTGAAGTGCTTATAGTAACACAAGCCGATATTGATAGCGGTTCTATGCACTCGGTTAAGTATGCGAAAGAGCAGGGCAAAGAGATATATGTGTTGCCGCACCCGATAGGCGAGAGTGAGGGAAGCAATGGGCTATTGGCCAGTAAAGAGGCGCAAGCCATTTATGATATAGAGCTTTTTGCCTCAAGATATGGAAATGCGATAGAGCGAAGTGAAGTTATCAAAGATGAGTTTTTCTACTTTTGCCAAAAAAATCCAACACTCGATGAGACTGTAGAGCGATTTGGCGATAGGGTATACACTGAAGAGCTTGAGGGCTCTTTAGTGATAAGAAATGGACGCGTTATGATGCTTTAGGTTCTTGCGGTTTTTTTAGCTCAGCGATAATCTCTTCAAAAGTTTTCTCATCTATCATACCGGTGTGCATGAGCTGCACAACCCCTTTATCGTCAATGATAAGCAAGAAAGGAATACTTCCTTCCCATTCAGCGCGTACAGTGATATAGTTGAGGAAGTCGTAGGCTTCATCTTGGGAGACCAATCGATAGTTGATCTCTTTTGATTTGCCAAATTCTTGAAGCTCTTCACTAGTGAGCCCTTGTACCTCTACTCCCAATACAACGATATCATCTTTATATTTTTCTTGGATACTTTTGTATGTATCTATCGATGCAAGACAAGGGGGGCATTGGTGTCCAAAGAAATCCAAAAAGACGATTTTGCCTTTAAAGTCTGTAAAGTCTAGCCCCGCCTGCGTTCCCTTTATAGTATAGGTTGTACCCTTGATATCTTTAATAGTAAATGTCTCATCGTCTTCTTGGGAAAATGCAAATGAGGTAAAGATCAGCATGAGAGCAGTGATCATATTTATAGCTAACTTCATTACGCCCGCCTTTTTTTGATTTTCAAGATTATACAATTTTTATTTGAATTAATCGTGAAAATATTCTACTTCTTGTTAAGTTCTTTTGATTATACTTTGTTTATATCTCTCATTATAAGGTGCAAAGTTGAAAGTCAAAACTCTTTTTTTATCTGCGGTAGTTTTTTTTGGATCTATTGTTTATGCCGAGTCGGTTCAAGATCTCGAAAAAGAGATCGGATCTATGCTTATGGTTGGATTTTACGGAACAAGTGTGAGCGAAAAAAGTCAGATATGCCAAGATATCAAGAAGTATGATCTTGCAGGCGTAATCCTCTTTGATTATAACCCGATAGATAAAAATAAGCCTAAAAATATAGCTTCCAAAGAACAGCTCAAAACTTTGAGCGCACAGCTTCAGGCGTGTTCAAAAGATCAAAAATTGCTCATTGCAATCGATCAGGAGGGCGGGAAAGTACAACGGCTCAAAAGTCAATACGGGTTTTACGGTAACTTTCCAAGTGCAGCAGGTGTTTCAAAAATGAGCAGTGCCGATACGCTTGAGACCTATCGAAAAATGGGAAAAGAGCTTAAAGATGCCGGCATCAACTATGATCTTGCCCCCGTGGTTGATCTCGCTATAAATAGTAAAAATCATGTGATCTATGAGCTTGGAAGGTCTTATGGAGCCAATCCAAAAGATGTTGCTGCGAGCGCCTCTCTTTTTTTACAAGCCATGCATGAAGAAGGAGTGCTGACTTCGTTGAAGCATTTTCCCGGACATGGCTCATCATTGGGGGATACGCACAAAGGGTATGTTGATGTAACAAAGAGTTGGAGCAAGCAAGAGCTTGAGCCTTTTAAACTCCTCAAGAGTGAAGCCGACAGCGTCATGGTTGCGCATGTTTTTAATGCAAATATTGATCCAAAATATCCGGCAACACTCTCAAAAGCGACTGTTCAAGGCTTACTGCGAGATGAGATAGGCTTTGAAGGAGTAGTCATCACCGATGATTTGCAAATGGGCGCGATAGCTAAAAGTTATTCACTGAGTCAGACGCTTAAACTCGCGATAGGTGCGGGTGATGATATCTTACTCTTTGGCAATCAGCTCGATCCAAAAAATGTAGTTTCCACAGAAAAATTGGTAAAAACTATCAAAGAACTCATCAAAAACGGTGAGGTTGATAGAGACGATATCCAAGATGCAAGTGCACGGGTACAAAGGCTTAAGAGTAATTTGCCATAAACTTTTTTTAAGGTTCATAGCGTTACAATCTCTTAATTGACTGACGGTCGGTCAAAGGAGATGAATAGATATGGCAATTATTGTAGATAAAGAGAAAAAAAGAAGAGAGATAGCCCTTTCATCAAGAGAACTACTCTTAAAAGTAGGTATTAAAAATATCACTGTTGCAGAGATATCCAAAACCGCAGGAGTTGGTAAAGGAACTATCTACGAATATTTTTCAAACAAAGAGGATATAGTTTTTGAGATTATTGCTATCTATATGGATGAGCATGCAAAAGTGCTATCGGAGATATCAAGCAGTAATGAAGAGATTAAAGAGAAGCTCAAGTCATTTATGTTGTTACTTTTTAATTCAGAAAATTCTGAGCAAGAGCTTATGATATATAGAGAGTTTATCGCTATCGCACTTACATCGCATATAAAGGAGATGAGTGATTTTGCCAAAAGCTGCAAATCAAAAATCGCAAATATATTGCGAGATATGTTGCAATCCCATGTTCAAAGCGGTGATATATCTGCTCTCTCTTTAGAGTTTGTAGACCCTATTTTATATTTTTTGAAAGGCGTCGTCGTGGAGCAAGGTATGACGCAAATAGAGGCAAAACAAGAGGTGCTCAATTTTATAGAGAGTTGGTTTGCACTTATTAGGGCGGATAAGCAATGAGAATTCTATTTTTATTTGTCCTTATCACATTTGCAGGGTATGCGCAAGGCTTGCATCTTGGAGATCTTATCGCAAGTACAAAAGCCAACAATTATGAGATAAAAGCAAAAGAGCTAGAGGCAAAGTCGAAACAATCTCTTGTGCAATCCCAAAGAAGTGATTACTACCCTTATATCGATATGGGTGGCCAGTATACGATACAAAATAAGGTCACCGCATATGGAGCAGGTGAAGCAAGAAGCGGCTTCATAACAGCGGGTATCAAGATATTTGATGGTGGTGAGAGAAGTTCGCTTCTTAAGAAGAGTGATTATGAATATAAGGCATCTTTACTTGAGAGTAGCAACTTTAAAAACAATAAGATACTTGAACTTGCACAAAATTACTATGCACTTCTTAAACAAAAATCTTTTTTGCAAGCGGTTATGACAAAAAGAGATACACTTCATTATCAATTGCAACGACTCAAGGATTTTTATAAAGCGGGATTGACACCAAGAGAAGAGGTGGATAGGATTCAGGCTTCTTATGATTCGAGTCTTTATAATATCGAGTCAATAAAACTCTCAATTGAGCAGATTAAAAATGCTTTAATACTCATTAGCGGCAGAACAATCACTGATGTGAGCGAGGATCGTTTGATGGAGCCAAAAGGAGAGATAAAAGTAGAGCCGCTTGATAGCATCAAGGCGCTTACGGCACAACAAAATGCGCTAGAGCAAGGTGCAAAATCGATCGAAGCATCCAAATACCCGACCATTAAACTAGAAGACACTTACACAAGGTCTGAGTATTCAAAGCTCTCTTCTCCTGCGGCTGAAGAGTTTTTGCTTCCAAGTCAAAATACGGTTACCGTGAGTGCCAATATGCGACTTTTTGACGGCGGCAAAAGAGATAAAAACAAAGAATCTTTGCAGTATCAAAAGCTCTCTTTGGAGAGCCAAAAGAACTATATGCTTGAGAGTCAACAGAGTGACTTTGATCTCTCAAAAAGAAGAATCGAAGCGGTAAGTGCGCAGTTAAAAAGTACCAAAAGTTCACTTAATGCTTCAAAGAGCACCTATGAGTCTATCAAAGAGCAATATGAGGCAGGGGTGGTTGATTATCTCTCCTATCTTGATGCACTTGATCAAAAGATAGATTCACTCGCAAGATACAAAGAGGCACTCTATGAGTATGAGATGGCAAAGGCTCTGTATTACTACTATGCCGGGAAGAATATCGAGGAGTATATCCAATGAAAAAAATACTATTTATTCTGTTTTTTATAAATCTTTTAAGAGCCGAGGATGTCTATGCAACCTTTGATGTCCAAGCGGAACAGGAGGCTACCATTGCGTTTAGCAGTAGTGGTATCATAAAGAATATATATGTCAAAGAAGGCACAAAAGTCAAAAAGGATGATATGATAGCAACGCTTGAAAATAGTGATACCGAAGCTATGGTAGAGCGAGCAAGGGTTGCTTTGAAGTATGCAAAAAAAGACCTCGATAGACAATACCAAGTCAAAAAATATCTTGATCAAGCGAGAATCGATAACTATCAAAAACTCTATGAGAGTGCAAAAGCGGAGTATGACTATCAAAATGCACTTTATGAGAAAACTATACTTAAAGCTCCGTTTGACGGGACGATAACATCCAATCTCGTTGAAATCGGTGATGTTGTGAGTGGACAGATGATAACGAAGGCATTTGAGATAGCTTCGCTTAATGATATAAAATTGGTGCTTACTTTTGATTCGAGACATTATGATAAGGTAAAAGTAGGGAGCCTGTTTAAATACAAGATTGATGGCTCAGACAAAGAGTATGCAGATAAGATTGAGCGTATCTACCCTGCAGTTGATAGCACAACAAATAAGATAACAGCCGAAGTGAAGGTCAAAGATTTTCCTATAGGACTTTTTGGTGCAGGGTACATCGTAGTCGATACGAACGGAACGAAGTAGTATGTATAAGTTTGCAATCAATAGACCCATCACGACACTCATGGGAGTGTTGGCATTTATAGTTTTTGGACTAATCTCTTATAAGACGATGCCGGTAAATCTTTTCCCTAATGTTGATTTTCCCGTTGTTACCGTGCAGACAGAGTACAGAGGTGCAGACGCAGCAACCGTAGAGAGTAAAGTCACCGATGTTATAGAAGAGAGTGTGAGCGGGATTGACGGGATCGATAAGCTCTTCTCCTCAAGTTATAACGGGTTTAGTGTTGTCACTATCCAATTTGAGCTTTCAAAAGACCTCAATGAGGCAACGAATGATGTGCGTGACAAGATAGGCTCTGCCGTCTTGCCTTCTGAGGTAGAGAAGCCCGTGGTTAAAAAGTTAGGAGCCTCAGGTATTGCTATCTCTTTATTTATCTCAACAAAAAAAGATGAATCTTCAACATTGATGCGATTTGCCGACGAGAAAGTAAAGCCGAAACTTCAAAGGATAGAAGGGGTCGGCGAGGTTGAGCTGATTGGTTTTAGAGATAGAGAGATACGTATTTTTGTCAATCCGTTTTTACTTGATAAATATGGACTTACTACTTATGATTTGAGCAATAAAATCAAAACATCCAATGTCAATTTGGGTGCAGGAGAGCTCATCGATCAAAAAAATAAGATTACCATCAAGACAAAGGGTGATGCCGATAGTATAGAGGAGCTCAAATCGATTATCATCAAGCCCGGCGTGCGGCTTAGAGATGTTGCAACCGTGATTGACGGGATGAGCGATGTAGAGAGTTACTCCTCTAGTAAAGGAGAGATAGGCGTCAAGCTTGATGTTAAAAAGATACCGGGAAAGAACACGCTCAATATCATCAGAGATGTCAAAAAAATATATCCTGATTTGGTGGAGATGGCAGGTAGCGAGTATGATTTGAAGCTTTTAAATGATCAGTCCGAGAAGATTATGGTCAATATCGATAATGTAACCTTTGATCTTATCTTTGGTGCATTCTTAGCAATCCTAATCGTTTTTCTCTTTTTGCGTAATGTGCGCTCGACGATTATCTCAGCGATGGCTATCCCCACCTCTATTATAGGGACTTTTGCCATCATTGATTGGCTAGGCTATGACCTCAATAGGCTCACCCTTATAGGGCTTACGCTTGCGATCGGTATCTTTATTGATGATGCTATTATTGTTATAGAGAATATTAGTAAAAAGATGGAGGCAGGCATCAAGCCTTTTGAAGCATCATATGAGGGGATTAAAGAGATTATCTTTTCTATCTTGGCGATATCCTCTGTGTTGCTTGCCGTTTTTATCCCTGTTGCATATATGGACGGTATCGTGGGGATGTTTTTTAACTCTTTTGCAATGACTGTTGCTTCGGGTGTTGCGATATCCTTTTTGGTTGCTACGATGCTTATCCCGTCACTCTCAGCAAGATTATTAGATCCAAAAGAGAGCAAGTTCTATCATATGACCGAGCCGATTTTACAAAAAGTTGACGCGCTTTATGTTGCTACACTTAAACCTGTATTGAAGTTTAAATATATAACGGTTATTGTGACCGTCTTGCTTTTGATCTTGTCTACAAGACTGAATGTCGGTATGAACTTTCTTCCTATGCAGGACTATAGCGAGTTTCAAGTGCAAATCAAGACACCTACAGGTGCAAATATTGAGACTACCAAAAAAATGGTGCAGCCTCTCGTAGATGAAATCAATGCAAATAAATTGGTCGATTATTCTATCTTGAGCATAGGTTACAATACGGCAAGAGAGGCAAATAAAGCAAAGATATATGTGAAACTTATTCCTGTTAAAGATAGAGATGTCAGCCAAGAGAATATCGTCAAAGAGTATTCGGATAAGTTTGCTAAATTTAAAGATATGAAGATCGTTGTTGAGGAGGTTTCTCCGTTTGAGACAGGAGGCAGTAATGCTGCTGTGCAGATTATTATCACGGGTGATAGTTTGGATACGCTCAGTGAGATATCCAAAAAGGCTATGGGTATACTCGCGCAGACTAAAGGAACGGTTGGGATAGATAGTGATTATGAGGCAGGCAATCCGGAGATACAGGTTCACATCCTTAGAGATAGGGCAGAGCGAATGGGTGTTGATGTTCAAGATATCGCCTCTGTGCTCAATAGCGCATACTCAAGTGATACTCCTATATCCTATTATGAAGAGAATGGAAAAGAGTATGATATAACTTTGAGACTTGATGATAAATATAGAGCAGGTATTTTTGATCTCTATAAACTCAAAGTAAGAAATGCCAATAATGAATTGGTACCGATAGATTCATTGATCGAGATTGAAAGAGGGGTCAATGTCACATCGATAAATCGGTATGATAGAAGTAGAAAAGTACTTGTAACCTCCGGAATATTTGGAAATACACTTGATAAGATTATCGCTTCGATAGATCCAAAATTAAAAGAGATTATGCCAAAAGGGTATAGCTATACCTATAGCGGTGATGTTGAAAATATGGAAGACACCAATAAAGCTTTCGGTGCCGCGGTTCTTTTAGCAATCGTTTTGATCTATCTCATATTGGCATCTTTGTATGAGTCTTTTGTGCAGCCTTTTATCATCATGGTGGCGATGCCACTCTCCATTACGGGCATAATGTTTGCGCTTTTTTTGGGTGGTAAGAGTTTTAGTCTTTTTGTTATGATCGGTATCATCCTGCTTTTGGGAATGGTTGGCAAAAATGCCATTTTGGTTGTCGATTTTGCAAATAAAGCTATAGCAGAAGGTAAAGAGATTGATGCGGCACTTTTTGAAGCAGGGGAGAAAAGGCTTAGACCTATATTGATGACTACCTTTGCGATGATAGGAGCGATGATGCCTTTGGCGTTTGGAAGCGGTGCCGGTCATGAGAGCAACTCTCCTATGGCACTTGCGATCATAGGAGGATTGACGAGCTCAACACTGCTAACGCTCTTGGTTGTTCCTGCTATCTATAAGGTGATGTATCCGCTTGATAGATGGCTTAGAAAATGGTACGAAAAAGGGAAAGTTTCATAGTACGCCAAGGTGGCGCTCTAGGATTATGGAGGCGGCTATGGAGTCTATCTTGCCGTCTCTTCTGTTTTTAAAGATGCCGACACTTCTCTCTTTTGCTTCTTGAGATGAGTTTTGTTCATCTTGGTAGACTACGGGAATATCTAGTTGTAAAAGAGAGACAAAATGCTCGATTCTTCTTTGCATCTCAGCAGATGATGAGCCATCAAGGGGTAATCCGACAACAAGTTTTTCTATATCCCACTCTTTTAAAGCATCTCTTACATCATGAGCTGCTTGCTCTCTGTTACGTCTGATAATGGCATCTTGCGGAAAGATATTTTTGCCATCAAGCGTGATAGCAAGTCCGATTCTTTTGAGTCCTATATCTATGCAGGCGAGTTTCATAAGACCTCTTATGAAGATAGTTTTGTAATAAATGCCTCTTTAACAATCTTCTCTTTGACTGATGACAATGTTTTATCTGCCTCGCTTCTATCTTTAAAAGGACCAATGAGTAGTTTTTTACTATCTTTGTATTCTTCTGAAGGTAGGAGCGTATAGGCATGCCCTGATTTTTTTATCTTATTGATGAGGTTTTGCTTCGGTTCTTTTTTGAAAAGCCCAAGCTGCACATAATACCCTGCATTTGGGTTTTGATTTACCTCGATTTTATTTGCCGCCAAATGAACATCTTGCACAATAAACGCTTTGGCATTTGGTGTTTGATTATTTATAGCCAACATTACAGGATGTCTATCTTTGGATGCTATCTTGCTCTTAATCTCTCTAAGTGAGGCAAAATAGACACTATCTTTGGGCGCGTTGAGATATCTCTTTGCCCCTCTAAATCTTTTTTTGTAATACTCGTTGTCAAAAAGTTCGCTGACGGTGATTGTATAATCGGTTGTACTAGCATGGGTAAATTTTCCATCACCTAAATATATGCCGACATGAGTAATCTTGCCGGTTTTTCTCGGAGTAGTGTCAAAAAATATAAGATCACCAAACTGCAGATCGCTCATCTTGATAGATTTTCCTTGTTTGATCTGGTCTCTTGCAACGCGCGGGATCTCTATGCCCATTCTGCCAAATGCATAGTAGGTATAGCCTGAACAATCAAAACATTCGGGACCTTCTTCTGCCCAAACATAATGTCTTCCTTGCAGTTCACTGATCGTTTTCGCGAGATTTACATAGTTGGCTGATTGTGTTTTTTCGGGTTTAAATATAGCATACCTAGGATGTTTAGGGAAAGGGTTGTTGGGGTCTATCTTTGCTTGTTTTTGCGAACACCCCGAGAATAGCAACAAAGAACAGAGAATCGTAAAAGTTATTTTATATAGTTTCATTTAGCTAACCCCCTTGCAGCTAATTTTTCATATTATATCATATTATTTCATAAAATCAACATTCCATCACCATAAGAGAAAAATTTATATTTTTCTTTAATGGCTTCATTATATATCTGCAAAGCTTTATCTCTCCCTAAAAAAGAGCTAATGAGCATTAAAAGTGTACTTTTTGGTAGATGAAAATTTGTAAGAAGATGATCAACTCTTTGTGGTGGATTGTTGGGATGCAAGAAAAGATCACACTCTCCTTCGCTTCTTTGAGTGCGGTGATAATACTCAATCGTTCTCGTAACGGTTGTTCCGACGGCAAGTATTTTCTTGTTTGATGCAAGGATGAGAGCACTCTCTTTTGGGATGTGAAAATACTCTGAATGCATGACATGCTCCATGATATTATCAGCCTCTATCGGTTTAAATGTTCCGGCCCCCACATGGAGCGTAAGTTCATATGTTTCAAACTCTTTTTGCAGATCATCTAAAAGTTGAGGAGTAAAGTGCAAAGAAGCAGTAGGAGCGGCAACTGCGCCTTCATTTTTTGCAAAGAGACTTTGGTAATTGATGGTATCCTCTTTTGTGTCTTCTCTGTCGATATAGGGAGGCAAAGGAACATGTCCGATAGTCTCTAAGATGAGAGCTAGCTCTTCAAAGTTAAGCTTTTTCCCTCTCTGCTCAAAAGTCACTATACGCGAACCGTCATCAAGGAGCTCTTGGATAGTTGCTTGCAGATTGTTATCAAAAAAAAGCTCACTCCCGAGATTGACTTTACCGCGAATCATCACCATAAATCTATCATTACCGAGTGGCTTATTGAGGAGTAGCTCGACCTTGCCGCCACTACTTTTACAACCAAATATTCTTGCTTTGATCACTTTCGTGTTATTTAAAAATATAGCTGTCTCTTGCGGGATAAACTTAAGCAGATGAGAAAAGGTGCTATGGGTAATCGTATCTTTTGATCTGTCGTAGATGAGTAATCTCGCACTATCGGGCGGATTGGCAGGCTCTTTTGCTATGAGTTCATTTGGGAGGTTATAATCATATCCTGCAGTAAGAAGGTCAGCCTCATGCATCTAATCTTCACTACTCTTTTTTTCAGGATTGACCATTTTGACGATCAATATAGATATCCCATACAAAAAGACAAGCGGTATCGCCATGAGCATTTGAGTGATAACATCCGGGGGTGTTAAAAGCGCGGCAACAACAAAGATGATAACGACAGCATATTTGAAAAAGTCTATAAGCGTTCTGTCAGTAATGAGTCCAAGCAGTGCCAAGAAATAGGCAAAAACAGGAAGCTCAAATGCAATCCCAAAGCCCATAAGTATCTTTGTGAAAAATCCCACATAGTCCTCTATATTGATAAGCGGTGTATATAAGAAGGCGCCAAAAGTGATGAGAAACTGAAACCCGAAAGGAGTGACGACATAGTAGGCAAAAAGTACACCCAAAAAGAACATGATTGATCCGCCCAAAACAAACGGTATGATCATCTTTTTCTCACTATCGTAGAGTCCCGGGGCGATAAAAAGCCAACTTTGATAGAGGATGAACGGGAGTGCACCTAGAAGTGCCGCAAAAAAGGAGACTTTGATTGCGACAAAGAGCGTTCCGGCGACTTGGTGTGTTGTGATGCGCCCTAAAAATCCCGAGGATGTCCCCTCTTTGTAAGTATTCTCTTCTTTTTTGAGTATCTCTTTAAGCTCTTTAGCCGCAAGAGATGCCTCTTTGAGGTAACCCGAGAGATTACTATCGAGTGGAGCTGCTTGTAGGCTCGCTTTTTCAAGATTTTCTTGGAGTTTTACTGTGGCTATGATTTTTGTGCTCTCTTTGATTGTTGCATTGGCTTCATGGTTGGTTTCCCATAGCTTTTTATCTTTATCCGTGATGATGATGCCGACTTGATTGAGTGCGTCATTAAGCGGTTTTGTAATCCATGCGAGGATAGATTGGTTGAAAAAGAAGGCAACGAGAAAAAAAACGAGGACACTTGCGACACTCAAACCTAGTCTTTTTCTAAGTTCTACCAAATGTGGCTTGAGATCTTCAAACATTATTTATCATCCTTGAGCTCTTTTGTTGCATCATTTTTTGGAGTTTTTTTAAAGGTCACTTTTTCTTGTTTTGGAGCCTCTTTCTTTGGCTCTTTTTTTGCCACCTCTAGCGCATCGGCTATCTCTTTTTTGGGATCAAAATCTATATTTTTAAAGCCTTTGAGATCTTCGGTTGCTTCATCAAGTTTCTTTTTGTAGCTTAGCGTCTCCTCTTTGAGATCACTCAGACGCATCTCTTCATCGATAGCACTTTTTGCTTCATTGATAGTCTTTTTCACGCTTCTAAAAAATTTGCCTATCTGCACCATCGCCTCGGGAAGTTTGTCCGGACCCAAAAAAAGTATGGCAATTATCGCTATAAAAAGTAACTCTGTAAAGCCGATTCCAAACATCTCTACCCCTGCTTATTAGTGAAGATATTTTATCACAAAAAGTTTAAGAGCACCTCGTAACTTTAGATGGACATAATCGGTTTTAAAATGCAAGATTTTGGAAGAGGTGCACGCTTTTAATCCATGAGATAGAGTGCGATTGCATCACTGATAAAATAATCCTTATTATAAAAACGCTCGTTTTTGTAGATAAGCTTATCCTCATCTACAAGTATTTGTGCCTTTTTTTGCATCTTGATATCTAGTATATTTTTATCGATGCCAACTTCACTACGCAGCCCTAAAAATATCTTTTCCATTTTTATATCCTCATCGCTGAGATGCTCTATGGAGACTTGAAGCGGATCGTCGATATATTCAGCGATATCGTTTGCGCTGTATAGCCTGCTTTTTTTGTGCATCCCTACAGCACCTGCACCTATCCCGATATACTCTTTGAGGTGCCAATAACCTAAATTGTGTCGGCACTTATAGGCTCCAAAATTAGAGATTTCATAATGCATAAATCCTCTCTTTTGTATCTCGCTTGCTACAAAAAAACCAAGTGATTCCTCCTCTTTTTTGTCTCTCTCGTCAAATTTTGTTCCTGCTTCTATGGTTAACTCATAGGCTGAGATGTGATCGCATCCGAGTGCAAAAGCGTTCTCTATATCTTTTTGTAAAAGCAGCCGGGTATCATTTTTAACACCATAGATAAGATCGAGTGAGATATGCTCAAAGCCACATCTTTTTGCATCCTTGAGCGCTCTCATTGCCTCATCGCTATCATGTGCTCTGCCTAGATATTTGAGTTTTTCATCATCAAAACTCTGCACGCCAAAACTGATGCGATTGACACCAAAGTGTTTCATTGTTTGTAGCCACTTTAAAGAGGCAGAGTTTGGATTGGCTTCGGTTGTGATCTCAATGTCTTTACTCAGATAAGGCGTGATGAGCGTAAAGAAATCACCATAGAGTGTAGCTTCAATACAAGAGGGGGTACCGCCCCCTATAAAGAGTGAGCTTATAGACTCCGGTGCAAGTGCATATCTTTTGGCTTCAAAAGCAAACTGTTCACATATTTTTTGCATATAGACTTTTTTCGTTGTATGCATTTTGGTAGTGGAGTTGAAGTTACAGTAAAAACACTTCGAGTCACAATAAGGTATATGAAGATAGAGGAGCACTGTTTTTCTTTCAAAAGGTTCTAATAGCAAATTAGTTAAAATAATAACAGAAATAATGTTGTAAATAGATTTTCGCTTTGGTATTGAAATCTAAAATAGAAATAAAGTTATAATTATGAGTCCTTTATCTTACAGAAAAAAAAGATACCGTAGAAATGTTGCCGCGGTTATATTGTCCCCTGATTATCCTAAGCGATGTAAATTTTTCATAGGAAAGAGTTTGGGGATAAAAAACCGATGGCAATTTCCTCAAGGCGGGATAGATGGAAACGAGACTCCCGAGCAAGCTCTTTTTAGAGAGCTCAAAGAGGAGATTGGCTGTGATGAGGTTGATATTTTAGGAGAGTTCCCCCACTGGGTTACCTATGATTTTCCAAAGATGAAACGAGTAAAAAAGCGATATCCTTTTGATGGGCAGACACAAAAATATTTTTTGGTTCGTCTTAAGGACAAAGCAAAGATAGATTTGAACGCTTTTAATGTACCGGAGTTTGATGATTATGATTTTGTTGAGTATAATGAGGTTTTTAAAAGAGCCTCATATTTTAAAAAACAGATCTATAGAAGAGTGATAAATTATTTTATAAAAGAAGGATATATTGAGTATGTTGTTGGTTCATAAATATGGAGGAACAAGTGTCGGGTCTTTGGAGAGGATAGAAAATGTTGCCTCTCGTATTGCAAAAGCGAGAGAGGCAGGAGATGATCTTGTGATTGTCGTCTCTGCTATGAGCGGAGAGACAAATAAACTCATAGAGTACGCGGAACATTTCTCAAAAAATCCCTCAAAAAGAGAGATGGATATACTTTTAAGTTCGGGCGAGCGAGTCACCGCTTCGCTTCTTGCGATTGCACTCCAGTCAAAGGGCTATGATGCTGTTGCTATGACCGGGCGTCAAGCAGGTATCATCACGGATGATTTGCATACATATGCAAGGATAGAATCGATCAATCCTGCACCGATTAAAGCGGCAGTCAAAGAGGGTAAGATTGTAGTCGTAGCCGGTTTCCAAGGTATCAACAAAGAGGGCAATGTCACAACACTCGGGCGTGGTGGTAGTGACCTTTCAGCTGTTGCTATAGCAGGAGCCATAGGTGCAGATGCCTGTGAGATATATAGTGATGTTGACGGTATCTATACGACTGATCCTAGGATTGAGCCTAAGGCAAAAAAGATAGATATGATATCATACGATGAGATGTTGGAGATGGCATCTATGGGTGCTAAAGTGTTGCAAAACAGATCCGTAGAGCTTGCAAAAAAACTAGATATAAAACTCTACGCTAAGAGTAGTTTTAGCGATAACGAGGGAACACTAATAACAAAGGAGAGCAATATAATGGAGCAGGTATTGGTAAGTGGCGTAGTCTTAGATAAAAATCAAGCGAGGGTAACACTCAGAAATGTCTCTGACAAACCGGGAATCGCAGCTGAGATATTTACTAAACTTGCACAAGAGAATATCAATGTAGATATGATCATACAAAATGTGGGGATTGACGGCTCAACAAATCTAGGTTTTACCGTGCCTCAAAATGATCTTGAGAGTGCAAAGGGAGTGATAGAGAGCTTAAGCCACAATATCGGCGGTATGGATTTTGATCAAAATATCTGCAAGGTTTCCGTAGTGGGTGTAGGGATGAAATCGCATGCGGGCGTGGCTGCAAAAGCATTTAGCACACTCGCTAGTAGTAACATCAACATAGAGATGATTTCAACAAGTGAAATCAAAGTTTCTATGGCAATCAGCGCAAAATATGGCGAGCTTGCCGTGAGACTCCTTCATGAAGCCTATGGATTGGATAAGTAGATGATGCAAAAACTTCTCTCCTGGACCCTACAAGCTATTCGCGATGAAAATTCGGATTTCTCATGGATGGAAGAGAGAAGGTATGAGTGGACACCTTTGATAAACAGCGTCATCTCGCGTATCACTAGGGGGCAGAGTGTCCTTATCTTGACTGATGATAAGTTTCGATGGTTTGCACATTACATACAAAATAAGATCAACGATGTCTCGCTTGGCAGACCCTTTTTACCTTTTTATCAACTCGGTCGAATGTTCACAGACATCAATGATATCAAGAGCAATCAAGATATAGAACTGCTTGAGGATATGCTCGATATCTCTTTTCCAAACGGATATCTCATCTGGTATATAGGCAATGGTGACCATCCTTTTACAAAATTGGCATATAGAAGTGATGATAACTTTTTGTGGGTGCTCGATAAAAATATCCAAAATAGTTTTCCTTTGGAGAGTAGCGATGAGCTTTTAGACATCAAACTGTTGCAACTCTATAGACTTTTTGATAAGACCTTAAATAGTGCACTTTTTGAAGATTTGAAGATAGAATGATGCAGTTGGTAAGCCAAGTAATCATAACCGAAAACATCGAAGAGAGCCTAGCGTTTCTAGAGGCACAAAAAAAAGATGAAATCATACATAAGATATACAAAGAAGATAGCTTCGCTCTTGAGGATGCAAAATTTGCTATAGAAAAAGCCTATATCACGAGTATGCAGACCAAAGTCATCATCATGGCTTCAAAAAGTTTTTCAAATATCGTGCAAAATAAGCTTTTAAAAGTGCTTGAAGAGCCACCTAAAAATACGGAATTTATACTCATAACCAATCAAAAATCAAGCATCTTGCCTACGATAAAGTCGCGGATTCCCGTCAATACTATAAAGAGCACCCAAAGAGAATCACAACAGTATCTCGATGTGGATACGCTCTCTCTTGAGAGCGTTTTTGGGTTTTTAAAAGCAAATCAGCGGATACGATCAGGTGAGGCAAGAGCTATGTTGCAAGCCATACTTGCAGATGCGCTTAAGAGTAAGCATTATGATTTTGATCAAAAGAGTCTCAAGCTTTTTGAAGAGGCAGTGACTGTTTTGAACTTTGGTGGTGTGCGAAGCGAGTTTGTGCTTCACACCGTGCTTTTGAAGATGCTTGCAAAAAAACGCAAGTCAAAAGATATAGGAAAGCAATGATGAAGCTATATAGAGTCGATATAAGTGATAAAAAAGAGTTTTTAGAAATGCTCGATGTTGACAAGGGCGGCAGAGGTATCATCCAAGAGAAGATGGAGCTTTATACGATCTATATCAAAGATATCAAAACACCTGCTGTAAATATCTTAAAACAAGATGCACTCAGTATCGGTGCCGAAGTGGCATCTCCAAGCGGCGTGATAACATGCAAGAATGAGTATAGTGATTGTCTTTTGATTGGGACAAAAAAGCATCTAAAGATTTTGAGCAAAAAAGAGCTTACCCAGCCTTTTGGGCTCAAAGAGGTGGCACAGAGCTTGCAAGATTTTTTATCGGAAAAGCATTTTTCGACCAAGATTATGGGGGTGCTCAATATCAATGAAGATAGCTTTTATAGTGGCAGTAGATTTGCACCCGATGAAGCACTCCAAGCAGTTGAGCGTCTTATAGACGAAGGCGCTGCTATCATCGATATCGGTGCTGTCTCTTCAAGACCAAATGCTGAAAAAGTGAGCGAAAAAGAGGAGTTTGAAAGAGTTGTCGAGTTGCTTGATGAGATCGATGACAAAAGGCTCTACGAGAGAGCTATGTTTAGTATAGATAGCTATACGCCAAGTGTAGTGGAGCATGCACTAAAGAGTGGTTTTAAGATCATCAATGATATCACGGGTGCGAGTGATGATGCCATCATCAAATTGGCACTCAAATACGATGCACGGCTTTGTATCATGCATATGCAAGGCACACCCCAAAATATGCAAAAAGAGCCACACTATGATGATGTGATGAGTGAAGTAAGCGATTTCTTTGAGGCGCGTATCGCCAAATGTGAAGCGCTTGGACTGAGTCGTGAAAATATCATCCTTGATGTCGGTATCGGTTTTGGCAAAACTTTAGAGCATAATCTCACACTTCTAGCAAATATGCGTCATTTCAAAAAATTTGGATGCGAATTGCTCATAGGGGCAAGCAGAAAAAGCATGATAGATGCACTCTATCCAAGCAGTGCCGAAGAGCGACTTCCCGGGACTTTGGCGATACACCTCAAAGCACTCCAAAACGGTGTAAGTATCATCCGCTGCCATGATGTGGCAGAGCACAAGCAAGCACTTAATGTATGGGAGTCGATAAAAGAGTGAGAGTGATATGGCAAATGATTCGAGGCTTGATCGCGATAGTTATCGTAGCTATCATCTTTTTGTTGACGCCTTATGTATTCATCGCATTTAAGTGTGACTCTAAGATATATGATGATGTAGAGAATGTGCCTAAAAAAGAGTATGCGCTGCTTCTAGGTACGACAAAGTATGTCTCCAAAGGGAAGATAAACTACTACTACAAATACCGCATTGATGCCGCAGCAAAGCTTTATAAGAGCGGGAAGATCAAAAAGATACTTGCTTCGGGGGATAACGGATTGCAATACTACAATGAGCCTGCTAGAATGCAAAAAGACCTCATAAAAGCAGGCGTGCCAAGTCGTGCTATCTTACTTGATCATGCAGGATTTCGAACACTCGATTCGGTAGTGCGGGCAAAGGAGTATTTCAAAAAGGATGACTTTATCATCATCTCACAGCGATTTCACCTTGAGAGAGCCCTTTTTATAGCAAAAGCCAAAGGGATTGAGGCGATAGGGTTTGAAGCAAAAGATATCAAATATACAAAAGCCTATTATGCGATGCAGCTACGCGAAGTATTTGCCCGCTTTAAAGCATTTCTAGATATCTATATACTCGATACAAAGCCAATCTCAGATAAAAATATCGCAAATTCCAAAACAAAAGAGGCGCAATGACTAAAGAGCAGTATCTTGAAGTTGTCAAACTTTTAAATAAGTGGGCGCATGATTATTATGTACTTGATAACCCAACTGCGAGTGATGAGGAGTATGATAAGCTCTATCATGAGGTTTTGGATTTTGAAAAAGCAAATCCATCATTGGTAGATGCCAATTCGCCGACTCTAAGAGTGGGTGGAGTCGTAAGAGATGAGTTTAGTAAAGCAAGACACATAAAACGAATGTGGAGTATGGAGGATGTATTCTCCAATCTTGAGCTCGAAGAGTGGATAGAGAGAGTCTATAAAAATGCAGGTGTTGTTGCATTTTTTTGTGAGCCCAAGTTTGATGGGGCGAGTATGAATCTCATCTATGAAAATGGCGCTCTGAAACAGGCTATCACAAGAGGCGATGGAGAGATAGGCGAGGATGTGACCGAGAATGTCCGCACCATTCGTTCTGTGCCACTCGAGATAGCCTATAATGGGCTTATTGAGATACGCGGTGAAGTGCTTATCAAAAAAGATGATTTTGAAGCTATCAACGAAGAGAGACTCAGCGAAGGTGAAGCGCTTTTTGCCAATCCTCGAAACGCGGCCGCAGGAAGTCTAAGACAACTTGATAGTTCTATCACGGCAAAGAGAAAACTTGTTTTTTACCCTTGGGGACTTGGTGAAAATAGCTTGGCTCAAACCGGACTTTTTGAGAAGATGAGTTTTGTATATGAGCAAGGATTTTTATCACCTCCTATGAGGGTTAAGTGCAACTCGATAGAGGAGATAGAGGCGTTCTATCAAAAGCTTATAAGCAAAAGAGAGAGCATCCCTATGATGATGGATGGTATGGTCGTCAAGGTTGATGATGTCCGCATCGCAGATGAACTTGGCTATACGGTCAAATATCCACGCTGGATGTGTGCCTATAAATTTCCGGCAGTCGAGAAGGTGACAAGGGTCAATGCTATTACCTTGCAAGTTGGACGAACGGGTGTGGTCACTCCGGTAGCCGAGATAGAACCTGTCAACATCGAAGGGGCGATGATAAGCCGTGCAACGCTTCATAACTTTGATGAGATTGAGCGCAAAGATGTTCGCGTGGGAGATAGTGTTATCATCATCCGAAGCGGTGATGTGATACCAAAGATTATCAAAGTTTTGAGCGAGCGAAGAAGTGGCGATGAAAAGGTGGTGCATCGTCCTACGATTTGCCCGACTTGTGGGAGTGAGTTACTTGATGAGGGCACACTCATCAAGTGTCAAAACCTAAACTGTAGTGATAGGGTAACCAATGCTATCAAGTACTTTGCAAGCAAAGGGTGTATGAATATCGACGGGCTTGGTGCAAAGATAGTCGAACAGCTTGTTGATGAGGGCAAGATAGCTCATATCCTTGATCTCTATGCTCTGCGCTCTGAGGACCTTGAGGGGATGGAGGGGTTTAAAGCCAAAAAGATAAACAATCTTCTTGCTTCCATCGAGGCAACCAAAGGCTCACCCCTGCATAGAGTACTCAATGCTATAGGCATCGAGCATATCGGTGAGGTTGGCGCGAAGGCTTTAGCAAAACGATTTGGACTTGGGGTTGTAGATGCAACCTATGATGAGCTTATATCTATCGAGGGTTTTGGCGAGGAGATGGCAAATTCGCTTTTGGAATTTATGCGTGTCAATAGAGAGACACTTCTCAAGCTTTTTGAGATCATAAATCCAAGTGTGGAAATAGTTGCAGAAGCCAAAGATAATCCCTTTAAAGGCAAAACAGTGGTCATTACAGGCACGATGAGTGTGAGCCGCGATGAGGTAAAGGCATATATGGAGAGTTTGGGCGCAAAAGTATCGAGTTCGGTATCTAAAAAGACTGATTTTGTCATTTTTGGAGAAGATGCAGGAAGCAAACTCACAAAAGCCCAAGAACTTGGTGTAGCAACTATCAGCGAAGATGAGATGCGAGGGATGGTGTGAGATTTGCTATAATTATAAAAAGTTTTAAGGTATAAAATGAAAAAAATATCCACATCCGCATTGGCTAAAAGATTAAATATACAATCAAAAGAACTATTTAATAAACTTTTTGACTTAGGATATATAGAAAGAGATGGAGAGCATTGGAAAATTACAAAAAAAGGTCAAGAAGTTGGTGCAGAATATAAAGAATCTCAACAATATGGTCAATATATTATATGGCGTGAAGATTCAAACCTATTTGATAGGATGGATATAGAAAAACTAATAACTGCGACAGAGATAGGAAAAGCTTTTAATACATCTGCTAATAAAATAAATTTCATTTTATCAGAACTTGGATGGGTTATGAAGCATCTAAAAGGTTGGCTCATTACCGAACAAGGCAAAAAGCAAAATGGTGTACAAACCGAAGATAATAAATCGGGTGTGCCTTATGTTAAATGGCCAAAAAGTATAATTGATAATAAAACACTCCAAGAAACTATGAAGATGATAAGTGGCAATGATAGCCAAGAAAAAAAAGAAGTTGGATTTAGAGAAAAGTTTGAAGCAAAACATAGAGCGGCTGACGGGCATTTTGTAAGATCAAAAGCTGAAATGCTTATTGACAATTGGCTCTATATGGCAGAAATTACACATGCATATGAACGCAAGTTACCTATAGAAGAGGATGTGTATTGTGACTTTTATGTACCTGCCGGAAAAGTGTATATTGAGTATTGGGGGTATGAAGAAGATATGAAATATTTAGACAGAAAAAAACAAAAAATTGAAATATATAAAAAATATAATTTTAGATTAATAGAATTAACAGATAAAGAAGTTCAAAATTTAGACGATGTTTTACCTAAAATGCTTTTGAAATTTGGTGTACAGGCTTATTGATATGAAACCACAATTTGATGAAAGATAGAAGCATAATAGATGATATTTTGGCAAGTGTAGAGTATGGTACTTTGGCTTTGAGCGAAGATGAGATGTGAGGGATGGTGTAAGTGTTTATAATTTATGTATTTTGGATTCTAATTTTTATAGCATTTGTTGCAATATCTTTAGTTCTTAAGGTTTTTGGCATAAGTTTTATTAAATCTATGACTTGGTTTACAGTATTTTTCTTTAGTTTTAAAATACTATATACAATAACTGGTTATTCATTAATGGGCGAAAGACATGGAAGTTTTTTTGACACATTTTTTATTGAAGTGAAAAATGGATATATGCTTGATTTTATAGATGACATAACCAAGGCAGAATTAACAAAAAATTCAAATAATATAGTAGAAGTTTTAGATACAAGACCAAGTATAGCCATTCATGGTAATTGTATTTTAGTTTTGAATCCAAATAATTTTGAAGAACTACTAGTAATCGATACAATAAACAACAAAGTAGATACATTAAACAAGCCTTGGCATTTAAAGGATAGGACTACTATTGATAGCAAAGAACTAATGAAAGTTTCTGATTTTTATGAAAAATTGGTTCAAGAAAGATGGAAGTATACAGTTGAGTATATTATTGTGATTTTTCTTTCTTTGTTTATTGCTTCTTATATTACAGGTTTATATGCTAAAACTATAAATAAAATCAAGGAACAATTTCATTAATAATTGACAAATCAATAGCTATTTATATGAACTTTTTGAAGCTACAAATGAAAGCAACTATATTAAAAGGGTTAAAAAATAAAAATAGGAGCTAAAACATGAAACCACAATTTGAGATAAAAGGCAAAAATATCATCAATGATATATTGCTAAATGTCCAATATAGCACTTTGGTTTTATGTAAAGATGAAATGCGAGGGATGGTGTGAGGACCAATAAAGAACATATATTTTGTGAATCTATTCATCCATATAATGATGAGAAGTTTAATTTTGAGAAAGCAAAAACATTTATCATAGGTAGCATTCCACCATATCGATTCTCAAAGCCAAAAAATCTTTTATGCGGTGATATTGATTGGTATTACGGAAGCAAAGATAACTCATTTTGGGATATTTTAAAAGAGAGTTGCTGTGATACTAATGTTACTCTATGTACAAAAGACAATCAACAAAAATTTTGTGAAGATAATGGAATTGGTATTTTTGATATGATACAAAAATGTACACGCAAAGAGGGGTGTGGTTCATCAAATTCTGATTTGCATAATATTGAACTTATTGATGCATGTGAGATAATTTCAAAAAATACAAATAAGGAGTTGAAACTTTTTTTTACAAGTATTTTTGTAGCAGATTTATTTAATAGACAAACAGGAGCGAAGATTGATACAAAAAATCGTAAATTTCAAGAAATAGCTATTGATGACAAAAGCTTGAAAGTAATAATTTTGTATTCACCGTCCCCTTCATGGTCTCGTGGTTTAAAAGAAGCAATAAGAAAGGATCCGAATAAAAATACAATAAGAATTAATCAATATAAGCACATTTGCTCTTGACAAATAGTATCAAATATGATACGATACTAAAAATATTAGTATCAAATATGATACTATAGAAAGGTGCTTATATGAGAATAGTAGAAACACTTAGAAAGCAAAAATCAGCACTTGGTATTTCCTATGAGTCGATAGCATCGCATTCCGGTGTTGGTATAGCCACAGTTAAAAGAGCTTTTAGCGGACGAGATATATCATTGGAGAGATTAGAGAAGATAGCAGAGGCTATCGGATGTCAAGTAGGCATCAAAGCAACAGCTTCTCCAAGCAATCTCTACAATGCCCAAATAGAGAAAAAGGCACAGGAGATTGTAAAGAGAGTGATACAAACTTCTGCACTAGAAGACCAAACTGTAGATGCAAAGGCTAAAGCAAAAATGTTAACTCAAGCAAAAGCAATGATAGCTAAAATGCCAAGATCACAGGTTTGGGGATGATTGTTTTTGACAAAGAGGGTGAGACACCCCTTGATGATATATCGGGATTGAAGTTTGAGATAGCAACTCGCAAAGAGCTTGATGAGGTAGAAGCTCAAAATATATTGAAGGCTTATGTCAAATATACTCTCAATCCATCCAAACTCAAAAATGTAGCTTTTGATTTGAACTTTTTTCGCAAGCTTCACAAAGAGATGTTTGGCGATGTCTGGAGCTGGGCAGGAGAGTTTAGAGCGACTCAAACTTCCATAGGCGTTGAAGCAAATAAAATTCATCTAGCTTTATATCAGCTGCAGGATGATTTGAAATTTTGGGAAGAAAATTGGGATTACCAAGATACGGCCGTGAGATTGCACCATAGTTTGGTAAAAATTCATCCATTTTTGAACGGCAATGGTAGATGGGCGAGGTTTGTAGTAGATTTATGGCTACTTAAACATGGGTATAATGTTCTTTCTTGGGGTGGTGACATTAATGAAATATCTATCACAAGAAATGAATATATATCTGCTCTCAAAAAGGCCGATAATGGTGATTATGAGGTATTGAAACAATTTATGTTTACTGAGAAATAAAGGAAGACTATCATGAAACCACAATTTGACAGAAATAAAAAAGTATGGTAAAGTATGGTAAATTTATAAAAGGTACGACAATGACCAAAAAAATGACCATAACATTAGAAGAGTCGCTCATAGATGAGATAGATACGATGGCATTAGAGAGTGGCAAGAAAAAAACACAGATTATTAGAGAGGCTTTGCAAGACTATTTTGATATGAATGCTGTGACTAAAACAGTAACCGAATACAAAATGGGAACTTTGGAACCCATAAAACATAGTGATGTGAGAAAATCACTTGGCTTATGATATAGAGTATGACCCAAAGGCATTGAAGCAACTTCAAAAATTAAATCCAACTATCGCCAAAGATATACTTGATGGCATCGAAGAGTTTGCTGATACCCCCACGCATACAAAGATAAAAAAACTTAAAACTCCGTTTGATGGTGCATATAGGCTGAGAATCGGAGATTATAGGGTGATATTTTATCAAGAGAACAATCTGATGCTTATCTCAAAGATAGCACATAGAAAAGAGGTGTACTGATGTTAAACCGAGATTTACATAACAAAGCAAAAATGAGAGAGCTTGCATCAGAGAGATGCAACGGTCTTGATGTTACAAGTGTATGTGAAGACGAGATGCGAGGGATGGTATGAGAAAAAAATTTGTATTCTTTCTAATATTATTTTGTTCAATTTGGCTCTTCGCAGGAACCAACGAAGCTTTCATCAAATCAGCACAAGATCAGATAGGTAAGACCTTAACCTACAATCCTGAATATGTTAGCATCAAATACCCAATGGGGGATATTTCTATCTCAAAAGGTGTCTGTACTGATGTGGTGATCCGTGCATTTCGAGGTGTGGATATCGATTTGCAAGAACGCATCTATAAAGATAAAAAGAAATTCCCAAGTCGCTATAAAGGACTTTATTATACAGATAAACTTGATCCCAATATCGATCATAGGAGAGTAAAGAATATTCAGGCGTATCTTACATCAAGAAAATATAGGGTCGATGATGCGTTTAAACCGGGAGATATCGTAGTGTGGGAGCTTCAAGGTAGGACAAAAATACTCGATCACATCGGTATTTGTTCAGATAAGAGAAATAGTAACGGCGAGCCATTGATTATTCACAATATCGGTAGTGGTGCACAAGAAGAAGATGTATTAAGAGAATTTAAGATCGTAGACCATTTTAGGGTTTTTGAGTAGGTTGCGTGCTTAAGACTATTTTCTTGAAAATTTGGAGATGATAATGTATGTTGTTATATTTAAAGCAAAAATGAGAGAAGTCGATGAAGAGTATCATTTGAGTGCAAAGAGAATGAGAGAACTTGCATTTGAGAGATATAATTGCCTTGATTTTACAAGTGTATGTGAAGATGATAATGAAGTATCTATCTCTTATTGGGAAAGCGAAGATGACATTAAAGCATGGAAAGAAAACGATGAGCACTTGAGGGCACAAGAGCTTGGCAGAAAAAAATGGTACGAATCATATACCGTAGAGATTACAAAAACACTCGATAAAAAAACATGGAAGCTAAAAAATGAAACCGCAATTTAAGATAGAAGATAGAAACATCATCGATGATATATTGGCAGGTGCCCAGTATGGTACTTTGGCTTTGAGTGAAGAGGATATCCCTTATAGTGTGCCTGTAAATTTTGTGCATCAAGGAGATGCTATCTATTTTCATGGCTCATTAAAAGGTCGAAAAGCAGAGATGATAAGCAAAAATCCATACTGCTCTTTTAGTATTGTAGAGCCCTACTCGATGATACAGTCTTATTTTAGCTCTACCGAAGGGCTTGCGTGCCCTGCGACGCATTTTTTTAGATCAGTAAGTATCCAAGGGAAGGTAGAGATAGTAAGTGAGTATGATGAGAAAGTTTTGGCACTAGAGTTGCTCATGCAAAAGTTGCAAAGCGAAGGTAAATATACGCCAATGAGCGATGAAGCGTATGAAAAAACTATAAACATCACGCAGGTATTTAAGATACTCATATCGAATATAAAAGGCAAAGTGAAACTGGGGCAACATCTCCCGCAAGAGCGATTTGATATGATAGTGGAACATCTTGAACTTAGAGGCGATGAGATAGATAGATTGACTGCCAAAGAGATGAGGATATTCAAAACTAAGCACAAGGAGTAAAGATGTTTATAATAGAACCAATAAAAAAAGAGGAAGCCACGGGTGAACTAAAGCTATTTTATAGAATGGTTGAAAGGGCTTTAGGTATGATCCCTCCTCATTTTGAAGTTTTTGCAACGATAGATCTGCCTTCGATGCAAGCATTTATGCAGCTCAATCAATATATGATGACACACCCAAAAATCAAAAGAGAACTACTGCCCTTTTTGAGACTCTACATTGCCAAAAAAGAGTGTAGAGGTTACTGCACCAATTTCAATACACAGATGCTTCTTGGTATGGATATTGACAAGGAGATTGTAGATAATATAGAGACCAGCATAGATGCTATACCGCTTGAGAAGTCACAAGTAGTGTTACTCAAAAAAGTATTGGATGCCTTAGAGGATGCGCAAAGTTTTGGGCAGGGTGACCTTGAAGAATTATATGCTCAAGGTTTTAGTGACAAGGACTTTTTTGATCTACTCAACTATGCATGTGAATTTAATGCTAAGAGCAAAATGATAGAGATATATCTAAAGAATGATTAGGCAAGTAGTTTCCTTTTGATAATGCTTGCATTTTGCAACGTAGTAAATTATTTTTAAAAGCCGAGAGGTATCACGATAAATCTTATATCAGATATAATACTGCAATAATAAAAGAGGAGCATAGATGAAAATGTTGATGAGATTATTATCGATTGGTTTATTACTTTCCGTATTTGCTTTTGCGCAACAGCAAACGCAAAAAGTTGTTGTAGATTTGACAACAGGTGATGCAAAGACGATCACATCACATTTCATAAAAGGCTTTGCAAATACTTTGGAGTATCTTCAAAAAAATGGGAGTGATGTCGATGCCGTTGTGATCATCCATGGAGATGCATATCGTTTTTTTGTTCAAAAATTAGAACAATCGCCTTACAGTAATGATAAGGAGCTACAAAAGAGACAGCAAGAGTTTTTAGCCGGCTTTACAATGCTTGTAGAAAAATATCATGTTAGATTTGAGGTATGCTCGCAGGGCATGAAGGCACGCAACCTCACTAAAGATATCTTTTATCCGTTTGTCCATCCGGTACCTTCGGCACAGATTAGTCTCATAGAGTGGCAAAATAGAGGCTATGCCTATCTTCCTTTTCGATGATGAACACAAGATTTGAGATAGTTTTAGAAGCACACATTAGAAAAGTTGGGCTTGAAGTGATAAAAGAGTTTCAATACAATAGCAATAGTTATTATGAGCTTGTGTATGATACAAGCAAGAAGATAAAATTATAAAATATACAACTTCAATACAAGTAAGAGAGAGATGAAATACATTGCGATTCTGAAAAATCCTATCATTAGAGGGCTTACTACAGTTCAATTTCTGAGTTATTTTGGGACTGTATTTTCCCATGTGGCTATAGCATCACTTCTTGTAACTCTTGGTGCTAGTGCCGATATGATAGCGATGATTTTTATAGCTATCTTGCTTCCAAGTCTAGTGCTTGCACCTATCAATGGCTATATCATAGATAGGTTTGAGTTTAAAAAGCTTATCTTGGTACTGCTTGGCATTGAGATGAGTATGACGATATGTTTTATGTTTATAAGTGATTTGGCGCACATTTGGCTGCTTTGGATATTTTTGTTTGTCAGGTCCATAGCCGGCACCATCATATTTACAGCCGAGATGTCTTATCTGCCGAAGATCATCTCAGACGATACACTCAAATCAGCAAATGAAATCCATAGTATCATCTGGTCAAGTACCTTTGCTTTTGGTATGGCGCTCGGTGGACTGAGCACATATTATTTTGGCTATATCGGTACATTTATGATAGATTTTTCATTTTATGTTGTAGCATTTTTTGTGATGTTCAAACTGCCCATCGAAGCCATACGAAACAAGGCTCAAAGTGCTTGGAGTGCCACAAAAGAGGTTTTTGGCTACATTGGAAAAAACAGAAAACTCATTCATATTATGATTCTTCATTCAAGTGTAGGGTTGAGCGTTTTTGATACTATAGTTACACTTCTTGCAGAGCAAAAATATAAGTATGTCCTTGCAGTACCGCTTGCTATCGGTTGGATCAATTTTTCACGAGCAGCCGCACTGATGATAGGCCCTTTTGTTTTTGGAAAACACATCAAGATGAATAACCTGTGGATAGTTATGGTTTTGCAAGGTGTGAGCATAATCCTTTGGGCATATCTGCAATATGATTTCACTCTTTCACTCTTTAGCATGTTCCTTGTGGGGCTATTGACGACATCTATATGGTCATTTACATACTATTTGCTTCAGCAAAATACCAATGAAGAGTTTTTAGGAAGAGTGATATCGTACAATGACATGGTTTTTATGGCAGTAAGTGTAAGCATGACATATGCCATAGGAAAAATGGCAAGTGCAGGCATAGCGCTCAGTTATATAAGTGCAATGGTAGGGGTTGTTTTCTTTTTTGTTGCACTGTATGCTTTTGTGTTGAGAGATAAGATTGATATAGGTAAAAGCTTCAATGAGATTTGATTCATTTTTTGTATAATGACAAATAAAATAGGTGGCAATGGATGAAAAAATATTTTATAAGTATATTTTTAACGGTATTATTGTCTTCTTTGACATACGCTATCAATGCTGTTAATCCTCCTCTCTTTGTTACTGTCGTAGGGGTTGCCGAGGATGATGTGCTCAATATTCGTCAAGAGCCGGATTATCACTCTCCTAAAGTCGGCTCACAAGTGCCGGATGCTTACATGGCAGTTGAGCGATGCGTAGAAGTAGAAGGCGCTACTTGGTGTAAGGTGTATGAGGTGGCGCAATACTTTTACTCGGAAGATTTTAAACCCGGCTGGGTTAATGCAAGATTTCTCAAGCCAACCAATAAAGGATATGTGTCGATTGATGGAAAGAGAAATTGCGATTATGTCATAGGATGCAATGCAGAGAAATGCGAGGTGGTCGCATCGTATGAAGCAGATGAGAACGGCAGTGCCGTAAGCATCAAGACAAAATGGGTAGAGCGAAGCAGACTCAAAGGCGAGAGCCACTTTAGCGCGATGCCCGATAATGGAGATGGGTATTGCAATATCGGTCAATTTGTAGATGATTATCTTGGGAAGCAACAATGAAAAACATAAATTGGAAAAACACATTCGGGGCGATATGGAGAGCTAAAAGCGGATACCTTAGAGCCGTAAAAGAGATAGACGATATAACGCTCAATGATCTTGTCGGTATTGATGCACAAAAAGTGGCACTTTTGGAAAATACACAAAGATTTCTCAAAAAGTTACCCGCAAACAATGCTTTACTCTGGGGGAGTAGAGGTAGTGGTAAATCATCGCTTATAAAAGCAGTGCTCAACCATTTTAGCTCTAAAGGTCTTAGGGTCATAGAGATCGACAGAGATGATCTCGATGATCTCCTAGAGATATCTGACATCATACGCAATGAGCCTTATCGGTTTATCATATTTTGTGATGATCTCTCTTTTGAAGAGGGAGAAAAAGGCTATAAGGGGCTTAAAAAGATTATGGAAGGCTCCATAGAGGCGCCGCCAAACAATGTCATCATCTATGCGACATCAAATAGAAGACATCTTGTGAGCGAATATATGAGTGACAATGAGGGTACAAAAGTCGGTAATAGCGGAGAGATACATTATGGTGATAATATTGAAGAGAAAATATCACTAAGTGATCGATTTGGACTTTGGCTCTCATTTTACACAGGCAATGAAGAAGAGTATCTCAAAGTAGTTGATAGCTATTTTGAAGATTATAAAGGCGACAAAGAAGTGCTTCATCAAAAGGCATTGGATTTTGCAAGAAGCAGAGCGAGCAAGAGCGGAAGAACAGCGAAACAGTTTTATAACAGTTTTTTCAAAAAAGATTAATTAGGAGAGCATGTGTCTGTATATGTTGTAGGTCAGATCAAGATCAAGGATCAGGTAGTATGGCAAGAGTATAAGGATCAAGTCGGCGATACACTCAAACCTTACGGTGGGCGTGTATTATTTCGTGCTCAAGCGGTAGACTCTTTTGTGGGAGCGTGTGCGTATCCGGAGATCGTTGCTATTGAGTTTGATTCCATCGATCAGGCAAAGGCGTGGTATGGGGGTGAAGAGTATCAAAGGATCGCCCCCTTGCGTAAGCAGAGTGCCGATGTGATACTCTGTATATATAGGTAGCATTAAAGGTAAAAATTTTAGCTATACTTCCAAAAAATATTTAGGCTTACCATGCACGATACAACCCACTCAACTCGTTATTTTATAGCTTTAAGTATCGCTATGGTCTTTTGGGGGATTGCTTGGAGTGTGGGAAAGATAGCCGTAAGCCATGCAGATGCGCATGTGTGCGCTTTTTGGCGATATGCTATCTCTTTTATTTCACTCATTCCTGTCATATTTGTTTTGAAAATTCCACTCAAGAGTGACACAATCGGCACGTTTTATATGATAGCCGTGGGGCTACTAACCGCTCTTTTTAATTACCTCTTTTTTGAAGGTGTAAAGCATGGTCAATCAGGATATGGTGGTACGCTTGTGACGGCACTCTCGCCGATATTGACCTATATTCTCTCAATTATAATTTTTAAAATCACCATAACAAAAAGACAGATATATGCACTTGGTATCGGCATAATAGCTGCCGTTATACTCCTTCGTATACCTTTTGAGGGGTTTGGATTTTTAAATATCGATAGTATCTATTTTTTCTATGGCGTTTTTGTTTGGTCTGTTATCACTATCTTTTCACAGCAAGCTACAAAACGAGCAGATGCGATATTTTATAGCCTTGTGGTTTTTGGAGTGACAGCATTCGTCAATATGTACTTCGCACTCCCATATCATCCCTTTGATTTGCAAAGTTTTGATAGTACATTTTGGCTCAGCATCATCTTTATAGGCCTGGTTCCCGGAACTTTTAGCACGGTGCTGTTTTTTATCTCAGCAGGCAAAGTCGGCGCACACAATACATCGGTGTTTATGTTTATAGTACCTATTGGAGCAATCGTCTCAAGTTGGGTTATCTATGATGAGCAGGTGGAACTCTCTACGGCTATCGGTTGTATGCTGGCATTTCTTGCTGTTGTGCTTTTTAATATAAAAAAAAGAAAAATAAAAATGCTTTAGAGCAATTTTCGTGATATAATTTGATATGTATTGCATAATTCAAACAACATATACTCATAGAAATATCGGAGAGGCTATTATCAACGCGCTTTTTGAAAAAAATCTTGCAGCGTGTATTCAAAAGCAAGCAATTAGTAGTCGCTATAGATGGAATGGGCAGGTAGAGCACGAAAATGAGACCTTACTATCAATCAAGACAAAAGAGGTACTTTTTGAAGAGATAAGAGACCTTATCTTAGAACTGCATGACTCTGCAACGCCTGAGATTATCATGATTCCTATCATCAACGGAAGTCAAGAGTATCTTGAGTGGATAGATGAGGTAACATGTGCGACTTGATAGTTATCTTGTTGAAAATGGATATTTTGAAAGCCGCAATAGAGCATTAGAGGCAATTAAGGGCGGGAAAGTTTTTGTTGACGGTAAGGTGGTCAAGCCTTCTTTGAAATATGACGATAGCATGAAGCTTGAAGTTGCCAATGAAAAGTTTTATGTCAGCAGAGCAGGACGAAAACTTGAAACCTTTTTAGAGGCGTACCCGCTTATCATACAAGGAAAAAAAGCTTTAGATATAGGATCATCAACCGGAGGATTTGCACAAATCTTACTTGAGCGTGATGTGAACTCTTTAGTATGCGTTGATGTAGGGCGCAATCAGCTTCATAACTCTTTACGCCAAAAGAGTAATCTCAGGCTCTGCGAAGAGACGGATATCCGTGATTTTAGTGATGAGAGCGGGTTTGAGCTTATCACTTGTGATGTTTCGTTTATCTCTTTATTGGAGATTATCGATCATATAGATAGATTGGCATATGGTGATATCGTGCTCCTTTATAAGCCGCAATTTGAAGTGGGAAAAAATGTTAAACGAGACAGTAAAGGTGTGGTGCAAGATAGAGATGCAATCAGGTATAATATGCAAAAATTTGAGGATAAAGCCAAAGAGCTTGGCTGGAGACAGCACTATAAAACGTTCTGTGAGATAAAAGGAAAAGAGGGAAATGAGGAGTATTTTTACCATTTTACTAAGGATGATTTGTGATTAGATCGATCGCCTTGGGGGCGTTTGACGGCATTCACCTAGCACATCAAGAACTCATACGAAGAGTTGATGGGGTTGTGATTATCGAGCGAGGTAACGGCAGATTAACACCCGGATTTGTTAGGGAACAATATATAGCTAAACCTACTTTTTTTTACCATTTTGACAAGATAAAGGATTTGAGCGCTAAAGAGTTTGTTGCTATGCTGAAAGTTGATTTTCCAAGTTTAGAGAAAATTGTTGTGGGATACGATTTCAATTTCGGTAAAAACAAAGAGGGCGGAACAGCACTACTTAAAGAGCTCTTCCATAAAGAAGTTGATGTGGTTGAGGAGATTATGCTCGATGGCATCTCTATCCACTCGAGAATCATCAAAGAGACTTTGGAGGCGGGCAACATAAAAGTTGCCAATAGGCTTTTAGGGAGAGCATACAAGATATGCGGAACCGTTATCGCAGGACAAGGAATCGGGAAAAAACAACTCGTGCCGACTATCAATCTTAAAGTTCAAGATTATATACTGCCAAAAGAGGGTGTTTATGCAACCCAAACAGTCATTGACGGTATCTGTTATGAAAGTGTGAGCTTCATAGGTCATAGAGAGAGCACCGATGGAACATTTGCGGTTGAGACACACATCTTGGATGAAGACATACAAGCTGTGTTTGAGAAAGTCGAGATAGTTTTTTTGGATTTTATAAGAGAAAATAGAAAGTTTGATGATCTTGACAGACTCAAAAAACAGATAGATTTGGATATCAAAGCAGCAAGGCAAAGTAATGAAAGATGAAGTTTTTAAACAAGACAATAAAAAACAGTTTGAATTTGACGAATCAGTTGCAAGTGTCTTTGATGATATGCTCGCTCGCTCAATCCCATTTTATGATGAGGTAAGAGCACTTATCATTTCGCTTATACTAAAAGATCAAGATGATGGAAAAAATGTCTTAGATTTGGGCTCATCAACAGCAAAATTTTTACTCGATCTCTATAGTGCCATGGATACAAAAATGCATCTTTGCGGTGTAGACAACTCAAAAGCGATGATTGAGCAGGCAAAAACAAAAATTAGAGCGTATAAAGCTGAAATTGAGCTAAAATATGGGGATATAATCACATATGATTACCCAAAAAATCAAGATTTTATCATAGCAAATTATACCCTTCAGTTTATACGCCCCTTACAGCGGGGCGATCTCGTAAAAAAGATCTATGATTCCTTGAGCGAAGAGGGCACTTTTATCTTTTCCGAGAAAGTAATCTTTAAAGATAAAAAGCTTGATAGGGACATGATAGATGTCTACTATGACCACAAGAAAGCCCGTGGATACAGCGATTACGAGATATCAAAGAAAAGAGAAGCCTTGGAGAATGTGCTTATTCCTTATACAATTTCTGAAAATATTGCAATGTGTCAAGAGGCAGGATTTAAAACCGTCGAAACTATTTTTCAATGGTCAAATTTCGTTACACTCGTTGCTAGAAAGGCTTAAGTATAACTTGGTATTATTCACATTATATTTATATTTTTTAATAGAGTTTATTCACATTGTGAAAAGAGATAAAAATTATCTTCTTTTTTGATGCAAAGTTTGACTTTTGATTTCAATAAGGTATAATCTTCCAATTTTATTTGACAAGGACACATGATGAGCTGGACTCCAAGTAGCTGGAGAAATTTTCCGATAAAGCAACAACCGACTTATGAAGATCAAGCGTTGCTAAAAATAGTTGAGAATGAGATAGCAAGTTATCCTCCGCTTATTTTTGCCGGGGAAGCAAGAAGTCTCAAAAATGAACTTGCAAAAGTAGGTAGAGGTGAAGCGTTTTTACTTCAAGGTGGAGACTGTGCTGAGAGTTTTGGTAATTTTAAAGCCTCAACAATTAAAAACCTATTTAAGTTGATGCTACAGATGAATATGGTGTTGATGTACTCTTCAGGAAAACCCGTTGTGAAAGTAGGAAGAATTGCGGGACAATTTGCAAAACCGAGAAGCAGTGATTTTGAAGAGATAGACGGCGTTAAATTGCCGAGTTATCGCGGGGATATCATCAATGATATAGAATTTACATCTGAGGCTAGAATGCCGGATCCAAATAGGATGCTTAAAGCGTACAATCAATCAGCTGCGACGATGAATCTTCTGCGCGCATTCGCAAGAGGCGGGATGGCTGACTTGGAGAAGGTGCATCAATGGAATTTGGATTTTATCAAAGATCATACATTGGAGAATAAGTATGAGGAGCTTAGTGCTAAGATAGATGATGCTATGCGTTTTATGAGTGCTTGCGGTTTAGAGGTTAAAAGTCTTCCACAGCTCCATCAAACAGTGCTGTATACATCCCATGAAGCGCTTCTATTGAACTATGAAGAGGCGCTTACAAAAGTAGATAGTATCACGGGCGATTGGTATGACTGTTCTGCGCATATGCTCTGGATAGGCGATAGAACGAGAGATTTGGATGATGCTCATATCGAGTTTTTAAGAGGCGTGCACAATCCAATAGGCTGTAAAGTCGGTCCAAGCATGCAAGAGGACGAGCTTATCAAGCTTATTGAGGCACTCAATCCAAATAATGAAGAGGGAAGACTCAATCTTATCGTAAGAATGGGCGCATCTCAAATAAGTGAACATTTGCCTCAATTGCTTAGAAGAGTCAAACAAGAGGGTAAAAATGTGGTTTGGTCATGTGATCCTATGCACGGTAATGTTGAAAAAGCAAGCAGTGGATTTAAAACGAGAGATTTTGAAAATATCCTTAGTGAAGTCAAACAGTTCTTTGCTATCCATGAAGCAGAGGGGACAATCGCAGGTGGTATCCATCTCGAGATGACGGGCGAAGATGTAACTGAATGTACCGGAAGTCAAAGCTCCCCTATAACAGTAGAGGGACTTTCGAACAGATACCATACGCAGTGTGATCCGAGACTCAATGCAAATCAAGCACTTGAGCTTGCATTTACAATTTCCGACTCACTCAAGCGAAGTTGATGCTATTCGTCTCCTGTGAGACGAAACAAAAAACAAGCAAGAGTTTCGTGGCTAAAACCAATATATAAACTGCATCTTAGTATGAAAATATTATTATCTTAATGAAGATCGATAATATTGACAAAAAGGATACAAATGAAGCCAAGAACTCTTTTTATATGGTCAAGTTTTACGCTTTGGCCACTATTTATCGCTATCCCTTTTTATTTCGGACAGTCTGCCTCTTTAACAATTATAATTTCAATATTTTTTCTCATCGGCTGGTATGATTTGCTCCAAACAAAACGCTCTATTTTAAGAGATTATCCCGTTGTAGGCCATTTCCGTTATATTTTACGAGCTATATCTCCGGAAATACATCAATACTTTGTTGAAAGCAACACCAATGGCGTCCCCTTTGATAAGGAGAGCATAGATCTTATCAATAAGAGGTCTGATGACAAACCGGCATTTCACCCTTTTGGTACAGAGAGAAATCTTTATAAAAACGGATATGAGTGGGTCGCGCATAAGATGTTTCCTAGGGATTCAAAATTTGATACCCTCAGAGTCACAATTGGCGGTAAATCGTGTTCAAAGCCATACCAATCTTCAATCTTTAATATCTCAGCTATGAGTTTTGGCGCCTTGGGTGAGCGTGCTGTCTCTTCTTTGAATATAGGGGCAAGAATCGGGCAGTTTTCTCATAATACGGGTGAGGGCGGATTGACTCCTTATCATAAGCAAGGCGGAGATATTGTTTTGCAAATTGGAACTGCAAATTTTGGCTTTAGAGATGAAAACGGTAACTTTCACGATGAGATATTTAGAGAAAAAAGCACTCTTGATGAGATAAAGATGATAGAGATTAAACTTTCACAAGGGGCAAAGCCGGGCCATGGGGGTTTGCTCCCTGCGGCAAAAAATACTCCGGAGATAGCAAAAATAAGAATGGTACAGCCCTATACGGATGTATTTTCTCCGCCTACAAATGCAGAGTTTGATTCTCCGAAAGCCTTGGCAGCTTTTATCGATAGAGTCCGTAAATTAAGCGGAGGTAAACCTGTTGGAATAAAGCTGTGTATCGGGGATAAAAAAGAGTTTTTAGAGTTGATTACGGTTTTTAAAGATGAGGGTATTTCCCCGGATTTTATTACGGTGGATGCTGCTGAAGGGGGGACGGGAGCAGCGCCGGTAGAGTATACTAATTATATAGGGATGCGAGGAGAAGAGGCACTTAAATTCGTAGATGAAGCTTTGCGTGAACTTGGACTAAGAGAGGAGATAAGAGTGATATACTCCGGCAAGGTTTTTAGCGGATTTACACTTCTAAAAGCACTCTGTTTCGGAGCGGATGTCTGTAATGGGGCTAGAGGTTTTATGTTTGCGCTCGGATGTATACAATCACTTCGTTGTCATACAAATCGTTGTCCTGCAGGTGTTGCTACACAAGATGAAACACTGCAAAACGGTTTAGTTTCTCAAGAGAAATCCGTAAGAGTGGCAAATTTTCATAAAAATACACTCAAAGCCTTTACGGATATTGCCTCTACTTTAGGAGTCTCATCTTTGAGTGAACTTAACCCTTCTTTGATACATACAACATACTCAAAAATTCATGAGAGATTGAGAAAGAGAGAAAAATAATGTCAAAAAAGATAAGCGATCAAGTTGTAGAGATTTTAAAAACGGCAGGCGTAAGAAAGATTTACGGGATACCCGGAGATACTATAGACACCCTTATGGAAAGTATTCGAGCTGACAATGAAGTTGATTTTGTTTTAACTAGGCATGAAGCAAACGCAGGCTTTATGGCTTCAGGAGAAGCACGGATAAGCAACAAGATAGGTGTTGCAGTTGCTTGTCAAGGACCCGGAGCAAATAATCTTTTAAACGGTTTAGCGGATGCTGCACGAGACGGCATTCCCGTTCTGGCAATAACAGGGCAGATAGATACGGAATTTATAGATACTAATATGCCCCAAGGCTCTAACCAGATACAACTTTTTGAAGATATTACTCTCTTTAATGCCGAAGCACGTTCTCCAAAAAATCTTATAGAGATACTTCATATAGCTATTAACGCAGCCCTAAAAGGAGGAGTCGCACATATCTCAATACCTTCGGATATTATGCGCGCAGGATCAATCAAATATAAAAAGAGACCTTTTGTTTATAGAAAAAACTCTACTTTGCTTGCCGATGAGCAGAGTATTGAGCGTGCAGTTGAAGCGATAGATGCAAAACAAAAGATAGCTATCTTGTATGGAGAGGGTTCAAGAGGGCAAGCGAAACAACTTATAGAGCTTGCAGAAAAATTAAAAGCCCCACTGATTCATACAACACGCTCAAAGGACATTATAGACAATACGCATCCACAAGTTTTAGGAGGAATCGGGCTCATGGGCTCGCATCCTGCCAATGAAGCGCTTCAGGAGTGTGAACTTTTATTGATAGTTGGGAGTAATTATGCTTACAAAAGATTTTACCCCTCAGTGCCCGTTGTTAAGATAGATAACAATCCTCTTCATTTAGCAACACATATCGGCATTGATTATCCACTCCTTTCCGATGTCTCTTATGCATTGACGCAAATCTTGCAAAAAGTAGAAGCAAAAAAAGATAAAATCTCTTTCTTTGATACTCTAAAAAATTCACTTGCAAAACATCTTGATGATTTTGTTTTTTTGGATTATAAAACGGCAGATGACAAACTTATCCATCCATCTGCAGTTGTTGCAGAGGTAGTGCAAAATATGCAAGATGACGCAATTCTTTGTGGCGACTCCGGCTCGGCAACTATATGGATAAATAATGTTGCAAGGTTTCAGCAGAATCAACGTTTTATCTGGAGTGCTAATCTTGCGACTTTAGGTGCGGCTTTGGGTCAGGCTATGGGAGCGTGGTTTAGCTCCAAAAGAGAAGTTGTTGTAATCGCAGGTGATGGAGGATTTTCGTTTAGTATAAGCGATTTGGTTACGGCCGCTATGTATGGAGTGCCGGTAAAATGTTTTATCTTAAATAATAGTCGATTTCGTTTTATAGAGTTTGAAGAGCGAAGTCATGACGGCAATGTCCCTTACGGCACAAAATTGCTTAATCCTGATTTTGCCGCTATTGCAGAAGCATCACACTGCAAAGGAATGAGTGTTCATAACTACAAACAGCTTCAAGCAGCCGTAACGGAGGCATTTGCCTATGCAGGACCTGTAGTTGTTGATTGTAGAATTGATCCCGATGCTCTATTGATTCCACCGGCAGTTAACGCAGAAATGGCATATAACTATATTAAAAGTGAGATAAAGAGTTGGTTTACGACAAGTGATAAAATTGAGCAAAAAATTGTAGAGCTTTCTCAAAATGCAAGTTCATAAAGAGTATCCTATGACGCGCTATTTTGGTGTGTCAAAACGATAAAAATATTTTGACCGTCTCGATAGTCATATTTTAAATCCATATCGTGTATATCGAGTATATTTTTGACGATATAGAGTCCAAGACCAAATCCTTTTTTTGATGAGTGGAATGGTTTATAGTACTCTTTGATATCTCCTTTTAAACCCTCCCCGTCATTTATAATCCTAATCTCATCGCTATCGACAATTACTGCAACTTTTTTTGAGAGGCTATACTCTATAGCATTGGCAAAAAGATTTTTAAGCACTAGCGTAAAAAGTTCAAAATCAACATAAAGTACTCTCTCATCTTTGATATCTAGATCAAAATGTTTTTGAGGATGATCCATGAGGAGCATATCGATACTTGCATCGATGATATCGGTAATCTTGTAGGGCTTTATATTGAGTTTAAAATTCTTTGATGTGATTTTTTCAATTTTTGCAAACTCATCAATGAGGAGATTGAGCCGTTCAAATATATTTTTCATCCTCTCTTTTTGTTGCTTATCATGAATCATCTCGGCCGATATTCTCCCTTTTGCGATAGGAGTTTTAAGCTCGTGCATGATTGCTCTTAAGAAGAGTTGTCTAGAGCTCATAAGCTCTTTGATTATCTTGACGGCGTTGTTAAATTCGTTTGCTACTTCGCCTATCTCGTCATCTGAGCTACTTTTGCACTCAATATCGAGGTTCCCCCTCGAGAAGTGCTTAATCTTCTCTTTGAGCTCTCGTAGCGGCTTGAGGCTTGATATGGTCCACCAATATAAGACACCGAGTATTATAATAAGCGAGATGAAGACCAAAATGGTTTCTATGGGAAACTCCGGCCTATTTTTATTTTCCAATAAGAGGCTAAAGAGATTGTTGCGTATCAAGATAACTCTTTTGCCATCGAGTATACCGGCCATATATCTACCATGCGGTCTTTGGAGTGATTGAAAATAATCGATTATCTTTTTCTGTTCGGCTTTATCGGTTATCAAGGAGATGTTTTGTGACGCCAAATAGGACTCATCTATGGTGCCGTATTGTAGATAGTAGATAAAAATATAGTGTGTGATTGCGCGCTCTTTTTCCATCAATATTCTATTTTCTCTATGAAACTGATTGTTAAGAAATATAAAAAAAAGTGCTGCTGAGAGAAGGAGGGCTATGATAAAAAAGAGTGTAATCTTTGTATAGAGGGATGAGCGCTTTATCATACGAGTTTATACCCGATTCCTCTCACCGCCTGGATCGCCTTATTGTTGCCGATTTTTGATCGTATTTTACTGATAATCACATCCAAGCTTTTGCCGTGAGAGTCTATGCTCATGGCTTGTGAACTATTGATAATTTGCTCTCTTGAGAGGGTAATGCTTTGATTTTTAATCATAATAGAGAGCACTTCAAATTCTGCCGGAGTAAGTGTAAGCGGATTCTCTTTGTAGTATATAGTATCACCTTTTATCTCAAAATAGCTCTGTATCTTTGAGCCCTCCTGAGATTTTCTATCATACCTTCTTAGAAGAGAGATGATACGCGCATACATCTCTTGTGGATCATACGGTTTTGGTAGATAATCATCAGCGCCAAGCTTGAGTCCTTCAACTTTATCATCGAGGTCACTTCTTGCAGAGGAGATAATGATAGGTATATCATATCTTTGAGTTATCTCCTGACAGACTTCGAGTCCATCCATTCCGGGGAGTGTGAGGTCTAAGATGAGAAGGTCATATTTTTTGATGCCCGCACTGAGTCCTAGAAAAGGGTCTTCATAGTTGGTTATCTTGATGTCAAATTGCGCAAGGTATTCGCTCAGAATCTCGGCAAACTCAACATCGTCTTCGATCATCAATATATTTATCATATGTCTACCTCGTTTAGGAGCATACTCGCTCAAGTTTAACCGAAGTCAAATGCCCGCTTCATTGTTTGCTCAACCTTGTAGAGATCAAATTGATGATCCGTGAAATAATCAAAGGCTAAAACACCTTGCTTGAGAAGCATAGTTGATCCGTCTATCGTCTCAATTTTGAGCTTTTTTGCCAATTGTAAAAACGGCGTCTCTTTCCCGTAGATAATATCTATACATCCTTTTGTATTTTGAAGTAGCTGCAGCAGTAACTCTTCAGGTGCGGGGAGATTGTCATCACTCAATCCCGCAGAAGTCATATTGATGATAAGATCAAAATCAAAATCATCAATCGTTTCAAATGTATATGTCGGGAAGCCGCTATTTTTAAAAGATTCAAGTTTCTCTTTTCCTCTATTGAGAATGGCAACATCAAATCCTACATCTCTAAGAAGTATACTTGTTGATCTTGCCGTACCGCCTGCCCCTAAAAAAAGAATCTTGTGTATCTCCTGAAAAGTTTTCATAGAGGCAAAAAATCCAAGTGCATCAGTGTTGTATCCGTGCAGTTTGCCCTCTTTGAGGATGATAGTATTAACCGAACCTACACTTTTTGAAAAATCATCACACCAATCGCAGGCCTTAAATGCTGCTTCTTTATGCGGCACAGTGATATTGGCTCCACTCAAACCCAGTTCAAAGAATTTTGATCGGAGTGCATCACCGTCTTTGAGAAGATATCGTGTATAGCAACTATTGACGCCAAAAGTGTTGAAAGCAAGGTTGTGCATAAGTGGAGATTTTGAGTGGCTCACCGGATCGCCGAAAATAGCAAAGAGCTTACTCATCTAAATCTCTTCAAGCTCTTTGAGCGTAGCGATAAGAGCACCGAGTTTATTGTTTACTTCTAAGTATTCAAGTTCGGGTTTTGAATCAGCTACTACACCGGCTCCTGCTTGGAGCGTTATCTTATCTTTTTGAATCAGAGAGGTTCGGATGGTAATGGCTGAATCCATATTGCCGTTAAATGCAAAATAGCCCACACTCCCGCTATAGAAGCCTCGTTTGAGTTTCTCAAATTTTGCAATGAGTTCCATCGCTTTGATTTTTGGTGCACCGGTCATTGTGCCTGCTGTAAAAGTGGCGGCAAAGAGATCAAACATATCTTTATCCTCAGCAAGGGTTGCTTCGATGTCCGTTACCATATGCATCACATGGCTGTAACGCTCCACACGCATCATCTCGGTCACTTTGACACTCCCGATCTTTGCGACTCTACCGATATCATTTCTTCCAAGGTCGATGAGCATGAGATGTTCAGCACACTCTTTTGGATCATTGATCATTTCGATCTCAAGCTCTTTATCACGCGCGCTTGTATCGCCTCTTTTTCTTGTGCCAGCTATGGGGCGAAGCAGCATCTCATCATCAGTGAGCCTTACCATAACCTCAGGAGATGAACCACATATCGCAAATGTCTCATACTCTAACAAAAAGAGATAGGGTGAAGGATTTTTAGAGCGAAGCAATCTGTAAAAACTAAGAGGATCGATCTCACCTTTTTGCGTATAGCGGTTAGAGATAAGTATCTGAAATATATCTCCGGCTTTTATATGTTCTTTAGAGTCTTCAATGATCTGTTTAAATGCCTCTTTGTCTATATGGAGCGAGCCGCTATCTTGGAGTTTTGGACGTTTCAAAGCGAGTGGCGAATGGGGTTTGAGCAGAAGCTCTTTTATGGAGGCAACGGCCTGCGTCATGCTTGTATCATTTTGGATAATCGTTAGCATCGAATTTTTATGTGAATATCCGATGATTATCTTTGGACGAATAAGATCAAGATCAGGCGTTTCTAGATCATCTTGCAGGGTATCCATAGAGGGGCAGAGTGTCGGCTCAAATACCTTTACGAGGTCATAGCCTATGAAACCGATAAAGCCATCCGTGAAGCTAAATCCTGCTTTTTGCGCTCTTTTTTCATACTCTTTTTTATCAATCTTCGCATAATACTCTTTCATAAAATCAAAAGGATTTTTGGCGATAGAAGACTTTGTACCATTTTCATCGATATAGCTACTCTCGTTGTTTTTATGGATGATTCTCTCTTTTGCACCTATGGCGATGAAGCTAAAATTACCTTCATTTGTATTGACTACGCTCTCAAAGAGCATAGTAATCTCATCATCGAAAAGTGTCTTGAGCTCCCCGTAAAGTGCTACGGGGGTGAGTTGATCGAAGAGTATGGAGGAGATATCAGACATTATTAATATTGGACTAAAAATGCATTTTTATTGATACGATCTTTGATTCGAATCAGTGCATTAGATGCCTCTTCTCTGTTTTTATACGGACCTATAAGTAGTTTGGTTCTATCATTGACTTTTTTTGTCTCATAGCTATAACCGCTTTTTTTGATGATATCCAAAAAAGTCTTATTTGGTTGCGCTTTATAGGCACCGACTTGGATATAGTATGTCCCTTCTGTGGCTGTTTGTTTTGGTGTTTGTGTTACTTTTGTCTCAACTTTTGCAGGAGTTTGCACCGCCGGTGTAACTGCGGGGGTTTGCTCTTCTTTTACGGTAGGAGTTGTCGGTTGAACGGTTGTTTCTGTTTTTACATCTGTCTTTTCTTCCACTTTTGGAGTGACGGCAGTTTCTACATCTTGTTTAGTCTCTGTTTTGTTTGACTCTTCATCTATGAGCGTTGATAAGGGTTCAGACTTGACTGCTTCCGTTGTTGTATTGCTCTCTTTTTCAAGTTTAAGCTCGGGGTCTATCGTTTTGTTATATGTCTGCTCAAATGCAAGATCATCACTTTTTGGCTCTTTGAGTATGATTTTAGTAAGGAGCATAGCTACGATTAGTATGATAATAATCAAAGCAACTATCGTTAAGATATTTTTCAGTCCATTACTGCCTTTTGATTCTTCATCTTCTAAAATCAAATCATCTAAATCGTTATCTCTCATAATGCAATCTCCAAAAATATTGTGTTCTTTTGTTGGATTATACCATTATTTCATTTTTATCTACTTGTTGCAGGAGGCTTTGGGCTAATACTTTTTATAAGGCAGCGTTGCTATATTGTATTGTTCCGGCAAGTTTTTATTTGGAAGTGTTCTCCAATCACTTGGTAGTTTTATGCACAGTAGATCAGATATCTCTTGTAGTTTTTCACTCGCATCTTCTAGGCTAAGAGACTCTGTTTTTATATATATCTGTATATGTCTATCGCTTTTACCTTCATAGGCTTCGTAATCTTGTATCCCTATAGAATCAAAGAGCTGTTTTGCCGTATAGTAAAACTTTGTTGCTTCATCACCTTTGTACTCTATGAGTAACAGTGTTGTGCGGTTATTTTTATCTAAAAGTGAAAGAGCCACGGTGGACTCTTTTTTGAGGTGTTGTTTTAAAAGAGTGTCATTGATAGGCTCATCAATCTTCTCAAATTTTGCATAAAAGGTTCGATTTTCAAATTGAATCCTATCTACAACATAGCTTCGCTTGATGTAGTAGTGATCGGTATTAAACCCAAGATTTTTGATATTTTCGATCAATCTTGACTCAATATATAGGTTTATCGTAAATCACAAATCTGTTCGCAAGCTCTTTGACTTCCTCTTTTATCTTTGCATGGAGCGCACTATCTTCGATATTATCAAGCACATCTGCGATTTTTCCGGCGATAAATTCAAATTCAGCCTCTTTCATCCCTCTGCTTGTAAGTGCAGGTGAACCTATGCGTATTCCCGAGGTCACAAAAGGACTTCTTGTTTCACCCGGAACCGTGTTTTTGTTGACCGTGATACCTGCATTTCCAAGTGCTGCATCGGCATCTTTTCCCGAGAATGGCTTATCAAGGAATGAAACAAGTACCAAGTGGTTATCGGTTCCGCCCGAGACTATATCATAGCCTCGCTCACTAAGAACACGTGCGAGCACTTTCGCATTTGCTTTTACTTGTTTGGCATATGTTTTCCACTCATCACTGAGATTGTGTTTAAAACCAACGGCCTTGCCTGCTATCACATGAACTAACGGACCGCCTTGAATGCCGGGGAAGATTGCCGAGTTGATTTTTTTAGCTATATCCTCATCGTTTGTAAGGATCATACCGCCTCGTGGACCGGCTAAAGTTTTATGCGTTGTTGTTGTCACAACATCTGCATATGGAAATGGGCTTGGATGCTCGCCTGCTACGATAAGACCTGCGATGTGAGCAACATCTGCAAAGAGAAGTGCATTGACACTATCGGCTATCTCTTTAAATCGTTTAAAGTCTATCTCTCTCGCATAAGCACTTGCGCCGCAAACGATGATTTTCGGCTGGACAATTTGCGCAATCTCGGCTACTTTGTCATAGTTGATTCTTCCATCAAGCTCAACGCCGTAAAAGAAACTATGATAATTTTTCCCTGAGAAATTTACTTTGCTTCCGTGTGTGAGGTGACCACCATGGCTTAGATCCATCCCTAAAATTTTATCTCCGGCTTGGAGCAAAGCAGCGTAAACAGCGCCGTTTGCTTGGCTCCCTGAGTGAGGCTGTACATTTGCAAATTTACAATCAAAAAGTTTACAAGCTCTATCGATCGCGAGTTGCTCAACTATATCAGCATATTCACAACCGCCATAATATCGTTTATATGGGTACCCCTCGGCGTATTTGTTTGTAAAGACACTTCCCATTGCCTCCATAACAGCAGGGAGTGTGAAGTTCTCACTCGCAATCATCTCAAGATGCTCTGTCTGTCTTTTAAGTTCGCTTTCTATCGCTTCAAAGACCTCGGGGTCAAATTTTTCTATCGCATATGGCATAATTGTTCCTTCATTAAAATTTGTAGGGATTTATTGGGTATATTTATATCAAAACTCGGCTAAAAAGCGCATAAAACTATCGAATAGATGATTTAAAAATGGTGGAAACATATCATGAAACATCATACGACCTATGGAAATATAGAACATAAAAAAAATAAAAATACTTATAATTAAAAATCGTATCCAAAAACTGCTTTTTGATTGAGGTTGAGTCTCTGTCTGGTCAAACGAGGGTTTCTGTATAGCTTCTGAGAGCTTTTGCAACTCACTTCTCATAGAGGAGATATTGCTACCTTCAAGCAAGCATATTCTATTATGGGCGATACCTTTTAAAACCAAGTTCATTTGAAATATTAGGCAATTAGAATTTTCTGAGCTTCCTCTCGCGTCTATATATTCTAAAAGTTGTATTCCATAAATTTCATCAAAATCATATGGCTCTTCACCGTATGGATAAAATTTTCTATTGAAAAGATCAAAATAGCTTGTTTTTCTTCTCAAGTAAAACCATAAGAAGATAGAAATACCAACACAAATGAGACCACCACCAACTTGCAAAGGAGATGAGTTATGGGTAGAGAAAAGAGCGAGTAAACCAATGATAAAAGGCGTCAAGATGGCATAATATGCCATAAAGCTTAGGCGGAATTTATATACTGACTTCTTTTGACTGAAAGAGGAAGAGAGTATTTTAAAGTGAATAGAGATGAAGCCATTAATAACCGGAGATTTTGACATAATGGTCATTTCATCTTCCATCCCATACACTCCTTTCCGTGATAAATTAATTATTTACTAGCAAGTCTCTCTTTGCATGCATTGGCATCTATGCAAAACATATCTTTTCCGTTTTTACCGAGCTTTAGTTCTTCTGCGACATCATTGCCACATTTTTTGCATTGTACTTTTGTTTCAAGTTGCACCTCTTTTTGTGGAGCTTCCGGTCTCATGGCAGGAAAGAGCAATACATCTCTGATGGAGTGCTGATTACTGAGCATCATCACAAGCCTATCTATCCCTATGCCCTCGCCGGCAGTTGGCGGCATGCCGTAACTAAGAGCTTTGACATAATCCAAATCCATATGCATCGCTTCATCATCACCGCTTACCTCTTTGGCTTCAACTTGTGCTTTAAACCGTCCATATTGGTCAATCGGGTCATTGAGTTCACTAAAACCGTTTGCGATCTCTTTGCCTGCGATAAAAAGCTCAAACCTCTCTGCGATATCAGGGTTGATGTCACTTCGTCTTGCAAGTGGTGAGATATCGATAGGAAAATCAGTGACGAAAGTAGGGTTGATGAGTTTTGCTTCAACAAATTCATCAAAAAGTTCAGCCTGGAGATACCCGAGTGAAAGATTGGCATCTACTTTGACTCCATTCTTCCCTAGGTATTCTATAATCTTTGCTCTATCGCTTACAATGTCGCTTGGAACCCCACCAATCTCTTGCAGTGCATCAAGATATGCAATCTTTTTAAAAGGTGCTGCAAAGTCAATCTCTAACTCTCCATATGGAAGTTTAGTGGGGAGCTTGAGTTCTTCGAAGAGGTAAATAAACATGTTTTCACTCAACTCCATAAGATCCATATAATTATGATATGCCCAGTAGAACTCTAGCATTGTAAATTCAGGATTGTGTGTGTGGTCCATCCCCTCATTTCTAAAGTTTCTATTGATCTCAAAGACAGCTTCCATACCACCGACTACCAATCTCTTGAGGTAAAGTTCCGGCGCAATCCTAAGATACCTTGCAACATCAAGTGCATTGTGGTGCGTGATAAACGGTCTTGCATTTGCGCCACCGGGGATTGGATGAAGCATCGGCGTTTCGACCTCTAAAAATGCTTTTGCTTCAAAAAATCTACGCACAAGTGAGACGATCTTACTTCTGAGTAAAAAGGTATCTTTCACCTCGGGATTCATGATCATATCAAGATAACGCTGTCTATACCGGAGCTCTTGGTCTTGCAATCCGTGAAATTTTTCAGGTAACGGAAATATAGTTTTAGTCACTATCTCAAAAGAGCTACAGTGTAGCGTTAGCTCGCCCGTTTGTGTGATAAATGGAAAACCTGTAGCGACGACGATATCACCGACCTCGATAAGTTTTTTGATGTTATTATAGTATCCCTCAGGCAGATCATCTCTTGAGTAGTAGAGTTGCACCATGCCATCACCGTCTTGAATCTTTGCGAAAGCGGCTTTTCCCATGATGCGAAGCAACTTGATACGTCCCCTTAAAGTGCATTGCGCTTTTTCATCTCGTTGATTCTCTGCATCTTTGACATAGTCAAATTGTACTTTAAATTGATCTGAGCTTATAGCCTCTTTTTTGCTATTTGTGTAGGGGTTGATGCCTAGTTTTTTAAGCTCTTCGGATTTTTTTATTCTCTCTTGAATATAGGTATTCTCAAATATCAATTTTTACCCCTCTTCTTTTGACAAGTCTCACAAATGCCTATAAGTTTCATATGATGATCTTCGAGCATAAAGTTAAGTTTTTTTGCTATTTCATTTTGTCGCTTTTCGATCGTCTCATCGTAAAACTCTTTGATAAGACCACACTCTGAGCAGACGATGTGATCATGATGTTTAGTAAGTCCAAATTCATATTTTTTCCCTTGCGCATCAAAAGAAAGCGATGTTACCATGCCGGACTCTTCAAGCAGGGTAAGTGTTCTATAAATTGTTGCTATGCCTATTTTCATATCTTTGTATTTCTTTTTAAGTGCATCATTGATCTCTTCGGGAGTAAAATGCCCCTTGTTCTTGTAGATAAATGAGACGATTGCTTCTCTTTGCTTTGTGTATTTGAGATCGTTTGCTTTGAGTGTTTGTTTAAATTTCTCTAATATTTTTTCAAATTCTTCAGCCATTAGTTACTCACTTTCTCTGCTGTTTTGTTGGTATCAATACTTGGGATATTTTCAAGATTTATGTTTTTAAGATCAATATTGATCAGATAAGAACCTGTTTTTAACAAAGGCTCATAAAGTATACTCTGTTGTATTTTTGGGATGAAATTACTTTTTACTATCTCGATATTTGAGAGTGCCGCCGTGATAAGAGCGAAGATGATAAAATATTTTCCGCCTCCGGTGATAAAGCCGAGTATATTATTTAAAAAACCAAGACCACTCATATTAACAAGTTTTGAAAAAGCACTGCCTACGGCTATTGCTCCCCACCAAAAGAGAGCTAAGATTGCCATAAATGCTATAAGTTTTAACATGGCATCATTTTGAAAAGAATATATATTGTTATTGATAAAATCAGCAACGACGAGATTGAATCTAGAGCCTAAAAAAACTCCGAGTATAAGGCCAAGGAGACCGATAATTTCATTTACAAAACCCCTCAAAAGACCCTTGAGCCCCAAGATAAGTACAATTGAACCGATGATAATATCAAAATAATGTATGCCATTCATAAAAAATATCTGCCTTAAAAATAATGGCTTATTTTACCCACTGATGAGTAAAAAGTATCTTAGTATGGTCTTGGCATTAGTTTTGCTAGTTCATCAGGCGCATTAGCATATTGGAAGGCATTTGCTTTCGAGATAGCACCTTGCTTAACAAGATTGACAAGAACTTGTGTCTGCGTCTGCATGCCTGAGCCTTCTTGACCTAGTTGCATTTGTGAATAAACTTGATGCACCTTGTCTTCCCTGATAAGGTTGGCTATCGCGTGATTCATAACCAATATTTCTGAAGCAGCAATCCTGCCTTTATCAACTTTTGGGATAAGTGTTTGTGAAATGATAGAGACCAAAGAGGTTGAGAGCATAGCTCGAATCTGTGGCTGTTCGTCGCCCGTGAAAACATCAAGAATTCTGTTGATTGTTCTTGCAGAAGAGCTTGTATGGAGTGTTCCAAAAACCAAGTGTCCGGTCTCTGCGGCTGTTAGTGCAGCTTCGATAGTCTCTTTGTCCCGCATCTCCCCGATGAGTATGACATCGGGGTCTTGTCTGAGCGCATATTTAAGTGCCGTAGCAAATGTTCGTGTATCTTTTTCTACCTCTCTAAAGGAGAAGACGGATTTTTTATTTCTATGGATAAACTCCACCGGATCCTCAACGGTGATGATATGTTTTTTCTGGGTTAGATTGATCTCATTGAGCATCGCAGCGAGTGTTGTTGATTTACCTGACCCGGTAGGTCCCGTTACAAGGATAAGACCTTTTTCCCTCTGAATCAATTTTTTATAGAGTTGTGGTGCACCTAGCTCATCTAAAGATGGAACATCAAAAGGGATCGTTCTAAATGCTGCTGCAACATCGCCGAGTGTTCTATAGAAGTTTGCTCTAAACCTTCCAATACCTTCAAGCTCTATCGAAAAGTCAAGCTCATTAAACTCTTCAAACTGGTGTTTTTGTTTCTCTTTGAGTAACGAGTATGCCATCTCTTCGATATCTTTTCCCGTCAATTTCGGTAGATTTACCGGCTTTAAAATCCCATCAAGTCTGATAAGCGGTTCACAATTTGCAATAAGGTGAAGGTCTGATGCTCCATACGTGGTAACACTCTTTAGTAATTTTTTGATATTAAATTCATTTTCCATTCTGATCTCCTTGGTTTATTCGATTATAGCCGGAACTACAAAAAAGTTATCTTCACTTTGTGGTGCATGTTTGAGTATATCTTGTGAACTTTTTTGATCTTTTTGTATAGCATCTTCTCTCATTGGTGTGCCTCCATCAAGTGTTGAAAAAGAAGCATCAAGATTTGAAGTGTCAAGTTCACTTAGATTTTCTACATATTTGACGATCTCATTTAGCTGTCCGAGAATCTCCTCTTTTCTTGAGTCATCAACCTTTAGGTGAGACAATTTTTCTAGCTTTTCTAAAACAGTGTTATCAAAATTCACAATTTATCCCTATTTGAACTTAGTTTTTCGATTATCATTATATATTAAATAGCTTTAAGATATAACTTGATTATAATAAAGTAAAAATAAGGGGTTTTATGATGTTACAACAGATTGATATGAGCTCTGATGAGTTTAAACATGAGCTCGAAAAGACTAAAAAGTTTACCGATAAAGTGTGTAAAACTTTTGGTTTTGTCTACCATCCGAACGAGGATGTCAATGAGGGTGTCTTGATGGGGCTTGCAAGGCATAAGTTGCTTTACGGAAAGCGATTTTGTCCCTGTTTTATGGTCATTGAGGAGGATGGAAGAATGAAGAGTGCTGATGATAGGATATGTCCATGTAAGCCCGCTCTTGAGGTGGAGATACCGAGTGAAGGGAAATGTCACTGTGGGATATTTTGCACTCCAGAGCATGTAAAAAATAACAGCTAGAGGAAAAGAGTTTGCACGATAAGAGAGATATAGACTCAGACGAGTTGGAGGCGATGTTAAGACAGAGAGAGCAAGGTGAGATTGATTTTTTACTCATAGATGTAAGAGAGTCTTCTGAGTATGATGAGGCGTATATTGAGGGGGTTGATCTTCTGAAGCCTACATCGCAGTTTTCAAGCTGGGCGAGAGATTTTCTAGAGAATAAAAAGGATGAAAAACTGATCTTTACTTGCAGAACAGGCAATAGAAGTGCACAGGTACAACACATCTTAATGCGAAACGGACATAAAGATTGTGTCAATCATATTGGTGGAATTGTATCTTATCGTGGTAAAATAGTAGCACCAAAGCAATAAGGATGAGAGATGAGTGTTGTGGACATTCTTTTAAAGTTACTCAGTTTTAGATCGATAACGCCTGAAGATGACGGTGCATTTGATTGGATTGAAGCATACTTAGATGAGTTTGAAGCCATATATTGCAACGAGGCCGGAGTTAAAAATCTTTTTTTAACAAAAGAGTTTGGCGAAGGTGCGCATCTCTGTTTTGCCGGGCATATTGATGTTGTCCCTCCGGGTGAGGGGTGGGAGAGCAACCCCTTTGTGCCTATGATTGAAGAGGGCTATATCTATGGCAGGGGAGCACAAGATATGAAAAGCGGTGTCGCTGCATTTCTTGCCGCACTCAAAGAGAGCTCAAGTTTTCAAGGAAGACTCTCCGTGCTACTCACATCTGATGAAGAGGGGGATGCTCTGCATGGTACAAAGGTGATGTTAGAGCATCTCAAAAACATCAATCTTTTGCCCGAGTATTGTATCGTAGCAGAGCCGACATGTGAGGAGCATTTTGGTGATGCTTTCAAAGTGGGCAGACGAGGCTCTATCAATGGAGTGATTACGGTTCACGGCGTTCAAGGGCATGCTGCTTATCCTGAAAAATCAAAAAATCCTATCCATATGATAGCTCCAATATTAGAGAAGATAGCCGGCGTCGAGCTTGATAGCGGTGATGCATTTTTTGCACCAAGCAGACTTGTCATCACTGATATTCGCTCCGGCTTTGAAGTGACCAATGTAACGCCTGATGTTTTAAAGTTGATGTTCAATGTTCGAAACTCTACAAAAACATCAAGCGGAGCAATAGAGGCATTTATCAAAGATCATTTTGCCGGAGTTGATTATGAGTTGAGTTTAACGCAAAGTGCTGAGCCTTTTGTGACTAGAGAGTCCGTATTAGTTGACTATTTAGCCAAAAGCATAGAAGAGGTTACGGCATTAAAACCAAAAAGTTCAACAGCGGGTGGGACGAGTGATGCTAGATTTGTCGCCGCTTATGGTATAGATGTGGTAGAATTTGGAGTCAAAAACGATAGGATACACTCTAAAAATGAGCGAGTCGGTATCGATGAGGTTGAAGCACTCTATGAGGTGTTTTTAAAAGCTATAGAGGCATTTAAGATAAAGGATTGACTTGAAAAGAGTACTATTTTTACTTTTGGCTTCATCTGCTCTGATTTTTGCAGATGGGCTCAACTGGCGGGCAACACTCGGCGATGCTATAAGTGTGGCAAAAAAACAAGATAAGATGATTATGGTTTTTGTTGAGAGCAACTATTGTAGATGGTGTAAAAAGATGAAAAATAGAACCTTTATCAACCCCAATGTAGTCCAGAGGCTCTTGCAAATAGAGGTAGTAAAAGTGAAGCGAGATGATTATGATACGCTTCAGGATTTCCCTTCCATACGGGGCGTTCCCACGATATTTTTTATCACACCGGACAAAAAGATTGTAGGGCAGATTGTCGGCTATGTTGATCCGGTTGATTTTTTGAGCTACCTTAATGATGCGCAAGCTAAAGCGAAGAAGCTAAAAAAAGAGATATAGGATGCTCTACAAAAAACCAAGACTCAGCGAATATATCTTAGCAAGAGTTGTAACGGTTTCTCTTGGGCTTTATCTTCTCTTTTTTATTATCATACTCTCTTTTTTAGGATCAAATAGGCTTGCTTGGCTCTCTTTGGCGTTTGTTGCGCTTGCTTTTATCGCATTTATCTATATAGTGTATAGAGGGACAAAGAGCGTTCAAAAAGAGCTCTCGATAGTCAATAAATACCTCGCAAATCTTGAAGAGACCGATACGATAGATTATGAGACGAAATTTTTTGCTAAAGAGTTTGAGCAGATCAATGAAAATCTCATCAAAGTGCTGAGTAAATATAAAAAAAGAGAGGAGATGAAACAAAAATACACCTCCAAACTCAAGCTCAAAAATCGTCAAAGAAGTGATATGATCTCAGCTATTGCCCATGAGTTTAGGAACCCAATCGCCGCTATCATGGGATATGCACAGACACTTGAAGATGACAAAGATCTCAGTGATGCGATGCGCGATAGATTTTTAAGCAAGATTAGCACAAACAGCCAAAAGATAGAGGATCTGCTTAAAAGGCTTATCTTGTGGAATAAATTTGAAAGCGGTGAGGCGAGATTGGAGAAGACAAATTTTCGCATCACTCCTTTAGTAGAGAACATTGCTCAGGACCTTAGAGAGAAATATAAAGGCAGAGATATTCTCATCCGGGGTGAGGATTTTAGTATCGATGCAGATAGAACACTTATAGAAGTCGTTGTTAAAAACCTTATAGAAAATGCACTTAAATACTCCAGCGAAGATGTTGAGGTCAAATTAGAAGGCAGAAAGATAAGCATCGTAGATAAGGGTGTGGGTATCTCTGAGGAGCATCTCGATAAGGTAACGAAGAAGTTTTACCGCTCCGGTACGCATAATTGGGATAACTCTATGGGACTGGGACTTTCTATCGTCAAAACGATTCTTTCACTACATGGTAGTTACCTTGAGATTGAGAGCAAAGAGAGTGAGGGCTCTACTTTCTCATTTGAGATGTAAAAAATTTGCTAGAATGGTGGTATATAAATGAGAAAGAGTGTTATTTTAATTTTCATCTCCCTTTTGTCTGCGCTGAACGCAGATGAACTCTATAATAAATTGATAAATAATAAAGCCTACTTTAGTGTAGATGCTGATTTAAATAGAGATGGGATTTTAGATAAAGTAATAAGCAGTAAAGCTTATGAAGGAGATGAGCTTTATTTTTTTATAAATATGGACGGAAATTATAAATTAGCTTATAAGGGTAAAAATTTCTCCGCAGATGGTGGAAATATTATTGGTAAGATTCAAGCGTACGATAAAGGAAATATCGTCCTTTCATTACAAACCTTCTTTCCCGATCGCGGAACATACGAAGAAGTATATTATATTTCATTTAAAGATAATAATTGGTTTTTGACAGATGTAAAATATACGACCAGTTATTGGCAAGAGGATTATAGTAAGACTTATAATTGTAATGTTATGCAAAATCTTAATCTTAACAGTGAGAATTTATTTGAAAGAATAAAACCAATTCCTATAGAGCAAGAGCGAGATAATTTATGCGAAATAGATTTTTATATGGAAGATACACTCGATGCGTTTATCATGAGATTTCAAGATAAATCTCACGAGAAAGTATATCTAGGGATCAACAGATACAAAGCCTTATTAGATAAATTTCCTTTGTCCCTTAAAACCCTTACCCAATACAATAATATAGCTTATTACCTAGAACAAGCGGGAGCTTATGAAGAATCAATTTTTCTCTTAGAAAAAATAATAGAAAAATATCCGAAAAGAACGGTGGCTTACTTAAATCTAAGAGATGCTTATTATGGGAAAGGCGATAAAGGAAAAGCAAAAGAATATTATAAAATCTATACACAGCAGATGAGAGAGAAAGCGAAGAGATGAGGACTCCATTTTCTCATTTGAGATGTGATAGCGCTATGCAGTATGATTTAGATATCAAAAGTAAATACGCGCAAATATATAAAATCATACGCAAGATACTTCTTTCTTATCCCCAAATAAAAGAGTTTAAAAATGCCAAGCAGACCTCTTATGGTGATGCATATGGCGTGGTTGTTATGATGAGGAGTAAAAAAGAGCATTTAGTTGTTGCTTTTGGAAGAGGGTATAAACTTCAAGAGAAGTTTCCAGGGCTGCAAGGGAGTGGTAAGATAGTCAGGCATCTCTATTTTAAAGCAAGTGATAGTGTAGATGAAGCACTCTTGCGCGAGATGATAGAAGAGAGTTTTATCTTGGGGTTAGAGGCAGATGAGATAAAGCGTTTAAGAGGCATGAGAAGATGATATAGAGGATGAGCAATTGAAAAATAAAAAATTAACTATTCATTTATGGAGTTTGCTAGCTTCGGTAGCTACAGCTCTTCTATTTTGGGGATCACTTAACATCTCTTCACACTTAACACAGCCGGCAAACTGTATGCCTGCACATTGCTTTTGTGAATATGTAGATATGCAAAGTTCGATCAAGCAGTTCTCGAACACCCTCTCTTCCTTTGCGTTTGTATATGCGGGATGGGTCATCTTTTTTAGCTCACTTTATACAAAAGATACGCTTATGAAAATCTTCGGTATCTCGAGTGTCTTCATAGGTTTTGGAAGTGCTTTTTTTCATGCAACACTTACATTTTTAGGGCAAGTGCTTGATCTTGCCGGGATGTTTTTACTCTCATTGTTTATCTTGTTTTATGCGATATACCGCATCTTCCACCTTACAAAAACAAATACTATCATCTTGCTTATCGTCTCAAATGTGATACTTGATGGAGGGCTTTTTATTGTTCCGGAGATGAGACGGTATCTTTTTGGCGCACTTGTCATATTGGGGCTACTGAGTGAACTTTTTTATGTCAAGAAACAACAAAATCCCATCGAGACAAAATGGCTTAAATGTGCATTTGCAATCCTGCTCATCGCTTTTGGTATATGGATACTCGATCTTACAAAAGTTGTATGCGATCCTACAAGTTTATTGCAAGGACATACGCTATGGCATATACTCTCTGCTATAGCTGTCTACCTTCTCTATCTTTACTACCGACATGAAAAAAATAAAGATTAAACTTGAATCATACAATAGGTACATATTCTAATATTTAACGCCTCAAACAAAATAAATCTTGTTGAAGCGCTTCATTTATTTAATATAGTAAACTATTTTTTTCGTTTTAGTTTTGCAGATATCATTTTTGTTTGACGTTCTTTTATATTGCCATATATTTTATGGATCCCATTTTCTCTTTCGGTATCTTTAATTTCAATTCTTTTGCCGGAATCAAAATAAAATGGAATAACTCTTACAAATTTAGGAATATCTTTGTCAACTTCTATCTTGCCTTTTTGTGAATCTAAAATACGGCGTGCGGGTTTCGCAGTCATTGCTTTTCCAATATTTTCAATGCGGATTGTTCCATGATATCTCCCTGGATAATCAACCGTAACAAATCCTTCATATTCCCCACTATTTGGTTCGCCATATTTATTATCATCAAGAGTGATATATTTTTTTGTGCCTTTTGGCGAAATTATTGTAGCTGTTATATGTAAACCTGATATATCATTTTTAAAACGCGCAGATGCATATAGACGCACTGGTGCTTTTAAACAATTATTTGTTGATGCACCTCCAAATACTTGAATGTCTTTATTTTCTCCTCCAGCAATTGCTCTAAATTTAAAAGCTATACCTGTTTCTGCTCTTACAGCTATCATATGCCAGCGCCCGGGTTTTGGTTTTTTGATAATAGCAAATTCATGAGGCGCTGTGCTTATTACATGATTAACAGAAGATGAATTCATATCAATAAAATTACCATTTGGATCCAGTAGATACAGCCATAAAGTAGAACCCTTTGGATATATTAGTGAAAAAGATACACGATCACACTCCTCTTCCACATCTACCGGAATAGAGCTAAGCACACTTTTTAATTTCTTAGGCGGATGTATTAGGTCTTTTTCATCTTTTATACCAAGTACTTCACATATTTCTTTAAGATTTACTCTTTTTTCTTGACCTAAAGATAATATCTTTTTTATCAGTGCATCAGATTCTGTTTTACGACTATCAGGGAAAGATTCCGGGCTAGTTGTGATAATGCCGCCTCTCACTTCAGCATTAATCTCAACCATAGCCGCTTCAATGAATCCCGGCTCATCATCTCCTACAGCATATGAATTACCACCTGTCTCTTCTGCTAATTCATCTAATGCATCCATATCTACTGCATCAGGCGCACCTACCCCTAAGGTGTAAATGCGTACTCCTTCTTCATTAAAAGAAGGTAACACTTCGGAAGCTTCAGAGCCTGAAGGTGTATTGTGTTTACCGTCTGTCAATAGCAGTGTTGCCTGAACAGCAGCTCTAGTTGCAGGAGTTTGTATCTGATGAAGTGCTTCATAGAGTCCATCCCGAATATTAGTAGAACCTCTCGGTGTTAAAAGGTTGATTGCATCAATTTCGTCATCAAGACCAGCTAACGTACTTACTTCTGTAAGATCTAAAATATTATCAATGATATGGTCATACCAAATTATTGTTAAAAGATCGTTACCTTGAGCACAAAATTCAAGCCAGTAAATAGCACCATATTGTGCATCAGACATTTTATGCCCTGAAGCCATTGATCCGGAACGGTCTAAAACCAATGCAAATCTAGATTGTTTATCTAGCGCAAACCAGTTTGGTTCAACATTGCCGGCCGGCAATACTCCGCTAGCAGGGTTAGGTACAGCCAGTGTGGTAAACTCTGCACGTTCTATAATCGTTTCCCAGCAAGACTGACCATGACTATTTTCTTGTGCTGTATCATTGTCAGGGTCATGATTTATCGCAGAACAAAATTCTGTTACTGGATGCGCGGCATCTGTCCAATTGCCAGCTAAATCAAATGAGCCTGCAGCGTTCCTACTTTTTTCCATAACACAATAGTTAGAATTTGCAACATTTGAACATTCAGCAGGTATTTGGATCAGCACCCAATTGTGATCAGCATTAGTTGGCAGATCTGGGTAATCTAAATCAACAGTTATGGAAGTTGCTGTATCGGCAATAATATTTCTTCTTTCATACAATCCCCCAAACATTAATAATGCTTGAGCATTTTGTGTAGATAACTCATTATCTACTCTTCCGCTATTTAGTATTGGGATAGTCCTATTATTCATGGCAGGATTGGTGTAATCGATAGTTTCATAAACATATGGAGCGCAGTATTCATCTCCTAGTCCCCAAACGTGATGGCCCATTTCATGAATAATTGTCAGTATTTGTCTTTTTACATAAGGCATCAAATGAACAGCACTTCCTAGATTGCCAAATGTGCCTGAGCTATAACTTGGATCTCCTGCTTGATATAAAATAAAATCTGCAGTATCAAGACCAATACTCTCATCGCAAACAAAAATATTACCAAAACTCATTTGTCCTTCTGAAGCATTATAGAGAATTTCAGATACTTTCTTAAAACATCTCTCCCATTCGGTCCAATCATTCATCGTCATTGCAAAATTTGCTATAGCAGTTATGTCGAATTTTCCATTTTTAAATCTTCCTGTTCCCATTTTAAGTCTCCTTTTTATGGTATGAAATGATATTTAATATCAAACATCTAACGTTAGTTGTGAACGAATTCTTAAGATAAGCATTAGAGATAACTTATTGAGAGAGCGATAAATAAGTAAAGATCAATGATGAGTAGCTTATTCTCCCTCTTGCTTTTTTGCTCCATAGCCACGAGTTAAGGCATCAGCTTATTTTTCATCATTATAATTGTAACATAATTATATAATTTATCAATAACAATAGATTTTTTTTATTGATAAATTGTTTCTACAAATAAAAATAAAGCAATAGGGGTCAGATGATTATGTTCTATATAATCATTCTTTATTTGTTTATTGTTATACATTGGAAAAAGGATATGTGCATGAAGTTGTAAATAGTGTATAATAAAAATGCATTAAAGGAGTTAAAGATGAAAATAAAAAAATATTTGCTTCGTTTCTTGTTTCTGATCTTCTTATCTTTTTTTGGTTTGAATATTGCAGTAGCGGAAGAAAAAGATATCCATGATCAATTTATACCAACAACACCATTGGTTCCTTCTAATCAAAGTTTCGATCTTAACGGTGTATGGTATTACCAATCAACAAATGGTTTAAGTGGAACTATGTCTATCGAACAAAAGGGTAAATCTGTCACTCTTGAGATCACTTCAGGAAGTGAGTGTAGACCAGTAGAGGTATGTCTGTATTCTGGAACAATAGATGGAAATGCTGTTATCCTATCTAATAGTGTCATTGTAGATAAGGAGGGAGGAACCGTAACAAGTGCTATGCAACTTGTTATCTCTTCTGATGAAACTGCTTCAGGTACATCTACCAACCATTATGTACATCCTGAGGGGTATGAAAAACGTTGGGATGCGGAGTTGTCACTTACTAGAAACAAGGCGGAGAAATAGAAGCTCTCTCTTTTTTATAGATTAATAGTAAACAAGCAATATAGGACTCGAGTGATATCAATGTTAGATTAAACACTGTTATTTCGCCAAATTAACATTAATATAATTTAAAATATAAAATAGCATAGCACAATTTTATTGATGAAAAAACGCATAATTTTTTATCAAAATTGCTACCATTTTGCTATAGTTATATAAAAATCTCTTATTTTTCTTTAAAATATTTTCTTTTTAATAATATTTCATATACACTATATCTAAAGCATATTGTTTTTGAATAAATTAATAAATATTGCTTATATTTATTATAACTAACAAAAGGAGGCGCTATGAAGTTAGGGTTTTTGGTAGATCTTCACCTTTGCATGGGATGCAAGGGGTGTGAAGTAGCCTGCAAAGTTGAAAATGAGGTTCCTCTTAGTTCATGGAGATTGAGGGTCAAATATCTTGATAGAGGAGTGTTTCCCGATACTTCAAGAAGTTTTACACCGCTTCGATGCAATCACTGTGAAAATGCACCTTGTGAGAGGATATGTCCCGTATCAGCACTTCATTACCTCGATAACGGCATCGTTAATATAGATAACGAAAGATGCATAGGCTGTGCCGGCTGTATGATGGCATGTCCATATGGTGCCATCTACATGGATCCGGAGACAAATACCGCTGACAAATGTACCTATTGTGCCCATAGAGTTGAGGGTGGTTTACTGCCGGCTTGTGTTGTTGCATGTCCTGTTGAGGCAAATATTTTTGGAGATATAGAAGATGATACAAGTCACATATCTCAGTATATCATGGCACACAGAGGGGATGTCCAAGTAAGAAAACCGGAAAAACATACTAACCCTAAACACTATTATGTTGGTGGCGGTACCTCTTCACTTGACCCGCTTGCGCATGAGAGAATCGAAGGGTATGGGCTTTTCAATAACATCACACACCTTAAAACAAACGGTGATCCGCATCACGGCATACTCGATAGATTTTTAGCACCTTTTAAATCGCACGAAAAAGACAATAAAAGTTTTATGCAATTTGATAAAACTGAAAAAGGAGGTCACTAATGCAAGAGACAATCAACGCCACACAATCACTCGTCACGCTTGATGTTGCACTCCCCGGGATTATCTGGGGAGGTATCATTACTATCAATATGTGGGCAAAAAGTATCGGCACGGGAGTTATCATAGTCGGTACATATCTTCTTTTCCGCCATAAAAAAGAGCAGATGCCAAACTATAGATGGCTCATACCGCTTATCGCATTTATCGCGCTCAATGTCTTTTTGCTCTTTACGCTCATCGACTTGCACCAGCCTTATAGGATGATAAATATATTCCTTCATCCACACTTTACCTCTGCAATCACGGTTGGAGCTTGGATAGCATCTCTCTTTACGCTTTTGGTATCAGTGATGCTTATCATCGGACTTGCAAGTGGTTTTCCTGATGTTCTCAGACACAATGGTGTTGCGAAAAAGTTACGAGGGAGCGAATCGCTCTATGATAAACTTTCTCCGATTGTTCTATTTTTGGCATTTCCTGTGACACTCTATACTGCGATCATTATGGCAGAGTCGAGTGCGAGAGAGTTATGGCAAGCACCCACAGAGCTCACACAGATGTTTTTAGCCGCACTCATAGCGGGTGCTGCCACACTCTTGCTTTTTAGCGCAAAATGGAGTGATGCAGTAAAAAAAGATATCACACTTGTGTTGATATTTGCTGTTACTTTTAGCTTTTTGATCTATATGGGTGAATACTTTTTCTCATTTAAATCATCAGAAGCTGAGGCGACTCTTGCATACATTCATCTTGGAGGCACCTATAGTATCCAGTTTTGGGTAGCGATGATATTGGGGTATATCTTGCCATTTTTCTTAGGTATCCTCTCTGTTAAAGAAAACACAAAAAGCGTTGCAAAAGTTGCTGCCATTTCCGCTCTCATAGGGCTCTATTTGGCAAAAGATGTTTGGCTAAAAATACCTCAACTATTACCGTTGAGTTAAGGAGATTGATATGGTTAAAAAGATGAATCAAAACAGAGAGAGCTTTTTTGAGAGTAGAAGAGATTTCCTCAAAAATAGTGCCTATACCGTAGCGGGAACAACGCTTACTCTAGGAGTTTTTAAAACTATCGTAGATACGCCTGCAAACGCTTCGAGTGAGTTTACATCTACTCCAAAAGCACTCTTTCCTTATCCAAATCCAAAAGAGTGGAATAGTTATGTCGAACTTGATGGCAATGATTGGAAAAGAGGCGGTATCGGCAGAAGAGGGATTAAAAGTGAAAAAAATCCTGAGGGTATCACGGCGACAGAATATATGCTCGTTCCTACTGCTTGTTCAAATTGTGAAGCATCATGTGGGTTGACGGCTTGGGTTGATTTGAGCTCTTATAAAAAAGGCGGTCAGCTTAAAGTAAGAAAATATATGGGAAATCCTCTGCATGCAGGAAGTAGAGGGAGAAATTGTGCCAAAGGATATGCAGCGCAATCGCAAATGTATGATCCCGATAGAATCCCATTCCCACTCAGAAGAGCTCCCGGAAGCAAAAGAGGCGAGGGGAAATGGGTGCGAACTACTTGGGATGAGGCGATGAGTGAGATAGGCTCTAAAATCGCAAGCCTGCTTAAAAGTGATGATGAAGTTTCTAAGAAGATGTTTATGTATCAAGTGGGTCGTCCAAATGAGAATGGTTTTGGCGCAAGAGTGCCACAATCTCTCGGCGTAGATGGCTGGAACTCACATACAAATATCTGTAGTGCGGGTGCTAGAGAAGGAACAATCCAGTGGACAAATGATGATAGAAATTCTCCTGATTGGGCGAATGCCGATCTTATCTTTTTGCAGTCTTCTCACGCAGCAGATGCAGGACACTATTTCCAACAAGCTGCAGGGCGCATAGCCGATGCGAGAAAAAGAGGTGCAAAGCTTGTTGTTATGGATCCTCGGATGTCAAATTCAGCCGGTATGGCTGATCTTTGGGTGCCTTGTTGGCCGGGAACCGAAGCCGCACTTTATCTCTATCTTGCCAATAGAATTCTCAATGAAAAAGGAATCAATGGTGACTCTTTGGTCAATCACAATTTTGTCAAAAAATGGGTGAACTGGGATAGACTGATGTCAAACAAAGAGTATCTCTCGCTCCTTGTTGAAAAAGGTTATATCAAATCAGTACCAAAAGGTGATAGTTATGAAGATTTCATAACGATGATATCAGAGATGTATAGTCCATATACGCTTGATTTCGTGGTCAAAGAGTGTCGCATTGAGGCGAAAACAGTAGAAAAACTTTATGATATGTTTATCGATGCAGGTGCAAGGGTTGCGACTTATATTTGGAGAGCCGGTCCTATAGGACACAGAGGTGGATGGATGAATGCAAGAGCAGCATTTTTGCCGTTTGTTCTTCGAGGTGCCATGGCGGGCGATAAGGGTGGCATCGGACTTCACCATTGGCATGTAATCTCGGTCAACGGCAAGGGTGACAAGGCAACAGTTTCAGGTGTTGCGCCGGACAAAGTAGATGTTTGGAATGAGTTAGCTTGGCCACCGGAGTATCCTTTGAGTGCTTATGAGATGAGCTTTTTATTGCCGCATCTACTCCTTGATGATGAATGGAGAGCAAAATGGAATGCCAAAGGGCTAAAAGTGCCTGAAAAATTAGGTGTTTATGTACCGCGTATCTACAATCCGGTCTGGATCAATCCGGATGGATTTAGATGGATAGAGGCACTTAAGAGAGAAGATAAGATTGAGCTCTCATTTAACCTTTCGCCGACATGGTCTGAGACAAATTGGTTTTGTGATTATGTATTGCCGGTGGGGTTAGCAGGGGAGCGACACGATCAACAATCAGAAGCAACACAGCCTTCACGCTGGCTCAGTTTTAGAAATCCTGCCCTTAGGGTTGCGCTTGAAAAAATGGGATGGAAACCAAAAAATCCAGCGAGAGCAACACTTGAAGCACATATCGAAGCAGGTCTTGGTGAGATATGGGAAGAGGTTGAGTTTTGGGCAAATATCATGGTAGATTACGTTGACCCTGACGGATCACTTGGAGTCCGAGAACATTGGGCTTCCAAAGAGGATCCAAGTAGAGCAGTGACGATTGCTGAATGGTATCAAGAGGCATTTGATAATCTGCCAAACCTCAAAGCAGCAGCAAAGATAAAATACCCTGATTCTAAGTATCCAAACTATGAGATGATGCGCGATATGGGTACTTGGCTTGAAGAGGATAATATCTATAAACCACAAGAGAGACTACTCGAAAAAGAGGGTGATGCCTATATCGTAGAGGGCAAGAGATATGAGGCGAGTCAAGTGACCAAAGATAAATTTGGCACACTCCTTGTTGCGGATGCACATGGAGAAAAAGAGGCGATAGGTATCGAGATTGATGGAGAAATCATGGATGGCTTCCATACGCTGAGTAAAAAACTTGAGTTCTTCTCTGAATGGTTTGCGCAATGGAAATGGCCGGAGTATGCCGTGCCTATCTATCCGAAGAACAAAGCCGAGAGAAAAGAGATGATTCATCTCGTAACACAAGTGCATCATGATTATATGAATGGCGAGAATGAGTTTGCACTCAATACGATTTTTAGATTGCCATACAATATCCATACGCGATCGGTTAACTCAAAACATCTTATGGAGATATCGCAAAATCACAATCCTGTATGGATACACACAAGTGATGCCGCGCGGCTTGGTATCAAAAGAGGGGATTCTATAAAAGTGACGATTACTGATACGCTTTGTGGTTTAGAGTCGGGTTATTTCATAGCAATGGCAGTGCCGACAGAGGGTACGATGCCGGGCGTGCTTGCTTGTTCACATCACGCAGGAAGATGGAAGCTTAAAAATGCTGTTGAGATACCCGGGTTTGAGCACAAATTAGGTGTTCTCGGACTCGGCGCTCCACTTTTTGAGATGCATATGGATGGAGAGATTGGTACGATGAAACCTCTAGAAGGTATCAAAGAAGGGATGCTCAAACGACCTGATACTTGGCAGTTTAAAGAGTACAATAAAGACCTTGACAATATCTGGTGGGATGGACTCAGTGGCTCATGGCAAAATGCAGTTGCTGCCGCACACCCTGATCCGATAGCAGGAAACCATGCTTGGCACCAAAAGGTCATTATAGAAAAAGCCAAGGAAGGAGAAGTGATAGGCGATATCTATGTCAATTATGCAAATAACATGAAAATTTATCAAGCGTGGAGAGATCAGCTCACAAGACCACTTGAAGCAGGCGATACACTTAGAAGACCGGTGCATATGCCTCGTCCCGGTCCTAAAGTATCTAAAAAAGGCTATAGTGTAGAGATTATAGGCTAGAGCATGAGAATATCTCACGCTCTTAGTTGACTCTTTGTCATTTTTTAAATACTATATCCCTAAATAAGATTGTGAGGTTCCAATGAATTCTTTTAAAGAAGAAACAAATGCTCGTCAAGCGCTCTATAGCTTCATCGCAAGATTGATGTTGGTCGAAGCTGATGAGAAATTTTTAGCGAGCTTTGAGAGTGAAGCAAATCTTCTCTCTATGTTCCCAAACTACAAAGAGTGGAACAAAAAAAAAGAGTTCTCAAAAGCAGATTTGATCGCGCAATATCTCAATGTTGATTTTACAAATCTCTTTTTGATGCATCTTATCCCCTATGAGAGCTTCTATACGAGAGATGATCAGATGATAGAGAGTGGCGGCAATAACCCGATTATTGAGCTTTATAACTCCTATGATTTTAGAGTAGAGCTCGATAAAGCAAGGGTTGTAAGCCCCGATCATATCGGTGTTGAACTTGAGTTTATGTATATGTTGTGCAGTGCACTTCAAAAAGCACAAGAGGCTGATGATGCAGAGGGAATCGATGATATCCTAAGAGTACAAAAAGATTTTTTAGAGCAACATCTACTTCGTTGGGCACCGATGTTTCTTATCAATGTCAAAAGAGAATCAATCACACCACTGTATCATGATGGGGCAGAGTTTGCGTTGGATTTTCTACTAAGTGATTTTGAGTATATAAATTCGAAACTCAAAAAGAGCTGTTAATCTATGCGATTAGAACTTGATGTAGCCAAATGCGTACGCGTAAAAAGTAAATTTTCTCTTTGTACTTGCTGTGCTGAGGCATCGCCTGAGCATATCAGCATAGTAGATAATATCCCCACATTTAAAAATCAAACAGGTATCGAAGCTGCTACCGCAGTTGGGGCTTGCCCGTGTGAGGCGCTTGGTTTGAGTGGTATTGTTTTGAGTCGATTCTTTTTTGATTTCTTAGATGCAAAGAGCGATACGCTTGTACCCTCAAAAGAGCTTCCTTGCTTATCGTTATTGAGTGTCGAGCATCTCCTCTCTCTCGCATTGGCACTAGAGCAAAATCTCAAAATAAACATCGAGAGCTATGATAGGGATTCCTTTCAATTGCAACAGATTTTAAAAAGAGTTGACGAGGTCAATCAAATACTCAGTGCAGTTTCTACTAAAAAGATAGAGGTAATTCAAGAGTGCTCAGAAGATGAGAGCGAACCCGCAGATAAAGATGAGGGTGGATCAAGAAGGGATTTTCTAACGAATCTTTCACTCAAGGGCGCACTCAAGCAAAAAAAGCGTTTTGAGGAGTCCCTTGAGGCAGATGAGCTGAGTCAACACCTCTTGGAGAGTGATGATATAGCAAAACTCAAAGAGCAACATATCCCGGAAAAAAGAAAGATACTCTTTAGTGTTTTAAAATATTCCGATCTTTTTAAAAATAGTGTTGCCATCAAGAGCGAGAAGATAAGTTTTATCTCAGATAAGGTCGTAAATGATAGTTGTACAAATTGCCAAATGTGCTATAGGCTCTGTCCGAGCGGTGCACTCTCAAGTGATGGGAGATTTTCATTAATCAATTTTGATGCTATGCTCTGCTTAAAGTGCCGTTTATGCCATGATGTTTGTGAGGTAGACGCCATAACGATGAGTCCCCATTTTGATCTTGGGGAGTTTGGGAAGCACCATCAAGAAACACTCATACACTTTGATATAAAAAGATGTGATGAGTGCGGCAACAGTTTTACATATAGAGGCGGTGAGATGCTTTGCCCACGGTGTAAAGTAGAAGAAGAAGAGGCTGCATCGCTTCATGAAAAAAGCGGTATTATATTTTAAAGGAGAGACACTTGGAGCCACACGAGATACGACCGGATACACAGCTTTGTACTATTTTAGGTCTAGCAGGACAAAACTCTTTAGAGCGAAGAATTTTCAATAAGATACTCAAAACTGACGGGATCAATGCCACAGCCATCGCACTCAATGTCAAAGAGGAGCATTTTGATTTTACCTTTACAAATATCGCACGATCAAAGATAGATAAAGTCATACTCTTAGATGAGTTTAAAGAGCGGGTACGCTCTTTTTGTGATATTTTAGAGAACGAGGATGAGGCGATCGATTATCTAGAGATCAAAGCAGGCAGGATAAGTGCTTTTTCTTTAGCAGGTGATATAGAAAAACTTTTTGACAATACAGAGGTATTTGATGAGAGCACTATAAAAGCAGCAAAAATGCTGTTGCTTGCTAGTAAATGGTATGGAGCAAGTATGGATATCAACCGTATCCCGACACTTTTAGGAGAAGAGCAATGAAAGATATAGATGATTTAAAAAAAGCTTTTGAGGGTTTTGATGCCAATAAGTATTGTGCGCAAGGCACTTGCGAGAGTGAAGACGAGCTCAAGGATTACCCCTCTTTTACCGAGGCGCTCTATGCGAAAATCATGGCACCGAGTGTGAGTGGAGTCTATATATCAAGATGGGATATCAAAGATATAGCTGCAACAGCAGGTGATTCGATGGCGATCCATCCTAGAAAGAGGATGTTTGAGCTTTTGATGAAATATGCAAGCGATAGAGACAATATGCAGCGTGTCTTAGGTGCTCTTAGAGCACATATAGAAGATAAGATAGAGATATATGAAGAGTTTATCCGAAGAGCCCCCACAAGTAGTGCTATCTTTGAGGGTCATATCGCAAGAGCAAAGAAGACGATTGCCTTTTTGCCTAAGATTTTAGAGGAGTATTTTTAACCTAAAATCTTATCAAGCCCTATCAGTATCACCCCGCTTAGTAGTCCGGCAGCAAGTCCCGCGAGGATATCATCTCCCATAACCCCAAGTCCGCCTTGCACCTTTCTATCGATCCAGCCGATCGTTGAAGGTTTCCATATATCAAAGAGTCTAAACGTTAAAAAGCTTAAAACAAAAGAGAGAATCACCCCAAAACCATAATTCACTTCTGCTCCTATCGGGTAGGCTATGATCATAGTAAGCCACATACCTGCTACTTCATCGATGACAATCTCTTGAGCATCATGCTCCTTAACCCTGTTTTCATATCGATTGATCTCAAATATACCGACGATAGTGATAGCAAGTGTAAGTATGGCGAGGCTCTCTAGACTTAGAAAATAGATTACGGGGAGTCCTGCAATAAGAGCAGCCAATGAGCCGGCAGTTCCAGGAGCTTTTGGGCTCAGACCGGCACCGAAAAAAGTCAAAAAAAGTTTTTGTAAGTCCATGTTATTCCTATTTGAGTGATGTTGTTTGATAGAGTTCAATCAGTTTGACATAGAACTCCTCATCACTATGATCTTCAAGTAGTCCACTACTTGGCATAAGCGAATAGTAGATCTCTTGGATATTTTTGAGTCTATTTGGAAAGAGGGCTGCAAGTATCGATGCACTGATCTCTTTTCTTACCAAAATGGTTGGTGGGATGAGCCCTGATTGGATAAGTTTCATGATTGAGTTTGAGTTGTAGTGTATGTGATGATGTCTTCCGTGCGGGCAGGTTGAATTGCTCACAAGCGTTTTGCACACCTCACAATAGACATACTCATCAATCGTTGTGATATCAAGCCCTATATCTTTACACTGATTGAAGATTGTATGGATTTCGTTGTGGTCATAGTAGAGTCCAAGCCCCCCATGATTTGTACCCACAACAAGCTCATTGCAACCATAATTTTTTACTAAAAGTGCATCAAGAATAAGCTCATTATACCCGGCAAACACATAGGTATTTTCAAAAGGGACGATTGCAACTTTATTTGCAGGCAAGAAACGCTCAACATAGAGTTTGAGTGCATCATATCGTATATCAAAAGAGAGCCCCTCTTCGGTAAAAGGTTTTCGCAAGAAAAGAACGACGATATCCGACCTGCTAAGTGTATCTCGTATGACTCTCTCGTGTGATCGATTGAGGGGATTTGCTGCGAGCATTAATCCGGTGACTTTCTTTGCATCATTTTTTTCAATCATCTCTCTAAGCATCGAGATGCTTTCATCAATCGGCGCATATTTTACATGATATTCACCGCTCACAGCCAAAGAGCCGAGTCTTGCCATCGTATTTTTTACGCCGGGATGCCCTATGTCTGTTGTGCCGTAAATGTTTTGAACTCGCTCTAAAGGATCGATCTCAAATACTTCTCCCACAGTAAGTTCTCCAACCTTTTCTTTGTCGTTGATAAGATCAACAATCTCCCCGTTTTTAAGTGAGCGTATCACCTCTTGATTTCTTTTACCGCTCGGTGCAAGTACAAAAGAGAAAGGAAAGGGCACACCTTTATAATACTTTGTCTCATTTACTTTTTTTGAGGTCTTAGAGTCCATAAGCCCATCAACAGGAGATATCAACCCTGCTTTTACAAGTGCCAAAGATGAGAGCGCTTCGGTGTCGATATAGATAGATTTATTTTTTCTTGTAGAGACCATACTTTTTCCTTTTTTCCCATAAGCTTTTTCTAGAAATTCCTAATTTTTTAGAGAGTTCCGTATCTGGAAATTGATGTTGAAAAGTATTGATGATAAATTTGACATAATCATCGATTGTCAATACTTCATTTTGATGATAGAGCTTATCTTCACTCTCTAATGTGACGGTTTGATAGTCGCTCTCTATGGTACTGCTTGTTGCTATGATAAACTTGTATGGCTTGAGAAGCTCCAAAACTTCATCTTGATCTTTTTTCTTGAGCTTGTCAAAGTCACTAAAATAGAGGAGTGAGTTTGCCGTCTGTTTCGTTATGGTATCCTTATACCCCTTCTCTTTAGCAGAGAGCATCGTGAGTGAGAGTTTATTTTTATAGGCATAATCAAAGACCATTTTATCAGCAAGCCTTAAATAGTTAGTGATGATAATGCACGGGGTCTTTAGCTTGTTGATGTCATAATCATATTCGATATTTGAGAAGATATTTTGCAGATAGTCCTGGCAGAGGAGATTCTCTTTTTTGAGTGCTTGAAACTCTCTAAAATGCTCGATTTTTCTTAGTAGCTCCTCTATCATGAAAGGCTTGACGATGTAGTCTTTTGCACCAAGCTTTATGGGTTCACTGACGGTATCGTTGTTGATATAGTTGACCATCAAGATGATAATCTTATCTTTATGTTTTTCGATAAGCGAGTTTATCGATTGTCCTTGCAGATTTGCAGAGAGCAGATAGACATCAGCCTCTCGCTCATTCGCCTCTTTGACGGAGCTAAAAAGTTCAACTTCAAAGTTTTTCTCCATGAGTTTAGCAGCGATACTTTGTGCTAAATAGACCTCATTTTCTATGATTACTATCTTCATAAACTACCCCAATCTCTATAGGAAATATTGGCTATAGCGTGGACGCTTATCCCTTCACATCTGCCTATAAATCCCATTTTTTCCGATGTTGTGGCTTTGATGTTGATATATCTCTGCTCTAAACCTACAATCTCGGAGAGTTGAGCTTGAATAGCATTTTTATACTCTGATATTCTTGGTTTTTGTGCGACGATAGTGGTGTCAATATTGACAATCTCAAAACCAAAATCATGGATCATTTTTACTACATCTCGAAGTAGCAGAGTCGAGTCTATATCTTTATATGCCGCGTCATTATCGGGAAAGAAATCCCCTATATCACCCAAATTACTTGCACCTAAGAGTGCATCAATGATAGCATGGATAAGTACATCCCCGTCACTATGAGCTTTACAGCCGACATCGGATTGTATCTCTACGCCTCCGAGGAGGAGTTTTTTCCCCGTTTCAAATTGATGTGTATCTATGCCAAAACCTATGAAGTTTTTCTTTGCAGTTGCTTGGAGGCAATCCAATTTTTTAAGATCATCTTTGCTTGTGAGTTTCATGGCTTTTGCTGAACCTTCTACAAATTGTATCTTGCCGCCTTGATGAGCGATAGCACTGCTCTCATCTGTGAACTCTTTCGTATCTAAGAGGGATTTTTTGAGTACTTGTGTAACACTAAGCTGTGGAGTTTGTATCAATTTTACACGCTCTCTGTCGATATTTTCATTATCATAATAGATAGTATCTATAGGAGCAATCGCAGGTACGATGCAATCTGCCTCGCCTTTTTGATCCAATATTCGCTCTATCATCTCATGATCTATGCAACATCGTGCTACATCCGTGACCAAGACATAGGGGCTCTCGACGAGTGAAAGAGCATTTTTTAGAGACTCTTGTCTGCTTGATCCACCTTCTATGAAAGCAAGATCGGCAAATTTTTTCATATGGGCTATCTCTTTTTTAGATCCGGTGATAATCATCTTATTAAAATTATATTTTTTGAATTGATTTGCTACGAAAAGCCACAATGGTGCATCATCTATATACAACCACTGTTTTTTAACAGGGCTTTCAAACCGTGTCGAAGAGCCTGCTGCAAGCAAAATCAGGGTTATGTCTCTCACGTAACGATCCTTTGTTGGTTTGCAATGCTAAGTGTAACTAAATTATACACTCCATATACTTGATAAAATCTTTTTTGATTACCGATTAAGTTTTTTTCTATCTAAGATTAGGTAATTTATGATAAAAATTATCTGATTTGTTTTTTTTTATATAAATTTAAGATTTGGCGGGTATAAATACCTAGATAGTATCAAGGACAGTCTATGAGAGAAAAGTGGATAGAGAAGAGAAAAGAGCATCCTGTGCAAACACAGATGTATTTTGCTAAGCAAGGCATCATCACTGATGAGATGCAGTATGTTGCAAAAGAGGAAAATATCGATCCTGAGCTCTTGCGAAGCGAGATTGCAAGAGGTCGGTGCATCATCCCTGCCAATATCAACCACAAACACCAAAAACCGATGGCGATTGGTATGATTGCGAGTTGTAAGATCAATGCAAACATAGGCTCATCTGCTCTTGCTTCCGATGTTTCCGGAGAAGTTGAAAAGGTAGATGTTTGTTTAAAATACGGTGCAGATACCATCATGGATCTCAGTACCGGCGGTGATTTGGATAGCATCAGAGAGGCAGTTATCGCACATTCAAGCGTGCCTATCGGGACAGTGCCTATCTATCAGATACTTCATGATTGTAATGATAAGATTGAGGATTTGACGATTGAGAAGATGCTTGAAGTTATCGAAAAACAGGCAAAGCAGGGGGTAAGCTATTTTACCGTGCATGCAGGATTTTTACTCCGTTTTATGCCGCATATTGCCAAAAGAAAGATGGGAATCGTGAGCCGTGGTGGCTCTTTGATGGCAGCTTGGATGATGCATTATCATAGAGAAAATCCTTTTTATGAGGCGTATGATGCTATTCTTGATATCTGCCAAAAGTATGATGTCGCACTCTCGCTTGGTGATAGCCTGCGTCCGGGGTGCCTTCATGATGCGAGTGATGAGGCACAGCTTAGTGAGCTTCAGGTGTTGGGTGAGCTTACACTGCGAGCATGGGAAAAAGATGTACAGATCATGATAGAAGGGCCGGGGCATGTGCCACTCAATCAGATCGAGAGAAATATGAAGATAGAGCGTGAATACTGCCATGAAGCACCATTTTATATCTTGGGTCCTCTTGTTACCGATATCGCTGCGGGGTATGATCATATCAGCTCAGCGATCGGTGCGGCAGTCGGTGGTTGGCACGGAGCGAGTATGCTCTGCTATGTGACGCCAAAAGAGCATCTTGGGCTTCCTAATGCCAAAGATGTAAGAGAGGGGATCATCGCCTATAAGATAGCTGCGCATGCTGCAGATATCGCTAGAGGAAGAAAAGGCGCGCGTGATGTGGATGATGCGATGAGTGATGCACGGTATCGATTTGATTGGAATCGCCAATTTGAGCTCGCACTTGATCCCGATAGAGCCAAAGAATTTCATGATGAAACGCTCCCTCAAGATGTCTTTAAAGAGGCAGAATTCTGCTCTATGTGCGGTCCGAAATTTTGCTCCTACAAGATAACGCAAAGTATTATGGAAGAGCATAAAGAGTCCATGAATTGATAAAAAGTTTTAGCACATTATGCCAAGCAGAGATGTGTCAAAACTTCTAAAATAGATTTGCTTTTTTAATTAAGAGTAAAATTATATTATTTGGTTAAAATTCAAAAACTTTGAAAAAGAGCTTTAACAATTAAAAAGGAAAAAATATGGCAACAAAAGAAGAGATTTTAGAAGCTTTAAAAAATGTGATTTATCCGGGCTTCACAAAAGATATCGTTACTTTTGATTTTATCAAAGATGTCGTAGCGCAAGGCGAAAAGGCTTCAGTGGCACTCGAGATTACATCAAGCGCACCTGAAGTAAAAGAGCAGCTTACCAAAGATATCGAGATCGAGCTTAAAAAGATAGGCGTGAATGAGGTTGCGTTGATTATCAACCAACCAAAAGCACCTGTTGAAAAAAGCAACACCATTAGCGGCAAAAACTTAGTGCCGCATATCAAAAATTTTGTGATGATAAGCTCAGGAAAAGGAGGTGTTGGTAAATCAACTACCTCTGTTAATCTTGCTATTGCTATGGCGATGCAGGGTAAAAAAGTAGGACTTTTGGATGCAGATATCTATGGACCGAATATTCCAAGAATGATGGGGCTAAATGATCAAAGACCTGAAATCCAAAACAATCAAGTCATACCACTCAAAGCTTACGGCGTTGAGGTGATGAGTATGGGCTCACTCATGGAAGAGGGGCAATCACTCATCTGGAGAGGCTCTATGGTTATGAAGGCGATCGAGCAACTTCTTCGTGATATCCTTTGGAGTGATCTTGATGTGCTTGTTATCGATATGCCACCGGGAACAGGAGATGCGCAGCTTACCCTCGCACAATCAGTTCCGGTAACGGCTGGTATCACCGTCACAACACCACAAGAGGTGAGTTTGGATGATAGTAGAAGAAGCTTGGATATGTTCCAGAAACTTCATATTCCAACAGCAGGAGTAATTGAAAATATGAGTGGCTTTATATGCCCTGAGTGTAATACGGAGTCCGATATCTTTGGTATGGGTACGAGTGAAGCCGTCGCTAAAGAGTTTGATACTTGTTTGATTACTCGTATACCTATCGAGCCGGCTATCAGAATAGGTGGTGATACGGGTGCACCGGTTGTCTATAATCAACCTTCAAGTGAGAGTGCAAAACGATACCAAGAGGCAGCTTCTCAGCTTCTCAACTTTATAGATGAGGTCAACAAAGAGGGCAGAGCTGATAATAGTGCTATCCAACCGACAACTCCTCCTGGTGTAAGTGCTTGTAGCACACATTGATTTTTTTGTCATTCCTGCGAAGGCAGGAATCCAGTCATGCTGAACTTGTTTCAGCATCTAAATTATAGACCCTGAACTTGTTTGGGGTCTTGCATTAATAATTATATTCATACCCAATTAGATCTGTTTTTTCTAATATAGCTTCGTAACTTTTTGTATCTATTGTATAATTTTTCATTGCCTTTATATTCTTTTAGTTGCTCATCAGTAAAAGATTTAATTTTTTTATAGAATTCTGTTCTTTTTGCTTCAAAAGCATCTGCCATACTTTTATTTAAATAATTTAAAATTCTAATTTTATCGCTATCAATTTTGATTAATTCATTTATATTTGGTATTAGTGACTTGTTTATAGTTTTATATATATCTGTTTCATCTATTGTTTCTTTATCATAGTCTTCAATCATTTGAATAAGTTCATCACCTATAATAACTCTTGGATATTCTGCAACTTTACTTTCTAGACAATGTAGATTTTGAAGTATTGGCCCATATATTCCACTATTTTTTAATTCTGTTCCAATACCAATATTAATAGCTCCTCTTAATGGAGTTTTTTCCGAGAGCATAATTAGAAAAGTAGATGCTGCAGAAGTTAGGGCAGCATAAACACTTCCTAATGGAGCCACATTTGTTTCTTTGTCTAGAGGAAAATATAACACAACGGTGTCAGAAAAATATAAATATTTTAATTTTATTTCTTTGGACTTCTTGAATTTATCACGCATTTCTTGTGTCCAAGATTCTAGCTTTTCTTTTATTTCTGGTCTGATTTCTTTAAAGCCATCAAAATAGGATTGAAATACTTCATGTAATTTTTTTACATTATCAGCTGTATCATTTAATAACTTATTAAACTCTTCTTTTTCTTCTTTAGTTTTAGGTAATTTATTTATTTTAGAAAGTTTAGCACCTTGACCTAATATATCAATATATGCAACTAGGTAATAATTTATTTTCATAGATAAGATTATATCATTTTTATGGATTCCTGCTTTCGCAGGAGTAGATTATAGCTTTATAGGGTGATTTGGTACTTCATTACTTACTTTATCTTTTTTAGGAAACTCTTTTTTTGAGTATCTCGCCTATAGCTTTTATAGCGCGCTCATACCCTCCTTATTTCTAATCTTTTACAAAATCTTTTTTATCGAAACTCCAGTGATACCATTCGCCTTTTATTTTAATGCTAGCATGTGGAGGGCTGTAGATATTGTGTCCCAATATCGCAGGATTGATCCATGCACCAATGACAGAGTTCATATTGATATGGATGTCAGCTTGAGTGCTATACTTTTCTTCTGCAACCTTTTGGATATAGTGTGTTGCTTCATAGTATGCCGAAAATGCTGATATCAATGCCGCCATTATAATGAGGATAGACAATGAGTATTTTGTGATGGCGGCAAATCTTTTTATAACAAAGAAACCCGATATAGAAAGCAGGAAAAACAAGATAATGGAGAGGTAGATCATCTCTTTAAAGACTACGACTGCATAAAAAGGAAATATGATAAAGCGAACTACATAGATGATATCAATAACGAGACAAAAAAGAACATTTTTTGCAAAGCCATATAAACTATCTGCCCTTAAAAATAGAGCTTCAACCAATATAATACAAAGAAAAATGATAATTGCAATGGTAATTTTTTTAGATGCACGCATTTTCATAGACAAGATTATATCATTTTTATGGGTTCCTACCTTCACAGGAATACTGAAAGTAGATTATATCTCTATAAGGTGATTTGGTATCTCATTGCTTACTTTATCTTTTTTAGGAAACTCTTTTTTGAGTATCTCGCCTATAGCTTTTATGGCGCGCTCATACCCCTTCTCAAAATCATCCTCTTTGACATCGGCAGTAAATCTATCGACGATATTTTGCCAGATATCATCTGAGAGTTTTTTGCTGATGCCGCTATCGACAACGATCTCGACATAGTGCTCAAACTTACTCACAAAGAGCATAACGGCTTGATCATTTGAGGTTTCGTGAAGTCCCAAGATCAAGAAGCTCTCTTTTGCCTTTGCAGAAGCGCGTTCGCGTAATAATTTTTTTGGCACAATGAGATATTGAATATAAGGAACATTGAGAACTGTTGAGAGGACGACAAAAAATACCACTTGGATCTCGACAAGATCAAGTGCACTGATATCATTGTAAAAGAAAAGGATGCCAATAGCAAGCAGTAGGGTTGTAATGCTTGCCGTCATTATGGAGATGATGCTATATTCACCGCTCTTGCCTGTGATGACTGCTACAAGTTCGCTCGAGCTTGTTTTTTCCACATCGGTTATCGCTCTGTCTATATTTGCTTTTATCTTTTTATCTACCATTACCAACTCCCACTTGCGCCGCCGCCGCCGAAACTGCCGCCGCCTCCACTAAATCCACCACCACTGCTAAATCCGCCGCCGCTGTAACCGCTATATGATCCACCACTGCTATTTTCATAGACTGTCGGGTCTGCAAAAAGCATAGAGATAAAAACGATGATACTCAGTGTAATACTCAGCAATAAGATAGAGAACATCACCCATGTAAAAATCCCTACAAATCCACTAAAGATAAGTGCGGGGATGATATTCTTTTTATCAAATTTATTTTTTTTACCAAAAATAGGACCTGCTATAAAAACAAATAGAAAGATAAGCGGCATGATGAGATCAGTAAACTTGAAGCTCTTACTACTGCTTTCGACTTCATAGAGGACATATTCACCCTTGATAGCACTTATGATAGCATCTACTCCAAACTTTGCACCACCAAAATAGTCTCCCTCTTTAAAATAGGGGAGTATCTCTTGGTCGATGATACTCTTTGCCGTAGCATCAGGAAGAGTACCTTCTAATCCATAGCCGACCTCGATAGATACTTTTCGCTCATTGGGTGCGATGATGAGAAGCACACCGTTATTTTTATCTTTTTGACCGATACCCCAAGCTCTACCAAGCTCCAAACCGTAATCTCTTATATCATACCCATCAAGGCTTTTGAGCGTGACGACGACTATCTGGTTGGATGTGTTGTTTTCATGATTTTCAAGTGTGCTCTCAAGTTCTGCCTTTTGTGCTGCAGAGAAGAGAGAAGCCTCATCAACGACTCGCGATGTAAGCTCAGGAAAGGTAGGCTCGGCACTTAAGAGCGTAAAAGCTAAAAGTGCAAAGCCAAGGAGGTATCTAAAGAGCGGCATTATTATTAAAACGCCACTTCAGGATTTTTCTGTTCGGTTGGTGTTGCGGTAAATGTCTGTTTGATCTCAGCTTCAGGATAGAGCAGTGCTGCCACCCATTTTCCCGGGATTGTACGAAGCTCTACATTGTAGTCTTTCACAGCTTTGATATAATCTTTTCTGGCAACTGCGATTCTATTTTCCGTGCCTTCAAGTTGTGCTTGAAGGTTGATAAAATTTTGATTTGCTTTGAGATCAGGATAGTTCTCGGAAACCGCTAGCAATCTTGAGAGTGCACTACTGAGTGAATCTTGCGCATTTTGAAACATCTCAAGCGCTTTTGGATCATTGAGCATCTCAGGCGTAAGTGTGATCTGCCCCACTTTTGCTCGTGCTTCAGTTACCTGGGTAAAGACCTCTTTTTCATGTGAAGCATATCCTTTAACCGTTGCAACAAGATTTGGGATGAGATCCGCTCTTCTTTTGTATTGGTTATCTACTTGCGCCCATGCAGCATTGACCGCTTCATCAAGTTTTGGGACATTGTTGATTCTAGGAAGGATAAGAATAGCAGCAATAATGATTAAAACACCTAATACGCTTAAAAAACTTTTCATAGTTATTCCGCCTTGTCTATTTTTTGATTTTTATTATAGCAAAAAAAGATATTTTTATTGCATTCGAGGCACGCTATAGGATATAATGGAGATATATGATTATAAGGAGGGCGAAATGAAAAAAGAGAAATTAGAACTACTATTAAAAAATGAGATTTTGCCGGATCTCGAGATAGCTATAGATGAGCTGTTTGATGAGATTGGTAAAAGCGATAGTGCATCGCCCGAACAACAAGATGATCTCGAAGAGTTACGGGATATGCGCTCAGAATGCTTTGCTATCCTTGAAGAACTTAACAGGGATGAGATAGAAGAAGACGAGATAGCAGCACTTTACAATGAACTCATAGGTTTAAAAAGCGGAGAGTTAGAGTAGGTTTGTCTCTGCCCACTTGATAGCTTGGGTGTGTGTGTCAAATTTACCCTCAAGTTGTGCCTCATAAGCTTTTTCTAAAAGTGTCTTAAATCTTTCCGAGGGTGTCACCCCTAAACTAATCAAATCCTTTCCTCGTAAGAGCGGCGCGAGTGCCTCTTTTAAAACTTCCAACTCCTTTGCTTTTGCCTCTAGCCAATCCCCCGCTTTGTACTCTTTTCTCAATGCTTTAGGGGTGGTTCTAGCAAAGAAATCAGCGCGTGCAAGCGTGAGCAGATCTTCTATAGAGACTTTCGTTGCAAGTTTTTTGATAGCTTTATCTTTTGCACCGTTCTTATAAAACTGCGAAGGAGCGAGATGGTATCGGATGAGGGGCTCTATGGATGCGGGAAGTTCTTTGTCGTTGGTGAGTCTGCCTAGGAGCACATACATAGGTTGCACACCTGCTTCTTCATGCCCGATAGCTGAGATCTTCTCTTTGGTTATCTGCGTATGTGTAGCTTTGCTGAGATCATGACAGAGTGCAGCAAACATCAGCATCACATCTTTTTTAGCAACCCCGGTTTTGAGTGCACTCATCTCATCGATGCACATCATTGTGTGTTGCCATACATCCCCCTCGGGATGCCACTTTTGATCTTGGGGGGTATCGATGATGGCGGTGAGTTCAGGGAAATATCTCAAGATGCCAAAAGAGCGCATAAGCTCAAAACCGATTGAAGGTTTTTTAGCAAGTAGGAGCAGTTTTTTAATCTCCTCATAAACACGCTCTTTAGGAAGGGAGTCAAGCATATTTTGTGCAACCATCATCTTGCAGAGCTCTTGTGTCTGCGGGTCGATAGTCAGCTCAAATCTTGCTGCAAATTGCACGGCTCTATAGACGCGAAGCGGATCCTCGATAAAGGTACTTTTGTCGATATGTTTGAGTATCTTTTGAGTTAAATCTTGGCGTCCGTTAAAAGGATCGATATACTCTTTTGCTTCTATATCATACCCTATGGCATTGATCGTAAAATCTCTTCTTGAAAACGCCTCTTCATAGGTAAGATGGGCAAAAGTTTCAACGCTAAAATCTGTATGCTTATCGCCTATTTTACGCTCTTTTCTAGGGAGGGAAAAATCATACTCAAAACCATCTTTTTGAAGTTTCGCCACTCCGAAGCTTTTACCGACAACATTGAGTTCACCGAACTCCTCCAAGAGAGCTTGAAGCTGCTCAAAATTTGCAATGCCATATATCTCAACATCATAATCTTTTGTAGGATGCCCCAAGATATGATCTCGCACACAGCCACCTATCAAGATCGCTTTTGCATTATGCGCTTTTAATTTTTCGGATATCTGCTCTAGTAGAGGAGGATACTCCATCATAGCTATTCTACGGTAACACTTTTTGCAAGATTTCTCGGCATATCAACATCGTTACCGAGTCTGATAGATATCTCGAGTGCTAAAAGTTGTGTGATGACCATCATCTCAAAAAACTCAATCATCGGATGCGAATCATACCGCGTCAATATAAAATCATCTGCGAGATCAAAGGCACACGGAGAGATAGCAAGTATAGTCGAATCTCTTGCACTGAGCTCTTCGACATTGCTTTTGATTTTTTCATAATGTAAGCTACGAGGCATAAGCGCGATAGTAAAAAGCTTACTATCAGCGAGAGCGATGGGACCATGTTTCATCTCGCCCGCAGGGTACCCTTCCGCGTGTAGATAGCTGATCTCTTTGAGTTTGAGTGCGCCCTCAAGAGCTAACGGATAGAAGAGATCACGCCCAATGTAAAAAAAGCCGTGACCATGCAAGTAGCGTTTTGAGAGTCTATGAATCTTCTCGTGCAATCCATCAGGGATAAGGAGTGCTTTTGGGATGTGGAGCATCGCATCTTTTTCACTCTTAGCGATCTTAGCATCAGTCGTTCCTTTGATCTTGCCGATAAAAAGAGAGAGCATCCAAAGGACCATGGTTTGTGTGGCAAATGCTTTTGTACTTGCTACTCCTTTTTCTATGCCCGCTCGAGTGAGGATCGATCTATCGCTTGTGCGAACGATCGAGGAGTTATCGACATTGCAGATAGCTAAAGTTTTTAAACCGCCTTTTTTTGCCATCTTAAGCGCTTCAAGGGTATCGGCCGTTTCACCGCTTTGGCTGATGACGATAAAGAGCGTATTTTGACTCAAAAGTGGCTCTTTATATCGAAATTCAGAAGCGATCTCGACAGAACAAGGAATCTTAGCGAGCCGCTCAAAGAGATAACTGCTTGCAAGTGCAGAGTGGTAGCTTGTGCCGCATGCACATATCTTGATATTGTCAATTCCCTCTAAAAATGCCTCATCAATCTCTTCAAAATGGATACCCTCATCTTTGAGTCTTCCCATCATGGTTTCACTTATGACTCTGCTTTGCTCGTAAATCTCTTTTTCCATAAAAAATCTATAGCCGTCTTTTTGTGCCGAGATTTTATCAAGAGCAAGTGCATTTGTTTGGATTTTCTTCTCTTTTGTGCTCTTCTCAAGAAGTGTTACTTTACCCTCTTTGACATAGCCGTATTCACCGTCTTCAAGATAATAAACCTCTTTTGCTTTGCCGATGATAGGCGTATCGGAGGAGGCAAAATATATCTCTTCATTATCAAAACCGATCAGGAGTGGCGAGCCGTTTTTTGCAAAAAATATAGTATCGGGAGCAATCTCACTGATAAGCAAGACGGCATAGGCACCCTCAAGTGTCTTGATAGTCTCTTCAAATGCTTCAAATGCCTTTTGCTCTTTGGAGTAGTTTTGCTCAAAGAGATGGACGATAACCTCTGTGTCTGTTTGACTCAAAAAGTTGATGCCGTTCTTTTGAAGTCCTTTTTTAATCTCTTGGTAGTTTTCGATGATGCCGTTGTGAACAACAAAGCTATATTTCCCTAGGTGCGGATGTGCGTTCAGTTCGGTCGGTTTGCCATGTGTTGCCCATCTTGTGTGTCCTATGCTGACACCAAATCCACTGCTTGTATAGTTTTTTGTCTTTTCTTGGAGATTTTTGAGTTTGCCGACTGCTTTGAAACTTGTGAGTTTATCATTTTCTATGACGGCGATGCCGGCACTATCGTATCCACGATATTCGAGCTCGCTTAAACCCTCTAAAAGTATCTCTTTTTTCTCTTTCGCGCCGACATATCCAACTATACCACACATTTAATTCTCCGTTAACTTTTTTAGAATCAGTTTCATATTATGACGAAAGTTTCCATTCTTTTCGATGAGGAAAAGATCTATCGCTCTGTTTTTATTTGTTTGAATCTTAGCCGAAGAGATATCCATGCCATACTCATCTATGATGCCTGCAACATAAGCGATGAGTCCCATTTGATTTTTTGTGTTGATATGCATAGAGAGATAACTTTGTGAATAATCAAAATTGATAGCTATCTCCTTGGTATAAATAATGGGTTTTTTTATCTCGGCTTTGAGCGTTGCATCAAAAGAGTTTTCTATGATCTTTTCTACGCGCTCGATATCCTCGGCATCTATCTTTGAGATGTAGTCGATCTTAAAGTACTTCAGCCCATCAAAGAGTTTCGCGATCTCCATATTCCCCACATCAAGATAGGAGAGATTGGCAAGGAGGTAAGAGAGATTGATAGGTGTTTCTCTGACGATTTCTATAGAGAGATAGTCTTTGTTTGTTATCCAATATCTAAAATCTTTCGTTCCAAATGATTTTACGGCTAGATTGACAATCACATCGGATGAATATCGCAAAAAAGGAAGATTGGCAGGGATTTGCACTATCTTTTTTTGTAAAGCGGCATCAAGTGCAAGGAAAGAACGATTCTTTTTGAGTGCTCGGATTTTTCTACTTCTTTTGGACGCCTCATCGAGGAGGTCTCTGTTTTCAAGCGCTTCAAGTGCATTGTAGTAGAGGGTGTTGAGTAGTTGATTGACAAAAGGAGTAAAACGCTCTTCACCGACACCGCTGATATCTGCGTAGGTGAGTACATAGAGCATATCGATAGATCGTTTATCTTCCATCTTTGAGGCAAAATCAAGGATAATCCGCTCGTTATGCAGGTCTTCTCTTTGAGCAACCTTGCTCATCAAGATATGGTGCAGTATCAATTTTTCTCCGAGCTTTATCAGCATTTCGTCAAAACCGAGTTTAGAAGCGTATGATCTAAAGAGAAGCACGCCTGTTTCACTATGATCTTTTGATCTGCCTTTACCTGTATCATGGAGGAGTGTTACGAGTTTGAGCAGTGCTTTATGGTCATTATCAAGTGCATCAAAGAGCGATCGTATGAAGTCATCTTTGATATTCTCAAGATGCCAGACGGATTTGATGGAGTGTAAGTCGACCGGATATTGGTGGTAGCCGTCAAATTGCGGCAGATCGGTAACTTTCTTAAAAGGTGGGAAGAAGAAGCTCAAAAGTCTTGCTCTATATATCGTCTCGATAACCCCATAAGCGTGCGGCTTATAAAACATTTTCTTGATACTTTCAAATACACTCTTAGAAAGTGTGGAGGGTTTTTTAAGTCTCACAAGCTTTGAGACTATGCTGATATCAGCATAGAAGTCATCGTCACTCTTGGCGATAAGATGTTGCAAGATTGATGTAAGCGAAGTGAGGTTTTTCTCTTGGGGAAGATAGAGAAGCTCTTTTGTCTGTTTGATGAGTGATATCTTGCTCATATCATAGACCCAAAGCGTACAATAGAGATCAATCGTATTCATACTCTGCAATGTTTTTTTGGCAAATTTCATATGCTCTGCGGGAGTATTTTTGTAGCCAAGCAGAGATGCCGTCTCGGGGATGATTTCCAGTCCTAAAACATCCTCTTTTTTATTGGCTGTGATGTGAAGTGCGACACGCAGTCTAAAGAGAAACTCCAGTGCTATCCTAAACTCTTTATACTCATTTTCATCGATGACATCGGCAGGAATTTGTTTGATGCTCTCAACATTATAGATAATCTTGGCGATCCAAAAGACGAGGTTGGCATCTCGAAACCCGCCGACTCCCTCTTTGATATTTGGCGTCATGCTAAAAGGGAATTTCTCTCTCTTGCTCCTTCGCTCTTCGATCTTTTCTTTTATGAATTGCTCACTTCCATCGTGTCTTATGGCATTTATGGCATTTTGTGTTTTGGTCCAGAGTATCTTTGAGCCCTCTATATAGCGAGACTCCAAAATGGCAGTCTTTATGGTGATATCCTCTTTTGAGACCTCTAAGAGTTCATCTACCTTGTGGACGCGATGACCGATCTTAAGTCCCGTATCCCACAAGATATAGAGCATCTTCTCGATAAGCGCTTTCGTGTTGTACGCCTCTATATCATCATAGACGATCATCACATCGATATCACTAAAGAGACAGAGCTGTTCTCTGCCGTAGCTACCAAGTGCGACAAGCCCGATAGGGATAGAGTGCTTCATGGGCATATAGACGCCAAAGGCTTCACGAAGCGTCACATGATAGATGATCATAAGTATCTCATCGATATACTTGGTGTGTGCGCTTAAAAAGTCTTTACCGCCGGTCTGTTCAAAATTGGCTTTGAGATTTGAGGAGTATTCACGAAGTTCTTTTTTGAGCTTTTGTGCTATCTCAAAACTTGAAACATTTTCGTTTAAGATTTCCTCTATCTTCCATTTTGTCTGTGACAAATATGTCTCCTAAAGTTTTACTGCTATAATACCAAAAATAAGAGAGAGTTAGGATAATCCACGCCATGCAAAACACGAGATTGACAAAAGAAGCAGCACTAAAGCTCTATGATCTGAGTCTTTTTGAGCTTGGAGTTATGGCAACAAAGATACGCGAAAAGCGCTTTGGTAAAAAGAGCTATTTCAACATCAACCGCCATATCAATCCTACTAATATCTGTGCGGATATCTGTAAATTTTGTGCCTATAGTGCCAATCGTAAAAATCCAAATCCCTACACCATGACGCATGATGAGATGCTTGCCATCGCTAAAAATTCGTATGAAAAAGGGGCAACTGAGGTACACATCGTCTCAGCGCACAATCCCGATGCCGGGCTTGATTGGTATATGGATGGATTTGCCAAGATTAGAGCAGCACTGCCTGCGCTTCACATCAAAGCACTCACGGCTGCTGAAGTTGATTTCCTCTCTCGACATTACGGCAAAAGCTACGATGAGGTGATCGATCTTATGATAGCAAGCGGGGTTGATAGTATGCCAGGAGGCGGTGCAGAGATATTTGATGAGAAGGTGCGCGAATATCTCTGCAAAGGCAAAGTAAGCTCCAAGCAGTGGCTTGAGATTCACCAAAAATGGCATGAGCGAGGACGCCAAAGCAATGCCACGATGCTCTTTGGGCATGTGGAGAGTCGCGAACATCGCATCGATCATATGTTTAGATTGCGTGAGCTTCAAGATAAAACGGGCGGGTTCAATGCCTTTATCCCGCTTGTCTATCAAAAAGAGAATAACTACCTCAAAGTGGAGGAGTACCTCACCGCGCATGAGATACTCAAGACCTATGCGATCTCACGCATTGTGCTTGATAATATCCCCCATATCAAAGCTTACTGGGCTACATCAACTATAGGACTTGCACTCATCGCCCAAGAGTATGGCTGTGATGACCTAGACGGTACCATAGAACGCGAAGCGATCCAATCAGCTGCAGGTGCAGCAAGTGCCAATGGACTTAAACTTGAAGAGTTTGTGGGGCTTATCAAAAATGCAGGGTTTGAGCCTGTGGAGCGAGATAGTTTGTATAATGAATTGAAGGTTTGGTAGAATCACATATCTAGCGGGCTACCTACCTTTCCTTTGTTCATCTCAGCCACCACATGGGTGTAGATCATCGTTGTCTCTACGGACTTGTGTCCTAATAATTCCTGAATACTTCTCAGATCTATACCGCTTTGTAAAAGATGTGTTGCATACGAATGCCTGAAGATATGTGAAGTGACTCTTTTATGCAAATTAGCTTTATTCACTGCCTTCTTGATATTTCTTCCTACTATATATGGGTGTAGGTGATGTCTCCGTATCTCATCACTTCTTGGATCCTTGGATGCATTTTTCATTGGAAAGAGATATTGCCACTTGGTTTCAAACGTCAAAACCTAAATCTATATCTTTGATACGCAGGTTTAACGCTTCATTCATGCGAAGCCCGCATCCATACATCAAACTTACCAAAAGTTTATAAGGCAAAGCGATATTGTCTAATACGGACTTTACCTCATCTTTTGTGAGGACTTGTGGAATATGTTTTCTCTCCTGAGCACGAAGCGCCTGTATATTCCAACTGCTCATATCCATCCCCAATAACCTGTTTATACAAAAACAAAATAGAGTTAAGTGCTTGATTTTGCGTGCTTGCTGAAACTTTTTTCTGCACTGCGAGATAAGTCAAAAAAGATTCAATCTCCTGTTTACCCATTTGTGCAGGATGTGTCTTGTTATGAAAAAGAATATAATACTTGATCCAATAAAGATAAGTTTTTTCCGTTGAGATACTATAATGTTTTGCCCTGATCTTGTCACGAACAATGTCTAGAAGTTTTTTTCTCATGATGTCCCTCTTGATTCAGTCAACCCCACACTTTATGTTTTTATCCAGATATCTGCCTAACAAACCACACTTTGTGCAAATATCGCTGATTTCTGTCTAAAATACACATCATATTTTTAAGTATTTTAGGTTTTTTCATACTTTTTTACTAAAAATATATCATTTTGAGATATTTTTGTTAGATAACCCCACATTTATTATGTGAGTTAACATTGACATTTCAGGCTATTTTATATAAAGTGTTTGTTGAATAAATAGTTAGAACCTATTAAGGTTATTACCTAAGGAGACTATAAGATGAGTGAAGGAGAAACTGGGAAAGATGATGTTTCAGGTTTGCGTCTAGAGCTTCTAGAGACGTTAGACAAAAAGGTAAATGACGAGTTTGATAGGGCTAAAGAACTCCTTTCTTTGACGATAGGTACTGGACTTAAAGTCACAGGCGGGGCTGTCGTCGTGCTAATGGTAGTTGTTGCAATCTTGGGAGTGAAAACAGCTAGTGATATAAGCGGATCGATTGAGTCTTTCACGCAAAGCGAAATAAAAGATAGGCTTAAGAATTATAGCCCAACGGCTAAGTATCAAGAGAGAGTGGATGAATTATACGATCAAGCCCTTATTGATGCGTATCTGTTGCGAATTGAAAGAGACAAAAGTGAAAGATTCTACAGAGGAGAGCTATCATCTGAGGATACATATAGATTCATAGAGATTTTAAAGGATCCCGAAAGCTCGCTAATGCAGTTTACCAACTCAGCTATTATCCTAAGAAAATTTTCTGATTCTACTTCATGGAACCATGTTGGTGCACAATTCATAAAATTACTAGAAGCTTCTGGTGACCAAGAATCATTTATGTCGTCTCAAGCTGATAAAAAGCACGCTCTTGTTAAGCAACTATCCGAAAGACGTTATGATGCAGGCAAGAAGTTAATAAGGGCAATAGCTTTAGATACCGAACAATCAGAAGATATGAGAGTAACAGCAATAAGGTATATCTCTGAATTAGGTGATTATAGTGCTATCTCCGATTTAGAGTCTCTCGCTGAATCATTGATTCCGGACGTTCAAAAAGAAGCAATTAAAGCATTAGCGGTTATTAACCCCAAAAATAGCAAGTTAGTATTGTGGGAAGAAAGCTACCTGATTGAAAAGTCAGATAAACTAGCGGAAATCCACTTGGGTCTATTAATGATGGGTAAGCTTATAGAGGGGAATCCTAAAAATAGAAGCTTTTTTCGGGATGATGACCCCGATAAAGAATATCGGTTTAACTTCGCTAAAAAAATCGCAGCAAAGATATTCGCCACTGATTTCGGCTTCTTCTCAAACACATTTGGGATCGATGACGATCATAGTTTGTCTATTGCTATTGGTGAAGACCCCGGTTTTTTTTCTCATATTGATCATGAGCTGTTATTCGGGCGGCAATTTCAAATAATTGCAAGCCTTATGACAGACCACGCTGAGTCGAATAATTTGGAAGCGTTAGCACAAATAATAAAAAAGATTACTGTTATGGATGGCAAGAAGCGTGTTGCTGTTGTTAGGGTGGAATTAAAAGAAGGTTCACGGTTAGTTACATCTGATGGACTAGTGTTAGATTCAGAAAGCGCTCAGATGGGAGTGGCGCTCTATCACTCTATCAATGAGGAAGGTTTGCATGTAATTGAGGCAGTATGGTTGGATTCTTCGTCAACTAGATTAAAAAGCCAAATTACAAGCATTGAAGGCAGCAAAGAGTTAGTCTTCCGCCTAGAAACAGATGTTAAGTTTGATGAACGCGATTTTACGGCGGTTCTAACAAGCGTACAAAAATAGGGGTCTATCATTAAAATTAGCAAGAGATAAAGCAATTATTTTCAGCTAATTTCATGAAACAATTGTACCTAAAATCCAATATGTTATAATTATATCGGACAAAGGTGTAGCTGTAGGGGTTGGCTATTAGTAGCTCCGCCCGAATTGCTGCCTTTGTCTCTTGCACCATCTTAAGTCTTTGACTGGAATGGTGCCAATTTTAATACTTTAAAATCGTGGCTCTGAACATAGACGTGAGTAAGATGGAAATTACCACAAAAATAGGGGTCAGGCGTTGAATCTCCACTCTCACAATGCAAACAGATTTGTAATACCCCGACATTTTTTGTATACTCTTGACATGAGAAATATGTTAGTGTCACTAACAACTCAAAGGAGACCAATCAAAAACCCGCGGGTGGCTTTTTGATTGGTTATTTTAAACGTTATGCCATAAAAGGAATTAAAGTTTGACTGGGCTAAATAAAACACTTGCACTCATCCTTTGGGGAGAAGACAAAAATGGTGAAGACGAGGTAGTCGTATTTTCTGGTATTTTTATGGAAAAAGACGGCACATTTTATTTAGAACGGGAAAATCAAGAGAATCCAGTAATTCAAGAAGATTGGTTGCCAAGAATTAAAGAAGTTCCAGAAGATTTAAAAGACGTGTTGATGGGTTGCGAATATCAACTATCGCTTTCAGTAGGAGATATTGATGAAACCCCAGAATCTTATGAACCATTTGGATTAAAATGGCCCCAATCATGAGTAAAAAGCATAACAAATCAGAGGAGAATAAATGAAAAAAGAGAGATCGGTTGTGAGTGTTGTAATGCACCACATAGGACATACAGCAATTATATTTCCATTTTTTGGTTTATTTGCCGGGTATTTTGTTGGTAAATTTTTAGGTAAATCTCTTGATAGCACAACACTGATGATTCTCAAAGATTTGGTAAGCATCGGATTTTTCTTTCTCGGTGTGAAATATTCACTCTCTTATATCAACAAGAAAGTCATCGTAATAAACCCAGAGAGTAGTTCAAAAAGCTCAATTATTGTTTTTGGCTTGTTGGTTATATGTATGTGGGTTCTTAGTATTTTGGACGGTTTTAATATCATAGGAATTACATACAACACTCTGTTTTTTGGAATCATCTTTGCAATTTTCTTTGTTTTAACAAAAAGATATTTTTCAAATTTACACGCTTTGCAAACCGAAAAATAGGGGTCAGGTGATAATGATAACTCTACCTTTATTATGTGGGTTAGGATTGACATTTCGGGCTATTTTGTATAAAGTGTTTGTTGAATGAATAGTTAGATGAAGGATGATTATGAAGTTTGTACTAATAGCTATAGTGCTGATAGCCGTTGCTGTTCTCCTCATTTTGAGGAACAAGCCTGATAAACCTAAAACTCAAATGGTATCGCCGCAGGATCTCTCTTACAGCCAGCTCGACATCACGGAGAACTTTGGTGACAACCTGAGTTTGAAGCCAGATGACTGGATTGAGACATCTCCGCTTAACATGTCGATGGATAATCCTGAATCGGTGGGGTTGCCACCCAAAGATGCAGACACTCAGACTGTTTACGAGGTCGCGGTCCGCATGTCTGAAATCCGAGAGCAGATTCCAATACCGAGCGATGGGGTCTATTGCCCCATCTGCCACATAGCGAATATTGAGATTAATAAACTGCATACACCGTGTCCGAGGTGCGGACGAAATCTACTGAAGTTCGGATGGGATTGAGAAGAGAATATCTAACCAGACAAATGCAGAGTATTTGCAGAAAAATAGGGGTCAGGTGATAATGATAGCCCTTTCTTTTTCTACCCACTCTCACAATGTACACATATTTGTAATACCTCAACATTTTTTGTATACTGTTAATACTTTAGAAAGGGAGGAGAGGACATTGTGTTCCTCTTGATTCAGTCAACCCCACACTTTATGTTTTTATCCAGATATCTGCCTAACAAACCACACTTTGTGCAAATATCGCCGATTTCTGTCTAAAATACACATTATATTTTTAAGTATTTTAGGTTTTTTCATACTTTTTTACTAAAAATATATCATTTTGAGATATTTTTGTTAGATAACCCCACATTTATTATGTGAGTTAACATTGACATTTCAGGCTATTTTATATAAAGTGTTTGTTGAATAAATAGTTAACACTACAAGACAAGGACACTATATGCCAGGATGTGTATTGCGCGTCAGTGGCTCCGATAAAAAGATAAGAAAGTTTCTTTCAGCGTCGCCATTCGATCCATCAGCCGTTTTCTATAAAGGCGAACGCAGATTCCCTAAAGATAAACGTGTGCGCAAACAATCTGGATTCAATTTAGTCCTTTCTGGGTCAGAAGGGCTACCCAAACAAGCGGAAGGAGCTGCTAGGTTTATCAAGCGGAATAAAGAGGAGTTCGACAGAATGAAAAGCTTTGGTTTGAAATCCGTCACTATAGATTTTGGTCTTTACGATATAGCTGCAGAGGAACATCCCTGGCCTACTTATCAACTTCCGGCAAAGTTGGTGAAGTTGGCTGCTGAATATAACTTCAAAATCGAGTTGTCTTTTTACGGAGAAGCTTAATGGGTGTTAACAATTCATTGGCTCATTTTAAACGTTAGCCTATGAGGTGGATTATATGATTACACAACAAAGCATTGAACGATTTGCTTCAAATTTTGTCCTTAAAGACTACCAATCACGATGTGTTGTTGATGCGTTAAAAAAGCCCGAAAAATTGATGAGAAAAATTTGTCATAGTATTTCTGATGTTTTTCCCAAACAGTTTGCACATGAAAAAATCGGCTTTGTAGATCAAGATGATTGTATTTTTTTCGATTTGACAGGTCGAATGGAAGAACTGACATGGGATCAAGCCTCAAAAAGTATGATGGCTCATGGGGGAGGAGGTTATTTGGTGATTGAGAAGAATGGAAATAAGTTTTATGCAGAGTCGGAAGGTTACCCTCCCCCTGAAATATATACTGGTGTGGTTAGCAAGTCATAGGAGACCAATCAAAAACCCGTGGGTGGCTTTTTGATTGCTCATTTTAAACGTTATGTGACAAGGAAACAAGTATGAAACCTAAAGACCGAATCATGTATATCGAATACAAAGGTGAAGGGCTCATTGGTCCAGCTCGAATTGGACTAGTTCACTTTTCAAAATCCGGCAAATCCATTCACTATGACGGGAAAACATTTAAAACATTGAGTGGTAGAGGCTATAAAGCAAATTACTTTGATGTTGAGACCGGTGAACATTACTGGATTTCCGGATGTAGAAAAGACGGTATGGATGCCCTTTACAATACCAATGTATCTATTGATGAAGACATCAGAGAAGAATATTGGTGCCAAATTAGAAATCAACCCGAGAACAAAGACATATCTCAGTTCAGAGCTAAAGGAAAATATTAAAGTGAGTGCAACACATAACAAATCAGTGGAGCTTTCTGGTTCCACCCCCCCCGAGGTGTAACCCATATTTGTTGTCTCTAATAGGGATGGAAAATATAGAGAGAGGGATATGTTATAATGTTATAAAGGAATACGATGTTTAAAAAAATATTCAACCTTTTTAAAGATCCAGTTTCACCAAAGAAACGCCGTAAATATTTGTTTTGGCTAGGAGTAAGTGGAGTGATTATTGTTTTTATTCATCAGCTCACCAAATTCCTTTTAAATGAAAACACATTAAACATTTTTTTATTTGATATTTTCTTTGCAAGTATATGCATGATATTGATACTTATTGCATTATATGGAAAAGATAAATTGATATCTGTATTTTATAGGTTTTAGAGTGTTCTCAGAACATAACAAACCAAAGGAAACCAATCAAAAACTTTTGATTACTCACTTTAAACGTTATAAGACTAAAAGGTAAATTTAAAAAATGAAACTTGTATTGCTTCCAGGCCTTGATGGAACTGGAAAATTATTTGCACCATTAATTAAGGCTCTTTCAAGTTCAATAGATGTACAAGTTATAGCTTACTCCTTAAATAAAAAACAGTCATACAATGAGCTTATTGAATATGTAAAACAAAACCTTCCAAAAGAAGATTTTATTTTACTTGCAGAATCATTTTCAGGGCCAATTGCTTATCAAGTTGCACTTTCTAAGCCAAAAGGACTAAAATCTTTAATTTTAGTTGCAACTTTTTTAGAAAACCCAAGACCGTTCTTATTAAAATTTATCCCAAATAGTAGAGTATTTGCATTGCCAATACCTACTATCTTATCAAAAATCTTTTTTCTAGGTTTTTCTGCAAAAAGTAAAATTATAGAACTATTCAATGAATCAATAAAAATGGTCTCACCGAGTGTAATTAAATATAGGTTAAAAGAGATTACACAACTTAAACCTGGTACTCAAAAAATAAAAATAAAAGCAACTTATATTCAGGCTTCAAATGATAAACTTGTTCCAAGTAAATCTTTAAAAGATTGGCAAAAAGTTTGTGATGATATAGCTGTTTTCAAAGTAAAAGGTGAACATTTTATCTTACAGGCTAACCCTATAAAATGTGCAGAAGTTATAATTGAAGCAGTACGTCCTATAACAAAGTTTACAGCAGACGAAAAACTATATAGCTCAACATAAACGTTAGATTGCAAAAGCCGGAATAATGAAAAAAACAAAATGCGACTTGTCTAGATGGTATATATTCCCTTTGATATGCGGCATCTTTGGTCTATTGCACCTTTTTGGTATTACATTTTGGACTAGATATGGGTGGCAAGAGCCAACCATTCAAGAAGGTTTATACTGGATTGCGATTGCCGCAGTTTCATTTGCTCTGATAAAGCACTTCTGCACAAAAGCCCATGTTGTTAAATGCAAATCATGTGGAGAAGTTTTTTCAGAAACAGAGACACAGTATGGAAAATGTCCCGAGTGTGGAGGTGACCTTGTTCGTATCAAAAAGTACTATGAAAAACCTAACAAGTCAGAGTAACCAATCAGTAACTCGAAAATAGGAAAATAAGGGCTAGGTAATAATCACAACGCCTCTTTCTTCCCGCACTCTCACAATGCACACTGATTTGTAATACCTTGATATTTTTTGTATACTGCTCATACTTCAAAAAAGGGGAGTGGGGACATTACGTTTCTCTTATAAAAGGTTATCAATCATGATTAAAAAATTAGACGCATTTCTATTTGGAAATATACCCTTCTCTTGTGAAAGTAATTTTTCACTTGAAGACTCTGTTTCCCGTTTGCAAGAAAATAAAAAACGACAAGAAAATAAAAAACGGTATATATTTGGCTTTTTGTCCAAGGAAAAAATAATTGGCAAGGTTGGTGCCTCAAGAGTAGTTTTGGCAAGAGTTGTTCCATTCTTTCCCAGCGGCTTTAACCCCACTCTTGTTGGGAAATTCAAAGAGGAAAATGGAAGAGTATATTTTGAGGGCAAATTTACAACATTCTGGTTTCCGAAGATCTTTATGACTATATGGTTGAGTTTTGCTTTATTGTGGATAGGATTAGCCTTTATTCCACTTTTTCAAACGCTTGCTGATCAAGCAAATAAACTCTCTTATGAAGTTTTTATACTTCCAATATTTGGAATTGCTTTCAGTTGTATAGGGGTACTAATTTTAAAATTAAGTTGGAGACTTTCTATAAAAGATATCGATTATCTTAAAAAAATAGTCATTGAAGCTTTGACAAAATAGCCTCCACCGTGTTGCCACAGTTTCTGAGAGTATACATGCTGATTTGTAATGCCTCAATATTTCTTGTATACTCTTGATATGAGAAAAAAAATTGATATGACAAAATACGCGAGAAAAAGTACATTTGAGGCATTTTTGCATCATGAAATTCCCGTTTTAAGCACAACCTGCGAAGTAGATATCACAGTACTTTTTGAGTTTCGTAAAAAACATAATTTAAGGTTTTTTCCACTTCTAGCATTGCTGATCGATAAAACAGTGAATGAAGTTGAAGCAATGAAACATCGCATCATAGATGGGGAACTTTATGCATATAGCATTATCCATCCATCTTTTACTACACTGTTGCCTGATAATACCATCTCATTTTGCGATGCTACACATATGAATGATGAAAAAATGTTCTATAAACACACCGTTACACTTTCAGATGCTATAGTGCAAACTGCCAATGTAGAGATGGTTGAGAAACACGGTAGGTATTTTATTTCCAATATCCCGTGGATACGGTTCAGTTCGTTTACACATCCTTATCTCTCACAATACTCTAGTATCCCCATTATCACTACCGGGAAGTTTCAACAAAATGGTAGTAGTATCACCATGCCTATCGCACTACAAGTACATCACAGTCTTGCCGATGGATATCACCTTGGACAATTTTACAATCTTCTTGAGCAAAATATCAAAAATACACCTGAGCTCTTGAGCGGTATCTTGCCTCTATAAAAAAGAGGTAGGTTGTAAGCAATATCATGAGCATAATTGCTGTGGTAAATTTGCTCAGAGGATAATGATAATTCTTCCTTTCTTTTCATATTCTCGTAATGCATACAGATTTGTAATAACTTAGCATTTTTTGTATACTCTTCTCATAAATATAGTGAACATAATGTTCCGCCAATCAATAGTTAGGCGATAAGGGATAGATGTGTTAAAAATTAAAAGATTTAAGCGGCAACTTTTTTGCGTACAATCAATCGAGGTATTACCATGAGAGTCCTGATCTCTACAGCGGGCAGTCATGGTGATGTACTGCCGTTTATCGCACTAGGACGTGAGTTTGCCGCCCGCGGACACGAAGTTATCCTTTATGCAAACCCGTTTTTCCTCGACTATGCGACGGATGCTGCTATTGGCTTCGTGCCCATAAGTACAACCGAACAATACTCCCTATTGTTTGGTGAGCCCTTAGACGGTGATCCAAACCGTGCCTTTAAGCGTATCGCAAAAGAGTATGCCAGAATCTGTCCATTATATTACCAAGCTATGAAAGCCGATGTCATCCCCGGCGATACCATAGCTATCGGAAATTCATTACTGTTTCCCCACCGCTTGCTAGGAGAGACTGACGGTATTCCCTGTGCGACGGTTCACTTGGCACCTTCTGTTTTTCGCTCCAATGTGAGTCCTGCACGATTGGTGCCAAAATGGATCACCTCAAGCACTCCATTCTTGCTGAAACGGATGGCCTGGTGGATGCTTGATAAGACTTTCTATGATCCCCATTTTACGAAACCACTCAACACATACCGAGTTGAGCTTGGTCTACCTAGTGTGGATCGAATATTCTCTTCTTGGATTCACGAGGCAGATTGCGTCGTTGGATTGTTTCCGGATTGGTTTGGCGAACCCCAAAGCGACTGGTCAAAAAATGTGGTTCTCGTCGATTTCCCCCTATATGATCATGGTGATCACGCCTCCCTCCCGCCGGAACTTGATGAATTTATCAAAGCGGGTCAAGCTCCAATTGCCTTCTCGGCAGGAACTGCCACCGTCACTGCGCACGAATTTTTCAAAACCTCCATCGAAGCCTCCCAAAAGGCTGGATTGCGGGCGATTCTCCTGACACATTTCGGGCAGCAAGTGCCGGCTTCATTGGCTAAAAATGTGATGCATGTTGACTATGCTCCTTTTGGCGCCTTGTTGCCCAAGCTTGCGGCATTCGTTCATCACGGAGGCATCGGCTCTACCAGCCAAGCGTTGTGTGCAGGCATTCCGCAACTCATCCGTCCTGTCGCTTACGATCAGTTTGATAACTCTGCTGGCGCAGTGCGCCTTGGTGTGGCACACGAAGTATTACCAAAGCAGTATACGCCTCAAGCTGTTGCGAAGGTACTGAGTACATTGACTACCGACGACGCATTGCACCAGCGTTGTCAGCACATCGCATCACGGTTTACCAATCACAATCCAATCGGCACGGCCTGCGATGTTATTTTGGACCGCCTTTGCAGATAGGAGACAGATGCATCGTGTCATGTTTGATATCAACGGCGCATACGACAATAGATTTGTAATACCCTGATATTTTTTGTATACTCTCAATAAAAATAAAATCAGTATTGGACACAGTGTCCAATTAAATGCTTAGGTGTATAAGATGAAAAAAACCATTTTTATTTTAGTAGTGGTACTGCTCATAGGTATAGGAATCGATAAGTCATTAAAACCGTATAGTGATGTTCAAGTCGAAACATCAAATAACATATCGCAATTAGCTCCAGGTAAAATTTTGAGATTGGAAGTACCGCAATTTTTGGCTGATGACAACAAACAGAGAGTTTTTGAGGTACGGATACCTGAAACATATAGACCAGACAAAAACATGCCTCTGCTTGTATGGTTTAGTCCAGGCGGTGGTTCAAATCGCATTAGCTCTATTCCCCCAATCGTGGATAAGACAAAATTTCTTTTAGCGGCTTTACCATATCCTGACAACCAATTGCCTAGATTAGCAATCAAATCTGGTTCGATTGATAGTTTTTGGGATTACGAAAAACCTATGCTGGAGTATGTTAAAACAATGATTACAAATATTGACCCTAAAATAAAAATTGCTGCAGGTTTTAGTAGTGGGGCACACTTGGTAGGATCTGGATTGGATCGAGATTGGAATGGTTTTACAGATTTTTTTACAGTCTATGTTATGCATGAAGGTGGCGGCTCTCCTGATAATACCTATAAAGGTGTGAAGAGTAGCCATAAACTACTAGTTACTTATGGACTACAAAATAATAGTTATGGGCAAGTGGTTGTGTCAAATATGAAAAAATCAGCTATCTTTCCAGATGTCATAAAACTACCTCATACAGGGCACGCGATGAGTCAAGAGAGTATTGATGCCATCAGTCATTGGATTGATATGTTATAAGATATAATCTTGTGATTAATCTATAATTAAAGGTGTATCGAGTGACACAGAAGAGCATACGGCATAATGGTATTTATTTGTATGGTGTTTTACTCTTTTGTTTTTTACTGCTCGGGTGCGCACAAAAACATGAGACATCTGCGATGAGAGCAGAAGGGTCGGGTATTGATCATCAAAAAATAATAAGAGATAACAAGATACCCATCAAGATAGGCTACGCCTCCTATTATGCAAACAGCCTAGAGGGTAGACAAACCGCTTGCGGTGAGCGTTATTGTAAAGATAAACTAACAGCCGCACACAAAACATTACCCTTTGGGACAATGGTGCGCGTTACAAGGCTCTCCACAGGAAAGCAAGTTATCGTTGTCATCAACGACAGAGGCCCATATGTCAAAGGTCGCCTGATAGATCTCTCTCTTGAGGCAGCCAAAGAGATAGGTATGATAAAAGCAGGAATTGCCAAAGTCAAAATCGAAGTCGTATCACTTAACAAATAAGTATCTATTTGTTATATCCTTGCCTATTTTTATAATGCAAATTGATTTGTAATACCTCGAATTTTTCTGTATACTCTCAATAATAAACAACAAGGAAAAACGATGGAACAAAAACACTCCGGCATAGGAATTGCATCATTTGTTATAAGTATTTTGGCGGGAATTTTGATATTTATAGTTCTTGGTATAGCAGGCTCTCTGGAAGCATCAACTCCCGGAGGAATTGATGAAAATTCTACTGAGGCCGTTATGATTGGATTGGCCATAATAGGTTTGCTTTTCTTGAATGTCTTGTCGGTCGGTTTAGGCATCGGAGGGCTGCTCCAAAAAGAGCGGAAAAAAATATTTGCAATACTAGGGACAGTATTCTCCTCTTTTTTGATACTAGGCGTGATAGGTCTTATGGTATTGGGTACAATGGTTCAATAGCAAGAAAAAAACCGGACTCAATTGCCTTGAGTTATGCTGAAAGGAAGTTTTGATGTTCTCTCTTTTTAAAGAGCCAATTTATTATGTTCAAATCAGCAAAAATTCTTTTACGGTAAGATCCGTAAATGGAGAAGAAAGCATCGTTTTTAATGCATCAACTCCATTTTCCACCAAACGCCTATTGATTGGTGAATTCACCGTCGCAGAAAAGCTTCTAAAAAAAGCCTTATCTAGCTTTCCAAAAAGCATCATCAGTCCAACGGTAATCATGCATCCACTCGAAATGGTAGACGAAAAACTATCTGAAGTTGAAAAGAATGTGTTTCGCGAAGTTGCATTGGCTGCAGGTGCAAGAGATGTAAAATTGTGGTTAGGTAAGAAGCTCTCAGATAATGAGCTTGTCGATATCTAAAACGGTGGTAACCTAAAGAGACGTTGAAAAGCTAAAAAGAGATTTATACATAATAAAAAGTAGAGAGATAGTCGTGCTATAATGTTTCAAGGTTAATACTTTTTCAAAGGAGCTATGATGGACACTATACAAAAAGAACTTACAAGCAGAAAAGGGGAGATTCAAACAGCATTAGAGCTGCTCTTTAAAGCCAATATGAAAATAACCGACTGGGATGTCCCCGAAGCTAACGACCAAGAGGCTGCAAAAATACTCATAGACATCCTGCAAGAAAAGCTTGATGCAATTCGTGAAGATATAAAAAACGGGAAATATACCAATTATTAGATTTTTAATCTATCTTTACGATCTTGATGAAAAATAGATAATCATCTTTTACTTGTGAGATTTGATGATTTTATATATACTCTTGATATGAAAAAAATATTTTTAAGCATATCTCTAGCACTACTACTCTCAAATCATATTTGGGCTAGAGATGTAAATGCTCTCAAAGTTGAGGTACTGGCGCAAACAAGCAAAAGCTGGGACGGAGAAAACCTCCCGGATTATCCACGCGGGAAACCGGAAGTAACGCTTTTGAGGATTACAATCCCACCAAAGATGCGCTTATCACTCCATAAGCATCCGGTGATTAGTGCAGGTGTGCTATTGAAAGGGGAGCTTACTGTTGTGACGGAAGAGAAGAAAGTATTGCATCTAAAAGCCGGAGACTCAATCGTCGAAGTTGTAAATACATGGCACTACGGGAAAAATGAAGGCAATGTCTCTGCAGAGATTATCGTTTTCTATGCCGGCGGACAGGGTACGCCGATAAGTATCATGGAGACGATAAAAGAGTAAGGAGTCTAAATGCGTTATTTATTTTTAGACACATAAAGCATGAGATGGATTATGTTTTAGCCTTTTTTAACCTTATATCTAATAGTATGGGCATAGTGCAACAATCATCTACAAGGTATTTTGTATGAATTCGATAAAAAACTCACTCATCCCCATCTCTTCTCTCTTTTTTGCCATCACTTTCTTGGCGATTGGGTATGGCATGATGATTACTTTTATAGGAATTTATCTAAAAGGGTACGGTTCTTCAGATTTTATGATTGGGTTGATCAACTCAACTTTCTTTTTAGGGGCTATGCTCTCTTCTATTTTTAGTCAAAAGATTATTTCAACCGTTGGCCACATACGAAGTTTTGCGGTGTTTGCAGCACTTATGGTGATCACATTTTTGTTACACTCTTTAGGCGTAAATGAGTTTTTTTGGGCACTTTTACGGCTTCTTTCCGGATTTTGCTTTTATGCTTTGCTTATCATCATCGAAAGTTGGCTCAACGAGAAGAGCTCTGATGAGCTTCGAGGTGAAATATTGGCGATTTATACCATCATATTTTATCTCTCTACTGCATTGGGTCAACTCTTTTTAAATATTCCGAGTCAGTCTGAATATTTTATTTTTACCATTGGCTCAGTATTGGTTCTGTTGTCATTAAGTGTTATAGCTATGACGAAAATAAAAGAGCCACAGTTTAAACCTTTTGAGCGGTATAGCTTTCCAAAACTTTACTCTGTTGTTCCTCTGGCCGTTACAGGAAGTTTTATCGGCGGTTTTTTTGTGGGCGGTTTTTTTACGATGGTCCCCCTCTATATCTTGCATTTGTTTCATTCAAAAGAGGTATTGTCAATTTTTATGGCACTGACGATTCTTGGAGGATTGATCGCACAATGGCCTATCGGTAAATTATCAGATACCTATGGACGAAGAAAGCTCATTGCATTTTGTGGATTTTTTACTATGTTGGCAGCTATTTCTTTTATTTTAGCGCCTGTTTATAAGCCTCTATTTTATATCTTAGGGGTGCTATTGGGTGTAGGTATTTTTGCTATTTATCCTTTAAGTCTATCGCGTGCAAATGATGTTCTTGATGAAACCAAAGATATCGTTGAGATAAGCCGAGCATTACTTTTTACCTATGGACTAGGCTCATTCATTGCTCCTATAGTTATCGGTTTAACATTTAAGTTTATTAATCAAGAGGGTATTTTCCTCATTTTTGCCTTCTTAGGTGTTTTTTTGGCGATTTACTCGCTCTCGAAACAACGCATTGCGGATGATGATTTGAGCCTCTTTGTTCACATGCCGGTAGCTTCAGGTGCAATCGTGCCTGAGTTTGATCCGCGCCAAGATGAAGAGTGGGTAGAACAACAAAATAAAAAAGAGTGAAGTTGGTTTGTAATGAGTTGATATTTTTGTATACTCACGATATACAAAATAAAAACAGGAGAGAGAAATATGCAAGACACTCACCGGTTTGTCAAGATATCTGATTCTGGTGCATGGTGTTGGTTTCAAGACCCTCGCGCAGTTTATATCGCAGGGCAAAAGAAATACACCTATGCGGGATGGGTGTCTCGAGACGGTAAGCTACAAGTCGGTGCGTATAATCATGCGACAAATCAAACAGAAATCGTTACTATTGAAGATGAATGGGGTAGCGACGACCACAATACAAATTCCTTTTTAGTACTCCCCGATAATCGGATCATGATTTTCTATACACAGCATAACCAATGTGGGCTGTATAGTCGCACAACACTATATCCTGAAGATGTCAGCACATGGAGCGAAAAAATCACAGTTTCAGATAAGCGCAGGATTACCTACAGCCACCCTGTCTATTTGAGTGATGAGGGTAGATTTTATGTTTTTTGGCGTGGGGAGAGTTGGAAACCGACATTTGCTGTCTCTGAAGATGGTGTTGTGTGGAGCGAACCGAGGATTCTTTTTCAAGAATCGGGGCATGAGGGTCTACGCATACGGCCTTATCTCAAAGTCATATCCGATGGAAAATCCGAAATACACTTTGCATTTACTGATGGTCATCCGGCAGCGAATTCGGAAAACTCTATCTATTATGCTCTGTACAAACATGGTATTTTTTATCAGGCAAACGGTGCTATTATAGGCACCTTAGATGAGTTGCCAATACAGCACAGTCACAGTGACCTTGTCTTTGATGGCAAGCACCAAAAGATGACAAGCTGGATTTGGGATATTGCTCTAAATGCAAAAGGAGCCCCGGTCATAGCCTATGTGAGAATGCCAAAAAAAAAGGATCACCGCTATCACTATGTGAGTTGGTGTGGTGAAGCATGGAGAGATTATGAGATGATACCTGGGGGGCCATGGTTCCCAAAGACACCATGGTTCAAAAAAGAGAAAGAGCCTTACTATTCCGGAGGAATCACGCTTAATCATGCAGACCCTTCCACTCTTTATCTATCTAGACAAATAGGAGGTGTTTTTGAGATCGAAAAGTGGGTCACTCCTGATGCCGGTGCGAGTTGGTCATCTTTTGCCATAACTAAACACTCAAAATACGATAACGTCCGCCCTGTAGTGCCGAGGGGAGGCGAATGCTATACTGATACTGTTTTGTGGATGCGAGGAGATTATATTCATTATACGAATTTTGATACAAAAATCATGATGTATGCATTGGCACACCTTGCGTAAAATAGAGTGAGATTTTATAAATGAAAATAATATTGTGTATAATATACAAATTATTATATATGTACATCGAAGTTTAAATAAGATACTATAAAAGTATCTTTAAATGAGTCTGCTTAGCGGTTTTGGCTTTTTTACCCATAAAGGTCAAAATTGATTATCATAGAGTTAACAAGGGCACAATATCTCTTCTCTGCACAAAAAATCAAAGATTTTGATAGTTTGCAATTTGCTAACCAAGCGATGCTTTGGTGGGATGATTACTACAGTTGGAGTAGATTTCCTCCTTTGTGTATGAGAGAAAACGACGAAGATATCTGCTATCTTTTTTATGAAGTTTCTAAAAATGGAGAGTATCTCACTATACACAACGTATTGACTCCAAAAGTACATAGAGGCAAAGGGTATGCTTTTGCTTTGCTAGAACATCTTTTTTTAACGCTTGCGCATAAAAATATAGAGAGATTTAAACTCCTTTGTGTCTCTTCGTCAATTGATTTTTACAATAAGCTAGGGATGAACTATTGGGGTGTAAATCACTTGGGACAATATTATTGTGATTTTAAAATGCCACGCTCAAGTCTCTTGGAAATTCCTCAAATAGTAGAAGATGCTGATATAAATGAGTTTACAGATGAGAATTTACTCAAGATTTATGAGAAGGTGCGATTGAATGGGAAAGAGTTTGATGTAAAGGATAAAAAGATACATGATGACTGTTTAAAAAAGATGGGTAAAAGATATATTTTTAAAAAGTTGCACATTAGAGCTAAGAATTTATAAGTCCTTATTTTCTTGCAAAATAGGATTATTTTCTATTATACTTCTACAATGAAAAATAAAATATATGGACAAGAAAGGTCAAAGCATTTATGAAGAAATATCTATTTTTATTGGTTGTTATTGTGCTATCATTTAACTATGTGGATGCAAAGACCAATGCGCCAAAGATAGTTGATGTGCAACACTATACTGATAAAATTCTTGTTACTTTTGTGTCGGAGGATCATGAGAAGAAAATCTATATTGAATCTTTTGATGATGAAGAGATTATGGATACGGCAGGATATGCATTTAGCATTTTTCAGGGTATATCTGAGAGTGAAATTTGTTTAGAAAGTCATCACGGTAATGCGTATAAAGAGTATACTATAATGTGTTATACATATGATATATCAGAAAATGATTGGATACATACTTATGATATGTTAGGGAGTTATTATGAATTATCTGATACAGGTGATTATAAAATAAAAGACGATTTTATATATTATAAAGCCGATAGTCATGAAGGGTTATATAATCCCAATAAAAATTATGATACTAACAGGTTTTTGGCAACCCCAATAGAGATTGAGAATTTTTTAAAAACAAAACTACAACTCAAAGGAAATATTTTTATTAGTCCGATCAATTTAGTCAAATGCATTAAAGCTTTTCCTATAACAGATGAAAATATTTCTTTATATGCCGATATAACTTTTTATTTGCAAAAATCAGGCGCAAGTGATGAAGCTGAGTACTTATTGGAACAAATAAAAAAATTTAAAAATACCGATACGAAAAAACCCACTCTCTCTCACAAAGAACCACACTAGAAAAAAGGGATGAAATGAAGATATTGATTATATTCTTACTGATCGCGATAAATAGCTATTCCGATGGTTTATCATTTAATAAATCAAGGCAAATTGTTCATGATAAGAAGGTGATATCAAGTATATCGCTTGAAAATACTATGCTGCAACACTATCTCTTAAAAAATAATCAGAATTTACCTTTTACCAAAGGAAGCTTGGGTGTTCTTGTCTATATGGTTGATGGCTACAACCCTTCAGAATGTTATTATCCAATTTACTACGAGAAGAGTGTTTATAGCATACAAAATGTATATTGTAAAAAACTAATCACAGATATCTCTAAAAAAAAGAGAAATTTCGTTTTGACAAAATCTAATTGTAAAATAGATTTACAAAAAATCAGAGAAGATGATTTGCATAATTTATGTAGAGATGATGAAAAAATGCATTTTTCTTTAAACGATAATCAGACAATGCATATAGGTGAATTACAGTGCGTATTGAAACAGAATAATCAAGATATGATGTTTGTTGATTTTGATTTCACAAAATGCACTAAAGGAATTTAAAATACCAATGCAACAAAGCCTATTTAGCTAATTCAAGAAGCTAGTTAGAAAAAACAAAAGAGATTAGGCTTGAGACTAAGACGGAATTCATCACTTTCGCTTTTGGGTAATGCTAATTTTAGTGTTTTTCTATATACTTTAAGAAAAGAATGACAAAGGGATGAAAATGCAAAAACTAATGATAGGATTTAGCTTTATTGTTTCGATACTGTCTTTGATTGCTATGATATATATTGGTTCGATGTTCTACAAAGGGGCGACTACCGATTATGAGACTAATAAAGTTTCTGAAGAAAATATCATCGCCTATATAAAAACATGGGACAGAGATATATTGGCTTCCGAGTCAACCTCTGAGTATAGCGATTATGTAAAGAGTCCAAAATTTGATAAAGAGCACGATTTTAGCAAAGAGTTAGGCGAGCTTATTCAGTATTATGGTGGACATCCAATCAGCTATATGAAAAATGATGGTAGTGCTGAGTGTGTCGGCATTGAATCTCAAGCAGAGTTTAAAAACGGCATAGCATCCATAAATGCAAAAATGATCAAAGTTAATGGCAAATGGAAAATTAAGAAAATAAGTATTCTAAAAAAGAGTGCCTTAGACTTAGAACAAGAATTTTAAAAAAGAGAGATGTATGTTTAAATCCTCATTCTTGCAACACGGGGTGATTTTCTATATACTTATGCTATGAAAAAATACTACTACGCTTACGGCGAATTTTTAGAAGATTTAAAGATATTGGTCCAAAAGATAGACCGTTCCTTTGATACTATACTCCCCATCGCACGAGGCGGGTTGACCATGGGGCATATGCTTGGTGAGCACTACAACATTCGCAAAGTCTATGCCGTCAACTCCATAGGCTATGATGATACGACCAGGTTAGACAAGGTTTGGATATTTAATGTCCCTGATTTGAGCAGCTCAAAGAGTGTGCTCATCGTTGATGACATCGTCGATAGCGGTGATACGCTCATGGAGGTGTTAGATACTTTGCATGAAAGATTCCCGCAAGTTACCTTTTTTGTAGCCTCGATATACTATAAACCCAGTGCTAAGATCAAGCCTGATTGGTATGTCAAAGAGGCGACAGAGTGGATTGATTTTTTTTGGAGTGTTGATCTTTAACTCGAATCCAAAATAATAAAGGGTATAATTCCTTATATTTGCACTAAAGAGTACCTATGGTTTTAATGATAGACAATTACGACAGTTTTACATACAATATCGTCCAGTATGCCAAAGAGCTTGGCGCTGATTTGAAGGTGATTCGTAATGATGAGCTTACAATTGATGAGATCAAAGCTTTAAAGCCTGAAAAGATTATCCTCTCTCCGGGACCGTCAACTCCTGATGATGCAGGTGTAACGCTCGATGTTATCAAAGAATTTGGTGAAACTACGCCGATATTTGGTATCTGTTTGGGGCATCAGAGCATAGCACAAGCTTATGGCGCTAAGGTAGTAAGAGCTAAAAATATGATGCATGGCAAGACCTCTCAGATAGCAGTCGATAGACCAAGTGTTGTCTTTGATGACATGCCTCATGAATTTAGGGCAACAAGGTATCACTCCTTGGTTGTCAAGCCAAGTTCTGTGACTTCTCAAATCATTCCTACTGCACACAGTAAAGATGATGGAGAGATCATGGCACTTGAGATTAAAGATAGACCAATCTATGGCGTGCAGTTTCATCCGGAATCCATCATGAGCGAATTTGGACACAAGATGCTTGATAATTTCTTGAAACTCTAGAGCAAATGAAATTTTATCACTTTAGTATATTCTTTCTAGTTTTTGCAACCATACTTTACTACCTTGGCGCAACAACCCCCATAACCCCCTATGAGGCAGAGATGTATTTTACTTCACCTTCGTGGGTAGCAAAATCAATGCATATGGGAGAGGATATCTTTGGTGGTTTTTTGGGCTTGAGAATTCTTTTTATGCTCTTTGGGTTGCTCTCTGCCTTGATGTTTTTGAGTGTTGCTCAAAAATATTTTGCTCAAAGCAGAGATGCTTATCTGGCAACCACTGTTTTTATGTTTATGCCCGGCACGCTTATCGGTGCTACACTTGCTAATGCATCAATGATACTCCTTTTTGGGATACTGCTCTTTGTTTGGTTCTACTATAAAGAGTGGAGGATACCACAATTTTTAGTCTTACTCTCACTCCTTTTTGTGCATCAATCAGCCATCATTATCTATATTGCGCTTGCTATCTATGCGCTTTCTCTCAAAGATAGATTTTTGTTGCTAGGTTCTGTAATATTGATTGGACTTTGTTTCTTTTTTGGAAGTTTTATCCCCGTTGGTGGCAAGCCTGCAGGACATTTTTTGGAAAATCTCGGAGCATTGGCAGCTATATTTTCTCCATTTCTCTTTCTCTTTTTTTCCTATAGTATGTATAGGATACTTATCAAGGGTGATAAGGATGTCATCTGGCACATATCGTTCTTTGCATTCGCTGTCTCTTTGATGCTTTCCATTAGGCAAAGAGTACATATCGTTGATTTTGCTCCCTATATGATCATCGCGATATTACCTATGGTAAAATTGTTTTATAAGAGTTTTAGATGTCGCTTGCCGCAATTTAGACTTAAACATAGGATTGGTTTTTATGCAGTTTTGATTGTGATGATGCTCAGTTCAGCAACCATAGTCTTCCATAAACCACTTTTTATGCTTTTTGATGACAACTCGAAACATTTTGCCTATAAAGTATATGTTCCTTATTGGAAAGCCAAAGAGTTGAAAAGCAAAAATATTGACTGTATTGACTCAAAAAGTATCAAAGAGCGTTATCAAATGCGCTATTATGGGATTTCTCAATGCAATATCTAACAAGACTTTGTTTGTTTAGTCCTGTTTTTGTTTCTAAAATACACACATAGGGTTCAAATGATTATTTATTTCTAGTTTCCAAAATGGTTTGAAACTCTCACATGCTACTATATCCATAATTCAAAAAAAGGAGAACTCGATGGCGCAAAAAGCTATTAGAGAATATGATGCTAAAACAATATTAGCAAACCATTGGGAAAAATACTTCCCTGAGTTCACATACTCATATGAGACAGCTTTGGTAAAAAGCGGAGATGAACTTAAAAAATTATCCAAAACAAATGATTGGCTCTCAAGCAAGCCGCTTGTTGCAAAGCCTGATATGCTTTTTGGAAAAAGAGGTAAGAATAATCTTGTTCTTTTTAGAGATAGTAAGCCTGGCGATGTGAGCTTGCAAAAAGCCGCATCTTGGATAGATGAAAAAGCAGGCGCTAAGCAGAAAGTTTATTTTGATTTTGACGGTGATACACCAAAAGGTGAGCCTAAAGAGGATTTTTTAACACATTTTATCGTTGAGCCTTTTACGCCACACTCCCAAGAAGAGGAGTATTATATTAGCGCAACATGTGTTGGAGAGGATGATGTGCTTTATATGTCAGCCGAAGGGGGTATGGAAGTCGAGGAAAATTGGGATAAGGTTGTCGAGGTCGTGTTCCCGATCAATGCAACGGAAGAGGAGATAACTGCTAAGATACAAGCAAATATCCCTCAAGATGTAGCCGCTAAAGATAAAGAAGCTTTTGCAAAATTTGCAATAGGATTTTTTAAAGCCTACAGAGAGCTCAATTTCGCATACCTTGAGATCAATCCGTTTGTTATGCAAGGAGAGAAGATAGAGCTTTTAGATATGGTTGCGAAACTCGATGATACGGCAGGCTTTTTGATGAAAAGCCAGTGGGGTGATGTCGAGTATCCTGTGGCATTTGGGATGGAAGAGAAATCTCCGGAAGTTCTAGCGATTGAAGAGGCTGATTCAAAGAGTGGAGCATCACTTAAATTGACTGTGCTTAAACCCGATGCCCGTATTTGGACTATGGTTGCAGGCGGTGGTGCTTCTGTTGTCTACGCAGATACGATAGCAGATTTTGCAGGTATTGAAGACTTGGCAAATTACGGTGAATATAGTGGTGGGCCGACAACGGACGAGACGGCATTTTATGCCGAGACAATCTTTGATCTTATGACGAGAAAAAAAGACCCTCAAGGAAGAGATAAGGTGCTTATCATAGGCGGTGCGATTGCAAACTTTACCGATGTGGCAAAGACATTTACAGGCATTATCTTGGCGCTTGAAAAATATGCAAAAAAGATGAAAGAGGTTGGTGTGAGAATATATGTAAGAAGAGGTGGTCCAAACTATGAAAAAGGATTAGCAGATATCAAAGAGGCTGCTGATAGGTTGGGTCTATATATAGAAGTTTATGGTCCGGAAACGCATGTTACGGATATCGTTCGTATGGCTTTAGAGAAGTAAGGAGAGAAGATGAGTTCACTATTTAATAAAGATACACAAGCAATTTTTTGGAACAATAACTCTAGTGCGATTCAAAGAATGTTGGATTATGACTATACTATAGGGAGAGAAAAGCCATCTGTGGCTGCGATTGTCGCTCCGACATCTGCTTCAAAATTTGAGAAATTCTTCTGGGGTGGCGAAGAGGTTATGATCCCTCTTTTTAAAACAACCAAAGAGGCAAAAGAGGCATTTGAAAATGCTGATGTGTTACTCAACTTCGCATCATTTAGAACAGCATATGATGTGACCGTGGAGGCATTGGCAATCGGTGGGTTTAAAACTATTATGATAACAGCCGAAGGGATTCCTGAGAGATTGGCACGAACTATGAATGAGCAAGCGAGAGAGCTTGGAGTGACGGTTATAGGTCCTGCAACAGTCGGCGCTATCGCTCCGGGTGCATTTAAGATAGCCAATATAGGCGGCACTATCAATAACATCATCAATTCTAAACTTCATAGAGCAGGATCATGCGGGCTTGTAACAAGATCCGGGGGTCTTTTCAATGAACTGAGCAACATCATAGCTATCAATGCTGATGGAATTGCAGAGGGTGTAGCGATAGGCGGTGATAGATTTGTAGGTTCTGTATTTATAGACAATCTTCTAAGAATGCAAGATAATCCACAGGTAAAATATATGCTTCTTTTGGGTGAAGTGGGTGGTACTGAAGAGTATAAAGTAATCGAAGCAGTTAAATCCGGAAAAATCACTAAACCTATTATTGCATGGTGTATCGGAACAATTGCAAAATATTATGATAGTGGCGTCCAATTTGGTCATGCAGGTGCAAGTGCAAACGCCGAAAGAGAAACTGCTGAAGCCAAAAATAAAGCGATGAAAGAGGCGGGTATTTATGTTCCTGATTCTTTCAATGATCTCCCGGATACGATTGCTGAAGTTTATACACAGCTCAAAAAAGAGGGTGTTATCCAGGAGATTGAAGAGCCAAAGATTAACGAGATACCAAAAACAAGAAGAAATAAAAACTTTGTTTGTACTATCTCTGATGACAGAGGTGAAGAGGCGACCTATTGTGGTTACCCTATAAGTTCGGTTGCGACTCCTGATACGGGATTTACTATCGGCGATATTATGAGTATATTGTGGTTTAAGAAAAGATACCCAAGATGGGCGGTTGATTTCTTGGAGAGTGTTCTTAAGACAGTTGCCGACCATGGTCCGGCTGTGAGTGGGGCACATAATGCAAAAGTAACGGCGCGTGCCGGTAAAGATGTTATCTCCTCTTTGATTGCCGGTCTTTTGACAATCGGTCCAAGATTCGGCGGTGCGATAGATGGTGCAGCAAAATACTTTAAACATGCGCACTTTCACGATATGTCTCCTGCTGAATTCTTAGCCTATATGAAAAGAGAAGGTGTGCCGATTCCGGGTATCGGGCATAGAATCAAATCGGTTAGAAATCCCGATTTACGTGTTAAAGGATTAAAAGATCTCGCAAAGGCGACATTCCCGGCAACGCCGTTGCTTGATTATGCATTGACGGTTGAGGAGCTTACAACCTCTAAAAAAGATAATCTCATTCTCAATGTTGACGGTACGATTGGTATCTTGATGGTTGATATGTGGCGGGCTTTAGGATACAGTGAAGAAGAGATTGATATATTTATCGATGCAGGTGCGCTTAATGCCTTCTTTATCTTGGGCAGAAGTATCGGCTTTATAGGCCATATCTTAGATGAGAAGAGACTCGGTATGCCTATGTATAGACATCCATGGGATGATATCCTCTATGATGTGCATCTTGCCGAGGATATGAAAGTTTAGTTTTAATTTTTCTTAAATTTGTGGTATAATTTGAAAAAGTTATGCCACAAAAGGTTTGGAATGCACATAAAAAAAGCTTTCACAATGATTGAGCTTGTCTTTGTTATTGCAGTAATGGGTATCATCGCTGCCGTTGCTCTGCCTCGATTTACTTCAGATAATGTCCAAGATGCTATGGATCAGATTCTCTCCGATATTCGCTATACCCAACACCTCGCACTTGTTGATAATGTTATTAATCCAACTGATTCAAGATGGCAAAGTGCTTTTTGGACTATTCAATTTGAAAATACGATTGGAGGAGCTCCTAATAAATGGGCATATACGATAGGCTCTGATTCAGATATGCTTGGAAACTTTAGCCTAGCAGAAGCAGCCGTGGATCCTCGTGACGGGAAACCAATATTTAGCAGTGTTGCAGAAGGTGCTACAAATGTAAGCCCAAAAGTATTTATCACCAAAAAGTTTGGTATCACAAATGTTGATTTTGCTACAGGGTGCAATGTAGCAACAGGAGTAGGCGCACTTAATGGTTCTCAGCACATTGGTTTTGATAATTTTGGTAGACCACATAAGGGGCATTTGGGATCAACCACTCCCAATTATAGTTCTATTATGCAACAGGATTGCACGATAGCTTTTACTTTTGCCGGCGGCGAAACTTCATGGATAACTATTCAAAGAGAGACAGGATATGCATGTGTTTCGGATGTTGCTGGCGTATGCAGAACAGATTAAAACAAATTGGACTCTAGTTTGTTTTAATTTTTAAACTTTTTTCCAAAAAACTTCCAAATCCTATTGACTTTTAAAAACTTTACTGTTATAATACGCGTCCACTAACACAGAGACCTTAACCGAGTTGGTTGAGAGAGTGAACAGTGCATGATCTTTGACAACCAAATATAAGTATAATCAACGTCTATTTGAGATTTAATTTTTGCACCTTTTTTTTAAAAAGGTGATAAAAGAGTTAAGCTTAATTAGAAATAGTTAAGTGATTCTTTGACAATGGTTCAAACCATTTTCATATTCTTTTTTTAATAGCATTGAAACTGAGGTGAAAGCCGAAGCTTTAGTGAGATGAATTTGATAGGGGCTTTGCTCCTATCAAAGAAGAAAGATTTTTATGGAGAGTTTGATCCTGGCTCAGAGTGAACGCTGGCGGCGTGCTTAACACATGCAAGTCGAACGAGAACGGGTCTAGCTTGCTAGACTGTCAGCTAAGTGGCGAACGGGTGAGTAATGTATAGCTAATGTGCCCTTTACTGGGGGATAACAGTTGGAAACGACTGCTAATACCCCATACTCCTTCTTTACATATGTATAGTTGGGAAAGTTTTTTCGGTAAAGGATCGGGCTATATGGTATCAGCTTGTTGGTGAGGTAAGAGCTCACCAAGGCTATGACGCCTATCTGGTCTGAGAGGATGATCAGACACACTGGAACTGAGACACGGTCCAGACTCCTACGGGAGGCAGCAGTGGGGAATATTGCACAATGGACGAAAGTCTGATGCAGCAACGCCGCGTGGAGGATGACACATTTCGGTGCGTAAACTCCTTTTATGTGAGAAGATAATGACGGTATCACATGAATAAGCACCGGCTAACTCCGTGCCAGCAGCCGCGGTAATACGGAGGGTGCAAGCGTTACTCGGAATCACTGGGCGTAAAGCGCGCGCAGGCGGCTTTGTAAGTTGGATGTGAAATCCTATGGCTCAACCATAGAACTGCATCCAAAACTACTTAGCTAGAGTCTGGGAGGGGAAGATGGAATTAGTGGTGTAGGGGTAAAATCCGTAGAGATCACTAGGAATACCAAAAGCGAAGGCGATCTTCTGGAACAGTACTGACGCTGAGGCGCGAAAGCGTGGGGAGCAAACAGGATTAGATACCCTGGTAGTCCACGCCCTAAACGATGAATGTTAGTCGTCGGGAGGCTCGTCCTTTCGGTGATGCAGCTAACGCATTAAACATTCCGCCTGGGGAGTACGGTCGCAAGATTAAAACTCAAAGGAATAGACGGGGACCCGCACAAGTGGTGGAGCATGTGGTTTAATTCGAAGATACGCGAAGAACCTTACCTGGCCTTGACATTGATAGAACACTCTAGAGATAGAGTGGTGCCCTTCGGGGAGCTTGAAAACAGGTGCTGCACGGCTGTCGTCAGCTCGTGTCGTGAGATGTTGGGTTAAGTCCCGCAACGAGCGCAACCCTCGTCACTAGTTACTAACGGTTCGGCCGAGGACTCTAGTGAGACTGCCTTCGTAAGGAGGAGGAAGGTGAGGACGACGTCAAGTCATCATGGCCCTTACGGCCAGGGCGACACACGTGCTACAATGGGTAGGACAATGAGACGCAATACCGCGAGGTGGAGCAAATCTATAAACCTACTCTCAGTTCGGATTGTAGTCTGCAACTCGACTACATGAAGCTGGAATCACTAGTAATCGTAGATCAGCCATGCTACGGTGAATACGTTCCCGGGTCTTGTACTCACCGCCCGTCACACCATGGGAGTTGATTTCACCCGAAGCGGGGAAGCTAAATTGGCTACCCTCCACGGTGGAATCAGCGACTGGGGTGAAGTCGTAACAAGGTAACCGTAGGAGAACCTGCGGTTGGATCACCTCCTTTCAAGAGTATAGTCTCTTTTCGCTCACACGGAAGAGACAAACTTAGGTAGATGTTGGTTTGATTATGTTTGGTTGTCAAAGGTCATGATGATCTTTGAGAAATTGCAATAAAGAGGGGAATTAGCTCAGCTGGGAGAGCGCCTGCTTTGCACGCAGGAGGTCATCGGTTCGATCCCGTTATTCTCCACCATTTTCGAAAAGAAGAGACAAAAATTTAATACAAACACTCAAAAGAGTTTTTCTATTAGGTTTTTTACCTAATGTTATTTAACTTACTATTGTTAAGAGTCTAACGTAATGTTGCAAGATAGAAAAATTGATGCAAATCAAAATTTTTATCGGGTAAAAAATTACAATTTAACAGAAATATTATTTGCTTTTAGCATTTAATATCCATGTGCAAACTCAAAAAATGCATACCTTTACTGAAGAAAAAGAAGCATTATCGTAGAGCGACTAGTCGCGAGAGCTCACTGCTGAAGTGAACTTAGCGTTAGCGTAAATAAAATGGACTTGTTCATTTTATGGTCTATAAATAATAGTTTTTTGCATTTAGTAAGGTAGTACCTTAGAATAAAATAAATTAATCTAAGGGCAGATGGTGGATGCCTTGACTGGTAGAGGCGATGAAGGACGTACTAAGCTGCGATAAGCTAGGGGGAGCCGCTAAGAGGCTTTGATCCCTAGATTTCCGAATGGGGCAACCCGGCATAGCGAGAGTTATGTCACCCTTCGGGGAGCGAACCTAGCGAAGTGAAACATCTCAGTAGCTAGAGGAAAAGAAATCAACCGAGATTCCGGAAGTAGCGGCGAGCGAAACTGGATTAGCCCTAAACTCTATAGGGTGTTAGTAGAATAAGCTGGAAAGCTTGACCAAAGAGGGTGATAGTCCCGTATACAAAAACTAACTATAGACTATTCGAGTAGGTCGGGACACGTGATATCTTGACTGAATATGGGGGGACCACCCTCCAAGGCTAAATACTACTACCAGATCGATAGTGAACAAGTACCGTGAGGGAAAGGTGAAAAGAACCGCGGCAAGCGGAGTGAAATAGAACCTGAAACCATCTGCCTACAATCATTCAGAGCCCCATGGAGCAATCCGGGGTGATGGACTGCCTTTTGCATAATGAGCCTGCGAGTTGTGGTGACTAGCGAGGTTAAGGAAACCCGAAGCCGTAGCGAAAGCGAGTCTTAATAGGGCGTCTAGTTAGTTGCTGCAGACCCGAAACTAAGTGATCTATCCATGGGCAGGTTGAAGCTGGTGTAAGAACTAGTGGAGGACCGAACGGGTGAAGGTTTAAAACTTCTCCGATGACCTGTGGATAGGGGTGAAAGGCCAATCAAACTTAGTGATAGCTGGTTCTCTCCGAAATATATTTAGGTATAGCGTCATGTTAGAAGTATAAGGGGGTAGAGCACTGATTGGGCTAGGGCGTATACCAATGTACCAAACCCAGTCAAACTCCGAATACCTTATATGAATTCATGGCAGTCAGGCATAGGGTGATAAAATCCTAGGTCGAAAGGGAAACAGCCCAGACTACCGACTAAGGTCCCAAAGTTCTATTTAAGTGGAAAAGGATGTGGAGTTGCTTAGACAACTAGGAGGTTGGCTTAGAAGCAGCCATCCTTTAAAGATAGCGTAACAGCTCACTAGTCTAGCGATTCTGCGCCGAAAATATAACGGGGCTAAAATAGACACCGAAGTCGTAGGTGCACACTGGTGTGTGCGCGGTAGGAGAGCGTTCTAGTCAGCATCGAAGCCATACCGGTAAGGAGTGGTGGAGCGGCTAGAAGTGAGCATGCAGGCATGAGTAGCGATAAAAGGGGTGAGAATCCCCTTCGCCGAAAACCCAAGGTTTCCTACACGATGCTCGTCAATGTAGGGTTAGTCGGGTCCTAAGCTGAGTCCGAAAGGGGTAAGCGATGGCAAATTGGTTAATATTCCAATACCAACTAATAGTTTTATACGATGGGGGGACGCATAGGGTTAAACGAGCTCACTGATGGAATAGTGGGTCGAAGGGTGTAGATAAGCCGGATTGGAAAATCCGCCGGCCTTTTTCGAGACCTGACAGGCACTGGATACTCTTCGGAGTTGAAGGTGAATCGTTGATACCGTCGTGCCAAGAAAAGCCTCTAAGTTTATTATTAGTTGCCCGTACCGTAAACCGACACAGGTGGGTGAGATGAGTATTCTAAGGCGCGTGGAAGAACTCTGGTTAAGGAACTCTGCAAACTAGCACCGTAACTTCGGAATAAGGTGTGCCTCCTCTTGTATAGGGATTTACTCCCAAAAGCGAGAGAGGTTGCAACAAAGAGTCCCTCCCGACTGTTTATCAAAAACACAGCACTATGCTAACTCGTAAGAGGATGTATATGGTGTGACGCCTGCCCGGTGCTTGAAGGTTAATTGATGGGGTCAGCCGCAAGGCGAAGCTCTTGATCGAAGCCCAAGTAAACGGCGGCCGTAACTATAACGGTCCTAAGGTAGCGAAATTCCTTGTCGGTTAAATACCGACCTGCATGAATGGCGTAACGAGATGGGAGCTGTCTCGACCAGAGATCCAGTGAAATTGTAGTGGAGGTGAAAATTCCTCCTACCCGCGGCAAGACGGAAAGACCCCGTGCACCTTTACTATAGCTTGACACTGCAGTTGGGATACATTTGTGCAGGATAGGTGGGAGGCTTTGATGGTATGGCGCTAGCTGTACCGGAGCCATCCTTGAGATACCACCCTTGTGTATTCTGATTGCTAACTTGCGACAATTATCTTGTCGGAGGACAATGTCTGGTGGGTAGTTTGACTGGGGCGGTCGCCTCCTAAAAAGTAACGGAGGCTTACAAAGGTTGGCTCAGAACGGTTGGAAATCGTTCGTAGAGTATAATGGTACAAGCCAGCTTAACTGCGAGACATACAGGTCGAGCAGAGACGAAAGTCGGTCATAGTGATCCGGTGGTTCTGTGTGGAAGGACCATCGCTCAAAGGATAAAAGGTACGCCGGGGATAACAGGCTGATCTCCCCCAAGAGCTCACATCGACGGGGAGGTTTGGCACCTCGATGTCGGCTCATCGCATCCTGGGGCTGTAGCAGGTCCCAAGGGTATGGCTGTTCGCCATTTAAAGCGGTACGCGAGCTGGGTTCAGAACGTCGTGAGACAGTTCGGTCCCTATCTGCCGTGGGCGTTGGATGATTGAGGAGAGTTGACCCTAGTACGAGAGGACCGGGTTGAACGAACCACTGGTGTACCAGTTGTCCCGCCAGGGGCATCGCTGGGTAGCTATGTTCGGATGTGATAACCGCTGAAAGCATCTAAGCGGGAAGCCAACTCCAAGATGAATCATCCCTGAAGATCCGCAGAAGACTACTGCGTTGATAGGCTGGGTGTGTAAGTATCGAAAGATATTTAGCTGACCAGTACTAATAGATCGTCTGTATTTATTTTTTTCTATATAAGGTACTACCTTATTAAGTGCAAAGCACATAGTTGTAATCGTTACTCTTAGACTCTTAACAATATTAAGTTTCTCTTTCTCAATCAGAGAGAATCAAGCCTACTACGGTAAGTTTGCTTCTCTTTGTGGTGGGGTTAGAGAGAGGGTCACACCCGGCTCCATTTCGAACCCGGAAGTTAAGCCTCTCATCGCCGATAATACTGCACCCCACGGGTGTGGGAATGTAGGTCGCTGCCACATTGAGAATTCTTTCTTTATTTACAAAATCATTTTTTTATCATTGTTTGAGGGGTGTTTATCATATAGAAATATAAAGATTATTTTACCTATAATGTGTTTAAAAAATCGGAGATAATTAAATATGTCACAATTTAGTAATGTAACAATCAACAAAGAAGCTAATATCTATTTTGACGGTAAAGTTACCAGTAGAACACTACTTTTTGATGACGGTTCTAAAAAGACTCTTGGGATTATGTTTCCCGGTGAGTATGAATTTGGCACTGATGCGAAAGAGTTGATGGAGATTCTCTCTGGAGAGATGGAGATTAGTTTGCCGGGGGAGAGTTGGAAGAAAATATCAGGCGGAGAATCATTTGAAGTGCCTGCAAATTCAAGCTTCAAGCTCAAGGTTTACAAGCTTACAGACTATTGTTGTAGTTACTTATAGCAATAAAATATAAACGGCATTGTGCTCTCATTTTATATATTGAATGCAATTGAAACACTTCTTTATATAAAAATATGACAATTTGACATATTTTACTTAACTTCAAAGATATAAATATATAATTTATTTATGCTTATATGCATAATATTAATCTAAAGGAGTTATTATGAGTTTAAAGAGGTTGGCTATCATTGCCATCATGACATTTGGAATGCTACATGCGATGAGTTTAGGTGAGCTAAATAAGGCTTCAAAAGAGGATTTGATGGCTATCAAAGGCATCGGAGATAAAAAGGCCGATACCATTATGCATGCTAGACCTTATAAATCATTTGAAGATTTGTTGAGCGTCAAAGGTGTCGGTCCTGCCCTCGTTGAGAATATCAAAAAAGATGTGAAGAGCAAATAAACTCTGCAAAGACCCTCCTGGGTCTTACTTTGTTTTAGAATAAGGCTTGAGTGTTATAAGCATTTTTGGTAAAAGAAGTATATCTCCGCTCAGTAACGTGAACATGATAATAACCGTTAAAAATCCAAAATATATCGTAGGGATAAGGTTCGAAAATACAAGTACTGAAAAACCTATCATGATGATGAGCGATGTGAAAAGCATCGCATAACCGACACTTTGATGCGCGTTTATCATCGCTTGGAGGTAATCCCCCGTTTTATCATACTCCTCTTTATATCTATGTATGTAGTGGATGGTGTCATCAACACCTATTCCTATAGAGATGGCTGCAATTGTTATAGTCATCACATCAAGCGGTATGCCTAGCCATCCCATGATTCCAAAAAGGAGTGATATAGGGACGATATTGGCTATGAGTGCTATAAATGCAATCTTGAGTGTCCTAAAGAGCAATAAAAACATAACAAAGAGCAGTATGAGAACAAAACCTAAAGTTTTAATCTGTGAGTCAAAGAGAGATTGCAACATATTATTATAGAGCACCATAAGATTGGAGAGTCTATATTTTGTATCTTTATTTTTTATCACACCTCTTAAATCATGTTCTATCTTTTTGATAAGTTCGTTTCTTCTGAGATTTGGATTGGAGTCTATGATTCTCGTTGAAATCCTTGCTTCATTGGCTTCGATATTGATATAAGGTCGAAGGAGTAGGTCTTTATAGCGCTCCGGAAACATCTTGTAAAAGAGTGCCAAAGTGATCCCGTCTAAATCCTCGCCGTGATTGAGCAACTTCCCTGTTTTTAGGAGCGAGCCGAGAGATTGTACTTTTCCAACTTCAGGGAGTGAATCGAGGTAATTATGAACAGCCAAGATCGTCTCCATTTTATCTTGAGTAAACCAGTATTGCGGGTCATTTGCACTCTTTGCAAATTCGTCTTCAAAATCATTAAAGAGATCATCATCTTGAGTCTCGGCAGTTTTAGTCTCTTGCTTGTCATCAAATTGTATGATTACATCAAGCGGTGTTGTGCCCCCAAGTTCTTCATCGATTACCTCCATGCCTTGGTATATGGCAGTGCTTTTTTTGAAATAATTGATAAAACTATTTTCAACGATAAGTTTTGAAGCTCCGGTAAGGGAGAAGATGACTACGATGATACTCGTGATGAAAATAGCTTTTTTATCTTTAAGCACAAGGTTTGCAGTAAGATTTACAAAGGAGAATTTGCTACTACGGATAAATGAGTGCTTCTCCTCTTTTCTCGGTCGAAGCATGAGGATAGCCGGAAAGAGCAGAAAAGCAATGATAAACGATATCGCAACGCCTGTACTCATCATAAGCCCTAAGTTTTGAACAGGTTTGATGCTTGAGAGAACCAATGAGCCAAATCCTGCTACGGTAGTAATGACGGCGAAGAATGTCGGGTTAAATTTTGAATCCATCGTTTCAACAACAAGCTCTTTTTGAGATATCTTATCGTGTGTGATATCCTCAACTTCCCTATATCTTACTATGAGGTGAATAACGATTGAAAGTGTAATGATGAGTTGTAATGCAATGAAATTTGAAGATATAACAGTCACTTCCCAATCAAAAAAACCAAGGAGTCCGGTAGTAGCTACAACAGAAACAGTGCAGATAATGATAGGCACAAAAACCCATAATACCCTCCTAAATAACACCCATAAAATAATCATTAGGATTATCAGCAACGATGTGCCGTATATGACAAGATCACTCTTAACAAAACCGATGATATCGGTCGCAATCATATTGACCCCACCTAAAAACATAGAGCCCTCTGCGCTGTATTTTTTCATCACAGCTCTGATGCTTGCTATATCTTCTGCTTCTTTGGCTCTTGTTTTATCTCTATAGGTTTTAAACTCACTGTTTATCTGCTCAAGTTTTATCTTTTCATCTTTATTAAGCGCAGTTTTTCTACTTTTATCTAGAAGTGCATTTCTTGCTTCGAGATAGTGTGTGTATTGATCATCGCTTTTAAGATTTAGCACAATCGCTGTAGTTGTAAAATCACTACTCACTAAGTTGTTGCTATAAAATTCTGATGTAAGAAATTCATGCTTAACTAATTTTTTATCAAATTTCTTCGTGCTGAGGGTATCAACTCCGCCGGCAAGATCCGTAAGCGGAAGAGGCGGAGACTCTACAAGCGGGACATTGAGTATCGAAGTTATAGAATCAATGGCATCTATTTTTAAGAGATCATCGGATATCTCTTTTATGATTTGTAGATTGTTATCATCGAGCAGGGCGCCTTTTTTTGGAGAAAAAGTGAGAATCAAAAAGTTTGGACTATAATATTTTTTAGAAACTTCTCTTGAAAATGCTAGATCACTGTCATTTTCAAGGAGTAGCGTCTCTGAGGAGGCATCTATCTCCAGTTTTGTCGCATAATACCCAAGGACTCCTACGGCTAATGAGATAAAAGCAAGTATCGTAAGCGGGTAGCGTGTTACCCACCTTGAGTAAAACTCTCTGATCATTGAATATCTTCGCTTCTTAATTGAGCGAGAATTTCTTGAAAGCTTTTTTCTTTAAGGAGTCCGGAAAATTGTTGTCTATATGTTTGAATGATACTCACACCTGAGATATCTACATCGTAGATTTTCCAGTTGCCTTTATCGTTGTAAAAGTTGTAATTGATAGGGTATGTTTCGCCCTTGCCTATAAGCTTTGTTTGTAATTGGAGCCTATTTTTTTGATAATCTTTAAGTCCGAGTATTATTACTTTTTGATTGTCATAGAGTGCAAGTTTATCAACATAAGACTGTTTTAATTTTTTTTCAAAAAGTTTAACAAACTCTTTCTTTTCTGAATTTGAGATTGCTCCCCATTGTTGTTTTCCAAGCGCCAATTTAGACATGATGCTATAGTCAAATACTTCATCGAGCAGACTAAATATCTTTTGAGCTTGTTGTTTTTTTGTCAAACTTTTTGTACTCAGAATATTGAGTGCTTGATTGATTTTAATAGATATGTCTTTTTCTATCGCGTTTTTTTCTAAAGCAAAAAGCCCCGAAGAAAGCGTTATAAAAAAGATTATAGCTGTTGTTATTTTTCTGAATTTCATGTTTTGTGTTACTCCTTAATTTGTTGTTCTCTGAGTTGTTTATAGCTGTCTCGTAAAAATGGATAGAAATCCAGTGCATCTTTTTTGATACTTTCGTATTGTCCCAGCTGTAAAGAGGTTTTATTGATGACTTTATAAGCTTTGATTACAGCCCCCATGGTGGTAGTTTGTGGTATATCATAATCAAATATATGGTTTCCTAGGTATGGAAGAGGACTGATGAAGCTATCGGCTGCTAATCCCACTGAGTCTCTTATGTTGGAAGGTCCTAGAAAAGGCAATACGATAGGGATACCTTCGCCTACGCCATAACTCCCTAAAGTTTGGCCAAAATCTTCATCATAGCTTTCCCATCCGAGATCACTTTTTGCCGGATCAAAAAAACCTCCAAGTCCAAACACTGTATTGACAACAAATCTTCCACCCTCAATGGATGCTCTTTTAAACTTGAACTGCAATGCATTGTTTGTGAGTCTCACCGGAGTTTCAATGTTGTGGAAAAAGTTTTTTATCGCCACTCTTCCACCTCTTGGAACTATATAGGCATAGGTTGAAGCTATTGGCTCAAGTAGGTAGATATATACTTTATCGTTAAAATTTGTCATAATTCTGTTGTAGCCTTCAAGCGGGTCATAAACTGCTTGTGTCTCAAATTCATTATCAAAATCATCAAAAATATCTTGCTCGGATGATGGATCCATTTTTGGTGTAATAGCACTATTATTTGTTTTAGAACATCCTATAAACAAAAAAGAGAGAAAAAAAACAATAACAATCTTTTTCACCTGCGATTACCTTCCATTGAGCTGTTTTGTATTTAGATATTATAGTTAAAAATACCCAAAATCGTATTGAATAATTGTGTATTACTAGTGGCTTTATCCTCTGAATAGACTCTATTTTTGAATTTATTTTATTAAATTTGGATAAAATGATAGGGATTAAACCAAAAAAAGAGGTATTGAAGTGAGTAATAAAAAGATTGCATCGGCTAGAATCGGCATCGAAAGCTCCGATTTGCTTAAAGAGCTAAATAACTCATTGCCTTTCGATAAAACACTCTATCTAGAAGACATCAAGGGTTCATTGGCGCACGCCTCAATGTTAGCAAATAAAGGAATAATCTCCGGAGATGATTTTAAAAAGATAAATCTTGGACTTAATGAGATATTAGAAGAGATTACAAGTGGAAGCTGGGATATCGAGGAAGACCAACAAGAAGATATCCATATGGCAATTGAGTCTAGACTTACTCAAAAGATAGGCGATGCCGGCAAAAGACTTCATACGGCCAGAAGTAGAAATGATCAAGTCGCGCTTGATTTTAGACTCTATGTTCAAAAGGAGACAAAAGAGATCACAGCTCTTTTATCCAACCTTATGAAGAGCCTCCTTGAGATCGCTTCAAAGCATACCGAAACACTCCTGCCGGGTATGACGCATCTACAGCATGCACAGCCTATCAACTTCGGATACCACATAATGGCATATGCAAGTATGTTCAAAAGAGATTTTGAGCGTTTCTTAAGTAGTTATGAGCGAAATAATCTTTCCCCTCTTGGATGTGCTGCACTTGCGGGAACACCTCATTCGATAGACAGGGATATGACTGCGTCTGCTTTAGGTTTTGATGCGCCTACACTCAACTGTCTCGATACTGTGAGTGATAGAGATTTTGCATTAGAGATTCTTTTTAATATCGCCACAATGATGATGCATATCAGTAGACTCAGCGAGGAGTTGATACTTTGGAGTAGTAGTGAGTTTGGATGGATAAAATTATCAGACAGACATGCGACAGGGAGCTCTATCATGCCTCAGAAGAAAAACCCGGATATCCCCGAACTACTTCGTGGAAAAACCGGTCGGGCAAATGGAAATCTAATCTCGCTTTTGACGGTAATGAAGGGTTTACCACTCGCTTACAATAAAGATATGCAAGAAGATAAAGAGGGAGTTTTTGATAGTGTCAAGACGGCAAAACTCTCTTTGAGCGTACTTGAGGAGATGCTTACGCAGATGACAATCAAAAAAGAGGCGATGGAGCGTGCTTGCAAGGTTGGCCATTTAAGCGCTACTGATCTTGCTGATTATCTTGTAAAAAAACTAGGCGTTCCTTTTAGGGATGCGTATCATATCGTCGGCAATGTTGTCAATCTAGCAGAAGAGCAAGGCATGGATATATCGGAGCTGAGCTTGGAGGCTTTGCAGAGTATCGAGTCCAATATAGAAGAGGATGTTTTAGGCATTTTAGATAATAGAGCCTGCATGAATGCCAGAAGATCAAAGGGTGGTACGGCTACTATCCGCACTAAAGAGCAGATAGAAGCACTTAAAAGCTGGCTAGAAAAGTCTAGATAGAGAAGTCTCACATATTTTTGTGAGATTCATCATGCATATGTTCCCATTTTAATTGACCGCCACCTAGCATATGAAAATGAAGGTGGTGTATCTCTTGTGCGCCATCATCTCCATTGTTTGTTATGAGTCTATAGCCTGTTTTATCTACACCTGTTTTTTCAGCAACTTTTTGTGCAAAAGGCGTAAGGGCACGCATTGTTTCTCCTGAAACATTTTGAAAACAATTAACATGCTCTTTTGGAATGATCAATATATGTATGGGAGCTTTTGGATAGAGATCATGAAATGCTAAGAAGTTTTCATCTTCAAGTACCATGTTGCATGGCAACTCTTTATTGACTATTTTACAAAATATACACATACATACTCCTGCAATTTATGTTGAGACGATTATAGCACAATTTCAAGCAAGAAATAAATGCTACTATGGTAAACTCTCAAACGAACTTTAGATAGTTACTATCAGTATTTTATGCTAAAAAATTAGGATGTCATGAAAGATTTAGAGAATATATCACAACCAATCAATCAATCTGTCTCTTTAGATGATTTAGAGAAAGCCAGAGTTGAGATTTTTGGTAAAAAAGGGGTGCTCTCAAAGGGTTTTGTGAAGCTCAAAGAGCTCCAAGGTGAAGAGAAAAAAGAGGAAGCACAAAGACTCAATGAGCTCAAGGAGAGTCTCTTAGGGCTTTTTGATGCAAAATATTCTGAGATAAAAAACAAAGAGGTAGAAGTAAAACTCAAAGAGGATGCCCTAGATCTTGCACTGTATCAAAATAGTTACCAGACAGCAGCACTGCATCCTGTCATGGAGACTATGGATAGGATTATAGAGTATTTTGTCTCTTTGAATTTTTCTATCGAAAATGGTCCGTTGGTTGAAGATGATTTTCATAACTTTGAAGCTTTAAATCTTCCTAAAAATCATCCCGCTAGAGATATGCAAGATACTTTCTATTTTGCCGATAATTCACTCCTTCGTACCCATACATCTCCTGTGCAGATAAGAAAAATGATGAATACAAAACCGCCTATTCGAATGATAGCTCCGGGGGTAGTTTTTAGGCGAGATTATGATTTAACCCATACTCCGATGTTTCATCAGGTGGAAGGGCTAGTCATCGATGCAAAAGATAAAGTCAATTTTGCCCATCTCAAATCGATATTAACAGAATTTCTTCTAGAGATGTTCGGTGATGTGAAGGTAAGATTTAGACCAAGCTTTTTTCCTTTTACGGAGCCCTCTTCAGAAGTTGACATATCATGTATATTTTGCAAAGGTGAGGGGTGCCGCGTCTGCTCTCATACAGGTTGGATTGAGATACTTGGTTGTGGTATAGTCGACCCCAATGTATTTAAGGCTGTAGGCTATGAAGATGTAAGCGGATATGCTTTTGGTATCGGGATCGAGAGACTTGCAATGTTGATCCATGAGATACCTGATCTTCGATCTCTTTTTGAGGGTGATATTCGTTTATTGGAGCAGTTTAGATGATAGTAACAAGAAATTGGTTATCGGAATTTGTTGATTTAGAAGGTGTTTCCGATGAGCTTATATGTGATACTTTAAATTCTATAGGATTAGAAGTTGCAAGTCTTCAAAAGATAGAAATTCCTGAAGGTGTTGTTATCGGTAAAATCATATCTTGTCAAAAGCATCCTGATGCCGATAAGCTCAATGTTTGCGAAGTAGATACCGGATATAGCATAAGACAGATAGTGTGTGGTGCTGCTAATGTTGTTGATGCCGAGTATGTTGCCGTTGCCACCATAGGCACGCAACTTCCAAGCGGGCTTGAGATAAAGCATGCCAACTTAAGAGGTGTGGATAGCGACGGAATGATCTGTTCTGCTTCGGAGATTGGACTGCCTAGTTTTGGCGAGGGCATCATGATACTTGATGCAAGTATAGGTGAACTTATAGTCGGTGAAGCTTTGAACAATTATGAGTCTGTAGCTGATAGCATTATAGAGGTGGAATTAACCCCAAACAGAGGCGATTGCTTGAGTGTTTTAGGTGTCGCACGCGATTTGAGTGCTGCACTTAATAGGGATATGAAAGAGATTGATCTTAAGCTCAATGAGCATACTTCAAGAGCAGGCATATCAAGACATGCTTCGCTTGAAAGTGAAAAGAAATTTGACATAGATCTTATTTTCGCACTTGTAAATATCGATGTGCTCTCTCTGCCTTTTATTATAAAATTGCGATTAGCTTTTATCGAAGAGGAAGTTAAAGATAGGATATCCGCGATTACACTTTATGCAACAAACTCAATCGGGGTGATAATAAGAGCTTATAATGAGGGCTGTTTTAGCAAGGATGACGGGGTTGCAAAGATCAAAATATCGCAGAATGAAAAAGGGCTTATAGAGGTTTTGGCTTCCGAGAATATATGTTCAACCGTCGGTGTTAATCAGTATGCAGGTTGCACTCCTATCATCAATGGCGAAAAAGTGTTTATAGAAGCAAGCTATATCTCCGCAGACAACCTATCTTCGATGGATGTTGCAAAAAAAGATATACAGACTGATAATTTTTACTACAATACATCAAGGGGAAGTAACCCGGATGTAAATTTCGGTATGAGATATACATTGAAACTTTTAGAGAAAAGTTCAAACACGGAGATATATGATGGTTTTCTGATTCATGAATATAAAAAAGAGAACACCATCATCAAGGTATCGATAAGTCAGCTATCAAAAATTATTGGTACAGAGCTTGATAAAAGTAGTGTAGTCTCTATCTTGAAGCGATTAGGTTTTGAGGTATCAATCTCCAGCGAAGATCTCTTGGCGATTACCGTGCCTCTATTTAGAGCGGATATACTCAATGCTCAAGATATTGCCGAAGAGATTTTAAGAATGACCGGCATTGATAACATTGAGTCTCAAGCCCTCTCTTTTGTTGAAAATTATCATACAAGAGTGGTTTATGATCAATATTTGGCAAAAAAGAGTATACGATGCAAAAGCGTTGGAGCCGGATTTTATGAAACGGTTAGTTACATTTTTAGCGAAAGAAAGTTATTGGAAAAATATGGATTTGAGGTTGTTGATAAAAACTTAGAGCTTCTAAACCCGATTGTTGAAGAGCTTAATACTCTACGATCGACACTTCTTGTCAACCTTCTTCTAGCAGCAAAGAGAAATGCAAGTTACTCAAAGCGAACTATACCTCTTTTTGAGATAGGGGCAGTTTTTGATAAAAATAGAGAGCAAAAAGAGAAGATAGCTTTTCTTTTTAGCGGTAGTAGCGAGTCGGAAAATATAACCAATAGTGGCAAGCCAAAAATGATATATGCCGATGCATTTATACAAAAATTAGGTTCATCCATAGGGCTGTTTGATTTAGCGCCTTGTACTTTTCACAATAGCCTGATTCATCCATATCAATCCGCTGATATAGTTATCGATGGAAAAGCTTGTGGATATATCTCTAAATTGCATCCGATTGCACAAGAGGATTTTGGCATCAAAGATACATTTATCGCAGAGCTAGATGTTAACTCTCTTATAAAAACAAAAAAAGTTGCAAGTGCAATATCTAATTTTCAAGGGGTTTACAAAGATATTAGCGTTGTACTATCAAAAGATATCGTTTACTCCGAGATTAAATCGGCTATAGATACTTTGGATTTGGATTATCTTAAAGCGTTTTATCCGATAGATATCTATAGTGATAAAACTTTAAAAAAAGATAGAAGTTTAACGCTGAGAATGTTTATTCAGTCGCATGAAAAGACGCTAGAAGATGCGGACATAGAGAGTGTTGTCGGTGCTATACTTTTAAAACTTGAAGATAACTTTGGAGCAAAATTACGATGAAAAGCGTACTGGTCAAAAAAAGTGAGCAGGCATTCGATCTTATATGTGATGAGATAGCATCAGATAAATCGATATCGCATAGATGTGCCATCTTCTCGCTTTTGAGCGATCAGGCATCAAAGATAGACAGGTATCTTCTTGGAGAAGATACGCTTAATTCATTAAATATCGCTGCACAGTTAGGTGCAGATATCAAAAGAGTAGCTAGTAGTGTTACTATCACGCCACCATCATCATTAAAAGAGCCAAAAGATATCCTTGATTGTGGTAATGCGGGTACCGCCATCAGGCTCTACAGTGGTTTTTTGAGTAGTTTGGAGGGTATGTATATACTTACCGGCGATGCTTACCTCAAAGCAAGACCCATGAGTAGGGTAGTTGAGCCACTCAGAGAAATAGGGGCAATCATAGACGGTAGAGAGAATGGCAGACTTGCTCCACTCTATATAAGAGGTTCAAAATTGCAATCTTTTAGATATCACTCTCCTGTTGATTCGGCGCAAGTAAAATCGGCACTCATCTTAGCAGCACTTCGCTCAAACGGAACTTGTTACTATAAAGAGAATCTTTTAAGCAGGGATCATACCGAGAGAATGCTTATAGGTATGGGTGCAGATATCAAAAAAGATGAGGACGACTGGATAGCTATAAAACCTCTCAAAAAACCTCTAAAACCACTAGAGCTTACCGTTCCTGCGGATCCTTCAAGTGCATTCTTCTTCGCACTAGCTGCGGCAATCACCCCTGGCTCAAAGATCATCATCAAAGATGTATCGCTCAATAAAACCCGTATAGGTGCCTATAAAGTACTCAAAAAAATGGGTGCGGATATAGAGTATGAACTCAAAGAGGACAAGTATGAGCCAATCGGCGATATCACCGTCACATATAATGGAAAGCTCAAAGCTATAGAGGTTTCATCGAAGATAGCTTGGCTTATCGATGAGTTGCCTGCACTTGCCATTGCTATGGCTTTTGCAGAAGGTACAAGTGTTGTGAGTAATGCTAAAGAGCTCCGCGTCAAAGAGAGCGATCGTATCACTTCTATGATTACCAATCTTAAAAAATGCGGCATTGTATGTGAAGAGTTTGAGGATGGCTATAGCATCACGGGAGGTAATATTTCCAAAGCTGTTGTGGATAGTTATGGAGATCATAGAATAGCGATGAGTTTTGCAATAGCAGGCATTTTTTCCGGCATGAAAATTGATGATATCGATTGCATTGATACCTCCTTCCCGAATTTTTTTGATATCCTCTCGAAAATTACTAGGCTAGAGTTTTGAAGATAGAGCTCGCAAGTTCTTACGGCTTTTGCTTTGGCGTTAAAAGGGCAATTAGAATTGCTGAACAAAATCCAAACAGTAAAACTTTCGGACCGCTGATACATAATCAAGATGAGATCAATAGACTCAAAAGTGGTTACGGTGTAACCTATGTTGATCAAATGAGTGAGATAGAGCCAAATGAGTCAGTAGTTGTAAGAACGCATGGGATTCCAAAGGATGAGCTTGAGGTACTCAAAAAGCAAAAAAACAATATCATAGATGCCACATGTCCTTATGTGACAAAGCCTCAAAATATCGTTGAAGAGATGAGTAATCAGGGGTATGATATTGTGATATTTGGCGATAAAAATCATCCTGAGATTAAAGGCGTTATGAGTTATGCGGCTAAAGAGAGTAATGTCTATATAGTTTTAGATGAAAATGAGCTTGAAAAAGAGAAACTTTCAAATAAAATAGCACTTGTTTCCCAAACAACAAGAAAGCCTGATGATTTTTTGAAACTCGCTAATTTTTTGATACTTTGCGCAAAAGAGGTGAGGGTATTTAACACTATCTGCAATGCAACATTTGAAAATCAAGATGCGACACAAGAACTTGCAAAAAGATGCGATGTAATGATTGTTGTGGGCGGAAAAAACTCCTCAAATACAAAACAGCTCTATCTGATTTCAAAAAGGTATTGTAACGATAGTTATCTTGTTGAAAATCAAGATGAAGTTGATCTTGCTTGGTTTGATGATAAAAAGCATTGCGGGATAGCAGCCGGGGCATCGACACCTGATTGGATTGTTGAGGAGATAGTGAGTAAAGTTAAGGCAATTTGCTGAAATCGCTCGAAGCAAATTTAATTTAATTATTGTATAATATCGTCAAAATAGGCACATAAGGAAGCGGAATGAAGTTCGAAGATATCGAAATAGAGGATGTAGACTTTGAGGCAATGCTCGAAGAGTCTTTCAAAAATGAAGAGTCAGAAGGTGACTTAGTAGAGGGCAGGATAGTCAAGATAAACGAGGATGACAATCAAGCCATTGTAGATGTAGGTACAAAAAAAGAGGCATTTTTATCACTCGATCAACTCAGAGATGAGAGTGGTAATCTTCTTTTTAAAGAGGGTGATGATATCACGGTTGTAGTAACCGGAAAAAGAGGAGATAGACTCAATATCTCATATGAACTTGCGAAAAAACAGAGAGCTTTAAGAGAGTTTATAGCCAACTATGACGAAACACAAGAGTATATCATCGAAGGTGAAGTTATCAAAAAAAATAAAGGTGGTTACATAATCGAATGTGACGGTCTAGATTTTTTCATGCCAAGAACACTATCTTATTTGTCTCAAAAAATTGACCCTATCGGAAAAAAAGTTAAAGCTGTCATCACAAAAGTTGATAAAGATAAAAATTCTGTAGTCATATCTAGAAAAGAGCTTATCGAGAGAGAAAATGGGAAAATCGACGAGATAGCTGAAGCTCTTTTGAGTTCAAAAGATATCATTAAAGGTGTCGTTAAAAAGATAACAAGTTATGGTGCTTTTGTTGATGTAGGCGGAGTTGACGGACTTGTTCATTATTCGCAAATTTCCCACAAAGGTCCAGTGAATCCTTCAAAATATTTTAGCGAAGGTGATGAAGTTAATGTCATTGCACTCGAATATGATAAAAAGAAAAAACATCTCTCCCTTTCCATAAAAGATGCACATAGTGATCCGTGGAGTGATATAGATTCTATCGTCTCAAAGGGCGATACCGTAGCTGTTATTGTAGGAAATATTGAACCATATGGTGTCTTTGTTGATCTCGGAAACGATCTTGAAGCATTCTTGCATGTTTCAGAGATATCTTGGGATAAAAATGTGAAACATCCCGGCGATCATCTCACTGTTGGTGAGCAGATAAATGTTGAAGTGATTGAGATAGATAAAAACGAAAAAAGATTAAGAGTGAGTTTGAAAAATTTACTTTCTAAACCAATTGATCAATTTTGTCAAAACAATAGAGTCGGAGATGTGTTAAAAGGCGAAGTTACATCTGTGACAGACTTTGGAGCTTTTGTGAAATTGGATGAGGTTGAAGGCTTACTCCATAATCAAGAGATATCTTGGGATAAATCTCAAAATGCTAAAAATAGCTTTAAACCGGGCGATGAAGTAGAAGTTAAAATTATAAAAATCGATAAAGATGCCGGAAAAATATCTTTGAGCATGAAAGCGCTTAGCGATTCTCCTATAAAAATGTTTGCTAAAAATCATAAAGTTGGAGATATTGTTCAAGGTAAAGTAAAAGATAAAAAAGATTTTGGTGTATTTATTGCTATCGATGATCAAGTAGATGCACTCATAAGATCTGAAGACCTCTTCCCACTTAAAGTCGAAGAGATTGAAAAAGATCAAGATATCAGTGCAGTTATTGTCTTTATGGATGAAAAAAATGATCGCTTAAGAGCTTCCGTGAAAAAGCTTCAAATGCAAGAAGAGAAAGATGCGGTTGCAAAAGTAAATGCAGACCAAGATGATAGTATGACTTTAGGTGATATACTAAAAGATCAATTAAAAAAATAATTTAGAGGGGATTTGAATGCCAAAGCACTTAATTGTGGTTTGCGACCATATTCATCCAAAGGGTCTTGCTATTTTAGAGCAAGATGCCGATATAGAGATGATCAATGCAGCCGATGAGCCAAAAGATAAGTTAATTAAAGAGATTTTGCCAAAAGCTGATGTAGCGATAACAAGAAGCTCAACTGATGTTGATGAGTTTTTTCTAACACACGCTACTGACTTGAAGGCTGTTGTTAGAGCAGGTGTTGGTGTTGATAACGTAGATATTGATGGATGCTCAAAGCGCGGTATCGTTGTGATGAATGTTCCTACAGCCAATACTATCGCTGCTGTTGAACTCACTATGGCACATATGCTCTCTTGTGTGAGACAATTTCCGTACGCACATAATAATCTTAAGATTGATAGAGTCTGGAGAAGACAGGATTGGTACGGTACCGAGCTTAAAGACAAGAAGCTTGGCATCATCGGTTTTGGCAACATTGGTTCAAGAGTCGGCAAAAGAGCAAAAGCTTTTGAGATGGATGTTGTGGCTTACGATCCTTACATTGATCCTTCTAAAGCGACCAATTTAGACATTGCTTACACAAAAGATTTCAAAGAGATTTTAGCATGCGATATCATCACTATTCACACCCCAAAAACAGAAGAAACCGTAGGTATGATAGGTAAAGACGAGATAGCAGCCATGAAAGACGGCGTTATCCTTATCAATTGTGCTAGAGGTGGATTGTATGATGAAGAAGCACTTCTTGCAGGTTTGAAGTCAAAAAAAATAGCTATGGCAGGGATCGATGTATTCAATAAAGAACCTGCCACTGATCATCCTTTACTTGACCTTAATAATGTAATTGTTACTCCTCACCTTGGAGCAAATACGCTGGAGTCGCAAGAAAATATTGCTATTCAGGCAAGTGAAAATGCTATAGCGGCAGCTAAGGGTATCTCCTATCCAAATGCTCTTAATCTGCCTATCAAAGAGAATGAGTTGCCTGATTTTGTGAGACCTTATTTGGAGTTGACGCAAAAAATGGGACATCTATGTGCACAGATACGCAAAAAAAGTGCGATAAAATCTATCAAAGTAGTTGCGCTTGGTGAAATAGGTGAATATATAGAATCACTTGCTACTTTTGCAACCGTAGGAGTCTTGATGGAGTCTCTTGCCGATCAAGTGAATTATGTTAATGCTGAGTTTGTTGCCCAGGAGAGAGGCATAGAGATTATCAAAGAGAGTAAACCGAATGATAGTGGCTTTACAAATAAAGTTGTTGTTAAAGTAACAACGCAAGATGGAGTCATAAGATTGGGCGGTACCGTATTTGACGGAACCGTTCAAAGAATAATCGAGATAGATGATTATCTAGTAGATGTCGAGCCAAAAGGGGTTATGATATTCTTTAGAAATACCGATACTCCGGGTGTTATCGGTGATGTAGGCAGAATCATATCACAGCATGGTGTTAATATCTCTGATTTTAGATTGGGAAGAGATGCAAAAAAACAAGCACTCGCAGTTATAAGAGTGGATGGAAATGTCACAAAACAGTTGCTCGATGAGCTAGAATCTTTAGATGCGTGCATAAGAAGTGTTGCATACGCGGTACTTTAAGCGTGTTTTTTTGTGTTAATCAATATCGTGTACAATATTGAATTTCATTAATGAAAGGAGAGGATTTTGATTCGTTATTTTATCTTAGCATCTATCTTAATCATGCCTCTTTTTGCCGGGCTAAATAATCTTAGACTTCATGATGCTATTGAGATTTTAAAAAGATCAAATTTGGAGTTAAAGAGTGCCGAATTTGATGAAAAGATGAAATATTACGAGGCGCAAGCAGTAAGCGGAATGAAGTTTGGGAAACTCGATGCTGCCGTTAGTGCAATGCGATCTGATGATGCAGGAAATGTTTTTGGTTTTAAACTCCAAAGTCGAGAAGCAAATTTTGGTGATTTTGGTGCAGGAGAATTTGATCCGTCAAATCCGGATGTGCTCACTATCCAACCCTATGATCTCAATTATCCGGAAGCAAGAAACCACTATTTGACAAAAATTACGTATTCCATCCCCCTCTATACAAGCGGTAAGATATATGAATACGGAAAAATCGCTAAAAAATTGGCTCTCATGAGCAAGCTCGATACAAAAAAGGTTTTACAAGAGAAGATTTATCAAGTGAAAAAAGCCTTTTATGATATTAGCCTTATCGAAGAGTATATCAAAAACCTTTCTCTTATTACTAAAAATATAACACAATTAGAGCAGACGGTTAAACAGATGAAAAAAGAGGGATTTGCGCTTGAATCAGACTTGCTAGAGGTGCAAGCACAAGGTGCTGAGGCAGAGAGTATGTATATTCAAGCGAAGCTTAACAGGGATCTCGCATATCAATACCTCTCTTTTTTGCTCAATGAGGAAGTAAGCTCTATCGTTATACAAAAAAATAATCTGGCAACAACAAAAGAGATTACAAGAGATGATGTCATTGCTTCTAACCTTGACATACAAAAAGCAAAAATGGGGCTTGATGTAAGTAAGAGAGCCGTGAGTGTTCAAAGGGCAAATTTTGGGCCGAGTATCGGTGGGTTTGCTGAGTATGGAAGCGCTGATAATGAAGCAAATTTCGACAAGGATAAAGATTTTTATACCGTAGGTGTGCAACTCTCTTGGAACATATTTAACGGCGGCAGTGACTACTCTAATCTACAAAGAGCAAAAATAGAGTATCTTAAAACACAAAAGCAGGTTGAATTAGCCCAAAGTGGTATCTATCTCAAAACAAAAAAACTTCAAACCGAGGTGCTTAGCGCTCTAGAAGAGATTAAAAGTTATCAAAAGCAGTATAAATTTGCATCAAGAGTCTATGCTACCTATAATGAGCGATATAAAGAGGGGATTGTGCCTGTCGGTGATGTGCTTATCAAGCAGTCAAAAAAATTAGAAGTTCTTACAAAACTTTTAAGTGTAAAAAACAAGTATAATACAAAGATATTTGAGCTAGATATGTTACTAAATAGGGGGGAAGAGATATGATAAGAGTTCTAATTTTTACATTTTTATTGCTATTTAGTTCTGCAAATGCTGTCGAGCTTGTACTAAGCGGTACGGCCATATCGGACAATCAAAAAGTTTTAGCAAGCCGAAATATGGGTTACCTTAAAAAGATGAATGTAAGCGAGGGTGATGAGGTCAAAAAAGGTGATTTGCTCTATGAGATCGACCCGACAGAAGTCAATGCACAAAAGCAAATGTATAGAAATCAGCTCAATAATATATTGAAAAATCTTGAGAGATATGAAAGATTGTTTAAAAAAGGGATGGTTTCAAAATATGACCTTGAAAATATGAGACTTGCTGCGCAAAATCAAAGAGAGATGTTAAGTATTGCTGAGGCTCAAGATGCGTATCTTAAGGTAATCGCACCTAACGACGGGATAATAATATCAAAAAATATGAATGAAGGTGAAATGGTCAATCCGGGAATGCCTGTTGTTGTCTTGACCGATCTTACAGATATAAGGATTGTGATTGAAATTAGCGAGAATGATCTTAAAAATATCAAAAAAGGCGATAAGGTAAAGGTGGATATCCCTTCTATCGAGCTAAGTACAGAAGGCGAGATAAGCTCTATCATTCCGGCTTCTAATCCTATGACGCATAAATTTAAAGCAAAGATAAAATTTGATAAAGCCGGAAAGAATGTCTATCCGGGAATGTTTGCTCGAGTTACTTTGGAGTTATGATAGATGGGAAAAGAGATTGAGAATAGCTCAAAGTCGATGGATATAGCCGGAAAGCTTGCAAAAGGTTTTCTTAAAAATCCTCTCACTTCGGTGCTTGCTGCATTTTTAATCCTCGTAGGGTATATCGCACTTAGTTTTATGCCAAGAGAAGAGGATCCCCAAATTGCTATCTCGGGTGGTGCTGTTATCGTTGCACTTCCTGGCGCCAATGCAAGTGAAGTAGAAAAGGTGATTGTCAATCCTTTAGAGAGAAAGTTGCGGGAGATTAGCGGTATAGAGCATATATACGGCATGGCGATGAATGATGTAGGAATCGTCAATGTGATGTACTATATAGGGCAAAACAGAGAAGATTCAAATCTCAAACTCTACGATAAAGTGATGCAAAATCTTGACTTGATACCAAAAGGCGCGATGCAACCTCTTATCAAGCCTTTTGATATCGATATCGATATACCCATATTAACAGTTGCATTTTATGTAAAAGATAGCACAAAAATAGATCAAATCAAATTTTATGAAAAGATTCGTGATATTCAGCACTCTGTGAATGCCATAGAGAATGTTTCAAAAACAAATCTCAAAGGTGATAGAAGGGCACAATATAACATCGAAGTGGATTTGGGAAAACTTGCAGGTTATAATCTCTCACTCGGTCAGATAATGATGGCGATTCAATCAGTAGCTAAAGGTGTTCCTGATGTGAGCACAACAACACCCGATGGAAAATTGGTTGTTTTTGGACTTAAAAATGCTATTGAGAGCATTGAGGATGTAAAAGATATCGCCGTTGCTCAATATGGCGGTTCTCTGATTTATCTCAGGGATGTTGCGAAGATATATGAGGGTACAGACATACAAAACAAAAAGATAGCGACTATCACTTATAGGGATTCAAAAGAGGAAGCATTGAGCAAAGATACTCAGCAAACCACTTTGAGTATTTCCAAACTTGCAGGTACCAATGCCGTCGTGGTGGCAAAAGAGGTTTTGGACTATCTCAAATCCCAAGAGAGTTCGCTCGATAATGCCGGAGTAGGGTATGTAGTTACACGAAATTACGGCGTGAGAGCAGACAATGCCGTTAATGAGTTGATGCACCATCTTGTCATCACAATCATCATTATCGCGATTATGCTTGTGTTTGCTCTTGGTTGGAAAGAGTCGCTCATCGTCACCTTTACCGTGCCTGCCATTTTGGCTGTGACGCTCTTTATCGCATATCTTGGTGGTCAGAGTATAAATCGTATCACTCTTTTTGCTTTTCTGCTCTCCTTGGGACTTTTAGTTGATGCGGCTATTATCGTTATAGAAAATATCCATAGGCATCTTCATGATCATGATTCGCCTCATGAGAGTATGGAAGAGCTCCTAGTTGAAGCAACCAATGAGATAGGGCCACCTACAAATATCGCTACGCTTGCTATCATCCTTACGATGGTTCCTATGGCTTTTGTTGGCGGGATGATGGGCTCATTTATGAAGCCTATACCGCTCAATGTGCCTGTAGCACTCGTTGCTTCACTCTTTGTGGCGTATATATTTACTCCCTACCTTAGTTTGAAATTGCTCAAAAGAGAGCACGGACACAAGGGGAAATAGATGAAAAAATTTGAAAATTTTGTTTTTTCGATCCTCGAAACACCCCTTAAGAAAAAAAGAGTTTTGCAGATAACGGCTGCTCTTTTTGTGATAGCGATTTTGATGTTTCCGACAAAGATAGTTTTAGCCAAGATGCTCCCAGGGAAAAGTGATAATACATTTTCTGTCTATATAGATGCACCGAGTGGCACATCGCTTGCACAGACTCAAGAGATATCACAATGTGTGATAGGAGAGCTTAAAAAAGAGCCGGAAATCCTCAATATGGAGCTATTTTTATCTGATGGTATTCCACTTGATTATGCAGGTTTGGTCAAAGGTTCAGGCATGAAAAATAGTGAGAATCTCGCAGAGCTTTCTGTGAATCTCACCTCCAAGCATGACAGAGATGAGACCTCTTTCCAAATGGTACATCGAATTAGACCGATTATTAAACAAAAATGTGAACCTTTGGTGGAGCGCACATCGATTAAATTTATAGAGCAACCCGCCGGTCCTCCTACGATGGCTTCCATTGTTGTAGAAGTTTATAGTGATGATGTGAAAAAAATACGAGAGGTTTCAAAAGATGTTGTTAAAATTCTCTCGAAAACAGAAGGACTTGTTGATGTTGATATCGTCGGCGATAAGATATTTAAAAAATATCAGCTCATTCCCGATAAAGACCGCATCGCAAGAAGTGGACTGAGTGTTGATCAAGTCAACAAAATACTCTACCTTGCTTTTGAGGGTATGGTTGTGGGCTACAAAAATACTAAAGATTATAGTGATCAGATACCTATCTTCTTAGTGCTTGATAAGCAGAGCAAAACAATAGCAGAGCAAGATGAGTTTGCTCTGCGCTCAAAACTCTCATCGCTACAACTTATGAATGCCCAAGGGATGCTTGTTTCTCTGAGCGAAGTGGTAGATATTAAAAAAGTAGATTCAAGCCCAACTATCATGCATAAAAATCTTGCGCGTATGCAAAATGTGATTGCTGAAACAGACGAGGTTTCACAAGTTTATCCGCTTTTAGATGCCAGAAGTCAGATGATTGATTATTTTAGCAAAGATTATGAGGTCACAAAAGAGCCGGGGATGTCAACATATATGTTTGATCTCCATCTCAAAGATAAAAAGACAGGCAAAGAGGTGCTTCTTAGATGGGATGGCGAGATGAAGGTGACGCTCGATACTTTTAGAGACCTTGGTGGCGCATTTATAGCTGCGCTTATATTGATATTTTTACTCCTTGTTGTCTACTATAAAAGCTTTAAGTTGAGTGGTATCGTGCTTTTAGGCTCATTTCTTTCTATTATCGGTGTTATCTTTGGGCATTTAGTTGCCGATATCGTCACAAGTGATACATTTTTCTTGACGGCCACTTCGCTTATAGGTTTCATAGCCCTTATGGGAATAAGTTCAAGAAATTCGCTTCTACTCATAGATTTTGCAAAAGGTCTTATGATCGATAAGGGGATAGAAAAGAGACGCGCTATAGCAATAGCAGCAGCTACAAGAGCAAAACCTATCGCACTTACCGCAGTAGCTATCATACTTGGCTCAGCGTTACTTGCAAGCGATCCTATCTTTGGTGGGCTTGGAGTTGCACTTATCTCGGGAACCGTTGCAGCAGTATTTGTTTCGCTTCTCTTTATTCCGATCTTGATGGATGGGAGTGATGCGATGAACTTTGAGCCAAAAGAGAACTAGTTTTCTCTCTTTTGCCCTTAATTATCCTTGTAGTATAATTAGCTCATTCAAAAGGAGATTATATGGCTACAATCGGTATGGGAGATATAAAAAAAGGCGTTCGCCTTGAGCTTGACGGCAACCCTTATAAGGTAATAGAATTTCAACATGTGAAGCCCGGTAAAGGTGCAGCATTTGTAAGAGTAAAGATCAAAAATCTAGGTACAGGGAAAGTCATAGAAAAGACGATTCATGCCGGTGATAAGTTTGAAGTACCAAACTTAGAGCAAAAAACGATGCAATATCTCTATGATGACGGCGAGTTTTTGCAGTTTATGGACACGGAAACTTATGAGCAGATAGGGCTCACTAAAGAGCAAGTCGGTGAAGATACCTTTAGCTTTATGATTGATGGGATGGAGGCAGATATCCTTTTTCATAACGGCAAAGCAATCTCAGTAGAGATACCACAAACAGTTGTACTCAAAGTTGTTGAGACACCACCAAACTTTAAAGGCGATAGCCAAGGCGGAAAGAAACCGGCAACGCTTGAGAGTGGCGCGGTAGTACAAGTACCTTTCCATATCTTGGAAGGCGAGATGATAAAAGTTGATACTATAGAGGGCGTCTATCTAGAAAAAGCAAAATAGTAAAGGGGAGAATCATGGCAAGCGCGTTAGTTCCTTTAGCAGAGGGTTTTGAGGAGATAGAAGCGGTATCGCTTATCGACATCATGCGAAGAGGGGGCATCGAGGTTACGGTGGCTTATCTTGAGGGCGAGCTTGCAAGTGATTTGGTTACGGGTGCGAACGGCATAACCGTGCAAGCAGAAACTTCTATCAAAAATGCAATCGCCGATGATTTTGACATCATCGTATTGCCTGGAGGTTGGGGTGGTACCAATAGGCTCGCTGAAGATCATATCATCCAAGATTTGCTTAAAAGCTTTCAATCTAAAGATAAATACATAGCGGCTATCTGCGCTGCACCGTATGCACTCCATAAGGCAGGTGTCTTGAGCCAAAAATATACCTGCTATCCATCTGTTGAAGAGCAAATTGGCGGGAGTGGCTATACTGATAGAGAGAAGGTGGTTATTGAGGGCAAGGTGATGACTTCAAGAGGTCCCGGCACAGCTATCTGTTTTGGACTTGCTATCATCAAAGAGCTTGTAGGTACAGAGAGTTACAATATGGTACGCGCCGGCACACTCAGCGAGTTTTGTTAAGAGAGGACCTCTTTTTATTACCATCGCTTTTTATAAGCTAGGATACTATATGAAAAAATTAATACTGTCTATTTTCATCTTTATAAACTTCATTTTAAATGCCGATGAGTCAATCGATGCTAAGTTTGCTGCTGATTGTAAAAAGATTGGGCAATATGCGTCATTGGGTGATAAATACTACAAGCAAAAACAGTTCGATAAAGCACGAGAGCAATATGAGACACAAGTAGGTTGGGCAGAAACTTGTGGGCTTGATGACGCCTATAGGGCAACAGCGTACAACAATGTTGCACTCACCTACATTCATCAAGGAGAATACCTCAAAGCAGATGCTTGGCTTGGTCTTTCAAAAGAGGATAAGAAGTCGATTTACAATAGGGAAAAATACAAGGCACAGATTGATAAAGCCAAAAAAGAGCTTGAGGGAAGTTATGTCGGTGAGTATTGGCGCTATTCGGGTAAAGCTCTGTGGGATTCGATAGTTGTGGAGAAGAGTGGTGATAGATATACGATCACCTATGACGGCTATTATGTACCGCAACATTTTATGTATTATGGTCCAAATCTTGGGAGTTTTGTTGCTGAAGTTGCTATCAAAAATAATCATGCAAGATATGTTCAAGATCCAAAAGAGTATGCCAATTGTACATTTGACTTTACGTTCAAAGATAATCGCGTCCTTGTAGAACAAACAGCGGGAGCGTCATGGGAATGTGGTTTTGGTCATAATGTCTATGCAGGCGGTACTTACTATCGGGTGCAAGGAAAATAACCGAAAAAATTGAACTAATCTTCCTTCGTCTTATTTCTCTTTTACCTCCTTTTCGCTATAGTCTTTTAAGATTTAATTAGAGGGTTTTTATGTCCGATCAACCAAAATATACACACTTACATCTTCATACGGAATACTCTTTGCTTGATGGTGCCAATAAGATAAAAGAGTTAGCAAAAAGGATCAAAGAGCTTGGGATGGATAGTGTTGCTATGACCGATCATGGCAATATGTTTGGAACAATCGATTTTTATAAAACGATGAAAAAAGAGGGCATCAAGCCTATTATTGGTATGGAGTGCTATCTTCACAATCAAGAAGAGCTTGATGACAAAACTTCAAAGCAACGATTTCACCTCTGTTTGTATGCGAAAAACGAGATAGGCTATAGAAACCTTATGTATCTCAGCTCAAGAGCCTATATCGATGGCTTTTATTACTATCCGAGGATTAACAAAAAGCTCCTCAAAGAATATAGTGAAGGGCTTGTTTGCTCAAGTGCTTGCCTGCAAGGTGAGGTGAATTGGCATCTTAATCTTAGCGAGAGAAATATAGGATTTGGCGCAAAAGGATATGAAGAGGCAAAAAGAATAGCCTTGGAGTACAAAGAGATATTTGGAGAGGATTTCTATCTCGAGATTATGCGTCATGGCATCAAAGATCAATACCGCATTGATAAAGAGACGATACGGCTCTCTAAAGAGACGGGTATTAAAATCATCGGCACAAACGATACACACTACAAAGAACAGAGTGATGCTAGACCACATGATGCATTTATGTGTATAGCGATGAATAAACTCTATGATGATCCAAATAGGTTGGGGCACTCCGTTCAAGAGTTTTATATAAAATCTCCTCAAGAGATGTATGCACTTTTTGCTGACATCCCTGATGCTGTAGCAAATACACAAGAGATTGCGCAAAAATGTAATCTAGAGATCAAACTCGGCGATGCTACGCCTCCAAATTTTAAATTTTGTCGAGATATGGCTGCCTTGTATGACCTTGCACTTCCTGAGGCTCAAAATGAGTATTCGCTTGAAAACGACAAAGTACTTTTTGTTTATGAAGCAAGAAAAGGGCTCGAAGATCGACTTAAAAATATACCGAAAGAAAAACACGAGGAGTATAAAGAGCGTTTAGAGCGAGAGATAGAGGTCATCAATAGTATGAAGTTCCCGGGGTATATGCTTATCGTTTGGGATTTTGTCAGGGTAGCAAAAGAGAGAGGGATACCCGTGGGTCCCGGTCGTGGTTCGGCCGCTGGATCGCTTGTCGCTTATGCCTTGAAGATTACCGATATTGATCCTATGCCTTATGATTTGCTTTTTGAGCGGTTTTTGAATCCGGAGCGTGTTTCAATGCCTGATATTGATATGGACTTTTGTCAGGCAAGACGCCAAGAGATTTTGGATTATGTAATTGATAAATACGGTAGAGAAAATGTGGCGCAAATCATCACTTTTGGTAAACTCCTGGCAAAAGGGGTTATCCGTGATGTCGCTAGAGTACTTGATGTGCCTTATGCACAAGCAGATGCTTTTGCGAAGTTGATTCCCGATGAGATCGGCATTGTTTTAGATAGAGAAGAGGATAAAGAGAAAGATATCAAGCCGGGTGCTATTCAGCAAGAGCCAAAGATAAAAGAACTTATCGAGAGTGATGCAAAGATGAAGCAGGTGTGGGAATTTGCAAAATCACTTGAAGGGCTCAACAGAAATGCTGGAACACACGCGGCAGGTGTTGTCATATCGAATGAGCCATTGTGGCTCAAAACACCCCTATTTAAACCAAGCGGAGCAGATACATTTGCGACGCAATATAGCGGAAAATATGTAGAAGAGGTCGATCTCATCAAATTTGACTTTTTGGGGCTGAAGACATTAACTGTTATCGAAGAGGCAAATAAGTTGGTTGAGAAGCGATATGGAGAGAGAGTTGATTTCGAGCAAGTTGATATATCCACCAAAGAGGTCTATGAGTACATAGGTAAGGGGCAGACTCTAGGACTCTTTCAGATCGAATCAGTGGGCATGCGAGATTTAGCAAAAAAACTCAAGCCCTCCGGCTTTGAAGATATCATCGCAATGCTCGCACTCTATCGTCCGGGACCGATGGAGTCGGGCATGCTACAAGATTTTGTTGAGAGAAAGCATGGAAGAGCCGAGATTAGTTATATGTTTTCTGAGCTTGAGCCTATACTCAAACCGACTTACGGGGTCATTGTTTACCAAGAGCAAGTTATGCAGATAGTGCAAACTATCGGTGGATTTAGTCTTGGTGGGGCAGATCTCGTACGGCGCGCGATGGGGAAAAAGATCAAAGAGGAGATGGATAAACTCAAAACAGATTTTGCTAATGGAGCACAAAAAAAAGGGCATGATAGAGCGAAAGCCGAAGAACTTTTTGAGCTTATCGTCAAATTTGCAGGCTACGGGTTCAATAAATCTCACTCAGCTGCTTATGCAATGGTTACTTTTTATACCTCATATTTGAAGTGCTTCTATCCTACTGAGTTTATGGCGGCACTTTTGACGCTTGATAAGGATAATACCGACAAGATTGTCAAATATGTCATTGAGCTTGAAAATATGGATATCGAACTTCTGCCACCAAATATCAATCGTTCAGATCTTGTGTTTAAAGCAGACCAGATAGAAGGCAAAGAGGTAATTCTCTTTGGATTGAGTGCAATCAAAGGGGTAGGTGAGATCGCTGTTCGCTCTATTATCAAAGCAAGAGAAGAGGGGGTGTTCCATTCGATCTCTGATTTTCTCTCTCGTATTGACTCTTCTAAGGTCAATAAAAAGGTTTTGGAGTCACTCATAAAGGCAGGTGCGCTTGATGAGCTTGGACACACAAGACATGCGATGTTGGAGCAGATTGAGGTCTTGGTTGAGGGTGCCTATAAGGCTTCGCAGGCTAAAAAGATGATAGAAGGTTCTCTCTTTGGAGAGAGCGATGAGATAGGGGTTATCTCTATTGAGATACAAGAGATGAGTGAGTATGACTTAAAATATATCTTAGAGATGGAAAAAGAGACGCTTGGATTTTATGTCTCAGGACATCCGCTAGATGATTATAGGGAAGAGTTGGAGGGCGTAGAGTACAACTTTAGCACCGAGGTGGATGAGCTCGCTCATGGCTCTCAAGCGCTCTTTATCGGTAAAGTAGAAGAGATTGTTGAGAAGATGTCCAAAAAGGGAAATAAATTTGCCATTGTGAAGTTGCTTGATTATCATGGAAGTATGGAGTTTATGATCTATGAGGATAAGCTTAGCGAGCTCAAGGAGGATTTTGACCTTTTAAAACCCATTGCCTTTAAAGTGAAGATAAAAAAAGAAGAAGATAAAACCAGTTTTAATGTTTTAAAAATTATAAGGTTAAAAGATGTAAAAAAAGAGAGAGTGAAGGTTCTCAAAGATGATAAAGTCGAGGAAGGGAATGCGACAGTGGATTATCTTCCTTTTTCTGTTGCTATAGAAGATATCAAAGATGATGCTATGATAAAAAGCATATTTGATATCGTGATAGCAAATCCTGGAGAGTATCCACTTGAATTGTGTTTAAAGGGCGATACGGCTGATGTTGTTATAGAGTCAAGCCTTAGGGTCTCACAATCGTTTGTGAAGGATGTTGAGGCATTAGGGATACATATAAAATATCCCTAATTTTTTATCTGCGATTTGGACATCTTGGGATATATCTATTGATCGCATTCTCTCCATAGTGTTTACCGTCTAAAATCTCTTCATCAGGCGTTACATTTTGTGCTTTTACGCCCGAGCTTGTATCGTAAAGTCTTACAAAAAGTGTCGAGTTGTTATCGCTAGAAACATCTAGGGTGATGGTATTGCTAGCAAGTCTATTGCCTATTTTTGTTTTGATACTTGTAGTTATCTTGCCATAGCAAACATTTGTTTCTATATATTGATTTGGTTTTACTATTCCGGTAATTCTTCCATTAACAAAAACAATAGCTGCCGGCGAAGATGCGCTCGCTGCGTCTCTATAGAAATATATCTTTGCATCACCTTTTTTATGATTGATCATGCTTGTCTCAATCTTTGAAGAGCATCCGCTCAATGTAAAGATAGCGAATAATATTGCCAACACTCCCATGATATATCTCATCAAATTCCTTTTAAGTGTAAGATTGAACAATCGGCAAGAGCAGTCTTTGCTTTTCTCTTGCCGGATTGATTATAGAACTATATGACCGACATCTGCTTGAACCCAGATTTGAGTCGAAGTGCCTGATGTGTCGGTATAGACATTATAAGTGATGCCATCTTGGTTGGTTTGTCCGCTAGCAGCCCAGCCATCTAGGTTGACGGTATCATCGCTATCGCCGAGTATTTTCAGTGTTGTGTCACTATTGCCAGTGATGTCCAAAACATCGGCTACACCTAAATGATCAAGCGCTACACTCGCATCTGTAAGATCAAGCGTTTCTATATTGGTAATCGGGTTTGTTGAGCTATCCAATGTGCTAAAATCAAGGGCTGTATCGGTATTAAAAATGAGTATATCTGAGCCATTACCTCCGTCAATAACAACATCTGACGCATCATAAACTAAGATATCATTGCCCTCTCCACCATAGAGTGAATCTGCAACACCTTCCATCCCTATTAGAATATCATTGCCCTCTCCGCCATAAAGCTCCGCTCCATCACTGTTATTACTGACGATTATATTACTATCACTATCGCCGGTTAGCACAGTGTCGGTAACACTACCCGTAATGGATGTTGTATTAGGATCAGTTACATTGATTGTAAGTGTTGTTGTGCTCGTCATACCATCTTCATCAGTGATAGTATAGGTAAATGTATCTGTAGCATAAAATGCTGTTGCCGAAAGATCATTAAATGCTGAAGATACGCCAAAAACAGTATCATTTACATCAACCCCTGTGTCAGTTGCAGTGCCGGCATTAAGATCTATTGCATAGATGCTTCCACCATATTGAAATGCGTAGATAGAGCCATCGCTATCAATCCCTATACCATACATATCATAAGGCATTCCGGTTACCACAGTAGTAACGGTACCTGTATCTAGATCATATTTTAAGAGATTGCCGTTTGATAAAGCATAAATATCTTCATCATAATAGAGTATATCGTCACAATAATTACTACCAAGACTACCCACTTGGGTTGCTGCCCCTGTCGTTGCATCAATAGTGTATAGGTTTCCAGAATAAGTAAGGGCATATAGAGTCCCATCCAAGTCAGAGACTAAACCTCTTATCTCTCCTGATACGTTTGCCGTACCAATAGAAGTAGAAGTAGCAGTTGAAGTATTGATATTGTAAAATGCACCATTTGCCATAATACCATACAATGTACCGTTTGGAGTTATAGCAATATCGTAGAATGCATGTCCGGAATATCCAATCACAGTAGTTGCACCATTTTCTGGATCTACCGTACCTATATTGCCTCCAGCGTCTACATAATAGAATACACGATCACTCGCTTCTTCATATGCATTCTTAGCTCCTGCCGTAAGACTTTTATCTAAAGTATAGGTATAGCTACCATCTGCTTGCATAACTAAAGTACCGTAAGTGCCTTGAATTTCTGCACCCACACTGCCGGAGGCGCTCATCGTGCTGCCTGCAAGCACTCCCGTAACTGAAAAAGAGTCACCATCCGCATCATGATCTTGCCCGGTAGTTTCAGGGGTAACATCCCCTGTAACGGTGACGGTTGTAGCAGCCATTGTTGTTGAAGCAGCTCCAAAAATAGTTCCACTCAAATCTATGTTGTTTGCAGAAGTATAGGTATTATTGGTAGGATCAACGATATAAGCCGTTCCATCATTTTTAATCACATATATATTGCCATCGTCATTAAGCGCAAGACCATACAATGTTCCGCCCATTCCTGTTACTATGGTGCTAACACTACCGGTTGTGAGGTCATATCTCGATAGGTTATTGTCAGCTAATATGTATAAACCATCATTATAATAGACAAGGTCATCACAATGGTATCCAAATCTTGTGTTTGTAACACGGGTCGCTACCGAAGTAGTTGTATTGATAGAATAAAGATAACCATTGCTAGTCATACCATACAAGGTGCCATCCGCACTAAATGTTAAACCATATATTGTGCCAACATCATTATTAAAGTGGCCACTTGTTCTAACAGTGCCGATTAAAGTGGCTGCAGCCGTTGAAGTATCAATGCTATATAATCTGTCAGTGGATGTAATAGCATATAACGCTCCACTTGAAGTCGCAGCGATGTCATAAATATCACCATTAATAGTATAGCCAGGTGGTGTACCGATAACCGTCTGAACGCCTGTTGTAAGATCAACGGTGCCAATTTCTTCAGTACTGCTCACATAGTAAGCGGTAGTAGTAGAGTCCGGCATGTTAATAACGGCTTGATCAGCTACAGCGACCGGTGCAGTATTGATCGTGACGGTAATTGTCTCAGACACAGAGGCTGTATCTCCATTTGCACCCTCTGTTGCTGTTGCCGTTACTGTAAGTTCATTTATAGATCCACTGCTTGAAACATCAGGTGCCGTATAAGTTAAACTATCCAAATCCCAATTTGTTACATCTGCCGTTGTTGATCCTGACGTCGCAGTAAATGTGTTGGTGCCATCAGATATCGTACAACCTTCCGGTATATCGGAAATCGTGATACTAAGAGTTTCTGAGCCATCAGTATCAGTAAGAGCAGCAGAAATACTTGTGAGTTTGATAGGTGAACCTTCCATTCCTTCATTTAGGGCAATCGGATAGTATCCTTCTCCATCAGCTACTTCGATCAATGATGAGTATTGACCATCTACATCCGTGATACTTGAATAGAGATTAAAGTTAGTTGTATCGAGTGCAACCGGTGTTGCTCCGTCAACTGAGACATTGATTGAAAGATCGCCTGGTCCACCATGATTATAAGTATATATATCGAGTGTGTAATAGCCGGATTCACTAACAGTATATGCTCCATTAGTTGTGGCTATCCCTCCACCTGCTGTTGTTGCACCGACAATCGAAGTGTTGTATTGTCCATACGCATCTCCTGTAGTACTAACCAGTGTGGTGCCACCAAGTTCTATCTGCAATGAATCGTCAAAGTAACCGGAGAAAGAAATCGTTGTTCCTGCCTCAAGATATATGAGTCCTGTTGTTACCTCGATAGTTCCTGCTGCTATATCATCCGCTTCAGTGCCGTTATTACCTGTTGCATAAGGTTGAGTTACTACGGTTTGGGAAGTAGGAGAAAGACCATCAATAGTTGCTTCGAGATTAACACTATCAATAGTTACAGAGCTCACATTATCATATATTTGTTGTGTTAAGCCTGTGCCACTTGGTATTGTCACGAGATTGATAAGTTCATCACCACCAGATGATTGTGTACCATCGACCGCAAGAGTCGGAGTATCGGCAACAGCTGTGATATTTATAGCTGTTGTATAGCTTGTAGCGCTCCAATCAGTGCCATCATACACGCTAAATGTAAAGCTACTATCCGCATCACTATTGTCAGTTGGATTAAATGTCAAAAGTCCTAAGTCAATATCGGCAACCTCAATGGCAGTTCCTGCCGTAACAGCGTCTCCATCAAGATATAAGATACCGTTAGTTGGTAATGAGTCGATTCTGATGAATGCTAAGCTATCCCCCTCTACATCACTATATGTTCCAAAATCATTAGTGGTTAAAGTATATACATCTGTTGTATTATCCATATCTTCCAAGATGGTAATAGAGTCATCGGTTGATGTAGGGATAAAATTACTTGTTGTTACATTATAGGTACCATCTGCAAATACTATAGTTTCGATATTTCTTAGCTCAGTTACATCTCCTATGCCATCACCATTGCTATCGCTTGTGGCCATTTCTGCAACAATGATATTTCCATTTACATCAGTAGTAATAGTATAATCAGATATATTGCCGCCAAAATTAACAGTGTCTGTTCCGTTGCCACCGTCTATCATAACATAATCATCGGAATCATCTTCATTGCCTGATGCTGCCACTGCTTGATCAGTATTGATTGTATCATTACCGTCACCTGTTAATACATAATCGTCTGTAGATTCAGTAGATATGCTACTTCCGTCACCATGATAATAATGAGTTGAGTCGGTTTGTCCCGTTGTATTCCCTGCAGCGTCTGTTTCAGTGACGCTAAAGAATTCATTATCACCGATTGGTGTATTACTCAAATTAGAGATATCTACACTCCATGTTCCATCTGATTGTACAGTTGCTGTTGCCACCAAATTATCATCTTCATCATATATGGCAATAGTGTTACCAACTTCCGCGCCTGTTCCATACATTGTGACAGAAGAGTAATCTCCTGTATTATCTACTATATTTGTTATTTTCAATTGATCCATATTAGGTGCCGCAGTATCTTTCACGAGTGTCGTCGTCGCTGTTACTGCCGTATTGCCTGCAACATCGGTAACATCTGCCGTAACTGTGATGTTCCCATCAGTTAAGCTACTTACATCAATATCTGTCGCAGTCCATGTATTTCCTGAAACGGTAGTAGTTTTCGTGAGTGTAGTTACTCCATCACTCAATGTTACGGTTACAATCTGTCCATCTTCAATATTTGTCCACGAATTACCATCACCAATCGTGCCACTGATAGTAACATCTGCTTGTTCGGACGCATTGATAACATTATCACCCTCTAGAGTCGCATCTATATTAATAACCGGTTCATTTGTGTCTACTCTAAATGTTTCCCCGGTGATTGTAGTTGTATTGCCAGCTGCATCTGTAGCAGTAATAGTTGGTGTATGAAATCCATCCACGAGATTGCCGCCAAGCCATATACTCCAATTTCCTGAACTATCAGCTGTTGTAGTATAAACATCATCATGGGGCATATTTGGGACAGTTATGGTGATTTCGCTACCAGGTTCAGCGGTTCCACTTAAAGTTGGGTTGGCATTGCTGGTAATATTATCACTATCGGATGCACCTGTATCATTAATGCTGTCTTCCGGTAGCTCTTCCGTTACTACTGGCGGTGTGGTGTCTACAATCACATCTTCTGTATCGGCTGCTGTATTGCCTGCCACATCACTTACAGTTGCTGTTGCAGTATATGTAGTGCCATCGCTCAATGTGGCAACATCTACAGCAGGTACAGTTACACTAAATACACCTGCCGTTACAGTTGCAGTGTAGTCTGTTTCATTGAAATTAACAACAACGCTTTGACCATCTTCTGCATCCGTTGTTCCACTTATGATTAAATCTTCCCCGCTTTCTAAAGCGTTAATGTAATTATCTGAAATCTCATCAAGTGTAATGGTTGGTGCTGTCGTATCAAGCGTGAATGTGATCGATGCTGTAGCACTCGGGTTGCCTGCAGTATCTATCTCTCTTACAGTGACGATATTAGAACCTTCAGTTGCAGTAGGCGGTGTTGTACTCCATGTACTGCCACCGTCTGTACTATACTCTATAGTATTGCCTGCTTCGTTTGGTGTAACAGTAAGTGTGCCGTCGTTTGTAATAAGGTCTGTTGCACTTGAACCTGTATCATTCGTAAGCTCTACGCTTGGTGCAGCAGGGGCTGTAGCATCGATAGTTACACTGCCGCTATCTGTACCTTCGTTCCCTGCAGCATCCGTTGCAGTAACCTCTATAGTTGTTACACCGTCATCAAGTGTTGCAACCACATCATTAGCAAGTGTCCATGAGCCGTCACCGTTATTCGTTGCAGTGTAATCATGACCGTCTACTGTCACGGTAACCGTTGCAGTAGGATCATCTATAGTTCCTGTAAGTTCAGGAGTATTATCGTTTGTTAAAGCGATATCATCAACTGTAACAACAGGTGCTGTCGTATCAAGCGTGAATGTGATCGATGCTGTAGCACTCGGGTTGCCTGCAGTATCTATCTCTCTTACAGTGACGATATTAGAACCTTCAGTTGCAGTAGGCGGTGTTGTACTCCATGTACTGCCACCGTCTGTACTATACTCTATAGTATTGCCTGCTTCGTTTGGTGTAACAGTAAGTGTGCCGTCGTTTGTAATAAGGTCTGTTGCACTTGAACCTGTATCATTCGTAAGCTCTACGCTTGGTGCAGCAGGGGCTGTAGCATCGACAGTTACACTGCCGCTATCTGTACCTTCGTTCCCTGCAGCATCCGTTGCAGTAACCTCTATAGTTGTTACACCGTCATCAAGTGTTGCAACCACATCATTAGCAAGTGTCCATGAGCCGTCACCGTTATTCGTTGCAGTGTAATCATGACCGTCTACTGTCACGGTAACCGTTGCAGTAGGATCATCTATAGTTCCTGTAAGTTCAGGAGTATTATCGTTTGTTAAAGCGATATCATCAACTGTAACAACAGGTGCTGTCGTATCAAGCGTGAATGTGATCGATGCTGTAGCACTCGGGTTGCCTGCAGTATCTATCTCTCTTACAGTGACGATATTAGAACCTTCAGTTGCAGTAGGCGGTGTTGTACTCCATGTACTGCCACCGTCTGTACTATACTCTATAGTATTGCCTGCTTCGTTTGGTGTAACAGTAAGTGTGCCGTCGTTTGTAATAAGGTCTGTTGCACTTGAACCTGTATCATTCGTAAGCTCTACGCTTGGTGCAGCAGGGGCTGTAGCATCGACAGTTACACTGCCGCTATCTGTACCTTCGTTCCCTGCAGCATCCGTTGCAGTAACCTCTATAGTTGTTACACCGTCATCAAGTGTTGCAACCACATCATTAGCAAGTGTCCATGAGCCGTCACCGTTATTCGTTGCAGTGTAATCATGACCGTCTACTGTCACGGTAACCGTTGCAGTAGGATCATCTATAGTTCCTGTAAGTTCAGGAGTATTATCGTTTGTTAAAGCGATATCATCAACTGTAACAACAGGTGCTGTCGTATCAAGCGTGAATGTGATCGATGCTGTAGCACTCGGGTTGCCTGCAGTATCTATCTCTCTTACAGTGACGATATTAGAACCTTCAGTTGCAGTAGGCGGTGTTGTACTCCATGTACTGCCACCGTCTGTACTATACTCTATAGTATTGCCTGCTTCGTTTGGTGTAACAGTAAGTGTGCCGTCGTTTGTAATAAGGTCTGTTGCACTTGAACCTGTATCATTCGTAAGCTCTACGCTTGGTGCAGCAGGGGCTGTAGCATCGACAGTTACACTGCCGCTATCTGTACCTTCGTTCCCTGCAGCATCCGTTGCAGTAACCTCTATAGTTGTTACACCGTCATCAAGTGTTGCAACCACATCATTAGCAAGTGTCCATGAGCCGTCACCGTTATTCGTTGCAGTGTAATCATGACCGTCTACTGTCACGGTAACCGTTGCAGTAGGATCATCTATAGTTCCTGTAAGTTCAGGAGTATTATCGTTTGTTAAAGCGATATCATCAACTGTAACAACAGGTGCTGTCGTATCAAGCGTGAATGTGATCGATGCTGTAGCACTCGGGTTGCCTGCAGTATCTATCTCTCTTACAGTGACGATATTAGAACCTTCAGTTGCAGTAGGCGGTGTTGTACTCCATGTACTGCCACCGTCTGTACTATACTCTATAGTATTGCCTGCTTCGTTTGGTGTAACAGTAAGTGTGCCGTCGTTTGTAATAAGGTCTGTTGCACTTGAACCTGTATCATTCGTAAGCTCTACGCTTGGTGCAGCAGGGGCTGTAGCATCGACAGTTACACTGCCGCTATCTGTACCTTCGTTCCCTGCAGCATCCGTTGCAGTAACCTCTATAGTTGTTACACCGTCATCAAGTGTTGCAACCACATCATTAGCAAGTGTCCATGAGCCGTCACCGTTATTCGTTGCAGTGTAATCATGACCGTCTACTGTCACGGTAACCGTTGCAGTAGGATCATCTATAGTTCCTGTAAGTTCAGGAGTATTATCGTTTGTTAAAGCGATATCATCAACTGTAACAACAGGTGCTGTCGTATCAAGCGTGAATGTGATCGATGCTGTAGCACTCGGGTTGCCTGCAGTATCTATCTCTCTTACAGTGACGATATTAGAACCTTCAGTTGCAGTAGGCGGTGTTGTACTCCATGTACTGCCACCGTCTGTACTATACTCTATAGTATTGCCTGCTTCGTTTGGTGTAACAGTAAGTGTGCCGTCGTTTGTAATAAGGTCTGTTGCACTTGAACCTGTATCATTCGTAAGCTCTACGCTTGGTGCAGCAGGGGCTGTAGCATCGACAGTTACACTGCCGCTATCTGTACCTTCGTTCCCTGCAGCATCCGTTGCAGTAACCTCTATAGTTGTTACACCGTCATCAAGTGTTGCAACCACATCATTAGCAAGTGTCCATGAGCCGTCACCGTTATTCGTTGCAGTGTAATCATGACCGTCTACTGTCACGGTAACCGTTGCAGTAGGATCATCTATAGTTCCTGTAAGTTCAGGAGTATTATCGTTTGTTAAAGCGATATCATCAACTGTAACAACAGGTGCTGTCGTATCAAGCGTGAATGTGATCGATGCTGTAGCACTCGGGTTGCCTGCAGTATCTATCTCTCTTACAGTGACGATATTAGAACCTTCAGTTGCAGTAGGCGGTGTTGTACTCCATGTACTGCCACCGTCTGTACTATACTCTATAGTATTGCCTGCTTCGTTTGGTGTAACAGTAAGTGTGCCGTCGTTTGTAATAAGGTCTGTTGCACTTGAACCTGTATCATTCGTAAGCTCTACGCTTGGTGCAGCAGGGGCTGTAGCATCGACAGTTACACTGCCGCTATCTGTACCTTCGTTCCCTGCAGCATCCGTTGCAGTAACCTCTATAGTTGTTACACCGTCATCAAGTGTTGCAACCACATCATTAGCAAGTGTCCATGAGCCGTCACCGTTATTCGTTGCAGTGTAATCATGACCGTCTACTGTCACGGTAACCGTTGCAGTAGGATCATCTATAGTTCCTGTAAGTTCAGGAGTATTATCGTTTGTTAAAGCGATATCATCAACTGTAACAACAGGTGCTGTCGTATCAAGCGTGAATGTGATCGATGCTGTAGCACTCGGGTTGCCTGCAGTATCTATCTCTCTTACAGTGACGATATTAGAACCTTCAGTTGCAGTAGGCGGTGTTGTACTCCATGTACTGCCACCGTCTGTACTATACTCTATAGTATTGCCTGCTTCGTTTGGTGTAACAGTAAGTGTGCCGTCGTTTGTAATAAGGTCTGTTGCACTTGAACCTGTATCATTCGTAAGCTCTACGCTTGGTGCAGCAGGGGCTGTAGCATCGACAGTTACACTGCCGCTATCTGTACCTTCGTTCCCTGCAGCATCCGTTGCAGTAACCTCTATAGTTGTTACACCGTCATCAAGTGTTGCAACCACATCATTAGCAAGTGTCCATGAGCCGTCACCGTTATTCGTTGCAGTGTAATCATGACCGTCTACTGTCACGGTAACCGTTGCAGTAGGATCATCTATAGTTCCTGTAAGTTCAGGAGTATTATCGTTTGTTAAAGCGATATCATCAACTGTAACAACAGGTGCTGTCGTATCAAGCGTGAATGTGATCGATGCTGTAGCACTCGGGTTGCCTGCAGTATCTATCTCTCTTACAGTGACGATATTAGAACCTTCAGTTGCAGTAGGCGGTGTTGTACTCCATGTACTGCCACCGTCTGTACTATACTCTATAGTATTGCCTGCTTCGTTTGGTGTAACAGTAAGTGTGCCGTCGTTTGTAATAAGGTCTGTTGCACTTGAACCTGTATCATTCGTAAGCTCTACGCTTGGTGCAGCAGGGGCTGTAGCATCGACAGTTACACTGCCGCTATCTGTACCTTCGTTCCCTGCAGCATCCGTTGCAGTAACCTCTATAGTTGTTACACCGTCATCAAGTGTTGCAACCACATCATTAGCAAGTGTCCATGAGCCGTCACCGTTATTCGTTGCAGTGTAATCATGACCGTCTACTGTCACGGTAACCGTTGCAGTAGGATCATCTATAGTTCCTGTAAGTTCAGGAGTATTATCGTTTGTTAAAGCGATATCATCAACTGTAACAACAGGTGCTGTCGTATCAAGCGTGAATGTGATCGATGCTGTAGCACTCGGGTTGCCTGCAGTATCTATCTCTCTTACAGTGACGATATTAGAACCTTCAGTTGCAGTAGGCGGTGTTGTACTCCATGTACTGCCACCGTCTGTACTATACTCTATAGTATTGCCTGCTTCGTTTGGTGTAACAGTAAGTGTGCCGTCGTTTGTAATAAGGTCTGTTGCACTTGAACCTGTATCATTCGTAAGCTCTACGCTTGGTGCAGCAGGGGCTGTAGCATCGACAGTTACACTGCCGCTATCTGTACCTTCGTTCCCTGCAGCATCCGTTGCAGTAACCTCTATAGTTGTTACACCGTCATCAAGTGTTGCAACCACATCATTAGCAAGTGTCCATGAGCCGTCACCGTTATTCGTTGCAGTGTAATCATGACCGTCTACTGTCACGGTAACCGTTGCAGTAGGATCATCTATAGTTCCTGTAAGTTCAGGAGTATTATCGTTTGTTAAAGCGATATCATCAACTGTAACAACAGGTGCTGTCGTATCAAGCGTGAATGTGATCGATGCTGTAGCACTCGGGTTGCCTGCAGTATCTATCTCTCTTACAGTGACGATATTAGAACCTTCAGTTGCAGTAGGCGGTGTTGTACTCCATGTACTGCCACCGTCTGTACTATACTCTATAGTATTGCCTGCTTCGTTTGGTGTAACAGTAAGTGTGCCGTCGTTTGTAATAAGGTCTGTTGCACTTGAACCTGTATCATTCGTAAGCTCTACGCTTGGTGCAGCAGGGGCTGTAGCATCGACAGTTACACTGCCGCTATCTGTACCTTCGTTCCCTGCAGCATCCGTTGCAGTAACCTCTATAGTTGTTACACCGTCATCAAGTGTTGCAACCACATCATTAGCAAGTGTCCATGAGCCGTCACCGTTATTCGTTGCAGTGTAATCATGACCGTCTACTGTCACGGTAACCGTTGCAGTAGGATCATCTATAGTTCCTGTAAGTTCAGGAGTATTATCGTTTGTTAAAGCGATATCATCAACTGTAACAACAGGTGCTGTCGTATCAAGCGTGAATGTGATCGATGCTGTAGCACTCGGGTTGCCTGCAGTATCTATCTCTCTTACAGTGACGATATTAGAACCTTCAGTTGCAGTAGGCGGTGTTGTACTCCATGTACTGCCACCGTCTGTACTATACTCTATAGTATTGCCTGCTTCGTTTGGTGTAACAGTAAGTGTGCCGTCGTTTGTAATAAGGTCTGTTGCACTTGAACCTGTATCATTCGTAAGCTCTACGCTTGGTGCAGCAGGGGCTGTAGCATCGACAGTTACACTGCCGCTATCTGTACCTTCGTTCCCTGCAGCATCCGTTGCAGTAACCTCTATAGTTGTTACACCGTCATCAAGTGTTGCAACCACATCATTAGCAAGTGTCCATGAGCCGTCACCGTTATTCGTTGCAGTGTAATCATGACCGTCTACTGTCACGGTAACCGTTGCAGTAGGATCATCTATAGTTCCTGTAAGTTCAGGAGTATTATCGTTTGTTAAAGCGATATCATCAACTGTAACAACAGGTGCTGTCGTATCAAGCGTGAATGTGATCGATGCTGTAGCACTCGGGTTGCCTGCAGTATCTATCTCTCTTACAGTGACGATATTAGAACCTTCAGTTGCAGTAGGCGGTGTTGTACTCCATGTACTGCCACCGTCTGTACTATACTCTATAGTATTGCCTGCTTCGTTTGGTGTAACAGTAAGTGTGCCGTCGTTTGTAATAAGGTCTGTTGCACTTGAACCTGTATCATTCGTAAGCTCTACGCTTGGTGCAGCAGGGGCTGTAGCATCGACAGTTACACTGCCGCTATCTGTACCTTCGTTCCCTGCAGCATCCGTTGCAGTAACCTCTATAGTTGTTACACCGTCATCAAGTGTTGCAACCACATCATTAGCAAGTGTCCATGAGCCGTCACCGTTATTCGTTGCAGTGTAATCATGACCGTCTACTGTCACGGTAACCGTTGCAGTAGGATCATCTATAGTTCCTGTAAGTTCAGGAGTATTATCGTTTGTTAAAGCGATATCATCAACTGTAACAACAGGTGCTGTCGTATCAAGCGTGAATGTGATCGATGCTGTAGCACTCGGGTTGCCTGCAGTATCTATCTCTCTTACAGTGACGATATTAGAACCTTCAGTTGCAGTAGGCGGTGTTGTACTCCATGTACTGCCACCGTCTGTACTATACTCTATAGTATTGCCTGCTTCGTTTGGTGTAACAGTAAGTGTGCCGTCGTTTGTAATAAGGTCTGTTGCACTTGAACCTGTATCATTCGTAAGCTCTACGCTTGGTGCAGCAGGGGCTGTAGCATCGACAGTTACACTGCCGCTATCTGTACCTTCGTTCCCTGCAGCATCCGTTGCAGTAACCTCTATAGTTGTTACACCGTCATCAAGTGTTGCAACCACATCATTAGCAAGTGTCCATGAGCCGTCACCGTTATTCGTTGCAGTGTAATCATGACCGTCTACTGTCACGGTAACCGTTGCAGTAGGATCATCTATAGTTCCTGTAAGTTCAGGAGTATTATCGTTTGTTAAAGCGATATCATCAACTGTAACAACAGGTGCTGTCGTATCAAGCGTGAATGTGATCGATGCTGTAGCACTCGGGTTGCCTGCAGTATCTATCTCTCTTACAGTGACGATATTAGAACCTTCAGTTGCAGTAGGCGGTGTTGTACTCCATGTACTGCCACCGTCTGTACTATACTCTATAGTATTGCCTGCTTCGTTTGGTGTAACAGTAAGTGTGCCGTCGTTTGTAATAAGGTCTGTTGCACTTGAACCTGTATCATTCGTAAGCTCTACGCTTGGTGCAGCAGGGGCTGTAGCATCGACAGTTACACTGCCGCTATCTGTACCTTCGTTCCCTGCAGCATCCGTTGCAGTAACCTCTATAGTTGTTACACCGTCATCAAGTGTTGCAACCACATCATTAGCAAGTGTCCATGAGCCGTCACCGTTATTCGTTGCAGTGTAATCATGACCGTCTACTGTCACGGTAACCGTTGCAGTAGGATCATCTATAGTTCCTGTAAGTTCAGGAGTATTATCGTTTGTTAAAGCGATATCATCAACTGTAACAACAGGTGCTGTCGTATCAAGCGTGAATGTGATCGATGCTGTAGCACTCGGGTTGCCTGCAGTATCTATCTCTCTTACAGTGACGATATTAGAACCTTCAGTTGCAGTAGGCGGTGTTGTACTCCATGTACTGCCACCGTCTGTACTATACTCTATAGTATTGCCTGCTTCGTTTGGTGTAACAGTAAGTGTGCCGTCGTTTGTAATAAGGTCTGTTGCACTTGAACCTGTATCATTCGTAAGCTCTACGCTTGGTGCAGCAGGGGCTGTAGCATCGACAGTTACACTGCCGCTATCTGTACCTTCGTTCCCTGCAGCATCCGTTGCAGTAACCTCTATAGTTGTTACACCGTCATCAAGTGTTGCAACCACATCATTAGCAAGTGTCCATGAGCCGTCACCGTTATTCGTTGCAGTGTAATCATGACCGTCTACTGTCACGGTAACCGTTGCAGTAGGATCATCTATAGTTCCTGTAAGTTCAGGAGTATTATCGTTTGTTAAAGCGATATCATCAACTGTAACAACAGGTGCTGTCGTATCAAGCGTGAATGTGATCGATGCTGTAGCACTCGGGTTGCCTGCAGTATCTATCTCTCTTACAGTGACGATATTAGAACCTTCAGTTGCAGTAGGCGGTGTTGTACTCCATGTACTGCCACCGTCTGTACTATACTCTATAGTATTGCCTGCTTCGTTTGGTGTAACAGTAAGTGTGCCGTCGTTTGTAATAAGGTCTGTTGCACTTGAACCTGTATCATTCGTAAGCTCTACGCTTGGTGCAGCAGGGGCTGTAGCATCGACAGTTACACTGCCGCTATCTGTACCTTCGTTCCCTGCAGCATCCGTTGCAGTAACCTCTATAGTTGTTACACCGTCATCAAGTGTTGCAACCACATCATTAGCAAGTGTCCATGAGCCGTCACCGTTATTCGTTGCAGTGTAATCATGACCGTCTACTGTCACGGTAACCGTTGCAGTAGGATCATCTATAGTTCCTGTAAGTTCAGGAGTATTATCGTTTGTTAAAGCGATATCATCAACTGTAACAACAGGTGCTGTCGTATCAAGCGTGAATGTGATCGATGCTGTAGCACTCGGGTTGCCTGCAGTATCTATCTCTCTTACAGTGACGATATTAGAACCTTCAGTTGCAGTAGGCGGTGTTGTACTCCATGTACTGCCACCGTCTGTACTATACTCTATAGTATTGCCTGCTTCGTTTGGTGTAACAGTAAGTGTGCCGTCGTTTGTAATAAGGTCTGTTGCACTTGAACCTGTATCATTCGTAAGCTCTACGCTTGGTGCAGCAGGGGCTGTAGCATCGACAGTTACACTGCCGCTATCTGTACCTTCGTTCCCTGCAGCATCCGTTGCAGTAACCTCTATAGTTGTTACACCGTCATCAAGTGTTGCAACCACATCATTAGCAAGTGTCCATGAGCCGTCACCGTTATTCGTTGCAGTGTAATCATGACCGTCTACTGTCACGGTAACCGTTGCAGTAGGATCATCTATAGTTCCTGTAAGTTCAGGAGTATTATCGTTTGTTAAAGCGATATCATCAACTGTAACAACAGGTGCTGTCGTATCAAGCGTGAATGTGATCGATGCTGTAGCACTCGGGTTGCCTGCAGTATCTATCTCTCTTACAGTGACGATATTAGAACCTTCAGTTGCAGTAGGCGGTGTTGTACTCCATGTACTGCCACCGTCTGTACTATACTCTATAGTATTGCCTGCTTCGTTTGGTGTAACAGTAAGTGTGCCGTCGTTTGTAATAAGGTCTGTTGCACTTGAACCTGTATCATTCGTAAGCTCTACGCTTGGTGCAGCAGGGGCTGTAGCATCGACAGTTACACTGCCGCTATCTGTACCTTCGTTCCCTGCAGCATCCGTTGCAGTAACCTCTATAGTTGTTACACCGTCATCAAGTGTTGCAACCACATCATTAGCAAGTGTCCATGAGCCGTCACCGTTATTCGTTGCAGTGTAATCATGACCGTCTACTGTCACGGTAACCGTTGCAGTAGGATCATCTATAGTTCCTGTAAGTTCAGGAGTATTATCGTTTGTTAAAGCGATATCATCAACTGTAACAACAGGTGCTGTCGTATCAAGCGTGAATGTGATCGATGCTGTAGCACTCGGGTTGCCTGCAGTATCTATCTCTCTTACAGTGACGATATTAGAACCTTCAGTTGCAGTAGGCGGTGTTGTACTCCATGTACTGCCACCGTCTGTACTATACTCTATAGTATTGCCTGCTTCGTTTGGTGTAACAGTAAGTGTGCCGTCGTTTGTAATAAGGTCTGTTGCACTTGAACCTGTATCATTCGTAAGCTCTACGCTTGGTGCAGCAGGGGCTGTAGCATCGACAGTTACACTGCCGCTATCTGTACCTTCGTTCCCTGCAGCATCCGTTGCAGTAACCTCTATAGTTGTTACACCGTCATCAAGTGTTGCAACCACATCATTAGCAAGTGTCCATGAGCCGTCACCGTTATTCGTTGCAGTGTAATCATGACCGTCTACTGTCACGGTAACCGTTGCAGTAGGATCATCTATAGTTCCTGTAAGTTCAGGAGTATTATCGTTTGTTAAAGCGATATCATCAACTGTAACAACAGGTGCTGTCGTATCAAGCGTGAATGTGATCGATGCTGTAGCACTCGGGTTGCCTGCAGTATCTATCTCTCTTACAGTGACGATATTAGAACCTTCAGTTGCAGTAGGCGGTGTTGTACTCCATGTACTGCCACCGTCTGTACTATACTCTATAGTATTGCCTGCTTCGTTTGGTGTAACAGTAAGTGTGCCGTCGTTTGTAATAAGGTCTGTTGCACTTGAACCTGTATCATTCGTAAGCTCTACGCTTGGTGCAGCAGGGGCTGTAGCATCGACAGTTACACTGCCGCTATCTGTACCTTCGTTCCCTGCAGCATCCGTTGCAGTAACCTCTATAGTTGTTACACCGTCATCAAGTGTTGCAACCACATCATTAGCAAGTGTCCATGAGCCGTCACCGTTATTCGTTGCAGTGTAATCATGACCGTCTACTGTCACGGTAACCGTTGCAGTAGGATCATCTATAGTTCCTGTAAGTTCAGGAGTATTATCGTTTGTTAAAGCGATATCATCAACTGTAACAACAGGTGCTGTCGTATCAAGCGTGAATGTGATCGATGCTGTAGCACTCGGGTTGCCTGCAGTATCTATCTCTCTTACAGTGACGATATTAGAACCTTCAGTTGCAGTAGGCGGTGTTGTACTCCATGTACTGCCACCGTCTGTACTATACTCTATAGTATTGCCTGCTTCGTTTGGTGTAACAGTAAGTGTGCCGTCGTTTGTAATAAGGTCTGTTGCACTTGAACCTGTATCATTCGTAAGCTCTACGCTTGGTGCAGCAGGGGCTGTAGCATCGACAGTTACACTGCCGCTATCTGTACCTTCGTTCCCTGCAGCATCCGTTGCAGTAACCTCTATAGTTGTTACACCGTCATCAAGTGTTGCAACCACATCATTAGCAAGTGTCCATGAGCCGTCACCGTTATTCGTTGCAGTGTAATCATGACCGTCTACTGTCACGGTAACCGTTGCAGTAGGATCATCTATAGTTCCTGTAAGTTCAGGAGTATTATCGTTTGTTAAAGCGATATCATCAACTGTAACAACAGGTGCTGTCGTATCAAGCGTGAATGTGATCGATGCTGTAGCACTCGGGTTGCCTGCAGTATCTATCTCTCTTACAGTGACGATATTAGAACCTTCAGTTGCAGTAGGCGGTGTTGTACTCCATGTACTGCCACCGTCTGTACTATACTCTATAGTATTGCCTGCTTCGTTTGGTGTAACAGTAAGTGTGCCGTCGTTTGTAATAAGGTCTGTTGCACTTGAACCTGTATCATTCGTAAGCTCTACGCTTGGTGCAGCAGGGGCTGTAGCATCGACAGTTACACTGCCGCTATCTGTACCTTCGTTCCCTGCAGCATCCGTTGCAGTAACCTCTATAGTTGTTACACCGTCATCAAGTGTTGCAACCACATCATTAGCAAGTGTCCATGAGCCGTCACCGTTATTCGTTGCAGTGTAATCATGACCGTCTACTGTCACGGTAACCGTTGCAGTAGGATCATCTATAGTTCCTGTAAGTT
>OZ223262.1:0-634033 GCA_965140575.1 Sulfurovaceae bacterium
TAGTTCCTGTAAGTTCAGGAGTATTATCGTTTGTTAAAGCGATATCATCAACTGTAACAACAGGTGCTGTCGTATCAAGCGTGAATGTGATCGATGCTGTAGCACTCGGGTTGCCTGCAGTATCTATCTCTCTTACAGTGACGATATTAGAACCTTCAGTTGCAGTAGGCGGTGTTGTACTCCATGTACTGCCACCGTCTGTACTATACTCTATAGTATTGCCTGCTTCGTTTGGTGTAACAGTAAGTGTGCCGTCGTTTGTAATAAGGTCTGTTGCACTTGAACCTGTATCATTCGTAAGCTCTACGCTTGGTGCAGCAGGGGCTGTAGCATCGACAGTTACACTGCCGCTATCTGTACCTTCGTTCCCTGCAGCATCCGTTGCAGTAACCTCTATAGTTGTTACACCGTCATCAAGTGTTGCAACCACATCATTAGCAAGTGTCCATGAGCCGTCACCGTTATTCGTTGCAGTGTAATCATGACCGTCTACTGTCACGGTAACCGTTGCAGTAGGATCATCTATAGTTCCTGTAAGTTCAGGAGTATTATCGTTTGTTAAAGCGATATCATCAACTGTAACAACAGGTGCTGTCGTATCAAGCGTGAATGTGATCGATGCTGTAGCACTCGGGTTGCCTGCAGTATCTATCTCTCTTACAGTGACGATATTAGAACCTTCAGTTGCAGTAGGCGGTGTTGTACTCCATGTACTGCCACCGTCTGTACTATACTCTATAGTATTGCCTGCTTCGTTTGGTGTAACAGTAAGTGTGCCGTCGTTTGTAATAAGGTCTGTTGCACTTGAACCTGTATCATTCGTAAGCTCTACGCTTGGTGCAGCAGGGGCTGTAGCATCGACAGTTACACTGCCGCTATCTGTACCTTCGTTCCCTGCAGCATCCGTTGCAGTAACCTCTATAGTTGTTACACCGTCATCAAGTGTTGCAACCACATCATTAGCAAGTGTCCATGAGCCGTCACCGTTATTCGTTGCAGTGTAATCATGACCGTCTACTGTCACGGTAACCGTTGCAGTAGGATCATCTATAGTTCCTGTAAGTTCAGGAGTATTATCGTTTGTTAAAGCGATATCATCAACTGTAACAACAGGTGCTGTCGTATCAAGCGTGAATGTGATCGATGCTGTAGCACTCGGGTTGCCTGCAGTATCTATCTCTCTTACAGTGACGATATTAGAACCTTCAGTTGCAGTAGGCGGTGTTGTACTCCATGTACTGCCACCGTCTGTACTATACTCTATAGTATTGCCTGCTTCGTTTGGTGTAACAGTAAGTGTGCCGTCGTTTGTAATAAGGTCTGTTGCACTTGAACCTGTATCATTCGTAAGCTCTACGCTTGGTGCAGCAGGGGCTGTAGCATCGACAGTTACACTGCCGCTATCTGTACCTTCGTTCCCTGCAGCATCCGTTGCAGTAACCTCTATAGTTGTTACACCGTCATCAAGTGTTGCAACCACATCATTAGCAAGTGTCCATGAGCCGTCACCGTTATTCGTTGCAGTGTAATCATGACCGTCTACTGTCACGGTAACCGTTGCAGTAGGATCATCTATAGTTCCTGTAAGTTCAGGAGTATTATCGTTTGTTAAAGCGATATCATCAACTGTAACAACAGGTGCTGTCGTATCAAGCGTGAATGTGATCGATGCTGTAGCACTCGGGTTGCCTGCAGTATCTATCTCTCTTACAGTGACGATATTAGAACCTTCAGTTGCAGTAGGCGGTGTTGTACTCCATGTACTGCCACCGTCTGTACTATACTCTATAGTATTGCCTGCTTCGTTTGGTGTAACAGTAAGTGTGCCGTCGTTTGTAATAAGGTCTGTTGCACTTGAACCTGTATCATTCGTAAGCTCTACGCTTGGTGCAGCAGGGGCTGTAGCATCGACAGTTACACTGCCGCTATCTGTACCTTCGTTCCCTGCAGCATCCGTTGCAGTAACCTCTATAGTTGTTACACCGTCATCAAGTGTTGCAACCACATCATTAGCAAGTGTCCATGAGCCGTCACCGTTATTCGTTGCAGTGTAATCATGACCGTCTACTGTCACGGTAACCGTTGCAGTAGGATCATCTATAGTTCCTGTAAGTTCAGGAGTATTATCGTTTGTTAAAGCGATATCATCAACTGTAACAACAGGTGCTGTCGTATCAAGCGTGAATGTGATCGATGCTGTAGCACTCGGGTTGCCTGCAGTATCTATCTCTCTTACAGTGACGATATTAGAACCTTCAGTTGCAGTAGGCGGTGTTGTACTCCATGTACTGCCACCGTCTGTACTATACTCTATAGTATTGCCTGCTTCGTTTGGTGTAACAGTAAGTGTGCCGTCGTTTGTAATAAGGTCTGTTGCACTTGAACCTGTATCATTCGTAAGCTCTACGCTTGGTGCAGCAGGGGCTGTAGCATCGACAGTTACACTGCCGCTATCTGTACCTTCGTTCCCTGCAGCATCCGTTGCAGTAACCTCTATAGTTGTTACACCGTCATCAAGTGTTGCAACCACATCATTAGCAAGTGTCCATGAGCCGTCACCGTTATTCGTTGCAGTGTAATCATGACCGTCTACTGTCACGGTAACCGTTGCAGTAGGATCATCTATAGTTCCTGTAAGTTCAGGAGTATTATCGTTTGTTAAAGCGATATCATCAACTGTAACAACAGGTGCTGTCGTATCAAGCGTGAATGTGATCGATGCTGTAGCACTCGGGTTGCCTGCAGTATCTATCTCTCTTACAGTGACGATATTAGAACCTTCAGTTGCAGTAGGCGGTGTTGTACTCCATGTACTGCCACCGTCTGTACTATACTCTATAGTATTGCCTGCTTCGTTTGGTGTAACAGTAAGTGTGCCGTCGTTTGTAATAAGGTCTGTTGCACTTGAACCTGTATCATTCGTAAGCTCTACGCTTGGTGCAGCAGGGGCTGTAGCATCGACAGTTACACTGCCGCTATCTGTACCTTCGTTCCCTGCAGCATCCGTTGCAGTAACCTCTATAGTTGTTACACCGTCATCAAGTGTTGCAACCACATCATTAGCAAGTGTCCATGAGCCGTCACCGTTATTCGTTGCAGTGTAATCATGACCGTCTACTGTCACGGTAACCGTTGCAGTAGGATCATCTATAGTTCCTGTAAGTTCAGGAGTATTATCGTTTGTTAAAGCGATATCATCAACTGTAACAACAGGTGCTGTCGTATCAAGCGTGAATGTGATCGATGCTGTAGCACTCGGGTTGCCTGCAGTATCTATCTCTCTTACAGTGACGATATTAGAACCTTCAGTTGCAGTAGGCGGTGTTGTACTCCATGTACTGCCACCGTCTGTACTATACTCTATAGTATTGCCTGCTTCGTTTGGTGTAACAGTAAGTGTGCCGTCGTTTGTAATAAGGTCTGTTGCACTTGAACCTGTATCATTCGTAAGCTCTACGCTTGGTGCAGCAGGGGCTGTAGCATCGACAGTTACACTGCCGCTATCTGTACCTTCGTTCCCTGCAGCATCCGTTGCAGTAACCTCTATAGTTGTTACACCGTCATCAAGTGTTGCAACCACATCATTAGCAAGTGTCCATGAGCCGTCACCGTTATTCGTTGCAGTGTAATCATGACCGTCTACTGTCACGGTAACCGTTGCAGTAGGATCATCTATAGTTCCTGTAAGTTCAGGAGTATTATCGTTTGTTAAAGCGATATCATCAACTGTAACAACAGGTGCTGTCGTATCAAGCGTGAATGTGATCGATGCTGTAGCACTCGGGTTGCCTGCAGTATCTATCTCTCTTACAGTGACGATATTAGAACCTTCAGTTGCAGTAGGCGGTGTTGTACTCCATGTACTGCCACCGTCTGTACTATACTCTATAGTATTGCCTGCTTCGTTTGGTGTAACAGTAAGTGTGCCGTCGTTTGTAATAAGGTCTGTTGCACTTGAACCTGTATCATTCGTAAGCTCTACGCTTGGTGCAGCAGGGGCTGTAGCATCGACAGTTACACTGCCGCTATCTGTACCTTCGTTCCCTGCAGCATCCGTTGCAGTAACCTCTATAGTTGTTACACCGTCATCAAGTGTTGCAACCACATCATTAGCAAGTGTCCATGAGCCGTCACCGTTATTCGTTGCAGTGTAATCATGACCGTCTACTGTCACGGTAACCGTTGCAGTAGGATCATCTATAGTTCCTGTAAGTTCAGGAGTATTATCGTTTGTTAAAGCGATATCATCAACTGTAACAACAGGTGCTGTCGTATCAAGCGTGAATGTGATCGATGCTGTAGCACTCGGGTTGCCTGCAGTATCTATCTCTCTTACAGTGACGATATTAGAACCTTCAGTTGCAGTAGGCGGTGTTGTACTCCATGTACTGCCACCGTCTGTACTATACTCTATAGTATTGCCTGCTTCGTTTGGTGTAACAGTAAGTGTGCCGTCGTTTGTAATAAGGTCTGTTGCACTTGAACCTGTATCATTCGTAAGCTCTACGCTTGGTGCAGCAGGGGCTGTAGCATCGACAGTTACACTGCCGCTATCTGTACCTTCGTTCCCTGCAGCATCCGTTGCAGTAACCTCTATAGTTGTTACACCGTCATCAAGTGTTGCAACCACATCATTAGCAAGTGTCCATGAGCCGTCACCGTTATTCGTTGCAGTGTAATCATGACCGTCTACTGTCACGGTAACCGTTGCAGTAGGATCATCTATAGTTCCTGTAAGTTCAGGAGTATTATCGTTTGTTAAAGCGATATCATCAACTGTAACAACAGGTGCTGTCGTATCAAGCGTGAATGTGATCGATGCTGTAGCACTCGGGTTGCCTGCAGTATCTATCTCTCTTACAGTGACGATATTAGAACCTTCAGTTGCAGTAGGCGGTGTTGTACTCCATGTACTGCCACCGTCTGTACTATACTCTATAGTATTGCCTGCTTCGTTTGGTGTAACAGTAAGTGTGCCGTCGTTTGTAATAAGGTCTGTTGCACTTGAACCTGTATCATTCGTAAGCTCTACGCTTGGTGCAGCAGGGGCTGTAGCATCGACAGTTACACTGCCGCTATCTGTACCTTCGTTCCCTGCAGCATCCGTTGCAGTAACCTCTATAGTTGTTACACCGTCATCAAGTGTTGCAACCACATCATTAGCAAGTGTCCATGAGCCGTCACCGTTATTCGTTGCAGTGTAATCATGACCGTCTACTGTCACGGTAACCGTTGCAGTAGGATCATCTATAGTTCCTGTAAGTTCAGGAGTATTATCGTTTGTTAAAGCGATATCATCAACTGTAACAACAGGTGCTGTCGTATCAAGCGTGAATGTGATCGATGCTGTAGCACTCGGGTTGCCTGCAGTATCTATCTCTCTTACAGTGACGATATTAGAACCTTCAGTTGCAGTAGGCGGTGTTGTACTCCATGTACTGCCACCGTCTGTACTATACTCTATAGTATTGCCTGCTTCGTTTGGTGTAACAGTAAGTGTGCCGTCGTTTGTAATAAGGTCTGTTGCACTTGAACCTGTATCATTCGTAAGCTCTACGCTTGGTGCAGCAGGGGCTGTAGCATCGACAGTTACACTGCCGCTATCTGTACCTTCGTTCCCTGCAGCATCCGTTGCAGTAACCTCTATAGTTGTTACACCGTCATCAAGTGTTGCAACCACATCATTAGCAAGTGTCCATGAGCCGTCACCGTTATTCGTTGCAGTGTAATCATGACCGTCTACTGTCACGGTAACCGTTGCAGTAGGATCATCTATAGTTCCTGTAAGTTCAGGAGTATTATCGTTTGTTAAAGCGATATCATCAACTGTAACAACAGGTGCTGTCGTATCAAGCGTGAATGTGATCGATGCTGTAGCACTCGGGTTGCCTGCAGTATCTATCTCTCTTACAGTGACGATATTAGAACCTTCAGTTGCAGTAGGCGGTGTTGTACTCCATGTACTGCCACCGTCTGTACTATACTCTATAGTATTGCCTGCTTCGTTTGGTGTAACAGTAAGTGTGCCGTCGTTTGTAATAAGGTCTGTTGCACTTGAACCTGTATCATTCGTAAGCTCTACGCTTGGTGCAGCAGGGGCTGTAGCATCGACAGTTACACTGCCGCTATCTGTACCTTCGTTCCCTGCAGCATCCGTTGCAGTAACCTCTATAGTTGTTACACCGTCATCAAGTGTTGCAACCACATCATTAGCAAGTGTCCATGAGCCGTCACCGTTATTCGTTGCAGTGTAATCATGACCGTCTACTGTCACGGTAACCGTTGCAGTAGGATCATCTATAGTTCCTGTAAGTTCAGGAGTATTATCGTTTGTTAAAGCGATATCATCAACTGTAACAACAGGTGCTGTCGTATCAAGCGTGAATGTGATCGATGCTGTAGCACTCGGGTTGCCTGCAGTATCTATCTCTCTTACAGTGACGATATTAGAACCTTCAGTTGCAGTAGGCGGTGTTGTACTCCATGTACTGCCACCGTCTGTACTATACTCTATAGTATTGCCTGCTTCGTTTGGTGTAACAGTAAGTGTGCCGTCGTTTGTAATAAGGTCTGTTGCACTTGAACCTGTATCATTCGTAAGCTCTACGCTTGGTGCAGCAGGGGCTGTAGCATCGACAGTTACACTGCCGCTATCTGTACCTTCGTTCCCTGCAGCATCCGTTGCAGTAACCTCTATAGTTGTTACACCGTCATCAAGTGTTGCAACCACATCATTAGCAAGTGTCCATGAGCCGTCACCGTTATTCGTTGCAGTGTAATCATGACCGTCTACTGTCACGGTAACCGTTGCAGTAGGATCATCTATAGTTCCTGTAAGTTCAGGAGTATTATCGTTTGTTAAAGCGATATCATCAACTGTAACAACAGGTGCTGTCGTATCAAGCGTGAATGTGATCGATGCTGTAGCACTCGGGTTGCCTGCAGTATCTATCTCTCTTACAGTGACGATATTAGAACCTTCAGTTGCAGTAGGCGGTGTTGTACTCCATGTACTGCCACCGTCTGTACTATACTCTATAGTATTGCCTGCTTCGTTTGGTGTAACAGTAAGTGTGCCGTCGTTTGTAATAAGGTCTGTTGCACTTGAACCTGTATCATTCGTAAGCTCTACGCTTGGTGCAGCAGGGGCTGTAGCATCGACAGTTACACTGCCGCTATCTGTACCTTCGTTCCCTGCAGCATCCGTTGCAGTAACCTCTATAGTTGTTACACCGTCATCAAGTGTTGCAACCACATCATTAGCAAGTGTCCATGAGCCGTCACCGTTATTCGTTGCAGTGTAATCATGACCGTCTACTGTCACGGTAACCGTTGCAGTAGGATCATCTATAGTTCCTGTAAGTTCAGGAGTATTATCGTTTGTTAAAGCGATATCATCAACTGTAACAACAGGTGCTGTCGTATCAAGCGTGAATGTGATCGATGCTGTAGCACTCGGGTTGCCTGCAGTATCTATCTCTCTTACAGTGACGATATTAGAACCTTCAGTTGCAGTAGGCGGTGTTGTACTCCATGTACTGCCACCGTCTGTACTATACTCTATAGTATTGCCTGCTTCGTTTGGTGTAACAGTAAGTGTGCCGTCGTTTGTAATAAGGTCTGTTGCACTTGAACCTGTATCATTCGTAAGCTCTACGCTTGGTGCAGCAGGGGCTGTAGCATCGACAGTTACACTGCCGCTATCTGTACCTTCGTTCCCTGCAGCATCCGTTGCAGTAACCTCTATAGTTGTTACACCGTCATCAAGTGTTGCAACCACATCATTAGCAAGTGTCCATGAGCCGTCACCGTTATTCGTTGCAGTGTAATCATGACCGTCTACTGTCACGGTAACCGTTGCAGTAGGATCATCTATAGTTCCTGTAAGTTCAGGAGTATTATCGTTTGTTAAAGCGATATCATCAACTGTAACAACAGGTGCTGTCGTATCAAGCGTGAATGTGATCGATGCTGTAGCACTCGGGTTGCCTGCAGTATCTATCTCTCTTACAGTGACGATATTAGAACCTTCAGTTGCAGTAGGCGGTGTTGTACTCCATGTACTGCCACCGTCTGTACTATACTCTATAGTATTGCCTGCTTCGTTTGGTGTAACAGTAAGTGTGCCGTCGTTTGTAATAAGGTCTGTTGCACTTGAACCTGTATCATTCGTAAGCTCTACGCTTGGTGCAGCAGGGGCTGTAGCATCGACAGTTACACTGCCGCTATCTGTACCTTCGTTCCCTGCAGCATCCGTTGCAGTAACCTCTATAGTTGTTACACCGTCATCAAGTGTTGCAACCACATCATTAGCAAGTGTCCATGAGCCGTCACCGTTATTCGTTGCAGTGTAATCATGACCGTCTACTGTCACGGTAACCGTTGCAGTAGGATCATCTATAGTTCCTGTAAGTTCAGGAGTATTATCGTTTGTTAAAGCGATATCATCAACTGTAACAACAGGTGCTGTCGTATCAAGCGTGAATGTGATCGATGCTGTAGCACTCGGGTTGCCTGCAGTATCTATCTCTCTTACAGTGACGATATTAGAACCTTCAGTTGCAGTAGGCGGTGTTGTACTCCATGTACTGCCACCGTCTGTACTATACTCTATAGTATTGCCTGCTTCGTTTGGTGTAACAGTAAGTGTGCCGTCGTTTGTAATAAGGTCTGTTGCACTTGAACCTGTATCATTCGTAAGCTCTACGCTTGGTGCAGCAGGGGCTGTAGCATCGACAGTTACACTGCCGCTATCTGTACCTTCGTTCCCTGCAGCATCCGTTGCAGTAACCTCTATAGTTGTTACACCGTCATCAAGTGTTGCAACCACATCATTAGCAAGTGTCCATGAGCCGTCACCGTTATTCGTTGCAGTGTAATCATGACCGTCTACTGTCACGGTAACCGTTGCAGTAGGATCATCTATAGTTCCTGTAAGTTCAGGAGTATTATCGTTTGTTAAAGCGATATCATCAACTGTAACAACAGGTGCTGTCGTATCAAGCGTGAATGTGATCGATGCTGTAGCACTCGGGTTGCCTGCAGTATCTATCTCTCTTACAGTGACGATATTAGAACCTTCAGTTGCAGTAGGCGGTGTTGTACTCCATGTACTGCCACCGTCTGTACTATACTCTATAGTATTGCCTGCTTCGTTTGGTGTAACAGTAAGTGTGCCGTCGTTTGTAATAAGGTCTGTTGCACTTGAACCTGTATCATTCGTAAGCTCTACGCTTGGTGCAGCGTTCACTGGTGTTACTGATGGATCAACTGTTTGAGCCACACCATCTACAGTACCATCATTAGGAGTGAGCGTAAATGGCGGCAAATCAATTCCGGCATTTACAAGGGCTGCACCTGCAGCGGTGAGAAAGACATTGCCATCACTATCAAGTCCAGTCATAGTTACACCAGCGTTAAGCGTATAGTATATTGTGTCGCTAAGTGTAACAGTTACCGGATCGCCATCCTCATCAAAAGTAGTATAAGAAGCAACGATATCGCCTGCAGTCGCACCACCCTCTGTAAAGTTATTTACCATCGTTACTGTAAGCTCAGGAGCAGTATTAGTTTCAATAGTAGTAGCTTGACCGCCACCGCCACCGCCACCGCCTGCACCGGCAAGGGCTCCCGCTCCAAGTACACCAAGCACAATCGGAAGGAAACCACCGTCTGATTCTGTATTAAGAACTTGATAAGACGATAGACCATCATTTAGATTTTCCGCAAGCATTGTTGAATCAAGCTCTTGAGGGCTGTAGGCATAAAGATTTCCATCTTCAGCTACACCAAATATTTGTCCCTCGTCATTTTCGTAATAATCTTTAACAATGACAGTAGAGTCATCATCTTCGCTCTCAGTCTCATTGAGAATCTTAATTTCAAGATCATCACCTTTTCTGGTTACCTTTATCATATCAGGCGCTAAATTTTTAGTTAAATCTTTAACCTCATAGCTTGAATTAGGCTGTGCTTGAACAATAAGTGGTGAACTCCCGCCATTGGGGATATTTATCTCAGATTTTGTCCCATCACTGTTGTTGATGATGTTTAATATATTTTTACTCATCTCTTTTCCTTAAAATAAATACTATAGTAAAAATTACCAAGGGCTGAGAGGACAGATTTGCATCAATTTAATTTATAATAGTATAAAATAAAATTATCAGAATATCTTTGTCTCACTACCTTAGCGCAATCTACGCTTAAACTTGTTTAATTAATATATAATCTAAATTCAATGAACACTATGACCTTTCGGTCTTAATACTATATTAACACTAATTTCCTTAAAGTTTTTTTATAAAATATATTTATTGATATTAATCATCTCTTTTTAATATATTAGGAGTATTTTTGTCCAATATTGATTTTTGTGTAATAAAGAAACATTTTGACTCTTTTTGGAGAAAATACCCCATTAAATTAACATATTTATTGTGAAGTAGTGTTACACTTCTTTCAGTAAAAATAAAAATAAAGGATGATCATAATATGTCAGATTTAGCAAAAATTATTTGGTCAAAGATCGATGAAGCACCTGCGTTGGCAACGTATTCATTGTTACCAATCGTTAATGCTTTCACTAAAGCCGCAGGAGTAGAGGTAGTTACAAGTGACATCTCGCTAGCCGGGAGAGTTCTTGCTGCAATGGGCTTAGCCGAGGACAATCTATCAAAGTTGGGTGAAGTTGTTTTACAAGCAGATGGAAATATTATTAAGCTTCCAAATATATCAGCTTCTATCGGTCAACTTAAAGAGTGTATCGCAGAGCTTCAGAGCCAAGGCTACGATATACCTAATTTTCCCGAGAATCCTGCAAATTCTGAGGAAGAAGCAATTCGTGCAAAATATAATACATGTTTAGGAAGTGCTGTTAACCCTGTTCTTCGCGAGGGAAACTCTGATAGACGCGCTGCAGCAGCTGTTAAAAAGTTTGCTCAAAATAATCCTCATAGACTTAAAGCATTCAGTGAAAACTCTAAAGCATATGTTGCTCATATGGCCGGAGATGGTGATTTTTATGGTAATGAAAAAGCTATTACAATGCAAAAGGGCGGAAAAGTAACTATTGCATTGAACGGTAAAGAGTTAGCAACAATTAACGCTCTTGATAAAGAGATTTTAGACGGTACATTTATGTCAGCTAAAAAACTAAGAGCATTTATTCAAAAAACAATTGATGATGCAAGGGCAAATGGTGTTTTATGGTCAATCCACCTTAAAGCTACTATGATGAAAATCTCCGATCCGATTATGTTTGGACACGCTCTAGAAGTATTTTTTGCTCCCGTATTTGAAAAGTATGCAGTAGAATTTAAAGAGCTTGGTGTAAATGCACGTTTAGGCATCTCTGATATCGAAAAGAAAATCTCCGGACATGTTAAAGAGGCGGAAATCAAAGCCGCATTTAAAGCTGTAGTTGATTCTGATTCTCCAAAAATTGCTATGGTTGATTCTGGTAAAGGTACTACAAACTTTAATGCTTCAAATGATGTTATTATCGATGCTTCTATGCCGGTAGTTGTACGCGAAGGCGGAAAGCAATGGGATAGAAATGGTGATGCATGTGAATGTGTTGCTGTTATTCCTGATAGTACTTACGGGATGTTCCACCAAGAGATGGTAGCTGATTGTGTTAAAAATGGTCAATATGATGTAACTACTATGGGTAATGTCGCGAATGTTGGTCTTATGGCACAAAAAGCTGAAGAGTACGGAAGCCATCCTACAACTTTTGAGATGACACAAGATGGAAAGGTAACTGTAACTACTGAAGATGGCACAGAGTTGATGAGTTTTGATGTTGAAGCAGGTGATATTTGGAGAATGTCTCGTGCCAAAGATATCCCTATCAAAGACTGGGTTCGATTGGCAGTTGAGCGTGCGCGCCTCACGGGAAGTCCTGCCATTTTCTGGTTGGATGAAAACAGAGCTCACGATAGAGAGATGATTAAGAAAGTAAATGAGTACTTAAAAGATTATGACACATTAGGACTCGACATCCAAATCATGGATATTGCAGCCGCTACTCGCTATACAAATGCACGCGTTAGAAAAGGTGAAGATACAATCTCTGTAACGGGGAATGTTCTTCGTGATCACCTTACTGATATGTACCCAATTTTAGAGCTTGGAACATCCGCAAAAATGCTTTCTATTGTTCCGTTATTAGCGGGCGGTGGTTTGTATGAGACAGGTGCCGGCGGATCTGCTCCTAAGCATGTTGATCAATTTTTAGCTGAGGGTCACTTAAGGTGGGATTCGTTAGGCGAATTTTTAGCGCTTGCTGAATCTTTGAGATTTATCGCACAAAAAAATGATTCAGCCGATTTAGCTGCAGTGACAGCAGCGCTTGATAAGGCAAATGATAGCTACCTTGGTGAAAATAAGGCTCCATCTCGCAAATGTGGCGAACCAGACAATAAGGCAAGCCATTTTTATTTGGCGCTATATTGGGCAGAGGCATTGGCTCAGAGTGATAATGCTGAGCTATCAGCCAAATTTGCCCCTATCGCCAAAGCTTTGAAAGAAAATGAAGCCAAGATACTCGAAGAGTTGCTCTCGATTGAGGGCAAACCTCAAGATATAGGTGGATATTATCATCCGGATGATGCAAAAGCAGAGGCTGCGATGAGACCGTCAGCTACCTTAAATAGTATTATTGATTCTATCTAGTTTAATTGACACTTTACATAGTCTTTAAAGGCTATGTAAAGTTCTTAAAATGTAATATTGTTGTCATATTATTTGACATACTCACTTCTTTGCATCTAGTGTAAAAAGATGCAAGAACTACTACTTAATCACAGAAAGAGTGATCAGAGCATAATCGATATAAATTCTATGGCTTATGCTTTGATAGAGTGCTTAGGTTATAAAGGACGCTAATGAGAGGAAAAAAAGTTACAATCGTAGGTGCCGGAAATGTCGGGGCGACGGTTGCATATATTTTAGCTATGAATGGGGCATGTCATCATGTCGTGCTTAAAGATAGAAATACGGAAATAGCAAAAGGAAAAGCACTTGATATGAGTCAAGCTGCCAATGCAGCTAGAATGCATACCATAGTCTCAGTTGCTGAAAAGCCCGAAGATATTGCTGATTCAGATGTTGTTGTTATCACGGCAGGAAGCCCAAGATTGCCGGGTATGAGTAGAGATGATCTCCTGATGACAAATGCAGAGATTACAAAACATGTTATACAGGATATTAAGGTTTATGCACCACACTCTATCATCGTCATGGTCTCTAATCCCCTTGATGTTATGACTTATGTGGCATTTAAAGAGAGCGGTTTTCCAAGAGAAAGAGTCTTGGGTATGGCGGGTATCCTTGATAGTGCACGAATGGCACACTTTATCTATGAGAAGATAGGATACGGTGCCGGGCAGATTAGAGCTTCCGTTATGGGTGGACATGGGGATGATATGGTTCCATTGCCAAAATTTTCAACTGTTGCGGGGGTACCTCTCTCTGATGTACTCTCTCCCGAAGAGATAGAAGATGTTGTGGATAGAACCAAGCATGGTGGCGCTGAAATCGTCGGCTATCTCAAAACAGGTTCAGCCTATTATGCACCTGCAAAATCGACAGCTATTATGGTCGAAGCGATACTTAAAGATACAAAACAGATCCATCCATGTGCTGTCTATCTTGATGGGGAGTATGGATACACAGATGTTGTTTCAGGTGTCCCTTTAGTGCTTGGTGCAGGCGGGGCTGAGAAGATATTTGAGATGACGCTCAATGAGGATCAAGAGGTAAGATTTGCAAAAAGTGTTACTTCGGTAAAAAATATGATAGAAGTTCTAAGAAAAAATAATTTTTTTGCTTAAAGTTAATAAAGGAGTTTTGTGATGTCATTTAGGATAGAGAAAGATACAATGGGCGAGGTGAAAGTACCTGATAGTAAATATTGGGGGGCACAAACGCAAAGATCATTGCAAAATTTTGAGATTGGTAATGAAAAGATGCCCCTAGAGGTAGTCTATGGATTTGCAAATCTAAAAAAAGCATGTGCGCTTGTCAACCATGGGTTAGGAAGACTTGATGAGTCAAAGTGTAACGCTATATCGCAAGCTTGCGAGGAGATACTTGCAGGCAAACATGATAGCGAGTTTCCTCTCGTGGTTTGGCAGACAGGTTCGGGCACGCAATCAAATATGAATATCAATGAAGTTGTTGCAAATAGAGCAACAGAGATACTCGGCGGTAATTTTCGAGAAACAAAAAGTGTGCATCCTAATGATGATGTCAATAAGGGGCAAAGCTCAAACGATACTTATCCGACAGCAATGCGGATAGCCGAAGTTGTTGCTATTAATGAAGATATTATCCCTGCTATCAATCAATTGCGAGCAACTTTAGAAGCAAAATCAAAAGAGTTTGATGATGTAATTAAAATAGGCAGAACACATTTGCAAGATGCAACACCTTTAAGTCTAGGGCAGGAGCTGAGTGGTTATGTTGCTATGTTGGATGCCAATAAAAGACAGATAGAAGATGCACTCAACTATTGTAAAGAACTAGCCATAGGTGGAACGGCTGTGGGAACAGGGCTTAATTCGCACCCTGATTTTTCTAACCTTGTTTCAAAAACTCTCAATGCGTCTATGAAACAAGATTATGGGTTTGTCTCCCAACCAAATAAATTCCATGCTCTTACGGGACATGATGCTGAAGTGATGCTTTCCGCATCGCTTAAAGGGCTTGCGGCAAATCTTATGAAGATAGCCAACGATATCAGATGGCTTGCTTCCGGACCACGATGCGGTATAGGTGAAATCACTATTCCTGAAAATGAACCGGGTAGCTCTATCATGCCGGGTAAAGTTAACCCTACACAGTCAGAAGCACTTACGATGGTAGCAGTGCAGGTAATGGGCAATGACACAACAGTTGGCATAGCAGCAAGTCAAGGCAATTTCGAACTCAATGTGTTTAAGCCGGTTATCGCTTATAATATTTTACAGTCGATAAAGTTACTTGCTGATTCTATGAGAAGTTTTGATAAAAATTGCGCTGTTGGTATCGAGCCGATTAGAGAGAATATTGATGCTTATTTGCGTAACTCTTTGATGCTTGTGACCGCACTCAATCCTCATATAGGATATGAAAATGCAGCAAAAATAGCCAAAAGTGCACACAAAAACGGAACAACATTAAAGCAAGAGGCTATCAAATCCGGGCTTCTGAGTGAAAAAGAGTTCGATGCGTATGTAAAACCGGAGGATATGATAGCACCGAAAGTGTAACTTTTTTGCTATAGCATTTTAAATTTTTTAAATGAGAATGAAATATAATTTTCCCTCTCATCTAAGAGAGTGTGTCAAATTGTATCATTCGTAGAGCCGACTTTTCAAAAAATATAATTTTCATCTTTAATTTTATATAGAAGTTCTATAATTTTAAAGTTATTTATAAAATCAAGGAGTTCTTGTGAATATTCATGAGTATCAAGCAAAAGAGATATTTAAAACATATGGCATTCCTACTCCAAGAGGAATTGTCGCTAATACACCTGAGGAAGCTGTACAAAATGCCAAAGAGCTTGGGGGTAATCTTTGGGTAGTAAAAGCACAGATTCATGCCGGGGGTAGAGGACTTGGTGGAGGTGTTAAGCTTGCTAAGTCACTTGACGAGGTAAAGAAACTTGCCGATGAAATACTGGGGATGACGCTTGTGACTCATCAAACGGGACCTGAGGGTAAATTAGTTCAAAAAGTCTACATAGAAGAGGGTGCTGATATCAAAGATGAGCTTTATCTTGGTATTACTCTTGATAGAGCCAAAGAGATGCCGGTAATCATGGCAAGTACTGAGGGTGGCATGGAGATAGAAAAAGTTGCCGAAGAGTCTCCTGAGAAGATCATAAAAGTTGCTGTTGATCCTACTATAGGTTTTCAAGCATTTCACGGGAGAGAACTTGTCTTCAGACTTGGGATTTTAGACAAAGAGGAGCAGAGAAAATTTATTAACTTTGCAAAATTACTTTTTGATGTTTATATGGATAAAGATGGAGAGATGATTGAGATAAACCCGCTTATAAAGACGGGAAGCGGTGATTTTATAGCACTTGATGCAAAGATGGGATTTGATGATTCAGCTATTGGGAGACATCACGAACTTGAAGAGATGCGAGACTTGAGTGAAGAAGATCCGGACGAGAGAGAGGCAAGCAGACATGGGCTTAGTTATATCTCACTTGACGGAGAAATAGGCTGTATGGTCAATGGAGCAGGGCTTGCTATGGGGACGATGGATACGATTAACTACATGGGTGGTAGTCCTGCAAATTTCCTTGATGTTGGCGGTAAAGCGAATGCTATTACTGTTGCAAAAGGGTTTGAGATCATTTTAAAAAATCCAAATGTCAAAGCAATCTTTGTCAACATATTTGGTGGTATTGTTCGATGTGACAGAATCGCCGAAGGTATTTTAGAAGCGACAAAGAAAGTTGATGTGCATGTTCCGGTTATCGTAAGACTTGACGGCACTAATGCCGAAGAAGCAGCACAAATTCTTAAAAATGCAAACATTTCAAATGTTATTGCAGCAACAGATTTAGCCGATGGCGCTAAAAAAGCAGTTGAAGCTGCTGAGCAAGCATAGGTAGGGGAGTTATATGTCAATTTTAGTAAATTCAAGTACAAAAGTTATCGTTCAAGGTTTTACCGGGAAAGAGGGGTCATTTCACGCCGAGCAGTGCATCGCATACGGTACAAATATAGTCGGTGGTGTTACACCCAATAAAGGCGGAGATGTGCATCTTGGAAAACCTGTTTTCAATACAGTAAAAGAAGCCGTAGAAGCTACCGGCGCAACTGTGAGTATGATATTTGTTCCACCTATATTTGTCTCAGACGCCATCATGGAAGCAGCAGATGCAGGTATCGAACTCGCTGTCATTATTACAGAGGGCGCACCTGTTAAAGATATTATGTTTGCCAAATCATATGCTAAGAAAAATCATATGAAAACCATAGGACCGAATTGTCCGGGAATTATAACGGCTGAAGAGTGCAAGATAGGCATTATGCCCGGCTCTATCTTTAAAAAAGGAAGAGTTGGACTCATCTCAAAATCAGGTACATTGACCTATGAGGGAGCAAATCAAGTCTGCAAAGAGGGGCACGGTATATCGACAGCTGTTGGTATAGGTGGTGATCCTATCATCGGATTGAGTTATAAGCAACTCCTTCCTATGTTTGAAGCAGATCCGGATACGGATGCTATCGTTATGATTGGTGAGATAGGCGGTGATTTGGAGATCCAAGCAGCTGAATTTATCAAAAAAAATATCACAAAACCTGTCGTTGCTTTTATTGCCGGACAAAGTGCGCCTAAAGGGAAGCGGATGGGACATGCCGGAGCGATTGTAAGCGGTGGAGCAGGAACAGCAAAAGAGAAGATGGATGCCCTTGAAGCAGCCGGTGTGACAGTCGTGGTGAGTCCTGCCGATATAGGCAAAGCGGTAAAAGAAGTTTTAGAAAGAGAAGAATAATTATCTAATTTTCTTTTTTATGCTATACTCAAAGAAAAAAAGGAGCATAGCGTGTCTCAAGCAAGCTTTGAAGTTTTAAATGTCAAATGTGGCGGATGTGCTGCAACACTAAAGAAGAAGTTAAAACCGCTTTTTGGGGAAGTTGAGGTGGACCTTGATGTAATGCCAAGAAAGATAACACTTGATATAAAAGAGGAAGATATTCCCGCTTTAGCAAAAGAGCTTAAATCGCTTGGATATCCGCTTATCAGCGAGGAGATGAGTTCCCTTGAAGAGGTTAAGGCGAAAGCCAAAAGCTTTGTCTCTTGTGCTATCGGCAAGATGGATTCTGAAGCCTAGAAGTTAGTGCTTCAAATAGTAACAGTATCCTGAAAGTATAAATGATATCTTTTTCATTAAAAGCTTCATTATGTAATGTTAGATATTCTTATACTAAGTGAATTAATAGCTTTGTCGTTTACACCTATATTAAAGATGTGTTTCTTTTTCACTAATAATAAATCAACAAAAAGGGGAATGAGATGTCATTAAATATGAAAGCTCCTGAAAATACACCGGTTTGGGTAGATACCAAAAGATGTAAAGCATGTGATAAATGCGTAGATGTTTGTCCTGCAGGTGTACTTTCCATGAAAGCAGAGCCGACTTCAACGCTTGGAGCGATGATAAGCGTAGTTGCTCCCGAGTCTTGTATAGGCTGTAGAGAGTGTGAGCTTACTTGCCCGGATTTTGCAATATATGTAGCAGAAAAATCAGAGTATAAATTTGCCAAACTTACTGATGCTGCAAAACAAAGAGCAGAGGCAATTATCAACAATAACTATAGATTACCTGCAGGTCAATAAGGAGAAAAATTATGGCGTTAAGAGAAATAATTTCAAGTGGAAATGAACTTGCGGCACATGCTGCAAAAGATGCCGGATGTAAGTTTTTTGGCGGGTATCCGATCACACCTTCGAGTGAGATTATGCATGAGCTATCTGAGCTTCTTCCTGCTGAAGGAGGAACGTGTATTCAGATGGAAGATGAGATCGCAGGCGTTGCATGTGCGATAGGAGCATCTATGAGCGGTGTTAGAGCTATGACGGCTACAAGTGGACCCGGGATTTCATTGAAAGCTGAAAACCTTGGTCTTGCGCAAATGGCAGAGGTGCCACTCGTTGTAGTCAATGTTATGCGCGGAGGTCCATCGACAGGTCTTCCTACTCGTGTTTCTCAAGGTGATGTTGCGCAAGCAAAAAATCCTAGCCACGGTGATTATAAGTCTATCACTTTGTGTGCCGGAAATTTGGCAGAATGCTATACAGAGACTGTAAGAGCGTTTAATCTTGCAGATAGATTTATGCAACCTGTATTTGTGCTTCTCGATGAAACACTAGGGCATATGCACGGTAAAGCTATGATTCCTTCTGAAGAGGAAGTTGAAGCAGGTATTAAACCTAGAGCAGAATTTACGGGTGATCCGGCTGAGTATAAACCGTATGGCGTAGGACAAGATGAGCCGGCAATTCTCAATCCTATGTTTAAAGGATATAGATACCATTTTACCGGATTGCATCACAATGCAACAGGTTTTCCAACTGAAGAGATAGAGACTTGCCGTAAATTGATTGAAAGATTATTTAACAAAGTTGAAGCCCATCAAGAGGAGATAGATTCATATGAAGAGTATATGCTTGATGATGCGGAACTTTTAATCATAGCGTACGGCTCGGTATCTTTGGCGGCAAAAGAGGCTATACGACATCTAAGAGCTGCAGGTATTAAAGCAGGACTATTTAGACCTATCACTTTATGGCCAAGTCCGGCAGAGCGAATCAAACATTGGACGGATAAGATTCAAAAAGTACTATGTGTTGAGCTTAATATCGGTCAATATAGAGACGAGATTCAAAGAGCTTCCGGAAGATTAGATATCGATGGACTTTTCAAGGTTAACGGTAGAGCACTTTCTCCTTATGAAATCGTAGAAAAAGTGAAAGGAATGTAACTATGGCATTTAATTATGATAACTATTTAAGAGTAGATAAAATGCCAACACTATGGTGTTGGGGGTGTGGTGACGGTGTTATCTTAAAGGCATTTATTAGAGCGGTAGATAAGCTCGGATACAACAAAGATGATATGTGTATAGTATCGGGCATTGGATGTAGCGGACGATTTTCTTCATATATTGATTGCAATACAGTACACACAACGCACGGCAGAACGATAGCCTTCGCTACAGGAATCAAGCTTGCAAATCCCGATAAAAAAGTCTTTTGTGTAGCCGGAGACGGTGATGCATTGGCGATTGGCGGGAATCATACGATTCACGGTTGTAGAAGAAACATTGACATCAATTTTATCCTGATTAATAATTTTATCTATGGTCTGACAAATTCTCAAACAAGTCCAACAACACCACAAGGTATGTGGACGGTAACAATGCAAAAAGGGAATATCGACCCTACTTTTGATGCGTGTAAACTTGCTATAGCAGCCGGCGCATCATTTGTGGGTAGAGAATCTGTTACAGATCCGAAAAAGATAGAAAAACTGTTTATAAAAGGGTTTGAGCATAAAGGATTTAGCTTTTTTGATATTTTCTCAAATTGCCACATCAACTTAGGGCGAAAAAATAAAATGGCAAGCGCTATGGAAAATCTTGAATGGATTGATAGCATCACTGTCTCTAAAATCAAATTTGACAAAATGAGCGAAGAGGAGAAAGTCGGTCTCTTTCCTATGGGAGTTCTATATCATGATGAAGATGCTCCTGAATATTGTGAAATGTATGAGCAGGTAAAATTGGCGCATCAAGGGAAACGACAAAATATCACTGCAGCTGATTTTGCGGAAAAATAAGGAGAAGAGATGGCTAGAACATTAATGAGATTTACAGGTGTTGGCGGGCAAGGCGTACTCTTAGCAGGAGAGATTTTTGCTGAAGCCAAAATCAAGGCCGGAGGTTACGGTCTAAAGACAGCTACATATACTTCGCAAGTTAGAGGCGGTCCAACTGTTGTTGATATTACGCTTGATGATGATGAGATATTTTATCCTTATGCAAATGACGGTGAGATAGATTTTATGCTTTCTGTTGCGCAGGTAAGTTATGATCTATTTAAGGGGGGCGTGAGTGAAGGCGGTACTATCGTTATCGAGCCAAATCTTGTAGAGCCAACCGATGAAGATAGAAAAAAATGGCGAATCATAGAGATTCCTATTATCACAATCGCTAAAGAAGAGGTTGGTAATGTAATCACACAATCTGTTGTAGCACTTGCTATTGCAAACACTATTATGGGTGCTATTGATAATAAAACGCTCAAAGAGACGATGCTCTCAAAGGTGCCTGCTAAAGTGCATGAGCTCAACCTTAAAGCATATGATCTCGGCGAAAAGTATGCCAAAGAGGCGATGGCAAAATAACGAGATAAGCCAAAGGCTTATCTGCGATTAATTATACTTTATTCCATATGTTTTGTTGAGATATTCGATAATTTTATCGAGTTCTTCATCGCTCAAAAGACCTTTTTGAGAAGGCATAAGTCCAAATCTTAGTAATTTGTTTTCTTTACAAATCGCTTTTTCTTTCGTTGGGTTCATTATGTAATCTTTAAGGAAAGCATTTGCCTCTTCTTGGGTATTGAAATTCATATAAACATTATACATCGCACCAACCATGGGTGGGGCAATGAGTGCATCCATCTCTGCTTTTGAAGTTGGTCTATCTGACATGTGGCATGTGGCACATTTAACTTTAAAAAGTTCAGCACCCTCACTTACTATTTTTTCTTGTTCGTTACACTCTGCCAATACAAATAAAAAGAGTAAGCAAACAATGATTCTTTTATACATTTCATCTCCATTTAATTTCAAATATTTTAAAAAACGGTTGCTATTATGACATAGATAGCTGTTTTTTATGATAAAAATAATTTTTGATTAAAATCAAATAATTGTATCGCTACAAATAAAATATGCTATAATTCCAGCCTAGGTGTGATAGGTAGTTGCTATCAATTATTTGGTAGAGGAAAGTCCGAGCTACATGTGAGACAAGACTCCACCTAACGGGTGGCCGGAGTAATCCGAGGGCAAGTGCAACAGAGAGAAGTCAGCCTGAGCCAATTGGCTCAGGTCAAGGTGAAAGGGTGGGGTAAGAGCCCACCAGTGCTTATGGTAACATGAGTAGCTAGGTAAACCCTGTCTGTAGCAAGAAGTATATGGTAATAAGTCTCACACTCGTCACTTTTAGTGGCAAAAGTACTTCGCTTGAGCCTTATGGTGACATAAGGCCTAGATAAATAACTACCCACGACAGAACTCGGCTTACCGTCACACCTTATAATCCCCCAATTAATTTATAATTGATCTATGGTTTGCTATATTTAGATAGAATATCCATATATGAAAGCTTAGGATATGAGATGATAAAAAGTGCATGTGGACTTGATTGTTATGATGCATGCTCTATCGTTTTTGATAAAGGCAAGATAAAAGGCGATAAGAGCAATCCCTATACGAGTGGCTACCTATGCCCGCTGCTTAATAGCTATTTACCAAAAGAGAAGCGCATTAAATTTCCATCGGTTAACGGTAAAAAAGTAAGTCTTGATGAGGCTTTAAAAGAAGTTGCAAAAAGCCTTAAAACTACAAATACGCTTCTTTGGAGAGGCAGTGGTAATCTTGGCGTAATGCAAGATGTTACAAATCTGCTTATCCAAAAGATTGGTGGAAGTTTAACGGAGGGCTCTTTGTGTGATGGCGCCGGTGCAGCAGGCATAAAAGAGGGCAGAGGGGATCACAAACAGCTCCCTTTGGAGCAGATCCAAAAAAGCGAAGTCGTCGTTGTGTGGGGTAGGGATGTAAGTGTCACCAATAGACACCTTATGCCCTTCATCAAAGATAAGACACTTATCACTATCGATCCTTTTAGGAGTGATATTGCAAAAATGTCACATCTGCATCTGCAGCTTGCTCCTAGGAGTGATTTTTTCTTAGCACTCTTACTGAGTCGGTTTGTAATCATGGAAGAGATGCATGATAAAGAGTGGCTCGCTCAACATGCGAGTGATTGGGATGAGTATTATGATTTTATAAGAACTTTTCGCATCAAATCTTTGCTTGCACTTATTGATCTTAGCCTTGCCAAGATAGGTGATATGCTTTCGCTCATAAAGGGTAAAAAAACTGTTTTTTTAGTGGGTACCGGAGTGCAACGATATACAAATGGTGCTTATATTCTTAGAGCTATCGACTCTTTAGCAGCACTTTTGGGACTCTTTGGAAAAGAGGGGTGTGGAGTAAGCTATATGGGAGAGAGTAGACTTGGATTTGATGATCCTTTTAAAATCACTTGTAATCGTGTATCAAAAGCTTTGACACCGTTTGGTGATTTTGAGACGGTGTTTATCCAAGGAGGTAACCCTGCTGAATCTATGCCCGAGAGTGCAAGAGTGATAGATGAACTCGAAAAAGTAAAAAATCTTATCTATTTTGGGCTCTATGAAAATAAAACATCAAAGATGGCCCATATCGTCATACCGGCAAAAAATTTCTTTGAAAAAGAGGATGTTCGACTCAGTTATGGCTCAAAGTATGCACTCAAGATGAACAAGATAGAAGATGCCTCTTTTGGCATAAGCGAGTATAGTTTTACATCAAAATTATTTTCGCTTATGGGTTATGATGGATTACTGAGTGAGCAAGCGTATATCGATCATTGGCTCAATCAATGCGAGAGAGAAGAAGAGGTTTTTATCTTGCCCTCATTTGAAGAAAATCCTTATAAGGATGGATTTGAAGAGCCATTCAAATTTTTGGATGATTATGATGATGAGTTCTTGGATATAAAGAGACTTAAAAGATATAACAAAAAAGAAGCACAAAAAAGTGATGAGTATTGGCTGATAAACAGAAAGTCGAAGCGATCACTCAATACGCAATTTGGAAAAGACAATAAGGTCACTCTCAATCCAAAAAGTGGTTACAAAGAGGGGGAGTCGGTATTTTTAAGTTCACCACAAGGTATGATTGAGCTTATTGTAGAGCTTGATGATGGAGCAAGAGAAGATTGCGCGATTATATATGCTAATACGCTTCATATCAACAAGATAACACCCCCGTTGGAGAGTTTAGGGGGTAAAAATGCCTGTTACGCAGAAGTGAAGGTAAAAATATTTAGAGTATAATTAGAGAAATTTTTTAAAGAGAGTAGAATGAATTTAGAAGCGTTAGATAAACAGTATGTCTTGCAAACTTATGCAAGAGACTATACAAACTTTACACACGGTATCGGCTCAAAACTTTATGATGATAAAGGTGTAGAGTATATAGATTTTGCAAGCGGAATCGGTGTTAGTAGCGTAGGCCATGCCAATAAACACTTAACGCAGGCCATTTGCGAGCAAGCCCAAAAAATCATCCATATATCAAACTTGCAAGTGATTGAGCCGCAAGCAAAATTGGCAAAAAAGATTGTGGAGCTCTGCGGGTATGATGCGAAAGTATTTTTTGCGAATTCCGGAGCAGAAGCAAATGAGGGTGCTATCAAGATGGCGCGTAAATATGGGACAGTAAACTTTGATACTAAAAAATATAAGATTATCTCTTTAGGGCACTCTTTTCATGGCAGAACGCTCTCTGCGCTGACAGCAACTGCCCAAGAGAGTTTCCATCCTGATACTTTTGCACCATACCCTAAAGGGTTTAGTTATGTTGCAAATATTGATGATATCTATGATGCCATTGATGAGGAGACGATTGCGGTTATCATCGAGCTTACTCAAGGTGAGGGTGGCGTAATGAATTTTGATAAACAAAAAGTGCAAGAGTTGGCAAAGTTCTTGCAAGAGAAGAAATTGCTGCTTATCGTCGATGAGATACAAACGGGGATTTACAGAACGGGGTCATTTTTAGAATCAAACAACTACGAGATAACTCCTGATATCGTAACCGTTGCCAAAGGATTAGGCGGAGGTGTACCAATAGGTGCGATCATCACTCGACACAAAGAGATATTGAGTGCTGGCGAGCACGGAACAACATTTGGCGGTAACTATCTTAGCACGGTAGCAGGTTTGGCGGTTCTCGATATATTGAGCGAGCTTAAGCAGGGCGGTCAACTGCAAGAGACGATCGAGTATTTTGATAAAAAGTTGGATCATATCATCGCACAATATAGTGACTTCTTTATCAAAAAGACAGGTTTAGGGCTTATGAGAGGGATTGTTGCAAAAGATGATGCGACAAAAAATGCTGTGATAAAAAATGCTATGAAGCAAAGAGTAATCGTCTTGAAATCCGGCAGAAATACAGTGCGCTTTCTCCCTTCTTTGACTATCACAAAAGAGGAGATTGATGAGGGGTTTGCTCGATTTGAAAAAGCTCTAAGCGAAACGAGGGTATCGTAGTTGCTATTTAGCGAATATATGAATGCATGGCTCTATGGAGATACGGGCTACTATGTAAACTATAAGGCGATAGGCAAGGGTGGTGACTTTTATACTGCCGTGAGCACGAGCCGTTTCTTTGGCGCAAGTATTGCTAATTATCTGCTAAAACTCATAGAAGAGGATGCCTCGAAAGCAGAGGGTGCTTTAGTCGAAATCGGTGCACACAAAGGGTATCTCATCTGCGATATGATCCATTGGCTCTATACAAAAAAGCCTGAGCTTTTAAAGAGTATGCGTTTTGTCATCATAGAAAAGCATGAAGCACTCATCCAAGCACAAAAAGAGTATATAAGCTCAATGTTTGGTGATGCGGTGCAGGTCGAGCATAAAAAAAATCTTAGTGAAGTTGATGCACCCTATGTGTTTGCGATATCCAATGAGATATTTGATGCTTTTCCTTGTGAGCTTCTCAAAGATGGCAAGATAGCTGCCGTAAAAGAGCACGCCATAGAGTGGATAGAGGCACCAAAAGAGATGCTCTTATGGGCGAAGAGCCATAGACTCATCCAAGGTGAGGTAGCCGTTGGTTATGAAGCGTTTGCCAAGGAGGTTGCATCTTTGCAGCGGTGTGATTTTGTCTCTTTTGATTATGGTGAGGCATATGTGCGCAATGATTTTTCTATCCGTCTCTACAAAGAACATGAAGTCTATCCTCTTTTTGATGAGAATGTGGATTTGAGCACTCTCTATCAAAATGCAGATATAACCTACGATGTCAATTTTGCGCATGTTCTAGAGGCATTTGAGGCGCAAGGATTTAAAAAAAGAGTCTATGAGACACAAGCGCGAGCACTTGTGAGATTTGGACTTATGGAGATGCTTGAAGAGTTTATGTTGCATGCAACACCTGAAGTTTACGCGAGAGAGGTCGATAAGATAAAGACGCTCATTGCTCCTACTATTATGGGCGATCGATTTAAGATGATTCATCTAGAGAAAAGTTAAGTTTTCTATTTCAGAAAGTTGGCAGTTTTTTTCTGTTAGAGTTCAATTAAAGGACAAATAGATGAAAAAGATTTTATTTTTTTATATGATTTCTTTGTTCTGTTTTGGAGATGAGAAGAATGGATGGAGTGTGCTACACCAGGCAGTCTATGATAACGATCTTGCAGTGATTGAAAAAAGTATCAAAGAGGATAGTACACTTGTCGATCAACAATCCAATGCCGGCATTACTCCTTTACATATAGCCGTGAAGCTAAGAAGAATGGATATCGTCAAGATGCTTTTAGCGAAAGGTGCTGATATAGATGTGCAAGATAATAATGGGCTCACACCTTTGCATTATGCCATTGGTCAAAATCAAGAAGAGCTCTCAAAATATCTCATAACCATGGGAGCAGATATGGATATACAAAATAGTGAGGGCATAACACCTTTGCATCAAGCAGCGTTTAGAGGCAATGTGGCTTTGATACAATTTATGCTCGATAATAATGCAAATGTTGATATGCTAAATAATCAAGGCGCAACAGCTTGTCAACTGGCATTTGCAAAGAAAAATATGGGAGCATACGGCCTATTGAAGGCTTATACGAAATTAGAGTGTGGGAGTAAAGAGTGATAAGCATAGTAGTTAACGGTAAAAATATGAGTATCGAGAAGGACACAAAACTTTATGAGCTTATAGAATTTCTGAAGATAAGCGATAAGGTGATGGCAGCGGCAGTAAATATGAATATCGTCAAAAAAGATGAGTGGGAAAACTATAAACTTCAAGAAGGTGATAAGGTAGAGTTGCTTAATTTTGTAGGTGGAGGTTGATTAGAGGATGATAGCTATAGCGATGGCAAATCCGCCGTCATGACTTATGGAGAGGGAGCTTTTTTGTAAAAAGAATCTTTCTTGTGCCTCTTCGCTCAAGGTAAAATGTGGCGCACCTTTTTTATCTTTGCTCAAAAGTATATCATGAAAGCCAAGTTCACTGCCTATGCCACAGCCAAAAGCTTTAGAGATAGCCTCTTTTGCTGCCCAAAAACCGGCGATGCTTGCATTGCTTTTAGCAAGTTCAATCTCGTCGCTATTTAAGAAGCGCTCTTTAAAGACTTCACCGTACTTTTCAATCATTGTTTCTATTCTGCTAATCGCAACTATATCTGTTCCTATTTTCATAAATGTAGTGTAGCATAATCCTACTCAAACATCCATTCGACAACCTTTGAGACTTCATCGGCGATATAGCACTTCACATCCGTTTTTTGGAGCGGTTTAGTAGGCAAAATGGCTTTTGAAAAACCATGCGTATGGAGCTCTTTGAGTCTCGAAGCGAGAGAGGCTACCTCTCGTATCTCGCCTGTTAAACTTACCTCTCCAAGAAATACCGTTTGTGAGCTAAGCGGTCTATCTCTATAACTACTCAAAATCGCCGCGACAATTGCAAGGTCAGCACTTGGTTCATTTATCTTGATGCCGCCGGGGATATTGATAAAAACATCATAGGTGCCAAGCGGGAGATCGAGCTTTTTCTCGAGTAGTGCTAAGATCATCCCGAGACGGTTATTATCAAACCCTGTTGAGCTTCTTTTGGCGTGCCCATAAGATTCGCTTACAAGTGCTTGTACTTCGATGATGATGGGTCTGCTTCCCTCCATGATGACACTGAGTGCCGAGCCTGCTTGGAGTGTCTTTTTATCAAAAAACTTATTGGTGATCGTTTTGGCATCTTCAAGTCCATGCTCATTCATCTCGAAGATACCTACCTCATTGGTAGAGCCGAAGCGATTTTTAAAGCCTCGCAGGAGTCGAAGTTCACTATTGACATCGCCCTCAAAATAGAGCACCGTATCGACCATATGCTCTAGAACTCTAGGGCCCGCTATGGAGCCGTCTTTGGTGATGTGCCCTATGATAAATATAGGAATCTGAAGCGTTTTGGCTACCCGCATAAGCTCGAAAGTGATATTACGCACTTGCGTCACAGAGCCTGAAGCTGAGGGGCTATCATCACTATAGAGTGTTTGGATGGAGTCGATGACGATAAAGTTATAGCTATTGGTATGTATCTCGTTGAGGATAGCGCTGAGGTTGATCTCGCAGAGTAAAAACAGATTTTCATCAAGGGCACCAAGCCTATCGGCACGCAGCTTTATCTGCCCCGGTGACTCTTCGCCTGAGACATAGAGCACTTTTTTGCTTGTCTTTGCAAGATTGCCGGCTGTTTTGAGCAGCAAGGTTGATTTGCCGATTCCCGGGCTTCCACCTATGAGCGTGAGTGAGCCATCCACTATACCGCCTCCAAGGACAAGGTCAAGCTCTTTACTTCCGGAAGATACTCTGCTTATATTCTCTTTGGTGATGGATGTGATACTTTGCGCTTTGCTCGCTCCTCCCATCTCTTTTTTAGCCTCATCTAAAAATTTTATCTGCTCACTTGAGAGTTCTATGATACTATCCCACTCACCGCAATTTGTGCATTTGCCTATCCATCTCGGGGTTTGAAATCCACATGCTTGACACTCATAAAGGACCTTTTTCTTTGCCATGATAACTCCTTTTGAGAAAGTGTAGTATTTTTTCTAAAGGAGGGTTAAAAAAATGTCATTTTGAAATATTTTTATATATTCTTATGTGAAACGGTTAAAATTTCTTTATAGATTTTACGATAGTTGACATGAGATAAATATTATTATACAATACAACGTATATACAAAGGAAGATATGTGTATAAAAATATAAATTATAGTTTGGAGAAAAATGAACTATTAAAAGCACAAAGAGGTATAGGGTTTGAAGATGTGATATTGTCTATACTATCAGGTGGATTACTAGATGATTTGTTGCATCCAAATCAAGAAAAATATCCTCATCAAAATGTATTTATAGTGTTAATTGAGATAAAAAACTATGTATATATCGTTCCGTATGTAGAAGATGATGAGAAGATATTTCTAAAAACTATAATCCCATCAAGAGTTATGACAAAAAGATACCTAAAGGACAAGAGATGAAATTGGATAAATATGAAAAAGATATACTCAAAAGTGTAGAAGAGGGCGAGTGGCAAAGTAAGGGCAATATAAACTCAAGAAGTAAAGAGTTGCAAGCTACTATCAAAAAACAAAATAAACAAGCGATATCTATAAGACTAGATCAAAATGATATTTATGAGTTAAAAAAGAGAGCGCTAGAGACTTCGATACCGTATCAAAATATCATAGGTCTATTGGTGCATAAGTTTGTATCTAACGAGATAGAGATAAAATTGTAAATTAAGACTTTATAATTGACAGCAACATAATAAAAAAGGATTAATATTGAGTATTTTCTCTCTAAAATCATACAAGGATTTGCTATCTAAATGCAATCAAGAATATCAGGAGTTACTTAATTGCTCATCGCATCCTGAGTATGAATATATTTTGATAAATATTATTTTTGGATTAAATCATTTATTTGATTGGTGTATCAAGGATACAAGTATATCTAAAAAGAAATGCATAGAGACATTTAATCCATATAGAGAAAAGCCAGCAAAAGACTTAGCAAGTATTTACAAGGAAAACGGTTTTCAAGATAATAATTTTATTATTAATGTTAATCAAGAACTTATTCGTCATCTGTGTAATAAATCTAAACATTTTAACTTGATACAACATATCGAGAGAAGAGACAAGAATTATACCTGCTTAGCAGGTTCAATAAGTATGGAATGTGGAGAGTCAAGAGCTGAATGTGGAGAATTTGATGGTTATGCATATTTTGTTGATATAGAGGGTGAAAATAAAAATTTGTTGAGTATTATTTCAGAGTTATTAAAACAATGGAATGATTTTGCAAAATGCAATTAAAAAAATAAGATATTCTTCAATCAACAAATATCTCATCTAGGATAGCATTGATAAACTCATCGGCTCTGAATTCGATGAGGTCATCACTCCCTTCACCGACACCGATGTAGAAAATAGGAAGTTTAAGCTCATCAGCGATACTAAAGACTGAGCCGCCCTTAGCAGTGCCATCAAGTTTTGTGATGATGATGCCATCAATGCCTATCATCTCATTGAAGGCTTTTGCCTGATTGATAGAAGAGCTTCCTTGTGTGCCATCAAGTACCAATATTTTTCTATTTGGTGCAGTAGCAAGTGCTTTGTTTGCAATGCGCACCATTTTTTGAAGTTCATGAGCCAGATTTGTATGCGTATGGAGTCTGCCGGCCGTATCGATAATGGCATGGTCTATGTTTTTTGCTTTTGCCGAATCGATAGTATCAAAAACAACAGCAGAGGGGTCATGTCCTTGTTTGCTAGCAATTATAGGGATATCAAGTCTCTCAGCCCAACGCGTAAGCTGCTCGATAGCCGCAGCTCGAAAAGTATCGGCAGCCCCCAAGATGACGCTTTTACCCTCTTTTTTATAATGCGAGGCAAGTTTGGCAATAGTTGTGGTTTTCCCTGCCCCGTTCACGCCGATAATCATCTCCACATAGGGCTTATCATCGCTGAGTTTAAAATCAGCCTTATATCGGAAGATAGAGATGAGTGAGTTAAACGCTTGCATTTTATTGATCGAGTTAGAGTGCGGAGCGAGTATCCTCTCGATAAGATCATAGTTGACATCAGCCTCTAAAAGAATCGTCTCAAACTCATCTTTTGTAAGTTTTGTCTTTTTCTCCTCAGAGACCTCTCTGATCGCTTCGTTTGTTTTTCCAAGAGCTTTTTTAAAAAAAGAGAACACTATGTTTGCCTTATCGGAGTAGATGTTTTATATCAGAATCGATCATCTCTATCGGAGTAACGCCTTGATAGGAGGAGTTAAAAGTTCCATCAACATAAAGCAATGTAATGGGCATCTCAGCCTCTTTGATCTCATCGTGTATCAGGAATGCATCAAGGATTGTTTGATTGTCTTTATCAAAAGAGATATCGAGATTTTTACTATATTTTGCCAAAGTATTTGAGAGCTCTAAGTCTTCAGCGCCTTCATTGATGCCAAAAACATAGATATCAAGGTCTTGTTTGTACCGCTCTTTTAATCTTTCAAGATAGAAGAGATTTTTTTTGCATACAAAACACTTTGAGCCAAAAAGATACAATAGCGTTAACTTCGTTTTTTTCTCAAAAGTTGCGCTTTTCCCTTGAAGTGTAAGGCTCTGTTCTTTGTTCGGAATTGTGACAAATGAGAGGGTAGCTTCTGTATGTTTATTTAAAGAGGCTTTTTTTTCGTCCTGTGATTGTTCGCCACACCCGCTAAAAATTATCATAATTGATAAAAATATAGACGAGACAATAACTCTCATATGATTCCTTTGATATAATTAAAGTTGGAAGATTATACCAAATACCACTTTAAGCAAAAGGTTTGAGAGCTTTGGAGCATAAAACACTAAAAGATCAATTTAGAAAAGATTGTCTTGAGCGGTTAAAAAAAGCAAGTAAACTTCCTAATTGTTACGCAAAAGATAAAAGATTACAAAGAGAGCTTCTAGAATATATCAATCGCCTTAACCCCAGGGTTGTGATGCTGTATATTCCCATGAAAATAGAGTTTGATATAAGTGGAACTATAAAAAAACTTAAGCAAGATTGCAGATTAATATATGTTCCATTTATGGAAAATGAAAGTTTTAGACTGGTAAAATATAGATTACCGCTTATGAAAAATAGTTCCGGTATAAAAGAACCGAAGTGTAGTAAGAGTTTTAGAAAGAAAGATATTGATTTGGCTGTTGTTCCTGTGATAGGGGTGGATTCGACATTTAAAAGAGTTGGATTTGGTCGAGGAATGTACGATAGATTTTTCGAAAAAGAGAAAAAAAACATTAAAACCACGCTATTTATAGCTAGATATTTGTGTATATCTGAGGATATCGTAACCAATGCACACGATGTAAGCCCGGATATTATAATAGCCTAGTTGATATAAGTGTTTTGTGTGATAAAAAAAGGATAAATAATGATATGGCCTGATGTACTTGTTGGAACCCTCCTTGGTGTTTTGATCAGTTTCTTGGTTTTTAGGAATCTCTATCTCTATAAAAGAATATCTTATATTGAGATGGATGCTAAGGCAAAAGCTGAAGCTATAGTAAATGAGGCAAAACAATTTCTTAATGAGACAAAAATGTCTTTAAAAGAGTTAGAGCTTGAGCATGAGCGAAGTTATCAGGCAAATTTATTGCGCATAAAAGAGGAGAAAGGTCGACTTAAAGAGCGTGAAATTGTTTTTGAGGAGAGAGAAAAGAAGGTCTTGTCTAGCGAAAACAAGCTCATTGAAAAAGAGAAAAAGATGAGTCAGCTAGAAGAGATGAAGATGAAGATGCTTGACGAGTATAGAGAAAAGCTAGAGTCGATCTCATCAATGGGAGTCGAAGAGGCACAAGAATATATCCTTGAGATAGCAAAACAGAAAAACAGAGTCAAAGTGGCGAAGATGAGCAGAGATGCTTTGCAACTTGCAAAAGAGGATATAGATAGAAAAGTAAAATACATCTTAGCCCAAGCGACTACAAGATATGCCGGTGAGTTTGCCGGCGAGAGACTTATAAGCAAGATAGAGTTACCAAGTGATGAGCATAAAGGGCTTATAATCGGCAAAGAAGGAAGAAATATCAAGTCTTTAGAGTCACTTTTGGGCGTTGATATTATCATTGATGAGACTCCGGGCATTATAACGGTGAGTAGTTTCAATCTTTACAGAAGAGCAATTGCAATCAAAGTCATTCAGGCACTTATAGACGATGGTAGGGTGCATCCGGCTCGCATAGAAGAGGTTTATGAGAAGACCTTAAAGGATTTTGAAGAAGAGACATATAGCGAGGGGAGAGATGTCTTGATTGATCTTGGTGTTTATCCTATGAATGAAGAGCTTACAAGACTTTTGGGCAAATTAAAATATAGAGCGAGCTATGGGCAAAATGCATTAGCACATACACTTGAAGTAGCACGGCTTGCAGGAGTTATGGCTGCCGAGATAGGTGGCGATGAAAAACTTGCTATTCGCGCAGGACTATTGCATGATATAGGTAAAGCACTCACGCAAGAGTATGGTGGATCGCATGTAGATATCGGTGTAGATTTGTGTACCAAAAATAAAGAGCATCCGACAATTATCAATGCGATACTAGCACACCATGGCCATGCAGAGCCTGATAGTATAGAGAGTGCGTGTGTCTGTACGGCTGATGTTTTAAGTGCGGCTAGACCAGGGGCAAGGAGAGAAGTACTTGAGGCATTTGCGAAAAGGGTAAAAGAGCTTGAAAGTATCGCAACTTCAAAAGAGTCTGTAGAGTATGCTTATGCGATTAATGCCGGAAGAGAGATAAGAGTTATCGTCAATGCGCAAAAGATGAGTGATGATGAGGCGTGTATTTTGAGTCAAGAGATTGCAAATGAGATAGAAGAAAAGGTACAATACCCTGCTGAGATAAAAGTGAATGTTATTCGAGAAACAAGATCAATCAGTTATGCGAAATAAATGCTAAATAGATAAAAGCGAGGAAGACGAAGTGAAAAAGATTTTGATTATGTGTTTGATGGTTCTAGGTTTAATGAGTGCAGGTAACGCAAAAGACGCACAGATAGTTGTGTTGCATACAAGTGCCGGAAATATTGAGCTGAAAATGTTTCCCGATATAGCACCTAAAGCCGTAGAAAATTTTGTGACACATGCCAAAAATGGTTATTATGATGGCGTCATCTTCCATAGGGTTATTAAAGGATTTATGATTCAAGGTGGTGATCCGACAGGTACCGGTATGGGTGGTGAGTCTATCTGGGGTAACGATTTTGATAATGAATACGGCAATAATGTAGTTTTTGACAGACCCTTTTTGCTTGCTATGGCAAATCGTGGACCAAATACCAACGGAAGCCAATTTTTTATCACAACAGCTCCTGCTGACTGGCTCAATGGAGGCTATACGATATTTGGAGAGGTAGTATCCGGTCAAGATGTTGTCACAAAGATAGAGAATGTAACAACCGGCGATATGGATAGACCGATGGTAGATCAGGTGATAACAAAAGCAACACTCAAGTAGATTATGAATTTAGATGAGCTAAGGCGTGAGCGTCAAAAATGTTTGTCGTGGAAAAATATAGCTCCTATCAATAGCGCTATTGATGCTATAGATGAGTATAAGTGCTCTTTCTTTTTGGACGACATCATAGATATTCAAATCGAAAATATCTCAAAAGATGCAATGCAAGAGATCGAACAGAGCGCAAAGATGATGAAGCCTTGGCGCAAGGGACCCTTTAAAATCAATGAACTCTTGATTGATTCGGAGTGGAGAAGTGATAAAAAATACAATCTGCTTGCTCCCCATTTTGATCTAAAAGATAAAATTGTAGGCGATATAGGGTGCAATAACGGCTACTATATGTTTAGAATGTTGAGCCAAAAGCCAAAAAAGATTATTGGCTTTGATCCCTCAGCACTCTACTATATGCAATTTAAATTTTTAAATCATTTTATAAAAAGTGATATAGTTTATGAGCTTTTAGGTGTTGAACACCTGGAATTTTATGAGCATAAATTTGATCTGCTCTTTTGTTTGGGAGTACTTTATCATAGAAGTGACCCCGTATCTACTTTAAAATCACTGTTTAAGAGTTTAAATGAAGGCGGAGAGCTTATTTTGGATACTTTTATGATAGATGGTGATGAAGAAGTTGCACTTTGCCCGAGAGATAGATACTCTAAAATACCCAATATATATTTCATTCCTACGGTCAATACACTCAAAAATTGGTGCTTTCGAGCAGGGTTTTGTGAAATTGAAGTATTAAATATCATAAAAACAGAGCACGATGAACAGAGAAAAACACCCTGGATTGATACTCAAAGCTTGGAAGATTTTTTAGACCCAAATGAGAGCTCAAGGACTGTAGAGGGGTATCCGGCACCCAAAAGAGTCTACATAAAAGCCAAAAAGAATTAAAATAGCAAAAAAACCTAAAAATAAGTTTTATTTTTAAATAAGCTTTTTTTAGATATAAATATGCAACGAAAAAATAATTCATTTATTTTGAAAAATTAGGAATATGTGCCCATGAGGATACTAACAGTTGGTCTTAACGACGATTATGTCAAAAAGCTTGAGGATGAGCTTTATAGATATTTTATATGTATCGTCGATAATGCCAAAGATTTATATGATGCAACCAATTTTACCGACTTTCGTCACTACGAGTTAGTTTTAGTGGTTGATGAGGGCGTTAATTTTTCCCTAGAGAGATATGTCAATGAGGTAAAACGCAAAAAAAGTGAAACTAAGATTATAGTGCTCACAAAAGATTTCAAAGCGCAACCGGTATTTTTCAATATAGGTGCCGATGATGTTATCTGTAATCATTGCGAACATCCTGATCTTATAGCCGCTAGAGTTTTAGCAAATATGAGACACCTTTTTGGTACAAAAGTTGATATAGGCAAACTTGTAATAGATATTGCCAATAAAAGAATAGAATATGATGAGAAGATTATATCTTTAAACGGTAAGACTTTTGATATCTTGGCGTATCTCGCGCTTAGAAAACAAAGAGTATTCTCCAAAGATGAGATTATCAATGCGCTTTGGGAAGAGCCTGAGTATGTAAGCGATAATACCGTCGAAGTAGCTATCAATCAGATAAGAAAAAGACTCAAAAATATCCTTGGCTTTCAAGTTATTCATACTGTCAGAAGAAGAGGCTATAAGTTCGCTTATTAGCCCTTAAAGGCTATTTTGAACTTGACTTATCCAGTAAGGAATATAGCGCATCTCTTCTTTGAGGGTCGTCGCCTCACCATGTCCCGGATAGATTGTATGGTTTTCCTTTATTTTGGCAACTCTGCTGAGACTCTCTAGCATAGATTTTCCGTTTGAATAGCGAAAATCCCATCTGCCTATAGAACTACGAAAAAGAAAATCACCGCTAAACCAAATATCTTCTATCTCGATAACACTACAGCCCGGAGTATGCCCGGGGAAATAGAGAAATTTTATCTTAATGTTTTCTATCATAATCGTCTCATCAGGCTGAACGCATATGTCAGCCTTACTTGGAGGTGTCCCTTGTGAGAGCGGATCGCTTTCAAGCATAAAAGCATCATCTTTTGGGGCATAGATAGGAATTTTTAACTTTTCTTTGAGTTCTTGATTGCTCCAAACATGATCAAAGTGTCCATGAGTATTGAGAATCGCTAAAGGATTTTTCACATTTTCTAACACCCACTTTGTTGCTCCTTTGCCCGGGTCGATGATAAGCTCTTTTTCACCTATTCTGACAATATAACAGTTGGTTTGGTATGGACCCATTGGCTGGATTTTAATCTCCATTGCTCTATAATCCTCCTATGGATTTTTTTAAACAACTTGAAATTGCTCTTTGTAGTGATGATATCGCTGTAAAAAAGCAAATAACCCTTGATTTGTTGGCTTATTGTACCAAAAATGATTTAGAGTTCAACCATGAGCCAAAAAGTTGGGATAAGCCATCCTATTTTCATCGATGCATTATAGTGAATCCAAGAGATTTGCCTAGAAGAAACCATCTTGATACGGATGAAGGATTGGCAAAAATGGTGCACGCTATCACGCATATCGAATATTGTGCTATTGATCTTGCGTTGGATGCCGTCTATAGATTTGGTTTTATGCCCAGAGAGTTCCTGATTGATTGGCTCATTGTAGCTGAGGATGAGATAAGGCACTTTATAATGCTTGAGGGGATGTTGCATGAGCTAGGATTTGCCTATGGAGATTTTGCAGTGCATCAAGGATTTTTTGAGATAGCAAAAAAGACCGAAAGCTCTGTGATGGATAGGATGGCTGTAGTGCCCAGATATTATGAAGCAAATGGGCTGGATGTTAATCCGCAGATTATAAAAAAACTTGAAAATAGAAAAAAAGATAGGATAGTCGCCAAGATAATCGATGCTCTCTTTGTGATACTCGAAGAAGAGGTTGATCATGTAAGAAAAGGTGATAAGTGGTTCAATTATCTTGCTAGCAAGAAGAGCGAAAATCATAAAAGTCTCTATTTTGACATCTTGAGAAAATATAATCTTTTGGATAAGCATAGACCGCATATAAATGTTCAAGCAAGAAAACGCGCAGGTTTCAGTTGTGAAGAGATAAAAATTTTAGGCGCTAATGAGTGTTGATTTTTGGAAAATTAAAAATGATATTTTAATTTTTTTTAAAAAAATAGTATAATAATCCACTTAACAAATAAAGGATTCGACATGAAAACAGTAGTCCCATTTTACAGATATCCGACGAATGTCGATATAGGATCGATCCTAAAAGAGGCTTCCGGAGATGTTAACGGACTAGAAAATGTAGAGATGCTTGAGGAAGTTTTCAAAAAGTTTATCGGCTGTAAATATGCCATTAGCGCTTCTAGTGGAACAAATGCGCTGCATCTTGCCATGTGTGCCCTTGACCTTAAAAGAGGCGATAAGGTTATATGTAGCATCAATGCTTTTGTTAATGTCCCTGAGGTTGTTAGACATTTTGATGCAGAGCCTATTTTTGTAGATTGTAATAGTGATGATTATATGATTAACCCTGCTAAGCTCAAAGAGGCAATCGAGAAAAATAAGAGCAAAAAATTAAGAGCAGTGATTGTCAATCATATGGGCGGCAAAGTTGCCGATATGGAAGAGATATATGCCATAGCAAAAGAGGGAAACATCAAAGTCATAGAAGATGCGACTGATGCGATGGGGAGTAAATATAAAGATAAAATGATAGGCTCAACAGGTGCAGATATGACGGTATTTTCTTTCGTTCCACATCTTGTTCGGGATGTTGTTTCCGGAGGGATTTTGGTCACCGAGAGTGAGTCTTATGCAACAAGAGCAAGACTTTATAGAAATCATGGACTTGTTGATGGGCAAGATGAGGGTATCTATAGTGTCGGTTATTTTTATGATATGGTGGATATAGGATTATCATATAAAATCAGTGAGATAGATGCCGCTATTTGCCTTAGAAGACTCAAAGATATCGATAGTGCGATGGAAAACAGAGCACAAATAGCAAGTATCTACAAGAAAGAGCTTGAAGGGATTAATCACATAACTGTCAAAACTTCTCTTGATGAGTCTAATATAACCAACTTTTTTATCGAGATAGATAAAAACAGAGACCACTTTGCGAGAGAGCTAAAAAAAGAGGGTGTTGAGATAAGATTGCACTATATACCACTCAATTTTATGGAATATTATAAGAAAAAATATGAGTTAAAAGTTTTTGATTTCCTTTCATCTTTAGAGATATATCAAAAGACTATCTCTCTACCTATCTTTGATGAGATGACCCAAGATGAGGCGCATAAAGTATGTGAGGTTGTGAAAAAAGTAGCCAATACTTACATGTAAGTTGCTTGATGCATAGTTTGATTGAATCACTTTGGTTCCACACAAAATGGTATCATCTCCCACTTTTGATTATACTCTTTCCTCTCGCTTTATTGTGGGGAGTGTTGATGGGACTTCGAAGGTTTTTTGCTAGAGAAAAAGATTTTGAGATATCCATTATTAGTATAGGCAATATTGTTGTAGGTGGAACAGGAAAGACGCCATTTCTTATAGAACTGCTAGCGAGATATCCCAAAGCTTTTGTCATCTCAAGAGGATATGGAAGGCAAAGTAGCGGCTATCTTCTTGTGAGTCAAGAGGGTAAGATACTTGTCGATGTTGATAAAAGTGCCGATGAGCCTATGCTCATAGCGCAATTAGCAAAAGAGTGCAGTGTTATTGTGAGTGAAGATAGAAAATTTGCTATAAAAAAAGCCAAAGAGATGGGCGCTAAAGTTATATTTTTAGATGACGGCTTCAATCAGGTAGGCATCAAAAAATTTAATATCCTCCTTAAATCAGAAAACAGTAGCAATACTCTGCCAATGCCGGCAGGTCCCTATAGAGAGTTTAGTTTTTTTGAGCGTTGCTCAGATATTGTGGCGATTGAGGGGATTGATTTTGCACGATTGGTTGATTTTGAAAATCTCGGCAAAAAGATGGTGCTAGTCACCGCAATCTCAAATCCTGAGCGATTGGATAGATTTTTACCCAAAGGTATTGTGGGTAAATATTACTTTAAAGATCATTCTTATTTTGATGAGGATAATCTAAAAGAGATTCTCACAAGAGAAGGTGCCGATAGACTCTTGGTCACACAGAAAGATTTGGTTAAAATGGTTGATTTTAAGTTACCTCTGGCGATTATAAAGTTAAAATTAGAGATTAAAGAGTACATATTTGACGCAGTGGATAACTATATAAAAGGAGAGAGCAGTGAAAGATAATTTAGGGGTCGTTAAAACACTTCTTGATGCACTCCCGTATATAAAGAAATTTAAGAATGAGAAGATAGTTATAAAATATGGCGGTTCGGCACAAAGTAGTGATGAGCTCAAAGTGCAGTTTGCTCAAGACATCGTGCTCTTGCATTTTGTGGGGCTCAAGCCGGTTGTTGTGCATGGTGGCGGTAAGAAGATTACAGATCTTTTGAGTAAACTTGATATACCAACAAGCTTTGTGGATGGACAGCGGGTAACAACGCGTGAGATTATGGGTATTGCCGAGATGGTTTTAAGCGGAGATATCAACAAGGAGATCGTTGCTCTGCTCAATACGCAAGGGGCAAAAGCATTGGGTGTTTCAGGAAAAGACGGTCATTTTTTAGAAGCGGTTCCAAAAGATTTTGATAAATTTGGTTATACGGGTATCATAGAGCGTGTTGATCCTCTCTTTATCAATGATATTATAGACGATGGACTCATCCCTGTTATCGCGCCAATTGCAGGTAGTAGTTCTGTTGGGCATCCGGGATTTAATATCAATGCAGATTTGGCAGCTAGCAAGATAGCAGTAGCTCTCAAAGCAAACAAAGTACTCTTCCTTACTGATACTCCGGGCGTTTTAGATAAGAGTGGTGAACTCATCACAAATTTAAGCGTCGAGAAGACCAATGCGCTCAAAGTTGACGGGACGATACATGGAGGCATGGTGCCAAAAGTTGATGCGTGTATAGAAGCACTCAGGGGTGGTGTGAGTAGAGCACATATCATTGATGGAAGGTTGGAGCACTCACTCCTTCTAGAGATACTTACCAGTAGTGGTGTTGGAAGCTGTATAGAGTTATAATCTTGCCTTTACGGCATGGATGATATCATCGATAGCTTCCGTTGCTTTAGCATAGATGATCTCATCATAATGTGCCTCATCTATGTAGTGGCTAGGCTCCAAATTGTTAAGGATGGAGTAGCGGGTATATGCAGCAAAGTTGTCGGTATTGATAACTGCGCCACTTGATCCAATAACAACGAGTATCTCACAATCATTAAGCTCTTCAATGAGAAGCTCATACATAGGGGCATGCTCTCCGAAAAAGACAATATCCGGTCTTAGCAGATTATTGCATTTTGGACAGGATGTCTCTCTATCTTGTTTTGCGTAGCCTATATCCTCTTTATGCTCACAAATTGTGCATTTTAGAGAGGTGAGAAAGCCATGTAGGTGGATAGTCTTAAGTGCTCCCGCTCTCTCAAAGAGATCATCAACATTTTGTGTAATGATAGCAATATCATTAGGATACTTTTTTTGTAGCTCGGCTATTTGAATATGTGCCTTATTTGGTTTTACTTTGGATAATTGCACCCTTCTTGTATCGTAAAATTTGAGCACTAGCTCTCTGTTTTTGTCGAGAGAATCATATGAGCAGACATCTTCTAATCGGTGATTTTCCCATAAACCACCCGCATCTCTAAAGGTCATAATGCCTGATTCAGCACTGATACCTGCGCCGGTAAATATGATTACTTTAGACATTTTTGCTCCTTTTTGAAACAATCATTTTCATGATCATCAACCATCCCGCATGCTTGCATAAAGGCATAGATGGTGATTGAACCTACAAATTTAAACCCCCTTCTTTTAAGCTCTTTCGTAAGTGCATCGGATATTTCACTTTTGCAGGGTGCATCTTTGTAGTATGGTATGTTATTTATGATTTGTCTGTTGTTAACATAGCTCCAAAAAAAGTTATACAGCGAGCCAAATTCATCTATGATATCTAGCATTTTCTTTGCATTTTCAACGATGGCTATAAGTTTTGCTCTATTTTTTATAACTTGAGCACTCTGCATGATGGCGTCTATCTTTTTTTCATCAAAAGTTGCAACTTTCTTGATATTAAAACCATCAAAAGCCTCTCTGTAGTTCTCTCTCTTTTTTAAAATAGTGAGCCAACTCAGCCCGGCTGCTTGCGTTTCAAGAGAAAAAAGCTCAAAGATAGCTCGATCATCCCTCAAGATAACTCCCCATTCATTATCATGGTAGGATTCATACAATAAATTACCTTTTTTAACCCAGCCACATCTTCTATTCATTAGCACTTCTTTAACTAAAGATTATATAATTAAGTTTATTATATCTCAAAAATATCATTAATAATTAAATGGTATAATTGCACTTTTATTTTGCCGTACGCAGATAAAAAGTAATTTTAAGGAATCAAAATGCAGTTTATTGAAACACGAGGCAATGATACACTCAAGCCTACAAGTGTGCCTTTTTCTCAAGCGATACTCTCTCCTAGCGCAAGCTTTGGTGGTCTCTATGTTCCAAAGAGTCTACCAAGATTGGATGATGCGTTTTTGCTTGCACATAAAGAAAGCTCATATAGAGATATAGCTTTTGACTTCTTAAAATTATGCGATATTGATATTCCTCATGATGTTATTGACGAAGCATTGAAAAGATATGAGCTCTTCGATGATGCTAATGATCCTGTTCCTATGAAAAAAATAGAGGATGACTGTTATGTGAGTGAACTCTATCATGGTCCCACAAGAGCCTTTAAAGATATGGCACTTCAACCTTTTGGTTATATCCTCTCTTATCTTGCGAAAAAACATGATCAGAAGTATCTCATATTGGCTGCCACGAGTGGAGATACGGGTCCGGCAACACTTGAGACTTTTAAAGATGCACCAAATGTCATCGTAGGATGCCTCTATCCTGATGGTGGAACAAGTGATGTGCAAAGATTGCAGATGATTACGGAAAGTGCAGACAACTTGCATGTATTTGGTGTAAAAGGGGACTTTGATGATACGCAAAATGCACTCAAATCGCTTTTAGCCTCAGATGAGTTCAATAGTGCAATAGCTTCAAAAGAGATCAAGCTCTCAGCTGCGAATTCTGTAAATTTTGGTCGTATCATATTTCAAATCATCTACCATATATATAGCTATATAAGACTCATCAAAGAGGGGCAGATAAAACTAGGAGAAAAGATATATCTTGTAGTGCCTAGCGGTAATTTTGGTAATGCTTTGGGTGCCTATTATGCCAAAAAGATGGGTCTTTATATCGAGAAGATACTTATCTCATCTAACCAAAACAATATACTTACAGACTGGATAAACAAGGGTGAATATGACCTCACTTCTAGAGATTTGATACAGACGATATCGCCTGCTATGGATATCCTTAAGAGTTCAAATGTAGAGAGAATTCTTTATGATAAATTTGGCTCAGAGCGTACAAAAGCGCTTATGGATGATCTCGCACAAAAAGGGAGCTATGCGCTCACAAATGAAGAGTTAGCCCTCCTTAGAGAGGATTTTGATGCTTCATATTCCACGGATGATGAGTGTATTGCCGTGATGGCAAAATATGCTAAAAAGGGTTACATTATGGATCCGCATACGGCAACATGTATCAAGTCTTATGAAAAATTACGAGATAAAAAGGCTACAGCCGTAATCTACTCAACTGCTGAGTGGACAAAGTTTAGTCCCGTGGTCGCAAAAGCACTTGGTGGAGATTTTTCAAGGGATTTAGATGCGATAGATTTTATCAAAGAAAAAACGGGATTAGAGCCCAATAATACTATCAAATCGCTTTTTAATAAACAAATAATACACAATAAAATAATACAAAAAGAAAATATAAAAAAGGAGATGCTCTCTATTATATAATAGGGCAAGGTATTCATGAGAGGTTTTTTTATAATAATTTTGCTGCTTCTAGCGACCTTTATGGAGCTAGATGCTAACAAAACACACAACAAATGGGTAGTAGATTGCGTTATGATGCCAAAAAATGCAACAGAGTGCTACCCGTATTCATTTAACTTTTTTAATCAGGCAGAACCTGGTGCGAGTTTGGATGTTTTTGCAAAAAAAGAGACAAACGCTACTACAGAAGAGACAAACACAAGTATGAAAGATAACAGTGCTCCTCCTGAGATAGCATCAAAAGAGAGGCAGGTTGATGAGAATGTCGGACTTTATACCATAAAAGAGGGCGACAATCTCAACTCCATAGCTCAAAAATTCTTCTTAAAATCTTATGACATCAAAAAACTCAACGGCATCAATCAAGTTATAATAACCGGAAAACAACTCAAACTTCCGCTTCCGCAATATAAGATTAATGTGATAGAAAAGGGTGTTTACATAGTCAAAAAAGGCGATACTCTCGGCCATATAGCCTTAGATTTTCATCTTCAAACAAAACATCTTATACGATTCAATCAATTAAGCGGTAAAGGAAGTATCAAGATAGGTCAAAAGCTCACGCTTCCTTTTGCATATAGAATCAATGATCTCATCAAAGAAGAGCAAGCAAGAGAGAAAAAAGATACACTCCACATCCTTGCAAAACCGCTTGGAAGACAGTTGAAGGTTACGGCCACTGCATATACATCGCATGTAAATCAAACAGAGGGTGACCCTTTTGTGGGCGCTTGGAATAACAGATTAACCCCGGGACAAAAGGTTATAGCCGTATCGAGGGATTTATTAAATTATTATGGGTTAAAGAATGGCTCAAAAGTAAGAATAAGTGGTCTTGAGGGGTACTATACGGTAAGAGATAAGATGAATAAGAGATATACAAAACGAATCGATATCTACATGGGGCTTGATAAGAAGAAAGCACTCAGGTGGGGGAAAAGAAGCGTTAATATCTATTGGTAATTACGCAAAAGATTCATAAAGTTCCAAAAGCTCTAAATATCTCTCACTCTTTTCCTCATAAATGTGTTGCAAATCATTGAGTTGTTCGCCAAGTTCTGCTAAGCCTTTATCTTTATAACAATCAGGGTTACTTAGACATAGATTAATAGCTTGAATCTCTTCTTCAATATCTTCTATCTCTTTTGGTAGGTCTTCAAATTCTCTTTGCTCTTTATAGCTCAATTTGTTTTTCGTAGTCTTTTTCTTTTCATTCTTATCATCTTTAATTGATATCTCATTGCCTATTTTTTTGATATCTTGCAGCTCTTTTTCAATCTCAAGATATTCACTGTAGAGCCCATAAGATTCTTCTATGGTGCCATCCCCTTTAAATATCAAGAGTTTTGAAGCAATCTTATCTACAAAATATCTATCATGTGAGACCACGATGAGAGCTCCACGGAAGCTCAGTAATTTCTCTTCCAATATAGTTATGGTTTGGATATCAAGATCATTGGTTGGCTCATCAAGAATCAGACAGTCAACTTTCTTAGCAAAGAGCAGAGCAAGCGCAACTCTGTTTCTCTCTCCACCGCTGAGCAGTCCTATCTTCTTATCTAGAAACTCTTGAGGAAAGAGAAAGCTTTTAAGATAGCCGTACACATGCGTATTTGAGCCATTAACTTCTATAATATCTCCACCATTAGGGCAGAATGTCTCAAGCAGTGTTGCATCATCTTTGAGCATATTGCGATGCTGATCAAAGTAGCCAACTTCAAAATCTCCACTTTTGATAGTGCCGCCATTTGGTTTTAGTCTGCCCAGAAGGAGTTGTAAAAGTGTTGATTTCCCGGAACCATTGATGCCGACAACGGCTATCTTATCGTACTGCAAAATACGCGTTGTAAAGTCTTTGATAATCACTTTATTTTGAATACTATAATCTAAATGATCAATCTCAAAAAGCATCTTTTTTTTGCTAATATTCTTTCCGCCGTTAAAGTGTTTTCTCTCTCGCTCTAGCTCGATAGATATCTTCCTTATTATAGAAGGATTTGTCTTTGCCTCTTCGCGAAGCTCTAATACCCTCTTTTTTCTTCCTTGATTTCTTTTCTCTCTTGCGCGTACTCCCTTTCGGAGCCACTCTTCTTCTTGTTTGAGGAGTTTTAGTAGGTTCTCATGCCCTTTTCTCATGGAGTGTAGTCGTTCCTCTTTTTGATTGAGATAGGCTTCGTAGCCACCTTTATAGCTTATAAGTTTTTGATTTTCTATCTCGCAGACTTTTGTGGCTAGTCTATCAATAAAATATCTATCATGCGATATAAAAAAGAGTGTAAATTTTTCTTTGAGAAGAATCTCTTCTAAAAATTCGACCATATAGACATCAAGGTGATTTGTTGGCTCATCGAGGAGTAAGATATCGGGTTTTTTAAGGATGAGTCCGGCGAGTGCAACTCTTCTTTGTTCGCCTCCGGAGAGCGAAGTTACAGCTCTATGTTCAAACTCTTTGAGTTTAAATTCACTTAAAACTCTCTCTATCTTATCATCTAGGCTCCATGCATTATGGTGGTCTATAAATGCAGTGACTTTGTTGATTTGCTCTTGCAGCTCTTTATTGTCAAAATCATAAGAGAGTTTTTCATTGAGCATAGCAAACTCTTTTTTTGCACGATTGATTGCAACAAGTTGAAGTTCTATAGCCTCTCTCACGCTACAATTTTCTTCAAATATTGGATTTTGAGAGAGTATATCTATCTCTATGTTATTTTGAATGACTCTCTTTCCCTCTTCGGGCGTAATGGCAGAAGATATGATCTTCATGAGTGTGGATTTTCCACAGCCGTTTTGCCCGATCAAAGCTACGCGTTCCCCCTCATTGAGATGAAAATCTATATCTTCAAAGAGCACTTTGATATCATATCGTTGTTTTATGCCAAATAGATCGATAAGAGCCAAGAAAAAACCTTTTTGTTTTTGCGTATTATAGCAGATTGTATTTTTATGAACTTTTTAAGGTAAAATAGATATATTGCAAAGAAAAAAGGTCATCAATGCTCTCTCTTCTTTTAGCCATCTTTACGCTCTATATACTCATAAAGATATCGCTCTCTTTTGTTCAAATACGGTATATTTTACAAAAAAAAGATGCAAAGGCTGTTTTGCTAGAGCAAGATCACTATAAAGAGGCTGCGGATTATGCCATAGCAAAAGAGAAACTCTCTTTAGTTTCTCACAGCCTTGATTATGCACTGTTTTTGTGGTGGACTCTTTTTGGATTTGGTATTCTCTACTCTTTTTTACAGCTTCAATTTTCTGAATTTTGGACGAGTATCATATTTCTTTTTGGCTATTTTGCATTAGAGTATATCATTACGCTGCCTATCTCGGTCTATCAGGTATTTTATCTTGATAAACGATTTGGATTCTCCAAGATAACACCAAAGATTTTTTTTCAAGATCAGATTAAAAGTATATTGATGTTTATCCTGCTTGGCTTTGCACTCTTTTCTCTGCTCATTTGGGTGATAGATAGTTTTGAGTTATGGTGGTTCTATGCATTTTTGATCATGATGACTATCATATTGGTTATCAATTTTTTCTATCCTACGATTATCGCGCCTCTGTTCAATAAATTCACCCCCTTAGATGATGAAGTATTGCGAGAGAAGATAGAGGCCTTAATGGTGCAAGCAGGCATGAAGGCTAACGGTGTTTTTGTAATGGACGCAAGCAAAAGAGATGGAAGACTCAATGCATTTTTCGGCGGTATAGGTAAAAGTAAAAGGGTCGTCCTCTTTGATACACTCCTTGAAAAGCTTGATCATGATGAGCTTATCGCTGTGCTTGGTCATGAGCTGGGGCATTTTAGAAATGGGGATATCTGGAAAAATATATTATTGATGAGTATATTGGTATTTTTAGCTTTTTTTATCTTGGGTAATATCCCTTTAGAGCTTTATGACGAGCTTGGAGTTGCACCGATTGCCGGTGTTAAAATCGCTTTAATCCTTATCTTGTTTCCACTTATTTCATTTATCTGGATGCCCATCATTAGTCTTTTTAGCAGAGACCATGAGTACAAAGCAGATGCGTATGGATCAAGTGTTGGCGGTAAAGAAGAGCTAGTGTCTGCACTGCTTAAATTGGTCAGTGAGAATAGATCTTTTCCTCTTTCACATCCTCTCTTTGTCTTTTTCTACTATTCGCATCCGCCAATAGTTCAAAGAGTTCAAAAATTGGGATTTGAGGTATAGGTTGAATATAGCCGCTGCACTCAAAGAAGCTACCTCTTTGCTAAGGGATAATACGCCTCGTGCACGATTTGAGGCAGAACTTCTTTTGGCGTATCATCTAGGAGTCGATAGAGTCTATCTTGCAAGAAGAGATGATGAAGAGGTTGATGATATCAAAGGCTATTTTGCACTCATCAGAAGAAGGGCGCAGAGTGAGCCCCATGAGTATATAGTCAACAGTGTAAGTTTTTATGATATAGAGCTTTATGTCGATAATAGAGTGCTTATACCAAGACCTGAAACGGAGTTGCTTATCGACGAGGTGAGTAAAATCATAGCTCAAAACAGTATAAAAAATATAGCAGAAATAGGAGTAGGGAGTGGTGCGATATCGATTGTGTTAGCAAGAGCTTTCCCAAAACTCAAGGTAGTTGCGACAGATATCTCAAGCGATGCACTTGAGGTTGCTGCCATCAATAGAGAAAAATTTGCACTTGAAGAGAGGATAGAGCTTATTCATGCGGATCTTCTAGGAGGGGTTGAGGATGTTTTTGATATGATAGTAAGCAATCCTCCATATATCGCAAATGATTTTAATCTTGAGAGTAATGTGGTAGATTTCGAGCCTCATAGTGCGCTCTTTGGCGGTAAAGTAGGGCATGAACTTTTAGAAGATATAATCATGCAATCCAAAGATAAGAATGTTCGATTTTTAGCCTGCGAGATGGGATACGACCAAAAAGATATTATCGAGCGGATATTTATTCAAATTGGGGTAAAATACCACCGTTTTTATAAAGATTTAGCCGGTTTTGATAGAGGATTTATAGTTCAATTTAAGGAGTAGGTATGTCAAAAGTATTTAGATATTTTACAATGTTTTACATCATTTTTTTAGCCGCAGTTATGGGAGCTTCCCTTTATGCAGGAGTTGTTGTTGCTCCGGTAATTTTCAATACGGTTGATGTTTTCGGCACGGAGATTCTAACGCATTTCCAAGAGGGTATGATCATGACGGAAAATTTTATAAGACTCTCCTATGTGGTTACATTTAGCATCGTCGTCGTTGCGATTTATGAGGGGTATAGATATAAGAAAGGCGAACGGGATACGCTCGCTATTGTCTCTGCATTTTTGATTATCTGCACAGGAGCTCTTTTTTCATACTACTATCTACCCGATATTTTAATCATGCAACAAGCAGGTGAGCAGATGACGCAGAGTGAGACTTTTGCAAATGTCCATAAAGCCTCAGAGATAGATTTTAAGATTTATGTTTTTGCTATATTGCTATTGCTTATCAGAAATCTTCAAAGAGCACTTCGGTAGTATGAGCACTTTGCATCCATTTAAGCCGATTGTATTTCAAGATACAAAAACATTGATTTTGGGTTCATTTCCTAGTATCAAATCGATAGAGAATGGATTCTATTATGCGCATCCTCAAAATCAGTTTTGGAAGATATTCAGTCAAATAAGTGGATATCCAATAAACAATAGAGACCAAAAGATATGGCTCTTAAAAGAGCTTAAGATAGGGCTTTGGGATATGATAGAGAGTTGCCGGAGAGAAAACTCTCTAGATAGTTCCTTAGAAGATGAAAAAATCAATGATATCCACACTATTTTAGAGCATTACCCATCCATAGAAAAGATAGCCTTTACAGGCAGAAAGTCTCAAGCTCTTTTTGAAACACATTTTTCTCATATCGATATAAAAACGATATACCTTCCCTCTCCCTCATCGGCCTATGCTAAGATCAGTATAGATCAGAAGGTATCTGTCTACAAGCAGGAGCTCGGGTTATGATATGGGCAATAGGGGATATCCAAGGGTGTTATGGCGCATTTATGAGGCTATTAGAAAAGATAGCATTTGATCCTTCAAAAGATAAGCTTTGGCTTGTAGGTGATCTTGTCAATAGAGGTGAAGGATCGCTAGAGACACTTGAGTTTGTCTATAAACATCAAGAGAGTATCGAAGTTGTATTGGGAAATCATGATATGGCGTTGATTGCAGCCTATTATGGGTTTAAGAAGAGTAATCCGACTATCGATCCGATACTCCAATCACCAAAGGCAAAAGAGCTCATAGGGTGGCTTAAAGAGCAACAATTCCTACATATCGACCAAGAGCTCGGATACTGTATGGCACATGCGGGTATATCGCCGGTCTTTAATCTTGATGAAGCAAAATTGTGGTCAGATAGATTAAGCAAAAAGCTACAAAGTGATGATGGAAAAATGTGGCTTGAAAAGATCATGAAATCGCCCGAAGGCAGGATAAAATACGGTAAATCAGAGGAGCTTGATGCAATGTATGCATTTAGCTCTTTTACGCGTATGCGCTACTGTTTTGGTGATAAATCTTTGGAACTTTTGCAAAAAGGTTCTCCATCAAGCAAAAAAGATCTTATCATCCCTTGGTTTTTTCATCCAGATAGAAAAAGTATTCCTCTTAAAATTATCTTTGGCCACTGGTCAACACTGGGATTTCATAAAAATGAGAGTGTTTTAGGTCTTGATACAGGTTGTATATGGGGCGGCGCATTGAGTGCCGCAAGAATTGATGATAAAAGTGAAGAGATTGTTACTGTAGAGTGTGAATAGCAGTGGAGAAAAGGAGAAATCCTTTAGTCCATCTGTTTTCTCAAAAATGTCGGTACTTGATAGAAATCTTCATCTTCATCATTGTAGCCGCCGACCACTATTTTTCCTTGTGTTCTATTGATACTACTGGAGTTTGAAGTACTCATGAGCGTATTTGTACTCGGGATTTTTCTATCAGTTTGATTTTTTTGCGATAGATCTTCAAATCCTGTTGCAATAACCGTAATTTTTACATAATCTTCCGGGAGCGTATCGTCTGTCGTAGTACCGAAGATTACATTTGCATTTTCATCAGCATTCTCTTCTATCATAGTCATAGCATTTGCTATCTCCATAATAGGATAGTTGGTATTGATATGGAAATGAACCAAAATGCCCATAGCGCCATCTATAGAGACATTATCGAGTAAAGGAGAGTCGATTGCAGCTTTTGCCGCATCATATGCCGCATTTTTACCCGCATTTTCACCTCTACCCATAAGTGCTAGACCTCTGTGAGTCATGACGGTTTTCACATCGGCAAAGTCAAGATTGATATCATTGTCACCATGAGAGAGAATTACATTCGAGATGCCGCCGACTGCTTGCGAGAGAACATCATCAACGAGTTTAAAGCTCTCTTTAAGACCTAGATTTTTTTCAACGATAGAGAGAAGCTTTTCATTTGGAACGACGATGATAGAATCACTCGCAGCCTTAAGTTGCTCTAGTCCTTCTTTGGCAAGATGACTTCTTTTACGCCCTTCAAATTTAAAAGGACTTGTTGCTATAGATATTGTCAACGCACCTACCTCTTTGGCAGCTTGTGCAATGATAGGGGCCGCACCGGTACCTGTACCGCCACCTAGACCGGCAGAGATAAATACAATATCTGATCCCTCTAGCATTTTTTTGATATCTTCAAAACTCTCCAATGCAGCTTCTTTGCCTTTTTCAGGATTCATTCCACATCCAAGACCTCTCGTTGCGATAGGCCCGAGTTGTAGCTTAAATGGAGCAAGAGAGCCTTCAAGTGCTTGGATATCGGTATTGGCTATGATAAGATCAATCCCTCCAACTCCTTCATTGATCATGTGGTTGATCATATTTCCGCCACCTCCGCCGACACCGATAGCTTTTATCTTCGCGCCATTTGTGGAATACTTTTCTTCTTTTATATCTATATCATCAAAATCTTGCATGCTCTCTCCTTTTTAAAATTTAAAATAACTGCTTCGCCCAATTGACAAACTTCCCGACAAAGTTTCCCTTCTCTTTTGGGAGTTTGGGAAGCTCAAATCCTTGATCAAAACCATATGACCCGTCTTCACTCTCATTTGCTTCATTTTTGGCTTTCGTTTTTGCCATTTTTTTATTTTTATGAATCTCTTCTATGGTTTCACCTATATTGAGGTCTTTAAGGCTCTCATCAATCTCTTCTTTGTCCTTTGAATGGAGCAACTCTTTATTGATATCAATCTCATATTCTGTATGGTTGCCTATGGCATACTGCAATAATCCAATTGCTGCAGCAAATGCAGGGTTTTTTAACTCCTCAAAAACACCCTTGATATTTTTGATGTCCGGTGTTGAAACTCGAACAGGCATATCGGAAAAAATCGCGCCAGCAAGTTCTCTAATCCCTTTTAGGTTTGCCATGCCACCTGTAAGGATAATGCCTGCGCCCATCTGCTCTTTAAGTGCACTTTTTTCTACCATTTTTGCAAGGATCATGAGTGTCTCTTCGACCCTGGCAAAAATAACACTATGAACAATGCCTAACGAGACCTCATTTCTACTCTCTTCATTGCCGATAATAGGGAGTTCTACAATCTCGTCAGATCTCTCAGCTAAGTTTCCGTGACGAATCTTGATATTTTCTGCTATCTGCAAAGGTGTATGTAGAGCAATAGAGAGATCATTTGTTATATGATTAGAACCAACTGCAAAAAAATCATTGTGTCTTATGGAGTTGCCCGTAAATATCACAAGGCTACTTGTTTGCCCTCCAAGGTCAATAACACCAACCCCAAGTTCTACATCATCACTGCATATCGTTGAAAGAGCAGATGCGTAACCGTTTAAGACAACATTCTTGATCTCAACACCTGCTGATTTGACAGCTTTCTTAAGATTAAGCAGGTTAGATTTTTGTATGATGATAATATTTGTATCAACCTCTAGTCTGCTTGCATTCATTCCAAAAGGATCTTCAACAAACTCTTGATCATCAACCTTAAAGTTATACGGTAATACATGGACAACTTCATACTCGTTGGGGATGTTGGCATTGTGAAGTGCCGTTTGCATAACTCTGTTAATCTCATGTATTGAGATATCTTTGTGTGGTATATTGACAATTCCGGTTGAGTTCAAGCTTTTTGCGTAGTTATTTGAGATTGATACCGTAGCCTTAGAAGGAATGGCTCCGGAGACTCTTTTGGCATCATTTAGAGCTTTTCTGATAGCTTTAGAGGCGAGTTCAATATTTGTTATAGCACCTTTTTTAATCCCTTGAGATTTAGTAATGCCGTGTCCCATGATTTGAATCTGACCGTCATCAAGTCTGTCAGCTATGATGGCACAAATTTTCGTCGAGCCGATATCAATAACTAAAAATGGACTATTCAACTGTAAGATCCTTTACAAAAACTTCTGTAGGGTATTTTTGATTGAGCATACGAGTAAGTTCAGATTCAAAAAGCGCATTTTTAAGTTGAGAAGCTATCTGTACCGACATCTTTTCCTCCTCGCCCTCCAATGAGACTCTCTTCTGATCCAAGATAACATATATGATTTTCTTGTCAGATACTGTAATAATACCCTTTTCTTTCGTAGTTGTAAAGAGTTTCTGTAAAAATTGTAAACTTTCTTGATCATTAAGTGCCGTAATGTCCGTTTTTTGACCAAGTGTAAGGTAGTCGGTTTGTTGCTCTTTTTGAGGGTCAAAATTATCTAAAATATTCTTTGAAAGCTCGATGAAAGCGTTCATTTTAGCATTTTTAAGATAGTCATTTTTGACAAGTTCTTTTGCCTCTTCAAAACTCATTTCAGAAGGAGCAACACTGTTGACAACCTGTATTGATATAAAATGATCATTATTGGCTTTGGATTTTAGGAAATCACCATTTTTTGCGGATGTTATCGCTTCCCATATCTCTTCTGTAAATTGAGGATCATCTTTCTCTACCAAGACCGATTTATCTGCTTGCAGCTTACCATTTTTGAATGCGATAGAATCGAGTTTTGCCTGTTTGTCTGATTTGTTGGTTTTGACATCGGCAATTACAAGTTCCTTTGCCTCTTCTAAACTAAGAGGATCCCCGTTTTCGTTGGTGTATTTGTAGTTAAATTTTTTATACTGTTTTTCTATTTCGTCTTCGCTCACATTGATATCTTTCGTATCGGTAACCTTGATAGCTAGGTTATATCGTGTTTTGTACATATACTCTGAACTCTTTGTTTCCCAATATTTTTTAAGTACTGCATCGCTAAGATCAACCTTTGCGTCATCTTCACTTATAACCTTATAGGCTATCTTTGTTCTGTTGCTTAAAGCATAGTCGATAACCCCTTTTTCATACTCACTAACATCTTCTTTGAAAAGAGCTATGAGTTTGTTGATTTTAAGCTCATCTCTGAGACCACTTTCAAATGTTTTTGGTTTGACATGTTGGGATGCAAGGAAGTTCTCATAAATCTCTCTATTGAATACCCCGTTTTCTTGAAATTTTGGAAGGGATTCTAAATTTTTTGCAACCTCTTTATCTGTTACGATGATTCCAAATTCATCGGCAAGGTTAAGAAGCAAAGCTTGCGTTTGCACGATTTCAAATGCTTGTTTTTTGATTCCGATTTTCTCTGCCTTCTCTTCATCAAGATTTCCTTGAAGCATTTGATTGTAGTAACTATAGAGTTGCGAGTAGGTCATCTGATACTTTGTTTTTTTGATATCGATATCTCCGACTTTAGCGATAGAGTCACTTGTTGATCCAAATTTATAACTTCCCCAGCCGACAAAACCGGCACCTATAAAAGCTATCGTTGCAATCCATATGGTCCATACGAGGTATCTATTGTTTTTTTGCATCCAACCAATCATAATTCATCTGCCTTCAATTTAAAAGTTTGTACAATATTTTAGTCAACTTGTTATTAAGTGTAATTGAAAAAGCAAGTAAGCATGGTTTTTGGGAGGGTTTATGACAAATGAAGATATGATAAAAAGAGACCTTGAAGTTTTATGGCATCCATGCACACAGATGAAAGATCACGAAAATATACCATTAGTACCTATAAAATCAGCAAAAGGCATCTATCTCTATGATTTTGACGGCAATAGATATATCGATGCGGTCAGTAGTTGGTGGGTCAATATCTTTGGGCATGCAAATGAGCATATAGGTAGACGGATAAAAGAGCAACTTGACACTCTTGAACATGTTATTTTGGCTGGTTTTACTCATGAGCCTGTTGTTGAGCTGAGCCACAAGCTCAAAGCATTGACAAAACTTGACAAAGCATTTTACGCCGATAATGGATCAAGTGCTATCGAGGTGGCTTTGAAGATGAGTTTTCATTATCATCTCAATAAAGGGGAGCACAGAAAGTTGTTTCTCTCTTTAGAAAATAGTTATCACGGAGAGACGCTAGGGGCGTTGAGTGTTGGAGATGTTGCACTTTACAAAGAGACATACGGTGCACTGCTTATACGCTCAATCCAAACACCTACACCGAAAGATCAAAGTATTGAAGAGGCACAAAGCGCACTTGTGACACTTGAGAAAATCCTAAAAAAACACCACAAAGAACTCTGTGCTATGATTGTCGAGCCTTTAGTGCAAGGGGCAGGAGGGATGAAGATGTACCATAGTCATTATCTTAAAGGAGCAAGAGAGTTGACTTTAAAATATGGAGTTCATTTTATAGCTGATGAGATCATGACAGGTTTTGGAAGAACAGGGAGTATGTTTGCGTGCGAACAAGCTGCTATATTGCCTGATTTTATGACGCTTTCAAAGGGGTTAACTGCCGGTTATCTTCCTCTCTCTGTTGTTATGACTACCAATGATGTTTATAATGCTTTCTATTGCGATTACAGTGAGTATAAAGCCTTTTTACACTCACATAGCTATACGGGAAATCCTCTTGGATGTGCTGCAGCACTTGCAACTCTGGAGCTTTTTGAAAAAAATGATGTTATCAATGCAAATAAGCAAAAGAGCCTTTTTATGGCACAACAGCTTGAGCGTTTTAGAGATTTGAAAAATGTAAAAGAGGTAAGAATAACAGGCATGATAGCTGTTATAGAGCTAGAAGGGTATGACCCAAAAGAGAGAGTGGGTTTGAAGATATTTCAAGCAGCACTCAAAAATGAAGTGCTTTTACGACCTCTTGGAAATATAATTTATGTAATGCCTCCATATGTTATCACGCAAGAGGAGCTACAAAAAGTATTTGATGTTGCTTATGAGGCTATAGTCGGCTTATAAGCTATTGGAGCATCTTAGAGAAGATACCGCTTTTTTTACTCACTCTCTCCAAATGAGGTCTTGCTCTTTGCAATCCTTCCTGGATAGCTTTCTCATAAAGCTCTTTCGCTTTCTTTTCATTTTTAGATACTGCGACACCAAACTCATAAAATTGCCCTAAATCACAAAGTGCCTCGTTGTAATCTTCTTCGGCGAGTTCATGTATGATCTTGTAGGCTTCGACTTCATCTTGCGCCACTAGCTTGCCCCTATAGAGTTCTCTAGCCAAAAGAAGTCTACCTAGTTGTAAATTTGTTGCAGCGCAGACACAGATAAGCTGTGCAGCCTCAGAAGTATCATCTCTGCCTTTAAGGTTTTCTATATGTCGTAGCATTGCTTGGAGACTGCTATCGGTTACTCCACGGTTTTTTATCTGTGTTATCCAGATTTTGGTTGATTGGTATCGTGTATCTGTTTCGTGCGCAAAATTATAGACTCCATATATCTGCTCAAAGCGTTCTTGAATATCTCTGATAGGAGTTGGTTTGCGTCGTTCATCTAACTCATTTTCATCGGAGTCATTTTCTTCTTCGCTAGTGTTTTCATCTTCATCGGATAGGGCATCATCTTCTTGTGTATCTTGGATCTCTTCATATTGCTCGATACTATCCTCTTCACCGTATCGTATCTCTTCTTCATCGTTTTCTATTTCGACATGCCGTGCATCAAAATCAGCTATCTCTTCCTCGTCTGTTTCGATATCCTCTTTGTCAAAATCTCCATCGTGCTCTTCCTCATCCAACTCATCTTCTTCATCCCTGATTTCTAGGAGCACTTTATGAGGAGGGAATACTTCATAAGAGGATTCGTCTTGCTCTTCCTCATCTTCTTCCTCCTCTATATTTTTATTGGTTGGCATAAGGATTTGAAACTCTTCAAGAATAGAGTGTCGCTTCTCTTTTTGTATCTTTTCTTGAGGTTTAGTTTTTGGTTTTTCAGATTCTTCTTCGATAATTTTAGTTGGATTGATATAGTCGGTGATAAGATATTGTGCTTGAGCATAGTTTTTCATCTTAAGAAGATCGATAATCTCATCTAGTTTAGGATCAATCTCAAAAGGCTCAAGTTTTAAAAGTTGCAGTCTAATCGTCTCACTATCTGTCATCGAGATAGCTATTTTTATAATCTCCAATCTTTTTTTGATTTGATTCACTCTCAATCCTCTCGGGCTTTAACTGTTTACAATAGTATATCAAAAAAAACTTGATATGTTGACAGTTTTTGACAATATTTTATCATAAATTATTGAGTAAAATGGATGTAATAGATTTTTAGATATGATTACAAAAAAGAGAAGCAGGAAAAATTGGAAGAAAAGATACCGCATATACCCGTTCTTCTTGATGAGGTCTTAGAGAGCTTTAAATCCATAAACAGAGGCTATTTTGTGGATTGTACTCTTGGTTATGGGGGCCATAGTAGTGCAATGCTTGAAAGATATAATGATATTTCGCTTATCGGTATCGATAGAGACAGTGAGGCACTCAGTTTTTCTAAAAAGAGATTGACAAATTTTAAAGAGAGATTTAGTTTTTATCAGGGTGCATTTTCAGAAGTTTTTCCTAAACTGCAAGAGCGTCCGATAACGGGAGTATTGGCAGATTTTGGCGTCTCTTCTTTGCAACTTGATAAAGTAGAGCGAGGTTTTTCTTTTGAGAGTGATACGCTTGATATGCGAATGGATCAAGAGGCTAAACTGAGTGCTTATGATGTGATCAACTCCTATTCCCAAACAGATTTAGAGTATATATTGCAAACATACGGGGAGCTTAAAGAGCATAAAATGATGGCACATGCGATTATAAAAGCACGCTCAAAGCAGCCTATACAGAGTGCAAAAGAGTTGAGTGAGCTTGCAAAAAAAATCATAAGCAAAAAGAGTAAAATTCATCCCGCTACACTTCTATTTCAAGCGATTAGGATAGAAGTTAACAGTGAACTCAAAGAGATAGAGCGCCTCCTAGATGGTATCGAGAAGATGCATACAAAAGGCTTGATAGTCTCTTTTATCACTTTCCACTCGTTAGAAGACAGAATCATAAAACATAGATTTGCAAAATGGAGCAAGGAGTGTGTCTGTGATGATTTTGCCATTAGATGTACATGCTCAAGAGACAATGCTAAAGGGAAAGCTATAGCTAAAAAGCCTATAATAGCAACCGCAAAAGAGCTAAAAAATAATCCAAGGAGCAGGAGTGCAAAACTTCGCTCTTTTGTTTTTACAAAAGATGCAAAGGAGGGGTGATGCAAGAGGGTATTGACACGCCAAAAGGCGTACCTTGGTCTTTGGTCTCTATGACCGCACTTTCGATAACCGTTTTTCTACTGTTGACCTCGTTTAAGATATTTCTTAGTAGTAAAATATATTATGAGAGTAAGAAGGTCAATAATCTCCGACAAGATGTTACTGTTTTGAAAGCCGAGAATATTATGCTTCAAAACAAAGTCGAGGCATTGCGGTTTAAAAATAGAGTTACTGATCCTCTCTTTGTTATGGATCAAGAGGGAGCTTTGGATTAGATTTTGATTGATAAAAAAGAAATTAGTCGCTATAATAAGCTCTTGTATTAAAAAGCGTTAGGAAGTTATAAGTGAATATATTTAATGATGAAGATGATTTTTTAGTCAGTACGCCTAGAAGAAATTTCTTTGATATCTCAAAAAATGCAAATCAAAACATAGTAGAACTTGAACTCGAGAAGTTATTTGAAAGATTAGTTGCAGCGGAAAAAATTTTAGAAGAGCAGGGGTTGGATGCTCGTCTGCAATCCAAAATAAATGAGATGAAATTTAATGAATCACAAGAGTTTGAAGACAGACTCAATAGTATATTTTTAGAACTTGTCGGTAATATCGTAACGCAGTGTGAATAAAAAGGGACGACGTGCTTAGTAAAGTAGAGCAAAAGATAGATGAGATAGTCACAAATCTGCACCATAAGGAGATCAAAGAGCTTTTGACAAAACTCCCTAAAGGGAAAAGATTGAGAGCCAAATTGATACTCTATATAGCAGCTGAAAATGAAGAGACTATAAAACTAGCATCCATAGTTGAGATGATTCATGCGGCAAGCCTGCTCCATGATGATGTCATTGATGATGCCATGCAGCGACGAGGCGTTGACTCTATCAATGCAATCTATGGTAACAAGAATGCAATTATGCTCGGAGATATACTCTACTCAATCGGCTTTTTTGAGCTTGTTGCGATGGGTCCGGATATCGCAAAGAGTATATCAAATGCCGTTGTTCAGCTTAGTGTCGGAGAGTTTGATGATGTGTATCTCTCTAAAAAATTCAATACAGATGCATCGATTTATAGGGATATGATCTATAAAAAAACAGCTTCACTCATGGAGGCATGTGCATATAGTGCAGCTACTTTGGCGGGTAAAAATCCAAACGCGTATGCTCTTTATGGAAAAAATCTAGGTATAGCATTTCAAATGATAGATGATATGCTCGATATCACCTCTGATGCACAAACGCTTGGAAAACCGGCTTTGCATGATTTTATTGAGGGCAAGACAACACTCCCGTATATTTATCTTTATGAAAAGCTTGATACGAGTGAAAAACAGAAGTTAGCATCTATGCATTGCAAGGTTTTAGATAAAGCAGAGCAAGAGTGGATACTGTTAAATATTAAAAAATATGATATTATTCAAAAATGTTATCTCGAGGCAAAAGAGCTTGTTTTAGAAGCGCTTGCAGCAATCAAGAATGAGAAAAATCAAAAACTTGATTCCATTGCTAAAGAGATGATTGATAGGAGCTTTTAATGTATTATCAAGTGATTAGTTTTAACTACAAAAAATGTGATCTTTCACAACGAGAGTTGCTTGTCTTTAAAAATGATGATGAGAAAAGAGCTTTTCTCAATAGGTTGGTGGACTTTGATTTTATCCATGAGGTCTTTATGCTCAATACTTGCAACAGAGTAGAGATCGTTACATCAAATAAAGATGGCTTTGCCACTTACCATACAATCCTAGGGCTTGTCAGTGAATATAGCGGAATAAATTTCTATGAACTCAAAGAGATGATGTATAGAGTTGATGATGTTGAGGCGATAAAACATATCTTTAGTGTTGTCTCATCGCTTGATTCTTTAGTTGTCGGTGAGTCACAGATAACGGGTCAGGTCAAGGATGCTTTTAAATTTTCTTACAATAATCAAAGTGCAGGCAGAAAACTCAACCGCGTTGTCTCCTATGCGATGAAGTGTGCAGCAGAGGTTAGAAATAAGACGGAGATATCTAAAAATCCTATCTCTATCGCTTCGGTAGCAGTAACACAGGCAAAAGAGATACTTCAAGATAGTATTGCCGGAATCACGGCAGTTGTTGTCGGTGCAGGGGAGATGGGTGCGCTTACGGCAAAACATCTCCATAAAATCGGCGCTGATGTTATCTTGCTTTCAAGAAGTCTAACAAAAGCAGAGGCTATCGCAAAGGATCTCGGTGAAAATATAAAAGTTGATGTTTTTGAAAATTTGCCAAAATATATCAATCGCTATAGACTTCTCTTTAGTGCTACAGGCTCACCCGATACGGTTGTAAAAAAAGAGATGATAACAAGTTGTGATTTTAAGAGACTGTGGTTTGATATTGCTATCCCAAGAGATATCGACTCCATTGATGATGATACGATTTCAGTTTATCGCATCGATGATTTGCAACATATATCAAATACCAATCATGCCTTAAGACAAGAGCAATCCTTGCTTGCCGAAGAGATTGTCAATCGATATAAAGATGAGTTTTACAGATGGCTTAAAGCACTCTCTATAGAGCCGGTTATTAAAGGGATGCGAGAAGAGGTGGATGGAGTGATAGAAAAAGAGCTTCAAAGGGCGATAAAGAAAGGTTTTGTTCCCGGTGAATATGAAGATAATCTCAGAAAAATGGCCAACGCAATGTTTAACCGTTTCTTACATACCCCCACATTCAATATGAGAAAAAGCTCCCATGAAAAAGACGGGCTCAATAAGATAGAGGCAATTGAGTCTATCTTTGAGGTAGATACTCAAGATATCGACCCAAAATTATACAAAGAGGATCAGCATGCAAAAGGATACAACGAATGAGATTTAGCAATCTTTTAATTCCCACATCAAAAGAGACTCCAAACGAAGCAACACTTCGGAGTCATATATATCTTTTAAGAGCCGGTTTTATACAGAGTGTCGGGAGTGGACTCTACAATTATCTTCCTCTTGGGAAGATGGTTTTGGATAATATCAGCAGAGTCGTCAAAGAGGAGCTAGATAGCGCAGGAGCCCAAGAGGTATCGCTCGGCTTTGTAACACCTGCCGCACTCTGGATAGAGAGTGGAAGATTTGAAAAATACGGTAAAGAGCTTTTGCGATTTAAAGATAGAAAAGATAATGATTTTGTTTTGGGACCTACTCATGAAGAGATGATGGTCAATCTCGTCAAGCAGAGTGTAAAGAGCTACAAACAACTTCCATTAAATCTCTATCAGATTAACTTAAAGTTTAGAGATGAGATTCGTCCACGTTTTGGTCTTATGAGGGGCAGAGAATTTCTCATGAAGGATGGGTATAGTTTTCATGCCAATGAAGAAGATATGAAGCGAGAATTTCACCTTATGCAAGAGACCTATTCGATAATTTTTGAAAGATTAGGACTTGATTTTAGGATTGTGGAGGCTGATAGCGGAGCTATAGGCGGGAGTGGTAGTAAAGAGTTTATGGTCTTAGCAGAGAGTGGCGAGGATACTATCGTTGTGTGCCAAAGTTGCGAATACGGCGCCAATATAGAAGCTGCCGTATGTCGATATATAGCTCCTCAGGATGAGAAAAATGATGTGTTTAAAAAGGTACATACACCAAATGCAACAACTATAGAAGAGGTGTGTGATTTCTTACATATTGATGCCTCTGCGTGCATGAAAGTTGTTGCTAAAAAAGCACTTTATGATGAGCATAGTGAGGCTGTGATGTTTATCGTGCGAGGTAACGATATGCTCCAAGAGATAAAAGCGTGTAATAGCATCAATGCCAATGAGCTCGTCGATCTTAGCGAAGAAGAACTTGAAGATGTAGGTCTAGTTGCCGGATACATGGGACCTCTAGGTGCTCCTGAGGCAATTAAGATTGTTGTCGATAAGAGACTGCAAGATGCCTCGGATTTGGTGTGTGGTGCTAACGAGAGTGGATACCACTATGTGGGCGCAGATGCAAAGATGTTAGAGAATGCACTTTTTGATGATATTGTTGCCGTTAAAGAGGGTGATAAATGTATCCATTGCGGAGGGGAGCTCCGCTACACAAAAGGTATAGAAGTTGGACATATATTTCAACTCGGCACTCGATATAGTGATCCGCTCAAAGCTGAATTTTTAGATGAAAACGGGAAAAGTAAACCTTTTGTCATGGGTACTTACGGCATAGGTGTGAGTCGACTGATTGCTGCTATTATAGAGCAAAATCATGACGATAAAGGGTGCATATGGACAAAAGAGAGTGCGCCATTTGATGTTACGGTCATTATCTCAAATGTTAAAGACGAGGCACAATATGAAGCAGGAGTGAGTGTCTATGAGCAACTTAAAGCTAAGGGACTCAATGTACTTCTTGATGATAGAAAAGAACGATTTGGCTTTAAGATGAAAGATTTTGAGCTTATTGGGATACCAAAAGCGGTTGTAATCGGCAAAAAATTAGAAGAGGGGAGTGTCGAGTTGATCGATAGAGCTAATCTCAGCTCAAAGACACTCTCTTTGGATGCTTTAATAGAGGAGATGTAGGCGCTTATGATACTTTTGATACCACTGTTTTTGATATTGGAGATTTTTCTCAGTTTTTCTTTTATAGATTATATTGGTTTTTGGCCAAGCATTTTTTGGGTTTTTAGCACATTTTTTATAGGATTTTTTATGCTAAAATTCTCGTCGCTTGCCCTCTCGCATGCTATGCGTTCAGTCGATTTTACATCGATACATAAGATTCACACGGTGCAGCAGAAGAGTACAGCGTTTATGTTTGGCGCATTGCTATTTATGATTCCTGGGTTATTTACGGATATTTTGGGCTTATTTTGTGTTCTTTACATAATCTATTTACAAATAACTGATACAATAGTACCTCAAAAGAACAATCACAACCAAGGAGAAGAAGATGTCATCGATGTTGAAGTTATCGATCGTACTGACGATATTGACGCTAAGTAGTTACGGAGCAGATGTAGATAAAAAACAGCTATTGAGATATATGAATGATGCTGTTATTAAAAATCCTGATGCTAAAGCAGTCGATGTTGAGATATATGAGTCTAGAGAGCCAAAAGAGCTCAAAGGATGGAGTGCACTCTTTACAAAGATGAAGATAGATTTCAAAGGTGAAAAGGTAGATGTGCCGGAACTTATTTTTATCAAAGACGGTTTAGCAACATCAACCCTTGTTGATCTCAATACTCGCAAAGATTACTCAAGTGAGCTTAAACCTACCGTTCAAACCAGTATGTATGATGCGCATCATCTTTTAGCGGGTAACAGTAATGCGAAACATAAGATAATCCTTTTCTCCGATCCTCTTTGTCCTTTTTGTAGGGAGGTTTTTCCTCGTATGATCAAAACAGTCAAAGAGCACCCTGAAGTATTTGCGCTCTACTATTACCATATGCCACTTACTAGGATCCACCCCGGTGTTGAAACTTTAACAAGAATTATGATTCTTGCACAAAAAGATAAAAAGCTTGATGTAATAGAGAAGATTTATGCTATGCAACTCCATGTGAACCCAAAAGATCCAAAAGCGATTATTGACGCAGTAGCCAAAGAGACAGGCTATAGCGTGAGTCTTGATCAGATAAATTCCAAAAAGGTCAATGATACTTTGCAAAAAGATAAAGATGCTGCTTTGCATATGATGGTAGGTGGAACACCTACGGTGTATTTGGATGGAAAGTGGGATAAGATTCGAGAGACCTATATGAACTATATCCCTAAGAAGTAGTATGGATAAAATTACTATAGCTACAAGAGCGAGTGCGTTGGCACTTTGGCAAGCAGAACATATCAAATCACTTATTGAGTCTCGATTTGATGTAGAAGTTACGCTTGATAAGATAACAAGCAATGGCGACAAAATACTCGATAAGCCCCTTGCACTCATTGGTGGCAAGGGTCATTTTACCAAAGAGCTAGAGGATGCTATGTTAGAAGGCAAAGCGCATCTTGCCGTGCACTCACTCAAAGATGTTCCAACCTATATACCGCAAGGTTTATCACTTGCGGCGATAACAAAAAGAGAAGATCAGAGTGATGTTTTTCTCTCACACAAATATGAGAGTATTGAAGCGTTGCCAAAAGGTGCTGTTGTCGGTACGACAAGTTTGAGACGACGCATGCAGCTTTTAAGTAAAAGAGCCGATATAAAAGTCAAGGAGTTGCGAGGGAATGTCAATACAAGACTCAGAAAACTTGAAGAGGGTGAATATGACGCCATCATTCTCGCGTATATCGGTTTAGCAAGATTGGATCTTTTGAAACATATCCTCTTTGTGCAAAAGCTTGATTTTATGATTCCTCCTATGGGGCAAGCGGCACTTGGGATTGAGATAGTTGAAGGGAATGCTCTTGTGCAAGAGATAGCTCAGAGTCTCAATGATGAGCCAAGCTATCTCTGCTCCAAATTGGAGAGAGATTTTGTAGCGACGATTGAAGCAGGGTGCTCTGCTCCGGTAGCAGTCAATGCAAATATAAAAGGCGACAGTGTAGTGATCGAAGCGATGATAGGTTTTCCTGACGGCACTCATATTATGCACAAAATAAAAGAAGCAAAACTGCAAGAGTGTGATACCCTTGGTATAGAACTTGCTCAAGAGATGATCGATGAGGGTGCACTAGAGCTTTTAAAAAAGGCAGAAGCTTTAGCATATAAAGATGAGATGCCGCAAAGGTTATAGCATGAGAGATGTGGTTGATTGGCTAAAGCTTCATGGTGGAGTTCAAGAGATAGATGAGCTACTCGATGTTGATCTTGAGATCCCACATGTTGCCTATTTGGATATCAAAAAAGAGGATGCAAAACCGATACTCTTTAAGAACCCCATATCAAAAGTGCTAGGTAGAGAGTATGATATCCCGGTACTTATGAATATCTTTGCCAATAAAGCTTTAACGCAAGATATATTTGGAGCACATCCGGATACTATAGCCAAAGAGATAAGCTGGCTTTTAGAGTTCAAACCACCAAAAGGGTTTCTTGCAAAACTAAAAGCATTGCCAAGATTGTTGAAATTGCGATCCGTTTTTCCCAAAAGGCTAAAGATGAGGGGCGAGTGTCAAGAGGTTATCTGCGATACAATCGACCTTGATATGTTCCCTATCCTCAAAACATGGAGTGAGGATGGCGGAAGATTTATCACTATGGGGCAGGTCTATACACAAAGTTTAGATGGTACGAAGCAGAATCTCGGGATGTATCGATTGCAACAGTATGATAAAGATAAACTTGGCATGCACTGGCAGATACACAAAGATGGCGCACATTTTTTCCACGAGTATAAAAAAGCGGGTAAAAAGATGCCTGTATCGGTTGCTATAGGGGGCGATCCTCTCTATATCTGGTGTGGCCAAGCACCAATGCCAAGTGGTATGTTTGAGTTGCTTCTCTATGGGCTTATCCGGGGTAAAAATGCAAAACTTGTCAAATCACTTACCAATGATATCTATATACCAAGCGATGTAGATATCGTCATAGAAGGGTATGTTGATCCAAATGAGAGCAAAATAGAGGGCCCCTTTGGTGATCATACAGGATACTATACACTCAAAGAAGAATTCCCATTTATGCATGTAGAGAAGATTACCACAAAGAAAAATCCACTCTTTCATGCTACAGTTGTCGGGAAGCCGCCACTTGAAGATAAATATATGGGCTGGGGCACAGAGCGGATATTTTTACCTCTCCTTAAACCGATGGCGCCTGAACTTATCGACTATCATATGCCTGAAAATGGTGTATTTCACAATCTCATACTCGCAAAAATGCAAACGATGTATAAGGGGCATGCACAGCAGTTTATGCATGCATTTTGGGGTGTAGGTCAGATGAGTTTTGTTAAACATGCTATCTTTGTTAATGAAGATGCTCCAAAGCTTGATGCCTATGAGAAGATTGCAAAATATATCTTAGATAGACTCGATAGCGATAAGATACTCATCTCAGAAGGCATCGTGGATCATCTAGATCACTCTTCTGATGAGCAGTTTGTCGGTGGGAAACTTGGCATCGACGCTACAGGTAAGAAGGTAAAAAAAGTTATTGAGTTGCTTGATGATGCCACTCTGCTGGCAAAAATGCAAAAGTTAGATACTAGTATCCGAGGGCTCAAACAGTATATGACGCAAACTGCAAATCCTATCTGTGTTGTGAGCATAGAGAAAAAAGCAAGTGCAAAAGAGCTCTTTGTAAGATTAGAGAGCTTGCAAGAAAATATCGCAGTGCTTGTAGTTATTGAGAGTAAAAATAATGATCTAGATAACCCTTATATGCTTCTATGGAGGGTTGCAAATAACATCGATGCAAAAAGAGATATAGTTTTAAAACCGTTTATTTGTGTAGATGCGACCAACAAATCAAGCCTTGACGGCTTTACGCGAGAGTGGCCGGGCGATACGCTTTGTGATAGGGAAGTTTTGGAAGATTTGCAAAAACGCGGACTTGTCAAATTTGATGATGCACTGATTAAGAGATGGGGCTTGTGCGAATTCTAATTTTTAAATAGGAGTATATTTATCTCTGTTTAAAGTTTCTGTTGATATAATAAACTTGTTAATAAAAATTATCAAAAAGGAAAAATATGTTAGTAACAAAAAAAGCTCCTGATTTTACAGCTACAGCCGTTTTGGAAAACGGAACGATAGTAGAGGACTTTAATCTTTATGAAAATATAGGGAAAAAGGGTGCTGTGCTTTTTTTCTATCCACTTGATTTTACATTTGTTTGTCCTTCTGAGATCATCGCTTTTTCTCATAGAGTAGAAGAGTTTAAATCTAGAGGTATCAGCGTTATAGGTGTCTCTGTAGATAGTCAGTTTTCTCACTTTGCATGGAGAGAAACTCCCGTGGATCAAGGTGGGATAGGCAGAATCCAATTCCCGCTTGTCGCTGATCTTAGCAAACAAATTGCAAGAGACTATGATGTACTTTTCGGTGAATCCGTTGCGCTTAGAGGCTCTTTTTTGATTGATAGTGACGGTACTGTCAGACATGCAGTCATCAACGACCTTCCGCTTGGAAGAAATATCGATGAAATGATTAGAATGGTTGATACTATGCTCTTTACTAATGAGCATGGAGAAGTGTGTCCTGCCGGATGGCAAAAAGGTGATGAGGGCATGAAAGCTTCAACAGAAGGTGTTGCTGATTATTTGGCAAAAAATAGTGAAAATCTATAATCTATAATGAAATAGAGGGGGTTTTAGATGGGCGATTATATATCAATGTTAAAGCAGAGCGGTCTTAAAACTACTTTTCAAAGACTTTATATCCTCCAGGTGCTAGATGAGTGTGGTCATCTCGATATTGATGAGATATATAGCAATGTATTGTTTGTCCACCCCTCTATCTCACTCGCTACAATCTATAAAAATATCCTTATGCTTGTTGATAAAAAAGTCATCAAAGAGGTTCCTATCGAGGGTAAAAAGTCAAAATATGAGATTATAAAACAAGATCATTTCCACTTAATATGTACTGAGTGCGGGGATGTAGAAGATTGTGACTATGAAGAGCTCTCCGGAATCGTCTCTTTATCATCGAAAAAACATAAATTTTTACAAGAAAAAGTAGAGTTGAGTGTATATGGCTACTGCAAAAAGTGTATAGATAAAATTAACGAAAAATCTTAGAGCCTACACGCACTACGTTTGAGCCGCATTTTATGGCAAGTTCATAATCTCCGCTCATTCCCATCGAGCATATATTTGCCCCACTCTTTTTGAGTTTTTCAAAGACGGCATATGTTGTCTCAAAATTTCTTTGCACCTCACTCCTATCATCACTATTTGCTCCGATGCTCATAACACCTTGAAAATCTATATTTGTACATCGCTCTTGCATCTCATGATAGAGCTCTATCGCTTTCTCTGCCTCTATACCGGATTTGGTAGCCTCCCCGGAGCTATTTATCTGCATCAGTGCATCAAGTTTTTGATTGTCATTGTTTTGAAGTCGGCTATCAAGTGCTAAAGCAAGATCAATTGAGTCGATAGAGTGGATAAGAAAAGGGTTAAGCTTGATCAGTTTATTGATCTTGTTTTTTTGAAGTGTGCCTATCATATGCCACTCGATAGGAAGCTCCATAAGCTGATTGGCTCTTGATTCAAGTTGTTGCACCTGATTCTCCCCAAAGGCTCTTTGTCCTAACTCATAGAGTGATTGTATATTTTCTATCTCTGTATATTTGCCTACAGCAACAAGCTTGACGATATGGTGTCCACTTACACTAAGTCTTGCTTGTTCGATATTGTGTATAACCCTATCAAGATTTTCTCTGAGATGATCGCGCATGTCTATCCCATCAGCCTATTGATATCATTATAAAGACCGATAAACATCAGTCCGAAAAGAATAGCCCAGCCGATAAGTGTGAGCCTATAGAGCACATTTTCACTTGGAGCTTTGCCTCGAATCATCTCGTAGAGATTAAACATAATGTGTCCTCCATCGAGTGCAGGAATAGGTAAGAGATTCAACACGCCAAGATTTACAGAGATGAGTGCAGTAAAAAGAAAGAGCGCTATGATGCCGGCATCTGAAGCTTTTGCGGTAATGTCAACGATGGTTATGGCTCCACCGAGTTTATCTACACCGACGGCACCCGTAATCAGCTTTTCAAGACTTTGGTATATGAGTCCTGAGGCGTAGAGTGTTTCATTGTAAGCAAACTTCACTCCGTCAAAAAAGGAAAAAGAGAGCTTCTCCTCAGATATATAGGGACTTATTCCTATTAGTTTACGCTCAACATCTTCCCCAAATCTGTTTTCCTGTGTTGTTAAAATAGGAGAAAAAGTAAACTCTTTCAATGCTCCTTTTCGATCAACCGTGAGTATCAAGGTATCACCTTGAGTCTGGACAACTTCTCCTATCTCTTGCCAGTTTGCAATAGGTATATCATTAATCGTGATAATCGTGTCGTTGATGTCAAGCCCGGCAGCTTTTGCAGCAGAATTTTCAGAAAAATCACCAATTTTTGCCGGTATATATCTTGTAAAATCAAAAAGAGGACTAAGAGGTGTTCCGATTTGCGATACGGCAAAATAGAGAAAAAATGCTGTTAAAAAATTTGCAAATGGACCTGCAACAAGGATGATAACTCGTTGCCAAGGTTTTTTCATATTGTAGCTATCACCATCAAGGCTTACTTTGGTTGGATCACTATCATCTTGCCCCTTCATCTTGACATATCCGCCAAGAGGGATCATAGAGAGTCTCCACTCCGTATCGCCTATCTGTTTTGAAACTACCTTTTTGCCAAATCCTATACTAAAGACATCAACATGGACTCCAAAAAATCTTGCAGCAAAAAAGTGCCCAAGTTCATGAAAAAATATAAGGAATGAGAGGACAAGAAGTGATACTAAAAAACCCAAGCGTTATCCTTCAAAATTACTATTTTTAAGATAATCTCGCATATACTCAAAACCGGAATAAAGTGTCAGGATAGTTGCCACCCAAAGTATCTCATTGCCGTATGGCCACTCCATAAGTAAAAAGCCAATCGCTATCATCTGTATGACTGTTTTGACTTTGCCTGCAAGTGAAGCAGAGATATCCATATTTTGTGCGGCTGCTGATACTCGAAGTCCTGTGATAAAAATTTCGCGTGTCAAGATAAGATAGATAGCCCACTCAGAGGCGCGACCAAGCATCATAAGTCCTAAAAATCCTGCAAGTGTTAACATCTTATCGGCAAGCGGGTCGAGTATCTTCCCAAGAGGTGTTATCTGGTTAAATGTCCTAGCGATATAACCATCAAAGAAATCAGTAGCACTCGCAACGACAAATATAAATGCCGCCATATAATCTAACCAGCTATAGTGAATATCACCAAAGAGACCTCTATCGACAAGCAATAAGAACATAAGCGGTGCTAAGAAAAGCCTGATAAGTGCAAGGGTATTAGGGATATTTAACATCTATTTAAATGTAGTCCCACCGTCAACTATGATTGTTTGACCTGTAATCCAGCTAGCCTCATCGCTACACAAAAAGTAGACAGCTCCGGCTATATCTTCGGGTTGTCCCATTTTGTTGAGTGCCGATCTTTTAACCGTCTCAGCCTTAACATCTTCATAATTAGTAAAAGCTTTCAGTGCATCCGTATCGATAGGGCCACCGCTTACGGCATTGACACGAATATTCATCTCTCCAAGTTCAGCAGCTGCATATCGACTCATGGCTTCAACAGCGGCTTTGTTAGTGCCATGCCCCGCATAGTTATCAATGTAGACAAGATTGCCGGTACTGGACATGGTCACAACAGAGCCGCCACCTACTTTTTCCATCCTCTTTGCTGCCTCTTGAGTGCCGACAACAAAAGCATTGACTGTTGCTGTATAGATATTGTTGAGTCCTCTAGGTTTGAGTCGCATAAACTTTCCATAGCCACCAACTACGGGGCGTCCATAGATCATTGCGTTACTCACAAAGAAGTCAACTCTATCAAAATCTTTGTCGATCGATTCAAAGAGGGGTTTAAACTCATCAGTCTCTAGGATATTAAGTGGATAAGCTTTTGCTTTGATACCGTAAGTCTCTTCCCACTCTTTGGCGATATCGTATGCGGCATCTTTGTTGCTGTTGTAGGTAAAGGCGACATTGACACCTTGCTTGGCAAATTTCTCTCCGATAGCTTTACCGATACCTTTGGTTGCACCTGTAATGACTAAAGTTTTCCCTCTCATTTCCGACATCTATTTTGCTCCTACAATTGTATAATTTTTCATAACTTCTTCTATCTTTTTCATATTTTCTTTGCTTGGTGGAACCAAAGGAAGCCTATATTCAAGTGTATCGATAAGACCTGCTATATACATCGCAGCTTTTATAGGGATAGGATTACTCTCGCAAAAGAGCACCTTATTGAGTGCATAAATATCTTCATTGATTGCTCTAGCGGTATCAAAGTCACCTTGAAGTGCAGAGTGAGTGAGTTTCGCTTTGATATCTGGAATCAGATTTGCTGTTACAGAAGTGATACCCGCACCCCCGCTTGCGAGAATAGGGAAATCTATAGCATCATCACCACTAAATATGGCAAGTTCAGGGCATAGAGAGCGCAATGCAACAACTTTATCGAGTGAGCCGCTTGCCTCTTTAATCCCAAAAATATTTGGCACATCATCAAAAAGTCTTTTGATAGTTTGTGAGTCTATATCTGAGCCCGTTCTGCCCGGAACATTATAGAGCATAAAGGGGATATCAACAGAATTGGCAATGGCTTTATAGTGTTGATAGAGTCCCTCTTGACTTGGTTTGTTGTAGTAAGGGCTTACTGAAAATATGGCATCTGTACCACACTGCTCGGCAAATTTTGCAGTATCCATAGCTTCTCTTGTGGAGTTACTCCCGGCACCTGCTAAGACTTTGACATGAGTGTTTTTACACACGGCAACAGCGATTTCGATACATTTTCTATCTTCTTCATAGCTCAGTGTGGCACTCTCACCTGTTGTTCCGACAGGGCAGACTGCATCGATGCCGCAATCTATCTGTCTTTGGATGAGTTTTGCAAAAGTTGTTTCATCTAATTTTCCGTTTTTAAACGGAGTGATAAGTGCTGTCGTAGCACCCGTTATAGGATATTTCATTACTGTTTCCTCATGATAACTGTTGTAGAGAAGTTGTTATTGAAATATTTATTTGCAACTTCTTTGATCTTTTTAGTGGTAATTTTATCCAAATTTTCTTCATATTTTAAAAGAGGTTTTATGTTCCCCATAGCATAATAGTCGCCAAAAAGGCTCGCTACAGAGCTTGAACTCTCTAATGAGTAGACAAAATCAGCTTTTATATTGATCTTAGCTTTATCAAGCTCTTCTCTCGAGACATCACCGTCTTTTATCTTCTGCAGTTGTGCCAATATCTCACTCTCAAGGTCTTTTAGATTTGCATCTTTGGAGCAGAGTGCCATAATCATAAATATACCCGGATCTTTCAACTCCATGTTATAAGCGTATATCTGATCGGCAAGTTTTTTCTCTTGAACAATATTTTTTTCAAATCTACTGCTTTTGCCTGAACTAAGAATTTGACTGATGACGCTCAGCGTTACTTGATCTTTATCTTCAAAATTTGGGATAGGGTAGGCTATGGCAATTGTATCGACTTTATTACTCTCTTTGGTTATGGTAACTCTCTTTGCACCGTCTATTTTAGGTTCAACTGCATCAACCTCTTTGACCTCTTTCGTATTTTGTATTTTGCCAAATACTTTTATGGCATCATCAAAGACACTTTTTGGGTCTATATCGCCGGCAACAACCAAGATGGCATTGGAGGGTTGATAATGCTGTTCATAAAAATCTCGAATCTCTTCGATTTTCCATCCAAGGATATCTTCCATAAAGCCTATAGGAAGCCAATGGTAAGGATGATAAACATAATGTGTATTAAAGAGTCTAAAGTAGAGATAACCCATCGGCGAGTTATCGGTTCTGAGTCTTCTCTCTTCAGCGACCACATCCCTCTCTTTTTGAAACTCGTCATCTTTAAGTGCGAGGTTATGCATAAGCTCGGCAAAAAGTTCAAATGTTTTTGGCATATTTTTTGAAGCCGTCTTGATGTAGTAGTATGTCTTATCAAAACTTGTTGCTGCATTGTTGACTCCACCACCTTTTTTAACTATGGTATCAAACTCTCCTGCAGCGAGGTTTTTGGTAGATTTAAAGCTCAAATGCTCAAGCATATGCGCCATACCTGTTTTGCCAAGTATTTCGTTTCTACTACCCACTTTGTAGTAGATGCTTGAGGTGATGACTCCGGATTGGTTTTTCATCGGGATAATAACAATTTGCATTCCATTTTGAAGTTTTTGAGAAAAGTGTTGAGGCAATGAATTTGCCATGATAGCTCCTATGAGACCTAACCATATGATCAGGATAGATTTGAATTTTATTTTTTCCAATGTGCACCCACTGCTTGAGAGATGTTCGTATACTTGTCAGCTTTTAACAGTCCGGCAAGTTCCGTGTTAATATTTTTGCAAAGAAAAGGACCCTTGTAGATAAAAGCTGTATATATCTGCACCAAAGATGCTCCATCTTTTATCCGCTCATACGCTTCTTCGGCACTATCGATGCCGCCTACGGATATTAAAAGAGTTTTATCATAAAACTCTTTGCCAATAGCTTTAAAAAGTAGACGACTTTTTTCTTTTAAGAGTTCTCCGCTGATACCGCCAAAATCTTTTGCTTCGCTTGAGAGGCTATAATCTATGGTTGTATTTGTAGCTACGATACCACTCGCGCCTGCATCTAAGGCGAGCTTGCAGAGATCCAGCGCATCTTGTTCGCTCATATCCGGAGCAATCTTGAGTAGTATCGGTTTTGTTGTAATCTTTTTTGCCATAGTAAAGAGAGAGGTGACAAATGTCTCATTTTGCAAATCTCTAAGTCCCGGAGTGTTTGGTGAGGAGATATTGATAACCACATAGTGTCCAAATGTTGAGAGATTCTCAAGAAGTGTCTCGTAATCACTTAGTGCTTTATCTTCGGGGGTTACTTTATTTTTGCCGATATTAACGCCGATTGGAAATGCAAAATTGTCATATTTGGCAACTCTTTTAGCAATCACATCCATGCCGTCATTATTGAAACCCATTGCATTTTGGAGTGAGCGCTCTTTGATGAGACGAAAGAGTCTTGGTTTTGCATTGCCGCTTTGAGGTTTCGGGGTGATTGTTCCAATCTCCGTATAGCCAAATCCGAGTGTTTGTATTGCTTTGATGTATTGTGCATTTTTATCGAAGCCTGCACCAAGACCGATAGGATTTTTAAAGAGTGTACCAAAGAGTTCTTGCGAGAGTATTGCATCTTCATAAGTAAAACATTTTGAAGTGATTTTTCTTATGATCGGACATTTCTCTAAGATGCTAAAGCCAAAGCCGGCTAAAGCGTGCGCACTCTCCGGATCACACTTAAAGAGAACTTTTTTGATGGTATCGTAAGAGAATAGTGACAATAAAAACTCCGCTTTATAAGTTGGGTGATTATATCTAAAACCAGCTAAGATTCCAAAGAAGAGAGGAGTTCTTGATAGCCTGAACACTGTGTGCTAAGTTCATCATGTGTGCCCTCGCAAAGGACTTTACCGTCCTTGAGAAAAAATATCTTATCGGCATTTTGGATACTGCTGAGTCTATGGGCAACCGAGATTGTAATCATCTCTTGTTTTAGCTCCTCGAGTGCCTCTTTGATGTAACGCTCACTTTTGTTATCGAGTGCAGAGGTTGCCTCATCCAATATAAGAATGTCAGGATCTTTGTAGAGTGCTCTAGCAAGCGCGATTCTTTGTCTTTGACCGCCTGAGAGATTTGAGCCTCGCTGCGCAAGCATACTCTCGATTCCATCATCCAGTTTACTTACAAACTCAAAAGCGTGTGCTTTTTTGAGTGCACTTATCACCTTTGTTTTATCTATATCTTTTCCATACGCTATATTGGCAGCTATGGTGTCGTTGAAGATAAGGATATTTTGCGTGACATAACCTATCTTTCCATGAAGTGAGGCGAGTGAAAAGTCAGACATAGAATCATCATTGAGAAGTATAGAGCCACTTGTGGGATCATAAAGTCTTACCAAAAGATTTACCAAAGAGCTTTTTCCCGCGCCGCTATCACCGACTAGCGCATAAGAACTCCCTTTTTGAAGTGTTAGCGATACATGCGAGAGGGCATGGATATTGTTAAAATCGAGACTGACATCTTTGAGAGTAATTTTTTGTATCTCAACTTGAAGTTCTTTTGTTCCCCCTGTGATGTTTGGTTGCAGGGTAAGCAGCTCTTTCATGCGATCATTGGCTGTAATGGCATCTTGAGATTTGTTGTAAAGCGATGAGAGTCTGCGGATCGGATCATAAAGCATAAAAAGTGCAGCACTAAATGCAAAAAAGCCACCTACACTCATATAACCGTCTATTACTTCTTTCCCGCCGACAAAAAGCACGAGACCGATAGCGATAGAGCCTAAAAGTTCCATAACAGGCGAGGTGAGAGCATTGACTTTGATCTGTTTCATGATATAGCGAAAGACATTTTTGTTTTCTATCTCAAATCGTCCCTGCTCAAAATCTTGTGATGAATTTGCTTTTATCACTTCAATATTGGAAAATACCTCTTCAAGTCGCTCCGTCATCATTGCTGTGCTCTCTTGAGAGAGTTTTGAGTATCTGCGCATCTTTTTTGCAAGTTTTGAGAGCGGGAATATCGCCAAAGGCATAATGACAAGAAAATAGAGGGCGAGTTTCGGCGATTGGTAGAGGATGTAACTTACTAATGCGACAATTGTGAGGCTTTCTCTTATAAGTTCAGGAATGATGTTGGTGACTACTTGTTGGATACGCATAATATCATTGGTAATCCTCGAGAGGAGTTCTCCTGAGTGCATTGCTTTAAAGAAGGATATATCGAGTCTTGTGATATGAGCGAGGAGATTGTCTCTCAATTTTCTAATAACATCTTGCCCTATATAGGAGGTGTAATAGGTCTGCATATATCTTCCGACTCCTTTGAGCGCAAAAAGAAAGATGAGTGCAAAAGGGACGATATAGAGCATATTGATATCTTTTTTAATGAAGATATCATCCATAACAGGCTTAATGATATGTGCTGTCCCTGCCGTGCCTGCGGCAATAGCAATCATACCTATGATAGCAAGGGAAAACTCTTTTTTATACTCTTTAAAATAGGGTAGATATTGTTTAAATAGTTCTCTCAAAGTGCTCGCTCCCACAGTGTTCCTTCACTGCTATCCATGATGTTGACCCCCATTTTTGCAAGTGTATCTCTTAGTGTATCAGCTTTTGTAAAATCTTTAGCTCTTTTGGCTTCAAGTCGCTCTTGAATAAGTGCCTCAATCTGCTCTTTGTCTTCCTTGCTTACACCGAGCTGGAAATATTGCGCAGACTCTTTGGCTCCAAATCCAAGGAGTTCTTGTATAAAAATCAGATTTGCCCCGATTGCTTTTTTGAGCTCTTTATCTTTTGGATTGAGGTCGAGTTGCTCATTGGCTTTGGCTATCATTTCATCGATGATACTGAGTGCTTTTGAGATATTGATGTCATCTTGCAGCGCTTCAAGAAAAGGTTTTGTAAAACTTTCATTTGGATGACTTTGAGTATCAAAAAGAACTCTTTTTTTAAGTCTATAGAGTTTATCAAGCCTCTTTTTAGAAGCAAGCAGATCCTCTTCGTTGAAGTTAAAATCACTTCTATAGTGGATCCCCGCAAGATAGAAGCGCAATATCTCGCCATCATATACCTTGAGCGCATCTTTGAGAAAAAAGCTATTACCAAGGCTCTTACTCATCTTCTCGCCGTCAATCTGCACAAATCCATTATGCATCCAATATTTTGCAAGTTCGTGATTTGTCGCACATCTACTTTGTGCTGCTTCATTTTCATGATGCGGAAAAAGCAGATCAGCACCACCACCATGGATGTCTATACTATAGGGTGCATCTTTGAGTCCATACTCTTCTATCATGGCTGAGCACTCTATGTGCCAGCCGGGGCGTCCTTTGCCAAGTGAAGAAACAAAGCAGCTTCCATCTTCTGTACAGGCCTTCCAAAGCGCAAAATCTTTTTGGTTTTTTTTCTCATCCGTATGCGTAACACGGCTCATACTCTCATCGCTGATCTTTTTAGAAATCGTGCCATAGTTTACATCTTTTGAGGTATCAAAGTAGATATCACCGTTGGATATTTTATAGGCATATTTTTTATCTATCAATGTTTGAATCATCGCCTCTATAGCATCCATCGACTCGCTTACTTTTGGAGCGATATCAGGCTCTTTTACTAAGAGTGCAGCCATATCTTCAAGGTAGCGTTTTTCGTAAAATTCAGCTATATCTTGGATGCTTTTTCCGGTTTGCTTCGCTTTGTTGATAATCTTATCATCAATATCCGTTACATTTCTAATAAGCGTCGTTTTATATCCGCTTGCTTCCAGCACTCTTCTTAAAAGATCAAAACTGATGGCACTTCTAGCATGCCCCAAATGAGCATCATCATAGACAGTTGGACCACATACATAGAGGGTAGCTTGCTTCTCTTTTATGGGTTCAAATAGAACTTTCTCTTTTTTTACGCTATCAAAAATAACCATACATTCCCTAAGATAAAAACTTTGCTAGATTATATCTAAAAATCATTTAGCCTTTTTCTCACTAAAAATACGGAAGGATAAGTTCGTTTAAAAAGTAAAAGAGTGGTGTTAGGAGAATAACTGCTAACAAAAAGAGGAGTGTGTATCTTGTATCAAACATATTTTTTATGGTTTCAGAGCCGATCTCTTTGAGTGTACCGGCAAAAAGTACCCATCCGCCGATACTACCGGCAAGTGCTAAGCCACTTGCTCCCATGGGTTTGATAAGTGCTAAAGAGGCGAGGATATTGATAAGAAGCGAGTAGGTCGCTATCTTGGCAGCCTTTGCTTGCTTATGTGAAGCATAAAGGACAAGCGAGAAAAGCTTTGCGAGTCCAAAAGGAACGAGCCCTGCAAGGTACATAAAAAGCACAGAGGTGGTTTGTGTAGTCTCAAAAGCGCCAAACTTACCACGCTCAAATATAATCTTGATGACAAGCTCTCCAAAGATGATTCCGCCTATCGTTGAGATGCCAAGCAAAAAGAGTAAAAGCCAAAAAGCTTTTTTGAGATTTCGCTCCATCTCGTCATTTTTACCGTTTTTTATGGCTTTTGATATGCTTGGAAAAAGTGCCGTTGCAGTTGCGATGGCAAAAAGTGCTAGCGGAAGCTGAAATATCCTATTGGCATAAAAAAGATAGGAGATAGAACCTGTCATAAGAAATGAAGCTAAGAGCGTATCTAAAAATGCGTTGACCTGTGGTGTTGAGTTACCCCACATGGCAGGTAAAAAGAGGGTATTAAACTTTTTTGTATCTTCGCTTACATCTTTTTTGTCAAGGTATTTAAAACCACCGAAAAATATCTTTCGCATCTTCATAGTTGATATCGCCCAAATATGTGCTATGACTTGTAAGAGCCCTCCGATGACAACAGCGATACTCAAAGCATACGCAACAACTTTTGGATCATCATGCATAAACAACCAAAGTGCCGCTACCATCGCTACATTGAGCAGTGATGTAGAGATGGCTGTGACTGCAAAATGTTCCTTGTATTGGAGGAGGGTTGAGAGAAATGTGACGATAAAGATGAGGTCAAGATACCAAAAATTTATAGCCGTAAGCGGTGCAGCCAGCGAGATAGTCTCGCTATCCCAACCAAATGCCATAAGTTTTGTTAGTACTTCCGGAAAGAGAGAAACGATAAGTGAGATGATGACTAAAAAGAGTAAAAATCGCAAAAATATAGCAGCACCGAAAACCCCTTTTTGTTTTGAGGCGATAAAGGAGGGCATAAAACTTTGTGTAAAAGCTCCCTCGGCAAATATACGCCGAAAGAGGTTAGGTATCTTAAAGGCTACGAAAAATATATCACTATATATCGACGCACCTAAGGCTGAAGCCATAAATACATCTCTAAATAGCCCCGTGATTCGTGAGGTGAGTATGCCAAAACTGTTTGTGAGTATCGCTTGTATTCGCATGGTGCTCTTTTTGAAAAACTTGGGGGTATTTTAGCGTAAGTTTGCTATGAGGCTTATTTTGTCATTCAACATCATTTTGCTTGTCATTGCGAGAAGCTTTAGCTTCGTGGCAATCCATATTATCAAATAACTGTCATGCGAGCATCCTTGTAAAGCAGGCATATCCGCGGCGGTACAGATAGCAAGCATGGATATGCCGACCGCGACTTTGTGAGCATGACGCTTTTTGTGCTACTTTTTCTAAAAAAGTAGTAAAAAGAAAACAAGAAATCTCTATAACTTTTCTTTTTAGTAAAGAAAAGTAAGAAAAGAAAATCGTCGTTTCACAATTGTGCGGGTGTTGTTCAACGCTCGTGCTTCGCAGTGCTCGCATTCACAACTGCACAAGAAGTGTGAAAGCGACAGAGAAGCTGATTTATAGTTTAATTTAAAATATTTTAATACATGGAAGCCAAAAATTCCACTCACTTAAAGAGCAATTTAGGAGCTTTTTTGTAAAATACGACAAAATCAATAATATGAGGGTCGTTTTATGGAAGGTGTATATACCTATTTTGGTGTCATATTTGGTCACGAAGGAAGTGGTTTGATGATGGCGCATGTTACGCTAGTTGCCATCATCATGCTTGTCTTAGCAAGAGCAGCAACAAAAAATATGCAAGCTGTGCCAAACGGTAGTCAAAATGTTATGGAAGCTTATCTTGGTGGCGTTATCGCCATGGGAAAAGATGTTATAGGCGAAGAGAATGCTAGAAAGTATCTTCCGCTTGTAGCAACCATAGGTTTGTTTGTATTTTTCTCTAACCTTATCGGTATCATCCCCGGGTTTGAAGCACCAACAGCCAATATCAACATTACTTTAACGCTAGCACTTTTAGTGTTTGTCTATTATCATATCGAAGGTGTACGAGCACAAGGTTTTTTAAAGTACCTCGGCTCATTTGTTCACCTTGGTGAGATGAACCCGATCCTCAAAGCCGGGCTTACAGCGTTTATGTATCCTATCGAGATCGTATCACATATCTCAAGAATCATATCGCTCTCTTTCCGTCTTTTCGGGAACATCAAAGGGGATGATCTCTTCTTGTGGGTTCTTTTGATGCTTGCTCCTTGGGCAGTCGTGCCACTTTCCGGATATGTCCTTCTTACTTTTGGTGCGATACTCCAAAGCTTCATATTTATGATCCTTACCTATGTGTATCTTGCAGGAGCTGTTGTCGTAAGTGAAGATCATCACTAAGAGCGATGCTAGCGTACGCTATTAGCGACCCCTCCACCCTTTCATTTGAACACCTAAATGAGGATCTTAAAAGATTCTCGCGCCTTGCCTCTATGATCGTTTATCGTGATCGATTAACCCCCAACTATAATGATAATGCCAAACTCTTTTTAGAAGCTGCCAAACATTTTGATTTTGATAAAGTTTTACTCCATGGTGATGTAGAGCTTGCCTGTAAGCTTAAAGCTGATGGGGTGCATCTCAGAAGCGATCAATTTGAGCTGGTAGCAGAGGCAAAAAGTTGTGGGCTGTTTACGGTAGCGAGTGCACACTCTTTGGAGGAGTTGCTTGATCTGCAAGAAAGAGGCGCCGATATGGCAACACTAAGTCCTATCTTTGCGACTCCCAACAAGGGCAAGCCCCTTGGAGTTAATATCCTTAAAGCGTTCAAAGCAGAGCTTGATATGCCTATTATAGCACTTGGCGGTATATTAGGAGATACACAGATACAAGCGTGTAAAACAGCGGGATTTGCGGGATTTGCCTCTATCCGCTATTTTGCTAGATAAAAAGTGATACGCTAAGTCCTATCACGCCTCCAAAAAGACCTCCCCAAATCACAAGCCAACCTAGATGCTCTTTGATAATCGACTCTACAATCTCTTTTACCATTTGAGGCGTGAGCTCTTCTAGTCTCTCTGTGACGATTGTCTCTATGGAGTTTAGGATATCTTCTTGTAGCAAGCTAGAGTTAAGTTCATTCTCAATCATCTTTTTAAAAGACTCCGATGTTGTTATCTTGATGAGAGCACTTCTTAGCTTCTCTTCAAAAGGTTTTTGAAATGAATTAAGTGCACTCTCACCGCCAAACATTCCAAGGAGCGAGCCAAATTTTGACTCCATGATAGTAGTCTTAAGGCTCTCAAATGCAATCTTGAGGTCAACTTTGGTGATGATAGAGGCAAAATCGATATCTTGATTTTCTTTTTGTAGAAATCTGTTTATATTCTCTTTGGAGAAAAACTGCTCCATAATCATCGATTTGATAGAGTTTTTAAAGGCTTCAAAATTTTTCTCTATCACTCCAGAGCCGTACAGTAGAGGCACTTTATGAAATATCATATAGATAGCAAGTGAATTTGTGATAGCGCCCGAGAGTGCATAAAGTCCGACATTGAGTGTATGCTTACCTATAGGATGCGGCAAGAAAAAAGAGAGAATGATGATAAGAATAGTTGTTAGATTGGTCATCAATGTTTTTGACATGGCACACTCTTCTATATTTTTTGTTATTATATAGTAATTGAGCGTTATTTATACTCAAATTCACCCTGAAAAAGACCATATTCGGTCTGAAACTGTACCACAAAACCATTTGGATAGTAGATGATAGTATTGAAAGATTTTGAGAAGTTAAAACATCCATTTGGTTTATCAGAATCTATAAGAGTATACTTATCTTCTCTCAAATCGTAGGTATCACTGCATATAGTATCGGGGATAGTGTTATCGTGTTCTTGCAGATACTCATCTAACGCTTGACATTCTATCGTAAGTTCTTCCGATGAGAGCGCATCGCGGTTATGTGGAACCTCTTCACATGAGCGGGGTTTATAGATAATTGTCAGTGTTTTTGTATCGAACACGGCATCTGCTTTGGAAATATTAACTGCCATATGTGATTCATAGATATCACCATGAGCATGTTTTTGTTTTTCGTTACATCCCGTAAATATAAATATCGACACCAAGATAAAGATTTTTTTCATACGCTTCCCAGTCCAAAATATACCATTCTAGTGGTTATATAGACTACCCCAATCAAAAGAGTAATTGGCAGATGCAAATAGAGATACATTTTTTGACGAGATCTCACATAGGCCCACACAAACAGCGCTAAACTTGTAGCAATCACAAGCGGTGTTTCGAAAAAAGCAAGTTTAAAAACTATTGCTGCAGGATCCGATGAGCATTTAACCTCTCCCCACGGGAAAACAAACCAAAATGCAGAGAGCTTTACGGCAATCACAGTATAGGATATAACAAGAGCGATAAAGAGAAGTATATAAGCTACTATCTTTAATGCTTTTACTATCTTTTTTGTCAATATTGGTCCCATGGTGTATTGAAATTTATAAAGTATAACATACAATTTATAAGGAGTAAGTTGCCGATAAAGCTATATGCTTTTAAACATCTTTGGATATAATTAAAAGACAAAAATAACAAAGATTTTAATCTTTATCCCCAAGGAAAAAAATGCGATTTGAAACTGTTATCGGATTAGAGGTTCATGTCCAATTAAACACTCAAACAAAGATATTTTGCTCATGTGCGACAAGTTTTGCCGAGAAGCAAAATACCAATACCTGCCCTGTATGCTTAGCGCTTCCGGGAGCTTTGCCCGTGCTCAATCTTGAAGCTGTTAACAAAGCAATGTCGTTTGGATATGCTGTGAATGCAGAGGTAAATCAGAGATCTATTTTTAACCGTAAGAGTTATTTTTATCCTGATAGTCCATCAGGGTATCAGATATCGCAATTTGACATTCCTATCGTAGAGGGTGGCGAGTTGATTGTCAATCTAGAAGACGGCACAACCAAACGAATAGGCATCACAAGAGCCCACCTTGAAGCAGATGCAGGGAAAAATATGCACGAAGGCGCCATCTCAAAAGTTGATCTTAACCGTGCAGGCACACCGCTTCTTGAAATCGTAAGCGAGCCGGATATGCGCAGTGTAGAAGAGGCTGTAGGCTATCTCAAGAAGTTGCATTCCATTGTAAGATATCTCGATATCAGTGATGCCAATATGCAAGAGGGTTCATTTCGATGTGATGTGAATGTCTCCATCAGACCGGAAGGACAAGAGGGGTTTGGGACAAGAGTTGAGATAAAAAACATCAACTCATTTCGTTTTGTCGCAGCAGCTATCGAGTATGAGGTCGCAAGACAGACAGAGGCGTATGAAGACGGTCTTTATAAAGAAGAGGTGTATCAAGAGACGAGACTTTGGGATGTTGCAAAAGGTGTAACAAAGAGTATGCGCGGGAAAGAAGATAGTGCAGATTATAGGTATTTCCCTGATCCTGATCTCAGACCGGTGCTTGTTACACAAGCGATGATGGATGTCGCTAAAAAGATACCTGAATTACCGGATCAAAAAGTGCAAAGGTATGTTGATGAGCTTGGGATTAAAAAAGATGATGCACTCGTTATCACTTCGCAAAAAGAGATGGCTTACTATTTTGAAGCGATGTTAGAGCATAAGATTACACCGAAAAATGGGGTAACCTGGTTGACCTCTGAACTTTTAGGCAGGCTCAATAAACTCTCTTTAAATATAGAGAACTCTCCTATAACGGCAGAGACGCTTGCGCTTTTGATAGCAAAGATAGAGAGCGATGCCATTTCAGGCAAGGGTGCAAAAGATGTGCTTGATTATATGTTTGAGAATGATGAGCGGGATATCGATGCAATCATCGAAAAACTCGGTCTTGCGCAGGTGAGTGATGATGGAGCTATTTTAGAGCTGATAGATGCTGTTTTGGCAGAAAATGAAGAGAAAGTAAATGAGTACAAAAGCGGGAAAGAAAAGCTTTTTGGTTTCTTTGTGGGGGCGTGTATGAAGCAAAGCAAGGGTTCAGCAAATCCTGCAAAGCTTAATGAGCTGCTCAAGCAGAGATTAAGTTAAAGGAAAAGAGCCCATTATGATGCATCGATTCATACTAAGACTCTCTTATATGATCGACAGATCGGTACGCTATCAAAAATGCAAATCTTTTTTTAGATCACTGCTTTTAGATGTCAACTACCCCTATAAAAAATATTTTGATCGTTTTATGATCGTATTGATTTTAATCTCTATTACGATATTGATGTTGAGCAAGTCAGATAAATTGCCTGCGTGGCTCACCGAGTTTGACCTCAAGGTTATAACGGTTGTATTTATCTTGGAGTATCTTCTACGCATTTGGGTTAATTTTGATATCCATAAGCATATTGTAGCGCTTAGCAAAGAGAAGGATGCTCCATTGAGTGAGTACTACTTTAAACCACTTAAAAAACAGCTTGCTTATCTCGTCTCTTTGCCTGCACTCATCGACCTTGTGGCGATCTTTCCAAAGTTTAGAATCGTGAGACTCCTCAAGCTTTATCACTATATGCATGGTACTTCAAGCCTCTTTAAGGCACTTGCAAGTAAGCGATTTGAATTTATCTTTTTAGGCTATTTGCTTCTTGGGGTCACCTTCTCTTTAGGTACGGTCTTTTATATCTTAGAGTATGGTATCAATGAGAAGATAGGAAGTTACTTAGATGCTATCTATTGGGCGCTCGTTACCATATCAACTGTAGGGTATGGTGATATATCACCTGTGACCGACACGGGCAAAATCATTGCTATGTTTGGCATCGTTTTCGGTGTTGCGATGATCTCTTTTGTAACCTCCGTGATGGTTTCGGCATTCTCAGAGCGCTTTGATGAGTTACGCAATGTGGATAATATCAATCTCGTCTCAAAGATGAATCGTGCCGTCATCATCAACGGTTATGGGCATTTGGGATTGAGTGTTGCTAGGAAGTTGAAAATAAGAGGCGAGTATGAGCCTGTAATTATCGAGAAGAGTGTCGAGAAGGTTTCAGAAGCTAGAAAAGATGGCTATAGAGCAATATGCGCAGATGGATCAAGTGCAAAGATTATCAAAGACCTCTATGGAGGCAAAAATATTGCTGCAATGTTGACACTCACAAGCTCTGATATTGATAATATCTATTTTGTCTTAAATGCAAGGTCGGTTGAGTCGGATGCAGTCATCTTTGCTCGTATGAATGAAAATCATCTAAAAAGACAGTATATTGCTGCCGGAGTCAATAGGATAGTTGAGCCTTATGAAGTAATCGATGCAAGGGCACTCAATCATATCAAGGCACACCATCAAGAGCATAAAAAAGGTATTATCTTCTTTGGGTATACTCATAAGAGCAAGCATATGTGCCGTATCTTGAAAGATGAAGGCATAGCGTTGAGTCTTTATGAAACAGATACTGCGCGTTATGAAGAAGCAAAAAATGATGGTTTTGAAGATGTGATCCAAGTAGATGTAAGCCAATATGATTATCTCGAACAGATTACAAAACTTAGAGGCTTTATGGTTGTATGCTCCATGCCGGAAGATGCACTTAATGTCTACTATACGATTTCACTTCGCTCAGGTGGTTTCAAAGATGAGATTGTGGTTCTCTCAGATAGCAAAGAGGATAATCGAAAATTAATCTTAGCAGGTGTGAGTAAAATCTTTGATATGTATGAAGAGAGTGCGGAGCGTTTTATAGAGCTCATAGAGACAAAAGGAGAGCAAATAGTATGAAGATAGCAATCATTGGTGCCGGAAAATGGGGACAAGCGCTCTATCATGCTTTTAGTCAAAACAATGAGGTAGTGATAACCTCAAGAAGTAAAAAAGATATTGAAAATTTTGTATCAATCAAAGAGGCGCTAGAGTATCCCTATATCATTATGGCAATTCCGGCACAGTTTGTCAGGGAGTGGATGAGCGCACATTTTGAAGACAAGGGGCAATCAATCTTGGTTGCCGCTAAAGGGATAGAGGTGCAAAGCGGCTCTTTTTTAAATGAGGTCTATGAGACATTTATTCCAAAAGAGCGACTCGCCTTTCTCTCGGGACCTTCTTTTGCTTATGAAGTACAACAGTCTCTTCCTACCGCCTTGGTTGTCAGTGCAGTAGATGAAGCACTCGCGCAGAAGTTTGTTGATGCTATGCCTGAGTTTATCAAAGGGTATGTAAGTGCAGATGTCACAGGTGAAGAGGTAGCAGGAGCCTATAAGAATGTTATAGCAATCGCCGGTGGAGTATGTGACGGGTTAGGGCTTGGCAATAACGCTAGAGCAGCACTTTTGGCTAGAGGGCTTGTTGAGATGAGCCGTTTTGGAGAGGCATTCGGTGCAAAAAAAGATACTTTTCTCTCACTCGGCGGGGCGGGTGATCTTTTCCTCACTGCAAGCTCAAAGCTCTCAAGAAACTATAGAGTGGGTATAGGCTTGGCACAAAAAAAGAGTATCGAAGCGATACTCTTGGAGCTTGGAGAGGTTGCAGAGGGTGTCGCAACGGCACAAGCGCTTTTTGATATCTCGGAGAAAAAAGGGATATATTTACCGATTGCAAAAGAGGTTTATAGTATGATATACGAAGAAAAAGATCCGCACAGCAGTGTAAAAGATCTATTATTACCACGCCAATAAAGTCAAGGATATATTTATGGTAAAGTTTTTAACAGAGGCAAAGCGATGCTCATCCATCATAGCGACAATGACCTCAAAAAGAAAGAGTGATATATTGGTTCAGATGGCAGATGCGTTGATCCAAAATAGTCAAAAGATTATAGCGGCAAACAAGAAAGATCTCGAGCAGGCGAAGAGCATGGAGCTAAGTAGCGCGATGCTTGAGCGATTACTTCTTGATGAAAAAAGAGTTGCAGCGATGGCGACTTCTCTCAAAGAGATAGCCCAGCTTAAAGAGCCTGTAGGCAGAGTACTTGAAGGATGGATCAATGAAGATAATCTACGCATAGAGAAGGTTTCTGTGCCTATCGGCGTAGTTGCGGTCATCTATGAATCTCGTCCTAATGTAACATCTGATGTGGGTGCACTCTGTTTTAAAAGCGGTAATGTTGCTATCCTCAAAGGTGGCAAAGAGGCACTTAACTCAAATCGTGCGATAGCAGATGTATTGCAGGAAGTTTTAGAAGCCAATGGATTGCCAAAATTTATCATCTCTTTGCTTCCTGATAGTTCAAGAGACGGTGTTGATAGATTGATAACGATGGATGAGTATGTCGATTTGATCGTCCCAAGAGGTGGCGAGGCGTTGATCCGTCATATATCAAAAAACTCTTCTATCCCTGTTGTAAAGCATGATAAAGGGCTTTGTCATACCTATATCCACAAAGATGCTGATCAAGAAAAAGCCATCGCGATTGCGCTTAATGCAAAATGTCAAAGACCGGGTGTTTGTAACGCGATGGAGACACTTATCGTCGATAGTGCGATAGCAGGTGAGATATTGCCAAAATTGCATAGAGAGTTTTTGGGGCATAAAACAGAACTCAAAGGAGATGCAAAAGCATGCGCTATCATCGCTATTGAACACGCAAGTGAACAAGATTTTGATACCGAATATCTGGCCAACAAGCTTAATATCAAAGTTGTAGAAGATATAGAGGAAGCGATTGGGCATATACGAAGATTTGGCTCATCGCACTCTGAGGCAATTATTACCGAAAACTATACTGCTTCAGAGTACTTTTTGGATCAAGTCGATGCCTCTTGTGTTTATGTCAATGCGAGTACACGTTTTACGGATGGCGGTGTATTTGGTTTTGGAGCAGAAGTCGGTATCTCGACCAATAAACTGCATGCGAGAGGACCTATGGGAATCAATGAGCTAACAACCTATAAGTATAAGATATATGGAGTGGGTCAGATAAGAGAATAACCACATTTATGACACACCCTTTTAGTATAATGCCAAAGGAGATAGGATGCAAGATATAGTTTTAGATATTTGTAATCTCTCTTTTGGATATACAAAAGAGAGTGTTATATTTGACAACTTCTCATTGAGCCTCAAAAGAGGTGAAATTAAGAGCGTTGTCGGTAGAAGCGGCAGTGGTAAATCAACACTTTTTGAGATCATTGCCGGGAACTTAACGCCTCAAAAAGGGCAGATAAGCAGAGGAAAAATCGGTTGGATATTTCAAGATCCATATAGCTCTTTTCATCCAAGTTATTCGATCATACGACAGATCAAAGAGGTAGCGCCCATCAAAGAGCTTGATCTGCTTTGTAGCGAGGTCGGCATCGAGGCTCAGCTTTTAGAGAAGTTGCCTCATGAGCTCTCAGGTGGGCAGTTGCAACGCTGTAGTATCTTGCGTGCTATTCTGATGAAGCCTGATTTGATGCTTTGTGATGAGCCGACAAGTGCACTTGATAATCTCATCCAGCTTGATGTGATGAAACTTCTTGTAAAAAGGTTAGAAGGTGTCGGTATCTTGCTGATAACGCACGATATTGATCTTGCAAAATGGGCAAGCGATACGATAGTATCTTTGGATTAGGGATATGTAATGAGATTTTTACTCTCACTTTTTTTACTGTTCTCGCTCTCTTTTGCAGATGAGGAACTTATAGATGAGACAAAATTGTTACAGATTGAAGGTAATGCTCAGATAGCCAAAGCAGATATCGAAGAGGCACTCGAGGCAAAGAAAAAAAGTTTTCTCTTTTTTTGGAGCGATAAAGAGCCTCGCATTAATGTAAAGTTGATTCCCGGTATCGAGGAGTCTTTACGAAGTTTTTTTAATTCGGTCGGATTTTATAATGCTGATTTTGAGATCAAAGAGCTCGAAGATGTCGTCAAAATTACTATACAAGAGAATGAAGCATTTACGATACATAGTATCAACATCACATCGGATTATAACATCACCCCGATACTAAGATTTAAAGAGCAGCAGATATTTAAGGCCGAAGATTTCATAGAGACGAAAAACGATATCATCAAAGCCCTTTTAGATAGCGGTTACTGTAGCTACAAGTTTGACAATAAGGCCTATGTGAATCTAGAGCGTCATAGTGTTGATCTTCTTTATTTTATACAAAAAGGAGATGTTTGTAGTTTTGAAGATGCTTATATTGAAGGACTTAAAAGTGTCGATAGGGATGTTGTACTCTCTAGAATCATAGCAATAAAAGGGAGTAGGTTCTCGGCAAAAAAAGTGCGCTCAACCTACGATAGAATCGGAGAGCTTGATGTATTTGATAGTGTCGTTATCAATATTAATCGTAAACTCTTCAATCAGGTTCCCCTCGATATAAAAGTAAGTGAAACAACCAAACCGTACTATTTTAGAGGGGGTGTTGGGTACGACTCCTATTTGGGACCAAAAGCACAAGCGCAACTCGTAAAGAGAAATTTTTACGGCAATGCTCAAAAACTTACGCTCACAACAAGCTATTCCGATCTTGAACAGTTTGCCGAAGTAGAGTTTTTCAAACCCGCATTTTTACATTTTTCTAAATATTACTTTGACCTTGGAGCCAAAGTTGGATATTCAAATCTTGAGTACCCTGCCTTTAAAGAGAAGAAGAGTTATGCAAAACTTTATCTGGCATACCTCTACAAAAGAGCCGAAGCAGTGATGGGTATAGGAGCTGAAAATATAGATATATCTTATCTTGATAATTATGATGCTTCGCATACGCCGATTTATCCTTTGGATGAGGGGAGTTTCAATCTTTTGTATCCCTATTTGAAGTTTGTTTATGATGCGAGAGATGATAAGCTTGATCCTAAAAACGGTTACTATCTTAGTGCCTATGTAGAGTATGGCTTGCCTTATAACGGCGATGCGAGCAACTATCTTAAGACGCTCCTTGAAGCAAGGGCTATCTACTCTATCAAAGATATCACCTTTGCCGTTGTCGGAAAGATGGGTGCTATCGAAGATTCTAAAAATGGCGTACCTGAGTCAAAACTCTTCTTTGCCGGTGGCTCTTTTACCAATAGGGCATATGGTTTTAATGAGCTCGGTGTTATAACTTCAAGCAGTGATTATACGGTTGATGGAGCATTTAGTTATGCCAACCTTTCATTTGAGGCCGATTTTCCACTTTATGGTTCTTGGAGGGGTGCGCTTTTTTCAGATAATACAATGCTCTCGCGAGAGAAGCACTCTTATGATGGAGAGATTATCACAGCCGTTGGTCTTGGCGTACGGTATGTGACTCCTATCGGTCCGCTTAAAGTTGATGTGGCATTCAATGCTGATGATCCTTCTCAGCAGGGGATTCAATTTCAGATAGGACAGTCATTTTGAGAAAGATACTTTTTAGAAGCGCTATCATTTTTACTGTCATAAGTATGGTTATCTCGGTAGTTCTGTTTTTCGCAAATAGTGCACCTATCATCAAGATAGTTGTAGATAAATATGCACCAAGATACAACATCACTTACAAAAGTATTGAAGGTAATTTGATACAGGATTTGCATATAAGCGACATACGATATAAAAATGAGCCTTTAGCAAAGAGTGCAACACTCTCTTGGAGCCCATGGGCAATCTTGCAAGGTCAGATATTTTTAGATACGTTTGATGTTCAAGATGTTGCTATCGATGTTGTCAACAAATTTGCGAGTGAGTTTCAAAGTGATGAGCAAAACAGTTCAAGCACAGAGCGTATCGATCTTGACATCGCAATCAAAAAATCCAACATAACCTTTTTACCTCATAAGCTTACAGAGGATATCTCTATCGATGCGATGAAGCTTACTATCAAGCAATCTATTTTTTCAATCAAGGAGCTTAAACTTATAGAGGGAGACCCTAAGATAAATATAGTGACCAATTTTGGCACGCTTGCATATAATGCTCAAAAAGATGAGAGATATATGCTTGCCGGATTTGGAAAGATATATCCAAAACAGGCTCTTTTTGATAGATACAACATCCCGCTTCAAGCTGATGCGCTCAAAGAGATTACGATAAAAGAGTTCAATATTGATACACAGAGGCTTTTTATCTCTTTTGCGTCCGAAGGCAAGGGTGCGCTCTTCGAGAAGAGCTATCCGATCGATATACGCAACTTCACATCGGAGCTCACATATAACTTCGATACACTCTCGCTTAATGTTGACTCAAAAGCATATCTAGATGGAGCCGATTTTAAAAATGCACTCTTAACAAATAGTTTAACCCTTGATGAGAAATTAGAGTTTCAAGGGGAATTAGTACCTGAAAAGATAGTAACTTTTGGAGAAACATCTGAGAGAGTGTTTGAAGCAATGCAGATACATTATCAAGGGGATGCTCATACTTTAGATGCAAATATCACCTCAAAGCTCTTTACAGGCAGCTTTACAAGCAAAGCGTATAAAGAGGCTCATTTTGAGCTTTATTCAAAAGCACCCATACCACTCTCTTCGTATATGAAACTCCCCAAAGCATTACAAGGTGCCACTGCTAACATCAAGCTTGATGCGCCACTCAATCTTAGAAAATTTTCTAAAAGTAAGATCAATGCAAAAATACAATCAAATATAGCAAATGTCGATGCCAAGATAGCGCTCGATGATAGTTTGAGTAGTGACGCTAAGCTCAAGATTCCTCAAAATACTCTTCTTAAAAACTATGATAGCACAGTCAATTGGAGTCTGCTTGATAATGCCACATTGCAAGTGAAACGAAAAGATAAGGGGTGGGATGTCGCATTGCAATCAAAAGCTCTCTTTGCAGATCTCATCTATAGTGATGCGGCACTTCAAGGCAAGATAAAGATCGAGGGAAAACCTATAGCTAATCTCAATATAGACGGAGCATTTGACCTTCAAATGAGTAGCGACAAAGAGGGCAAAAAGAGTTTGCAGTTAAACTCAAAAAGTCTTAAAATAGGTGATAAAAGGATAGACCAAAAAGAGATCAAAGATATCACACTTCAAATTGTTCAAAAAGGCGAGGGCAGCTTCGTGATACCTGCGTATAGCTTGAACTACAAAGATATACTCATTTTTGCTAAAAAACCTTCCTCTTTTGATGTAAAAGGCGATCAGTACATACTCAAAGAGCTTTGGATCAATGACCAAGCTTTAACGCAGGGGAGCTATGATGCTACCTTGCATAAGGGTAGTTTTAAGCTCAATGCCGATACATTTCACCTTGAGAATAAATTTGCCGATCTCGATGCAAAGATTGATCTTATCGCTAAGCTGGAGGGGGAAAAGACAGATATATCAGGTTCTGTAGATATCTTAGGCGGAGAGCTTAAGTACTCTTTAGAGCAAAAAACATTTCCCTCAGATAGTGACATCGTCATCATCCAAGATATCCACTACAAAGAGCCTTCTACTTTTGTAAAAAATTTGAGCACCAATATTAAAATAGAAGCAAAAAAACCTATCATCTACAAGCAGAAAAATGCCGATATTATCGCAACGGGAAATATAAGTATCAATAAGCTTGAAAATACCAACCCGCTTGTCACCGGCATGATGACTATTCCCAAAGGCAGTAGTTATCAATTTCAAGGAAAAAATTTTATACTCAAAGAGAGTCATATATATTTTGTAGGTGAGTACAATAAACCTCTTTTGGATATCAGTGCCGATTATAAATCATCTGCTTATAAGATAACGGTTTTTGTCTCCGGCACTCCAAGCGCTCCAAATATCACATTCTCTTCAAGACCAAAGCTTTCACAAGAGCAGATACTCGCTGTTTTACTTTTTGGCTCCCAAGATGCTGCGGGGACACATAGTGGTACAGAGATGATGAAGATGATAGGAGGTGCCATCGCAAAATCTGCCCTCAGTGATGCAGGTATCAAGGTCGACCACCTTGTTTTAGGAGCAGATACGCTAGAGGTCGGTAAAAAAATATCCGACAGAGTTACGATTATTTATGTCAATGAAGAGGTATCAAAAGTTAAAGTAGTATATCAGCAGAGCAAAACGGTTGATGAGGTATTGACAGTGAGTCCCAATTCGACTGCCGTTGATATCTACTACAAGAAAGAGTTTGAAGATATGGGAGATATATTCTATAGACAAAAAGATTAGCTCAGTCGCCCCTTAAACTCTTCATAACCAAATGTTTTAAGCACCTCGATGCTTCCGTTTTCTCTTTTTACGGCAATTGCAGGAAGATTGATTCCGTTAAAGGTGGTTGCTTTGACCATAGTGTAGTGCATCTGATCTTTAAAGATAACCGTATCGCCGATGCGTAGTTTTTCATCAAAACTATAATCTCCCATGATATCCCCCGCAAGGCAGGTATTGCCGGCAAGTCTATAGGTGTATCGTTTCTTGTTTGCTTCATCTGCGCCTTCTACATCGGCACGATAAGGCATGATAATAGTATCAGGCATATGTGCTTCAGCAGAGCTATCAACGATTGCGATATCGATTCCGTTGTGGACGATATCCAACACTGTCGTATGGAGGTCGCCACACTGCCAAGCGACAGCCTCGCCGGGCTCCAAGTAGACCTCGATGTTGTTATATCTTTTTTTAAAATCTTTGATGAGTGCTATAAGTTTTTCTCTATCGTAGCCGGCCCTTGTTATGTGGTGTCCGCCACCAAAATTAACCCATTTTAGCTCCTTTATGACTCCGCCGAATTTTGCCTCAAAATTTTCTAGAACACCTTCAAGTGCATCACAATCTTGCTCACAAAGTGCATGAAAATGGAGCCCATCACACGCTTGGAGTATGCTTGGATCAAAATTTTCCAGTGTTGTTCCGAGGCGCGAATAGAGACCACACGGGTTGTATATCTCTTTTGGGGCTTGAGAGTACTCGGGGTTAACTCGTAAGCCCAATGAGATATTGGGGTTCATCTCTTTCGCTCTTTTGTAAAATCTATGAAATTGATCGGGTGAATTAAAAACAAGATGGTGTGATATGCTTGCAACGGTGTCGATCTCACTCTCTTTAAAGGCCGGCGAGTAGGTGTGTACCTCTTTTTGAAACTCTTCATGTGCCAATTTGGCTTCATTGAGTCCGCTTGCACAACATCCATCAAGTGTTTCTCTGATGATATCAAAACTCTTCCAAAGAGCAAATCCTTTGAGTGCTAAAAGTATCTTTGCGCCACTCTCATCTTTGATCTGTTTGAGTATTTTAAGGTTCTTTCTAAGTGTTTTTTCATCTAAAAGCCAGCATGGTGAGGGTATGTTTGTTTCTATTATTGTTTTCATGGCAGTAATTATAACACGGTTTTTTACCAATATAACGCGCATACTCCACTTTTGGTTTAAAACTTTTCAAAGGCTATTTACGGTAAAATCGCGTCTTAGTAAACCATTTTGGTTATTTATACATTTAAGGACAAGTATTATGAAAAGAACATACCAGCCACACAATACTCCACGCAAGAGAACACACGGCTTTAGAACAAGAATGAAGACAAAGAACGGAAGAAAGCTTATATCAGCAAGAAGAGCTAAGGGTAGAAAAAGATTAGCCGCATAAAAAACTTTGTTCGTATCAGCGAACAAAAGAGTTTTGATGATATCTATAAAAACGCAACAATTGTATGGCATACTCCCTATTTTGTCATTTTTTATAAAGAAAAAAAAGGGCATAATGTAGCGTTTGTTTCCAGTAAGAAGATAGGAAATGCAATAAAACGAAACAGGGCAAAAAGACTTTTAAGGGCCCTTTTTATAGATAAGAGCGATATATTAAGCGAGGGGAGCTATATATTTGTCTCAAAAGCTAAGATATTAGATGAGGCGTATACTGTACTCTCTAAAACTTTTCTTTCAGCCCTAAAAAGAGTAAACCCTAATAACCATTCTTAAAATAAAGGCGTCAATTTGGAACAGCAAGACCTTCAAAAAAGATTATTAATAGCTTTGGTTCTGTCGATTTTGATATTTGTCGGATATGGCTATCTTATGCCATCACAAACACCTCTCAATACCGCAGATATCAATAGTACCGCTCCGCAAACACAAACAACACCACAAACTCCAACGAGTAGCATATCACAATCCACTCCAGTAGTAGAAGAAGATAAAGCAGCGATAGCCCCTCAAGCTGAGATTGCCGATAGTGAAGTTGAGCTTAAAGTGCTTAACGGTAAATTTGTCTGGGTTATCGATAAGTTTGCTAGGATATCTCAAGTGACACTCCTTGAAGATAAGTATAAAGAAAAAGATGGCGAGTATCGCAAACTTTTTGCATCTGAGGGAGCGAAGCCTCTTGAGATAAGATTTAAAGATCCTGCGCTTGCAAAAGAGGCATTCACAGTACCTTATACTATGGATTTTGATAGTAAAGAGTTGGCATTAGGTGAAGAGCCACAAACTGTTACCTTCACCCAAAAGCTTTCAACTTTGAGCGTTACAAAAAAAGTTACTTTCCATAGTAACGGAAGTTATAATGTTGAGATAAAGACATCACAACCTGCTGAGTATTTTGTAACAAACGGTGCAAGACCGCAAGCTGATAAATCAAAATATATGGTAGCCAAAGGCGCACTTATCAAAAAAGCTTCAGGCGAGACCGATGTGATAGAAGACGGTGATGCCACAGGCGAGGAGTCGTTTGAAGGCGCGAAGATTATCTCTTCATTTGATAGATACTATACGACACTTTTTTATAATCTCACGACAGGTATGAATGTTTCGGTACTCAAAGAGGCAAACGGAGATCCTCTCATGTTTGTAGCACTTAAAAGCGACTATGCTTTTAACGGATATATCGGCGCAAAAGAGTATAAAGGACTCTCTGCTATCAACCCTGAGCTTACAAGTGTGATTGAGTACGGTTGGTTTACTTTTCTCTCTGAGCCGTTTTTTACGGTTATTCGCTGGATACATAATCATGTCGTTGCAAACTGGGGTTGGGCGATTGTGATTTTTACAATTTTAGTGAAACTTATACTTTTCCCGCTCTCTTTTAAAGGGATGATGTCTATGCAGAAGCTAAAAGATTTAGCTCCTAAGATGAAAGACCTCAAAGAGAAGTACAAAGATGATAAACAAAAATTAAATGTAAAAATGATGGAGCTTTATCAGAAAAACGGTGCCAATCCACTTGGTGGATGCCTCCCGCTTCTTTTGCAAATTCCTGTCTTTTTTGCTCTGTATAGAGTGCTTTTAAATGCCGACGAGCTTCAAGGTGCTCCTTGGATACTATGGATACAAGATCTCTCTAGAATGGATCAGTATTGGGTGTTGCCACTCCTTATGGGACTTTCTATGTATCTCCAGCAACGTATTACGCCGAGTAATTTTACCGATCCGCTTCAAGAGAAGATATTTAAATTTTTCCCTGTTATTATGACGGCATTTTTTATATCATTCCCGGCAGGTCTTGTACTCTATTGGCTTACAAACAATATACTTTCAATTGCGCAACAGTATTACATCAATAGAGCGCATGAAAAGAAGAAGCAAGCCGAGATAGCATCCCATCACCATAAAAATTGATAGCCAAGGAAGGATATATGAGAAAATTTGAAGCTAAGACACTCCAAGAAGTCTTTGAGTTAGCTTCATCGGAAATGCATTGTTCTATTTTGGAGCTTGAAATCGAGGTGCTCCAAAGACCTTCGAAAGGGTTTTTGGGTGTAGGCTCCAAGAACGCTATCATCGTGGCAAAAAAAATAGTTCAAGGCAAAAAAGAGGAGATTATTGAGGAAGAACCTCCTTTAAGCGAAGATGTCGAAGAGATGATTAAAGAGCATGAGCATGTTTCTCACAATCATTTGGCAAAAAAGATAGAAGATGAGCTCAAAATCCTCTTTGAAAAATCATGTTTTAGCATCGATGTTATTGAGGTAGATGTCATCGAGCAGAATGCATTTATCTTTATAGACGGTGAAGATGCAGCTCTGCTTATCGGCAAAGAGGGCTATAGATACAATGCACTCTCTTATATGATCTTTAATTGGATATATAGCAAATATGATCTCTTTTTAAAGCTTGAGATAGCAAGTTTTCTCACATCACAAGAACAGATGGTAGAAGGACTTCTAAAACCCGTCATAACAAAAGTTGAGGCTGAAGGCAGAGCGCGCACAAGAGTGTTTGACGGTATATTGGTTCAGATCGCTTTAGAGAAATTGAGAGACCATTTTCCAAATAAGTACATTGCCGCCAAGACAAATCAAAACGGCGAGAAATATATTATCATAAACGATTTTTTGTCCAATAACGATGAATGATACGATAGTTGCAAATGCGAGTGCTAGCGGGATCGGTTCGATCTCTATAGTGAGACTCAGCGGACCAAAATCGCTTGAGATTGCAAAAAAAGTAACGGCTCACAATGAGCTCAAGCCAAGATATGCCCATCTCTCTCCACTTTATGATGCGCAAGGTGAGCTTATCGATGAAGCGGTTGTTATCTATTTTAAATCCCCCCATAGCTTTACAGGTGAAGATATCGTTGAATTTCAGTGCCATGGCGGTTATATAATCTCGAGTGAAATCATCGATCTATGTGTGCATTATGGTGCAAGATTGGCTGAGCCGGGCGAATATAGCAAAAGAGCATTTTTAAACGGCAAGATAGACCTATCGCAAGCCGAAGCCATTGCTAAAATAATCGAAGCAAAAAATCTTGACGCGGCAAAAATACTTGCCAAACAGCTCAAAGGCTCACTCTTGGACTTTGTGGAACAGAGCAGAGAGCAGCTTTTGCTTATTTTGGCAAATTCTGAAGTGATGATAGACTATGCCGAAGAGGACCTCCCTGCCGATATCCAAGAGACTATTGCACAAAAGTTAGATATTCTTGAAGATAAACTGCGCGCTATCTTAGAGAGTAGTCATAGAAGAAAAGGACTCATAGAGGGTTTTAGGGTCGCAATTGTGGGCAAGCCCAATGTCGGGAAAAGTTCATTGCTCAACCGTTTCTTAGATTATGAGCGGGCGATTGTGAGTGATATCGAGGGCACAACGAGAGATACCATCGAGGAGTCTGTGAGAATCGGCTCTCATCTGATACGACTCATTGACACCGCAGGTATTAGAGAATCAAATGATGCCATAGAGCAGATCGGCGTTCAGAGATCTTTAGCCTCCATACAAGAAGCAGATATCATCATAGCACTTTTTGACGGGAGCAGAGAGTTTGATCAACTTGATGAGGACATCATGGTGAAACTTACAGATCTTGACCCCTCCAAACACCTTATAAAAGTGATTAACAAATCAGATCTCAATCAAAAGATAGCACACCCTTTTTTAGAAGATGGAGCGTTGAAGATTAGCATCAAAGAGAATTTTACCAATCTGACAGAGGCACTACAATCCTTGCTTGATTCCATAGCAAAAGATGATGAGATCATGCTAGTAACAAGCAGACAGATTTTAGCACTCAGCGATGCACTATCGCACATAGGGGAGTCGAGACTATTTTTGGCAAAATCCGAGCTCGAATTTTTCTCATATCATCTCAATGAAGCACTCAAAAAGATATCCCTTATATCAAAACCGTATGACAATGAAGATATTCTAGATAAGATGTTTGGTGAATTTTGTCTTGGGAAATAGTGAGGGCATTTACAAAACCAATTATGCGCATCTAAGGTTATTGGAGATGCCTTTTATATAATATAAATTTGATATAATATGCCTATCAATATTGTAAAGGTTGTCATCTTGAATAGAATTATTATTTTTTTAATTCCGGCGCTATTTTTCGCTCTATTTATCACGGGTTGTGATACTCTAAGAGCACCGAGTTTACCGGGTCCAAAAAGCGAAAACACATCACAGTGGCCACCACTTGAGGATATGGATGATGAAGAGATTGTTGATCTTTCCGATATCGATAACAATATCCACGAAGGTTCTGTCACTGTTGAAGATATGCAAAATGATGAAGTGTATGAACGCATGGATTTTCCGACAGATGAGTATAAAAAATTGGCAAGAAACGGTCGCAGTACCATAAAGGGTCGCATATTTTTAGAAAACAGCGGCACTATGGTGCTCAATGCCAAAGGAACAAGACTCTATCTCAACCCGATTACAAGTTACTCTAAAGAGTGGTATGTGCAAAGCTATGTAAAAGGCAGAATTATGACACCTGCTGATAAAAGACTCTTTAATTACCTTAGATTTACAACATCTAACGAGAAGGGAGAGTTTGTATTTTATGGGGTTCCTGCGGGTCGTTATTATGTCATTGGAACGGTTGTTTGCGGTGACGAGTGTGGATTTGATAGTGTAAAAAATATACGCATAGCCACAGAAGTAAGAGTCGGCGCAGGCGGAAAAACTTCTGTAAATCTCTCCAAAAAACTTTAGGGCACCTCTAGTCTAAATCTTCATATCTCTCTTTGAGCGCATCATAGAGCTCATAGGGGGTGATATTTGGATGCTCTTTGAGGATCTCTTGCATCACGACATTATCCTCGACATTGCCCCATAATTTTTTATAGGTTCCATCCTTATATCCGTGGTCTTGTCTAAATTGATTGAGGATATTTTTGCCGATATACAAAGAGTAGAGGGAGTCTACATTGAGTCCCGATTGTGCAAGTATCGTAAGATATTTTTCAAGGATATCCTGCCAACTTGCTTCCATAAAAATAGTTTTTATAAAATCTTCGATATTGGCGATCTGATCAAGGTGATTGTCATCAATCTCTTTCGCCTCATCTTGTATGATACAGAAGTTTTGAAGTGATTTGATCTCTTTGGCAATCTCTTCTATATCTCTGCCTCTATTGAGTCTTAAAACCTCACTCATCACAAAATGCCAGATATCTACAACCTCTATCTTTATATTTTCCGTATCGGCAGGCGCGCTGATATTTTTCCAGTGTTTCCAAGGGTAAGACTCGACAAGTTCGGCACACTCAAGATAGATGCATCGCTTCCAGTTGATGATCTTTCCTTGCGCAGTGACTCCTTCTTCCCACTCTTTCCCGTTGGTGGCATCATTGAGTTGCTGCTGGAGCTGTAACATCGAGGCTATTTTTGACATATTTTTCCCTTTTTTTAGCTTGTAAATTGTATCTACTTATTACTTTTTTAGGGTTTAAGTAAGATAAAAATATTTAACTCAGGTTAATCTAAAAGCTATAAAATACAACAAAAAAAAGGATTGTTGTGAAGTTTGAGAGAAAATGGGTGACTCCCTTGGTTGGAGGTTCTTTTTTACTTATTGCTGTAACCGGTATTTTGATGTTTTTCCATGTTGATACGGGATTAAATAAAGTTGCTCATGAGTGGTTGGGGCTCTTGATGGTCGCAGCTATCATTTTGCATATAATGCTCAACTTCAAAGGATTTAAAAACTCTTTTGATACTTTTTCCGGTAGAGTAATCAACGGGATATTTATCGTACTTCTAGCGCTTAGCTTTGTGAGTTTAGGCGGGGCAAAGCACGAGAAACCTTTCGTGTTGCCTATGACTATTATGGCAAAAACAGACATCGCAGACCTCTCCAAGATAAGTCGCATTGGCGAAGAGGAGTTAGTGGCGCGTTTACAATCTTTTAGTGCTACTCCTGTTAATGCCCAAACTTCCGTTTATGATATCGCAAAAGATGATTTTGGCAAGCAGATAGAGCTTTTAAATAAGATATTGCAATAATCTTCTCGCACTTTGTGCTTTTTACTTCAAATTTTAAACCTTTAGAGTATGGGATTTCATCCCATATTTAGCACTTTTTCACTAAAATACACTACATTTTACCCTCCAAAGGAATACGCAAATGTCGGCTTTAGAAAATATCGAAGAGGTGCTCAAATCTCATAAACTCAGCATGGATGAATATGCTCATATCAAAGAGATTTTAAAGCGTGAACCAAATCTCGTTGAGATAGGGATATTTTCTGCTATGTGGAGTGAACACTGCTCTTACAAATCAAGTAAAAAATATCTCAACGGGTTTCCCGTAAGTGCACCTTGGGTGATACAAGGTCCGGGCGAAAATGCCGGCGTTATTGATGCAGGTGAGGGTATCGCGGCGGTATTTAAGATGGAGAGTCATAACCATCCGAGTTTCATAGAGCCTTTTCAGGGTGCTGCAACCGGAGTAGGCGGGATACTTAGAGATGTATTTACGATGGGTGCAAGACCTGTTGCCAATCTTAATTCTTTACGATTTGGTGAAGTAGAGGGTAGCAGCGATAATGCCAAATATCAAAGACACTTAGTGCGTGGAGTAGTAGAAGGGATTGGAAGTTACGGCAACTGCATGGGTGTACCCACTATCGGTGGTGAGATCAGCTTTGATGCAAGCTATAACGGTAACATCTTAGTCAACGCTTTTGCTCTAGGACTTGTTAAAAAAGAGGATATATTTTTAGGTGTTGCCGAGGGGATGGGCAATCCCGTCATCTATGTCGGCTCAAAAACAGGACGAGACGGTCTCGGTGGTGCCGTTATGAGTAGTGACAGCTTCACAGAAGAGAGTAAATCTCTGCGTCCTACCGTGCAAGTGGGTGACCCTTTTACGGAAAAGCTATTGCTTGAAGCGTGTTTGGAGCTTTTTAAAACCGATCATGTTGTGGGTATACAAGATATGGGGGCAGCAGGACTGACGAGCTCATCATTTGAGATGGCGGGCAAGACGGGTGCAGGGATGATCATGCATCTCGATAAGGTACCTGCTCGCGAAGAGGGGATGACGCCGTATGAGTTTATGCTCTCTGAATCTCAAGAGCGTATGCTCATCTGTGCTAAAAAAGGAAGTGAGCAAGCTATCATCGATATCTATAACAAATGGGGGCTTGATTGTGCGGTTATCGGCGAGGTAACAGACACAGGAAGGATGGAGCTCTTTTGGCATGGTGAAAAATGTGCCGATATGCCTATAGCTCCCGTGAGTGAAGAAGCACCTATCCTCGATCGCCCTACAAAAAGACCTGCCTATCTCGATGCAGTCAATCAAAAGAGTTTGGCCGATTTTGCAAAAGTAGCCAATCAAGAGGCGTTTGAAAAACTCCTTGCCTCTTTGGAGATTGTTGATAAGGCATGGGTGTATGATCAGTATGACTCGATGGTGCAGACAAACACTATCAAGCGACCCGGAAGCTTGGATGCAAGCGTGATACGCATCAAAGAGAACGGCAGAGCCCTTGCTATGAGCAGTGATTGCAATCCGAGATACTGCTATATCGACCCTTTTAAGGGCGCAGCGCTTGCCGTAGTTGAGAGCGGGAGAAATGTCGCGATGAGCGGTGCTAGACCCTTGGCGATTACGGATTGTCTCAACTTTGGTAACCCGGAAAATCCTGAGGTGATGTGGCAGTTTGCTCAGTGTTGCGAGGGGATCAAAGAGGCGTGTAAAGAGCTAGAGACTCCGGTTGTCAGCGGTAATGTCTCGCTCTACAATGAGACAAACGGAGTGAGTGTCTATCCAACGCCTGCTATCGCTATGGTCGGGCTCAATGATGATGCTAGGAATGTACTTACAAGCAGTTTTAAAAAAGCGGGCAACCTCTTGTTGCTTGTCGGTAAAACAAAAGGAGCATTTGGCGGTTCACTCTATATCAAAGAGCTCTACGGTGAGACCTGCGGGACACTAGAGGGGATCGACTATACGGCTGAGGCGAGATTGTGGGAGTTTGTGATAAAAGCAAACAAAAAAGGCCTGCTTCAAAGTGCTAAAGATTTGAGTATGGGTGGTATCGCCATAGCACTAGCGAAGATGGCAGCGCTTTCAAACAAAGGGGTAAAAGCAGAGATAGCCCTAGATGATCCACGATGGATATTTGATGAGACGCAAAGTAGAGCTATCATCGAGGTTGCGCCCGAGGATGCACAAAAAGTTGCTGCAACGGCAAGAGACCTTGGACTGCACATAGAGTCTTTAGGCGAGGTCACTGATGAGGGCTTTAGACTCAATGATGTGAGCATGGAGTTATCTGCTTTGCAAGATGTATATTTCAATCAATTTGCCAAAACGATAGAACAAGATTTATAGAAAGAGGATAGATGAGAGCATTAATTAGCGTAAGTGACAAAAGCGGTGTTGAAAACTTTGCAAAAGAGTTAGTAGCACTTGGGTATGAGATCATAAGTACAGGCGGAACATACAATAAACTCAAAGAGGCAGGCATAGCCGTCATCGAAGCCAATGAGGTAACGAAGTTTCCTGAGTGTTTTGAAGGGCGTGTCAAAACGCTCAATCCTTACATCCACGGCGGCATACTCCATAGACGCGATAAGCAGTCGCACCTCGATCAAGCCAAAGAGCTTGGTGTAGAGGGGATCGATCTTGTTTGTGTGAACCTCTATCCGTTTAAAGCAACGATTGAAAAAACCGATGATTTTGAAGAGATCATTGAGAATATAGATATCGGTGGGCCTGCTATGGTACGCTCAGCTGCTAAAAATTTTGATAGTGTGATTGTTGTTACCGATGTGGCTGATTATGATTTGGTATTAACTAATATCAAAAACAGCACAAACACCGTTGAGTTTAGACGAGATATGATGATAAAAGCGTATGAGCACACAGCAGCGTATGATGCTATGATCGCAAACTATATGAACAGAAGATTCAACCAAGGCTTTGGTGCATACCAGTTTATCACGGGGAAAAAGGTATTTGATACGAGGTATGGTGAAAATCCACATCAAAATGGTGCACTCTATGAGTTTGATAGTCACTTTAGCGATAAGTTCATCGTGCTTAAAGGCGAGCCGAGTTTTAACAATATGGGCGATATCAGCGGAGCTGCTAAAATAGCAGCTGCTTTTGGTGATGAAAATGCCGTGTGTATCGTCAAGCATGGTAACCCTTGCGGGTTTGCTATCAAAGAGACGCTTCTTGAGAGTTATACCGAAGCACTCAAGTGTGACCCTGTCTCAGCCTATGGCGGCGTGGTCGCTGTCAATGGCATCATCGATCTTGAGCTTGCCGTGAAGATGAATGAAATCTTCCTAGAGGTTGTATTTGCTGCGGATTTTAGTGATGAGGCACTCGAAGAGCTCTCAAAGAAAAAGAGAATCAAACTCTTCAAGCAGGGCACAACAAAACTAGAACTAGCCAATGATGGGTATAACTTCAAGATGGTTGATGGCGGTTTTGTCTATCAGACAAGTGACAAGGTCGGCGAAAATGAGGTCACTGACTCAGAGCTTAAAACACAAAGAGCGGCAACAAGTCAGGAGCTCAAAGATATGGAGATAGCGCTCAAAGTTGCGGCGGGTACGAAGTCAAATTGTGTCGTGTATGTCAAAGAGAGTGCTATGGTTGCCATAGGTATGGGGATGACAAGTCGTGTGGATGCAGCAAAAGCGGCGCTTAGAAAAGCAGAAGATATGGGACTAGATGTAACAGGCTCTGTACTTGCGAGTGAAGCATTTTTCCCATTTCGAGATAGTATCGATGCCGCTGCTGCTGCGGGTGTACGGGCTATCATCGAGCCGGGAGGAAGCATACGAGATGATGAGGTGATCGAAGCTGCCAATGAGCATGGTATGGCACTCTATTTTACAGGCATTCGCCACTTTTTACACTAGTTTGTCATTGCGAGAACGCATAGTGTTCGCGGCAATCTATAAAAATATAAAAGAATGGACTGCCACGACTTTTCAAGTCTCGCAGTGACGACTTTTGTCATCCTGATGAAGTAACGCGAAATCTCGCAGGCTTCCAGCCGAGGACAACTGTTTCAGGACCTAAATAACATACTATTACCCATAATTTATACTATTTCAAATATAATTATTAAAATAAGCATACATTTCCATAGAGAGATGATGCGACAAGAGAAGCATTAGTGTTACCCGCTCCCATTATTTTGTCTTTATCGTCACATATTAGCATACTGTTTCAATTGGTTTAATTAAAATTAAAAATTATCTTCTTGAATTTTGTTCTCATAATTAGCTATAAAAGAATCTACACAAAATTTTTCTATTTCATCTAATTCTTTATCTATATTTTTGATATCTGAAAATATTGTTTCTACATCGATAAAATCTTGTATTGCTTTGTAATGAAAATTTCTTGTTTTTCTTAAAGTATAATCCCCCACATTTTGACTATATGAAAAATGAATAAATGTTTGAAGAAATTTTAAAAGTTTGTCCTGGGAATTAATATTGGTTTTAATATATTTTAAACTTCCTTGTTCATCTAGTTTTTTCCATAGGTACATTATAGATAATGCGTGCTCATGGTCAAACAATAACTTATCTTTTACCCAATCATTTATCTTAACTAACAAAATATTTTTTAAATCTTGCAGATCATCACTATTAATAACTTTTTCTTCTTTAGTATCTTTTTCATCATATTCTCCATTCCTTTGCATTAAAACTGATACTTCGTGACAAGCCGTATAAATACTATCCTTGGATTTTTCTATAGCTTTTTTATATAATTGATACCTTTTGGATTTGTCATCAAGTCTCATGCATAATTGGTAAAAAATTCTCATCAATTCTATGTTATTTCCAAGTGAGAACATTCCTTGTTTATCTTCAGGTATACGATCCCCTAAATTCATCAGTACATTAAATACTATTTGAAAATTTTCCTCTGCTATATCTTCTCTAGTATAATCTTGAATTCTATTAAGAAATTTGGAAATCTTTTTATCTTCTATCAACCCTGAAATAACATTACTAAACTCCTCTTCATTAGAAGTTTTATTAATAATTTGCTTCATTTTTTGATTTGATAATTCTTCCGTTAATTTCAAAGTAAAATATGCATCAAAGAAATCTGGGCTTGACACCTTTGATAGTTTTCTTAATCTGCTTAATTCACCCGTATAATGAGCATTAGAATATGCTTCCTTTACTTTCAGAAATACCTCTTGTAATAAATTTGAAAACGATTCTTCGTCTAGCTTCTGCAATATTTTTTTACAATTGTCTAACTCTTGCATTAAATATTCATTATTTTCTTTTTTATTACCATAGCTCCCATCTGATTCCTGACCACTAAATAAATCTTTATTAGTTTTCATGAATTCATAAATTTTAGGTTCAAAAACTTGAAAAGCTGTAATTACCATCAAATCTATTACATTAACCTCATTTTGTAATGCATTGTAATTAAACCTTAAAATATTAATATATCTAATCACATCTCTTATATTTGTAAAAAAGTTTTTATACCCACTATGAAATATATTACTCCAATATTTTTGGTCAAAGTCGCTTTCATCAACTTCTTTTATTATTTCATCAAGCTTTCTAAATAGAAACTTATGTATATCTTCTTCAGACATTTGTGGTACTTCAATTGGAACATTAATAATTTTTTCTAAATATTCGTTACCATCTCCTTTTTGAACATCTTTCAAAGCATTTACAACAACTTCTTTATCCATTGATGACACATAGATAGTATTTGGAAAGTTACCCAAAGCTTTGATTAGCTGGAAAACTTGTTTGATTTCTGAATTGTTTAATCTATCAATATCATCAATAATTATTAATATTTTTTTATCTAACTTTCTTAAATGATTTTCAATATCCTCTTTAGTACCCGCCAAATCTTTTTTATATGCTTCGGAAAACTTTTGGGAGCTTTTTCCTACTAAGGAAAAAACTTTAGATGCAAGCTTACTAAGTGTAAATGTGGTAGGTTCAGGGACTAAAGATAATACATCAAAAAAACTAGCATAAGCTTCTAATTTCTCACTTATCTTTTTTAATTCTTCTGATTTATCACTATTACCCACTTTTTTTGAAAATTCTTTAAAAAAACCACTTATTAGTTGATGTGTATCTGAAAATAACCAAGGTTCAAAATTAAATACAATAATATTTTCTTTGTCTTGTAAATTTTCTGTAACCATATTTATAATTGAAGTCTTTCCCGAACCCCATTTACCATATAAACCAATAGTTAAACTGTCATTTTTTTTGTCTTCATAATTAATAATCGCACTTGACACATGATCGGCAAAATATTTTCTATTTAAAAAATCATCTTCACTTGATTTTATGGGTTGTTCATTTGATAGCATAATTTACACTCACATACTAAATAGTTTTTCAATTATATATCTTATTTGCATATAACAAACTTTTGACTCGTTTCATTTCTCTTGAGGCGGAATACATACGAAAGTTTATAAATCAAAATAATAGCCAATAACTTTATAGAAATTTATATATAATGGTTGTTGGGTAATTAGTTAGTCCTATAAAGGAGGATCGAGATGGCTATAAAAAAACGAGCCTTTATCAGTTTTGATGTTGACCATATGAGCCCGAGATGCTAGATATCATATAAAAAAGGTTGATAGAAAATGAATAATAATCTTGAAAAATATAAAAAAGATTTGGAAAAACTTATTGCCAAAGGAAATAAACTTCATGTGGCTATGCAGTATGAGTGCTATCCAGATGATATTGACGGAGACGAGAAATTAGCAAAAACTATCAAATCACTTCCAGAGTTTAATAAAGAATATCAAACTTGGTATTCGGAAGCAAAAGTATTAATTAAGCAATTACTTCCCGATAGATTAGATGATTTCACGCGTTATTATGAAAAACCAAAACCACGAAAAGACATTGATTTTGAAAGCTATAGAATAGAAGATTATCTTCAAGGTCTACGGGTTACACTTGGTGGAAGTCATATAGTTGTAGATAAAAGTGCTGCAATACCTCATTTTGAACAACAACTAGCAATTTTAAATGCTTTATCTGCACGTTTTGAAAGTACACTATTTGATATTAAACAACTAGTGCAAGCTGATCTTTTTGATTCAGAACTTGATACAGCACGAGAATTAATTAAACATGGTTTCTTACGTGGTGCTGGTGCTATTTCTGGTGTTGTTCTTGAAAAACATCTTGCACAAGTTGCAGTTAATCATAATGTTAAAACTCGTAAAAAAAGTCCTACTATTAATGATTTCAATGAATTACTAAAGAATGAAGGTGTTTTAGATGTTCCATCTTGGAGACAAATACAAAGGCTTGGTGACATCCGTAATCTTTGTGACCATAATAAAGATAGGGAACCAACTAAAGAAGAAGTTGAAGAACTAGTTGATGGGGTAGAAAAATTTACAAAAACACTATTTTAGATAGTCAAAAAATCAGAGGAGACCGATCAAAAATCTGAACTATAGGGGGTCGAGTGATAATGACAACCCATCCTCTTGATAGGAATGCACGCGAGAGTTTATAAAACTTTATATATAATGGTTGTTAGATAAAGAGTTAGCTATCTAAGTGAGGTACGCATGAATACAAAAAAAGTTCGCGTTCAGTTAACCTACATTTGCACACTGCTGTATTTTGTCGCTTTTCAAGTGATAGAGGCGGCAGATACTGGCGAAAAAGCAACTTTTTTTGAAGCATTAGCTGTCGCAATGCTCGTGTTTGGTTTACTCTATATAGCTTTTTCAGACTGGCTATATCATACTCAATTAGTAGATAAAGGGCTAAAACTAAAATACAGTACTTTTCAAAATATCGGATTAATTACAGTTATTATTTTTATAAGTATAATACTCACTGCTACATACAATAACCTATATGATGACAACTTGGGCATTTACAGTCCTAGTTTTTATATTTTAATAGGTGCCATATATTTACTTGCTGTGCTTTTTGGTTCAAAAAATAGGAAGGAAAAAAATGATGTATAGCAAATCAGAGGAGACCCAATCAAAAACCCGCAGGCGGCTTTTTGATTGGTCGTTTTAAACGCCAAGAGGAAAGGTAAAAATGGATAGTTGTGGATCAGCATGTATCTTATATATTTGGATTGCCTTTTTATGGCCAATAATAGTGTCTAGCTTTTACCTGATTATTCGCAAGAAACAAATTGTAGCTAAGGGAAAATATTTTTTATTAAGTGCAATAGGTGGTTATGTCTTATTGGTTGGATTTAATTTTTTAATTAGCTTTTTAGTGAGAAATTTTTTAGAACTAGACAGTGTAAACATAAAAACATTAGCAATAGCGACAACAATAATTTTATTTATCCTGCCGGTAGTTTTTAGTCATGTATTGTTCAAAAAATACTTCGAGTAAATCTCTAGAGCTATAAAGGTCATTCATAGGAAAATCGACCATTATACACTAGCTTTAAAATGTCACTTTTTTTCAAAAAACTCTAATTTAGCAATAAACGGGTATGATAGAAAACAGCTGTCTTGGCATATGGATGCTTTGACAAACGAATTTTCTCTCTCTTTTCTTCTTCTGCATAAGGTAGAAATTACATTGTTCGTCGTTAGAAGGACTGCGTGCAATGCACTTTAAAAGATTTTAAATCATAAAAAATTATTAAGCCTTATTTCATTCTTAATGATATCAAAACAAGGAAACACTATCAATAACTATACACTAGGAATCATTGGGACTTCGAAAAAAGAAGATGAACGACGTATGCCGATTCATCCGGAGCATTTAGCACGAATTCCGGAACACATACGTAAGCAAATGGTATTTGAAGAGGGCTATGGCGAGCCGTTTGGTATTTTAGATTCAGCGATTGCTGAACAAACCGGAGGTATCGCCTCACGTAGTGAATTGCTTGCTTCAAGTGATGTAGTCATCTTAGCCAAACCAGTACCCGAAGATCTTCAAGAGCTTAAAGAAGGTGGTACATTGTGGGGGTATCCTCATTGTGTACAGCAAAGTGATATGACTCAGATTGCAATTGATCGCAAGCAAACACTTATCGCATTTGAAGATATGTTTGTGTGGGGACCAAATCAAGAGATAGGGCGCCATACCTTTTATAAAAATAACGAGATGGCAGGATACTGTGCTGTATTGCATACCCTTCAGCTAAAAGGGATTGATGGGCACTATGGAAACCAAAGAAAAGTAATAATTTTTAGTTTTGGTGCAGTCAGTCGTGGGGCTATTTATGCACTTAAAGCCCATGGATTTAGAGATATAACAATTTGTATTCAGCGCCCAAGTTACCAAGTAAGAGAAGAAGTGCTTGATTGTGAATATGTAACAATCACTCCCGGTAGTAAAGATGAAGCAAGATTGATTGTGCTTGAACATGATGGGAATAGACGACCTTTGCGTGATCTCATAAGCGAATCAGACATTATCATAAACGGAACATTGCAAGAACCTGACAATCCTATAGACTATGTGACAAAAGAAGAATCATCTTGTCTTAAACCTGGTTCTCTTATCATCGATGTTAGCTGTGATGAGGCTATGGGATTTTATTTTGCCAAGCCCACTACATTTAAAAGCCCAATGTTTAAAGTTGGAACAGTTGATTATTATGCTGTGGATCATACTCCAAACTATCTTTGGGAAAGTGCCACACGCTCTATTTCAGCTGCGCTTATTGTTCATTTGGAAGCTGTAATAGCAGGCCCAAAAAAGTGGGAAAAAGATGAGACAATCAAACAAGCTATCAATATCAAATCAGGTGTCATTCAAAAACCAAATATACTGCTGTTTCAAAATCGTCAAGCAACTTATCCTCATCTCTATCAATGATGATGCAGCCGAAAGCGACAATATAATCAGATAGAGGTTAGAGAGGTCTAGTAACATTGACAACGCACCCTCTTGATCGGAATGCACGCAAGAGTTTATAAAACTTTATATATAATGGTTGCTAGATAAATAGGTATGAGAAGGGAAGCCATTGATAAACAGTCTTTTATTGCGATCCGCAGAACTCGAAAGCAAGCTCTTGGAATTTATGGTGCTAACTCCGCTCGATGATTCAGAGAGAATCATGGCCAGCAGAGTAATGTGTAGTGTTGCTTTTGAGCATGCTAAGAGTGTAAAGATACTGATTTCTAATGGTAATCTAACGTCTGCTACAGGACTTGTCCGTCTTCAGTATGAAGCTTTGGTTAGGGCAATGTGGCTTCTTTATGCCGCGTCTGACACCGAAGTATCAAAGTTGACCAGTGAATTGACACAGGAAGCAGCTGATAGAGCAAATAATCTCCCAATGCTCAGCGCAATGCTCAAAAAATTGCAGGATAAGGCTCCACCGGAACCAGTAAATATGCTGTTTGAATTCAGGGAGTATTCCTGGAAGCCACTTTGTTCTTTTCTTCACGGAGGCATTCATGCAATTTATCGCCACAGCAAAGGCTATCCACTTCCTTTGTTAGAACAGATGGTCAGAATATCCAACGGTGTGTCTATAATGGTAGGCATGCTGTTGGTTATTTTGCATGGAGGTGGTGAGCAGCGTGGTAAAATGCCAAAAATTCAAAGAGAATTTGCGGATTGTCTACCCGAGATAAAGTCGTCAATCTCATAATAAGTCGCTGTAATATGTGGTCTGCGGCACCGGACACCCTTTTCATTACAATTTCACCTCCATCCAAGATAGAGAGGTCTAGCAACAACGACAACCTATCCTTTTGATCGGAATGCACGCGAGAGTTTATAAAACTTTTTATATAATGGTTGTTAGATAAAGAGTTAGAGCAAAGGAAAATAAGTTGGTAACAGAAAATTCAAAATCTGCATTCGTGACAGTATTAGCTTGGATTGGAATCGTATTTTCAGGAATTGGAACTTTTATTACTATCGTACAAAATATCATGTTCAGGTTTCTGATGCCAAAACTGCCGATCGAACAACTTTTGAATGAACATAACAGTTCTGTGCAAATTCCTGAAATAACTCGATTTATGTTCCGGCACTTTGATTTATTGTTCTTAGTAGCATTGTTGATCTCACTGTTTGCCTTAATCACATCAATCGGTCTTCTCAAACGAAAAAACTGGGCAAGAATTGCATTTATTACCATGTTGGCTATTGGTATTGTTTGGAATCTGCTCAGTCTTGTTCTTCAGCAGATATCGATGCAGCAGCTACCTTTGCCCTTAGATGCTCCCGTAGAGCTTCAACCACAAATGGAGACTATGATGGGAGTGATGTCAATCGTTTCTATAATTTTTGGATTGGCATTTACCGCACTTTACGGCTGGATTATATGGAAGCTACGTTCTCCAAAAATTATCAATGAGTTTAAAAGCGTTGAGCATCTCAATATCTAATAAATTGTTAGCACTTCATAAACCCAAGGGTTATGTCGTCACACGATCTGACGAACTTGGGCGAAAAACAGTTTATAATCTTTTGCCCGATTGGGCTTTTGATGAGGGATGGATGCCTATCGGACGCCTTGATCTTGAATCCAAGGGACTTTTGCTATTTACTACGGACGGCAAGATAGGCAATGCATTGACCAAGCCAGGTAACTGCACCAAGGTATATGAGATATGGGTGAGAGGTTATGTGAGTGATGAGCATATCGTACAGGCTCTACAAGGAGTCCAAAGTCCGCAGGGTTTACTCAAAGCTCTTGAGGTTAAAAAGATAGGTACCGGTGGCGCGAAAACAAAACTCAAGGTGAAAATCGACGAAGGGAAGAATCGCCATATCCGCAGGCTTTTTGGGGCAATGAGTGACCCAAAATTTGGAACACCTTTAAAAGTCTTAGAGTTGAAGCGAGTTAGCATCGGTAATTTTAAGCTCGATATCCAAAGCGGTAAATGGCGTTACCTCTCGGTGCAAGAAGAGCAAGAGCTTATAAAACTTTATATATAATGGTTGTTAGATAAATAGTTATACGAGTAGGTAGCGATGAATAGGGCCATATTTATATTTTCATTGTTGGGTTTTTGTGTAGCACTTGTTGTGCATGGTGCAGCCATATTAGAAAGTGATATTGTAAAAAGCGATTGGCCGTATGTTCTACATGTAGCGGTATTCATTGCTTTTGCACCATTTGCTATTTGTATTTCTTCAGATCGCACTAAAGAAAATCCGTTTCGTGGGATCACTCAGTACGTCCCATGGAAGGCTAGTGCTATAGGCGTGTTATTGTTTATTTATATATTGGTAAACTTTTTTGTTTTCGTGGCAAAATCGGATGGCGGCGTTCCCGATATACAGGAAGGCGTCTATGTGCTACAAAATCACGGTAAGCTTCTAAGAAATATTTCGGAAGCTGAGTACATTGCTTACAAATCTAACGGGCTACGTGGTTTTTCAGGCCATTGGTTATTTTTTTTATATATACCAATGGTTTATTTTTATTTCCGAGCAAAAAAAAATCCAGAAAAAAGCTGCATCTGACAAATATTGCTACGCTCATTTTGTGTATGTCGCGTAGCTCTACCTTAAGATAGAGAAGGATGAGGGGTCAGGTGATAATGATAATCCTCTCAATAAGAATACACGCAAGAGTTTATAAAACTTTATATATAATAGTTGTTAGATAAATAGATAGGGCAAAAGGATTGAAATGAACATAAAGATAAGACTAGCCATATCATTAGCAATAGCCTTAATGGGTGTAGTAATAACATACTTACTGGCAGAAAATGCAAGTGAGCATAGCAATATCGTTTTAATATTAATGATACCATTGATATTATTATTTTTATCGACACTAGCCATCACGAGTTTGTTCAATATAAAAAATGAAAGTTCAAAAAAGAAATATCTTATTATTACAGGAATTGTAATGATTGCAAATATATATATAATGTCCAAACAAGGCGAAAGCTTAGCAACGACTTTAGGGATTTCATATGTAAGTGCCGCAATAATCGCATTTATTATTAGATTTTTTACATTGCTAAATGAAAAAGTTTTCAGTAGTCCTCCAAGTTAAAAAATAACAGTAGCAGTAGAGATTGGGCATAGAGGGGTCAGGCGATAATGATAACTTATCCTCTTGATCGGAATGCATACAAGAGTTTATAAAATTTTATATATAATGGTTGTTAGATAAATAGTTATATATTGCTAGAAAGTAGAGATATGGTAAGTCAAAATGATTGGCGTCGGCAGGGACAGGAAAAATATCTAAAGAGTTCTCGTCTTACCTTGAAAATGTACACCAAATACCGTAAAGGTTGGGAACACGACCATTGTGAGTTCTGTCACGCAAAATTCATGGAAGGAACCGATCAATTGAATGAAGGTTGGGCTACGGATGATAATTATCATTGGGTATGTAAACAATGCTATGAGGATTTCTGTAAAGAGTATGAATGGAACACTGATAATACTGCACAATAATCCAAAAGAGACCAATCAAAAAACCCAAGGTAGCTTTTGATTGCTCATGTTAAACGTTAGATATCAGATATAAAAAGGAAATATGAAATGAAAAGCATAATTTTAACAGTTTTGTTGCTTGCCAATTATTTGCAGGCAGATGATTTCAGTGATGCAAATGAGGCATATAAGAATGGCGATTTCAAGAAAACATGTGAACTGATGAAAAAATCATGTGACGATGGATATATGAGGGCTTGTTGGGATCTTGGGCTTCTGTATTCTAATGGAAGATGCGCTGAAGGTGACAGACAAAAGTCATTAGATTTATATAAAAAGGCTTGTGATGGTGGTTATGAAAAAGGATGCGATAGTTATGAAATATTTAAAGACATTGAGACAGAATAGTTTTTCTATATCACACAGGGATAGAGGAGTTAGGTAACAACGACAACCCATTCTCTTGACCGGAATGCACACAAGAGTTTATAAAATTTTATATATAATGGTTGTTAGATAAATAGTTAGGCGACAAAAGGATCTGATTTGCGCAATAAGATACTTTAGCAAGGAATGTAAATGATTAGTTTGAGTGACAGAAGAGACTATTTCAATCGATATCTTTCAAAATTAGAAGGTGCAGATAGACGTAATGATATTAAGGGGCTTGCAAATACATGCCCCTCTTGTGGTTACCCAACTTTAAACGAGAGATGTGCATGGCACATTTGTTCTATTTGTTTTTGGGAAGACGATGGACAAGATGATAAAGATGCTGACAAAGTTTGCGGTGGACCGAATTCAGATTATTCATTAACTCAACATAGAAGCGAATGGGAGAAAAATCTAAATGAAATCAAAAAGATGAATTCTGAGGTAGGAAAACATTTAAGGCGAATTGATGAACTAATTAATTTAGATAATAAATCGGATATTCTAGAGATACTTGATTTGGTAAAAAATATTTCAGACTGGTTTCTCAATGAAAGACTCAGTAAGGGTAAAAATGCAAAAATTGTTTAAATTTGTTCTTTCATTACTTATATCAAATTTTTTAATGGCAGGTAATATTTATGATAAGCAACACAACGAGCCTTTAACCACAAAAATAAGTTCAAGTGATCCAGAATGGATAAAGTCAGTTCAAAATGCACAGAAAACATTAAATATTTTTTTAAAGTTATATCAAGAATATAAAGACACAGAAGGTGTGTCGTTTTTAATAAAAGTACCACTTAAATATGGTAATAATACATCTCATTTTTGGTACATCTTTAAAGGAAGAAAAAACAATAAACTATGTGGTAAATATTTCGAATTACCTAAAGAACTTATGAAATATAAAAATATTCAGGTTGACGATAAAGAAGTTGAAGACTGGATGATAAATGATCATGGGCATTTATATGGAGGTTATTCTCTTCGTTTACAAAGGAAAAGATTACCAGAAGATGAAAGAAAAAGTTTTGATAAATATATAGGTATCAAAGTTTATGAAAATAATGATTTATTGAAGTGACATGTTCTAAATGTACATATCGAAAAGTAAAAAGGATACCATCGCTGATTTAATAAATAAATCAAACAGCTATGATGGTTATGTTCGTGAAAAAGCTGTTCATCAATTAGGTTTAAATGGAGATAGTACGGCTATACCGGAACTTTTAATTAGAGTGAATGATTGGGTTTATGAGGTTCGAGAAGCTGCAAAAAATTCTTTAGATAAACTATTGGTATATGAAAATTCACAAGCTTTTGTAATGAATCTTCCTAACATATATAAACTACAAGAATATAAGCGTGAAAATCATACATCTTTAATTTTAAAAATAGTGAATTTTTTACTTCAAGCTGAAAATAATAAGTATCTTATTGAAGCGATTGATAGTGAAAACACCTTTGTTGCAAGAATTTCATGCAAACTTTGTTTAGAACACAATCTTATAAGCAAAGAAGAGCTATTAGAAAAAAGTTTTTCAAGTAGCGATGTTGTGATAAAAGCATTAGCATCTGAATTATTATCTAAATTTGACGATCATAGTTTAGAGTACTTTTTAAACAAAGCCATAAATGATAAGTACATGCCACTAAGAAGAGAAGCCTTTCAAATATATTTAAGAAAATATCCAAAAATAGGTTTAACTATCGCAAATGATTTTTTATTTGATAAACATTATGCGATACGTGAAATTGCAATTAAATATTTACAAGAGAATAATACAAATATTGAAAAGATATTGAGTGATGTTTTAATAGCAAATACAGATTCAATATTAAAGTTACGATGTTCTATTTATGGACTTGCTCAAATCAACTCAAAAAAATCTATAGCTATTATAGAGAGATTTATGGATCATAAAATGCCTAGTATTAGAAAAGCCTGTATTCAATCGTTATCATCACTTCTAGGGGAAGCTTCAAAAGAATATTTATTAGTTGGATTAAGAGACAAGTCTCCTAATGTTGCTAAAGAGACCTCTCGTATTATTAATAAACTTAAAATAGAGATGGAGATAGCAGATATTTTAGAAGTTTGTGAAAAATTTATTTACACTCATACAATTCCAGTATGTTTAAATAGCATTCAAAACATAAATAAATGGAACAGATTGATATTACTTCTAAGATTATTTACAAGTCCTATAATAGAAAATTCAAGAAAACAAGGTGTATTAGAAGATGAAGTACGAATGTGGAATTTAAAATTTAATAAAACTGCTGTTCAACCCACATCAACGCAAATTAGTCAAATTATTTCTCAATACGATAAAGGCGGTAAATTATTTACAAAATATGTATCTCAATCAATAGAGTTTACAATTAGAACTTTTAAATAACCACTAAAAGGTATCAAAAATTATAGGAGGCCGGCAACAATAATAACCCATCCTCTTAATAGAAATACACGCGAGAGTTTATAAAATTTTATATATAATGGTTGTTGAATAAATAGTTAGTCAAAGGAAAATAAGTTGGTAACAGAAAATTCAAAATCTGCATTCGTGACAGTATTAGCTTGGATAGGAATCGTATTTTCAGGATTTGGAACTTTTATTACTATCGTACAAAATATCATGTTCAGGTTTCTGATGCCAAAACTGCCGATCGAACAACTTTTGAATGAACATAACAGTTCTGTGCAAATGCCTGAAATGACTCGATTTATGTTCCGACACTTTGATTTATTGTTCTTAATAGCATTGTTAGTCTCACTGTTTGCTCTAATCGCATCAATCGGTCTTCTCAAACGAAAAAACTGGGCAAGAATTGCATTTATTACCATGTTGGCTATTGGTATTGTTTGGAATCTGCTCAGTCTTTTTCTTCAGCAGATATCGATGCAGCAGCTACCTTTGCCCTTAGATGCTCCCGTAGAGATTCAACCACAAATGGAGACTATGATGAGAGCGATTTCAACCGTTTCTATAATTTTTGGATTGGCATTTACCGCACTTTACGGCTGGATTATATGGAAGCTACGTTCTCCAAAAATTATCAATGAGTTTAAAAGCGTTGAGCATCTCAATATCTAACAAACTGTTAGTGCTTCATAAACCCAAGGGTTATGTCGTCACACGATCTGACGAACTTGGGCGAAAAACAGTCTATAATCTTTTGCCTGATTGGGCTTTTGATGAGGGATGGATGCCTATCGGACGCCTTGATCTTGAATCCAAGGGACTTTTGCTATTTACTACGGATGGCAAGATAGGTAATGCATTGACCAAGCCAGGTAACTGCACCAAGGTATATGAGATATGGGTGAGAGGTTATGTGAGTGATGAGCATATCGTACAGGCTCTACAAGGAGTCCAAAGTCCGCAGGGTTTACTCAAAGCTCTTGAGGTTAAAAAGATAGGTACCGGTGGCGCGAAAACAAAACTCAAGGTGAAAATCGACGAAGGGAAGAATCGCCATATCCGCAGGCTTTTTGGGGCAATGAGTGACCCAAAATTTGGAACACCTTTAAAAGTTTTAGAGTTGAAGCGAGTTAGCATCGGTAATTTTACGCTCGATATCCAAAGCGGTAAATGGCGTTACCTCTCAATGCTAGAAGAGCAAGAGCTTATGAAACTTTATATATAATATTTTGATAAATAATCATAGATCCAAAAGGAGGCATCTTTGTTTGAACCGGAAAATGAGTTGGAAGAGTCTTTAGTAAAAGCTTTTGCCGATCCAGCGTATAGACCGCAATTTTATAAGGACTTGGCACACTCAAATATCTTTATAGTCCAACATGATAAAGTTCCTAAGCAAGAAGGCGAGATAACATTGGAATCTGGAACACCATTGGAAATTAGAAGTGTTGAGATCGAGGGAGAGTTGTGTATCCCGATATTTTCCTCTGTTCGACGCATAGAAGATGCGGTACAAGGCGAAGTCGGGTACTTAGCATTGAATGCTCTTGAATTTTTTAAAATTGTAAGTGGTTCCGATCTCATATTGAATCTTGGTTCCGAATATGGAAAAAAATTTACAAAAGATGAGATAGCAAGCATCATTGACGGTACCATTTGGGAGACCGGAGAAACTTACAGGGTTGAAGAAGAAACACAAGTATTGATCGGTCAGCCGGAAAAATATCCACAAGCATTGGTGGATGCATTGATAAAATATTTTAAAACAAAAAATGAGGTTGTTTCTGCCTATTTGGCACTTTTTTACAATCCTAAAACCGATGAAAAACCCCATACGCTAATCGGCATTTTAGTTACGGAAAATTGGGATGAAATCGTTTCTTCGGTGGGAATGATTGCAAATCAAGTAGAGGTTCCCGACCCTCCGATAGATATCATAAAAATCGATACAAAAAGTGGAAATATTGACTATTTTCACGAGATCAAACCATTTTACAAGAAAAAGAAATTTGGTTTGTTTTGATGCGTAAAATATCATATAAAGGTTAAAAATTGATGCGTGTATTTTTATTGTTCATAGTTTTTATATTGTCTATTTCGGCAAACGAAATTCGACTTAGACCGACAGAGTGGGCACAGCCTATCATCGGGTCGTCACTAGGTAATTTTTACAAGGTCAGTGAAGGCGTTTACCGATCTGAACAGCCTGATGGTGAAGATTTTGATGATATCGTTAGTGTCGGCATCGGCGAGGTGTTGAACCTGCGAGAGTACCATTCCGATGACGATGAAGTCAAAATGCACGAAGTGAAGCTCCATAGGATCGAAGTAGATACAGGCGAGATGAGTGAAGCGCAACTGAGAGAGGCACTAAAGATCATCATCAATCGAAAATCTCCAATCCTTATACATTGTTGGCATGGCTCGGATCGTACAGGAGCTGTGATAGCCTCATATCGTGTGGTCGTAGAGGGGTGGAGTAAAGAGAAGGCTATCGATGAGCTTCAAAACGGTAATTTCGGCTATCATGCTGCAATCTATCCAAATATTGTCAAATTGATCGAGGGTTTAGATGTCAAGAAGATGAGAGAAAGTTTGGGTTTAGCTGATGGCAATAAAGAGCAAAACCGATAGACCAAAAAGCGGTAGTTCTATTGCTATTGTTTCTAACTCATTGAAAATTAGCTTTGATGAGCTTGTAGAGCTAGGCAATGAATATTTTGCAAAATATGGGAACAATACATAGTACATTACACTTAAAAGTATTATTCTTCAATAGGGAAAAATTTATAAATTTAGCGTTTCTGTGACGCAATCTGTGACGCTCATATGATAGTATTGTATATACTCAAATAAGAGGTGAAGAATGGAAAATTTTGTAATAAACGAAAACCCTCAAGCCAACGGGGATTATGAGATTCACAGTAAAACCAAAGGCTGTTCGCATATGCCTCACATTCAAAATCAAATTGATTTAGGGTATCATGCATCATGTGGTGAAGCAGTTGCCGAGGCTAAAAAAAGATGGTCTCACAAAAGAATCAATGGCTGTTTTTATTGTTGTCCTCTTTGTCACACAAGTTAAGCATCAAATGCATTAAATAGCAACGGTGTATTGGGATTCCATCAGATGTAATAGTAGTTAATCGGACAAAAGGAGACTAAGTCTCATCATATATCGAAATAAGTATAATTTTCTAAATTAACCTCAAAGGATACCGATGCGATACCTTCTTTTACTCCTTGTCCCGTTTTTTCTTTGGGCTTTTGAACTCCCTAATCTTACTTATCCGGGAGCATCACCTAGCTCTAAACTTAAACATGAACGGTATGATAGACTAGAGTATTATGTCAAAGGAGAAGGCTATATAAAGGTTTACGGCGAGACACACGCTCAGGACTTTAAACATCCTGATTCTATCGGCAAAGATTATGAGCAAAAGACAAAAGCTTTCTTTGCTAAGCAACTTGGCATTGATGTGGCGCTCTTTGATGGTCGTTTTGCCCACTTTGAAAAAGATGGCGAATCGTATTATCTTCAAGTTGCATCCTACAACAGAAGCTACAGTTATGTGCTCTTACATGTAGCACCTTGCCCGGATGTGGTTACCTTGCCCATTGAGGGAAACTACGATCTCACACCTTCGAAAACATTGAGCTTTCCTAAACATCCACTGCTTCCAAATGTTAAGGGTTTTGTCATCTCAAGTGCTAAGTATTTTACCTTTGATGAAGCTACCTTTTACTATGACAAGGGCGGGCATAAACACGAAGGTCAATATTGGAACATCGATTATAAGAAAACTGCTGATGATAGTGATAGTTATCGCTATATTGTTGCCAATGATTATAAAAAGAAGCTCCTCTCGCTTGGAGGTACGATTTTAAAAGATGAAGACAATAGTTTTACTTTTAGACTTGGCGATTCTATCGCAAAATTTGCAGGCTACAACGGTACATTTTCTCTTCAAATCATCCAAGAAGAAGCGTTTAAGCAGTCTTTGGTGCTTACTCCGGATGCCATCAAGGTAGAGCTAGATAAAGCCGGCAAGATCACGCTTGAGGGCATCTTTTTCGACTTTGATAAAGCTACACTCAAGAGCGAATCACAAAAAGCAATTCTCTCTACCGTGGCGCTTCTAGAGCGTTATCCAGACCTTATACTCTCTATCCATGGGCATACCGACAATAAGGGGAGTGATACCTACAATGCCAAACTTTCTAGCGATCGTGCAGCGGCTGTAATGCATGCCATTATCGCACAAGGTATTGATGCTTCACGCTTGAGCTCAAAAGGGCATGGCGAAGAGGATCCCATTGCCACCAATGACACCGAAGAGGGGCGCGCGCAAAACCGTCGGGTTGAGCTGCATAAAGAGAGTGGTGGAAGTAAAAAATCTGTGATTACAATCGACTTTATCAAGCCGATTGAAGGCTCAGTTATTACAGGGAATCGTACCTATCAAGATGACGCACTTGGCATTCGATATACCAAGCCATATTCTGAGGACAGAGGATATGTTGATTATAAAGGCACGCACAAATACATTAGCTATGAGATTATGAAAGACGGTAAACGCGATACGAGTTTCTCTCGTAAAGCAATCATAAAAAATTATGCCAATATTTTAGAGCTCTATAATGCCAAGATTGTGGGGGAGTATAGTGATACACTCTATTTTGAGATCGCCGATCGTGGAGACGGTAAAAAGGTATATGGGCGTATCGAGGGATATAGCGGCAGTTATAGCATCAGATTTTTAATCATGGAGTAAAATTTATTGCAAATGGGTGACAATATGGATTTGTGGAAATGAGTGAAGATGAGGTATGAAGAGTTTCTAAAAACTATTCAATAACTTTATAGAAATTTCTATATAATGCACATCAAATAAATAGTTGTGTATGCTATCAATACTTTTAAAATATAAGGATTTTCATGTTTTACAGATTTTTTGTTTTTCTCATGCTTGCTTTTTTTATGATTGGTTGCTCCGGAGGAGATAATTCCGCCAAAGGTTTTTGGATATCTACTAAAGGAGATTCTATCATTGAATTTACGCCATCAAAGGCTACGTTGACCCTTTCTAATGAAAGCCATAAAAAATTTACGATGGATTATGAACCTATCGACGCATCAAACTATCGTCTCAAAAGTGAAGAGACTAAAAATACGCTGATTTTTTCCATAGACAAAGCATCAGCGACTTTAAAAATCGATAGCCCGGAAAATGATGATACATCTAAAAATAGATATCTTAAAGCACCTTTTGTGTCGTCCAAAGATATCGTCGGAAAATGGTATGAAAAAGAGCAAAATGGAGATGAGGAAAATATATACATTATCACTCAAAGAGAAGATTCATATGATTATGAAACGATTACTTTGAATCATAAAGAAAAAACTTTCAAAAGAGAGATAGAAAAAGATATAGAGTTTCATATAGAAAATGGATTTATATTTGTTGATTTAGATACAAATGGAGAGTCTCAGGGGGATAATAATAATTATGTATATTATCTAGTTTCTCTCACAAAAAATACTATGAATTTCATTGATTCTGAAGGGTTCAAGTGGAGCGAGCAAAGATTGGAAGATCCTAATGATGTAGCAATTCCAAAAGAGTATGTGCTTGTCAAATGATTCGATAAGTAGCGGGATTCAAAATAGTAAATGGGGTTTTTGGGGAACCCTGTTGTGGGGTCTTCTTATTGCTATTCTTTATACAATCGTTCAAGTTATAGTATTTCTCGTGTACTCTCAAGTAGTTCTTGGTGGCATAACAGAAGAGTTTATGAGAAAAATCGAATACAATGGTACGGCTCTATCTTTGGCAACTTTTGCAACAATGATTATTTGTGGTCTTGCCATTCTAGGAGTGATAAAGCTCAAGAAACATTCAAATCTCAAAGAGTACTTGGCAATCAATAGAATCAGCCTCTCCGATATGAGATATTGGATAGTTGTAGTGATCGTATTGATTATCGCGATGGATACTTTGACCTATGCATTGGGCAAGCCGATAGTTGTCGAATTTATGACGGCTATCTATAACTCTACAAGTCACCATTGGTTGTTGTTTTTAGCACTCATAGTAGCTGCTCCTATTTTTGAAGAGCTATTTTTTAGGGGGTTTTTACTCTCAGGGTTGTCTGCAACTTTTCTTAGACCAATAGGCGCTATGATAGTAACTTCATTGGTTTGGGCAGCGATACATGTTCAATATGATCTCTATGGTATGCTCTCGGTTTTTTTCATGGGTATAGTTTTGGCTACGGCTAGGCTAAAGACAAATTCTATACTCACTACAATCATAATGCATGCAATTATGAATCTTGTCTCTACAATGGAGACAATCATATATGTTTCGTAGCCTATCTTTCGATAGCTCCATAGAAGAGTTTATCGAGAAAAATATCAATATTTGTACTATGTCTATGGATATTGAGCATTGATGGGGCGATCAAATGGTTTAGTAAATTGTTATATGATTATATTTTAATTGGATTATAAATAAAATGTTATAATCTTCATAATATATATTTGTAATCAATTTGCAACAAAAGGACTTCGCTTTATATGTATCAACTTAGCATAATCATCCCTCATTTTAACTCTTCAAAAATGTTAGAAACTCTACTTGATACGATTCCTAAAAATAAAGATGTAGAGGTAATAATCGTAGATGATAAAAGCGAGAAAAAACATATCGAGTATATTGAAAAGATATTAAAAGAAAAGGAAGATCATCGCATTAGATTTTTTTTAAATGACAGGTTGATAAAAGGTGCAAGTACTTGTAGAAATATAGGGATTGAGAATGCAAAAGGAAAATGGTTTTTTTTTGCAGATGCAGATGACTATTTGAGCGATGATTTTTATGAAAAGGTTCAGCCGTATTTTGAAAGTACGTATGAGGTCGTTTTCTTCGTGCCAAATAGTGTCTATATTGACACAAAAGAGCAAGCTAATAGACATATTATATACGAAAATATGATCCATAACTATTTAATGGATAAAAGCTTGAAAAATGAATTGTATATAAGATATAAAATGCATTCACCTTGGCTCAAGATGGTTCAATCTAAATTTCTTAAAACTTATAATATCCAGTTTCAAGAAGTTATTGCTTCAACGGATGTTATGTTTTCAACAAATGTCGGTTACCATATGAAGCATTTTGAGATCTCAAAAGATATTATCTATATCATAACAAGAAATGCAGGGAGCTTGACTGCAAATTACTCCAGAGAGGTTATTGAAAGCAGGGCTAAAGTGTTTATTCTTTGGTATCAGTTTCTCAAAGAAAGATTATCTAAAGAAGAACTTGAATTGTTGGATATTGAGGGATTGCATTTGCTATCACTCTCTTTTTATAATTCGTTATCTATGCTTTTGAAGGTATTTTTTTTATTCCGCGAAAATGATCTACCTATCTTTTCTCGAAAATCGAGTAAATTTAGCTATATGCTACCTCGATTGTATAAACGATTTATCGCTAAAGATTTAGAAAAAAAGTATAAAAAATTCAATTAATAAAAATGGGGGCGTTAGATGAAAAAAGTACTTTATATCATAGGCTCTTACTATCAACTTTCCGAATCATACATTCATGTGGAGATGAATACGCTTATCAAGCAGGGTTATGATGTAAAAATCATTGCTTTGCGCAAACCGGATTGCCCGGCAAAGAATCACTTGCCGTATCAGACTATATCCGATGAAAAAGAGATTATTGAGTATGCAAAAGAGTATCAGCCTGATATTATCCATACGCATTGGATTTTTTATCAATTACCATTGGTTTATAGAGTTTCCAAAGCTTTAGATGTTGGTTTTACGATTCGCTCACACTCTTTCGATGTTTTATGGAAAAAAAATTCATTAAAGCAAAAAATAAGACGATTGAAAAAAAATGTCAATTTTACAAAAATAATCAATGATCCTCTATGTAGGGGCGTTTTGGCATTTCCTTTTGCAAAAAAAAATCTTGTTGATTTAGGTATTAAGGTAGAGAAGGTAATTGAGTCTTTTCCTGTCGTTGATTTTGAAAAGTTTCACAATGAGGGTGATAATGGAACAGATATCTTAAACATGGGTGCAGCAATCAAAAAAAAGGGATTCGAGAACTTTATGGATTTGGCTAAAAAACTACCCGATTTAAAATTTAGATTATATGCAATAGGCTATAACAAAAAAGAGTATGAGGAGCTAAATAGAAAGTTAGGGATGCCGGTATCCTTTGAAGAGTCCGTGGAACTTGATGAGATGCCGGCTGTCTATAAAAGATCTGCATGGCTCGTCTATACTGCACATAAAAAAAATACACAGGTCGGTTGGCCTTTGTGTGCACTTGAGGCAATGGCATCAGGGGCAGGTGTTTGCTTGCCAAATATTAGACCTGATATAAAAGATTATATAGGTGATGCCGGTATTATTTACTCAGATATCGAGGAGCTTAAAGATATTATCACAAAACCCGTGCCACGGCAGATGCGAGAAAAAGGGTTTGAGCTTGCAAGAAAATATGATATTAGAAAGCAGATACATCTATTGACTAATCTTTGGAAGTAGATAATCTTCTTAGGATTTGAGCTTATTGTGTTCATGCACTTTAGGAGAAATTAAACTATTTTTGTTACAATATGATTTATCAAAATTATAATTAACTTTTATAAAATATTTTATAGATTATTTGGGGAAATAATATAGTGAAAGTACAAATATTGTTAGGGATTATACTGCTAGCAGGTATAGTATATTATCTGCTTGGCAACGGGGAGTATATTCCAAAATCAGGTGATTTGATTTTTCAATCTTCACCACATAATGATTTGGTTGATGCTATAGAGGGGGCTACAGAGTCTAAATATTCGCATGCGGGTATTGTTATTCAAGTTAGGAACAAATGGATTGTTAGAGAGGCTCTTCATGAGGGCGTATGCGATACGCCACTTCAAGAGTTTGTCGATCGTGGTCGTGATGATAGCATCTCTGTCTTTAGGGTAAAGAAACAATATGAGAAGTATTTACCGCTATTTATAGAAAAAAGTGCGTCATATATTGGAAGACCTTATGATATCCATTATCTTCCGGATGACGAACATCTTTACTGTTCTGAGCTAGTTTATAAATCGTTTAAGGGTGCTTCCGGCATAACACTAGGTAAACTCCAGAGATTTGGAGATCTTAAGTGGGGAAAATATAAAGCATTTATAGCAGAAGTTGAGGGCGGCACTATCCCGACAGATCGTTTGGTCATCACGCCGGTGGCTATCACCAAAGCTAAACAGCTTAAGCAGGTCTATTCGTCGTATTAACTTTAGTGATTAGAGCATCTCATATTTGAGATGCTCAACATCCTTCCATAAGTACTCTTTTGATTGCACTCTTTTGTAGTTCTCTTTTACTTTGTATCCATATTTTGTCTTTGTGCCTTCTATATAAAAGAGATAACCTCTTTTAAAATAGTAAGTAGTCTCACCATCGTGATACTCTTTTTTTACCAAGATATAAGGAGGTTCATCTTTAAAGGATATACCTTTGCTATCTAGAAGTATTCCTGATAAGCCCATCTGTTTATCGGGCCGCATAATAGTTGGAGGTATATATTTTGTTGATGAAGATTTTTCTGCTTGCATAACGATGACTGTTTTGAATGGTTTGCCGGCAAGAAAAAAGTAGCCCCTGAGATAAACCCCGTTTAATACAAAGTAATAGAGCACAAATGTCAATATAAAGGGTACAAATATTATCACTATACCTAGGAAAAATTGTGCTATCTTAACAAATACATTTGATTTTTCTTCAGTAAATATCTCTTTTAAAAACTTTTTAAATGCTTCAAAGGGTCTATCTTTTTTTGAAAAAAATCGAATGAAGAAGATGATTGCTACACCTTGAGCAACCCAGGCTATGTTGATGCCGATATTGACAAGAGCATCCTCATATCCATTTACAAGTAAGAAGGTATCGGTCTTGTATAAAAAGTAATAGACAGCAAAAGAGACAATGATGATAAAAAGTAAGAAAATTCCACTGAAAAAAATAAAATCTTTAACTTTTAATAATATATTTTTTATGTCATTGCCTTGATTTTCTTCAGCAGAGAAATTTTTGATATTATAATGAGATTAGTTTTATTTTACAATTTTTTATATAAAACAGATAAATAAAAAGGGAAAGTAGTGCTCGATAAGCTGAAACAAATAATCATTCGGGAACGATTTAAAAAAAGATTTAAGAAGAAATTGGGCTATTCGTTAGATATTAAGAGTCCTAAGACTTATTGTGAAAAGATACAGTGGCTAAAGTTTAACCATAATGCTATGGATAAAAATATAATAACGCGTGCCGATAAGTACGCAGTAAGAGATTTTATCAGGTCAAAAGGTTTAGGTGAGTATTTGATTCCACTCTATGGTAATTGGGATAGTCCCGAAGAGATCAATTGGCAAAGTCTCCCGAAGCAGTTTGTTTTAAAATTAAATAATGGATCCGGACCAAGATATCGTTGGCATGTGAAAGATAATTCATCGTTTGATAAAAAAAGATTTATCATGGATGTCAAGAAATTGATGAAGAAAAAGTATGGAGAATATAGAGGTGAATTCCATTATGGAAAGATATCACCGAAAATAATTGCAGAAGCATATTTACGTGAAGATAAAGAGGCGATAAAAGATTATAAGTTTTATTGCTTTCATGGTAAAATAGACTTTTTTTCTGTCGAGGAGGGCAAAGTAGAGGGTATTGCGGTTCGTGATTATTATAACCTTGGGTGGAAAAGAAGTTCTGTGAAGTTTTTTGATGATCTTCCAACTCCAAAGCAAAAATTTGTAAAACCTGATAATTTTGAAACGATGGTCTATTTGGCAGAGACATTGAGTGAAGGATTCCCGCATGTTAGAGTTGATTTATATAATGTGGCGGGGAAGGTTTATTTTGGAGAATTAACTTATACGCCGGAAAACGGCTTGACAAGGTGGAATCCTCCATCATTAGATCTAAAATATGGTAAGCTTATGAATATTTATAATATCAGTCATTAGTATATCGGAGTTCAAATGGAAAATAATAATTTGCAATTTTTTATAAAGGAAAAAGCCCCTCTTTTTCATGGATTAATATCCACCAAATCGTTTTGTGAGGGTGACGTTTTAATAGATTTGAAAGACGCTTTAGAGTTACCTGTTCCTGATTATACTACTATTGATTTAGGAGATAAGCACGTTTATCATCCGATTGCTCGCTATATAAATCATAGCTGCAACCCGACAGCTAAAGTAGATACTAGGCAGAAAAAATTAGTTGCACTCAAACCGATAAACTCGGGAGATGAGATTACTTTTGATTATTTGGCATCAGAGAGACAAATAGTTGCTCCATTTGACTGTAAATGCGGATCGAGCAATTGCATTGGTCGAGTAGAAAAAGCATTAGTTGTGTAAGATTGATTTTAAGCATCATTATCTTCAATACAGTAAAAAACACAATTTCTTTATACAAAAAAAGTACAATAACCAAAAAAATAAGGAACACTCTTGAAAAAATTACTATTTATCCTCACTATTTTAATCTCATCTTTGGTTGCCGATTTTAAAGAGACTCCGATAAGTGAAGATTTTTTAGATAGAGATATCAAGATTATAGATATAAGAACACAGGGAGAATGGCAAGAAACCGGGATCATCGAAGGAGCCTATACAGTAACTTTTTTTGATGGGCAAGGAAGAGTTGATGAGCAGGCTTTTATACGAAGCCTTGAGTCGATTGTTACCAAGGATGAGGAGTTTGCGCTTGTATGCCGCACCGGCTCTAGAACAAAATTTGCAGGAGAGATTTTATCGCAAAAGTACGGCTATAAGGTCATTAGTCTGAAGGGCGGTATGGAAAAACTCATCAAAGAAGGTTATGAACCTAGCCACTATTAATAAGATTTAAAAAATAAAAGTTGATTGACAATGACTAAAGTTTTTTGATATAATTGATATAAAATAGTATCGATTTTAATATTGAGGAAGAAGATGTCAAAAAGTCTTTATGAAACATTAGGTGTAAATGAAAATGCAAGTGCTGATGAGATAAAAAAAGCCTATAGAAAATTAGCACGGAAGTATCATCCTGATATTAACAAAGATCCTGAAGCGCAAGATAAATTTAAAGAGATTAATGCCGCTTATGAGGTTTTGAGTGACGCTGAGAAAAAAGCGCAGTATGATCAATATGGTGATCAGATGTTTGGCGGTCAAAATTTTCATGATTTTGCGAGAGGTCAAGGTGCAGATATTGATCTTGATGAGTTACTTCGTGCGATGTTCGGTGGCGGAGGTGGTGGATTTAACGGCTTCGGAGGTAATTTTGGTGGTTTTGGTGCACAGCAGATGAATCTTGATCTGCAAACAAGAATCACCATACCTTTTATGACCTCTATTTTGGGCGGTAAGTACTCTTTAAATATCAATTCACAGAGTTTTGATATCAAGATCCCGGCCGGCATCAAAGAGGGCGAAACACTTCGAGTAAGAGGCAAGGGGAAAAGGTTTAAGGATCAAGTCGGTGATCTGCTTGTGAAAGTACAGATATCTCCCTCTAGCGAGTATGAGCGTAAAGGAAATGACCTTTATAAGAAGTTTGATCTTCCGCTCAAAGAGGCACTTTTTGGCGGTAAAGTATCTGTGGCGACACCGGAGGGTGATGTGACATTGAAAGTACCTCAAAATACAAAAAATGGACAAAAATTTAGACTTAAAGGCAAAGGTGTTGCTGATAGAAAGAGTTCTTTAAAGGGTGACTTATATCTTATGTCAAATATTGTCCTGCCTGATGTTGAGAGCTTAGATAGTGAACTTAAAAAAGCTTTAGAAGAGAAATTATAAAGGAGAAATGATGCATAGTTATGATGAACCGGTCTATCTAATATCTGTTGTTGCAAATATACTCAATATCCATCCGCAAACATTGAGACAATATGAAAGAGAAGGTCTCTTAGAGCCCTCAAGAACGCAAGGAAGAATGCGACTATATTCTCAAAGGGATATTGAGAGGATGAAGTTGATACTGAGACTTACAAGAAATATGGGAGTCAATCTTGCCGGTGTTGATATCATCTTGCAGCTCAAAGAACAGATAGATGAGATGAGAGATGAGATAGGCGATTTAAAACAGACTCTCAGTGAAGTAAATCGACACGGCTATGTTGCAAAAAGTAAAGCTATCGTAGCTAAAAATAACTACGATATCATCATATTTGAAAAGTAACGCCTGCTTATTTTGTCGGATCGTTTGCTATGCAACTATTTCCTTTTGAGTTCCATTTGACAATTTTATTGTTCTTGGCGACTTCCAAAAAGAGTTTACAACTCTTTCGTGTAATGGTCTGATAGCCTCCTATGCCCCAGCCGATATGGTTGCCGTAGTTTCCAAAGCCCCATCCGAAACCAATATCGGGAGAGCTTTCAATCTTCTCATCCTCATAGACATAAACAGTGTTGCCGTTTGGTGCCTCAAATGAGCTATCAGGATAACCATATTTGTCTATAAAGAGATTGATATCTTGTCCAACCCATCCGTTATATTTTTTGACAAAATTTTCATGGGAAGCACACCCGTTCAAAACAATAAGAGTAAAGAGTGCTATAATCAATGATGGTATATATTTCATAAATAATCCTTTAGGCTATTTTTTGTTATTATAGCCAATATAAGGTTTTTTGAGAAAAAATCATTATCGATGTGTAGTCTATTTCGTTATATTTTAGGATATAATTTCTGTATTTTATTTTTGGAGAAATTTTGAAAGATTTTTATTTGCTCGGGTGGAGAGAGATTGCTTGCCTTCCTGAGTTGGGAATTGAAGATATTAAGTGCAAGATAGATACGGGTGCGAAAACATCTGCCTTGCATGCTTTTTTTGTGGAACCGTTTATAAAAGATGGTATAAAAATGATTCGTTTTGGTATTCATCCCGATCAAGATGACACAAAAAATGAGATTATATGTGAAACAAAGATCTTTGATCAAAGGGTTGTAACAAGCTCAAACGGAGAGAGAGATCTAAGATATGTGATTAAAACACAAATCATTATAGGCGGTCGTGTAAAAGATATAGAGATTACTTTGACCAATAGAGATAATATGCGTTTTCGTATGCTCCTTGGAAGAGAGGCTATGGGAGATGATTTTATTGTGGCACCGAGTTTGTCATTTCAAAACGGCAAAAAGATAGTCTTTTAAGGAGAGAGAATGAAGATAGCGATTATGTCTAGAAATAAAAAATTATATTCAACAAGAAGACTCGTAGAGGCTGCCCAGAGCCGAGGACACGAGGTGACGGTGTTCGATCATCTTAAATGTTATATGAACATCACATCAGAAAAACCAAGTATGCACTATATGGGAGAAAAGCTAGAGGATTTTGATGCTATTATTCCAAGAATCGGTGCCTCTATCACTTTTTACGGTACTGCCGTATTGAGACAATTTGAGATGATGGGCGTTTATCCTCTCAATGAATCAGTAGCTATTTCCAGATCAAGAGATAAACTCAGAAGTATGCAGCTACTAGCAAGAAAAGGTGTCGGGATGCCGGTCACCGGATTTGCAAGAAATCCTGATGATATCAATGACCTTATAGAGCAAGTCGGTGGGGCACCTTTGGTTATCAAGTTGCTAGAAGGAACACAGGGCATTGGGGTAGTTTTGGCTGAGACAAAAAAGGCTGCCGAGTCTGTTTTGCAGGCTTTTATGGGCCTCAATGTCAATATCATGGTGCAAGAGTTTGTCAAGGAGTCCAAAGGGGCTGATATACGATGTTTTGTTATTGACGGCAAGGTAGTTGCAGCGATGAAAAGACAAGGGCCAGATGGCGAATTTCGATCAAACCTTCACAGGGGTGGAAGTGCAGAGCTTGTCAAGATTTCACCGGCCGAGAGAAGAGCGGCAATTATGTCGGCAAAGATTATGGGACTCAATGTATGCGGTGTTGATATGCTGCGTTCATCAAGAGGTCCACTGATTATGGAGGTAAATTCATCACCGGGACTTGAGGGGATTGAGATGACAACCAAAAAAGATATAGCAGGAATGATTATAGGGGTTATAGAAAAAAATGTAGCCGAGATGGCGGGTAAGAAAAATAAAGCGAGAACAAAAGGTTGCGGATAAAATAAGCAATGATATTTTATAATACTTTTAAAATAAATAAAGAGGACTAAATGAAGATCGATGATGTTGTTTTTGAGCTTGAGGCAAATTATGTCGATGAAGAGCATATATCTAAAATAGTATCTTTTATAGAACGTAATGGTTTCAAGGCTGAGGTTATTGACGATATGCTAGTTCAGCTCGGGTATGATCCTATATTTGACGACCTTGATCAATATGGATTTGATGCAACCGAGAAGATGCAGCATAAGAAAACGCTCAAAGATTAAAAGAGATAGAGGTTTCTTAATATTTTGATAGCTTGAGTAATCGATTTTGCTCTTGCTGTTTCATTGGTCGTATGGTAGTTGATTGTGGGGATTTGCAGAGTTGTTCCTTGGATTGCTCCCTTTGTTGCAAAGATTATCCTTCCAAGCTCTGTAGAGCCTAAGGAGTTCTTTGGAAGCCCCTCTTTGATCGCTTCTTGGTTTCTCTCTTTGAGATAGGCATCTTTGTACTCGTAAGAAATCTTATGTTTTTTACATATATTCGTCATCTTTTTCAAAAGAGGTGATTTAAATACAGCATGAATATCTCTTTTTCTAAAGACTACATCTCTTGTGTCTAGCATTTCAAGCTCTGAGTAGGGGCTTGTGTCAACAATGAGAAGCTCTTGTGTATTTATATCAAAGCGTTGAAACCACTCTAAGAGATACCTCCAGCTTTTGCCTGCTTCCTCTTCGGCAGTAAAAAATGCCGTTCCCTGATAACCCAGCTGATAGAGATAGATAACCATTGCGTTTGTAACGACATTGTCAAGTTGTCCGGAGAGATACTCATCATCTAGGCTAAGTTTATCGACAAATGCTATAGGTGTATTTGCTTCAATATCTTCTAAACCCTCTATCTCAAAGATGAGGTTTTTTCTGCGTTCACAGACATAAGAGGATGTTATCTGTCCGATTCCCTTGTAACTTCCGGAGCATTGATTGTATGCTTGAACGCTTTGATCTATAAATCTATCAACAAGACTATAGTAGGTCTGCTCGGAAACAGATTTTCCCGTAAGGTCGCCCTTGTTTTTATTGATATAAGCAGCATATTGAAATTCATTGGGTCCCGTGCAGATGAGTCCATGTCTATCGACATGGCTGGAGATATATCCACTGCTTGGATCGTTTCCTTGAGCAACAAGCATTCCCTCGTAAAGCGTTGTTTGGATGCCCAGCTCTTCAAGCTCTCTCTTGAGCGTAAAAAAATAGGGATACTCTGCTCCTACAACGGATGGTGATCTGATAAGCTGTTTGAGAAGATCAAAATAGTCTTCAAAGATATTCATCTACTATTACCAAGGCCTTATAACATATGTCCACCGATACCTAATACTATAAATTGAAGGTACCAGATAGCAACAGAGATTATATAACCGACGAGAACCGTCCAAGCTAGTTTTATGTGTGAGCCAAATGTATAGACACCATGAAGTTTTCCCATGACGCCGACACCCGCAGCTGAACCAAAAGAGATGAGTGAACCGCCGATTCCGGCTGTCAAAGTTACGAGCATCCATTGTGATTGTGGATCAAGACCCATATTCGGCTCAGATTTTAAAACAGCTGACATTACAGGAACATTATCAACAATAGCAGAGAGGAAACCGACACCGATGTTAACAGGTGTTGCGCCAAATTCTTCATAAAGTGCCGTAAAGTACTCTAAAAAGCCCAAGAAGTGAAGTCCACCTACTGCCGCTAGGATACCAAAGAAGAAGAGAAGTGTGTCATTTTCAATCTTGGCAATAAAGGAGAATACATTTACTTCAGGATAGGCAATCCCTTCGCTATCATAATGTACTTCTCTATTCATCTTATAGATATAGAGTTTGAGTATGGCTAAACCAAACATCATACCCCACATTGCCGGTAAGTGAAGAACTTGGTGCGAGAGAACAGCAGAGGCTATCGTAACACCAAAAAGAGCCATGATTGGTTTACCACCTTCGGATATCTCGATTTTTTTCTCACCTTTTGCAAATGGAGGATTATCTTTTGGGATAAATCTACTTAAAAGATATGCTGTTACAAACCAACCCATGATTGCTGCCGGAAAAAGAAATAAAAACTCCGAAAACGGCGCTTTTTTATCGACCCAGACCATCAGTGTTGTGATATCTCCAAAAGGGCTCCATGCACCGCCGGCATTAGCCGCTACAACGATATTTATGGCTGATGGAACAAGGAAATCCTTATTTTTTGCATCTATGGTTATAAGCACTGTTGAGAGTATGAGTGCCGTTGTTAAGTTGTCGGCAATCGGTGAGATGAAAAATGCCAAAAGTCCCGTGATCCAAAAGAGCTTTTTATAACTATAGCCTTTTGATACGAGGTTGTATCGTAGACTTGAAAAGACATTTCTATCAATCATTGCTTCGATATAAGTCATTGCTACATAGAGGAAAAAGAAGATTCCGGCAATCTCATACACAAGGAGTTCTACCTCATGGTGCAGTTTCTCTACATTAAGTCCGTTGATTGTGTAGTAGAGTCCGATAAGCATAAAGATTGATGTTCCTGCAAAGAGTGCAGGTTTTGCTTTGTTGATATGGTATTTATCTTCCGCAGCTATAAAGTAATATCCGACTACAAATATAATGAGTGATGCTATCCCCACCCATGTTGTGGTCAAATCCGGTATTTCAGTCATAGTGTCTCCCCAAATTCGTAATATAATATCTTGATACATTTTTTTTCACTTGTGTCTCATGGATTTTGATCTATCAAGTTATGAAAATATTGAATATGTATTATAACAAAATCAAACAAGCAGTTAGCTGTAGTTTTGGTAGCTATTCTTCCGTTTTGAAACGGTTATACAATATTTTTTGATGAGTTTAGCTCATATTCAAAAAGATTAATCTTTTATCACAAGTCGATATCCAAAAGAGTGAATAGTCTCAATCGGAAGATATTTTAGCTTAGCTCGAAGTCTATATACAAGGCTCCTTAGAGAATTCTCAGCGAGTGGGGCATCTTCACCCCAAAGATGTTCTTCTATAACATCGAGAGGAACTAGAGTCCCTTTTGATTCTATCAACAGTTGCAAAAATAATCTCTCATTAGAGCTGAGATAGATAGGCGCCCCTTCGTGATAGATTTTTTTTGTTTTTTTGTCATAATAATATTTGGATCCCAGAGATTGTAAGGTATTCGTTTTTTGTTTTTTATTTAAAGCAATCATAAGATTGGATTTGAGCTCTTCGCGCCTAAATGGTTTCATGAGATAAGCAGCAGGGTCTGTTTTGGAAGCTTCTATCATAGTATCATCGTTATTATCAGAGGTGAGATAAATGAACGGTATAGAATCATTTTTGCGTATAGTTTTTGCAAGCTCTATACCGTTCTTTTCACCCTTAAGATCAATATCCAAAAGTATGATATCCGGTTTTTTTCGCTTTATGCTTCGCAAGGCACCTTCATAACTACTCGCAATATCTGTGACACTATAACCCATTTGCATGAGTGATTTTTTTATCTCAAGCGCAGTGATTGACACATCTTCAACGATTAAGATATTAACCTCGTTCATTATTGCTCCATAAAATATTTATCTCAGTCCCGTTTTCTGTATTGATACGAAGCTCTCCGCCAAGTTGATTTTTGGCCAAAATATCGATGATGGTCATGCCCAAAGTATCACTCGTAGCATCATATGTAAAACCTATACCATTGTCTTTTATTATAAAATGATATATATTATCATTTTTATCCAATGTAATCAATGCTTCTCCGGAGTTTGTATGATTAAAAGCGTGCTGATAGATATTTGTGATTGCTTCATTGAGAATAAAGCCACAATATAAGGCATCATCGGATTTTAATTGTGTTTTTGTATTCAAAGTTATGGTGATGTGCGGTTTTTGAAAACTTTTTTCTACATTGCCTATAAGTGATGAAAAATAATCATAAGCATCTATCGTAGAGATATTTTCGTCTGTATTTAAAAGTGCATAAAAATCATTGATAGCAAAGACTTTATTTTCTATATTTTGCAAGATTTTTTTACCTTCTTTGCTTTTGATTTCATCTCCTTGGAGTCGTAAAAAGGAGATGATAGTTTGCATAGAGTTTTTTACTCTATGATTGAGCTCTTTAAGGAGTAATTTTTTCTCATCTAGAGTTTTTGAGAGGTCGTTCGTCTTCTCCTCAATCATAGACGAGAGCCTTTGGGCCTCTTCTTTTTGGTAGGCTATAAAATCATTTTGCACAAAAATTTTCTCTTCATTGAGCTGTTTTATCTTATCGGCAAGCGTGAGGGAGAAGATGACTGATTCGGCAGTTATAGAAAATTCCGTATAGTAAGGATAAGAGGTAAAAATGTCATAGATCCCCCAGCTTGAGAGAAACATAAGGAGTGCGGAAGTAAAGAAGAGTATCCATCCGATCATGATAAATTTAGCTTGCCTATTATTTCGCAATAGAGCATAGATTGTTGTTCCAAAGAGGATAAAGAGAAGCACAACAGGCGTGATACTGCGAAGTTGATTGAGATCAAGCAAGAAAAAGAGAATCGTCAAAAAGATGAAAGCACCGATACTATAATTTAAAAAGCGGTTGAGTTTAGGGTATTGTTTTGTATTGAGGATATTCATCGTAAAAAGTGATAAAAAAAGTGTTGGTATGGCAACAATAAAGGTTGAGTATTTTATCGTTGCAAAAATACCATCATGGGGTAATATGTATAGATTTGCCACACCTTTATAGAGGAGATGATGGATGGTAATGCCGATGAATGCAAGTACATAGTAGAGGTAACTTCTGTCTCTTATGCTGAGATAAATGATGAGGTTATAGATGATGATGATACCCATTGCCCCAAAAAAAAGAGCCAATATGGATTGATAATGTATTTCTTTTTTATAAAAAGTATCCTCATTCCACAATTTCATCTGAACTATAAGGGTTGTGATGTTTGAGGTGGCTTTTATATAGAATGTTTTAGACTCATTCGGGAGCAGGGTAATCTTAAAAGAGGGATGGATAGATTTTCTATTCTCCGCAGTAGCTAGCAGCCCATCTTTTCCGAGGAGTCTATTGGGGTTTACCTCATAAAGCATAATGGTTGATGTAAGAGGGTTCTCATATTCGATAATCCTATGGATAGTTTGTGAGGATGTGTTGTGAAGGTCAAAGCGTATCCAAACATCAAAATCAGGTGAATAGCCATAACTCAACATCTCTTTGCTATTTGGTTGAAAATCTTTATCTTGTACCGTATGGATAGTATCTGATCTATTGTGATCGATATAGATTTGAGTATGTGGTAAGAGCTCATAGAAGGTTTTTTTTGCATCGATATCTAAAGCAAATAAAAAACTGTTAAGAAGAAAAATGAGGCATATAAACCTTTTCATATAATAAACCAATCTTAATATATATTTTAATTATATTTTTTTAATTATAGTGGAAAATAATAAAAATTTAACACTATCTGTGACGCTATCTGTGACGCTTTATGTTTATAATGAAACTATCGATCTTTGTAATATCTAAAACAGGGTTAATGTTATTAACCAAAGGAAGCAATATGAAAAAAAATACAAATACACAATCTTTAGATGTGGCGCAAATTCATCAAAATCAAGAGATTATTTTAGATTTGTATGAAAAAAGATGCAAACATGAGAAGATAAAAGAAGATACGCTTGAAAGGCTTTATGAAGAGCTCGATGCTCTTAAACATAACAAAGAGTTTCAAAAGATAAAACCCTTTTATCTCGATTTGATCTCTTTATATGATCGTATGGCTGACCTAAAAAAGGAAGATGATGCCTTGAGCGCGATATGCGACGAGATGTTAGAGGTTCTTCAAAAGCAAAATATACAGATCATAAAGATGCAAGATGACATCCTTGATCTCTCCTTGCAAAAAGTTATCGACATAGAAATCGTAGATGATGCCAATGCACATTCGAAGGTTGTCAAAGTTTTGCGAGACGGCTTTAGATATAAAGATAAGCTTTTAAGACCTCAAGAAGTTACCATAGGGGCACATATCAAGCTTTGATTGACTATCTCAAATGTGTGAAAAAAGATTAAAATAATTAGTGATTTTTTATTGGTGATAAAAAAGAGTTGGTGGGTCCTCGGAGACTCGAACTCCGGACCACTCGGTTATGAGCCGAGTGCTCTAACCAACTGAGCTAAGGACCCTTCTTTGATACCGTATGATTTAGATTCTATTTTTCGTAATCATAGATATTTTAGAGTCAGAATTATATCCTAAGTAGCTTTGAAAAGCAAGTAGATTTTGCAAAATTCCAAAAAGGAATATGAAAACCAAAAAGGAAGTTCCTCCATGGCTAAACATCGGTAATGGAAGCCCCACAACAGGGGCTAAGCCGATGATCATATAGATATTGACCCCCATATGTATAAAGAACACCCACGCGATACCTCCGGCAACGACCCTGAGCATAAAATCATTTTGGGCGCTCTTCGATATATAGAGGAGGTGCAAGATAAGCAGTATATATAAAAACACCACACTTGCCATCCCGATAAACCCAAGTCGCTCTCCAAGATAAGCAAAGATAAAATCGGTCGATGCGACAGGCAAAAATTTCATCTGTGTTTGTGTGGCTTCCTCTTTTTCTTTCCCTTTTACGCCACCTGAGCCGATGGCAATGAGTGCTTGTTGGACTTGGTAGCTTGGTTTATTGAGAAAATCTTGTATCCTATCTTTTTGGTAGTCTTTTAATCCGTAGGTATACAGAAGTGGTGCGCATAGAGCAAGCACTATAGTGATAATCACCCAGATTTTCCATCGTACGCCAACGAGGAACACAACACCAAAGGAGGGCAAAAGAATCGAGAGTGCTGTTCCAAGATCAGGTTGTATAAGGACAACGAAAAAAGGCACAAAGATGATTGTCGAGAGCTTTAAGAACATGATGAAGCCATAGCCCTCTTTTTCCGGAGGGTTTTTGGCGATAACATATCCAAGCATCAAGATAACCGTAACCTTAAGTATCTCGGAGGGCTGTATGGTAAAATGGGTCCCCGGTAGAGCAATCCATCTTTTTGCTCCGTCGGAGACGATGCCAAAAAATTGGACAGATTCAACCAATATAAGACTTGAAAAATATAAAAAAGGTATAAACCACCAGGCTATGCTTCTCCATGGGATGATGATGGTGACCACAAAGACAAAAAGACCAATAGCGTAGTATATAATCTGTTTTTCAAAAAGGCGACCGTTAATCTCACTGATAAGATATGAGGAGATGACAAGGATGGGGAGAATCTGGATCATCAAAAGATAGTTAAATTTTGTAAAAGTTCTTAGATTCCAAACTCTTGAGTTAAACATCGATTCCCTTGTTTTTTCGCTATTATAACAAAAAGGTTGCAAAAGGTTTTTGATTTTGAAAGATTTTATCTCATATCCCGCTTTAGACGCGTTTACAAATTGCATCAATGCAACTTCTTTGAAAATGCAAGATAAGCCGCTTCTCTTTTCACAAGCACTCCATACCGGGCAAGATCCAAAGATCATAGGGCAAAACAGAAAAGCATTTTTGGATACCCTTGAGATGGGCAAAGATTTTAAAATCGTTTTAGCAAATCAAACCCATAGTAATCATATCGCGATTATCGATACATATGAAAATAGAGGGTGGGAAGAGCTTGAAAGTGCGATCCCCGATACAGATGCACTCATTACGGATAAAAAAGAGATACTTTTGGGTATCTTGAGTGCGGATTGTCTTCCAATACTGCTTTTTGATCCTAAAAAGGAGGTTATAGCAGCGATTCATGCCGGATGGGTAGGAACACATAAAAGAATCGCACCCAAAACGGTTTTGAAAATGGCAGAGCATTTTGGCTCAAATCCAAAAGATATCATCGCGCAATTTGCACCGTGCATTGCCTCATGTTGCTATGAGGTCGGCGAGGAGTTCCAAGAGCACTTCAAAGAGTATAAGGAGGCTCTTATAGAGCACCATGATACACTCTATCTAGATATCCCTCTTGCCAATAATCTTCACTTGCAGGAAGTGGGACTCTTAAAAGAGAATATCCATCAAAGCGGCATCTGTACTGCGTGTAAGAATGAACGATTTTTCTCTTACCGCAAAGAGGGCGGATGTAGCGGCAGAATGCTTACGCTTATCGGTATGAAAAGTTAAATCTATCAAGTTATAATATCGAGAATTCGTAGCGATAAGAAAGGGATAGCGTGTTTGCTTTAAATACTATATTGATATTTGGCGTCATTGTTTTGATTTTTTGGAATGGAACTGTATTGATACAATTTTTGACACTTCTATATTATAAATTTCGCATACCCACATATACATCAATCGATAGAAAAGAGATTGGCGAAGAGATAGAGAGTATCATCAAGCCACTTGAAGATTTTTTGCTCTCAAAAGGTTTTGTTTATCAGAGTATGTTGCTCCATGATGGATGGCTTTTAGGGGGAGATCAGAACTATTATACATTGTATTATTACGACAAAGAAAAAAGCATCCATGCATATATAGAAACACAACCTTATAGGGGTGCATTACAGAGCGCAAAGATAAGTTATAAGACAATATATGAGAGTACAAGAGAGTGCATTACGGTTGATGGACTGGATTATGGGTATCCGACAATACCTGATGATACATATCTTTTTGATCACTATCTTGGCAATAATGAGAAAGTGTATGAAGCACATCTTAAAGATAGAGAGATACAAGGAGAGGTTATTGGCAGGGGAGCTTTTACGCCCGAAGAGCTTCAGCGTCACAAAGAGATGATAGATGCGCACTATAGTAAAACATATGAGCAGGAGGGGTATACTCGCTCGACATCGTATGGGTATAGGTTTACTCCTTCGATTAAACTATGGATTTTTTCTAAAAAAATGGTCAAAAAATATAAGCACTATAGCAAGGTTCTGATGCAATCAGCGTATGAAGGGGATCACAAAAGAGAAGAAGAGAAGGGAGATCGCAAAAGCAAAAGTGAGATAAATAGTCTTTTGATGCAATTGAGCAGCATAGATAAACCTCGAGGGGAGAGCAATAAAATGGTGTGGTTTGTCGGCTCAATAATTGTTTTTACTATCCTTTTTGGTTTTCTTGGGTTTTCATTGCTTGAAATTGGAATGCTCGTTGTGGTGCTTTTGATTCATGAGCTAGGGCATTTTTTAGCGATGCGATATTTTGGTTATAGAGATACAAATATCTTGTTTATGCCTTTTGGTGCAGCTACAATGGGAAGAAAAGCAAAGAAGAGCGCATTTGAAGAGTATATCATTTTATTGGCAGGTCCATTGCCGGGAATTATCATAAGTGCGATATTGTTTATGGCAATGATGATGAATATTTTGCCACAAGAGAATGAAATCATTTTACAATATGTAATGTTCAGTTTCATTATCAATTATCTCAATCTATTGCCGATTTATCCATTGGATGGTGGAAGAATCACACAAATACTTCTTCTGCTCCGATACCCAAGAGCGCAATTTTATTTTTATGTTGTAAGCTTTGTTGTGGTTGCTCTTGCTGCATTATTGGCTCAAGATTTTATCTTATTGATATTTGTTGTTATCGTGGGGTTGGGTTTGAGACACAACTACTATATCTCTAAGGTCATGCGCAAAATTCTTCTCACTCGTGACGACAATGAGATAACAAAAGAGGATGTTGCTGAACTGTTAGTAAATGATGAGAGTTTCAAGACGCAATTACCATTCAATAAAGCCAATATTGCAAAGCAGGTATTGGAGATACTTCATACAAAAAAGCCTAGCCTAGTGTTAGCTATTTTTGGATTTGCTTTCTACTGTGCATTAGTATTTGTTCCATTATGGTTTCTGTTTTTATCGAGAATTCTAAGCGGTATGCCTATGGGGTAAGCTTCAAGCCTTGGATGAGCCGAGGCTTGAAAATGATGGCTATCTCACATTGACATTATTTTTCTTGATAAGCTCGATAAGCTGTGTAATCTGTTTTTGCCTTGCTTCTTCCTCCTCAAGATGTTTTGATGCCTCAAGTGTAAAATTTTTTAATTTTTGGTCTAGATAGTTTGTTGTAAATTTTCCGTCGATAAAATCTTGATCTCTTACGATCTCTCTATGGAGCGGTATATTTGTTGGGATGCCCTCCACAAAGAACTCATCTAGAGCTCGCTTTGCCTTTTTAACTGCTCCTTGCCAATCAAGTGACCAGATGATGAGCTTTCCTATCATAGAGTCATAATTGGGCACGATGGTGTATCCGCCGTAAATCAGAGTATCGAGCCGTACTCCAGGGCCTCCCGGGGCACTGTAGTGTGTGATCTTGCCGGCTGAGGGAAAGAAGTATTTCTTTGGATCTTCAGAGTTGATACGAAATTCTATGGCATACCCTTTAAACTGAAGCTCCTCTTGTAGAAATTTTAACTTGTCGCCGCCTGCGATCTCTATCATCCTCTGAATGATATCAATACCCGAGATGAGCTCGGTCACAGGGTGCTCTACTTGAACTCTTGTGTTCATCTCGATAAAGTAGATGTTGTCACGCTCATCAACGAGAAATTCGATAGTACCAACACTCTCGTAGCCGAGTTTGAACATCGCTTTTGTGGATATTCGTAAAAGTTCTTTGCGTACATCGTGGTTGAGTCTGGGCGAGGGAGCTATCTCGATGACCTTTTGGTGTCGTCTTTGGATGGAACAGTCCCTCTCGCCCAAGTGGACTATGTTGCCATATTTGTCGGCAATGACTTGCACTTCGATATGTCGAGGGTTTTCAACATATTTCTCTATAAAGACATCTCCCTTGCCGAAATACTTCTTGGATTCTTCGGTTGCGGATTCAAAAAGTTCCTTAAACTCCTTCTCTTCTCTAACGATACGCATACCTCTACCGCCGCCTCCGAAAGCTGCTTTGATGATGATAGGAAAGCCTATTCCTTTGGCTATGCTTGCTCCCTCTTTGATATCCGTGATTGGCGTATCAGTTCCCTCTAGTACGGGAACACCGACTTTTTTCATGGCAACTTTTGAAGCCATCTTGTCGCCAAAGAGAGCGATATGTTCAGCTTTAGGCCCTATAAATATGATACCATTCTCTTCACAAGCCTTGGCAAATTCGGCACTTTCAGACAAAAAGCCGTATCCCGGATGGATAGCGTCACACTCAGCTTTAAGTGCCAGTGAGATGATCTTTTCATAGTTGAGATAGGCCTCCATAGCATTGCCTAAGATCGGATAGCACTCATCGGCTTTTTTGACCCATATTCCCTCGATATCAACCTCGGAAAATATAGCAACACTTTTTATCTCAAGCTCCTTGCAAGCGCGTATGATTCGTAGCGCAATCTCGCCTCTATTTGCTATGAGTATTTTTTGAATATTTTTCATTTACTCTCCCTTTTATTGGAATTTTTATGATTATAGAGGAATTAAAAATTCTATTCTTCTTTTTTATTGCTAATAATATAGTTATTTTTTGTTTTTATATTTGTCTATTTTTGTTAAAAATATATGCATATAATGCTATAATACCTTATGAAGAGAAGTACGCTTGATAAAAAAATAAAGATTGCAAATGATATTATGTTCTATATCTATACGCATATAGATACCGATATAGATATCCGAGAGTTGAGTGAACGCTTTGATGTAAGTCGATTTTACATGCAGCGAATTTTTAAAGAGATATTTGGGGCAAACATCTATGAGAGTATCAAATCAATTCGACTTCAAAAGGCTTCCAATCTTTTATTGACCAATAGGCTCTCGACGATATCCGAGATAGCAAATCAATGCGGCTATAGTTCGCACTCCTCTTTTATAAAAGCATTTAAAGGGCGTTTTGGATTGAGCCCCAAAGAGTGGAGGGGTGGCGGATATAAAGAGTATTCTAAAAAGATACTAAGCCAATCAAAAAAAGCGATGAGTTCAAGGGCTGATTTTAGTAAATTAGAACACGAGATACTTAAAATGCCTCCTATTAAAAGCTACTATTTGCGACATAAAGGCTTTAGTAGTGACAATCTCAAGCAGACATGGCAAAAGATAAACACTTGGATATTGAACAACTCCATAACAAACTACACTCAAATAGCACTTTTTCATGACAATCCTGCCATCACACCTCTGCAAGAGTGTTACTATATCGCGTGTGTATCGCTTGAGGATGAGTCCAAGATGCTCAAATCAAGGATGCCGCAATTTACGATATCGGAGGGTGTCTACGCAAAGTTTGACATAGAAGGCACACAGGGTGATCTTTTAAAGTTTATCCATTGGGTCTATCATGAGTGGCTTCCGAAAAGTGGCTATGAGACGACAACAAAACCATCCTATGTAATCTATAGAAAAAATAATTTCCTCAGCAAGGATGGTTTTTTTGATTTGAGTTTTTATGTTTCCGTTCGATTTTAAATTGCAAGCTCTTTGACTTGCCACGGTAGCCCTTGCGTATTCATAAGCTCCATAAACGGATCAGGATCAAGTTGTTCCATATTGAAGACCCCTTTACCACTCCAGATACCCTCTAATATAAGCTTTGCACCTATCATCGCAGGAACACCGGTTGTATAGCTCACTCCTTGGCTCATGACTTCCGCGTAACACTCTTCGTGATCTTTGACTTGATAGATGTATATTTTGCGTTTTTCTCCATCTTTGATGCCTTCTGCGACGATACCTATATTTGTTTTCCCTTTTGTGCGAGGTCCCAAGCTTGCAGGATCAGGCAAGAGTGTTGCTAGAAATTCTATAGGAACTATTTTTATGCCCTTATGCTCCACCTCTTTGATGCCAAGCATACCTACATTTTCCAAGCACCGCATATGTGTAAGATAGCTCTGCCCAAAGGTCATAAAGAAGCGTATTCTTTTGAGCCCCTTGATGTGTTTGACTAAACTCTCCATCTCTTCATGGTACAGTAGGTAGCTATCTTTTTCGCCTACTTCAGGATAATCCCAAACTTGCATGATCTCCATCGGCTCAGTCTCTATCCATTTACCCTCTTCCCAATATCTTCCTTTCGCACTTACCTCTCGCAGGTTTATCTCCGGATTAAAATTGGTTGCAAAAGGGTAGCCGTGATCTCCGGCATTACAATCAAGTATATCGATAGTATGAATCTCATCAAAATAGTGTTTTTGTACATAGGCGCAAAAGACATTGGTTGCACCCGGATCAAAACCGCTTCCAAGAAGTCCCATGATGCCTGCTTCTTGAAATGCTGCGTCTCTTGCCCACTGCTCCTTATACTCAAACTTCGCAGTATCGGGATGTTCATAATTTGCAGTATCAAGATAGGGTGTCTTCGTAAGAATACACGCATCCATGATAGTGAGATCTTGATAGGGGAGTGCAACATTGATGACGATATCAGCTTTGGTCTCCTCTATAAGCTTGATCACCTTTTTCGTTTTATCGGCATTGACCTTTGCCGTTTTGATAGAGACGCCAATCTTCTCTTTGATATTTTTTGCGATTGCATCACATTTACTTTTTGTTCTACTTGCAAGTGTGATCTTGCCAAAAGTATCGCTATTCATAGCGCATTTAAATGCTACGACATTCCCTACGCCGCCGGCACCTATAATGAGAGTTCTCTTTGCCATCTTTGCTCCTTAAGATAATGTTGAATTTTATCATAAATAGAGCATATTTATGATGGTATTGAGAATAAAAAGTAGAGGCAAGAAGAGAAGCGTACTTAAAAGTATCAAAGCGGTTATATCTTTTGGTCTGCAATCATACAAGGAGGCGAGATTGATATTGCTAATTGCTAAAGGCATCATCATCTCCATAAAAATAACGGCTTTTGCAAAAGAAGATAACGGCATAAGGTTAAGAATGACGATACTTAAAAGCGGCAGTAAGATAAATTTTTGCGAAAAAACACCCAAGAGTAATCTAAGATTGATCTTTGTTAGCTTGACACCTTGCAGAAATGCTCCAAGCAAAAAGAGCTGCATCACGATACCGCTATAGGCACCCATTTTTAAGAACTCTTCTATCTGCTTGCCGTATTCTATAGAATTTACGTTGAGGATGATTGCTATGATAGAAGCAGGGATGATTGGTATCTTGATGATATTTAAAAGAGAGGTCTTCACATCAAACGAGCCTCTAGAGTAGATATAGACACCCAGCATATAGACGACAAAGACATTGGCAAGGTTGATAAGTGTTGTGTAGATAACGCTCTCTTGTCCAAAAAGTGCGATACCAAGAGGTATGCCGATATTTCCCGTATTGCCTACAAAGCCCGTGATTGAAAATATCACCTGTTCCTTTTTGTCGCTAAAGAGTTTTTTTGAGATAAGGATGCTCGGCAAAAGAACGATAAGAATGATAAAGATGTACAAAAAAGGCACAGAGATATGCTCTGCATGCAAACTTGCGGTGCCAAATCCCCACAAGGCAACAAAAGGCTGAAAGAAATAAACCGAAAGAAGTGTGAGTGTTTTTGTGTTGATATCCTCTTTGAAAAAGACTTTAGAGAGATACCCTAAAGAGATAAAGACATAGATAAATATTATGGAGATAAAGACATTGATCATGAGTAAAACTATAGCATATTTTGGGTATCATTACCCCATTGATAAAAAGGAGTATTTTTGGAAAGCGCTTTAACATCATTGGAGACTTGGGGATATCTTGCTATCGCATTTTTCTGTTTTGGTGGCTCTTTGGTCACTGTTGCAGCGGCGGGTGTTTTTGCTGCACTCGGGAAGATCGATCTCGTAACGGCTTTAAGTGTTGCAACGGTCTCAAATTTTTTAGGCGATAACTTTCTTTTTTATCTAGCGCGCTATCAAAGAGCAAGTGTCAAGCCGTATTTTGAAAAGCATAAAAGAAAGATTGCTTATTCTAATCTTCTTTTTAGGAGATACGGTGATATCGCCGTATTTATCCAGAAGTTTCTTTACGGTATCAAAACGCTTATCCCGTTGACTATGGGGCTTTCGAAATACTCATTTCCAAAATTTATCTTTTTAAACATCTTTGCCTCTATCATTTTTGTTGTAGTTATAGGGCTTGCAGGGTATTATAGTAGTGATTTTATCACGCAAGCTTTTGATTATGTGAGTGAAAATCCCTGGATCGCTCCGCTTGTACTTTTTAGTTTGCTTGGCGGGGTATGGTATTTTATGGAGCGAGTCACAAAGAGAAAAGATTAATTTAAATAACTGTCATGCGAGCATCCTTGTAAAGCAGGCATATCCGCGGCGGTACAGATAGCAAGCAGGGGTATGCCGCCCGCGATTTTGTGAGCATGACGCTTTTACTCCACTTTTCTAAAAAGTGGAAAGAAAAGAGAAATCTTTATAACTTTTCTTTTTAGTAAAGAAAAGTATCAAAAGAAAATCGTCGTTTCACAATTGTGCGGGCGTTGCTCAACGCTCGTGCTTCGCAGTGCTCGCATTCACAACTGCACAAGAAGTGTGAAAGCGACAAATTTGCATAATGATTATTTAATGGATTGCTACGCTATGTTGGATAAACTATCCATTCTCCACAAATCTTTTGATTCTGCCAATCCCTTCTCGAATCGTATCGATATCCGTAGCAAATGAAAATCTAAAATACCCTTCACTCCCAAATCCAACGCCGGGAACTACCGCGACACCTGTCTCTTGTAGAAGTTGTTTGCAAAATGCTATAGAATCATCAGAAACCTCTTTGATATTGACAAAGAGATAAAAGGCTCCTTTTGGTGCAAGCACACTCAGTCCATCTATTTCGTTGAAAAGTTTTACTGCCTCACTTGCTCTTGCTTCAAACGCTTGGCGCATTGACTCTATCTCATCATTTACTTCGCCTCGAAGCGCGACGATAGCCGCCTTTTGCGTGATCGAGTTGATATTGGATGTGCTTTGGCTTTGCAGTTTATTCATAGCAGAGATAAGCTCTTTTTTTGGTGTGGCAAGGTATCCAAATCGCCAGCCCGTCATAGCAACGGATTTACTTAAACCATTGATTGTAATCGTTCTTTGAAACATATCTTCGCTGATACTGGCAGTTGAAGTGAAGCCTTCTTCATAGATGAGCTTTTCATACATCTCATCACTTGCTACAAGGATATCCGTGCCCTCTAAAACTTGAGCTATCTCTGCAAGTTCGTCTTTGCTGTAGATAGAGCCTGTCGGGTTTGAAGGGGAAGTAAGTACCACCATTTTTGTTTTTGAGGTGATTGCGGCTTGGAGCTCTTTCGCACTCATTTTAAATCCACTTTGCTCGTCTGTTTCTACGATAACAGGTGTACCCCCGCTATAGATGACAATCTCAGGATAGGTTACCCAGTAAGGAGCAGGGATGATCACTTCATCTCCCTCATCAATCACTGCTTGGAAAAGATTGAAGAGTGACTGTTTTGCTCCATTGCTTACGATGATCTCATTGGGTGCATATTTAAGGTTATTTTCCTTTTCAAGTTTATAGCTTATCGTCTCAAGAAGTTCCGGAATGCCCGGAACAGCAGTATATTTTGTAAAACCTTCGTTTATTGCTTTAATCGCGGCATCTTTGATTTTTCTTGGTGTATCAAAATCCGGTTCACCGGCAGAGAAGCTTATGACATCCTTGCCTTCTGCTTTCATCTCTTTTGCCAAAGTGCTTATGGCGATGGTAAGTGATGGCGAAAGTGCCTGTATTCTGCGAGATAACATTCGTAGTGCCTTTGTTGAAATATTATCGAATTATACTATGGTTTCATATTTTTTTCGATTAAAAAGATCCATCTTTTAATCTTTTAATGAATTGATAAAGAGCTCATAAATCTCATCCAATTGCGCATCATCATCTCTTAAGTGTGTAGCATCATTTGATTTGATTGCTGCTTCGATGATAGAGAGTCTTTTAAACATATATTCAAATATCTCTTTGTTGATATCGGGTATTTTGTCATGTGAAAATTTATTTTTATCAAAACCCCTAGCGATGATGCGTGCCGGTACACCGATAGCAGTGCAGTTATCAGGCACATTTTTAACTACAACAGAGTTTGCCCCGATCTTTGCATTTTCACCGACAACGATATTGCCGAGTATCTTTGCTCCGGCTCCTAATATCGCGCCACTTTTGATAGTAGGGTGTCTTTTGCCTTTCTCAAGGCTCACTCCACCTAAAGTAACTTGCTGATAGATAAGTACATCATCTTCTACTTGAGCCGTTTCTCCTATGACGATACCGACACCATGATCGATAAAGACTCTTCTGCCTATGGTTGCTGCAGGGTGGATATCTATAATCGTAAGAAATTGCCCAAATCCTGAGATAAGTCTAGGAAGATAAGGAATCTTTTTTTTGCAGAGTGCATGCGAGATTCTATAAAAGAAGAGCGCCCAAAGACCCGGATAGTTGAAAAAAAGTTCGAGGCGTGATTTTAATGCCGGGTCATTCTCTTTAACATTTCTAAAATCTTCTCTAATGAGAGAAAAAAGATTCATCTATTCTCCTTCCGATTCATATTCTTCATCCAGTGCTTGTATGGTCTTAAGATAACTATTTTCGCTTAAGTAGAGATAAAGTTTGCCTAAAATCTCTCTTTTTTCATCATTTGTCAACAATTTTGACTCTTCTATTTTATATTTTAAAGATTTGTCTATCTCATTTGTATCATAATCAAGATCATCAAGTACATCCATAAGGTTTTGCGCCTCAATAAGACCCTCTGTGTAGTAGTTGCCATCTTCGTCAAACTTGACGACCGCTTCAGTAGGGTGCGTAAATAGGTTGTGTTTCATACCTAAAACTTCTTGATAGGCACCATTTAAGAAAAAGCCCAAGAAGTACTCTTCCTCGTCAACATCAATGTCATGCAAAAAGAGGGGCGCTTTAGGTTCAAAGTTTATCTCTCCATCGCTATCGCAGGTGATATCCCAGATACTTGCAGGATTTGTCGGTTTGATGCTGAGCTTATTGAGTGGAACTATCGGAAAGTTTTGCTTAAGCCCCCACCAATCAGGCATGGATTGGAAAACCGAGAAGTTGACGAGGTATTTCTCTTGAATCCTATCCTCTATTTTTTTAAGCTCACTCGTATCTTCATCTTTAAGCAACGCAATTGCTCTTTTTATGAGCAAGTTGACAAGTATCTCGGTATTTGATCGATCCTCAAGATCGATATATCCTAGATCAAAGAGTGTTAGCAGGCTCTCCATATGGTCAAGCGCATCATGCAGATATTCTCTTGCGTTTGATTTTTTCATTGCGCTATAGATATCAAAAAGCTCTTGAATGAGCGGAGGATTTTGCTCTTTAAGTCGTAAACTCTTCTCATGATACTCTTGGCTAAAGAGTTCAAGTACGGGAGCGACAAGCACCGAATGACTCGCTGCTATATATCTTCCTGATTCCGTGAAGATATCAGGTGCAGGAACATTTTTGCTTTTAGATATCTCTTGCATAAGATAGACAACATCATTTGTAAACTCTTTAAGAGAGTAGTTTCTCTCTCGCAAGTTATGATGTTGCGAGTATTCTACTGCTAAACCGCCACCGATGTTAATCGCTTTGAGTGACTCAACACCTCTTTTTTTAAGCTCAGCATAGATATTACCCGATTCTCTCAACGCTTTTTTAAGAGCAGCGATCTCTCCCATTTGTGATCCGATATGAAAGTGAATCATCCAAAGATGCTCTAAAAGATTATGTTTTTTGAGCATCTCATATGCTTCAAGGAGTTCCGTTGATGTAAGCCCGAATTTTGAGCTAAATCCACCACTCTTTGCCCATATACCTGTCCCTGAGCTATGGAGTCGGATACGCACGCCTATTCTTGGAACAATCGGATTTTTACCTTTTTTGTTAAACTCATCATTGACTTGGATGATCGTCTCAAGCTCTCCAATCCCCTCGATGGTTATAGTGATATTGTGCCCCATTTTTGCAGCTATAAAGCAAAGCGCTATCATCTCTTTGTCTTTGAAGCCATTGACGGTGATTGGGGCTCCAATCTTTGTTTTTGACATCGCTATGATAAGCTCAGCTTTACTTCCTGCTTCCAAACCGTAATTGTAATCTTTTGATACATCTACAAGTTCATTGACAAAATTTGGAAATTGATTGACTTTTAGAGGAAAGACCGCATAGAAATTGCCACTATATTTAAACTCTTTTTTAGCGCTTTCAAATGTTGCAAAGAGTGTGTCAATCTGCTTTTTTATAAGATGAGGAAACCGAAGAAGTATAGGGCCTTTGTAGCCTTTTTCGCGAACATCATTGGTAATTTCTAAAATAGATGGTTTTTTGCCGTAATTTATATTGATAGTATCATCTTTGATTATGAAGTTGTCATCACCCCATATATCAAGACCAAAACGCTTCATCTGCAATCCTCGTGTAAAAATAAGTATAATTATAGCTAAATTGATTTGTTAATGTAGCTATAAAAAGAGATTTTTAAAACTCTTTGAGAGGGAAGTTTTGCTCCTCTTTGTTTTCTAGGTTTTTGACCCATATAGTATTGTTTTTTAGTTCATCTTCACCTATGATGCAAACTTTAAGATAGCCCATTTTGTCGGCATTTTTGAGGTGAGACTTGAGGCTCTTCTTCTCATACTCCAAGTATACTCTTTGCTCACCTCTTTTATCTTTTGCTATTTGCAATAAACTTGAAAGTGCTCTCTCATCAAGTGCACCAAGGTAGAGTCCTTCCCTTGGTGTTTCCGGCAGTTGCACAAGATCCATAATCCTCTCGATGCCTATAGCAAAACCGATAGCCGGTGTGCTTCTACCTCCAAGAAATGCAACAAGTTTATCATATCTGCCGCCACCGGCGATTGCTGATTGAGCGCCTACCTCGGTGCTTACAAACTCAAATGCACTCTTATTGTAATAATCAAGACCTCTAACGAGATTTGTGTTGATAGTGTAGGCAATCTTATTTTCATTGAGAAGTTTGCATAATTTATCGAGATCATCTTGACATGAATCACAGAGGTTTTCGATAAGTTTTGGAGCATCTTTGAGTATCGCTTTGCACGATTCATTTTTACAATCAAGTACTCTTATGGGATTTGTTGTCATCCTTCTGTTGCAATCCTCGCACAATGACTCTTTTTTGCTCTCTAAAAACCCAATCAACTTTTCTCTATAGGCAGGCATGCAATTGCTATCACCTAGAGAGTTGATTTCAAGGTTGTAGCGGATTCCAAGTGCATCAAAGATATCACTTATCATGCTTATGATAGTGAAATCCTCATACACACTTGCCTCTCCAAAACTCTCACAGCCAAACTGATGAAATGATCTTAGTCTTCCTTTTTGGGGGCGCTCATAGCGAAACATAGGTCCATAATAATAAAAACGATTAACGGCATCTTGGCGATCAAGTTTGTTTGAGATAAAAGCTCGAACGATACCCGCAGTTCCTTCCGGTCTCATGCAGACATCATTGTTGCCTTTATCGATAAATTGATACATCTCTTTACCGACGATATCGCTACTCTCACCGACAGATCTTTTAAAAAGTGCCGTCTCTTCTAAAATCGGTGTCTCAATATAGCTATAACCATAATTTTTTGCTATTTTTATCGCGGTAGTTACAATGTGCACAAATTTTTGACTATCTTCAAAGATTAAATCTTTCATGCCTCTCAAAGGATTTATCATTCTATCATCTCCTTATAAAATCGACAATCTCGCGCTGTATCTCTTCGATGCTTTTTGAAGCATTGACGCAAAGGCTTTCGATTCCTAATTTCATGATGATATCTTTCATATCTTGTTGCACCTCTAGAAGATACTTGAGTCCTCGTTTTTCTATCTCATCAAGCCCTTTTTGTGAGAGTCTGCGATCAAGCGTCATGATATCCATCTCCAAGAGTATCACTTTATCGGGCATTTTGTTTTCTAGTGCAAAACGATTCATATCCAAAAGCTCCATAAAGGAGAATTTGTCTCTGTTCATCGCATATGCCATGCCTGAGACGAGTCCTCTATCTGAGAGGATAAGCTTATGAAGATTAGGTTCAATCACCTGTTTATAATGCTCGGCTCTATCAGCTAAAAAAAGCAAAACCTCTGCTCTTTTTGATTTTAGTTCACTTCTTAGAAGTATCTCTCTCGCTTTTTGTCCAAAAGTTGTTCCCCCGGGCTCTTGCGTTGTGATTGCATCGGGAAAAATCTCTTTCAAGAGTTCGATTTGTGTGCTTTTGCCACAAGTGTCTATGCCTTCAAATAGTATATACATTAAGAACCTTTCTTTATCAATTCGGATACCTCTAAAGGCACAAGATGATCTATCTTGCCGTTGTATCTTAAGATGGATCGCACAATAGAAGAGCTTATAAACGCATTTTTAAGACTCGGCATAAGGTGGATGGTCTCAAGTTCTTTTCTAAGTGATGCGTGTGCATATCCCATTTGAAGCTCATATTCAAAGTCGCTCACCGCTCTTAGACCTCTGACGATGATATTTGCATCAAGTTTATCACAAAGATCAACGAGAAGAGTATTGAAGCCTACGACCGAGACATTGGCATACTCTTTTGTTGCAAGGCGAGCCATATCGATCCTCTGTTGCATCTCAAACATCGGCTTTTTTTCTGCATTTTCAGCAACTGCTACAATCACTTCATCAAAGATGTTACATGCTCGTTTTATGATGTCAAGGTGCCCGTTTGTTACAGGGTCAAAAGTGCCCGGATATATAGCCCTTTTCATAGATGCTCCTTATGGTTGTTATCGCTCCATCGTTGATACAGTTGATGCTGTATGCCTAGCGTATCATACCATTTTCCTATCAAAAAGTCTTCCATCTTCTCCAATGTATCCGCTTCGCTATAGTATGCCATAGTAGGCGGTGAGATAACGACGCCCATAGAAGAGAGTTTGTGCATATTCTCCAAAGCTATAGTTGAAAACGGCATCTCTCGTGGAGCCAAAAGTAGGGGTTTTCTCTCTTTGAGTGCTACTGCTGCTATGCGTGTCGGTAGTGTATCGGCTATGCCACAAGCGATTTTTGCTAAAGAGTTCATACTGCAAGGGATGATAGCCGTTGCATCAACGCCGAATGAACCGCTAGAGATGGCAGCGGCAATATCCGCATTGTCATAAAGTTTTGCTTTTTTTTCCTCACATAGCGAGACAATCTCTGCATTTTTCGATGCACACACATAGAGATCGATACTGCTCGGTAAATTTTCAATAAATCGCATAGAGAGCCTTATACCGCTTGCGCCGGTAATAGCAAGAGCTAATTTCATCGCAGTTCCTAGAGTTAAATAGGCGTGTATTATATCAAAAGTAAGTTAAATAGAATTGGATTGTGATTGGAGCGGGCGAAGGGATTCGAACCCTCGACCCTAACCTTGGCAAGGTTATGCTCTACCCCTGAGCTACGCCCGCATATGAGAAATAGGGTATAAATAAAACAAAATCAAAAAAGTCTAGCCTAAAGCAACTAGTTGTGCGAGCTAACTGCTGAAGTTGTCACAGTGACAACGTAGCAAAACGGACTTTGTTCGTTTTTGCGTTATTATAAGTGGTACCTCGGGTCGGACTCGAACCGACACGAGCAAGCTCACCAGATTTTGAGTCTGGCGTGTCTACCAGTTTCACCACCGAGGCAAATTGTGAAATGCGATTGTATAGGAGGTGAGCTTAAAATGTGTTGAAATTTGATGGTCTATAAAGAGGAGTTTTTATAAGTTTTTAGATATCTCAACTTTTCTTTTATCGTTGGTATGTGCTGTTTTTAATCCTATGGAAAAATTGGTTATAATACTCTCAATATTAAAATATATGAGTTTTGGAGCTTTTTTGAAAATTACTATAATCATCACAGCCATACTTTTTATATACGCAGCGTTTTCGACGATATTTGTTGATACAAAACTTGTCGGTAATATCGGCAAGATCGTAGGCGAGACAAACTTACATCTGTTTGGTTATTTTGCTTATATCAATCTTGTTATACTCTTCTATCCACTCTATAGACTCTATGTGGCAGGCGAGCTTTATAGAAAGCTTGATTATATCGTTGGCTGGATTTTGCTTTTTGTCGGTTTCGTGATTTTGAGTGGTCTCATCTTGCCGCCTGAGGGTGTTGGTTTTGTGGCAAATGAGATTATCGCTTTTCTCTATCCATATATAGGCACTGCGGGACTTTGGCTTTTATGGTTTATGATTTTTGTGCTTGCATCGGTACTTATCCTGGATGATGATTTTAGTTGGATTGGCTTTGCCAAAGAGAAGACACCATCTTCATTGAATCTCTCTATTGACAAATTTAGCGCACCTTTTTTGGTCATAGGGAAGCTCTTTAAGAGTGTTTTTCAAAATCCTTTTGCTTCGGCTCCTCTTGACAATGAACTTTTTCTTGAAGAAAATATAAAAGATACACAGAGAAAAAAAACAGGCACACATGCCATAGAGCCTCTTGAAGAGATAAGACGAGAGATAAAACATAGTGATTTGAGTGATATCGTGCTTGATCAAAAGAGATTAAAAGCTAAAAAGAGTCATGTAGAGATCGTAGAAGAACTTGAAGAGAACTCGAAGCTTTTAGCATCCATAGACAAAGGGGCGGTTTCTGCACCTAAAAATTTTAGACTTCCAAAGATAGACTTTTTGAAAAAAGCACCACGGATGATCAAAAAAGTCAATGAAGAGGAGATCGATCAAAAGATAGGCGATTTGCTTGATAAGCTTAAAAAGTTCAATATAGAAGGGGATGTTGTTCGTACTTATAGCGGACCGCTTGTTACGACATTTGAGTTTAAGCCTGCACCCCATGTGAAGATATCTAAGATTCTTAACCTCCAAGATGATCTTGCTATGGCACTGAGTGCCGAGACGATTCGTATCCAAGCGCCAATTCCCGGTCGTGATGTCGTAGGTATCGAGATACCAAATGATACGATTGATACTATCTACCTTCGCGAGATACTCGAAAGCGATATTTTTCAAAATGCAAAATCATCTTTGACGGTTGCATTGGGTAAGGATATCGTAGGCAAACCTTTTGTGACGGATATCAAAAAGTTACCGCATCTTCTTATCGCAGGGACAACGGGAAGTGGAAAATCAGTCGGTATCAATGCCATGATTCTCTCCCTTCTCTATAGAAACGATCCGAGTCATCTCAAGCTTATGCTTATCGATCCTAAAATGTTGGAATTTTCTATCTATAATGACATCCCTCATCTTATCACTCCGGTGATCACTTCGCCGAAAAAAGCTATCACGGCACTTTCAAATATGGTTGCAGAGATGGAGCGAAGATATCAGCTCATGTCGGAAAATCGCACAAAAAATATTGAGGGCTATAATGAGAAGGTAAAAAAGAGTGGCGGCGAAGAGTTACCGTATATTGTAGTCATTATAGATGAGCTCGCTGATTTGATGATGAATGGAGGCAAGGAAGTTGAGTATTCTATTGCTAGACTTGCACAGATGGCACGAGCGAGTGGGATTCATCTTATCGTTGCGACACAGCGTCCAAGTGTTGATGTGGTTACCGGACTCATCAAAGCAAATCTTCCTTCACGATTGAGCTATAGAGTAGGGCAAAGGATTGATTCTAAAGTAATCTTAGATACTATGGGAGCCGAGAGCCTCTTAGGAAGAGGGGATGCACTCTTTACGCCTCCGGGGGCAGTTGGGCTTGTGAGACTACATGCACCATGGAGTAGTGAAGAGGAGATAGAAAAGATTGTTGAGTATCTCAAGCTCCAAAGGGAACCGGAGTATGATGTAAGCTATCTTAGCAATGCGGGAATCGGACAAGGGAATGGTTTAAGTCAAGATGCCACAGGCGAGCTTGATCCGCTTTACGAAGAGGCACGAGAGATCATCCAAAATGATAGAAAAACATCCATATCTTATCTTCAGAGAAAACTCCAAATAGGTTATAATCGTTCCGCTAACATCATTGAGCAGCTACAAGAAAATGGGGTATTAAGTGCTCCGAACGCTAAAGGCAACAGAGAAATATTGTAACAAATTGTTACAAGAATGACTCTATAATCGTAGTTATTATTTGTCGTTATACTGTTTTTAACTCTTTATTGATACTATTTGTAATAAATATAAACAAATAGAGGGAGACAATCATGGCTTTAGTCGAAGATTACAAAAAGCATACAGAAGAAAGAGCGCAATTAGGTGTTCCTCCGTTACCACTTAACGCATCTCAGACGGCTGAGCTTGTAGAGCTTTTAAAAGAGAATATTGTTGCTGAAAAAGATTACATATTGGATCTTTTTGCAAACAGAATACCTGCAGGCGTGGATGATGCAGCCTATGTTAAAGCAGCATTCTTAAATGATGTTGTCCAAGATAAAACAAAATGCAGTGCCATAACAAAATTGGATGCAATTAAATTATTGGGCAATATGCATGGTGGATTCAATGTCAATCCTCTTGTGGAGGCGCTAAAAAATAGTGATAAAGAAATTGCGGAAGAAGCGGCAAACCAGCTAAAAAATACAATCCTTGTTTATAATGCTTTTGATGATGTTGTCTCATTGATGAAAGCGGGTAACACTTATGCTAAAGAGGTGATCGAGTCTTGGGCAAATGGAGAATGGTTTACCAATAATCCCGAACTCCCCCAAGAGATAACGCTCACTGTCTATAAAATCCCGGGAGAAACCAATACGGATGACCTTTCTCCTGCAAGCGAAGCTTTCACAAGAGCAGATATCCCGTTGCATGCAAATTCAATGCTTGGTTCGCGCATGGAGCAACCTCTTGAGACGATGAATGAACTCAAAAAGAAAGGGCATTCGCTTGTTTATGTCGGTGATGTCGTTGGTACGGGGAGTTCAAGAAAATCAGGAATCAACTCTGTACAGTGGCATATGGGCGAAGATATTCCCGGTATTCCAAATAAAAGAACAGGTGGTGTCGTCATAGGTGGTATCATCGCTCCAATCTTTTTCAATACGGCAGAAGATAGTGGCTGTCTGCCTATCCAAGCTCCTGTGGATATGCTCGAAACAGGCGATATCATCGTTATAAAACCTTTTGAAGGAACCATAGAAAAAGATGGCAAGGTTGTTTCAAATTTTGATCTCGCTCCAAACACACTCCCTGATGAGATGAGAGCAGGGGGACGTATCCCCCTCATCATCGGTAAGGGTTTAACGGCCAAAGCAAGAGAAGCACTTGGTATGGATGCGGGCGATATCTTTATGAAGCCTGCACAACCGGTCGATGATGGCAAAGGGTATACACTAGCACAGAAGATGGTGGGCAAGGCTTGTGGTATGGTTGGTGTCAAGCCGGGCGTTTACTGTGAGCCTATAGCGACCACAGTAGGTTCGCAAGATACCACAGGTCCAATGACTCGAGATGAGATCAAAGAGCTTGCAGCACTCAATTTCGGTGCAGACTTTGTGCTTCAGTCATTTTGTCATACTGCTGCATATCCAAAGCCGGCAGATATCGATTTGCAACACACGCTTCCTAAATTTTGGACAGAGAGAAAAGGCTTTATCCTCAGACCCGGCGATGGTGTTATCCACTCTTGGCTCAATAGAATGTGTCTTCCTGATACGGTAGGAACAGGTGGAGATAGCCATACACGATTTCCTATCGGTATCTCTTTCCCTGCAGGTTCAGGTCTTGTCGCTTTTGCCGGTGTAACCGGGATGATGCCTTTGACTATGCCTGAATCGGTTCTCGTGCGTTTCAAAGGTAAGATGCAGCCGGGTATCACACTAAGAGATATGGTCAATGCTATTCCGTATCAAGCGATCAAAGATGGTCTACTCACCGTAGAGAAAAAGGGGAAGAAGAATATCTTTGCGGGTAGAGTACTTGAGATAGAAGGTCTAGAGGATCTTAAGTGTGAGCAGGCGTTTGAGCTTTCTGATGCCTCTGCTGAACGCTCAGCGGCAGCCTGTACGGTTAAGCTCAACAAAGAGCCGGTGATTGAGTATCTTGAGTCAAATATTGTTTTGATCGAAGAGCTTATCGCACAAGGGTATGAAGATAAAGCAACACTTGAGCGAAGAGCACAAAAGATGAGAGATTGGATTGCCGATCCGGTCTTAATGGAAGCTGATGCTGATGCCCGGTATGCTGCGGTAATAGAGATAGATATGGATCAAATCAGAGAGCCAATACTTGCTTGTCCAAATGATCCCGATGATGTTAAAACACTCTCAGAGATCCACGAAGCAGGGCTTAGAACTGAGATTGATGAGGTGTTTGTAGGCTCTTGTATGACCAATATCGGTCTCTTTAGAGCGTTAGGAGAAGTGCTTAGAGGTGAGGGTGCCGTGCCGACAAAACTATGGGTTTGTCCTCCGACAAAAATGGATGAGAAGACACTCATAGAAGAGGGGTACTACTCTGTATTTGGTATGGCAGGCGCGCGTACTGAGATACCGGGATGTTCACTCTGTATGGGGAATCAAGCATCTGTTGCACAAAATGCTTGGGTCTTTTCTACAAGTACACGAAACTTTGATAATAGACTTGGAAAAGGCTCTCAAGTCTATCTAGGTTCAGCAGAACTTGCAGCGGTAGTAGCACTCAAAGGTAGGATCCCAACGGCTGCTGAGTATATGGAGATTGTTCCAAATAAGATTAAACCTGAGATGAGTGATGATGTTTATAGATATCTTAACTTCAACAAGGTAAGTAAAGAAGCATTAGAGGCGATGGTAGAGTAAAGCAGACTTTTGTCTGCCTCGCCTTTCTTTTAAACTACTCCCCAAATTTTCTTCATAAAAAATTAATAGATAAATTTAAATTTTTAATGTATAATAACTTTCAGTATGGATTCTTCTACCGCAAAAAAGATAAAAAACAAAAATACTCAGATTGAAAAATTGCTGGGTAAAGCTATGTGGGCAAAAGGATTGCGGTATAGAAAAAACTGTAAAGGTGTATACGGCAAACCGGACTTTTGTTTTAGAAGTAAAAAGATAGCTATCTTTTGTGATAGTGAGTTTTGGCACGGCAAAAAGTTTCTTGAAGGTGAAAAGTTTAAAACGAATCAAGATTTTTGGGAAACGAAAATTAAAAGAAATATTGAACGAGATAGAGAAGTAAATGAACAATTAAAAGAAGATGGATGGATAGTTTTGAGATTTTGGGGGAATGATATCAAAAAGAATGTTGAGGAATGTTTGGATACAATAAAAAAAACAATGGACAATAAAAATGGCACGACTACAGTTTAATATATCTCCCCGTATTTTAAAGCATCTTGGAAATGATTTAATCAAAGATGAATCTATTGCTATTTTTGAATTGGTAAAGAATAGCTATGATGCATGTGCAACGAAATGCGAAATTTTTTTTAAAACGGATGATAACCCTAATATCGTTAATGAGTTGACGATAAAAGATAACGGGCAAGGAATGAATTTGTCTATTATTGAAAATATATGGCTTACGATCGGAACCGACGATAAGATAAAAAATATCGAGGAAAACAAATGCAAGGATCGTCCACCGTTGGGTGAAAAAGGAATCGGTAGGCTTAGCGTACATAAGCTCGGAAATATTATTGAGATGTACACCCGAACTGAAAACCATAAAGAAGTACATGTATTTATAGATTGGAATCAAATTGATAGTATTGATTCAATCGATGAATTTATGATTCGAGTAGAAGAAAACGACGTACCTGTTGTTTTTAAAAATGACACAGGTACGTATATTAAAGTTAGTCAATTAAAAGGAAATTGGGACTCTAGAGGTAAATTAAGAGATATATACCGTACTTTACTAACGTTTAGTACGCCTTTTGATTCAAATGAATTTTTTACCGTTGAAGCTAAATCTAATAATCCTAAGTTGTTTGATGATTTGCCGAAAGTAGAAGAAATTTTAGAGATGGCAATGTATAAATGTGAAGCAACAATAAGCGGCACTCAAATTTCTAAATTTGATTATGAATTCGCCCCTTGGACAACTATTACCGATATGATAGATGGTAGAAACAAAAATACATTGGATGAAATCGACAGAACTCTATACAAAAAAATAGATACAAGGACAAAAGAAGTTATTGATTTAGAAGAGTATCAGATAGGGAAAATCAAATTTAAACTTTTTGTTTTTGAAAAAAATACTTTATTGAAAAACTTTTACCCATTCGGCATTCAAAGTGTAAATGAATATTTAAAACATAATGGCGGTATAAGAGTTTTTAGAGATGGGATAAGGGTATTTAATTACGGTGAACAGGGGAATGATTGGTTAGGAATTGATGCCAAACGTGTCGGAAGAGTTGGGGGAAATATCAGTAATAATATTATTCTCGGTGCGGTGAATTTAGATAGAAAAACCAGCAGATCACTGGAGGAAAAAACAAATCGAGAAGGCTTTATTGAAAATGAAGCATACGAGGCATTTGAAAAAGCTATTGAATGTGTTTTAAGTATTTTTGTACGTGAAATAAATCTTGACAAGCACAGACTAAAGACTGTGTTTAATAGCGAGAAGAAATCCGAACCGGTAGTTTCCGATTTGAACGATTTGGAAGATTATATCCGCGTAGCTGATGATAAAGATATAGCGAAAGAGACAAAAACACAGTTATTAAATTATGTCGGAAGAATTAAAAATAGTTACGACAATATAAAAGATCTTTTGATCAAACAAGCGGGCTTAGGGCTTAGTTTAGGTGTCATTGTACATGAAACGGAGAAATTAATAGCCAGAAGTATGAAAGCGATTCGAGAAAAAAATTATGATGATTCTTTATACTATGTGCAAATGCTCAATAAAATTGTTGAGCGTAGCTCCTATATTTTGAAAAAAAGTGATATTAAAAGTGTTCAATTATGTAAACTAGTTGAAAAAGCTTTGGATACCGTACGCTTTAGGTTTAAAGATCATAAAATTAAATTGATTAATGAATATTCCAATTCCGTATTAACAGGCAAATTACCTGAAACTCAATCAATTTCAATGTTGTTAAATTTGCTTGATAACGCAATTTTTTGGACATGTATATCAAAAGATGAGTCAAATAGAAGTATTACGATTAAAGTGACCGATGAAATAGATGGTTATCATTCAATCGTTATAGCTGACTCAGGGAATGAATTTAATATGCCAGAAGAGATGTTAACAACACCGTTTGTAAGTGGTAAACCTCTAGATGCTGGAACGGGGCTCGGATTATATTTAGTTGATCTCTTTATGAAAGAAATCGGCGGTCAATTAAAGTTTCCAGAAAAAGGTGATATTGAGTTTGGCAATGAAGCGGAAAGCCAGGATTCTTCTCATGCAGTCGTAGCGTTATGTTTCAAAAAAAATTGAAAGGTGATAAATGAGTTTTAATATAGCTTCCGCGATTGATTCAGTACTGGTAGTCGATGATAAGTTTGAAGATGTTAAAGAATTAATAGAAGAGCTTTCAAAAAAAAGTATTCAATCAAGATACATTAACCCTGAAGAAACAAATGAAGTTGAAGATCTAAAATGTGGTAATACTTTGATTGTTCTTGATTTTGAGCTTCTTGAAAGTGTCAAGCATAAAATTAATATCGGTAAGATAAGAGAAATACTTCCAAAAATTACAAAAAATCTTAAAGTCTATGGAATAGCATTTTGGAGTAAACACAGTGATGATAATTTTGATGACGATATATCAAAAAAAATATTCGATGTTTTGAAAAGCGATATTGACAAAGATATAAAAGATGGGACATTGGTGAATCCACCTCTTTATTACGTAACAATTCTGGATAAATTGAAATATATTGACGGTACTCATCAATGGCATGAGTTTTTCGATCATTTTAAAGCTTCGCTAGAAACTAGTAAAAGCGCGATGTATTATTTTCGATGGTCATACTTGATGAAAGATGCTGTCTATGATACATTCGGAAAAATAAACCATATTTTAGCTGATTATAAATATTCCGATAGAGATTCAATATTGTCTTTTCTTCTTTATCATCTATCAAAAGTACATATTGGGTATGAAGAAGATAATACCACAAAACTTGCCAATCATTCTTTTAGAGCAATGGCAGGGATGCTGGAAGATGCTATTAAAGAAAAAACTGATTCGATTCAAGATTGTGGCATATTAGCAGGATACAGTGATAATTTCGTAGTAAAAAACATATCAGATCAAGACGTTGCTGTTAAGATTGAAAAGGGTTACATCAAAAAGGAAAATTTCTTGTTGAAAACAATCGGGCAATTGAATTCGATTTATGCTTTTGACTTTAATGCAGAATATGCAAAAGATCGTTTTATGCCTGGTAATATTTATAAACAGCCTGGAGGGTTTTTAAGTTGTTTAGTTGATGAATTTAACGATCAACTCAAAGTATTAATTGAAATCACACCACCTTGTGATTTTGCACAAGGAAAATGTAATCAGCCAAAATTTTTGGAGGGGGTCTTTTTCGAATTAGATAAATGCCAAAAATACACTTCCGACAAAAGTGCCCCTAAAAGCTATTACAATTATTTGCATCCTATTTCTTTTAAGGGAAATACATATTGTTTTGTGGTTGATTTTAATTCAATGTATATCGGTTTAGTAGATAATTCAGAAACAAATTTTATAGGTAGAGCTAATGATGGTCTTTTTGCTGATATTTTACAAAAATACTCTTCCCATATTTCGCGTTTAGGTGTGAGTTTTATTAACAATATAAAATATTAAGAAAGAGCTTGAAAATACTTTCCGAAAGCTTCCGCCATTTTTGGCGGAACGGCATTACCAATTTGTTTTGCCATACTTTGCATATTTCCATAAAAGATGTAATCTTTTGGAAAAGATTGCAATAAAGCACCTTCCCTTAATGAGATGGCTCTGTCTTGTTCTGGATGACCGTACCGACCGGTAGTAATACTATTGAATTTTGTCGTAAGAGTAGGTGCGGGTTTATCCCATCTCATTCTGCCGTAAGTATCTTTATGAACATTTTTTGGAGTTCCGTCGTTATGTTTATGGCATTTTAGCCATAGCTCCATTGGCCATTCGGTTCTATTGCCTCCGTCTTTAGGGGTTTTTTTCAAACGTAATTTATTTAAGTCGCTTAAATTCGCACATTTATGGTTTGGTATAGTAAGATGTTCTTGCCCGACTTCTATCGGAGGTAAATTTTTTATAACTTCTCCTACTGTTTTATATGACTTTGCAACACCGTCGTATTCACCCTTAGGAATAGTCACTTCATTTTCCTTAGAAGCAAGAATTACAAATCTTTTTCTGCTTTGAGGAACACCATAGTTTTTTGCATTTACAATACCCTTATCAACTGAAAATCCTTCTTTTTTTAAAGTATTTAAAAAGTATTCTAAATTATCAGGTTCAAGAGTCGCTAAGCCAGCAACATTTTCCATAAAAACAAAGTCCGGTTTTGTTTCTTTTACCAAATCTGCAAAGTAGGTTATGAGTGTTCTTCTAGTGTCTTTTTTATCGTAACGGTTTTTGTTTTTGAGTGAGAAGGGCTGGCAAGGAGCACAGCCTGCAAGGAGAAATTTTTCTTTATTTTTTTTACGAGCCGTTTTACTTCCAACAAGTTTATAAATATCTTGTTTTGTTATATCTTCTACTTTTGTGTTGAAATAGCGAACTTTTTGTCCGTTTTTTCTGATGTTATTTTCTTCGTAAACTTTTTTAAGAGATATATCAATATCAAATCCGGCAATAACATCTATACCGGCATCAAGCAAACCCCTTGTTACTCCTCCGGCACCGCAAAAAAGATCAATAGCAACCATCTGTTCTGACCTTTATTTTTGTCATTATTATACTAAAAATAGAAAAAAAAAGAAATGGCTAAAGAGTTGCTAAAAATGTTTCGAGAGCTTTTGAGAAATCCTTTGGATTTTCCAACATACTTACATGACCACTATTTTTTAACTCTACATAGTGACTGTTTTTTATACTCTTTGAGATATCTTCCATAACTTTTGGTGCGATAATCATATCATCCTGAGCGCTGATAAGCAGGGTGGGAATCTTGATCTTTTTAAGGCTTTTAGTCGTATCGGTTCTGCTAAGCATTGCTAAAAGACCGCCTTTGATGCCAATGGAGCTAAATCGCAGTATTCTATTTTTTAAATCCTCCATCTCTTTTGCATGCCGTGTTGTATATTTTTTGGTAAATGCAGCGGATAAAAATTGATCCAAAAAAGTGGCAATTCCCTCGGTATCTATCTTTTTTATAGCTGCTGCTCTTTTGAGTTTCGCTTCATCATTATCACTCGTAGTTGTTGTGTTTGCCAAGATCAAAGCTTTAAAATCACCGAGTCGCTCATTTGCTCTGAGTGCTATGTAGCCTCCCATTGAGAAACCACAGATAATGACATCTTTGAGCTCAAGTTTTGTGATGATAAACTCAAGATCATCGACAAAACTCTCCATCGTGTATTGACCGCTTTTATGTTCCGAGTCACCAAATCCACGAATATCATAGGTGATGCAATAGTACCTATTTTCAAATTGAGAAATGATATCGTCCCAAAGTGTATGATCAAAGGGGAATCCATGGATGAAAATAATAGGCTGATTTGCTGCATTACCTTCTGTGAGTATATTTAGACCATTCATAACTCTGTTCATTGTAGTCCCTTAAAATATTTATTTATTTTACCATAATTATAGCAATGTATCAATATATTTTTTCTACTATCTCTTTGACTACTTTACTAATTTTTGCAGGTTTCCCACCTACCACATAGGCATACTTACCAATCATAGAGAAGATAAGCAAATCGTCTTTGTAAATCTCCTGTTTTATCTTAAGTGAAGCACCACCGATAGAGAGTACTTTGCTTTTAATTTCAATAATATCACCTAGGGTTGCAGGAGCTTTAAAGTCAGCTTCTAAGTGTCGCACCACAAAATGTCCCCCCTCAAATGCGGGGGAGAGCCCATTTGAGAAAAAGAGTTCACTTCGTGCTCTTTCACAAAATTTGATATAGTTTGCGTGATAGACGATCCCGCCCATATCCGTATCTTCATAGTAAATTCTGATTTTCATACAACTCCTTTTTTGTATTATATTTATTTTTTTTAAATTAAACTTTTTGTAATTCTTATAATTTGATATAATACGCTAAACTTTATGTGATAATCGGAGAGTTTCTATGAAAACATTTTTAAATGGACTTGGGCTTATCATACCCACAGCGATTATTTTCTATCTTCTTATCTGGTTGTTACAAAAAACAGAAGCTTTTTTTCAAAAATTTTTACTTTTTTTCATGCCGGAGCAATACTATATCGCCGGTATGGGATTGCTTGCAGGGATAGTTTTTGTCTATCTTATAGGTCTGCTTCTAAAATTTTGGATTGTGCAAAAATTTCGTGATTTTATAGAAAAAATTATAGATAAAATGCCTGTTATCAGTAGCGTTTACGGAGGTGTAAAAGATTTTATGAATTTCTTTTACAATATGAAAAGTAGAGGCGATAAGATAACCGTTCTAGCCGATATACCGGCTATGGAAGCAAAATTGATAGGTTTTATAACACTAGAAGATTTCAAAAATTTTGGTGACCTTGATATGGATGACCCCGTTATGGTCTATTTTCAGATGAGTTATCAAATAGGAGGCTACAGCGTGTTTATCCCACGAAAAAATCTGACACTCTTAGACATGAGTATAGAAGAATCATTTAGATTTGTGATGACGGCAGGAATTTCCAATACCAAAGGAGAGGTGCACAATGACAGACAAAGATGATGGATATGGGTTGGCACTCAGTGGTGGCGCTATTTTAGGTGCAGCTCATATTGGAGTTTTGAAGGCAATTGAGAAAAACAATATAAAGATAAATCATATTGCCGGAACAAGTATCGGTGCAGTTGTGGGCGCGCTTTATGCTTTTGGTAAAAGCACCAAAGAGATAGAAGATTTGGCCCATAGTATCAATTTTAAAGCTCTTTTGAGCATCTCTCCAACAAAGCTTGGTCTTTTTTCCAATGTCAAAATAGCCAAGCTTATCCATGAACAAATCGGAGATGTAAAAGTCGAGGATGCGCTCATGCCTTTGCGCATCATAACAACCGATATTACCGATCTTGAAAAAGTGACTATTGCCAAAGGAAACTTAGCACAAGCACTTATGGCAAGTTGTGCAGTTCCCGGGATATTTTCACCTATAGAATTTGACAATAAACTACTTGTAGATGGGGGCTTGATAGAAAATGCACCCTTGAAAACACTCAAAGAGCTTGGTATAGAAAGAACCATTACCGTATGCTTGGCCTCAAGACATATGAACCGAAGACCAAAAAATCTTATAGAGGTCATCATGAATAGCCATAGCTGTATGTTGCAGATGCTCAATAAAGAGTCTTGCGGCGAAAGTGATATCATCATAGCGCCCGATCTTGAGCATTTTAATGCGTTTAAATCTTCCGAGATAGAAAATATAACAGAAGTCGGATATAAAGAGGGGATGCGTGTTTTAAAAAATTTGGAAGATAAAAGCATTAAAAATTGCAGTAGTATTTATTGACAATAATTTTCCCTTAAGTCGGATTGCACTACACTTAATATCTATGAGATTACAATAAAAGGAGATAGTTATGGCACGAGCCGGAAAGTCGATTATTAAAGGTATTGAGATTCAAGAGCTTATCGATATCCTCAATAGAGCATATGCAGATGAATGGTTGGCATATTATCAATATTTTATTGAAGCAAAAGTTATTAAAGGGCTTATGAAAGATGCGGCTATTATGGAACTCACTCAGCATGCAGCGGATGAGCTTAACCATGCTACTTTGGTTGCCGATAGGATATTGCAACTTGGCGGTACACCGCTTTTAGATCCACATGATTGGTTCAAACAAACTAATTGTGGCTATGAAGCACCAAGTGATTTTGATGTCGTTGCGATTCTCAACGATGCCATCAAAGGGGAGCAGTGTGCGATTGATACCTATAGTAAACTTGTTGACCTTACAAGAGATAAAGATATCGTTACTTATGATGTTGTTAGCCAGATATTAGCTGATGAGGTTGAGCATGAAGAGGATCTCCAAACACTTCATGATGATATTACGGAATTTATAGAAGATATCAAAAAAAATCTCAGTTGATTATGTATTGACTAGAGTTTTTTAAGAAGTGATTGCCTGAAGCCTTCAAAGGAGGGGAGTTTAAGGTTTGAGCTTCTCTGTTTCCCGCCCCACATCGGCTCAGGGAAATAGCTATCGCCTTCAAATCGTGCCATGATATGCCAATGTAGATGCGGTAGATAGTTCCCAAAAGAGGCGATATTAATCTTAGTCGGTTTATAAAAGTTGAGCATCTCTTTTTCTATGACATTAAGCATCTCCAATATCCGAACTTGTAGCCCCCATGGCACTTCACTCATCTCTTTATAGGGGTGCTTTGTAAAGAGTTTAAGCCAAGGAATCTCGCTTTCATGTATCTCGATTCTAAGTTCTTTCTCTTCGTATATAATCATTATCGTATCTTTTTAATATTGTTTTTGCCAAGTTTATATATCGCAGAAGTGCTTTTACCCTCTTTGAGTGGATAGATGATGACATCGGCATTCTCTTTTGCAAAATCTTCATCATATGCTTTACCGCTTTGATTTGCAGAGGTTGTGTATGCCCATTTGAGCCTACTAAGAAGTAGGAGGTGGTGCGCGTCATCTACTACTCTGTAGGAGGTATCTTTTATGATAAATGTTGTTTTCTTTGCGCGTCTGAGCATCTTTTTGTGTGCATTTTGGACTCTAGTGAAAACTTTGAGTGTATCGAGAGAATCGAGTGCTTTGATAAACTTTTTTTCATTTGATCTCTGTTTAATCTCGTTCAATCTATCGCTATTTTGAGAGATAAAACCTATAGTTGTATCGGTAGAGGTAAGAAAAACTTTGTTTTTTAGCACAACTTGACCTATGTTGATTTTGTAAAATTATAGCGTAAAAAGAGATAATTCTATCGATCGAAATAGTCTCACAGCTCTTTATACATAATGTAGCAATCCACATAACCTAAGCTTTTGTGCAGATATGCTTTTGGGATAGTTCCAATGGTTTGAAAACCCATTTTCTTCCATAGGTAAACAGCTACAACATTTGTTGCTACGACATTATTAAATATCATGGCTTTAAAGCCATGCTCTTTTGCTATGTTAAGAGAGTGTTCGTAGAGACTTTGCGCTATACCTCTGCCTCTAAAACTTGGAGCGACCATGTAGCCGCAATTGCAGATATGTGCTCCCGGACCTTTTGCATTAGGTGTGATATAGTATGAACCACAAACGACACCGTCTTGCTCATAAATAAAAGCACGTTTTGGAGGCGCACACCAGAGTTTATAGGCATCTTCAAAGTCAATATTTGGATCATAAGCATAGGTTTCTTGATCGCTGACAATACGAGAAAAGGTTGGCCAAAAGAGTTTGAAATCAGCCTTCGTCATCGTTTTTATGCTCATAATATCTTTTCTCCTTAAAATTAAGAGAGATAATCCTGCAATGCCTTTGGTTCAAGCCTATTGTCTGTTATTCTCAATTCTTTAATCGCCTCAGCTGCCGCTTTTGCCGCCGCAATAGTTGTGAAGTAGGCAACATTGTTACTAAGAACTGTTTGACGGATAATCTTAGCGTCGCTTTTGCTGGCTTTATTGTCACTCGTGTTAATAGCAAGGGCAATCTCTCCATTTCGGATGATATCATCGATATTTGGGCGTCCCTCGGAGATTTTAAATACCTTAGAAGATGCAACGCCTGCAGTTTTGAGTGCATTGTGCGTGCCCTCTGTGGCTATGATTTCAAATCCAAGCTCGCTAAAGAGTTTACCAATCTCACCTGCAAAACATTTGTCGCTTGATGTGAGTGATAAAAAGAGTTTCCCCTCAAGAGGGATGATGTTTTTACTTGCAAATTGGCTTTTAGCAAAACTCATGCCAAAACTATGACTGATGCCCATCACTTCCCCTGTTGATTTCATCTCAGGTCCCAAGATAAGGTCTGAGCCGGGAAGCTTATTGAAAGGAAATACAGCCTCTTTGACGGCGATATGATTTTTGAGTTTTGGCTCAAGTATCTCTTGCGAATAATCAACAACTTTAAATGTATCATAATAGCTCAAAGCTTCTCTGAGGTCTTTTTTTATCATAACCCTTGTGGCAACTTTTGCCAATGGCACACCCGTAGCTTTACTTACAAAAGGAACAGTTCTAGAGGCTCGCGGATTGACTTCGATGAGATAAATTTCACCTTTATGGATAGCATATTGGATATTGAGAAGTCCGATAACTCCAAGACCTAGAGCGATATTTTTTGTCTGCTCCTTGATATCTTGGAGTGTTTTCTCATCTATTGATACTGGAGGAAGAGAGCATGCACTATCACCTGAATGGATACCTGCTTCTTCGATATGCTGCATAATTGAGCCTATATAAACCTCTTTGCCGTCACTTATGGCATCTACATCAAGTTCTATGGCGTTATCAAGAAACTTATCTATGAGTACAGGAGCATCATTCGATACACGAACGGCTTCATGCGTATACTCTTTGAGCTCATCATCGTTATAGACGGTTCTCATGCCTCTTCCTCCAAGTACAAAGCTTGGACGCACAAGTACCGGATAACCGATTCTATTGGCTATGGCAAGGAGCTCCACCTCTGTAAATGCAGTTCCATTATCCGGCTGTTTAAGTCCAAGCTCTTTGATAAAGGTCGAGAATTGCTCTCTATCTTCAGCAAGATCAATCACTTTTGCACTCGTACCGGCGATATTTGCTCCGATAGATGTAAGTTTTTTTGCAAGTTTCAGCGGTGTTTGTCCTCCAAAGTGGACGATGATACCATCAGGCTTTTCTCTTTCTATCACATTGCGCACATGTTCAAAATCTATAGGTTCAAAATAGAGAATATCAGAAGTGTCATAGTCGGTTGAGACTGTTTCGGGATTGCAGTTATACATGATAGAGGTTATTCCCATATCTGCAAGTGCAAAAGAGGCATGCACACAGCAGTAATCAAACTCTATCCCTTGCCCGATTCTATTTGGTCCGCCACCGATGACAAGCACTCTCTTTTCTTGCTTATTATCTTTTACTTTTTCGGGTGGCAATTTGGTAATATTGGTTGTTGAATAGAGATAAGGTGTAAGCGCCTTAAACTCGGCAGCACAGGTGTCTACTTCATTATATTCAAGTTGAACACCAAGCTTTTCTCTGCTTGCGTAGATATCATCTTCATTGAGGTTTGATGCGTCTTTTTCATTGATGATTTGAGCAATCATCATATCGCTAAAGCCTTCGCTTTTGATCTTTCTCATCTTTTGCTCATCATTTAAGATGCTTGAGTCAATACTTTTTTCAGACTGCACAATCTCTTCTATCTGATACAAAAACCATCTATCTATATTTGAAAGCTCATAAACCTTTTCGATATCTAAATCTCTTCGAAAACCTTCAGCGACATAAAGAATTCTCTTCTCATTTGGTCTTCTGATTTCTCGTGTTAGTGTTTCATCATCGCAATTAATTCGCTCAAATCCACAAAGCCCGGTTTCCAAAGAGCAGAGAGCTTTTTGAAATGATTCTTTGAAAGTACGACCGATGCTCATCACCTCGCCAACACTTTTCATGGCTGTTGTTAAGGTCGAATTTGCTTGTGGAAATTTTTCAAATGTAAATCTCGGTATTTTGGTAACGATATAGTCGATGACAGGCTCAAAACTTGCAGGTGTTCCCGTGATATCATTGGTAATCTCATCAAGCGTGTAACCCACCGCGAGGAGTGTTGCTACTTTTGCGATAGGATATCCCGTCGCTTTTGAGGCAAGGGCAGAGGATCTAGAGACACGCGGATTCATCTCGATTACGATCATTCTTCCCGTGGTCGGATGGATAGCAAACTGGACATTTGAACCACCCGTATCAACGCCGATTTCACGCAAGATCTTAAAGCTAGCATCTCTCATATGCTGATACTCTTTATCCGTAAGTGTGAGTGCCGGAGCAATCGTGATACTATCACCTGTGTGCACGCCCATAGGATCGAGATTTTCTATGGAGCAGACGATGATACAGTTATCATCTTTATCTCGAATAACCTCCATCTCGTACTCTTTCCATCCTAGGAGCGACTCTTCAATGAGAATCTCATTAATAGGACTAAGTTCAAGTCCACCTTTGGCTATCTCTTTAAACTCATCCATATTATAAGCAACACCGCTTCCGCCACCTGCAAGCGTATAGGAGGCGCGTATAATCATAGGGAAACCTATCTCTTTTGCGGCATTGAGTGCCTCTTCAATGTTGTAAGCATATCTTGAAATCGGAATATCCATACCGATTTTGATCATAGCTTTTTTAAACTCTTGTCTATCTTCACCTTTTTTTATGGCTCCCGGGTTTGCTCCTAAAAAGATAACATCGCCTAGCATATCTTTTTCATGCATTTTCATAGCAACATTCAGTGCTGTCTGTCCACCCATGGTGGGGAGTATCGCATCGATATTCTCTTTTTTGATAATGTCGGCTATCACATCTTCGGTAATCGGCTCTATGTATGTTCTATCTGCAAATTCAGGATCAGTCATGATAGTTGCAGGATTTGAATTGATGAGCACAACCTTGTAGCCAAGCTCTTTGAGTGTTTTAGCGGCTTGTGTTCCGGAGTAATCAAATTCACAAGCTTGACCGATAACAATCGGTCCTGAACCTATAAGAAGTATATTTTTGATATCGTTGCGTTTTGGCATGTAGATGAACCCTTAATTTTAGAAGATATTATACTGGTAATAAGCCAAAAATGCTCTTAAAAAGAGCATTTAGAACATCTCAAGAGGGGAAGATTTTGGTTTAGCTTTAGGAGGTAATCCTTGTACCTCTTCTCCATTCTCTACAGTAGGATGAATGGAGTCTTCTTGTGTCTGATATATCTTAGGAGCGATAGTATCGGTCGTATTTTTGGGTACTGTCAACTCTTCTTGCTTGGGTATGATTTTTTCTTTTTTATCTTTTGCTAAGGATGCTTTTACTTTATCAATATTGAAATCATATACAAGCTTTTTCCCGGCATCTTTAATAACAGAGAAGGTTCCGGGTGTCAACGGGTTTGCATAATATTTAACTTTTGCAACCTTATAGTTATCTTCTGTGCTCACTTTCTCGACGACACCTACGGGAATATTGGCAAAAAATATACCATCAAGCCCATTGGTCGTTACAATATCACCCGCTTGTATCTCATACCATTTTGGGATAAAGCTTACTTTGAGATAACGATAATCTTCGCCAAATGCAATTCCGGGCGCTTTATTTTTACCGATAAATACTGAAAATCTACATTTGTTATCCGAGATAAGATATCCATAAAATTGATTATCTTGTATCATTGCTATACCGCCTACAACATTGTTTTGGATAAGTCCATAAAGCTTTTGTTCATCATTGATATCTTTCGGTTTTGTCAATATGACTTTGGAGAAACTGTTAAGCTTCGTATAGGATATAGTTTGGGTAAGCGTAATCTTGTCAAGTGGAAGTTGTGCCAAAAAAGGCATATTCTTATGGAGTGAGCGGAGTTGATTGATATATTCTGTTTGATTTAAAAGCTGTTTTTTAAGGATTTCATTTTGTGATTTATATCTTTTGATTGCCTCTTTTTGGGAAAGGTACTTATCCTTCGTGTCGGCTATAGACTTGATAGTTTCATTGTAGGTCTGTTTTATCGGGTTGATAAGCTTGAAAGCATATTGACTGATTATGTTTTCATTGTTCGTGCTAATTAAGCCCAAAATAAGTATGAGGGCTATTATAGCAACTATTCTAGTCTTCATATGCCACTTGTTGGAGTATGTCTAGCTGCTCAAGTGCTTTACCGGTACCTTTAGTAACTGCGAGCAGTGGTTCATCGGCAATATAAACTGCTAGTTTTACAGCATCAGAGAGGTATTTGTCTATCCCTCTAATCAGCGCACCACCACCTGTGAGGACGATGCCGTTCTCTACGATATCGCCTGCGAGTTCAGGTGGCGTTTTCTCCAAAATAACTCCGAGTGCTTTTACAATCTCATCAAGAGGATCTTTGATCGCGGCTCTGATATGTTCGCTTGTAATATCTGCAGATATGATTTTACCTTCAAGCACATCTCTACCGCTTACTTTTGTTTTGAGCTCTTCTTCAAGTTGTACGGCAGTTCCTATCTTGATCTTCAAATCTTCGGCGATTCTCTCTCCGATAGCAAGATTGAAGTTCTTTTTAACATATTCTATAATCGCTTGATCCAATTTATCTCCGGCGACTTTAATCGATTCACAAAGGACAAGACCGCCCAAAGATATGACACCAATCTCCGTCGTGCCGCCACCGATATCGACGATGAGACTACCATTTGGCTCTCTGATGGGTAGTCCTGCTCCGATAGCTGCTGCCATAGGCTCTTCTATAAGGTAAACATAGCGTGCACCTGCATTGATAGCTGATTCTCTTACGGCTTTTCTCTCAACTTGCGTGATGCCGTAAGGAACACATATGATAACTCTAGGGCTAAAGAGACTTTTTCTTTTGTGCGCTTTTTCTATAAAATATCTGATCATCATCTCCGTGATATGAAAATCAGCGATAACACCATCTTTCATAGGTCTAATGGAACGTATATTGCCCGGAGTTTTCCCGATCATATCTTTTGCTTCTTGTCCAACTGCTAAGATTTTTTCTTTGCCCATATGATCATATTGGATAGCTACAACTGAAGGTTCATTGATGACTATACCGGTTCCCTTGAGCAGGACAATTGTATTGGCTGTTCCTAAATCTATCGCTAAATCACTGGAGAAGAGACCTAAAAATTTTTTTATCATATGTTTATCCTTATTTTAAATTATGCACTTTTTTTATTTTTGATATAGAGCGGTTTTTTATTTTTTACAACACTCTCTTTGGTTATTACTACATCATATCCGTCAAGTTCAGGGAGCTCAAACATTGTTTCAAGAAGTAAGTCCTCAAGTATCGACCTCAGTCCTCTAGCTCCTGTTTTTCTAGCAATAGCTTTTTGGGCAATCGCAAGCAGCGCCTCCTCTTCAAAGATAAGTGTTGCACCATCTATCGCAAATATCTTTTTATATTGGCTTGCAAGAGAGTTTTTTGGCTCAGTAAGTATACGCACCATCTCTGCTTCATTGATCTTGTTGAGTGTAGCAATGACATGGAGTCTGCCTATAAGCTCAGGGATGAGTCCAAAATGGACAAGATCATCAGGTTCAACTTGCTGTATGATATTTTCATCTTCGGAGTTGCTTCTCTTCTCTTGATTAAATCCAAGTGTATTTGCACCGAGTCTTCTTTTGATAGACTCTTCAAGTCCGTCAAAAGCGCCACCACAGATAAAGAGGATATTTGAGGTATCTATCTGGATAAATTCTTGATTTGGATGTTTTCGTCCACCCTTTGGCGGTATATTGACAATCGAGCCTTCTATAATTTTCAAAAGAGCTTGCTGCACACCTTCGCCGGAAACATCGCGTGTTATTGATCTGTTTTCACCTGCTCTTGAGATCTTGTCAATCTCATCGATAAAAACGATACCTCTCTCAGCCTTTTCTATATCTCCATCTGCGACTTGGTAGAGTTTAGTAAGGATATTCTCAACATCCTCACCGACATAACCTGCTTCCGTGAGTGTTGTTGCATCAGCTATGGCTATGGGTACATTTAAAAATCTTGCTATGCTTTGGGCTAAAAGTGTCTTACCGCTTCCTGTTGGACCAATAAGAAGGATGTTTGATTTTGCGATTTCAGTATCATCATTGACAACATCTTTTTTATAGATTCTTTTGTAGTGATTGTAGACTGCAACAGAGAGTGTCTTCTTTGCTTCGTCTTGACCTATAACATACTCATCCAATAATCTTTTTATCTCTTTGGGCGGGAGAAGTTCCTCATCGATGTTAGTATCAGATTCATAGTTCTCATCATCTCCGAAAAGTAGTTTATAGGCTGATATGACACAAGTGGCACATATATAGACATCTTTATCGTGACCGGCTATAAATGGGTTATCATTGCCATCATTGACTGTTTGGCAAAAACTACATTTTTTCATAATTGTTCATTCCTTTTGAAAGGGATTCCTCTTTTGGAATCCAATATAAACTGACATATATTTTTAACAGCAAAATTGTCATTCGTTTCATAGAGATTAGCAGCGACATCTTTGAGTGGTTTGTTATTTTCAAAAAGTTCTCTATAGGTACTTTTAAGTGCATTGATATCATCTTTGTCAAAATGTCTTCTAAGACCTGTCAGATTGAGTCCTCGAAGATAGGCTCTATTGCCTTCTGCGAGACAATAAGGCGGGATATCTTGCGAGAGAGCACTTGCACCCGCTATCATAGCATAATCCCCTATATGAACAAACTGATGAATAGGAGTAAGACCACCCACAACTACATAGTTGCCAAGCTCAACATGCCCGGCAAGTGTTGCTCCATTTGCTAAGATGCAATGATCACCCAAGATGACATCATGTCCAAGATGCACATATCCCATGAGCAAGTTACCATTGCCCACTTTTGTGACCCCCCCTCCACCTTGGGTTCCCGGGTTGAGAAGTGTGTATTCTCTGATACGGTTGTTATCGCCGATGATAAGCTCAACCCGCTCACCGGCATATTTGAGATCTTGCGGGATAGAACCGAGTGTTGCATGTGAGAATATCTGATTGTTTTTCCCGATAGTAGTCACACCCTCAATGCTTGTGTGGGTGCCTACGATGGTTCCATCGCCTATACTAACCTCTTTGCCTATAAAACTATATGCACCTATCGTAACATTTTCACCGACTTTTGCTCCATCTTCTATGATTGCTGTTGGGTGAATATTTTGCATTATTTGTCCACTATCATTGCTTTGAGTTCTGCTTCACTTACCAAGGTATCATCCACATATGCTTTTCCATCTAGTACCCAGATAGCACCCTTGTGCTTTGTTACTCGCATTTTGTATTCAAGTTTATCTCCGGGTTTAACCGGATGGCGAAATTTAGCACCGTCAATACTCATAAAATAGACGACTTTATTGGCTGCTTCTGCTTCCGTCATATCCATGCTTTGAAAAGCGAGTATGCCGCCTGCTTGTGCCATGCCTTCAAGTATCATAACCCCGGGGTATATAGGATGATCCGGAAAGTGACCTTGAAATACCGGCTCTGATATAGAGATATTTTTATATCCTATCACATATTCATCCTTTTTAAGATCACTTATTCTGTCTACCAATAAAAAGGGATATCTGTGGGGGAGTATTTTTTGTATATCTGTAACATTTAACACTATATTGCCTCGTAAATAAAATTTTATTATTTTATCAAATATATCATAAGAGTAGGGTTTAAATAGCTGATTAATTTACTATTTTTATGATTTCGCGAATATCCTCGTAGATTTCACTTTGAGCATATATTTCTATTTTGCCGTTTAGCGCTTTTTCCGTGATGATAATGGAGCTTAAATTATAAGGATTTTTCGCGATTTTTGTTCGAATTTCAAGTTCATCTTTAAAATTTGGAGGATTATAAACAAGCGCTTTTATGTCTACATAATTAGTACGCGCGATTTGATTATAGTATGCAAGTGTGATAAAAACAACCGCATCTCTATCGAGATAGCCTTGCTCATCTCTCCATTGCACCTTCCCTCTTGTATACTCTTTTTTGAGCGTAGAGTAGGGGAGAAAATGCGAGGGGATGACCTCGTTTTTTTGCGATATATATGCTCTTTTGAGTCTATAATTAAGAAACCTTTCTTTTTCTATAGTGTAGTTTTTTTTACTCTTTTCAAGTGCATATCTCTCTTCATAGAGCGCAATCTTCTCCTCTATAGAATCAGGCAGTATCTGTTGTGATATGGGAGAGAAGAGTTCATCTGCAACTCTATTTTGATACGCTCTTTGCTTGAGAAGTCCAAAGATACAGCCACAATAATCTTGCCGATAGAGTTTGTCTTTTTTAGCAACAATATTTTGCTCTTGTGTACCCCCGTTTGAGCGGTAATCGGGAGTTATAAAAGTGAGATTATATTGCTTTGCGAGCGCATCGCCTAACTCTTTTAGTTTTGAGATAGACTTTTTTGGACTGACAAGAAGGGTAGAGGTAAAGTTATCTTCTCCTAGCTCCTTCGCTTTCATCGCACTTACCATAAAACGATCATCAAAACATACCGAGCATCTTTTCCCTTTTTCGGGCTCATCTTCCAGTCCTGTAGCACTTTTGAGCCAATTTTCGGCATCATATGCGCCTTCGATAAGTTCGATCCCAAGCATCTCGCAACTTCTTTTGACATCTAAAAGCCTCAAGGTATATTCGCTCAAGGGGTGAATGTTTGGGTCATAAAAAAAGCCGATAAGCCTCTCATCCGGATACTCTTGTGCGAGTTTTTGCAAAAAGTAGTGACTATCAACCGAACAGCAGATATGAACTAGCATTGATCTTCCATGATGATGCTTGCTACCTCCTCAGAGCTTCCGTGTGCGAGATATTTTTTAAGCGTATCCGTTTTTTCTAAAAAAGCATCCCTATCCATATTCTCATAAAGTGAAAGAAGATTTTTTACATTGACATCACCTTGAACTATCTCTTCATGGAGTATAGAGCCATCAAGTTTGTTAAGTATGATATTTGCTAGACCTATCTGTTTGATGCCCAGTATCTTCGTGCCTATAAAAAAATCAAGTTTTTTAGTGATATAGGTCAGTACAAAGGGGGTGCCGATCAGTGCAGCCTCTAGGGTCGCCGTACCGCTACATATAAAAGCAAATTCACTTTGGCTCAATGCCTGATGAGTATCTTGGATAAGCTCAAAACCACTAGTATCGCCATAATACTCTTTTATCTTCTGCTTAGAAAATGTTGCGGGAACAACGAGGAGCGATCTTTTGTTTGGTAGCTTCTCTTTGAGTGCTTTAAAAATAGGGAAAAGTCTTTGTATCTCACTTTTTCTACTTCCGGGTAAAAAGGCGATTGTGCCTTCATTTTTTGCACTATTTGAGACTTTGATTTCATCAAGAAGAGGGTGACCGACATATCGTGCCTTGCCACTTTTATAGTAGGCGATCTCAAAAGGAAGGATACCTAGGAGCTTATCACAATAGAGTTCCAACTTTTTTACTCTCTTTGGTCTGCTTGCCCAGATTTGCGGTAGTATGTAGTAGATAATCTCTTTGTTGGGATAACGCTCTTTAATCTTTTTTGCAAGGGGCAGATTGAATCCGGAGCTATCCATAAGAAGCACTTTATCTGCATAAGCGGATTGTTCGCTCATATCATTGAGCAGTTTTTTGAAAAAAGATATCTTTTTAAGCACATCGCTTACACCCATAATCGCCATTTGGCTGATATCACAAATCGGCTCGCCCAAAGAGCTATCAAATATCCCGCTAAGCTCGATACCGTGAGTGTGTTGCAGCATTGCTTTGAGATGAACATTAGATGATGGCTCAAGTGCAGATACGAGGAGTTTCATACTATTTTATTCCTATGGATAATTGTTGCATTTTAACATACTTTGCAAAAGGACGAGTTAAGATCTTTTTTTAAACCTTGCATAACCCCATGCACTCAGCGTTAAGAGCAGATAGAGTCCCAATATAAAATAGAGTTGCTCTCTATGGTTTTCAAACTCATAATAGAGGATAAGAGCGGCGCTAAAAAGGAGCCCAAAGATAGCTGCTAGCGCGATCGTTGCGGAGGATTTTGTCTCTTTTCGTATAGTAAAGTTTGCAATTGCCATCAAAAGAGAGACAAGTAAAAATGTCACACTTCCAAACTCTAAGATCACTCGCAAATTACCGGAGAGTATGAGGAGAAATGCAAAAAAAGACATGCTGAGAATGGCGCGATTTGGTATATTGCTTGCATCGCGCTTTGCTAAAAAAGCAGGCATATAACCATCTTTTGCGATAGTTGCCATCTGTCTTGATGAGCCAAAGACTGTTCCGCTTATGGCACTACTTGTTGCAAGGAGTGCACCTGCTATTACAAGATTGGCTCCCCATTGCCCCAAGATATCCCTTGCTCCCGCTGCTAATGCATACTCTTTGTTTGCAATGATATCTTTAAAAGGTATAGTGAGTATCGCACCAATGGAGATCACAAGATAGATTACGACAGCAAGAAATATTGCTAAGTAGATCGCTCTAGGTATATTTACCTCAGGTTTTTCCATCTCATTGACGGCGTTGATAACAAGCTGAAAACCCTCATAGGCTACAAATGTTACAGATGAGACGATAAGGATAGCAAAAAGATCAATATTTGGCTCGCTTTGCATGAGTTTTGGAAGAGTTGTGTTGGCATGATTCATAAGTACAAATGAGATGATAGTAAGAATGATAAGTTTAGTGTAGACCATAGCATCCTCGACTTTTCCCATCCCCTTGACACTCCAAATATTGATGAGAGTAAAGAGAAGTATAATCGCTCCGGCAATCATTTTTCTAATCATCTCATTATCTGCAAAGCTAAAACTACTAATTGCATATGAAGAGAAAGTATAGGCGTAAAGAGCTAGGGTGCTGATGTAGCCAAATATTACCCACCAGCCAATCAGAGAAGCTGCAAAAGGAGAGTTAGGAAATGTTCTTTTATAGAAAGTATATGTTGCCCCTTCGTCTTTATAGTAGACACCAAGTTTGATATAGGAGTATGCGGCAAGTGCTGCTATCGTGCCCCCAATAGCGATAGCTATCGGGGTAAAAGCTCCAACCATAGAGACAGAGATGCCAAGGATTGTAAATATACCGCCTCCGACCATGCCCCCAAGTGCTATGGCTACAAGCTCTAAGACACCAAGGTTTTTATCTCTTTTCCTTATAAGTGGATGCCCCATCTTTTAGTTGATAGTTTCTTCTATTTTTGCCTTACAGGTAAGGAGTGATAAGCCTCCACCAATAGCCAAACATATAAGAATAAAAATACTTGAAAGCATCCATTGTGTGATGTTTGATAACCCTACTGCGATATTAATAAGACCGACAAGCCAGACAGATATTCCTACATATCCGAGATAGCTAAATCTCTCTTTTGGAGCTTCCTTGTTGAGGCATCCAACAATCCAAAAACCTGCAATGGTTGTCACGATACTAATAACCGCGATCACTAGTGTCATCACTTCAGGCTCATTAATTCTTGCTGCTCCCAAAACAAAACCACCGATAAAACCGCCGAAAAATGATAAAAGAATGATGATTGCCACATCCCTTACATATAGTTTTACATCCATTGAAACTCCATTATTTTAAGATTGATAAAAATATATTTTATTATATTTTATATATGAAACTCTTAATTTATTTCTATTTTTTCAATTTGCAAGTAAGGAGTGATAATCCTCCTCCAAGTATCACAAAGATAAAAATAGGGACAATCGAAGAGAGCCATTGGGTAATTGATGAGAGTTTTAACGCCACATATGCAAGCTCTAAAAGCCATAGCCCAACCCCCACATATCCAAGATAGAAAAGCCGTTCTTTGGCATTTTTTTTATTGAGACAGCCAACGATCCAAAAGCCAAGGGGGATGGCAATCATATAAAAGAGTTGCAATGCCCCGCCCAAAGTCATTTGCACAAATAGTGTAGTCTCAAATATTGTTTTTAGTGAGATTGCATTTCCGCTGTTAAACGCATCTATTGTTATCCAAATGAAAAAGAAGATATTAATGCTTATTGTTAAAAGAATGACGATTGCTATATCTCTAAGGTATTTCAATGACTAAGTGCCCCGGCAACCAAAAATGCTACTGCTGCTAAAGCTCCCGCGATGAGCGCATAAGGAAGCTGTGTGCGTACATGATCTATAGGTTCGCAGCCTGTCGCTGTTGCTGATATGATCGTCGTATCGGAGATAGGGGAGGCGTGATCTCCAAAGACACCACCGGAGATAACCGCGCCGATCATCAGCGGTATATCAAGCCCCATATCTGCTCCCATTGCCAAAGAGATAGGCATCATCACAGAAAAGGTTCCCCAGCTTGTTCCTGTGGCAAAAGCTGTGATTGCTGAGATGAGAAAGATAAGCATCGGTATCAATATAGGCGGTATGGATTCGCTCACTAAAGAGCTCAGATATCCGGCAGTATCAAGATCACCTATGACTTTACCTATCAAAAATGCAAGTATCATAATGATGCCCAGTGGCAACATATCACTCAATCCTTTATAGAATGCCTCAAAATACCTTTTGTGTGAGAGTTTTTTTCTCGGCACAAAAAAGAGATACATAAAAAGCAGAGAGATAACCACGGCATAATAGACCGAAGTTGACCCGCTTCCTTGGAAGATATCGCCTTTACCCGTGATATAGAGACCGACAGGAACCAAAAGGACAAGCACGCCGATAGGCAAGAGCATATCGTAAAGATTGGCTTTTGTTTTTGCCTGATCGTTTGCTATGAATTCTCTCGCTTTATACTCTCCCATCGGTCTTAGATTGATATCTTTTTTGATAACGAAAAAGACCATGATTATGGTGATAATCGCATAGAAGTTATAAGGTATTGAGCGCATAAGCAGATCAACTTCATTGCCTTGTATAACATTTGAGTTTATAGCTGTAGCGATAAGTCCCAAAAGGAGTGCTCCCCAGCCATTGAGTGGTATGAGTGAACACACCGGTGCTGAAGTGGAGTCGCAGATGTAAGCAAGCTTTTCTCTGCTGACCCCATTTTTATCGCATAGCGGTTGTGATACGACGCCTGCAACTAAGACGGTGATGGATGATTCGATGAAGATGATGATGCCGATGATGTAGGCTAAAAACATCGCCCCTTTTGGTGAGTCAATCGATTGCGATTTTTGGCTGAGATAATCCACAAAGCTATCAATAGCCCCGGCTCTTTTGAGGATAGCGATGATTGAGCCCACAAGCATAACAAAAAGAATCGTCTTTGTCATCCAGCCTTCGCTAAAAATACCGACAATCCCCTCTAAAAGCATCCTAAAGGCTTCAAAAAATGAATAATCCGTGAGTACTAAAAAACCAAGAAATATCCCTCCAAAAAGGGAGACTACGACATCTTTTGTTATAATGGCCAAAATGATTGCTAGTAGAGGCACTATGAGTGAGACGATTCCATATTCCATGAGAGGATTATAGCATATGCGTAGATTAATTATACTTGTATTTATTACCCTTCTTTTTCTCGGTGCAGATGAGAAAATAGATGAAAGTTCACAACTTATCCTTGTAAGTACAGATGATTGGAATGCATCAAGCGGTGTGCTCCAAAAGTACCAAAAAGAGAGTGGACAATGGTATAAGATAGGAGATGATGTAGCGATTAAAGTCGGTGAGAATGGTTTAGGATGGGGGATTGGGCTACATAAAACTCCCACAGATGCACCCTATATAAAAAAAGAGGGGGATAGAAGAGCACCTGCGGGCATATTTCGGCTCAAAAATGCTTTCGGGTACGATACTTTGGATATACGCTATCCCTATGAAGAGATGAGTAAGGATTTTCACTGTGTTGATGATAGTGACTCGAAGTATTATAATAAGATAGTTGACAGCAAAAAAGTAAAAAAAGATTATAACAGCTATGAGGTGATGGAGTTTGATAAAAACTATTATAAATATGGGTTAGTCGTAGATCACAATCCAAAAGCCATACCACTTCAAGGCTCTTGCATCTTTTTGCATATCAAATCTATCCCTACAATGGGATGCACAGCGATGAGTGAAGAAGCGATGCTAGAGCTGCTCAAATGGCTTGATCCTGCAAAAAACCCCATACTCATCCAAGCACCAAAGGGTGAAATAGTGGATTTGTTGCAGCAAGCGAATATCTCTCTTGATGAAAGTTAAATAACTGTCATGCGAGCATCCTTAACTTTTTATTTAAGTAAAATGAGAAATTTTTTTAATAAGAATTTATCCTATACTCCACATTAAAGATGATCTTGGTCGTTGTCTTTGGTTTGGGATAGTTTTTGTAAGCTATCCTGATCACTTCAAGTGTATTTCTATCAAGGATAGCATATCCCATTCTTCTTATGAGTCTAAGATTTGTGATATCGCCGTTTGGATGCAAATCAAATGAGACCACATTCACTCCTTGTTGCATCGTTTGCAGTGCTGCTTCGGGGTAGCCGTTTTGTGTGAGTGTCATCTGTGTGATATAGTGAATCTCATCAAGATTATCTTCTATAAATTTCTTTTGAGTGGGTGTAAATTTATCAAATGAAGTTCCATAGAGTTCTCTGATTTTCTGATCTACGGTTGGTTTTGGATTTGTGTAAGATTTACTTTCTTTTAAAAGAGCATTTGCCAATGGAGATGAGACTCCATAATTTTGCTTGGTGGGAATCTTTTTTTTAACCTTTGGGTGGGGCTTTTGTATGGTTTTTATTTTAGGTTTTTTTTCGGGAAGTTCCTCTTTTTTGACTTCTTGTTCTCTGGGTTTTTGAGGTGGATTTTTTATAGTATCCATCGCTCTTTTTGGTTGTGAAGCTATCGTTTGAAAATTGGCAAGTAAAAGCTCTTTTTTGCCGCTACTTTGCGCAGGGTGAATGAGAAATTGATTTTTGTAAAAAAAGAGAAAAATGATCACTAGATGGATCAACAATGAAGCTAAAAGTGCTTGCGTCATTCTCATAACCCACAAACTCCTTTTTTTCAACTCTTTAGTGTATAATCTGTGGAATTATATCTAATTAAAGGGGAAGAGGGTTAATGGATTATACTCAAAGTATAGAGGCATTTAAAGAGGCATACACATATATCCCCGGAGGTGTAGATTCTCCGGTAAGAGCATTTAACAGTGTTGGGGGAACACCGCCGTTTATTGCTAGGGGTGAAGGCGCATATATATATGACATCGATGATAATCGCTATATAGATTATGTACAAAGTTGGGGTCCATTGATCTTTGGTCATAGGGATCAAGATATAGAAAAAAGTGTTATTGAAGCTGTGCAAAAAGGGTTGAGTTTTGGGGCACCTACGCTGAGTGAAACAGAGCTTGCCAAAGAGATAGTAGGGCTTTTTGATGGCGTTGACAAAGTACGATTTGTTAGCTCGGGAACAGAAGCAGTTATGTCGGCTATCAGGCTTGCAAGAGGTGTGACGCAAAGAGATGATATCATCAAGTTTGCAGGTTGTTATCATGGGCATAGTGATTCACTGCTAGTGCAAGCAGGGAGTGGGCTTGCAACATTTGGTTCACCTTCGAGCCCGGGGGTTCCGGAGGATTTTACAAAACATACTTTTCTTGCTCAGTATAATGACATCGAAAGTGTAAAACAGTGTTTTAAAGAGGGAAGCATCGCATGCGTGATCATCGAACCGATTGCAGGCAATATGGGCTTAGTGCCTGCCGATGAAGGTTTTCTAAGAGAACTTAGAGTACTTTGTGATAAACATGGCGCACTGCTTATATTTGATGAGGTGATGAGTGGATTTAGAGCTTCACTCAAAGGGGCGCAAGGCGTGACAAACATCAAGCCTGATATCACGACTTGGGGTAAGGTCATCGGTGGAGGTATGCCAGTAGGTGCTTTTGGGGCTAGCAAAAAAATCATGGCGCATCTTTCTCCCGAGGGCCCTATCTATCAAGCGGGAACACTCAGCGGTAATCCTGTGGCTATGGCAGCAGGACTTTGTGCACTTAAAAAACTCAAATCAAATCCATCAATCTATGTTTCACTCTCAAAAAAAGCCAATACGCTCGTTGCCGGTTTTGAGAAAGCGGCTGCAAGTGTCGGCGTTGATATGGTAACCAATGTACGAGGATCAATGTTTGGTTTTTTCTTTAGTAAAAAAGAGGTGAAGAACTTTGAGGATGCACAACAAAACGATACGAAGATGTTTGCCGCATTTCATGGTGCGATGTTAGATCGTGGCGTCTATCTAGCGTGCTCGTCTTATGAGACAGGTTTTATAACAACGGCAATGAGTGATGAGGATATCGAATACTCCATCAAAGCTGCCTATGAGGCAATGGCGGAGATAACAAAGTAAAAGAGCTACAACAAAAGGAGAGTGATGAGTCAAGATAATGAACCTCGAATGAAAAAGGTTGTTGATGCCGCAGATGGCTTAAGCCTTGGTATCTCCATCGTTGTAGCAGTTTTGCTTGGATTTGCAATCGGCTATGGTCTTAAAAAGCTCACAGGTATCTCATGGCTTCTTTGGGTGGGGCTCTTTTGGGGTTTTGCCGGTGCAGTACTCAATGTCTATAGAGCCTATAGAAAACAGAAAGATATGTATGATGAACTAGCAAAAGATCCACGATATAGTTATAAAAAACAGTTAGATGACGAGGATGACGATGATTGATAAGCGTATCATTAATACACTCTTGATAGTTGATATCGGCGTTGTGCTTTTTTGCTATTTTTTTGGTACGCGTACATGGCTTATCAACTCCCAGATAGGTTTTTTGAGTTCAATCTTGGTTGTTTTGGCTTCCATGCATAGCTATAGCAAGATGGTACAAAGGCAAGTTGACAATGCAAAGCCACTTGACGAAGAAGATGATATAGAGCCTCAAGAAGAAGCGTTAAAAGAGGAGCAAAAAATCAGCGTGTTGGAATCATTGAAAAACTCAAGAGCCTCGATATCCCTCTATAGAATAGGCGCATACGGAGTGTTTGCGCTTGGTTTCTTGTATCTATCAAGCCATAAGATTTTCCATATCCCAAGTTATTTTGCAGGCATATCCCTCCCTATAGTTATAATCGTTACTTTACTGTTTTTGCAAGCAAAAAAAGGAGATGCATGAGAGTATTTTTAGTATTTGTAGGCGCACTACTTTTTAGTATTCAGACACAAGCAGGTGATCTAAAAATCATTGATAAACCCATAGATTTTGGCAAAAAAAGAGTAGAGCTCACTAAAGAGTATATAAAAAATCATTATGGTTTAGATGCCAAAGATATCACTATAAATCCAAAGATTATAGTGCTTCATTGGACGGCAGTTCCTACGCTTGAGGGCTCGTTTGATAGGCTAAAACCGGAACTTTTGCTTACAGATCGCAAAGATATAGCAGCTGCGGGTGCGCTGAATGTTTCATCGCATTTTTTGGTAGATAGAGACGGGAGTATATATCGATTGATGCCGGACAATTATATGGCAAGGCATACGATAGGATTAAACTACTATGCGATAGGCATAGAAAATGTCGGAGGCAAAGGCGATAAGAGTGAAGATTTGACTCAAGCTCAAGTAGAAGCAAATGTTTATCTCGTCAGATATCTGAAAAAAAAGTATCCTGAAATTGAGCTTTTAATAGGCCATTATGAATACGGTAGAATGAAAAAGACAAAGTATTGGCTAGAGAAAGATGATAATTATTTTACGCAAAAAAATGATCCGGGCGATATCTTTATGAAGGCAGTTAGAAGCAGAGTCGTTGACCTTGGACTTAAAGATACTAGTGAGTTCTGATGAGCAGTGGATTTGGTGTAGCTGATTGGGGTGTTTTGGTAGCCTACTTCTTGGTTATCGGAGTCAGTTCCGTCATTTTTAGCCGCATCAAGATTGCAACTTCAAGAGACTATTTTGTCGCTTCCAATAGCGTGCCGATGTTTGCTGCAGCTATCTCTATACTCGCCACAACTCAATCAGCCGCTACCTTTTTAGGCGGCCCTGAATACTCCTATCTTCATGATCTTACCTTTATAGGATTTTTCATCTCCGCATTTTTAGCTGTCATTTTTGTTGCTTGGGTGCTGATCCCCAGATTTTATGCTCTAGGCGCAGTGACGGTTTATGAGCTTTTAGAAAATCGATACGGCGCGAGTGCAAAAAGAGCAGCTGGTGTGATGTTTTTGGTAGGCCGTCTTTTTGCTAGTGGTGCGAGACTCTACATCGGTGCACTTGCGATATCGATGATACTTTTTTTGGATATCGAGGTTTTCCATGTTGCTATATCGGTAGTAGTCTTGATGTTTGGCGCGCTTTTATATGTCTATTTTGGCGGTGTCAAATCGGTCATCTTCTCTGATATCATCCAAGCATTTACCTATATCGGGGCTGCGATTGCCGTGATATGGTATCTCTATATTTCGCTTGATAGCGATATGGCAACGATCATGAGCACTCTTTATGGATCGGGCAAGTTGAAGTTCATAAGCTTTGAAGGTGATTTTAGTATCTGGGCACTACTAAGTGGCTGGTTTTTGCTCAATGTTGCAGCGTATGGGCTCGATCAAGATATGACACAAAGAGCACTTTCATGTAAAGATGCAAGAAGCGCGCAAAATTCACTTCTTTTTTCTGTTTTATTGACACTTCCTGTTGCCTTTCTTTTTTTGATCATCGGGCTACTTTTATACCTCTTTTATGCAAAAATAGGTATAGCTTCAAAAGAGTTTGACGGAGAGAGCGTGACGATATTTATGTACTATATCCTCCATGAGATGCCCGAAGGCTTGCGAGGGCTTGTAACCGTGGGTGCAATCGCTGCAGCACTCTCTTCCTCCAATTCAGTGTTAGGTGCCATGGCTTCTGTAGCGATAGAGGATATCTATAAACCTTGGAAGTTGGCACGAGGTAGTATCGGCGAAGCACACTTTATAAGAGCAGGGAGGGTAAGTGTTGTGATATTTGCGATTTTACTCTCATTTATGGCGATGCTGAGTTACTATTGGCAACACCATAGCGGTACATCTCTGCTCGGTTTTGCCCTTGGTGTGATGGCATTTGCTTATGCAGGGCTTTTGGGGGTTTATGGTGCAGCGATCTTTACGGCTAGAGGGAGTGTTAGAAGCGTACCTTTTGCACTTGGAGCAGGATTTTTTACGGTCTTGGTGCTACAGCCTTATATCCTTGGTGCTGATATCGGTTTTTCTTGGCAGATCGTCATAGGCACTATGGTTTCATTTGGAGTGATGATGCTAGGAGAGAGTAAAAAAGATAATAATCTTTAAGATAAGAAGAACATGAAATATAGTTACGCTAAAGAAAAATGAGAATCTGCAATTCAAATTTTGGCATAATACTATTTGAAGGACTTTAAATGAAAGATATTCTTTTAGGCATTTTTGTGGTTTTTTTTATTTTATTTGGTACTTTATTGGCATTGACTTCAATGTATGCAGCACCAGATAGGCAGACGCATATACTTGAGGCAAGTTATTTTTGGTTGGGTGATTCAATTGTTCTTTTTGGCTTATTCTATTATTTTAAAAAATAATTGATACTTTCGTCATACCTGCGAAGGCAGGTATCCAGTATCTTTTTCTAGACTCCTGCCTTCGCAGGAGTGACAGAGTTTTTTTGTGTATACACGGATCTTATAAAACACAATGGAAACAAAATTATTTTTTTAAATACAACGCTCTATTGACAACCAAGAAAATATCTAATATAATATCCAAAAAGATATATAAAAGGATATACAATGGCAGTCGTTAAAAAGCTTGTTTCGCTCGATAGCTCCGTCGCGATAGAGCTTGAAAATCTCTCCAAGACACTCGGTATCACACAAAAAGAGCTTATGGAGAGAGCTTTGGACTTCTATTTTGATCATACAGATTCGATAACTGCCAAAAAGATATCTGATGATGTGCGAAGTGGCAAAGAAAAAGTGCATGACGCGAGGGATGTATTTCAAGAGCTTGGATTGTAGTAGTGTATAGGCTTCAACTTACCGATACCGCCATCAAAAATCTTCGAGATTTCAATAGTGCAGAGCAGCAACTCATATCAAAGAAGTTACTTTATCTTGAAGAGAATTTTGAAGTTCTCAAGAGCAGTAAAAAAATCACAGAGCTTAAAGGGACGGGATATAAGCATTATAGATTTATAATAGCTAGACGCATAAGAGCTATATTTGAAGTGCAAAATGAACAGTTGGTTCTCCTGGTGCTTAAAATTGGCAAGAGAAAGGATATCTATGAGTGAGCTTTATATCGGTGTGATGAGCGGGACCTCTCTTGATGGCATCGATGTTGTACTCTGTGAGATAGATGCGCATAGTTGTAAACTTGTAGCATCACAAAGTACTCCGCTTGCGCCCGAGCTTAAAGCGATGATACTTCACGCTATAAACTCCAAGATAACCTTGGAGGAGTTAACAAAGCTTGATTATCTTTTGGGTCTTGCGTTTGCTAAAAGCATTGATGCTTTCTTAAAGAGTACACGTTATGAAAAAAGCGATATCAAAGCCATAGGTTTGCACGGACAGACTCTCTGGCATGCTCCAAAAAGTGCTACTCCAAGTTCGCTCCAACTAGGAGATGCCAATGTGGTCGCGGTGCAGAGCGGGATAGATGTCGTGAGTGATTTTAGGCGTAAAGATGTAGCACTCGGAGGTGAGGGTGCACCTTTTGCTCCGGCATTTCATGCATTTTTATTTCACGACATCATCGATGAGACTGCTGTAGTCAATATCGGCGGTATGTCCAATATTACTTTTAAAGATAACGGTAAACTCATAGGCTATGATGTAGGATGCGGTAATGTGCTTCTTGATATGTGGGTAGGTACACAACAAGCTAAAAGCTATGATGAGAGCGGAGTATGGGCAAAGAGTGGAGTAGTGATAGATGCACTTTTAGAGCTCATGCTTGGCGATGCTTATTTTGCAAAAAGTTATCCAAAAAGTACAGGCAGGGAGTATTTCAATCAAGAGTGGTTTGAAGATAAATTATTCTGTTATTTCGAATTTGTTTTGGAATTTAAAAGTGAGGAGATCCTGAAACGAGTTCAGGATGACAACGGGGAATCAAAAAAAGAGGAGATTCTGAAACGAGTTCAGGATGACAAGCGGTTGCAAGCAGATATCCAAAGAACACTTTTAGAACTCACGGCATTGAGCATTGCCAAAGAGGTCAAGAGATTTCACAAGAAGCGATTGATCCTTTGTGGGGGTGGAGCTAAAAATAGTTTTTTAGTAGAGCGCATCAAAGCAAATCTACCCGAAGTAAGCATTGAGATCGCCAAAGAGAGTGATATGCTAGAGGCGATGGCATTTGCTTGGCTGGCTTCTATGCGTCTGCATGGTAAAAGTGTAGAGTTGAGTAGTGTAACAGGCGCAAAAAAAGATACCGTACTTGGAGCGATTTATGCAGGCGATTAAGAGCTGGCTTGAGAGTATAGAATTTCATTATGACACCATCCAAGAGGCATCCGGTGATGCAAGTTTTCGAAGATATTTTCGGCTTATTTTTGGTGAGCAAAGTTTCATACTTATGGATGCTTCAAAACAAAAAGAGGCACTTAAACCGCATATTGATATCTCTATGAGACTTGAAAAAGTCGGTGTGAATGTGCCAAGGATTTTAAAACAAGATATCGCTCAAGGGTACCTTATCATCGAGGATTTTGGGCAATATCATCTTTTTGATATTTTAAAATATCAAGATAGAGAAACACAACTTTTGAGTTATAAAAAGGCGATTGATACTCTAGTGAGAATGCAACGAGCCGATACTTTTGGATTGCCTCCATACGATAAGGATTTTCTGCTTTTCGAGATGGACTTGATGCAGGAGTGGTACTTGGAGAAATATCTTAAAAGAGCATTAGATAGTGTAGAAAAAAATCAACTCAAAGATGTGTTGCTGTGGATAGCAGATGAGACGCTTATGCAGCCTCAAGATATCTTTGTGCATAGAGACTTTCACTCACGCAATATCATGGTAGAACAAAATGGCAGACTTGGTGTCATCGATTTTCAAGATGCCAGGTGTGGGGCGATCACCTATGATCTTGTTTCATTGCTAAAAGACTGTTATGTCGAACTCGAAGAGGATGTACAAAAAGAGCTTGCACTCTATTTTAGAGATCAAAAGGGTTTAAAGGTGGATAATGAGCGTTTTCTTTATTGGTTCGATATGATGGGCTTGCAAAGACATATCAAGATACTTGGCATTTTTGCAAGACTTGCTCTACGCGATGGCAAAGATGGATACTTGGATGATATACCTCTGACGCTCAGATATGTTCAGCAGACTGCCAAAAAATACCCGCAGACAACCTTTTTATGCGAGGTGTTGCAATGAAAGCGATGATATTGGCAGCAGGGAGAGGCAAGCGGATGATGCCGTTGACAAAGGATTGTCCAAAACCGCTTCTTATGCTTCGCGGGAAGCCCTTAATCGTTTGGCAGATAGAGAGGCTCGTAAGCGCTGGTTTTAAAGAGATTGTTATCAATATCGCCTATCTTGGTGAGATGATCCAAGAGGAGCTTGGCGATGGCGCAAAATGGGGTGTGAAGATATCCTATTCAGATGAGCAAGAGAATGCACTTGAGAGTGCAGGGGGTATCATAAAAGCACTCGATTTGCTCACAGAGAAGTTTATGGTTATCAATAGTGATCTTTGGTGTGATTATAGATTTATAAATGATTTTGATCTCAAAGGGAAGATGGCACATCTTATCATGGTGCCAAACCCCGAGCATAACAAGCAAGGAGATTTTGGGCTTATCGGCAATGATATCACCCTAGCAAGCAGTGAACGATACACATTTTCAGGCATCGGCTACTACTCAAAAGAGCTTTTTTTTGGTCTTGAGCAGGGCAGAAGAAAGTTAGGTGATGTGCTAAGAGAAGCTATCAAAAACGGTTTCGTGAGCGGTGAGTTATATGAGGGCATATGGCGTGATGTCGGAACGCCCGAGAGGCTCAAAGAGATTGCATCTATTTGATCGGTGTAATCGTATATTTTGTGCCTTTTCCTTCGCCACCTTCTAGCATGACATAATAGCCAAACTCTTTTTCACATCCAAAGGCCGTCCATCGCTCTTTTATCTTATAGGCATTTGGTTTGGTAGAATAGACTTTTATCACTTCAGTAAATGCATTTTTTACCGCTAAGCATTTTCTTGTCTCAAGGTTATCGGAGATTGACTCTAAGATATCGAGTTGCAATACCCTGTCAGCCTTTGTCTCTCCATGCACTTTTATCGCCTCATAGTTAATCTTTGGACCAAAGAGTGAGACGCAACCGCTAAAAAAGAGTGGAATAGTTATATAAATTATAATTTTTTTCATGAGATTCAACTTTTTTTCTTAGTATAACAAATATTTCCTTATCATTTTTTACAGAGGTATTTTGCAACACCGTCTTCATCATTTGTGTGAGGCAAAATCAGAGTTGCTTTTGACTTGACGATATCAAGCGCATTGGCAACGGCTACTGATGTGCCGGCGAGTTCAAACATGGCTATATCGTTGATGCTATCACCAAAAACAGTCAGATCTTTAAAGTCTATATCATGGTATTCACACACTTTTTTAAGTGCATGTGCTTTGTCGCCTTCTTTATGGAGGATAGTTAAAAAATAACCTCCAAAATATTTCTCAGGTGCGAGCTTGTACTCTAAAGCATCTTCAAAAACACTCTGCAGATGTGCATTGAGTAGTTCAAGCTCCTCTTGCGATCCAAAATAGACCAACTTGATGTTTGTTTCGCGCGCTCTTATATCGTCTGCATAGAGTACCCGAGGATCATTTTTGTAGTTAGTGAGCACCTTTTTTTGATAAGCATTGAGCTGTTTTGGCAAGATGAAAGACTCATCGAGCGTTTTTGTATCATTGAGTGCTATGATAAAGGGATAGATGCCAAGTTTTGCACCCTCCTCGATGATGCTATCTGCCGTTGTTTTGTCTATAAAACGAATATCGATAAACTTCTTATCTTTTGTTGCTATAAGTGCACCATCAAGCAGTATCATAGGAGCATTAATATCAATCTTATCGGCAACTTCACTACTACTGTAAAAACTACGCGCTGTGGCTATGGAGAAGTAGGATGTCACAACAAGCTCATTGAGCGTATCAATCGTAAAGCGACTGAGACTTCTATCGCTCTTAAGAAGTGTGTGGTCAAGGTCGGTTATAAAAAGCTTTTTCATTTTTTTGATTATAGCACTTTTGTTTAAAGCTATGGAGTATGTAAGAGATTTTTTTGTCTCTCTTTTTGTTTCATATCTTTTTCTACAAATATCTTTTTTCTTGTTATGGGGTCAAGCTCGGTGTAGTACATCACGGAAGCGTAAGTCCCGGGTGTCGGGGTAAATATCTGCACTTGCTCCGGATTGATCTTGAGCTCTTTTGAAGTAAAATTTTTAAGTTCGCTCATATCTCTCTCACTACAACCCGGATGTGCGGCTATGAGATAGTAGGTAAGGTACTGTTTTTTGTCAAGTTTGGCATTGATAGTATCAAAAAGCTTTTTAAATGCGAGCAGGCTTTTTTTGCCTGGTTTCCCCATGAGTTTGAGGACTTTATCTTCTGTGTGTTCGGGTGCTATCTTCATCTGTCCGGAGGTATGATGCGCGAGCAGTTCTTGAAGGTAACTATACCCTTTTTTTCGATCTTGCACTATAAGATCATAACGGATGCCGCTTGCCACAAAAGCTTTTTTGACTCCGTCGATATTTTTTACCTGCTTCATAAGCCCTATAGAGCGTGTATGGTCCACCTTCATAGCAGAGCATAGCCCCTCGTTATCTACACACCGCTTGTCGGCACAAGTACCATGTGCAATTTTTTTCTCGCACTCATATCCATACATATTGGCACTTGGTCCTCCAAGATCGGAGATGATGCCTTTAAAATCCTTGTGTGCTTTGAAGCTATTTGCCTCTTTGAGTATGGAGCCTTCACTTCTTGAACGTATCGTTCTTCCTTGATGCACACCAATTGCGCAAAAATTACACTCTCCCCAGCATCCATGATGTGTTGTGATAGAGTATTTGATAGTCTCTTGAGCTTTTACTTTCCCTTTATTTTCATAGTAGGGATGTATCTCTCTTGTGTAGGGCAGGTTTGCTACAGCATCCATCTCTTTTTCATCAAGATAAGGGCAGGGAGGATTTTGTATCAAAAATCTACCCTCTACCTCTTGAGATAAGCCTTTGGCAGAAAGAGGATCATTGTTTTTATAAAAAATATCAAAGAGATCCATATAACGCTCTTTACTCTCAAGACACTTTTTGTGTGAAGGGAGTGCTATGTGGGTATTTTTAGGCTCTTTATCGATGTAACAGATACCTCGTATATCTTTATAGTCTTTGCCCTTATCAAGCGCAGTGGCAAGATCTTTGATGGCATTTTCTCCCATCCCATAGATGAGTATATCGGCTTTGGAGTCAAAGAGTATCGGTTTACGTAGTTTATCACTCCAGTAGTCATAATGTGTTACTCTACGCAAACTCGCTTCGATGCCGCCAAGCACTATAGGAGCAGTATCTTTAAAATATCTTCTGATGAGATTTGTGTAGGCTATCGTTGCACGATCGGGTCTTTTGTTGTTGATGCCACCCGGGGTATAGTCGTCACCTTTGCGAAATCTTTTTGTTGCCGTGTAGTTGGAGACCATGGAGTCGACACTCCCACCACTCACACCCCAAAAAAGTCTTGGCTCACCTAGCCTTGTGATATCTTTATCGCTCTGGATATCAGGCTGTGCGATGATGCCGACCTTATAGTTTAGGCTCTCTAAAATCCTTCCAACAACAGCAACACCTATAAATGGTGAATCGATATAAGTATCACTGCTTATGAGAATCACATCACACTGTTTCCATCCAAGATCTTGCATCTCTTGGCGCGTTGTCGGTAGAAATTTTGCACTCATTATTTTTACTTTTTTGTGAAGTATAGCAGTTTTTTAGGGGATTTGCCACCATAGGAGGTGGCTGTTGTTATTTGAAATCAGGTTTTGGAGTCGTTGCTGTGCTTGCGGGGAACATCGGATAAGTAATCTCAGGTTTTCGACCCTCAAGTGCTTTAAAGAAAGTGGCGATTTTTGTAGCCTCATCATCGCTGATTGTGATACCAAGTTGGATGCTTCCCATCTCTTGTATCGCTTCATTGAGGCTCCAAATTTGTCCATTATGAAAGTAGGGTGCAGTCTCAGTGATATTTCTAAGTGTCGGTGTTTTTACCATACCGTTTGCATCACCTTTAAAATCACCCACATTGGCAAATTTATAGGGTTTTACGACACCAAAAGCTTGCATACTACCACCAAGTGCGATGCCGTTATGACAAGCGATACACCCTTTACTTAAAAAGAGGTCAAGTCCTTCTTTTTCTGCATCGCTGAGTGCCGAAGCATCTCCAAGAAGGTAATCATCAAATCTTGAAGGGGTAACCAATGTTCTCTCAAATGCAGCAATCGTTGCTGTGATCTTGGCAAAATCGATCTTTACATCATCGCCATATGCTTCTTTGAATGCAGCAACATACTCAGGAATAGAGTTGATTCTCTCTTCGACGAGCGAAGGAGGTGATGCCATCTCCGGTGCTGCTTGCATAGGTCCTTGCGCTTGATCTTCAAGGTGCGGGCTTCTACCATCCCAAAATTGTGCTTTAAAAAATACACTATTGTAAACGGTAGGGGAGTTGAGGTGGTGTGGATTTGGCGTCCACATATGTCCTACCGCGGCACTGACACCATCTGCGCCTCCAAGACCTAGATTGTGACAAGTATTACAGCTGATGATACCACTTTTTGAGAGTCTCGGCTCAAAATAGAGTTTTGTACCTAGCGCAACCTTTTTAGGAGTAAGGGTATTGTCAGGATCGGTAAGTTTTTTAAGCTCATTGATCTCATTTGGAATCGCTTTTAAGCCCATAGAGAGTGCTTTTTGGATAAGCGGATCAGGATTTTTGACTCCCTCTTCGGCATTGGCAAGGTGGATTGCACCGACAAAGAGTAGTGACGCAGTTACAAGAGAAGAGAGTTTTGTTTTTCTCATGATTTGACTCCTTTTTGATAAAATATAGTACAAGTCTATCAGAAGTAAACTTAAGTTAATGGATAATTTTTATTATTTAGCTTAATTATTTTTCAATAAAATAAAATTTTTAAAACTATTTTCTTAAAATAAGTATAAACTTTTAATGAGTATAAAAAACTTAAGATATAATACTTTCATTATAAAATCTTAAGGAGAAAGAATGGCTGATATTGCGGCACAGACGACTCAAGGAGATGCTGATGTTATGGCAGAGTCGCTTGAATTTCGAGGTAAAACAGGAGAATTTTTTGGCATTTGGATTGTCAATGTCTTTTTGACTATCATCACATTGGGTATCTATTCTGCCTGGGCAAAAGTGCGTACAAACCGATACTTTTACGGCAATATCTACTATAAAAATAGTGCATTTGAATATACGGCCGATCCTATCAAGATACTCAAGGGGAGATTGTTGATTTTTGGGCTGTATGCAATCTTTTATGTCTCTTTAGAATTACTTTTTAATCCTCTTATAGCTGGAATTATATTTATTTTTGCTCTTATCATGATGCCGTGGCTTATCAATCGTTCTATCAAGTTTAGACTCCATAACACAAAGCATAGAAACATACGATTTGTGCATCATGCACATTCCGGAAAGTATTATCTGTTTTACCTGCTTCATGGTCTTTTGTATGTCGTCTCCTTGGGGTTTAGTTATGGATATAGTTTGAGTGAGTTTAAAAAATTACTTTTTGATAATAGCAGTTACGGCAGTACCGATTTCAGATACAACGGCAAGCCAGATGGAATCTATTGGCAGCTCATTAAAACCGCAGGATTTACAATACTTCTTTTTATCATCGTGATGATATTTGTTCTTATCATCTCAACTATTCTTGCGCCTCTCTTTGCTGATGGGGCACCACCTAGTGTGGATACTGATTCCAAAGAGGCGATCAAAAAAGGAGCCATATTTATCTTAATTGGCATTTATCTCGCCTATTTTATTCTCATCATCGTCGGTAAAGCGGCTTATGATGCATTTGTCGGTAATTATGTATGGGAGAGTGTCTCCTTGGAGCAGACAAGATTTAAAAGCACGCTCAAAGCGACTACTCTAGCGTGGATATATGGTACCAATGTGCTTGCCGTCATCTTTTCTCTTGGGCTATTTACCCCTTGGGCAAGAGTGAGAATAACACGGTATAAATGTAAAAATTTTGCAATCAGTTGTCCTGACATATCATCCTTTATAGCTGCATCACAAGAGGATACTACCGCCATAGGTGAAGAAGCAGAAGATTTCTTTGATATCGATATAGGATTCTAGTTGAGAGTTTTTGGCGAATATTTTGACGGTAAAAGCTCGTTAGCACATCCCGTTGAGATAACAATCATTGATGATTATGTCGTTATGATTGCGGGTGAGGGCATCAGCATCAAAACGACTCTTGATGATATTCATATCTCATCAAGAGTAGGCAATACCCCAAGGCTTATAAAGCTACAAGAGGACGCCGTAATCCATGTGAGCGACAATGATGCGCTCGATGAAGCGATAAGCGGTTTTTGGCACACCTCAACGAGTGCTCATAAACTAGAGAGCAGACGCTCTATCGTCATTCTCTCGATAGTGATTATGCTTATAAGTGTCCTCTATTTTATCTTTGATGGCTCCGACAAGGTCGCCAAGATGCTCGCCTACAATCTCCCAAGCGTTGTGGAGAAAAAGATAGGCACAAAAGCTTTTGAGTATATAGATGAAGAGATGCTTGAGCCTACTAAGCTGAAAAAAGAGAGACAAAAAGAGATCAGTGCTCTCTTTGCAAAATTTGATGGCGCCAAAGAGTATACGCTTCATTTTAGAAGAGGTATAGGGATCAATGCCTTTGCACTGCCCTCCGGGGATATCGTCATAACCGATGAGCTCATCGAGTTTAGCGAGGGTAATAACGATATGATCTTTGGAGTCTTAGCGCATGAGATCGGTCATGTGAAGCGTAAACACTCTATGCAGATGATTATCAAAGCTTCTATGGTGGGTATATTGGTTGGATATTTTACAGGGGATGTATCGACACTTGCAACGACATTGATGAGTTCAGTCGTGCAAGCAAAGTACTCACGAGAGTTTGAGAGAGAAGCGGATGCCTTTGCAAAAGAGACGATGAAAAAATCAGGCGTTGATCCTAAAAATCTAGCACTCTTTTTTGAAAAGATGTCTAAAAAAGAGCCGACGCATACGGAAACCGGGTATTTTGATTCGCATCCTGCAAACCAAGAGCGTATCGACGCACTTTTAGCGCCGTAAAGTCTCTCCAAGAAAATTTGATTAGAATACGGGTTATGTTTATTAAAAAATTCTAGGGGAAGTATATGTTTATAGTTTGGAGTAGATTGGGATTTTTAGGTGTTATTATACCGATAGTGGCTCCCCTGATAGGGCTTTATCTTTCTGAGAAACTTTTTGGCAAAGGGTACTATCCTTCCGTGACGATTCTTGGTGTTAGCTTTGTGGTTTCGGGCATTGCCATTTGGTTTCTAGGCAGATATCTCAATGAGAGCTCGAAGACTGAGCGAAGATTGATCGATCCCGAGAGTGATGAGGAGGTCTTCCTCAAATCAAAACATACGATTTTTTGGATACCCCTAGAGTATTTTGCAATCCCTGTTGTTTTACTGGGTGCATTGTGGTTGATTTTATAATCAAGTATTAAAGAGATACATCATTAAAGGAAGCATATGAAAAGATTTGCTATCTTACTGTTTTTTCTCCTTGCGAGTATACACTTGCATGCACAAGATACCTGTGCCTATATTTCAAAAGACAGCAAAGAAGGGACGATAGAATTTTATGAAGATTGTGCCACATACAAAGAGGGTGCTCTTACGATAAAACCTGAATATTTTAAAGATTTGAAGTTTGATGCGTATGGGATAGCAAATATCTATGTTGATGGAGAGCAATTTTATATCAAAAAAGATGGCTCATATCTGCATGTAATCGTTTATGATAATTGGGCGGATGATTTTGTCGAAGGGTTAGTTCGTGTACGCATCAATGGTAAGATTGCCTATTTTGATAGAGATTTCAAGCAGGTTATCCCGGCAGATTATGAATGGGGCTGGCAGTTTGAAGAGGGTCGTGCTTTGGTGTGCAAAGGATGCACTTTCAAAAGAGAAGGTGAGCACACTGCTGTGGTTGGTGGTTTGTGGGGCTATATAGATAAGGAGGGCACAGAGGTTGTGCCCATCAAATATACGCGTGAAGAGATATTTAAGAGGTAGTTTTATAGACTATCTGCCTCTGCTTGAGCTTCTGTTTCGGCTTCTGCCTGAACTATTTCTGTTTCCACTTCGGTTTCTATTGTTACCTCTATAGCCACCTTTTTTATCTCTTGATTGTGTGCCGGCTTTTTCTAAAAGTTTTTCAGCCTCTTGAAGTCCAAAACCTATATTGTCTTTACCTTTGATAACATTTTTGTTGATGATATGTGAAGCAAGAAGGTGCGCTATGGTCACGATATCGATATCATGCTGCAAGGTTTTAACAAGCGTGATCGCCTCTTCATTGATCTTATTTGATGATATCTCTTCGATAAGTGCATTCTCTTTGTTTGAACGCAATTCACTCTTGCTTGGGATGCTCTGCATGATCATCTTCGCGCCGATATCTTTCTCTATGCGTTTGATAGCACGCAACTCATTTGGGCTTACAAGCGTGATCGCTTCACCTGTTTTTCCGCCCCTACCGGTTCTACCGATACGGTGTACATAGCTCTCGCTATCGAAAGGAAGGTGATAGTTGAAGACATGGCTTACATCATTGACATCAAGTCCACGTGCCGCCACATCGGTTGCCACAAATATATCAGTATTGCCTTGTTTGAAAGCTCTGATGGCTATCTCTCTCTGTTTTTGCTCCATGTCTCCATGAAGAAAACCTACTTTAAAGCCTTGTGAGGTGAGGTGACTTGCAAGTCTATCGACCTCTTTTTTCATACGGCAAAAGATGATACATTTACTCGGCTCAAGGAAGTCCATGAGGCGTACAAGTGCATCGTCTCTCTCGTGCTCTGCTATCACATAGTAGTTTTGTGTGATAGAGCTATTTGTGCTCTCGCTTTTAGTGATGGAGACTGTTTTTGGGGTATTGAGTATCTCATTTGCCAAGCGTCGTATCTGATCAGGCATAGTTGCTGAAAACATAAGTGTTTGACGCTCTTTTGGCAGGTAGGTAAAGATGTTCTTTATCTCGTCTAAAAAGCCCATATCGAGCATCTCATCGGCTTCATCAAGCACGACAAAGTTTGGATTGAGTTTGATTCTTTTGCTTTTGAGCAGGTCTTGGAGTCTTCCCGGGGTTGCGATAACAAGATGCGCTTGTTTGATACGCTCTATCTGTCTATCGTAAGATGTTCCACCGTAAACGGTTGCTGTTTTAAGTCCCGCAAATCTTCCGAAACGGTAGAGCTCATCACTTACTTGCATAGCAAGTTCACGGGTCGGTACGATAACAAGTGCTTGAACGCTACCTTCTACCTCTATCTTGTCTAAGATCGGTAGACCAAATGCCGCTGTTTTTCCTGTACCTGTTTGTGCTTGAGCTATGATGTCATGCCCTTGTTGGATAAGTGGAATCGCCTCTTTTTGTACGGGGCTCGGCTCTTTGAAGCCTGCATCATCTATCGCCTTTTGAATGGGCTCACTCAAGTTAAAATCTAAAAATGTCATTGTTGTTCTTTGTATTGGATTAGTGGATGTATAAAATACTCCTGTTTTTTGCATATGACACCAAACAGTTTGTACTCTATACTTAGAAGTGTAAAATCGCTAGAAGTCTGATATCTCTCGCAGAAAAGTTCGCAATTATAGCGGGTTTCTAGGGAAAAAGATAGGGCTATCTTTTGAACTCCTGCTTGCAGGTATCTTTAACTCTCATTCTTGTGCTTTGGCAGGGAGTGTATATCGTAATATCGCATACAAGTAATTTACATTATCTTTGCACGCACGGTATCAAATTTATTTTTGATGAAATTTTCTGTGTAAAAAGTTCCAAACGGTACCAATGAGAGAACAAAAAACATTAAAGTTTCTTTTGGGGTAAATAATTTGGCTCTAAATGTGATGATGAGGCTAAAGATAAACCATGTAAATAGTCCGCCGTGGATGATGCCTATTATTTTTGTTGCGAGAAAAAGACCAAATATGTATTTAAGTGGCATTGCTATAAATAGCAGAATTAAAAAAGAGTAGCCTTCTATTTTGTTGATAAATCTAAATTTCTCTAATCGTTCCAAAATGATTTCCTAATTTTTGATGGAGTATAACAAAAGATGCTTAAGTGAGTTGTGAGATTCGTCATTGCGAGAAGCTTTGGCTTCGCAGCCATTCATATATCATCAAATAAGTGTCATGCGAGCATCCTTGTAAAGCAGGCATATCCGCGGCGGTACAGATAGCAAGCATGGATATGCCGCCCGCGACTTTGTGAGCATGACGCTTTTTGTGCTACTTTTTCTAAAAAAGTAGTAAAAAGAAAACAAGAAATCTCTATAACTTTTCTTTTTAGTAAAGAAAAGTAAGAAAAGAAAATCGTCGTTTCACAATTGTGCGGGCGTTGTTCAACGCTCGTGCTTCGCAGTGCTCGCATTCACAACTGCACAAGAAGTGTGAAAGCGACAGGAAGAGCGATGGATTATTTCCTGCAGGTGTTTTGTCGGAAAGCAACGATGATTTGGTAAGCACTACTCTTTATGAAAGAAATTTGTTTTGGGCTTTACATCAAAAAATAAAAATAGCACAACAAAAAACATTATGAGTGCGAAAATATTAATTTGAAATAGCGAGAAAAGGCTATTATCCATATGTGTATTTCCAAAACCAATTGTAAATACTATTCCAGAAGAAAAATTAAAACATAAATCTTTCGTGCAAAAAATAATTATTTGCAATGCATAATAAAGCATTCCAAGAAGAAAGCCGGTTTTTTCTTTTAATATCATGTAGATACCGGCAATTATACCACTTAGCAAGAATAATATATATGGAGAGTCTAAAATAGATAAGCGTTGTATTTCTTTTAAAAGGAGCATATTAAAAATACCAAATAATGCAGAAATAATTGTTATGATAGAAACAATCATTATTTTTTTAGAATACATGCTATTCTCCAATCAACTCACTACAGAGATCAAATCGATTATGCGTCATCAGATGCACCTTAGGATGCAGTTGCATCACACTATCAAATATCTCTTTTGAAAGAGCAAAGCCGACATCATGCTCTTTCTCGGCACCGTCTTTAGCGGCTGTATCCATCGCTTTGATGATATGAGCCGGCACGCTGATACCCGGCACATGCGCATCGATGAAGTTTGCCGTCTTAGCAGCGACTACAGGGAACTGCCCAAGGATGAGTTGTGCCTCTTTAGAGGTCTCTCGTATGCTCTCACGCTTGGCATTTTCAAATATCTCAAGCAGTGCCTTAGCATTGTCTATATCGTAAACAGGCTGCGTGAGAATGGCTCGTGCTCCATAGTTGAGCTTTTTGAGCATCCGCTTCTCAAGTGTCTTCATATCTTTTGCATGTGCATTGCTCACAGCAAACGGATAGATAGGCTTGAGTGGCGCTTTGAGCGGTTGCTTACTGTAGTCCGTGCCGCTATTGAGATGGTGGATGATGCTAAGAAGCAGTGTGGAGTCTCGCTCTAACACACCCTTGACCTCAGGTTGATCTGAGTATTTTGCAGGATCACCGGTAAGTGCTAAGATGCAGCGGATATCAAAATCATTGGCACCAAGAAGGGTGGATTGAAGTGAGAGCTTATTTTTATCGCGCATACTCATCGTGGCGATGACAGGTTTGTTTAGTTCGCTTTGAAGTTTGATCGCTGCAAGTGTGGCATCCATCTTGAGTTTTGCTAGAGGATTATCGGTCGTAGTAAAGCCGGTTACTCTCTCATGGAGCTTCATACTTTTGATCTCTTCGATGATAGGAGTCATGCTTCCGGCATGTGGCGGGGTGACTTCTATCGTGATAAAGCGGTCATTGGAGCATAAAGTAGAGCAAAATTTGTCAAATAGCATAGCAACTCTTGTTTTTTGGGTTAGTTTTGTTACAATTTTACCAAATTATACTTTGCATTTGAGTATGATAATTCTGCGGTGAATGGATTGTCCTCGGGCTTTGCCCATCGCAATGACAGTCATTGCGAGAAATCGAAGATTTCGTGGCAATCTAAAATTAGATTAGGATAAATAGTGAATAAATTAGCAGTATTTGATTTTGACTCTACACTCATGGATGGAGAGACCATCGATTTCTTGGCTGATGAGCTAGGATTTAAAGCAGAAGTTGCTGCTATCACTGAGCAGGCGATGGAAGGGGAGCTTGACTTTTTTGCTTCATTGACGCGTAGAGTTGCACTGCTTAAAGGGCTTGCTAAGAGCAGGGTAGATGCTGTGTGTCAAACATTGCCGCTCACAGAGGGTGCAGCCGATGTGGTGACAGGCTTACAACAAAGAGGCTATAAGGTGATCTGCTTCTCAGGTGGATTTCGCAATGCGACTTCACACTTTGCAGCACAACTCGGGCTTGATGGAGATTTTTCCAATGTGCTTCATAGTGAAGATGGGATATTGAGCGGACTTGTGGGCGGCGATATGATGTTTGGCTTCTCTAAGGGTGATATGCTCCAGAGATTGCAAAAGCTACTCGGTGTAAGCGTAGAAGACACTCTTGCGGTAGGCGATGGAGCCAATGATCTAAGCATGTTTAAGTATGCAGGCACTCGTATAGCCTTCTGCGCTAAACCTATACTTCAAGAGGCGGCTACACATATCGTAGAGCGCAGAGACCTAAGAGAAGTGCTTACAATCGTCGATGGGCTTTGATGAAGTGTAGTGTTAAGCTCCTCGTAGGCCATATCTTTGACTATAAGAGGTTAGTTTTTTTAGGGCAGATTATCGCTGTTGCTGCTACGATTCTCATCTCGGTTATCCCACTTTTTATCCCACTCCTTGTTGATGAGTTGCTTTTAGGTAAAGAGCATAAATTGACATACTATATCTCGAGCGTTTTTGGTGAGATGGAGATATATCAGTATGTTCTTATCATCCTTATCATAATCATAGTTTTTAGATTTGTAGCGACCGTTTTGGGGATACTACAGACCAAGATATTTGTCACCATCTCGAAAAAAATCACCTATAAATTGCGAGTCTCGCTCTTGGATCATCTCAAGCGTGTATCACTCAAAGAGTATGAGAACTTTAGTGTCGGCTCTATCACTTCCAAGCTTGTAACCGATATAGAAACGCTTGACGGCTTCATCGGCACGACTGTCGGCAAGCTGATTATCGCTGTGCTCACACTCCTCTTTTCGGGTATCATCCTTTTGTGGATACATTGGCCTCTGGCGCTCTTTATCCTCATCACCAACCCGATAGTCGTTTTTTTCACTGCAAAGCTCTCACGACGCATCGGGGTGCTTAAAAAAGATGAAAATAGAGCCGTCGGAGAGTTTCAAGGCAGCCTCTCAGATACTTTGGAGCTATTTCATCAGATAAAAGCGACCAACAAAGAGGGCTATTTCTTCGATAAGGTTAAGCAAAAGACGAGAGAGCTTAAAGAGTATGCCATTGCCTACGGATACAAAAGTGATGTGGCTCTTAAGTGGAGCTTCTTGATGTTCCTAAGCGGTTATGAGGTCTTTAGAGCGGTGAGCATCTTAGCCGTTGCTTATAGTGATCTCAGTGTTGGTCTTATGCTTGCGATATTTTCCTATCTTTGGATCATGGTAGGACCGACCCAAGATGTCATCAATTTTCAATACACACTCTCAACAGCAAAGACTGCATGTGAAAGAATCAATGAGGTTTTTGCTATGCAACAAGAGGAACACAAAGAGAATGCACTTGATCCTTTTGAAAACAAAGAGGCTATCTCTATAACGCTAAAAAATCTCCATTTTGCCTACGATAAAGATAGTATATTAAAAAATATCAATATAGATATCAAAGCAGGAGAAAAGGTCGCTATCGTCGGCTCTAGCGGAAGTGGGAAGAGTACACTTGCCAATATAATCGTAGGATTTTATCCCATAGCACAAGGAGACATCCTCTATGGCGGTGTGAGTATAAAAGATATCAATCTTGCAACCGTGAGAGAGCATATTCATCTCATATTGCAACAACCTAAACTCTTTAATGATACAATACGATTTAATTTGACACTCGGTGCGCAGTATAGCGAGAGTCAAATTGAAGAAGCTATTAAAATAGCGCAACTAGAAGATGTGATAGCAGGGCTTAAAAATGGTGTTGATACAATCGTCGGTAGAGACGGCATCAAGCTCAGCGGTGGGCAAAGACAGCGAATAGCAATCGCTAGAATGGTGTTAGTCGATCCTGAAGTTGTGATATTTGATGAGTCAACATCGGCGCTTGATACGCACACGGAAGGCAGACTCTTTGGCGCTCTTAAAGAATTTTTAGAGTCAAAAACAGTCATCGTCATCGCCCATAGACTCAGCACCATCAAGGGTGCAAGTAGGATATTTATATTAGAAGAGGGTGTTCTCATAGATAGTGGAACACCCGATGAGTTGCTCACAAAAGAGAGCGGCTATTTTGCAAATATGAAATAGGAAAAGAATGGATATTATTCAAGCGATCATCATAGGTATAGTGGAGGGGTTCACTGAGTTTTTACCGATCTCCTCAACGGGGCATATGATCATGGTCAATGATTTTCTAGGCATCAAACAGAGTGAACTCATCAAGGCATATGAGATCATCATACAATTTGCAGCCATATTGGCCGTCATGATAGCCTACAGGGAGAAGTTGACACTCAAAGAGTTTAATCTTTGGAAAAATGTTTTTGTCGCTTTTTTACCGCTATTGGTTATCGGCTATATCTTTAAAGATGAGATTAAATCTCTCTTTTCTATAGAGATAGTCGCTTGGATGTTTATCATTGGCGGTATCATCTTTTTAATCGTAGAGCGATTTTACAAAGAGAATGAAACGCATACGCGCACCCTTGACGATGTGACTTTGATGCAGTCATTTTGGATAGGTATTGCGCAGCTCTTTTCGTTTATCCCCGGGACAAGTAGGGCGGGGGCGACTATCATAGGCGGGATGCTTCTAAAGCTCGACCGTAAAACATCGGCAGAGTTCTCTTTTTTGCTTGCTATTCCTGTGATGGGCGCAGTGAGCGCGTATGATCTATTGAAGCATTATGCGTCGTTTGCATCGGTTGATTGGACGCCGTTTGTGATCGGTTTTATCGTAGCGTTTATCGTAGCGTTTGTGACGATAAGGCTCTTTTTGGCTTTTTTGCAGCGATTTACATTTGTTGCATTTGGCTGGTATAGAATCATCCTTGGGGTATTGTTGCTTCTATTTTGGGTTTATTAGACCTCTTTTGAGAGAGGTTTTATAAGTTCAAGTTTTGGACTAAAAAAGCGTTTTTACGCGTGCATAAAAAGGTAGTAGTATGAATTTTAGAGATTTTAGTTTTCATCCTGATGTTGAAAAGGGTGTAAGGATCGCAGGCTTTAAAGAGCCAAGCCCGATCCAGGAGATGTCTATCCCGATAGTCGCAGAAGGAAAAGATATGATAGGTCAAGCGCATACAGGTACAGGGAAAACGGCAGCTTTTGGTCTGCCGATGATTGACAAGATAGCAAAGGGCGAGTGTGAGCGAGCTCTTGTTATCACCCCGACAAGAGAGCTTGCAACGCAAGTGAGCGATGAGCTCTATCATCTTGGGAGATTTGCCGGTATTAGAACGCTTACCGTGTATGGTGGAGTAGGGTATGGAAGACAGATAGCCCTTATCCATAAAGGAGTGCAGATCGTAGTTGCGACTCCGGGGAGACTTAAAGATCTCTATAAAAAAGGGAAGATCGATACATTTAACCCGGAGATTGTTGTCCTTGATGAGGCTGACGAGATGCTTGATATGGGTTTTTTGGATGATATCAAAGAGATATTTGAGTATATCCCGCAAAACAGACAAACCTTGCTTTTCTCAGCAACCATGCCGGAGCCTATCAAAGAGCTTGCAAATAGTATCCTCTATAAGCCGGAGTTTATCTCTGTGATTGGCGATGAGGAGACGACAAACAACATCATCGAGCAAGTCTATTATGTGATCAATGAAAATCAAAGAGATGAGGCGATTGTTAATCTCCTTGAGAGTGAGGATGTAGATAAATGTATCATCTTTTGTAGGATGAAAAGAGAGGTTGATAGACTTAGCGAGCACCTCGAAGCACTTGGGTTTAGTGCTAAAGGATTACATGGGGATGTCGAGCAAGAAGATAGAGAGGCGATTATCAAAGGCTATAGAAGAGGCGAGATAAAGATAATGGTTGCGACAGATGTAGCAGCGCGTGGACTTGATGTAAAAAATGTTTCGCATGTCTTTAACTATCATATCCCTTTTGATCCGCAAAGTTATGTGCACCGAATAGGTAGAACAGGCAGGGCAGGTAAAAGCGGAAAAGCGATTACTTTGGTTTCAACGGAAGAGTTTAGAGAGTTACAAAGAATCAAAAAAGAGGTCGGTGCAGATATGAAGCTCTCAACGATATCACTTAACTCTCAAGCTCCACAAGTAGATATGCAAAATATCAAAGAGCATATAGAATCCATCGATATCGATCCTAACATTGATGACTACCTCAAAGAGCTTTCAGATATAAAGGTAGATGTTTTAACCAAAAAACTGCTAACATATTTCATAGGAGATGAAGCGAGTGGGGAGGATGATTTTTTAGGCTTTGATGAGACTGAAGTTTCTCAGATGATGAAAGATTATGATATGGAACAAAAAGATACACAAAAGTACAATAAGCGTAAAAAAAGAAGATAAGCTGTACTTTTAATTTCTAAGCAAGTAAAACTATTTTATAATTCGTGAAATAATAAAAAGGGGGATATTCAATGGAGACAAATTTAGTTTTAGAATCATTGAAATTTATGGTTCTTGGAATGGGGATCGTTTTCCTTTTTCTATATGTGCTTGTTCTTTTGATGCAATTGCAAGCATTTATTGTTAGAAAGTTTTTCTCTAATGATAAAGACCCGGGCGGTACTACAGATTCAAAATCTTCAAATGATATAGATGAAAAAAGGCGAATTGCTGCGATTATCGGCGCCGTGATGCAGCATAAAAAATGATAAAGGCTTAAATGTATGGCAAAAAAGTATATTGATATTATGGATACAACCTTTAGAGACGGATTCCAATCCGTCTTTGGAGGCAGGGTTTTGATGAACGACTTTCTTCCTGCGGTCGAAGCAGCTACGCAAGCAGGTATTACTCACTTTGAATTTGGCGGGGGCGCTAGATTCCAATCCCTCTTTTTTTATCTTCAAGAGAATGCTTTTGAGATGATGGATAAGTTCCGTGAGATAGCGGGACCAAAAGCAAACCTTCAGGTGCTTTCTCGCGGTATCAATACAGTGATGCTCGATACGGGAAGTAGAGAGATGATCGATCTCTTTGCAAAACTTTTTGCAAAGCACGGCACAACGACAGTAAGAAACTTCGATGCGCTCAACGATGTAGCCAATCTGGCCTATAGTGCAGAGTGTATCGTTAAGTATGGCATGAATCATGAAGTGGTCGTCACGATGATGGATCTGCCTCCGGGATGTGTGGGCGCACATGATGTTGCTTTTTATGAAAAGACACTTAGAGATATACTCGATAGCGGTATAAAATTTGATAGTGTCTGCTTCAAAGATGCAAGTGGAACATCAAACCCGAGAAAAGTATTTGATACTATCTCTATGGCGAGAAATCTTTTGGGGGAATCTGTTCAGCTGAGACTCCACACACACGAAACAGCAGGTGTGAGCGTCGCCTCTTATATGGCGGCACTTGAAGCCGGTGCGAACGGTATCGATATGGCCGCCGCTCCTGTCAGCGGGGGAACAAGCCAGCCCGATATCCTCACAATGCTCCACGCAACCAAAGGGAGTGATTATAACCTTGGTGATCTTGAAACTTCCAAAATCTTAAAATATGAAGAGACACTGAGAGAGTGTCTCAAAGAGTACTTTATCCCACCTGAAGCGACACAGGTGTCTCCTATTATTCCATTTTCTCCAATGCCCGGTGGTGCACTCACGGCCAATACACAGATGATGCGAGATTCCGGCAATCTTGATAAATTTGATGAAGTGATACGCGCGATGAAAGAGGTCGTAGAGCGTGGAGGTTACGGTACATCCGTAACACCTGTAAGTCAATTTTATTGGCAACAAGCCTATGCCAATGTGATGTTTGGTCCATGGAATCAGATAGCTCCGGGGTATGGCAAGATGGTTCTTGGATATTTTGGAAAAACTCCTGTAGAGCCGGATGCTGAGATTGTTAAGCTTGCAAGCGAGCAGTTAAAATTAGAGCCGACACAAGAGAATCCGCTTGATTTTGCCGATAGAGATGAGACAAAAAGCATAGCATACTGGACAAAAGTTCTTGAAGAAGAAGCGATAAAAGTCACCGATGAAAATCTATTTATAGCGGCATCTTGTGATAAAAAAGGTATAGCATTTTTAAAAGGTGATGGTCCATTGATGGTAAGAAAAGGTGAAGAAAACAATACAAAAGGAGCCCATATGTCAGGGAATTATACGGTAGTTGTAGATGGTAAAAAATATAGTGTTCAAGTGGTTCAAGGAGAAGGTGAAGTACAGATAAAAGAGGTGGCTACGCAGATACCGCCTGAAGCATGCGCGTCAACTTCTTCATGTTCAGGGGATATCGAGATCCATTCGCAAACTCCGGGGAATGTTTGGAAAATACTCGTTAATCCTGGCGATAGCGTACAAGAGGGCGACAAGATCATGATACTTGAAGCTATGAAAATGGAGATAGATATCGTGGCTCCGCAAGATGGTGTCATCTCTTCAATCAATGTAAAAACAAATGATACGGTTGTTGACGGTCAGCTACTAGTTACTATGGAGTAAGCAATGAATATGAAGTCATTTTTACTCTCAGCTATTTTTATATTTTTTGCCAGCAGTGCAACATTGAGTGCTTCTTCGGAAACACAAGCAAGTGTAGTAGGCGAGCAAGCACAACAAGAAAAATCTTATGAGCCTAAAAGTATCGCGCAACTCTCAGCCACTTTTTTAGAGAGAACCGGTGTTTATGCGATATTTTTCCCACAAGAAGGTGTAACGAACGGTCACGGTGAAGAGATGACGCTTTTTGAGCAAAGTACGGGAAGAGTGATAATGTTTGTTATCATTTTCCTGCTCTTTTATCTTGCGATTGCTAAAGGGTTTGAGCCACTCCTCTTGCTCCCTATAGCCTTTGGCGGACTCCTTGCAAATATTCCTATTGCCAATATGACGAGTGAGCATGGGATGCTCGGTATCATTTACAATATGGGTATAGCGAATGAATTCTTCCCATTACTTATCTTTATGGGCGTAGGTGCGATGACCGACTTTGGCCCACTCCTTTCAAATCCAAAGACAGCCCTCCTTGGCGGTGCGGCGCAATTTGGGATATTTGGATCACTCGTAGGTGCTGCGGCACTCTCTCAATACACGGGTATCGTTGATTTTACCTTACAACAAGCGGGTGCTATTAGTATCATTGGTGGTGCCGATGGTCCTACATCAATCTTTATCGCTTCAAAACTTGCCCCTGAGCTTCTTGGAGCAATCGCTGTTGCTGCTTATTCTTATATGGCACTCGTCCCTGTTATTCAACCGCCTATAATGAAGATGCTCACAAGTGAAGAAGAGCGAAGAATAGTGATGCCAAAAACAAGAGAGGTTAAAAAACTTGAAAAGTTGATTTTCCCTCTTATCGTTGTGATGATGATCGCGCTTGTACTTCCTGATGCAGCGCCACTCATGGGTTCTTTTGCTTTAGGTAACTTTGCGAAAGAGTCAGGTGTGGTTGATAGACTTTCAAATGAGATGCAAAATTCTCTCATCAATATCGTTACTATCTTTTTGGGTCTTGGTGTCGGTTCAAAATTGGCTTCTGATTCATTTTTGGTTGCTGAGACGCTTGGTATCATGGTGATTGGTCTTCTCGCATTTGCCGCAGGAACTGCTGCAGGTGTCATCATGGGTAAAATAATGAACAGATTTTCGAAAGAGCCTATCAATCCGCTCATTGGTGCAGCCGGAGTCTCTGCTGTACCAATGGCAGCTCGCGTTGTGAGTAAAGTGGGTGCAGAAGCAAGACCGGGCAATATATTATTGATGCATGCTATGGGACCAAATGTAGCAGGCGTTATAGGATCAGCAGTTGCAGCGGGTGTGTTGCTTTCAATTTTTAATTAAAAGAGGATATTATGAGTTCCAAGAGTATGCCAAATGGACTTGAAAAGTTAGGGTTGGATATTACGGGAAAGATTTATTACAATTTAAGTTATGATGAACTTCAGGCCCACGAGATCAATCGATCAGAGTGTAAGATTTCTACAACAGGCACAGCTATGTGTGATACCGGTATTTTTACCGGAAGAAGCCCAAAAGATAAATATTTTGTTGACCAAGCCCCCTCAAATAAAGAGATAGCTTGGGGCAATATCAACAAACCCATAAAAAAAGAGATCTATGAAGAGCTTTTGGAGCTCAGTAAAAAACAGCTCTCGCATAAAGATATCTATATCATGGATGTTTATGCAGGTGCGAGTTTAGAGAGTAGAAAAAAGATTCGTTTTATCTCTGAGGTCGCTTGGCAGGCGCATTTCGTAAAAAATATGTTTATTCGACCGACAGAAAAAGAGTTGGAAGATTTTGAACCCGATTTTGTGGTCTATAATGCCTGCAAAACAACTAATGAGAAATATAAAGAAGAGGGACTTAACTCAGATGTTTTTGTAATTTTCAATATAGAAGAGAATGTCTGCATCATCGGCGGGACATGGTACGGTGGAGAGATGAAAAAAGGGATTTTCTCGATGATGAACTATTGGTTGCCGCTCGAGGGTAAATTGCCAATGCATTGTTCTGCAAATGTCGGCGAGGAGGGCGATGTTTGTCTCTTTTTTGGTCTCTCAGGTACCGGTAAAACTACTCTATCAACTGATCCACATAGAGCACTTATAGGTGATGATGAGCATGGCTGGGATGATAACGGTGTTTTCAATTTTGAAGGCGGATGCTATGCAAAGGTGATCAATCTTGATCCTAGGAGTGAGCCTGAGATTTACGGCGCTATCAAAAAAGATGCTCTTTTGGAAAATGTAGTCTATGATGTTGATGGGCTTGTTGACTATAGTGACAGCACAAAAACTGAAAATACAAGAGTCTCTTATCCTATCGAGCATATTAAAAACTTTAAAGAAAATATGCAAGCGGGACACCCCTCAAATATCATCTTTTTAACAGCAGATGCCTTTGGTATCTTGCCTCCAATAAGTAAACTGACTAAAGAGCAAGCTATGTACTATTTCCTTAGCGGTTATACGGCAAAAGTAGCAGGGACGGAGCGTGGAATCACTGAGCCTGTTGCAACATTTAGTGCATGTTTTGGTGAGGCATTTTTGCCGTTGCATCCTACAAGATATGCAAAGCTTCTGGGTGAAAAGATCGATAAACACAATGTTAATGTCTATCTTCTCAATACAGGCTGGACAGGTGGTCCATATGGTATTGGAAAGAGAATGAGTATCAAAGATACAAGAGCATGTATCGATGCTATCCTTGGCGGCACTATCCTTGATGCAGAGTTTGAAAAACTTGATGTTTTTGACCTCTCTATCCCAAAAGTACTCCCGGGAGCCAATAGTGAAGTGCTCAATCCTCGAAATACCTGGATTGACAAAGAAGCATATGATAAAAAGCTTCACGAATTAGCAAATATGTTCATAGAGAATTTTAAACGCTATGATGATAAAGGAAGTGAATTTGACTTTGCTTCCGCAGGGCCCCAGCTATAATAAGGCTTCTACCTTAGATCGACTCTTTTTGTGAGACTCAAAGAGAGGTTGAATCTCTGTGCTAGCTCTTCTTCTTTGCTTTCCATCTCACCCTCATCGGCTTCATGGTCAAATCCGAGCAGATGAAGCATGCCGTGGATGAAGAGTATTGCAACTTCGTCTTTGAGAGTATGATTATGCTCTTTTGCCTGCTCTTCTGCGGTCTCAAGCGAGATCACGATAGAGCCAAGAGGCATATTTTTTACCTGATGATATAGCGGAAAGCTCAAAACATCAGTCGGTTTATCCTTTTCTCTATAATGAAGATTCAGCTCTCGTATATGCATATCATCTACAAGTAGAAGTTCGATATCTCTATCGGTAATACTTAAAGCGATATCTTCGAGTATGTCAAGGTCGATTTTAATGTCTGTTTTATTATCTATAGCTATCATTAGAAGAATTTTATCTAAAATATTGGTAAAATATCATAAAAAGTTTTGGAGAATTTGTGAAAAAAAAAGCAGTTTGTATTATTTCAGGCGGCATGGATAGTGCACTAAGTGCTAAAATAGCGCAAAAGAGTGGTTTTGAGGTGATAGGTGTTCATTTTAACTATCTACAAAGAACACAAACTAGAGAGCTTCAAGCATTTAGAGATATCACTGCTGCACTCGGGATAGAGAGCATCTACGAGATTGATCTGCCATTTTTTAAGACTATCGGTGCATCGGCACTCACTGATAGTTCTATAGCCGTCCCAACAAGCGGGATAGAACCCGGGGTTCCTGTGACCTATGTGCCTTTTAGAAATGGAATATTTCTCTCTATTGCAGCTTCGATTGCCGAAAAAGAGGGTGCTCGGGCTATCTATATCGGTGTTGTCGAAGAAGATAGTAGCGGTTATCCTGATTGTAGAGCATCATACATAGAAGATATGCAACGCGCTATCAATAGTGGAACGAAGGCGGAGACAAATATAATCATAGAGATGCCCTTGGTCAAGCTCTCTAAAATGGAGATAGTCAAAGAGGCGCTCAAATTGCAAGTGCCGCTTGAGCTTACTTGGAGCTGTTATCAAAATGAGGAGAAGGCTTGCGGGGTTTGTGATAGTTGTAGATTGAGATTGCGTGGTTTTGAGATGTGTGGCCAAACAGATTTGATACCATATGTGTGATCTTAGCAATCTACACAAGGTAGATTGCCGATTTTGAGCAAGTCGTTAAAGTCTTATTCGCTCTTTTCTTCTTTTAACTTTTCAGCATATTCGAAAATTTCTTCTGCTGTTTTTCCATTGAGATCAGCATTGACCTCTAGCATAGCTTTTTCTGCCTCCTCAGGGTTATCTAAATTGGAGAGTGCTTTACTCATATAGATTGAAAGAATAGTCATTTGAAATCGTTCTTGATCTTCCGGTGAGAGTTCTGCCATAACCTTTTTTGAAGATTCATTCATAGCCTCTTTGGAGGTTGTGTCAAGTTTGGCTTTACCGCAAGCAGTGAGTGTTATTGCTATAAGAGCAATTGAGAACAGTTTTAGAAAGGTTTTCATTGGGGGTCCTTAGAATATTAATTATGGTTGATATTTTATAGTTATTAACTTAATATAAGAGTTTGATACTTTAAAATAATTTAATTACCAATGGACGATATCAATCACTTTTTTAGCAAGATTAAAAGATATACGAACAAGAGATTCATCTTTGGTGCTATTGTTGTCTTTACGATAGATGATGTACCAGTATGTATAGCCGATAATTTTTGGATTTTTTTTAATCGGTTCATAAAGTGCTCGAATTTCATCAGGCTCACCAAGAATTTTTTTCACTTCATCTACACGCATATTTTTCTCAATTTTTTTATAGTTAGTTGTGATAAATGTTGCCCTCTCTTTGGCGGCAACATAGGAATAATCTGTGAGCTCTTTAAAGATAAATTGATCTTCTGATGCATTTGCTAGGCTAGAAAAAAACATCATTGCGATTACAATTAAAAGATGACCTCTTGTCATGGAAATTAATTTACATAAAGTTTGAGCGTATATTGCATATCTTCATCAAGTTCCAAGCTTTTTAGCATCCAAGCAAGATAGCCCCCATCTTCTCTAGCAATTTCTTCAATGAGCCTATCTTTATATTTTCCAAATCTAAAATTCTTTAAAAGAACAGGTGTGTTTGTAAGTTCTGTGAGTTTATTCATGGGGTTTTCATTTGGATATTGTTCCATGACTCTCTCTTTAAGCTTTGTTAGAAGGAGCTTCATCACTAAAACATCACCGATAGCATCATGTGCTTTTATGGTAATGTTGAGTTTTTGTGCCTCTTCTTTCTCTTCCTTGTAAAGTCCTAGCGAGTATCTTAGATGCTGTAATGCGTGTGATTGCGCATCGGGCAGAAGATGTTTCGCGCATCTTAGTGTATCTATGAGCGTGTAGTTGTTTTCAAATCCCTCTTTTTCAAGCATAGACAGATCAAAGCTGATATTGTGGGCTATGAGGAAGTTTGAAGCATCATTATTTTCTAGAAGCATACTGTAAAAATCACTCTTTTCAAACGGTGGCTTATCTTCGATATCTTCGGGCGTTATGTGGTGTACGGCCATCGCTTCAAAGCTTATCTCTTTTTGGGTGGAGCAAAGTTCATCATAAACTATAGGCATATTGCTATTTTCTAAGAGTATCCCGCCTACTTGGATAATCCTATCTTCTGCACCATTCCCTGTTGTTTCCGTATCAAAAAGTAAAAATTTTTTCATCATTGCTCCTGCTGTAAAAATGGTATCAAAAATAGGGTAAGGGCGAGCTAATTATTTTATTTTATATACTATATTTTTCGATATAATAAATTTTTATTGCCCCTTGTGGGCAGAGGGGGATTGTATGAATTTTGATTCGGTATTGCTTGAACACATGATGGAACCGAAAAACTATGGAGAGCTTGAATCTCACAATAGTGAAGGAATAGGGAAAAATCCTGAAAATGGTGAGAAGGTTATCGTCTTTCTTGATGTCAAAGGAAGTGATCCTAGGATAGAAGATATCTCTTTTCAGGCGATCGGTTGTATGACTACCGTAACTGCAGGGTCAATCATCACCAGTGAAGCCAAGGGGCTTACTTTTACAAGAGCACAAGATCTTATCGCTGCCACACTTGGTATTCTCGATGATGTGCCTCCTGAAGAAGCGGCTTGCTCAGAGATGGTAGTGCTTGCGCTTAAAGCAGCAATGGATACTTATATGGAGAGAAGAAAGGATTTTGAATTTCCCGTCATAAGCTACAAGATAGAAAATAGTTGCTATCCGCAAAATAATATACCTGTAGAGGATATGAAAGATGACTAGATTGGCAGTAAGTACACACGAGGTTTGGCTTGAACTTTTGATGGCAGGGTTTATGGCGAGCGGTAAAAACAAGCAAATTCTTTTTGATTTCTCAGATATTATTTTCAGGCATTTTACTTGGATGGAGCAGTATCTCATAGATGAGGGCATCGAATATGATTATAATCGCCAAAGTATTCCGATAAAGGTTGATAAATTAAGTGTCATACTTGCAGATATAGCTTTTCGGTTACGCCAGATAGACCTTCAGCTCATAGTTTGCGGCGATCAAGCATTGTGTGAAAGGATAACAAGCGATATCGATTATATAACTTTTGTACTCAATAATTTAGAAGATGAAACAGTAAGTGCTTTTGATCTTTCAAGAAAATTCGGTGATTGTGATTTGACTCAAGAAGCGACGGATGCTTTGACGCTTTTTCTCTTTGAGGAGAGCTACAAAGAGTATGAGCTCATCATGATCTACAATTATCTTAAAGCCCATACGCAAGATCATTATCTTATAAGAGTTTTTCAGATACTTATCGATGAGAGCTTTTTTCATCTCAAAAGTTTTGGTCAAATGATGGCAGATATGGGGATACTCGGAGTGCCAAGAGTTATCTATAAAGAGCTTTATAAGATCACAGATGTTGCTCAGTTTTTAAAGGATGGTATCAATGAGGAGATATTGGCAAAAGAGGAGTGTAAAAAGCTCTCAGAAGCTGTTGGTAATGAGAGCGTCGAGTTGAGTCGCTTTTTTGATTGCATCAATATGCAAGAGGATTACCATATAGAGTTGATGAAAAGAGCATTAGAACACTACGAAGGTATTGATAATGATAAATAGCTATATCACAGGAGTCGTATCGAGACTTTTCGGTCGTTTTGCTTCGCATGAATTTTTCCAGTTTTGTCAATGTATTATCAATAAAAGCTATGTGAGGCTCATGAAGCTTGATATGAGTGAGTTTGATGAAATATGTAATTATAAAAGTCTCAATGCACTCTTCACAAGGGCTTTTAAGACGCCAAGAACTTTCTCTGATGATGCGAGTGATATCATCGCCCCTGTTGATTCTTTGGTAACATATTATGGAGAGATAAAAAACTCTGAAAGTTTTCAAATCAAAGGCTCCTCCTATGATGTAGCCAATCTTTTGGGTGAGCGATATAAAGATAAGGTACAAAAGCTTGAACTTGGAGATTTTGCAAATTTCTATCTCTCGCCCAAAGATTACCATAGATATCATGTGCCCTGCAATCTGAAAGTCACAAGCCTTACGCACATCCCCGGAAGTTTTTTTCCTGTAAACTTACCGTTTTTAAAGCGTAAGAAAAATCTTTTTATCGAAAACGAGAGGATAGTGATAGAGTCTTATACTTCTACGGGTAAACTTGTCTTTATCGTTCTTGTGGCGGCACTCAATGTCGGCAAGATGCGAATAGCTTTTGATGAGAGAGTGCAGACAAATTCAAAAGCAGATAAGTCCAGCTACTATGAGTATGATGCTGTGACATTAAAAAAGGGTGATCTCTTGGGTTGGTTTGAGATGGGCTCAACACTCTTGGTTCTTTCAGAAAAAGAGACACTTGCTTTTGATATGGATATCATGAAACATGTAAAATTTGGCGAGAATATAGGCAGATTGAAGTAGATGCACTCAAAGAGTCTTGTTATATTTGATATGGACGGTACACTTGTTGATAGTTCCGGTGTAATCGCCGGTGCTATTAACTATGTTCGTAAAAATCTGATGCTTCCGCCTATGGATAAAAAGAAGATTATCTCAAAGATTAATGACAACACAATCAATCCACTTGAATATTTTTATAATCTCAAGAAGTTTGATCCGATGTGCGAGAAGTGGTTTTCTGAATTTTATACAAAAAACCACGATATGCATTTAGAGATATATGTGGGAATCAAAGAGATCTTGGAGTTTTTATGCTCAAAAGATATCAAGTTGGCTGTTGCAACCAATGCCTATAGGCAATCGACACTCGAATCACTCAAGCATCTAGGCATATATAGCTATTTTGATGCGATTGCTTGCTATGATGATGTCGGCGAGGGTAAGCCTTCGCCAAAAATGCTTGGGCTGATACTAGATACTTTACAAATGGATGTATCGCAAACACTCTTTATAGGTGATGGAGAGCGAGATGCAATGGCAGCACAAAAAGCAAAGATGGATTATATCATGGTAGAGTGGGGGTTTAGCTCGCATGAAGGCTCTATAGGCTCTACAGAAGAGCTGCTAGAGAAGCTTGCGTCTATTTTGTAGTATTATCAGCGATATTTTTCATGCTTATAACAGCTTGGTCGAGTATCTTAAGACAATCACTATCTTTGATATTGTGCTTCAAGGACCAATATTCCGGATTGGTATATTCTAAGTGAACATCACCCTCATAACCTCGCCAAATGACAACTCTTAGTGGCAAATCAAGTGCAAAAGAGGGGTTGCACTCTATAAGTTTCGTAGCTGCCTTTTGATTATCAAAGAGAAAAACACTATTTTCTTTAAGGCGCATACCATTCTCTTCGGCAATTTTTTTTCTATCGATCTCGCCTAAAAATTCAAGCCCCTCTTGTTTGATGCTCTCTTTAAGCTTATTCACGGTTGTTGCATAGTCGGATTTGCTCTCATACTCTTCTAAAAAGGCACCTTTTTCGTTGCCGCATCCCCAAAATAGAAGCACCACTGCTGTGAGTATAATCTTTTTCATTACTTCCCCTTTAAACATTGAATCTAAAATGCATAATATCACCATCTTGGACGATATACTCTTTGCCCTCAAGCCGCATCTTTCCGGCATCTTTGCAGGCTTGTTCACCTTTAAGATGGACAAAATCCTCATAGGATATCACCTCAGCGCGTATAAAACCTTTTTCAAAATCATTGTGGATCACGGCAGCCGCTTTCGGTGCTGTTGTATTTTGTCTGATAGTCCAAGCTCTTACCTCTTTGACACCTGCCGTAAAATAGCTCATGAGACCGAGTTTGTTAAAGCCTTTTTTGATAATCTGATCAAGCCCCGATTCTGCAACACCCAAAGAGGCGAGCATCTCTGCTTTTTCTTCCTCTTCAAAGTCGACCATATCCTCTTCTACTTTCGAGCAGAGTTTTATCACCTCTCTGTTGAGCCCTTTGGCGTAGTTGTTGAGTGCCGTTATGAAATCATTATCTTCACTGAGTCCTGCTTCATCAACATTGGCACCGTAAATAATCTCTTTGTTTGTCAAAAATCTTAAATCTTTATTGAGTCTATAAAAGGCTTCATCTTCTTTTTTATCAAAACTTGAGACAGGATCGCCTTTGTCGATATGTTCCATAAGTTCATTTGCGATTTCAAGCTCCGCTTTTGCATCTTTGTCGTTTCCCTTTGCTTTTCTTTGGAGTGCATCAATTCTCTTTTGCAATGTATCGATATCGCTTAGCAGTAACTCTTGCTCTATGATCTCTACATCTCTAAGCGGGTCTATGGAGCCTTCGGTATGGGTGATATTTTCATCTACGAAACATCTCACTATATGCAAGATAACCTCCGTCTCTTTGATATTTGAAAGAAATTTATTGCCAAGTCCTTCGCCCCTACTTGCACCCTTTACAAGTCCTGCTATATCGACAAAATCAATGGTTGAGTATTGGATTCTTTCAGGATTTACAATCTTAGCCAACTCATCTAGTCTAGCATCAGGAACGGCGACGACAGCTTTGTTTGGCTCTATGGTGCAAAAAGGATAATTAGCACTTTGTGCATTTTGTGCTTTTGTAAGTGCATTGAATGTTGTAGATTTTCCAACATTAGGCAGACCGACCAGACCGATTCCAAGTCCCATAGAGATATCCTTTTTTGCTTGTTTTGTTGTTGAATTTTAGCTAAAATCGCATGAAAGCTTCATTATGTCTCATACCAAGGAATCACACATGGACAATGTCCTATTTATGATCATAACAACGATAGCGATAGCGACTCTGCTTAATATTTTTTTAAAAAAGATAGAGATACCAACTATCATAGGCTATATCATCTCCGGCATTGTCATAACCTCACTTTTTCATTTGAGTGAAACATCAACACAATCACTCAAGCATGTTGCTGAGTTTGGGATAGTCTTTTTGATGTTTACAATCGGCTTAGAGTTCTCCTTTAGCCATCTTAAAAACATGAAAAAAGAGGTTTTTTTATTCGGTGCACTTGAAGTTCTGGGTGCGGGATTTGTCTTTAGTGCTATCGCTCGTTATGCTTTTGAGCTGAATGCTAAAACCGCCATCGCCATCGGTTTTGCACTTGCACTCTCCTCAACAGCCATTGTGCTTAAAATTCTCAATGAAAATAAAGAGATACACTCAGGCTACGGGAGGATAACTCTTGGGATACTCCTTTTTCAAGATTTAGCAGTTATTCCAATCTTATTGCTCATATCTATCATCACATCAAGTGATGTTTCGCTCAGTGATCTTTTTGTGCAGCTGCTTATCGGAGGTGTTGTCGTTTTTGTTGTCTTTTTTATCGTTGCTAGATATATGATAGAGAGATTTTTTGAGTTGATACTCTCCACAAATTCCGAAGAGATATTTCTTATTGCAGTCTTTTTGATAGTCATAGGATTTTCTTTTTTTGTTGAGTGGATCGGTTTTACTTATTCGCTTGGCGCATTTCTAGCAGGTATGGTTTTAGCCGAGACAAGGTATCGATATCGAGTCGAGGCTGACTTGGCACCTTTTAGGGATATCTTATTGGGTGTCTTTTTCGTTACGATTGGAATGCAGATAGATTGGCACTCTTTTCTTGCTTATGGCCATATCATTTTAGGACTTTTAGTCGGGATTATTTTGATTAAGTCATTGATCATATACCTCTCTATACGATTTTTCATCCAGCGAAGAACGGCAATCAAGGCAACACTGGCACTTTTTCAGGTGGGTGAATTTGCACTTGTCGTGCTCTCGCTTGCATTTAATAAGGGGCTCATAGAGGATTGGGTGAGTCAAGTTTTGGTTATTACGGTCGTGCTCTCTATGATTATAACTCCTTTTATACTAAAAAATATCAAAAGGATAGCCGACTATGCTACATCGTTGCCGCAGAACCCTACAGAAGAGTATAGTTTTATCGGCGAGCGTTTCAAGCACCATGTGATTATCTGTGGTTATGGACCGGTAGGTCAGATGGTAGCAAAAAGCTTAAAAGAGAAAAATATCCTTTATGTCATACTCGAACATGATGCCGGACTTGTTCAAAATGCGATCAATGAGGGAGAGAGTGCTGTCTTTTTAGCCAATGCATCTCAAAAGAGTGTCTTGGAGTATTTTAATGTCAAAGAGTCACTCGCAGTGATTGTTGCTATCGATAACGAGCGTCAAAGATGGCTTATTTGTGAAAATATAGCCTCTTTTGGTTCAGATATTAACACAATCGTGAAAGTTAATAATAGACAAGAAGAGGAGATCATCAAACAGTTAGGAGTCAAGCATATCATAAACGGCAGAATGGCGATTGCCGATATGCTTGCTCAAAAAGCGATTACCTGTTCTATCGAGTGAGGTTTTTAAGCAGACTTACCATAAGCCTTACTCCGGCACCGCTTGCCCCATGAGGATTTTCAGCCCATGCGTGCTGTACAAATGCCGGTCCCGCTATATCTATATGGCACCATTTGTTTCTGTTTTTCTCTTCTATAAAGTTGGACAAGAAGAGTCCGGCTGTGATGGCACCGCCGTATCGTGAGCTTGATATATTGCTTATATCAGCTATTTCGCTTTTAAGAAGTTTTGCGAGATGCCTATTGGAAGGGAGCTCAGCACTCAATTCGCCGGAATCTAAAGAGGCTTTTTCTAAAAGTTTTTTCGGTTTTTTCCCAAAACCTATGATGCCTGATGTGTATTCTCCTAGAGCAACGACACAAGCACCTGTGAGTGTTGCAAGATCAAAGATATAATCAGCTTTTACTTCCTGCTGTGCGTAAGTGAGCACATCAGCAAGCACCAGTCTTCCCTCGGCATCGGTATTTTTAACCTCTATCGTTTTCCCGCTTTTGGATATGAGTACATCATCAGGTTTATAGGCGTCACCCCCTATCATATTTTCAACTGCGCCCACAAACCCATGTACTTCTAGCGGTAAATTGAGTTTTGATATGGCTTGCATGATCCCTATGATAGCGCTCCCTCCAGCTTTGTCTGACTTCATAGTGGTCATAAAATCTGATGGCTTTAGGCTCAGTCCACCACTATCGTAGGTGAGCCCTTTGCCGACCAAGATGACTTTTTTCTTTGCATTTTTAGGTTTGTGCGTTAGATGAATGACTCTAGGGTCATGTCTGCTTGCTCTAGCAACTGCGAGGAGGGCGCCCATCTTCTCTTTTTTGATCTCATTGTGTTCTAAAATCTTACACTCTAATCCACATCTAAGAGCCACATCTTTTGCGATATCCGCTAAAATCTTAGGGTAGCAATCATCGGGCGGTGTGTTGACGATATCTCTCGTTTTATTGACGGCTTCTGCAAGGATAGATGCTTCTTCTATCACCTTTTGGAGTTCTTTTTTTGCTACGGCATTTTTGCTATAGTCTTTTTGCGATACATAGATTTTTTTAATGGAACTTTTTTTATGTTTTGATTTATAGACTATAAAATTATAACTTCCGAGTAGCAATCCCTCGAGGACTCCCTGCATAGGAGCCATATCTGCTTTTTTGCGAGTATAGGTTGCTAGGCTCAAAGAACTATAATGCTCTTTTTTGAGCGCATCCCTAGCTGCAACTGCCGCGGCACTTCTGAGATCACTATGATTTAGCGATGATGCTCCCACATAGAGTCTGTCATTGCGGGGATCAAAAAATATCTCATCTTGTTCGCCTTTGAAACCAACTTTTTTGAGTAAAGCCTTATCTCTGTTAAAAGTGTGTTGTAAGTTTTTATTGATAACAAAAATGACCTCTAGAGAGTTTTTGATTTTTCTTTCGTTGATTTTTATTTCCATAATGATTCCTTTTTTAATAACTCTTTAGCTTGCATCATATCTTTGTCGCCTCTACCGGAGAGATTGACGATGATAAGATTGTCTTTGATCTCCTCTTTGGGTAGTTTTTTAAGATAAGCAATCGCATGTGCGCTCTCAAAAGCAGGGATAATCCCCTCAGCTCTAGAGAGCCATACAAAAGCATCAAGTGCTTCTTTATCTGTTATATTATCATACTTCACGGCTCCTATATCATGAAGATAGGCGTGCTCAGGTCCGATACCCGGATAGTCAAGCCCGGCTGAAACCGAGTGTGCCTCGAGTATCTGCCCATCGTCATCTTGAAGAAGATAGCTCATCTGTGCATGCAGTACTCCCGGTGAGCCTTTTGCAATGGATGCACCGTGTTTATCGGTATCAACTCCAAGCCCACCTGCTTCTATACCGATACACTCAGTCTCTTTATCTTCTAGGAAATGGTTAAATATTCCTATCGCATTTGAGCCGCCACCGATGCAAGCTATCACTTTATCGGGAAGTTTGCCTTCAAGTTTGAGTATCTGTTGTCTCGCTTCCCATCCTATCACCGATTGGATATCGCGTATCATCATCGGGTAGGGGTGTGGACCGGCAACCGTGCCTATGATATAAAAAGTATCTCTAGCGTGCGTTACCCAGTGTCTGATAGCCGCATTCATAGCATCTTTGAGTGTTTTTGAGCCTGAGCTTACAGGGTTTACTTTAGCCCCTAAGAGCTCCATACGAAAGACATTGAGCTCTTGCCGCTTAACATCTTTTTCGCCCATAAAAACCTCACACTCCAAGCCAAAGAGTGCAGCGACGGTTGCTGTTGCGACTCCATGTTGTCCGGCTCCTGTTTCGGCGATAATCTTCTTTTTGCCAAGCTTCTTAGCAAGTAGCGCTTGCGCTATAGTGTGGTTTATCTTATGTGCACCCGTATGGTTGAGGTCCTCTCGTTTTAGATAGACTTTAGCGCCAATCTCTTTTGAGATATTCTCAGCACTATAGAGAATGCTTGGTCTGCCTATATAGTTTTTAAAATAGTAATCAACCTCGCCCCAAAACTCAGCATCAAACCTTACACTTTCATAATCCTCTTGCAGCGCTTGAAGAGCAGGCATAAGGGTCTCAGGAGCATATCTTCCCCCATAGATTCCAAAATGCCCAAGTATATCAGGATCATGCGAGCTCAGTTTTGGTATATAAATCTTATTTTTATCCATATATATCTCTTAATCTTTAAATTAAATGATTATACCAAAATGGAGTTTAAGAGGGGAGTTATGTAAGCTCAAAGTGTAATTTCTTGCTTGAGCTTTTCGCTGTTGAGTTTTTTTCTGAGCATTAGCTTCATTTCTTGAAGTCTCGCTAATGTGAATTTGAGTTCCTTGCAGATGATAGCCTCATCTGTGCTTAGGCTTTGCAATTTGAGGAGCTTAAGCTCCTTTTTTGTCAATCTTTTTTTGAGTATCTCCATAAGCGCATCTTCATTTTTGAGATTTTTGTTAAGATTGGCTATCTGCGATATGATGGTGGCGGATATAGTATTCATATCTGTTTCACGAGATGCATATAGCCCAAATAACCAATAGCTGCAAGTGCTATAGTGCCGATAAGATTAAGCAATATACTTAAGAAAGCCTCAACAATCTTACCGCCCTCAAGCAAAAAAAAGCTCTCAATTGCAAAGGTAGAGTAGGTTGTTAAAGCACCTAAAAATCCAGAGATAATAAAAGTTTTTATGATTGTATGAATGTGTGGGTTATTGTGAAAGTATGCAAAAGCGATACCAATTATGAAGCTTCCTATAAGATTAACAAGCACCGTCCCCCACGGGAGATAATCATTGCAATATTTTGCACTGAGAGAAAAGAGAAATACTCTCCCAAGTGCGCCTAAGGCACCACCGCTAGCGACTGCGATTATTGTTGGCAAATTCATTGTCTATAACTCCTTGCATCTCTTTTTGCATATCTTCATACCAACTTTGCGCACAATCTTTTGTATCAATAGTTGGTAAAAAATGATAGGATATCACTCCACCTCTAGAGGTATGTTTGCTCTCATCTAAAAAGTGTTTACTTCCTATGATAATGATAGGCTGTACTTTGAGTTGTAATTTCTCAGAGATCATCTTCGCACCCGCTTTAAATGAGAGGAGTTTTTGGTTTCTAGCTCTTGTACCTTCCGGAAAGATTGCTATTTTTCTCTTTTTGTTTTCAATCATATTTTTTACTTCTTTTAGAAGAGCAATTGCACCTCGTTTATCATCCCTATCGATTGAGATCATATCACCTTTTTTTAGAAGTTTTCCTATATAGGGGATCTCGAAGAGCTCTTTTTTGGCTATCCATGCGAGATGATTTTTTTGCATCGCTTCCATACAGATGATATCCATAATGCCCTGATGATTCATGATAAACATATCAGCATTCATATCCATCTCACCAATCATTTCTGTTTTTCCATGTGTTAAAAAGAGTATCAGTCTATTTGCATGGTGCATGATGACACCTTTATGTATTCTAAAGATAGAAATGAGCGGTATCATAATAAAAGCCACGACTACAAAGATGATGAAGGCACAGTAGAAGAATCTAATCTTCGCAAACATCTTCGCTCCTAGCCCATCCTATCAGCCCTTCTTTGTACTCTATCTTTATGAAATCACCTCTCGTATCTAGAGCCATCTTTTTTATCTTCTCTTCCGTTTTTGCACTAATAGTGCTTGTGCTTGTCGGAAGTATATAGATATCCGAGCCTTTTTTGATGCATACGCTCTCTTTTGGCATATAAAAAGTTACAAGGATGATGGCACTCACTATGATAAAGAAGAGGTAAAATTTATCTCTTTTTATAATGTAGAGTATGATAAAGAGGATAAGTAAAAAGATAAAAAGATACTTTTTGAGTATATCAAAACTGCTATCTTTGGGGTTGATATCAAGCTGTTCCGCTGTTGGGTCTATCTTTAGATCGAGTGAGATTTTCGTTGATACAAATTTTTCTTGCAGAGTATTGTAGTAGCTAAAAGAGAGCTCTTTTTTGCTTTTTGGTACTATGGCAAAGTATTCACCGTCAATATTTGCAAAATCCCTATGGATATCTTCAATATTTTGCTCTTTGATTCCCCCTAAGTGAAAATCATCTAGATTTGCCTCAAAAGCCTCGAGAGAGAGACTTATTAAAAGATCATTCTCGTTATATTCAGATACTTGATAATTTTTTAGTTTAAATTTTGAGGCGTATACACCACTAAAATTATCTTGCGGCTCTATTTTTTCTATTGGAATTTTGAGAGAATTGAGCCGAAAGTTTTTCCCGCTTTTTGTCTCTATAGTAAAAGAGGGCGTGATGATATCAGAAGATGTACTTGCTTTAAAATAAAAAGTATAAAAGAGCCCGTTCTTATTACTCACAATCAACGGCTCTTTGTAGAGGGCATCTGCTGAGTTAAAAGTGATCGTTAACTCTTGCGAATTTTTATACTTTTCACTGGCTATAGTGAGAGGGAAAACTTGATTTTGATACACTTTTTTAGGGATGTAGCTATAGCTAAAATCATCACTAGAGAAGAGATTTGTTGTTGCAAACAAAAAGACAAAAAGACCCAATAAATATCGTATTTCTTTTTTCAAATTACGCTCCAAAACTTTCTAACATTTTTACTCCATCGCTTGAGCCGAGTATAGCCTCTATCGCTCGTTCAGGATGTGGCATAAGCCCAAATACATTTTTATTTTCGTTACAGATACCGGCGATTGATTCTACCGAACCGTTGATGGCTACTGTTTTACCGGAATTATCGACATATTGCAATAAGATTTGATCGTTTTTCTTGAGTTTTTCAAGACCATCATCATCGATATAGTAGTTTCCATCAGCATGGGCGATAGGGATATTGAGTATCTCGCCCTTTTCGCATTTTTTCAAAAAAGAGTTATTGTTGCTAATTACTTTGAGGTGCTGATATTTTGATATAAAGTGCAAATTAGTATTTCTTTTTAGCGCACCCGGGAGCAGTCCTGCTTCACAAAGGATTTGAAAACCGTTGCATATTCCAAGTACCTCCCCCCCATTTTTTGCATAGGCTATAACATCTTTCATAATGGGAGAGAACTTTGCGATAGAGCCGGAACGAAGATAGTCACCGTATGAGAATCCGCCGGCAACCACAACAAGCTCCGTATCTTTCGGTAGTGAGGGTTCATTGTGCCACACTATAGTTGTTTTGAAGCCAAGTTTTTTAAATGCATACTCGGTATCAAATTCACAATTTGTTCCCGGGAATCTTAAAATCGCAATACTCATTGCACTATCTCTATATTAAAGTCTTCTATGACGGTATTGGCAAGGAGTGTTTCGCTCATCTCTTGTACTTCCTCTCTTGCTTTTTGTTCATCTGTTGCTTCAAGCTCAAGCACTATTTGCTTTCCTATCCTTACATCTTTTACCCTTAAAAATCCGAGTGATCCAAGTGCGTGATGTACGGCTTTTCCTTGAGGGTCTAAGACGCCATTTTTAAGATAGACATTTACAATCGCTTTCATATTTTCTCCGTATATTATTTTTTGCTCGATAATATTCTATTGAGTACTTCTTCATAGGCTACTTTCAATCCGCCTAAACCTTGTCTAAATCTATCCTTATCCATCTTCTCCCCACTTTTGGAGTCCCACAGCCTAAAGTTGTCCGGGCTTAACTCATCTATGAGGATGATATTGTCATTGCTATCTTTTCCAAACTCAAGTTTAAAATCGACCAAAGTGAGTCCAAGGTCTGCATAATAATCTTTCAAAATATCATTGATTTTTCTTGCCATATATCGGATATATTCAAGTTCGCTCTCATTTTTGACAAGATTTAAGATCAAACAGTGCTGATCATTGAGCTTTGGATCACCGAGTGCATCATTTTTATAATCAAACTCTACAAGTGTAAAAGGCAATACTGTGCCATCTTTTATACCAAGGTTTCTTGTGAGGCTCCCTGTTGCAATATTTCTTACGATTACCTCGATAAGGATGACGTCTGCTTTTTTATGGAGCATATGGTTATCATCTAGCATCTTAACAAAGTGTGTAGGGATTCCCTTCTTATTGAGATATTCAAAGAGTTTTGTAGATATCTTATTGTTCAGCGCTCCCTTGCCTTCTTCGGTCGCTTTTTTTTCACCGTTAAATGCCGTTAGCTCATCTTTAAACTCAGAGATATAGAGGTCACTATCTTCGCTTCTCCATACTTTTTTTGCTTTCCCCTCGTAAATGAGTTCTGTTTTCGTCATTTTTTACCTTGCTCCCTTTTGTTTGATATCATCATAGCTTTGAGTATATCTATACCGCTTTTAAGTTGCGCATCCTTAAATATCTCATCTTCAGTTATTGTGTCACTTGCTTTTTTATCTTTGCTATCATTTTTATCAGCCACGATATTTTCAAGGTGATTTGCCAAATCTTTCTCTTTGATAAGCGCGCTATTGTCATCGCTTTTTGTGATTTCACCGGGCTGCACAACGATATCCGGCGATACGCCCTCAGCTTGAATAGTTCTGCCGCTTGGGAGATAATATCTAGCAACTGTTAATCGCAATGCTTCTTCCGTATTGTCGATAGGCAAGATGATTTGCACACTTCCTTTGCCGAATGTCTTTTCTCCGACGATGATAGATCTGCCAAAATCTTGTAAAGCACCACTAACGATCTCACTTGCACTTGCACTACCACCGTTGACTAAAGTGACTATAGGCGTAGTCGTATTACTTCCTTTTGAAGTTGCCTCGTAGACGATATTCTCTTCGGAAGATTTCCCTTTTTGGCTCACGATTGTGCCGCTATTTACAAAAAGATCAACAAGACCCACTGCTTGATCTAGGAGACCTCCCGGATTGTTTCTAAGGTCAAGTATGATTCCTTTTGTCTTTGGATTGTCTTTGAGTGCTTTTTTGACACCATCAACGACTTTTTTATCAAAAGAGCTCACTCCTATATAGAGGATGTCTCCATCGATATGTTTTGTAAAGACCGATTGTATCTTGATGATATCTCGAGTGATCTTGATATCGATTGGTTTTGATTCGCCTTTTCGAACAATTGTAAGTGTTATGGATGTTCTCGGCTTGCCTCTCATGATGTTGACGGCTTCATCGATTGTCATGCCTAAAGTCGCTTGATCATTAAGTTTTAGGATGATATCACCCGCTTTTACACCCGCTTTATCTGCTGGGGTATCAAGGAGTGGGGCTATGACTGTGAGAACATTGTCGCGCATACCTACAGAGATTCCAAGTCCCCCAAATTCGCCTTTTGTCTGCACATTGAGATCTTCAAAACTTTTTTTGTCCATGTAGGATGAGTGCGCGTCAAGATTTGTCAAAAGTCCTTCAAGTGCCTTATCGACAAGTGTCGTTGTGTTAACATCATCAACATAGTAGGTCTCTATGATGCCCAGTATCTTTGTAAATTTCAGATACGCTTCTAATTTTTGTTCCGAGTCGACATTCGGTAATTTTTGTATTTTTGGCTCATCACCTATGGCATTAGAACACCCAAGAAACAAAAATGCGATTGCTATAAAAGCAAATTTCTTATAATTTAAAATCATTTGTTTGATTGCCTTTTCGTTAAGTTGTAGTTTGTAGATATTTTATTCTAAAAGCCTTTATAAAATGCTTTTTTTTGAGAAAATACCGATATTTTTGATTATTCATAAAAACTATCATTAATAAATGCATGTTAAGAAACTTGACAAGGATTGACTAAAGGTGTATAATAAAATAATTTTAAAAAGGAGCTTTTGATGTCAATATTAGAAAAATTAACGAACCAGATGAGAGAAACAATCGATTCTGCGTTATCTTTAGCACTTCACAATAAAAACCAAGAGATAGCACCGCTTCATATAATCTGGGCGCTACTTACCAATACCAACTCTATACTTTCGCAGGCACTCAACAAGATGAATGTAGATAAGGCTGCACTTGATCTTGATCTTAAAAGTGCGGCATCAAAGTTGCCGAGCAGTTCAAGCGTCACAAAAGAGAACATTAAGATATCAACTCAACTTCTGAGAGCTTTAGAGAAGGCTGAGGGGTTGATGAGTGCAAATGGCGACAAATTTTTAGCAGTAGATACTTTTTTGGTCGCAAATATTTCTGAGTCTTTTGTAAAAGAGACTCTAGGGAAATATCTTGATCTTAGCGAATTGAAAAAAACACTTGAATCAATCAGGGGAGGCGCAACTATCGATTCACAAAGTGCCGATGAGACGCTTGAAGCGCTTGAGCAGTATGGAATAGATCTCAACAAGAAAGCACTCGAAGGCAAGCTCGATCCTGTGATAGGGCGTGATGAAGAGGTGCAGCGTGTGATGCAGATACTTATCAGGAAAACAAAAAATAATCCGATACTTATTGGTGAGCCAGGTACGGGAAAGACAGCCATAGTGGAAGGTTTAGCACAAAGAATCGTTGCCAAAGAGGTTCCCCTGAGTCTGCAAAAAATGCGTGTAGTAAGCCTAGATATGAGCAGACTCATTGCGGGTGCTAAATATAGAGGTGAGTTTGAAGATAGACTTAAAGCTGTCGTCGATGAAGTAAAAAAAGCTGCCAATGTAATCTTGTTTATCGATGAGATACATACGATAGTAGGTGCTGGTGCGAGTGAGGGGAGTATGGATGCTGCTAATATCCTCAAGCCGGCACTTGCACGCGGTGAGCTTCATACCATAGGTGCAACAACGCTTAAAGAGTATAGAAAGTATTTTGAAAAAGATGCAGCCCTGCAACGTAGGTTTCAGCCGGTGAAAGTGGATGAGCCAAATATTAATGAGGCGTTGCAAATTTTGCGAGGACTCAAGGAGAGACTTGAGACACACCATAATGTCAATATCACGGACTCAGCACTTGTGGCAGCAGCCAAACTTAGTGATAGATACATCACCGATAGGTTTTTGCCCGATAAAGCAATCGATCTTATCGATGAGGCGGCAGCTGAGCTTAAGATGCAAATAGAGAGCGAGCCGAGTGAACTTGCAAAGACAAAAAGAGAGCTCTCTAGTCTTCGAGTCGAAAAAGAGGCACTTAAAATGGAAGAGAGTAAGAAAAATAGTTCTCGCATTGAAGAGATAGAAAAAGAGATCGCTGATCTTGAAGAGAAACGGATGTCTCTCGAATCGCAATTCGAGGCAGAAAAGAGTGTCTTTGAAGATATCGCCAATGCAAAAGCAAATATTGAGTCTCTTAAAAGTAGAGCCGCTTTGACAAAAAGAGAAGGAGATTTCAATAAAGCAGCCGAGATTGAGTATGGTCAGATTCCAGAAGAGCAAAAGAGACTTGATGCGCTTGAAGAGAAATGGGAGAAGATGCAAGAGCAGGGTACACTGCTTAAAAATTCAGTTGATGAAGAGATGATAGCAAGCATTATTAGCAGATGGACCGGTATTCCTGTGACCAAGATGCTTCAAAGTGATAAAGAGAAGATACTGCATATAGAAGATGTATTGAGAAAAGATGTTGTCGGTCAAGATGAAGCACTTAAAGCTGTTGCAAGGGCAATAAAACGCAATAAAGCAGGTTTAAGTGATACGAGCCGCCCGATAGGAAGCTTTATGTTCTTGGGACCGACAGGTGTTGGGAAAACAGAAGTAGCAAAAACTTTGGCAAAATTTCTCTTTGATAGTGAAAAATCGCTTATTCGAATCGATATGAGTGAGTATATGGAGAAACATGCCGCTAGTCGACTCGTGGGTGCACCTCCTGGATATGTTGGGTATGAAGAGGGTGGTCAACTTACAGAGGCGGTTAGGAGAAAACCCTATTCAGTCATCCTGTTTGATGAGATAGAAAAAGCACATCCCGATGTCTTCAATACCTTATTGCAAGTACTTGATGATGGAAGACTTACAGACAATAAGGGAGTGGTTGTTGATTTTAAAAATACGATCATCATCATGACATCCAATATAGCCAGTGATAAGATTATAGAGATAGAAGATCCTGAGGCAAAAAGAGAGGCTGTCAATGGTGAACTCAAAAAACACTTTAAGCCCGAATTTTTAAATAGACTCGATGATATCGTTATATTTAACCCACTTAAGCTTGATGATATTACCCAAATTGTCTCTATCCTCTTTGCGGGTATCCAAAAAAGGCTCCAAGCTAAAGAGATCACTATAACATTGAGTGATAAAGCCAAAGAGTATATCGCTAAAGTGGGTTTTGATCCTATATATGGAGCCAGACCGCTTAAGCGTGCGCTTTATGAGACTATCGAAGATAAACTCTCGGAGCTTATCCTTGAAGATAAGATAACGGCAGGTAGTAGTGTAGCTTTTGATGTCAAAGACGATGAAGTAGTGGCGAATATATCATAACTTTGTCATTCTGAATTTATTTCAGAATCTTTGTTTTTATTAAGTTTTAAAGCAAAAACAAACAATGCCACAATAGGAATAAAATGCAAATAGTGAATAGCAGAAAATACGACTGTATGTAAATTGGATTTATCTGTTTCTGGACCATAACCAGTGTATGGTCCAGGAATAAAAAATAAGCTTACATATAAAATAACTATCAATAGTTGACTAAAAAACAATACTTTTGTTATTTCTGTTTTAAAGTGCTTATTTATCAAAAAATAAGTTACTAAAATGAGTATCGGTGTTATTTGACCAAAATAATAGCTAAAATAAAATATTAACTCCATAATATTAACTCCTATTTTTGCCATAATCATACATATTATTTTTTTTCGATGTTATGTTGGATTATATGTGTAAGTATAACATATAAAGTTTTCCGGGAATGCATGGTTTACTAAAAAAACAATTAAGTTAAGGCTCTATCCCAAGCCCAAAAGATGTGCCAAGGGTAATCTTGGCGCCATCAAGTACGATATCACTTTTAAGAGAGTTGTTTTCTATAAGGTGCATTGCATCAAGATCGATATATTTTATCACATCAGTTGCGGCTGAAGCGACATGAAGTGCCGCTGTGATTGCTATAGGCCCCTCTAGCATACACCCTATCATGCATTTTGCACCATATTTTCTACACTCACCAGCAATCTCAAGTGCTTTGCTGATTCCCCCACTTTTTGCCAACTTGATATTGATAAGATCAGCTGCGCCAATTTTGAGTATCGTTCTTGCTTGTTCGAGATCAAAGACAGCTTCATCGGCAAGTAGGGGAGTTTGGATGCTCTCTTTTATCTTTTTGAGTCCCTCTATATCATTAGCTTTTATGGGTTGCTCTAAAAGTTCTATGTTGAGCTTTTGCATTTCAAGTTCTTGCATGATTGCTATTGTTTGCTGGATGCTCCATGCTTGATTTGCATCGAGTCTTAGTTGAAGATGAGGGAGAGCATTCGCGATATTAACTACTCTTTGGATATCTTTTTTAGGTGATGAACCGAGCTTTATTTTAAGCAGACTAAAACCTTCTTTATCTGCTTGTAATGCATCTTGCATCATCAAAGAAGTTTCTCGCAGACTTATCGTGATATCTGTTTCAAAATCTTTGCTATTCCCACCTAGATAGGCGTAAAGTGGCATTTTATTCTCTTTTGATATTAAGTCATATAAAGCTATTTCTATGGCTGATTTTGCAGAGTTATTTTCTGAAATACTCTCATGAACAGTTTTAATAATAGCATCAAAATCATCAACGATATCTCTTCCCATGATAGCTTCTGAGAGAGCAGTGATAGCCATGTGGATAGACTCTTTACTCTCGCCGGTAATTGCTACAGTGGGCGCACATTCACCATACCCTTTGAGACCATTATCACACTCAATGCACACAATGATATCTTCAAGATAATCAACGCGTCTAAGAGCAGTAATAAATGGATTTTTCAATCGAGCTTTAAAAGGGAGTGGAGTAATTTTTTTTATGATCATAGAGGCACTTTTTTGCCTCTATTGTATCATATTAAGAGTCTTTTGATGATTCAGCGTCTTCTATTTTATTATGAAGATCTTTTATCTTTTTTGCTAACGCCTCTCTTTTTTTCTCGATGAGCGCAGCATCAAATTCGTTTTCGATATATTCAAGATCACTCATAAGTGCTTTTCTTTCATCTAAAAGTCTCTCTTTTTGTATCTTCATCTCTGCGATACTGAGTCCTTTAGGTTTTTGCATTTTTTTCTCTTTTTCATGCAGGAATATTAAAAAAATTTCTAAATCTTCTCTTTTTCGTAAATTCTTGCATTGTTAAATATATAATTTCTATAAGAAAGGAAAATCAAGTATATAAGCTATTATTATGATTCGTGCTTAACTTCTCTTTCTTAATTTATATTATACACTAAAAATTAAAGTTTTCTATAATACTTCACAAGATGGAGAGTATTTTTGCGACGAATAGGCCTCCAAATGTGCCTACAATATATCCTAGCATAGCCATGATAACGCCAACCGGGATCAATGTTTTAGAGTAGGCGCCTGCGAGTATAGGTGCCGAGGCGACACCTCCTATATTTGCCAACGATGCTACGCCTATGATAAAAAGATCAAGTTTAAATAACTTGGCAAAAAATATCATAATTATCATATGCAAAACAAGTATCATGCTCCCGGCAAGTATATAGAGCGGTGCTTTGTCTATATCTTCTAGTGTTGCTCTTGATGCTATGAGCGCGATGATGATGTAGAGCAGGGTTCTTGCCAGGGTAGGGCTATATAATTTTTTGAGTACGCTCATACTGCCCATAAGACCGAGAAAAGTGGCGATGATAACAATCCATGTAGTTTGTGATACAAAGTCGCTTGTTGGTAAGAAAGGTGCTATGCTTTGACAAACCACGGATATGCCGAGTGCTACAACAACAAGTGTTATGATGTTTTTTGCCTTTTCTTTTCTGTTTTCCATATTTTTTTCTTCTTTGATTTTGAGCGTGGTCATATAATCTGTTTTTGCTTGACTCCAGGCGTTAAAATATTTGGCGTATGGCGCTATAGCAAGAAGCAACATAACCCACAAAGTGTAGTTCAGCGAATCACTGATAAGCACATACCCCATCTGTATCTCATCGGCTTTTATAGCATCTGCAATTGCGACCATATTTGCCGTACCGCCCATCCACGAACCGCTAAGCGCTCCAAATGCCTTCCATGCATTTTGTTCCAAAAGAGGTTTAAATAAAAGATAGGTGCCGATAAAAGAGAGCATGATCGAGCCCATAGCAAGAAAGAAGGTAAAAAGCATCTTTGCGCTGAGTTTATATATCGCTTCGATATCGGAATTGAGAAGCATTAAAAATATCATTGCGGGCAAAATATACGATTTGGATACTTTGTAGATATCTGTTATCGTTTCATTTTTTGACCAAAGCCCAAAAAAGGATAGCGTCATAACCAATGCATAGAGTATAACGACGATTGGAAGGTATTGAAATATCTTGTAAGTCAGTTTTTTTTCCGCAAAAATCGCAAATGAAACAATCATTAGCAACATCAAGATATATAAAAATCCACTTTCAATCATTCTTATCCCTTTTGAGATAAAAAGTATAGCAAAATAATTTCTTTACTCTTAGGAAAAAGCATAAATTCATTTTAATGTATTTTAATTTTTTTCTATTATAATGGTTGTTGATTTTCCTAAAAATTTCTGAAAGTGCAAACATTATGATTAGATTTTTATTCCCTATTCTCTTTTTGATATTTTTTAGCGGCTGCACTACTAAAGAGTATGCGCTTTTTCAAGATGGCGATCAAGCTGATGTGGAAGCCAAGAGCAGTCTTGGCACATCTATAGGCAACTCTTCTTTAACCAAAATTACATCACGCGATAGGTTGCTCATAGAAGTTTTTAACGGCGAAAAACCGATTGTATCTAGTGGAAACAATACTCAAAACTATCTTGATCCCATGCGTGGATTTACCGTATCGGATGATGGAAGTGTCTATTTGCCGCTTGTCGGAAGTGTTTACTTAGGTGGGCTTGATAAAATCGAAGCTAGTAAGTTGCTTACAAAAAAATACGGTGAATATCTTAGATTTCCTTATGCTAAAGTTGATATTTTAAATCAACGTGTTTATATATTGGGTGAAGTAAAAAATCCGGGAATTGTTACCGTGAATGATGAGAAGCTCAATATCTTTGAAGCTCTTGCAGAAGTAGGAGATTTTAATGATTATGCCGATAGAAAAGATATTAAAATAGTACGTTATATCAACGGTAAACCAATGATTAGAAATATAGATATCACACATACAAATTATATGCAACTCTCTAGCTTAATGCTTCAGCCCAATGATATCATCTACGTACCACCGAGGGGTATTAAAGTTTATCTCAAGGAAGCAGGACCACTTTTGGAGACGATCAACAGACTTATAACTCCGTTTGTAAATATAAAATATCTAAGGGATTAAATGAGATCATTATCGGAACTTAAAATGCAGAATTCCATAGAGGAAGATGAGATAGATCTCAGGGAATTATGGAGAACGATAGTCCGTAAAAAATACATTATAGTATCTATCACTCTTTGTATATTTTTCCTTTCAATTGTCTATGTGTTTCTTTCTAAAAATATTTATTCAACATATTCTCTAGTTGAGATAAGCGAAAAGAGCACAACACATGTAGCAACCGATTTAGATATTTTTTCCGGAGATTTGATAGAAAATTCAGAGCTTCCAAATGAGATAGAGATAGTCAAATCAAGAGAGATGCTTTTAAAATTACTAAGCTCTTTACCTTTGAATATTAGATATTACAATGACGGTTTATTGGAAAAAAATGAGATATATGAGAAGAAGCCTATCGAGCTTAGCATGAACAATATCGCAGTCAAGCTTGATAGCGAGATAACCTTTAGTGTTAAGCTAATCGATGAAAAGTATTTTTCTATAGAGGCACAATCACCGGAGGGGTCTGCCTTTGAATGGGAGCTTGAGGGAAAATATAAATACGGCGAAACCATTAAAACACCTTATTTTGATCTTCTATTGCGACCAACACAATATTTTACTCCGGAGGGGTGTAATTGCAGGATTGTTTATGAGGCGGACAAAAATGTTTTTATAGACAATTTCATAAGACCACATCTTAGTGTCAGCTCTCTATCAAAAGAGGCATCAATTATGAAAGTTACATTTGAGGACGTGATTCCGCAAAGAGGTGTTGATCTTGTTAATACTCTCGTGAGAGTCTATTTTGATGAAAAGATAAGTTATCAAAAAGAGGAGGTGGGTGAAAAGCTCAAGTTTGTCAATAAGCAGCTCAAAGTAACTTACGATAACCTCTCAAAATCACAAATACAAATCAAGGATTTTAAGCAGACAAATACTATAGCGACTATCCCAAATAGTTCTTTGACGCTCTTGAATACTCTCGTGGATGTTGATACGCAACTACAACAAGTTGATATGCGTCTCAATATGTTAGAAGGGCTTTTGGAGCAGATCAAAAACGGGAACACTACTGCAATTTCTATCGATGCATTAGGTATCGCAGGTTCTTCTATGCACAGCATCATTACATCATTACAACAAAAAACGGCTACAAAAAAAGCACTACTCAATGAATTTACCTCCAAGCATCCTGATGTTGTACAAATAACAGGAGAGATTACCGCACTTAAGCACTCTTTGAGAGACTCTATAGAGAGCTTATATGCAAGCACAAAAAAACAAAAAAGTGATCTTGAGGCGACAAAAAAATCATATGAGGGCTCATTGGGTGATATGCCGAGTAAAGAGTTAGGCTTGATGAATCTTAGTAGAGATTTTGAGGTTAATCAGAAAATGTATCTCTATCTGCTAGAGAAAAAAGCAGAATTTGAGATACTCAATGCCGCAACTATACCAAAGAGCAGAATTCTTGATAAAGCAATCATCTATCCTAAGCCCGTTAAGCCAAAGAAAATGCTTATCATTGCTATTGGACTTATATTGGGGCTTATTTTAGGTATTCTTACAGCATTTGTGCTTGAATTTATCGATAACAAGATCATAACTCCTGATGATATTGAGCGCATTACCGATATTCCAATCTATGGTGTGGTGCCTGATAAAAAAGTGGATGAGAGTGCTTTTGAAGAATCGATGAACATGATTCGTACCAACATGGAGTTTATATCTGCAGCGGATAAAAATAAGACTATTATGATCTCTTCAAATATACCCGAAGAAGGAAAGACTACTGTCGCAGTCAATTTGTCAAAAACTTTAGCAAAAGCCGGGAAAAAAGTACTTTTGGTAGATATAGATATGCGTAAGTTTAAACTCATAAAAGAGTTTCCTGAGGTAAATGTTAAAGTAGGTATGAGCGATTTGCTTGCCGGCAATGCACAAATCGATGAAGCTGTTGTTAATGTTGAAGAGCATCTTGATGTAATATTCTCAGGCAAGATTCCTCCAAATCCTTCAGAACTTCTTTTCTCGCCGCGCATAGAAGAGATTGTTACCGATCTTAAAAAGAGCTATGATTACATCATTATTGATACTGCACCAATTGGATTGGTAACCGACGCAATGATCTTGCTCAAAAAAAATATTCACAGTCTCTTTTTAGTTGTTGCTAGATCGGAAGTTACTGACAGAGGGATTGTCGCAAATCTCAATAAACTTGTCCATAAACACCGTTTACATTCCGTTGGTATCATTTTAAACGGTCTCAATATTCAAAAGGCAGGTTATTATGGGTACGGATACGGGTATGGATATAATATTGAAACAGAAGAAGATTGATGTTCTTTAAGAAAGTCGATGCCCGGTCGTCACTTTTAACAGATTTTCATTCCCATATACTTCCTTTCATAGATGACGGGGCTATAAATTTAGAAGAATCTCTTGAGATGACCCGAGAGTTTGCCATGCTTGGGTATAAAACGCTCATCACTACACCTCATATCAAAAAAAATACTTTCGATAATACTCCCCGAAAAGTACAAGAAGCTTCTATTGCTTTTCAAAAAGCCATAGAAGAGATTGCAGTTGATATGAAAATTTTAGTAGCGGCTGAATACTATTGCGATGAAGGATTTTTGCAATATATAAAAAGCGATAAGCTTTTGCATATAAATCGGTATGTACTCTTTGAGTTTCCGCTTTTTGCACCACCCGTCAATTTTGAAGAAGTACTTTTTGAGCTTAAAAAAAGAGACTATATTCCGGTGCTTGCACATCCTGAGCGTTATGTCTATTATCACAATAAGCCGGAACGCTATAAGGAGCTTAAAAATTTAGGAGTCTATTTTCAGATCAATCTCAACTCTTTGGTCGGTTATTATTCAAAACCGGTAAAAGATATAGCATACTATTTAGCCCATAGCGGTTTTGTGGATTTTGTGGGCAGTGATGCACATAATGTCAAACACACTGCGCTGTTGCATAAAGTTATAAAAAGCAAAGAGTACGATTTGCTTATTAAAAATAATACTCTCTTGAATGATACTTTTTATGAAGGAGTTATCTTATGATCGTACTGGGAAAGAAGTATATTTTTAGCGAAAAAGATATACAAAGTGCCGCTATGGATACAAATGATATTTACTATGTGGATGATATGGCAAAAGATCCTCAAGATGTTATACAAAAGATAAAAAATCATTTTCATTTACCTAAAAGTGAGTATATCATTCTCAATACCGAAAAAGAAGTTCATCCTGCTATCATCACTTTTTTGACTCATTTGCAGTATGAAAACAGTGTTGTCATACTAAGTATTGAACATTTTTTTGAAAAAAAGCTTCACAAGTGTTATATTGCTGAGCGAAATGATGATTTGGATTTTCTTGATGCCATCAAACCATATACAAAATGGCAATATTTTCAAAAAAGATGTATCGATTTCTTTGGAGTGTTTTGGCTCTTCTTTTTTTCATGGCCTGTAATGATCTATAGTTATTTTAAGATAAAAAAAGAGAGCCCCGGGAAAGCCTTTTTTAGACAAATGCGTATCGGCAGAGAAAATAAAAATTTTGTGTGTATCAAATTTAGAAGTATGCATGAAAATACAGATTATTTTAATCACTATACTCAAGAAGATGATCCCCGCATTTTTCCATGGGGAGAAAAAATGAGAAAGTCAAGGCTCGATGAGTTACCGCAAATGCTCAATATCCTCAAGGGAGAAATGCACCTTATCGGTCCAAGAGCAGAGTGGAATGAGCTTGTTGAAGATTATGAAGGGCATATTCCTTTTTATGCGGAACGCCACCTAGTTGCTCCGGGCATCACAGGATGGGCGCAGGTCAATTATCCATATGGGGCAAATATTGAGGATACGCGCCAAAAGTTGATGTATGATCTCTACTATATCAAATATTGGAATATATGGTTAGAGCTTAAAATTGTATGGAAAACGGCAATGACGGTTATAAATAAAAAAGGTTTATGATTTTTTGCAGTTCTTTTGTAATACTTAAAAAAAATAAAACTTTTTCGAATAAAACTTTGATATAATAATCTAAATATATTTCAAACTACTATTCTAACTTTTTTTATTGTTGAATTAGAGGATACTGATAGTTTCATTTTTTTACATTCGGCGACTCTAATTTTCTTATTTATACATATCATTGCTTAAAATTGGGGATAATCAAAATTGGGGTTTTGATTAAAAATAACACAATGGAGCAAGAATGCTATCCGATATAAATACAGCTTATTTAAATATTATTTTTAGTCTTGAAGAGAAAATATGAGAAAATTTTTGATCGTATTTGGTACTCGTCCGGAAGCTATCAAAATGGCACCGCTCGTGAAAGAGTTTCAAAAATATCCACAAATTTTTGAAACGAAAGTTTGTGTTACAGCACAGCATCGAGAGATGCTTGATCAGGTTCTGGAGCTTTTTGAGATTATTCCCGATTATGATCTTAATATCATGCGTACAACACAAGACCTTTATGACATAACTTCCAATGTGCTTTTAGGTATGCGATCGGTGCTCCTTGATTTTAAACCTGACGTAGTGTTTGTACATGGTGACACGACTACTACATTTGCAGCCTCAGTTGCAGCATTTTATCAACAGATCAAAGTTGCTCATGTTGAAGCAGGGCTGAGAACAGGCAACATCTTTAGTCCTTGGCCCGAGGAGGCAAATAGGCACCTAACTTCCAAATTAGCAACGTATCATTTTGCTCCGACACAAATAAATAAAGAGAATCTTTTGATGGAAAATATAAAAGAAGAGAGTATCATAGTGACGGGAAATACTGTTATAGACGCACTCTTGCTAGCGATCAATAAGATCCTCTCCAATCAAAAATTAGAAGATAGCATAGTGCAGTTTATCAACAACATGATTGATTATCCTCATTTTAATGTGCGAGACTCCAAGTTTATATTGGTTACAGGTCATCGTAGAGAAAATTTTGGGCAAGGATTTATCAATATATGTTTGGCACTTAAAGAGATAGCTTTAAGTCATGAGGATATATGTATCATCTATCCGGTTCACTTAAATCCAAATGTGAGAGGACCCGTATTTGAGCTTTTGCGGGATGTTTCAAATATTCGTCTTATCGAGCCTTTAGGGTATCAAGAGTTTGTTTACATGATGTATAGATCCTTCTTTGTTATCACGGATAGCGGTGGCGTACAAGAAGAGGCACCAAGTCTCGGCAAACCGGTACTTGTGATGCGTGAGACGACGGAGCGTCCGGAAGTGTTGGAGATGGGAGTTGTGAAGCTTGTGGGTACAGATCCACAAAAGATAGTAGATGCTGCAAAAGAGCTTATATACAAACAAGAAGTTTATGAGATTATGAGTAAAGCCACTAATCCCTATGGTGACGGCAAGGCGAGCGAGAAGATTGCAACTTTTAAAAAGAGTAGGATTGCCATATGACAAAAAGCAAAGTGTGTGTTGTGGGGCTTGGTTATATCGGACTTCCAACTTCAGCTCTATTGGCAAATCGCGGTTATGATGTGCTTGGGGTTGATATAGCCCAAGATGTTGTTGATACGATAAATCAAGGCAAAATACATATCGTTGAGCCCGAACTTGATACTTTTGTTTGTTCTGCGGTTGAGTCCGGAAGATTTATTGCCGATACCAAACCTGATATAGCTGATATTTTTATCATAGCTGTTCCGACACCCTTTCGCTCAACTCCATCAACCATCGACGATCAACCATCAACTTTTAGTGGGCATACGCCAACTCCAAATATCGATTATGTTATCAGCGCTACTCGTTCTATAGCTCCGTATGTTCGTGAGGGAAATATCGTCATTTTGGAATCTACTTCTCCTGTGGGAACGACGGACAAAGTTGCTGAAGTCCTCGCTGAGATGCGCCCGGAATTTTTTGAAATCGATGATTTAACATTCAAAATTGAACATTCAAAATTATTTGTCGCCCATTGCCCTGAGCGTGTACTTCCCGGTCGTATAATGTGCGAACTTATAGAAAATGATCGTATAATAGGAGGCATTACTCCTGAGGCTACAAAAATAACAGCTGATTTCTATAGAGAATTTGTTCAGGGTGAGGTGCTTGAGACTGATGCTAAGACTGCAGAGATGACGAAACTGACCGAAAATAGTTTTCGTGATGTAAATATCGCGTTTGCCAATGAGTTGAGTATGCTTTGTGATCAATTTGGCATAGATGTTTTAGAACTTATTCGTCTGGCAAATCGCCATCCACGTGTCAACATCCTCCAGCCAGGCTGCGGCGTGGGTGGGCACTGCATCGCTGTTGATCCTTGGTTCATCGTTGATGCAGGCAAGGGGAGTGCACGGCTCATTGAGACTGCTCGTCGCGTCAATGACTACAAGAGTGAATGGGTCATAGAGAAGATAAAAAATGCAGCGTTAAATTTTGAAAATAAAAATAGCAGAAAGGCAAAAGTTGCTTGCATGGGACTGGCATTTAAGCCGGATATCGATGACCTTAGGGAATCACCGGCACTTTACATCGCTAAACGCCTTATGAGTGAACTGGAAAATGTAGTATGTGTTGAGCCAAATATTCCATTGGATTATTTCACTGATAATAAGGTTTGTCATCCTGAACTTGATTCAGGATCCAAAAATATCAATCAACCACAACTTGTTGATCTTGATTTGGTATTGGATCAAAGTGATTTACAAGTTTTTCTTGTGGCCCATAAAGAGTTTAAAATGCTATCAACCATCGATTATCAACCATCGGCTAACTTAGATTTTTGTGGAGTATTAAGATGAATAACTTTATTCAAATAGAAAATAGAAAAATAGGATTAAACTATCCACCTTTAGTTATAGTTGAAATTGGGATTAATCATGAGGGAAACTTGGAAACTGCTTTTGATATGGTAGATGCTGCATGGCGTGCTGGTGCTGAAGTCATTAAGCATCAAACCCATGTTGTTGAAGATGAAATGAGTAAGGAAGCTAAGAAAGTAATACCTGGTAATGCGTCTATTTCGATTTATGAGATCATGGAACGTTGTGCATTAAACGAAGAAGATGAAATAAAGCTGAAAGAGTATGTTGAATCAAAAGGTATGATTTTCATTAGTACTCCTTTTTCAAGAGCTGCTGCAGATAGATTGGAAAGAATGGGAGTCAGTTCATATAAGATAGGTTCAGGCGAATGTAATAATTATCCACTTATTGAGCATATAGCATCTTTTGGCAAACCGATGATAGTAAGTACAGGAATGAATGATATTGTATCTGTGAGAAAAACAGTAAGTATATTAGAAAAATATAATGTTTCCTATGCATTATTACATACAACAAACCTTTATCCAACCCCGGTACATTTAGTTAGACTTGGCGCAATGCAAGAACTACAAAAAGAGTTTCCTGATGCAATAGTTGGACTATCTGATCATACTACTTCCAATAGAGCATGTTTTGCAGCTACTGCTTTGGGTGCTTGCATACTGGAAAGACACTTTACTGATAAAATGGAAAGACCGGGACCAGATATTATAAATTCTATGGATCCAATTGCTTTAAAAGAACTCATTCAAGGGAGTGAAGAAATAGCATTAATGAGAGGTGGTAAAAAGGAAGCTGCCAAAGAAGAACAAGTAACTATAGATTTTGCCTTTGCTACCATAGTGACAATCAAGTCTATAAAAAAAGGTGAGCAACTCAGCAAAGAGAATATTTGGGTTAAACGACCTGGAACTGGGTCGATCAAGGCGGAACACTATAATAATCTTTTAGGAAAAATAGTCAATAAAGACATTGAAAATGATAAGCACATAGACTGGGATGATATTGATGATTAAAAAACAAATTGTATTTCTATCAGGTACTCGAGCTGATTTTGGAAAAATAAAATCATTAATCCAGATTACTCAAGGGTCTGAAAATTTTGATGTGCATATCTTTGCAACAGGAATGCATATGATTGCAAAATATGGAAAAACTATCAATGAGATCTACAAATCTGGCTTTAAAAACATTTATCCATTTATCAATCACGATAATATTGATCATATGGATCGTAATCTTTCAAAAACGATTGATGGGTTTTCACATTATATTAGTGAAATTAAACCTGACTTAATTGTTGTGCATGGTGATAGAGTAGAGGCTATGGCGGGTGCAATTGTTGGTGCTCTTAATAACATTTTGGTAGCACATATTGAAGGAGGAGAAGTTTCGGGGACGATCGATGAACTTATCCGACACTCCATATCTAAGCTTTCACATATCCATCTCACTTCCAATGAAGAAGCAAGCCGTAGATTAATTCAAATGGGCGAAGATGAAAAGACTATTTTTACGATTGGAAGTCCGGATCTTGACCTGATGAACTCTAAAGACCTTCCTTCGTTAACAGATGTCAAAAAGTATTATAATATTGATTTTGATAAGTATTCTATTGCTATGTTTCATTCTGTGACTACCGAAATACAATTACTCAAAAAGCAAGCGAAAATCTTTGTTGATAGCCTCATATTAAGTAATCAAAATTATATTGTTATCTACCCCAACAATGATTTAGGATCAGAAATCATTCTTGATGAGTATACAAAATTTGAGAACAATCCAAAGTTCAAACTATTTCCATCATTACGCTTTGAATATTTTTTAGTTCTACTTAAAAATGCACTCTTTATGATTGGCAACTCAAGTGCAGGTGTGCGTGAAGCCCCATACTATAACGTGCCTACAATCAATTTGGGTAATAGACAAAATAATCGTGTTCGATCAGATAATATAGTTACTATCGATTTTGATACCCAGATGATACACTCTTCAATAAACAATGCTCTTAAAACGTATCGTATAGACAAAGATGTGAACTTTGGCGATGGTCAAAGTGATCAAAAGTTTTTAGAACTTTTAAATGATAAAAATTTTTGGAAAATATCCAATCAAAAACAGTTTAAGGATTTATCTTGAAAATAGTTTCTATTATTCCTGCGCGTGGTGATTCAAAAGGTTTACCTAGGAAAAACATAATCGATTTAGCAGGGAAACCTTTAATAGCTTATACAATAGAATCAAGTCTAACATCAAAATATATCACTAAAACAATTGTTAGCAGTGATGATGATGAAATTTTAGATATATCTGTACAGTTTGGGGCAGAAATTTTAAAAAGACCAGCTGAATTAGCTCAAGATACAACTTCAAGTGAAGCAGTTATAACACATGTATTGAATAATATTGAACATTTAAATGAATATGACTATTTGATTTTGCTACAACCAACATCACCACTTCGTTCATCTAAGCATATTGACTCTGCTTTCAAACAACTTTTGAACTCGGATGCGGATGCGCTTATTAGTATTTGTCATAACGATAAAAAAATTCTTAAAAGTTTTTTACTGAGTAGTAATGGTTATCTTGGTGGAATAGTAAATGATGAATATCCTTTTATGCGACGACAGGAATTACCCAATGTTTATATGCCAAATGGGGCTATATACATAATTAAGGTTAAGAGTTTTCTGAGACATGAGACGCTTTTAACTAAAAAAACACTTCCTTTTCTAATGTCCAATATTATTAGCATAGATATTGATAAAATGAGTGATATAGTAAAAGCAGAGAAATATATGAATAATAATATGAAATTTTACAAAACAACCTAAAAAAGAGGACTGATTTTAGCAAATGGCAAAGCAACTTTTGATTATATCAAATTATATTACGGATAATAGTAATTCATATTTTATGCGAAATCAAACAGGATACGGTTATTTAGTACGAGATATTTCCTGTGCCATTGCAAAAAATATACCTGCTAAGATTTTTACTTATAGTGGCATGCATCCAGAAACAAAAATATGTGATTTGTGTGTATTGGAGAATAGACCATGGAAAATAGTTTTTAAATTTAAAGTTATTGATTTATGGGATTCTTTGAAATATTTATATCAAGTAAAATCTTTTTCTCGAGATTCATTACGAGTGGTGTATTCATATTTAGTAAGAGGATATTTGCGTTCAGAACTACAATCTACGGATGTTATTCATATTCATGGACAAACTCCAAATCTACTTCCATTTATTAAACTTTGTTTGGATTCTAAGAAAAAAGTTGTAGTTACTTTACATGGATTGAATTCTTTTTCGAAATATACTAAAGCAAGTCAATTTATACGAAATTCAGAAATAGAACTTCTTTCATTCTTTCAAGAGTATAAAAACTTAAACCTTACAGTTTTAACCCCAATGGCAAAGCAATTGATAGTTGATAAATTTGGTGTGAATATTCAAAAAAAAATAAAAGTTATTCCCAACTTTTTATCGAATAAATTTATCCAAGATCATAAAAAATTTATCCCGGTTAGAGTTAAAAAGATTACTATAGTGTATATTGGAAACATTAGTCAACAAAAAAATCAAGAAGCTCTTTTAAAAACTATTTTAAAGTTTTACAATTATTGGAAATATAATGATTATCAATTCATTTTTGTTGGCGAAATAACTTATAAGTTGAATCTTAAAGGCTTAGATAAAGCTGTAAAAGAAGGTGTTGTTGTATTTACAGGAATAGTTTCTCGTAATGAAGTATATAAATATTATTCTATGGCCTCCTTGGTTGTTCTGCTTAGTAAAGCAGAAGGTTTTGGATTGTCAATAATTGAGGGGTTTTTATATGGTGTACCGGCATTAATTTCATCAAATATTGAAATAGCATCTATTGTGGGAAGTAAAAGATTTGTTTATACCGTAGATGAGTGGAATAATTTAGATGAAATTTTCAATAAAATACATGCTGTTTTGGATTCAAGATTTGATCCTAAGGAAATAATTTCTTATGCTAAATCATTTTTTGAAGATATAATTATAAAGCAATACTTGTCAATTCTAACAAATCATGATGAGGATTATAATTTTGAATAGTATTGATAAATTAAAAATCAAAAATAAAGTTAATGTCGCCAAAATATTTTCATATTTTTTCCCCTTTCTTTTAATATTTACACAATATAAATACTATTCTATTAATATTGGTCTACTTATTTTGTATTTTTTAACTTCTATTCTTTTTTTTCAAAAACAAATTCTTAAAATTCAACCATTGTTTTTACTGTTTAATTTGAGCGTATTCACTCTTGTAATAATTGATATTTTGTTTTATGAAAGCATGTTTCATGCATCATGGCCATATTATTTTAGTGGGTTACTTCTTCTTTTTTCCATTTTTATATCTTCACAATCTTTAGATTATTCATCAATTTTTAAAATGTATAAATTATTAGGACTAGTTGCTACTTATATAATAATATTTCAAGGTATTGAGCTATATTTGTTTTCAATCAATATAGCCCCGATAAATATTCTTCCTCTTCCAACTAATACAGCTTATTTGTGGGTATATTCATCTAGACCATCAGGTTTATTTACTGAGCCACAATTATATTCAACTTTTGTATTGCCTTTATTCCTGCACTCGTTGTTAATGCGTAATTGGCGTATTTCTTTAATATTGTTGTTCGGAATTTTAATATCTGGATCTACTTATGGTGTATTGATTTCTATAACTTTAATTTTGTGGACAAGAATACAAATAAAAGATATTCTAAGTATACGTTTTTTATTGGTTGTGTTTACGGGAGTAAGTATAATTATTTTAATTCTATTCAATAGTTCATTATTAAACACGATGACTGATAAATTATTAAATACAAATTTAATGGAAGATATTAGGGTCGGAAAAGCGATATATTTAGTGAAAGAAATGTCTTTCAGCGAATTGTTAATTGGTGTAGATTCAACTATAGAAGAGATGGTATCAGAAAATATTAATAATTTTCCATGGATGTACAGGTATATCGAAAATAGTTCTCGTTTATTGTATTATTTAAGTGGTTTTTTTGGATTATTACTGCATTATGGAATAGTACCTTTTGGTATTTTTATTATTTTGTTAGTAACTATATATTTTAAAGGAAATATTTATCAAAGAGGTATGGCATTAATAATATTTATGCATTCACTTTCTGCAACAATTTTATTCAATGGATATTATGTATTTTTATTTACATTGTTGTTTCTTGATACCCCTTTTGGTTTGTCGAAAATAAAGTTTATGAAAATAAAGTTTAAGGATTGAAAATGAAAATAGGATTGATCTCAACCCAGTTTGCAGTCAATTATGGTGCTGTTTTACAAGCTTATTCATTATCACGATTTATAAATGATTTAGATTCTGTTGATAGCATAGAAACAATTAATTATCAACCTAAATTACCAAGATATGGTAATGTGGAGTTTTATTCATTTGATTCTTTGAAATCATTTATTATTAGCTTAGCGAAACTATTTAACGTTTCATACAGAAATGCTAGAATACGAAAGATTCAAAAATTTGATATATTTGTTAAAATTGAATTCAATTTAAGTAATATATTCTTGAACTCCAAAGATTTACAGGATGGAAATTTTGATTATGACTTAGCAATAGTTGGTAGTGACCAAGTATGGAATCATAACGTTATTAAGGATGATATTTTTTATTTGAATTTTTTAGATTGTTCTAAGTTATCTTATGCAGCTAGTTTGGGAGGCACTGTTGATCAAAAATCTCTTGAAATTTTATCCCAAAGAATAAAAAATTTTAAAGCTATTTCATTGCGAGAAAAAGATGGAGTAGACTTTTTAGAAAGAGCTCTAAATAAAAATATTAAAATACTGATAGATCCTGTATTTTTAACATCAAAAGAATATTGGTTTAATCTCGCTAGTAAATCTTATTTGAATATAAATGAAAAATATGCATTAGTTTATGAAGTTAATAGTCCACCAAATTTTAAAAATTATGTAGAAAAATTAAAGAAAATTGTTAATTTTCCTATCATTGTCATTAGTACAAAGGCAATACCAAAATACATTGGAGTGAAAACAATTTCTGATGCTGGACCTTATGACTTTGTAAATGTACTTTCTAAAGCAACGTTTATTTTAACAAGCTCTTTTCATGGTTTGGCATTTTCATGTATTTTCAATAAACAATTTGCATGCGTTTTAAATAGTCAGCGTTCAGAAAGACAACATAATCTATTACAGATATTTAAATTGGAAGAGAATATAGTTTCTTCTGAAGATGATTTATTAAAATGTATAACTAGAAATAATGATTGGGATAAAGTAAATGAAAAGATAAAAGATGAAATTGAAAAATCAAAGAATTTTTTAATTAAAGGAATTACCAATGTTTAAAATTATTAGATTCTTTTTCCCTTCGTTGCCGTCAAGTATGAATATTTTGGTAAGTTTTATGTACGATGCAAGCAGATTTATGAAGTACAATACTAATAATAATTACAGAGGAAATAAACGTAAACATCAAGCGATATTATTGCGTAGAATACACGGGCTTGAAAAAGCATTTTCTTTGCCAAAGATGAAACAATTTTTTGGCTCCATGCAAGCAAGTAGTTTACTGGAGGCACTTGAGTACTACCTAAGCAAATATAAAAGTGATGAAATTGTGAAAGATGCATTAAATGTATTACATAATTACTATTTATATCATGAGGGGATTAAAGAAAAACAAATTGAGGAACTGTTGGTTAGATACGAAAATTTAGTAAAAGTTTTTGATTTGAGTTTTCAAAGTAAAAAATGTTATGTGACATTTGAGAATAATAAAATAATAAGGTGGAAAGAATTTTCAGAGTTTTTTAAATCAAGATACAGTGTTCGGAATTTTAAAAATGAAATAATTCCAAACTCATTAGTAGAAGAAGCAATTGATATTGCCTTAAAGACACCATCTGCAGGTAATCGTCAACCTTGGAAAGTTCGTATTTATACAAGTGAAAGGCAACGAAAATCTGTCTTGAAAGTACAAAATGGAAATCGAGGTTTTACGGAGTCAATATATAATGTAGCAGTTATTTCTGGTCATTTAAGTCACTTTTCAAGTAAAGAAAGGAATGAAGTCTATATTGATGGCGGGATGTTTAGTATGTCATTGATGTTAGCATTTCATTCTCTCGGTATTTCAACATGCGCATTAAACTTGAGCTATCAAGCAAAGGAGCTTGCAGGAATATCAAAAATTTTTGGTTTTTCTAAAGATGAAGTGCCAATAGTAATGCTTGCATTTGGTATAGCATCGGATAATGTAAGGTGTGCACGTTCTGAACGTCTCAATGTAAAAAAATTTATAGAATATATTGATTAAGCAAGAATGATGAAAATCGGTAAAATTTCATTAAAGCATTTTGTGAGTTATGGTTTTGCAGTTGCATTTCAAAAGTTTAGCGGATTTATAATATTGCCATTATTGACAGCTAGTTTAACTGTTGAAGAATTTGGGATGGTTAATCAATTCATTTATTTTGCTGGAATTGCAATATTAGTTGTAACATTGGGATTGGATGAAGCTGTTGCCAAAAGAGGGTTTCATTCAAGGTCGGATTTCAATCCGTACTTTTTATCTGCTATGCTAGCCTTAGCGTTGAATGGGCTACTATTTATATTGTTCATATGGTTTACAAAAGGATTTTTATATTTTAAAATACTTGGTGTAACAGATATTAAACTAATTTTACTTTCAATTGTTTATATAGTTTTTAGTCCTTTCTATTATGCATATTTAAAAACTTTAAGATTAAGCAAAAATAGCAAAGAATTTTTTTATGCTACGATATTGGCAACTGTGATTCAAGTGATATTGTTGATTTTTCTTGTTGTAATTTTCAATTTTGGTGTTATGGGTTATTTGTTGTCGTATGCAATTACAATGTTTTTGAATTTTTTATATGTTATGTACAAAATGCGACTACATTTAGTACTGAGCAGTTTTTCATTTCAAAAAATAGTAAACTTGGTAAAATATGGATTTTCAATTGCCCCACATACAATATCCACATGGGGCTTTCTTGGTTTTACGGTGGTAGCAGTTGGTAATTTATTAGGTAATGAAGCTGCAGCTAGATTTATTACTATTAATTATATACCAACAATTGCGAGTGTCACTTCCTATATTTTCTTTTTTACCTTTCAGCCTTGGCTGTATGATAATCTAAAAAACAAAATAAATATTGTATTGCTATTCAAGCAAGGATTACAATTTATTGGCATATTTTTTTTGTTGGTTGTAATTCTTTCCTTATTGTCAGAAAAAATATATAATCTTCTTTTTAATGAGAGATATGTATTTCAGATTAACGTTTTTCTTGTTTTAATTATGGGGGTTTTTTTTCAGTTTATTAGTTCTATGCTTACATATATATTATATTACTTTGAAAAATATACAAAATTTGTTTTTCTTTCTACTATTTTTGGTGTTTTAATTAATATTGGATTATTTTATTTATTGACACCTTTTTATAAATTGGTTGGAGCAGCTATTTCGCTTTTAATGGCTAATATTGGGATGATGCTCATTCGACTATATATTGTACATACTGCTTTAAGAACTTATAATAGGGATTAAATATGTTAATTTTAGATTTTTATTTTAGAACATTAGAAGGATTAAAACTTGGGATTAAAGATGATAGGAATATCTCTGAAATTCGTAAAAAAGCTTTAATCAATTTTATTGTGTTGAAATCACAAAGATATAAAGAAGCAGTAAGAGAGCATGAACAGCTTTCAGTTGATAAACTTATCAAAGAGGTTGAACAAGAGAATGTTTCATACACTGTTGTAGTCAGAGTAATAATAAAATTTTTTATGCACCATATTTTTTTAACATTGGGTAAATTGAGTAGCAATAATAATATAAAGTATGATTATGTATTAAAAACATATGTAGATGTTGAATATAATATATTCCAAAAAAAAGTTAAAAACAAGAAAACACTTGTTTTGATTTTTCCATTTCCTTTATCTATCAAAAGACAAGTCAAATACATAATTGATATTTATTCTAATAAATCGGTAAATCAAATTTTATGCGGTGTTCCATACTCGCCATTTAAGCTAATTAAATTTATGTTAACAAAAAAGGTGATTGATATGTTTGAACTAGAATATGATGGTTGTTGTCGTTTGAATATTTTATTGCAAAAGTATAAATTTAATGAATACTTAAATTTAGATGACTACGACCCATTTTCAGTATTAACCGGAGAGACACTTGAGAATAGAGGTATAAAAGTTATAACATATTTACACGGTATTGGAACATACTCACCTTTTATTTCAACTACAGAACTAAAGGTATTTAATCTTGTACAAGAAAACTACTATAAACAGCGTAATAAAATTGAAATTGTGAAGTATTATGATGATCTTAAGGTCAATTTTGTAAAGTTTAACACCATTAAGCCAGGAGATACACTAGTCTTTTATTCTCAGATAACAACTCAAACACTTTCTATTAAACCAATAGAAGAAAGAGTATTAAAAATTTTACAACAATTATCAAATATGAATAAATCAACACTTTTGTATAAATTACATCCCAATTGTGCTAAGTTGCCATCTTATATCAAAGAGATTGGAATTGAACAGTATAAAAACGATAATGGCAATCAGTCTAAAATATTCACTACAAGTTTTTATTCTACCTCTTATTATACAGATAAAAATGATGGAGCATTTTTAATAGGTGTTCAAGAAATTCCTACGTACCTATTATTCGGAGAAGATGCATATATAATTAAAGAAAAGGACTTACAAAATGTTTTTTCTGTCAAAAGTTAAGTATTATTGTTCTAAAGCAATTAAAAAAATTCGACTTGCTTCTATAATTAAAAGTAATATTCATATTACATCAAAAGTTGAAGCTGGCTCTACAATTATAAATTGTGATTTTGGAGCATATTCTTTTTGTGGGTACGATTGTGACTTAAATTTTGTAGAAATTGGAAAATTTGTGTCAATTGCAAATTCTGTAATTATTGGAGGGAATAGTCATCCTATGGATTGGGTAAGTATGTCTCCTGTATTTTATGAAGGTAGAGACAGTGTAAGAAAAAAGTTTTCAGAATTTTCAAGAAAACCTCCAGAAATTACTAAAGTTTCCCATGATGTTTGGATTGGGCATGGTGCTCATATCAAACAAGGTGTAAACATTGGAATAGGTGCAGTTATAGGCATGGGTAGTGTAGTTACAAAAGATATAAAACCTTATGAAGTTGTTGCTGGAAATCCAGCTAAATTTATTAGACATCGGTTTGATGAAGAAACTGTAAAGTCATTACTAAATAGTTGTTGGTGGGAGTTAAGCGATGAACAACTTTTTGAATGCGCTCAATATATTCAAGAACCAGATAAGTTTCTCGAAGAAGTTGATAAAATAAAAGGGCAATAAATATGATAAAATGCACAAACTGTGTTATGGACACAACAGATAGCAAGATAACTTTTGATGAAAATGGGATGTGTGACCATTGCCAAACATATTATGAAGATATAGAACCAAACTGGCATCCGGATGAGCAAGGTTGGCAAGAGATAGTTAAAATTGCTGAAGATATCAAAAAAGAGGGTGAAAGCAAAGACTTTGATTGTATTATAGGTATGAGTGGTGGTATAGATAGCTCTTATCTTGTATATCTTGCAAAAGAGAAACTAGGTTTAAGACCTTTAGTTTTCCACGTAGATGCAGGATGGAACTCACAGCAGGCTGTTCATAATATAGAAACGATAGTGGATAAGTTAGATCTTGACCTCTATACTGAAGTTATAGATTGGGAAGAGATGAAGGATCTACAGTTGGCATATTTCAAATCAGGTGTTCCGACTATCGATACGCCTCAAGATCATGCATTTTTTGCCACTATGTATAAATTTGCAGAGAAGTATGATGTTAAGTACATTTTAACTGGTGGGAACTATTCGACTGAGTGTATACGAAATCCTCTTGAATGGATGTATTATCAATCTGACTCCATCCAATTGAGAGATATTCATAAAAAGTTTGGAACCAAACCACTTAAAAACTTTCCTGTAACAAATATTTTGTGGCATAAAGTTTGGCTTCCATATATTAAAAAAATAAAACTGATTAGACCTCTTGACTTCATGTCATACCATAAAGAAGAGGCGACCCAGTTTCTTGTAGATGAATTTGGGTATCAACGCTATGCACAAAAACATTTTGAATCGAGATTTACAAAGTTTTATGAATCATACTGGCTACCTAAAAAGTTTGGTTATGACACAAGAAAAGTACAATACTCTAGCCTGATACTGACAGGACAGATGACAAGAGAAGAAGCCCTGCAGAAGTTAAAAAAGCCTGCCTACGATGAAGAGTCAATAAAGCAAGACTTTGAATATATAGCTACAAAACTTGGTATCACTGCTGATGAGTTGCAGGGCTATATGGATGCACCGAACAAAACCTATAAAGACTATAAGAACCAGATGGCTCTTTATGATATCGGTGCAAAAGTATTGAGAATGATTGGTGTCGAAAAAGGTGGGAAAAGATGATTGCCATTGTTGACTACGGCGTAGGTAATATTAAAGCATTTGCCAATATCTATAAAAATTTTGATATTTCTTTTGTGATTGCTAAATCAGCCAAGGATCTGGATAATGTATCTAAAGTTATTTTGCCTGGAGTTGGTTCATTTGATCATGCGATGAAGAGTCTGATCAATTCTGGGATGCGTGAACGGTTAGATGAACTTGTACTTCAAGAAAATGTACCTGTTTTAGGTGTTTGTGTTGGTTTGCAGATGTTAGCAAAGTCAAGTGATGAGGGAAGCATGAGTGGGCTAGGTTGGATCGATGGAGATGTAAAAAAGTTTGATAGTGCAAAATTGAGTAAAAATACACCTTTGCCTCATATGGGATGGAATAGTATGCACATTGAAAAAGAAAGTCCACTCCTAAAAGGTTTAAATCAAGAGTCGAGATTTTATTTTTTACATTCCTATTTTATCCAATGTGTGAACAAAGAAGATATTGTTGCTACAGCGAATTATGGTGAAGACTTTGCTTGTGTGATACAAAACGGCAATATCTATGGTATTCAACCGCATCCGGAAAAGAGTCATCAAAATGGCATAACATTACTAAAAAACTTTGGAGAATTATAATGTTATATCCTCGAATTATCCCTTGTCTGTTGGTGCATAATAAAGGCTTGGTTAAGACTGTCAAATTTAAAGATCCTAAGTATGTAGGTGATCCTATTAATGCCGTTAAAATATTTAATGAAAAAGAGGTGGATGAGCTTATGGTGTTTGACATCGATGTGACAGTTGAAAATAGAGAGCCTGACTATAAGATGATTGAAAATCTTGCTGTTGAATGCAGAATGCCACTTTGTTATGGCGGAGGTATAAAAACGGCAGAGCAGGCAGAAAAAATCTTCAGTTTGGGGGTTGAAAAAATTGCACTTAGTTCAGCCGTCATTGAGAGGCCAACGGTAGTGAAAGAGATCGCGGACAGAGTTGGTACCCAAAGTGTCGTAGTCGTGTTAGATGTCAAGAAAAAAATGTTTGGCGGTTATGAAGTTGTTGTGAATAATGGAACTAAGAAAACCGGCATTGATCCCGTTAAGTTGACCAAAGAGCTGGAAGCACTAGGAATAGGTGAGATTGTTATAAACTCAATAGATAATGACGGAATGATGAAAGGATATGACTTTAATATAATCGATAAGGTTAAAGAGATGGCGACTGTACCTATGACAGTTTTAGGTGGAGCCGGGTCATTGAGCGATATCGAAGAGGTAATTAAGAGACACGGGATCATTGGTATTGCAGCAGGAAGCTTATTTGTATTCAAGGGCAAGTATAGAGCAGTACTAATCAACTATCCAAATCATGCTGAAAAAGAGAAGCTAGTAAAAGATAACTTAAAGGGGAAAATTCAATGAAACAACTTATACAAAGCTTTAAAACGGGAGAACTGGGACTTTTTGATGTGCCGGCACCGATCTGTCAGGAGAATGGCGCATTAGTACAAACAACAGTTAGTTTGGTGAGTGCAGGTACGGAGAAGATGCTAGTAGATTTCGCAAAAAAATCAATGCTGGCAAAAGCAAAAGACAGACCAGATCTTGTTAAGCAGGTAATTGACAAGATGAAAAAAGAGGGTGTGAAGAATACGCTTGAAAAAGTGTTCACTAAACTAGATACGCCGATCCCTCTAGGATACTCTTTAGCAGGCCGTGTACTTGAAGTGGGTGCCAATATGAGCGGTGTCAATGTCGGTGACAGAGTCGCGTGCGGGGGTGCAGGGTATGCGAACCATGCGGAGATCAACTATGTGCCTAAGAACCTGATGGTGAAGATTCCCGATTGGGTGGATGATGTGGATGCTTCATTTGTCACAGTCGGGGCTATCGCCTTGCAGGGTGTACGCCAGGCAGAACCAAAGTTGGGTGAGCGTGTAGCAGTGATGGGGCTTGGGCTTTTGGGACAGCTTACGGTGCAGATCCTCAAAGCCAACGGTTGTAAAGTAGTCGGTTCGGATGTCGACCCTGATAAGATAGAATTGGCTAAAAAGCTGGGTGCGGATGAAGCGTGTCATGCGAGTGAGCTTATCTCCCAGGCCGCTGAGTTTAGTAATGGGCATGGTGTGGATGCTGTCATTATCGCAGCGTCAACTGCCAGTAACCAACCGGTGATTGATGCGGCTGAGATTAGTCGGATGCGTGGACGTGTGGTATTTGTGGGAATGGTAGGGATGGATATCCCTCGTAATGACTACTATAAAAAAGAGATCGACCTGCGTCTCTCTATGGCATATGGGCCGGGACGTTACGATCCGGAGTATGAAGAGAAGGGCAATGACTATCCGTATGACCTGGTACGATGGACGGAACAGCGCAACTTCGAAGCATTTCTAGGGCTAATTGAAGAGGGGAAGGTCACACCAAAAGAGTTGATTACACATACTTATGAGTTTGACGATGCGATGACAGCCTATGACCTGCTAGAAGGAAAGATCCAGGAGAAATATCTCGGCATCGTACTGAACTATAAAGAAGAGATGAATCTCTCTGAGCACAAGATCGTACAACGCTCCGATAAAGCCATCACTAGCGACAAGATCAATGTAGGCTTGATAGGGGCAGGGAACTTCACCAAGTCGGTGATCCTGCCAAACATGCAGAAGGTTGGTGGGTATGAGTTGGTAGGACTCTGTACGGCAACGGGTGTGAGTGCTGAGGGGACAGGGAAGAAGTATGACTTCAAATATATCACCACAGATAGCGATGAGGTCTTCAAAAACAGCGAGATCAATTCCGTATTCGTCACCACACAGCATAATGACCATGCCAACAAAGTGATCAAAGCGATAAAAAACGGTAAACACTGCTTTGTCGAGAAGCCACTATGTATCTATGAAGAGGAGCTTGAAGCTATCAAGGCAGCGTATGATGGCAAGTCTATCTTGCAAGTAGGCTTCAATAGGCGCTTCTCTCCGATGATAGAGAAGATGAAAAGCAAGCTGAAAGGACAGGTCTCTATCAACTACCGCGTCAATGCCGGCGTTATTCCAAAAGATATCTGGATACAGGACAGAACGATCGGTGGAGGGCGCATCATCGGTGAAACATGCCATTTCATAGATACTTGTAGTTATCTGATAGAGAGTGAAGTTGTGAGCGTCTATGCCACCACTGTGCAGAAAGCAGATCAGTCAATACCGGATGAGGACAATGTGACTATCGCACTGAGCTATGCGAACGGTTCTACAGCAACAATTGGATACTATGCATACGGTGGAAGTGCAATGCCAAAAGAGTATATAGAAATCTTTGAGAACGGAGTGAGTATACAGATGACAGACTTTAGGGAACTGGTAATTTATCAGGGCTCCAAAACCGACAAAAGCAAAAGTGCAAACCAAGATAAAGGCTTTGTCAGCGAGTTCAAGGCATTTAAAACCTCTATAGAAAAGGGAATACCGGCAATCAGCTTTGAAAGTATCTACAATACCACCAAGACAACGTTCAAGATCCTAGAATCAATAAGAAGCGGTAAGGTAGAACGGCTCTAACATGAGAAAGCTCACTCGCCTATTTCATACAGTCAAGTACCTTAAGCCGATACAGGTTTACTATCGGCTTTATTACTTTGCTAGAGCGCGATGGAGAAAGTTATCAGAGTTTAAGTACCCTTTAGGATTCTTATCACATGCTTACTCTTTGAGGCTTCAGCCATCCATTGTAAGCTATCTCTCCAGAGAAGAAGAGCGGTTCACCTTTCTGAACCTCTCCCATACCTTTAAGAAGGGTATCGACTGGAACTACAGTCACTATAGCAAGCTATGGACCTATAACCTAACCTACTTTGACTTCCTCCATCAGCCTGAGATGAACAAAGAAGAGGGTGTGGCGTTAATCTATGATTTTATAGAGAAGGCTGAAGGTATCAAAGACGGGCTAGAACCATTTCCGATCTCACTCAGAGGGATCAACTGGATCAAGTTCCTTGTCCTGCATGAGGTACATGATCAAAAGATTGATGAGAGTTTGTATGCTCAGTATGCTATCCTCATGGATAATTTGGAATATCATCTGCTTGGTAACCATCTGTTGGAAAACGGATTTTCGTTGTTGTTTGGTGCGTACTATTTTCAGGATGAGAAACTTTATGTAAAAGCAAAAGAGATACTGGCAGCAGAACTAGAAGAACAGATACTAGAGGATGGTGCACATTTTGAGCTCACTCCAATGTATCATCAAATCATGCTCTATAGAGTACTGGATTGTCTTAACCTTGTTAAAAACAATGACTACCAAAACCAAGAACTTTTATCTCTACTGCAAGAAAAAGCATGCTTGATGCTTGGATGGCTCAATGTAATCACCTATGAAAACGGCGATATTCCGCTACTTAACGATAGTGCCAACGGCATTGCTCCGACGACACAGCAACTCAACAAATACGCACAAAATCTACAAATCTACAAATTACTAACTACTAATCACCAATTACTTGACTCCGGCTATCGAAAGATAGTCAAGTCAAACTATGAATGCGTCATCGATATTGGGCATATTGGTCCTGACTATATCCCGGGACATGCTCATGCAGATACCTTCAACTTCGAATTTCGCATCGACGGCAAGCCATTTATCGTCGATACGGGTCTTAGTACCTACGAGACTAATGCAAGACGGATCAGAGAGCGAGGTACTGCCTCGCACAATACCGTTGAGGTTTCAGAGGTGAACAGCAGTGAAGTATGGGGTGGCTTCAGAGTAGCAGAGCGTGCCTATGTGACTCAGCTCGAAGAGAGTGATATGTGCATTATGGCAAGTCATGACGGATATCGTAAAAAGTTTGGTATTACACACAGGAGAGAGTGGCATTTTACAGAGGATAGATTTGTCATCATGGATGAGTTGGCGCCTCATGGTCATGGCATCGCCCGCCTGCACTTTCATCCTAATGTCACCGAAGCAATGATAAAAAAACATATCACAATCCACAATCCAGTATTTACGAATTATGACTATGCCCCTGAGTTCAATAAATGTGTGGAGGCACTGGTCATGGAGATACTTTTTGAAAATCAATTAAAAATGGAGATTAAAATTTGAAAATATTGTTTATCACCGATAATTTCCCCCCGGAAGTCAATGCCCCCGCGACACGAACTTATGAACATGCGAAAGAGTGGGGCAGACAGGGGGCGAAAGTGACTATCATAACGTGCGCACCTAATTTTCCCCATGGAAAGGTTTATGAGGGGTATAGGAACAAGCTCTACCAAAAAGAAGAATTGGATGGCATTGAAGTAATCAGAGTGTGGAGCTACATCGCTATCAATGAAGGGTTTGTAAAACGAGTACTTGATTACATCAGCTTTGCCTTTAGTGCTTTTTGGGTAGGATTGTTCCAAAAGTATGATGTGATTATCGCGACCTCTCCACAGTTTTTCACGACATGGACAGGTTGGGCACTTTCAAAGGTACGACGCAAACCATGGATATTTGAACTGCGTGATTTATGGCCTGAGTCTATCAAGACGGTGGGTGCGATGGAGCAGGGGCGCATTATCGATGCTCTAGAGAAGATCGAGCTTGGACTTTATAGAGATGCTGATAAGGTGGTGGCTGTGACAAATGCCTTCAAGGCAAACCTAATAAGCCGTGGGATAGAGGAAGAGAAGATAGAAGTAGTGACCAATGGTTCCAATATAGAACTTTTTGCGCCAAGAGAGAAAAACAGAGCGTTGACTGAAACGTTGGGACTAGAGCAAAAGTTTGTTGTAGGATACATCGGTACACACGGTATGGCGCATAGCTTAGACTTTATTATCCGGTCACTTTCTAAGATAGAAGATGAGTCAATCCATTTTCTTTTCATCGGTGATGGGGCGATGAAGGCAACCATCGTTGCCTTAGCTCAGGAGCTACAATTGAATAACATCACTTTCTTAGATCCTGTTTCCAAAGATGAAGTGCCACGACATCTCTCAGTGGTAGATGTCTCGCTAGCTCCGCTCAAAAAAGAGGATAACTTCAAAACAGTTATTCCTTCAAAGATCTTTGAGGCTTCTGCTATGCAAAAGCCCATATTGCTTGGGGTTGAAGGGCAAGCACAGCAAATTGTTGAACAATATGGTGCGGGTATATGTTATGAACCGGAAAATGAAAATGATTTTTTAGAGAAAATTCAATCACTAAAAAATAATACTGAACTGTATCAAGAATGTCAGCAAGGTTGCAAGAGACTCGCGCAAGACTTTGATAGAAAAAGGCTAGCATCAGGTTTGTTAAATATTATTAAAGAGACCATAGGTGAAGAATCTTAATTTTTATAAATCTTTTAACCTGGAAAAAAAGTTGATTGGGATCAAGTAAAAACGATAAAATATTGATTTACACAGCATAAACCATGGTCTTTAAGGACAAATATTGAAATACCCTTACAAAACAACTTTCTTTTTAACACTTCTAATCATAGAGTTTTTGGCTACGGCAACAAAAGGTGTAGAGCAGATAACATTGGGGTGGGATAAACTCAATCATTTGGCTGCTTTTAGCGTATTGTATATATTGTTTTCTCTTGCATTTAGGCAAGTAAGTGTCGTTTTGAAAGTTGTTTTGCTTATTGCCTATGGATTGCAGATAGAAATAGCACAGCATTTTCTGCCTCCAAGGGAATTTTCTTTGCTTGATGTCGTTGCAGATATGATAGGGATACTTTTTGGTTTTTTCGTATACTCCTACGTTGTTAAGTTTATAAAATAATTTTGTAGATTATAGAAATAGGTTAAAAGAGATAATTGATACCAACTGTTCCGAGCATACCTTTATCACTTTTTTCAAGATCAAAACGTGCTTTGCCTTCTACTATAAACTGAAATGAATCATTTAAAGGCATTTTAATGCCTCCTCCAAAGATGAAATTCCAATCATTTCGATCGGCTACATCATTTATAGTGCGATATCCAAATCCACTCGAGACAAAAAGAGTTACAGATTCAATCGTGCCAAAATCGTAATTTATACTACCGATATAATCAACAACATCAACTTTTTGAGTGTTGTATTTTGGTCTTGTATAGAGTATTTCACCGACGAAAGAGAGTTTTTCTGTCATATAGTATCCGCCTCTGAGTCCAAAGCCGGGGAAATCGCTATCGACATCGTCACCGTTATAGCCTTCAAATATCCCAACTCCACTTATGCCTATCGTAAAATGTTTTGAGTAGTCATTTGCTTGTGCGAAAACAGCACCGTACATGATAAATGATATAATAAAAAATGTCTTTTTCATACTGAATCCCTGTCGTTAACAGATTATTTATTATTTAATCATATTTATAATTTTGACTAACTTAAAAGAGTAATTTTTTATACTATTTTGATATGATTATTTTCAAGGAAAAATATGATTATAAATCACGATAAAAAGTATATCTTTGTTGGTCTGCCATTCTCGGCTTCATCTGCTATATCAAAAGAGCTTTTGGAGTGTTATGAGGGAGAGTTTATATTGAGTAAGCATGCGAACATACCTACACTTTTGCGCCTAAGACTGGATATTGACATTACTCAATACTGTATCTTTGCAGTCGTAAGAGACCCCGTGGATATCGAATGGACCAAATACAATAAGATATTAACTGATGCTTATGGCGCACATACTAATCCTGATTATTTTATAGAAAATGGCGGCTGGGTAACTAAAAGAGCAAGAAGTATATACAAAAAGATTACAGAGAATAATCTAAATTTCGAGGAGTATCTTCGCCATATTTACAAATTGTATCCGTTTGATAATGATCTCTCTATAAACGCCAAATATCTTGATAGGGTCATTCGGTTTGAGCATCTATTGGATGATTTCAAAGATACATTATTGCATTTAGACATTAAGCCTGTTCGTGATTTACCGACAAAGAACAAAACAGAAAAAGTCGCACAAAACAGAGAACTCTCTGAAGGTACAATACGCAAGATATTTGGGCCACACTATTGGTACAATAAAAAGTTTTATTCCAAGCATTATAAAATCAATATTTTTGAGAAAGTTTATTTCAAGGCACTCCAATCCCTTCGTTTTATGAAGCGTTTAAGATTTGATGCTCTTAGAAGCAAGCAAGAAATAGGTTTTTGAAGAAGCCCCATAATTATAATGATAGAGAGTCCTCTCCCTCTCTTATAAAGAAAATTCGATAAAATTTTAATAGTTATTGTGGATTGGTTTTTTAAATTAATCTATCTAAAATATCTCAATAGAGAACCACAAAGGGAGTTCGATGAAGATAGCCATAGCAGGAACAGGATATGTGGGGCTCAGCAATGGACTCTTACTGGCACAACACAATGAGGTGGTAGCGCTTGATATCGATCCTAAAAAAGTGGAGATGCTCAATGCCAAAGTATCCCCCATTGAAGATAAGGAGATACAAGAATACCTCGCAAGAGACGATATCAATTTTAAAGCAACATTAGATAAAGCTGAAGCTTATAAGGGCGCAGAGTATATCATCATCTCTACTCCTACCAACTATGACCCCGATACAAACTATTTTGATACAACATCGATAGAGAGCGTCATAAAAGATGTGTTAGAGATCAACCCTGATGCAACTATGGTGATAAAATCAACAGTTCCCGTCGGCTATACCAAGTCTATCAATGAGCGCTTTGGTACAACTAACATAATCTTCTCTCCGGAATTTTTAAGAGAAGGGAAAGCGCTCCATGACAATCTTTATCCAAGTAGGATTATCGTGGGAGAGAAGTCTAAAAGAGCAGAGATATTTGCCATGCTATTAGTTAGCGGCGCACTTAAAGAAGATATACCGATTCTTTTTACAGATGCGACCGAAGCTGAGGCGATTAAGCTGTTTTCAAATACCTATCTTGCTATGAGAGTTGCCTATTTTAATGAGCTGGACTCTTATGCACAAATGCATAATCTCAACACTAAAGATATCATAGAAGGCGTAGGGTTTGATCCAAGAATCGGGAATCACTACAATAACCCAAGCTTTGGATATGGTGGGTATTGTTTGCCAAAAGATACGAAGCAACTTTTAGCAAACTACAAAGATGTACCTTCAAATATAATCGAAGCGATAGTTAACGCCAACGCCACTAGAAAAGACTTTATAGCTGATTCGATCATTAAAAAACTACAAGAGAATGGTAAAGAGTCTCAGGGGGGAATCGTAGGCATTTATAGGCTTGTGATGAAGAGTGGATCAGACAATTTTAGAAGCTCGGCCATTCAGGGAATCATGAAGAGAATCAAGGCAAAGGGGATACCTGTGGTTATCTATGAGCCGGCATTGGGTGATGAGGAATTTTTTGGCTCTAGGGTGATAAAAGATATCGATGAGTTTAAAGCGATTTCAGATGTAATCGTAGCAAATAGGCTTTCCGATGATATCTCTGATATTAAAGAGAAGGTCTATACAAGAGATATTTTCAATAGCGATAGTTAGATAATACATGAAGATACTCATAACAGGTACGGCAGGTTTTATAGGCTTTCATCTGGCCAAAAGACTTCTTGAGCGTGGTGATGAAGTGGTCGGGCTTGATAATATCAATGACTATTATGATGTTAATTTAAAATATGCGAGATTAAATGAACTTGGTATAAGTCAACGAAAGATAAAAGATAATATTTTAGTACCTTCAAGTGTGTATCCTCGTCACAAATTTATAAAAACAAATCTGGAAGATAGAGAAAATATCAATACCTTATTTGAGTCTGAAAGATTTGATGCACTCTGCAATCTGGCAGCCCAAGCAGGAGTAAGGTACTCCTTGGAAAATCCACATGTTTATATCCAATCCAATATAGTCGGCTTTCTGAATATCCTTGAAGCCTGTAGGCAAAATGGTATCAAGAATCTCTCTTATGCAAGTAGTTCCAGTGTGTATGGTTTAAACGAATCGCAACCTTTTCAAACAAGTGATCATGCCGATCACCCTATCTCTTTGTATGCGGCGACCAAAAAGAGCAATGAGCTTATGGCACATACATATAGTCATCTTTATGGTATTTCTACGACAGGGTTGAGGTTTTTTACCACTTATGGTCCATGGGGACGCCCCGATATGGCTCCGATGCTTTTTGCGGATGCCATACTTAACGATAGTGAGATAAAAATATTTAATCATGGAAAGATGAGTAGAGATTTTACCTATATCGATGATATAATTGACGGCATTATAAAAGTGATAGATAATCCTGCAAGAGCAAATGAACATTTTGATACAAACAATCCTGATCCGTCTATCTCTAGTGCTCCATATAAAATCTACAATATGGGCAATAGTGCACCTGTAAATTTAATGAATTTTATAGAGATACTCGAAAAGACTTTAGGGAAAAAAGCAAAGAAGAAGCTTGTTGATATGCGGCCGGGTGATATCGAATCAACATATGCGGATACTAATGATTTTGCCAGTGACTTTGGTTATAAACCGCACACAGAACTTTTAAAAGGGATAAGTGAATTTGTGAAATGGTATAAGGAGTTTTATAAAAGAGCGAAATCATAGGTGGTACTTTTTTGATTTTTGGTTGCGGGAGACGGATTTGAACCGCCGACCTTTGGGTTATGAGCCCAACGAGCTACCGGACTGCTCTATCCCGCGTTAGAATAGGTTGTGAGTGGATGGGGTAGAGGGATTCGAACCCCCGAGTGACTGGACCAAAACCAGTTGCCTTACCGCTTGGCTATACCCCAATTGAAAGAAAATAAAACCTTTTCTTTGTGGGCGAGATTATAGCCAAAAGATATTGTATTGTCAACACTTATGTCTTTATTTTTCCAAAAATATTCGTTAAGAACAAGAAGATATAATACCATAATAATTATATTAATAAAGAGAGAAAATATGCAACACTCAATTTCTAGGGTCAAAAAGGCCATAGAGGAGATTAAAAACGGCCGTATGGTCATTATGATGGATGATGAAGATCGTGAGAATGAGGGCGATTTGGTGTATGCAGGTGTTTTTACTACGCCTGAGAAAGTAAATTTTATGCTCAAAGAAGCGAGAGGGCTCATCTGTGCGCCTGTAACAAAAGAGATAGCTTCTAGGCTGGAGCTTTATCCTATGGTCAAAGAGAATGACTCCAATCATGAGACGGCATTTACGATATCAATCGATAGTGCGAGTGCTGATACGGGTATCTCCGCTTTTGAGCGAGATGATTGTCTTAAAAAACTCTCAGATCCGCTAGTGCAAGCCAAAGATTTTGTGCGTCCCGGACATATCTTTCCTTTGATTGCAAAAGATGGTGGTGTGCTTGTAAGGACGGGGCATACAGAGGGCTCTGTTGATCTTTGTAAATTAGCAGGGCTCGCTCCCGTATCTGTGATATGTGAGATTGTCAAAGATGATGGTGCGATGGCAAGAAAAGATGATTTGGAGTTATTTGCAGCAAAACATAATCTCTCTATCATCTATATCTCAGATATTGTTTCCTATAGACTTGCAAATGAAAATCTTGTTAAAAAGATAGGTAAAACGCAAGAGTCTGAATTGATGGGAGCCAAGGTAAATGTTAGTGAATATAGTGATCATCTAGGAAGAAAGCACAAGGTAATCGAGTTTTATAAGACGCACTCTTTGAGTAATGTGCGATTTTACAATATCGGGCTTGATAGTGATCTTATATTGGGTGAAAAGAAGCTGGAGGTACTTATAAGCAGTATTGAGTATCTCAAAAGTAATGGCGGTGTATTGATATTGCTTGATACTAAGACCATCTCAAAAGAACAGGCAAAAGAGTTTGGTGTAGGTGCGCAGATACTCAAAGACTTAGGCATCAAGCAGATCAGGCTGCTTACAACGCATTCCGATACTGAATTTGTCGGCTTAAGCGGCTTTGGTCTTGATGTTATAGAGAAGATATTGCTGAGCTAATGTTTAAAAATAAGAGCATTGCCACTATCTATATCTATGGTATGGCGATTATGCTTTGTATTACACTTTTGTTTATATTGTTGCTTATCTACGAGGAGTATAATGAGTTTGAGAGAGATTCCGTTAGGCTCAGGGCATCAAATATCAAAACACAAAAGATAAAAATGGTAGATGATACCAAGAGAATTATCTCTTTTTTAACGCAAGAAAAAGAGACAATCAAGTCGATGAGCCAAACAGAGCAATCTAATTTTTTCAACAATATCTATTTTTCAAATGAAAATAGAAAGCTATTTTTTGTCTATGATCTTCAAAATAGTACATTTGTTGTCTTGCCGACTTTTGGAGTACAAAAGATTGAGCAGGCTATACAAGAGTTTAAAAGTAGTACATCTAATACCTATGAAAATGAACTCGTCTATATAGAGAGGATGAAAGCTCTAAAGTGGGTGCTTGGCTTTAGTGTTGATACAGAGGCTATCAATGCGGATATCTTGACACAAAAAGAGAAGCTAAGGAAACGGCTTATAAAGCTCATGATGGAGATTCTCTCGCTTGGGGTCATCCTCTTTGGGTTTATGCTTATCTTGGCATGGGTGTTGCATGCAATCATGAAAAAACAGGTAGATATCTTTAGGGATTATTTTCAGATAGCCTCAAAGAGTTATAGTGTCATAGATCAAAACAGGATTGATCTCATCGAGTTTAAAGAGATGGTTTACTATATCAATAACATGGTTGAAGAGATTCATAAAAGAAAAGCAAAACTCAAAGAGATCAATCAAAAGTTGGAGAAAAAGGTTGAAGAGAAGACACGCGACATAAGCTTGCAAAATAGACTTTTGGAAAAAGAGAAGAGTTTTAGCGAGTCTTTAGTTAAAGCACAAGACAGCTTTATACGCCACTCTATCCACGAGATCAATACACCGCTTGCCGTGATACTCAACCATATAGATATCTACAAGATGAAAAAGGGTGAGGACCCTTATATGATGAAGATAGAAGCTGCTACAAAGATGATTGCCAATATCTATGATGATTTGGGCTATATGGTTAAAAAAGATAGGCTGGAGTATAAAAAAGAGTGGATTGAGATGACTCAGTTCTGTAAAGAGAGAATCGAGTTTTTCAAAGAGATAGCCATAGGTAATCTTCATGATATACAAAGCGATTGTGAGGATGATGTGCAAATCTATTTTAATCCTATAGAGTTGCAGCGCATTATCGATAACAATCTCTCTAACTCTATCAAATACTCAAAAAAAGGAAGCACTATCAAGCTCTCTTTGCATCAAGAAGAAGGCAGAGTCTTGCTACGATTTATCACGCGCTCAAACAAAAAAATCGAAGATACGCACAAGATATTTAACCCTTTTCATAGAGAAAATAGTGAAGATATAGGGTTTGGCATCGGTCTAGAGATTGTTAAGACCATATGCGACAAAGAGAAGATAACGATAGATGTAAGCTCAGACGAGCATGAGACGATATTTTGTTATATATTTCCCACAAAAGAGTTTTCATGAGAATACTTCTGCTTGAAGATGAGTTAATGTTGCAAAGTGCGATAGTTGAGTATCTTACAAATATTGGACATGAGATTGAAGCCTTTGAAGATGGAGAAGATGCCTATGAAGCAGCATGCACAAAGAGACATGATCTTTTCATCTTTGATATCAATACACCTACGATCAAAGGGCTTGATCTTTTAGAAAAACTGCAAAATTGTAAGATACATGTGCCGGCTATCTTTATAAGTGCTATTACAGAGATAGAGCAGATAAGTAAAGCCTATGAGCTTGGCTGTTATGGCTATATGAAAAAACCGTTTCATCTTAAAGAATTGGAGCTTCAGATACAAAGGTGGACAAAGATAGGGGATATAGACTCTAAGCATCTTGTGAAGATTAGTGTTATGTATACTTTTGATATCGACTCTAATAGGCTTCTTTTTGATGGGGAAGAGCAGAGATTGAGCCTAAAACAGATAGATATCATCTCGCTACTTGCTAGAAATAGTGGTAAAATCATTGATTTTGATCGCTTGCGTTATGAGATATGGGATAGGGTAGATATCGATAACCCTACGATAAGAGCAGAGGTTCATAGGCTTAGAAGCGTACTTAAAGAGGATATCATAGAGACGATTAAAGGTGTTGGATATAGATTAAAAGCCAAATAATGAGATAATATGTAACTTAAAGTTACAATTAAAGATATTTTTTTATTTTTTTTCTAAAATATACTTGATGCTATGTTAATGCTATGCAAGCACTTCATAATGATAATGCATAAATATATTAAGGAGGAATGCATGGGGAAAATAAAACTTAGTTTAGCTACGGCTATTTTGCTTAGTGGGGCGTCTTTGATGGCAGATTCACTTGGTGAAGCTTTTGAGAATGGGAAATTCTCAGGTCAAGCGAGGTTCTTCTATATAGATAGAACTTATAGCGGTACTATAGAAAATAATAGAAATTCACTTGCTGCGGGGGGCTATCTCAAATATGAGAGCGCACCTTTTTATAATTTATCGGTCGGTACGGCTCTCTACTCAACAAATTTGGTAGATATCCACGATGATGATCCAAGAACAAGTGCGAGTTATGATCCTTCTCTCTTTGGAGGTGATTTTGACTCTTATGCATATGTGGGGGAGTTATATCTCAACTATGCTATCGGAAATACAAATATAAAATTAGGTCGCCAAAAACTTGATACACCTTTAGCAGGAAGCGATGATGCAAGAATGTTGCCAAACCTTTTTGAAGCACTCGTTGTGAGTAACACGGACATCCCGGATACTACGCTTATCGCAGCACATGTAACAAAAGAGGCAGTGGGAACTTTTGGAAATGTTTATTCTTTGTCAACACCATCAAACCAATATCTAGCACTTCAGAGCGGTTACGGACTCGGGTTTAAAGAGGCTACAAGCGGAAACTTTAGAGATATGGGTGTTGTTGCACTTGGTGCAGGAACAGATACAGATGGTGTGAGTGCCGTTGCTGCCATTTATAGTGGAGTTGAGGGGTTGAAGCTTCAAGCATGGGATTACTATGCGCATGATATCCTCAACGCACTCTATTTGCAAGCTGATTACAGCATCAAGATAAATGATAGCGTAGGCATCAACGGAGCTTTGCAATATATCAATGAGAGCGATATCGGCGATAAACTCGCAGGTGATGTCGATAGTAACTATTGGGCTGCTAAGATAGGTGCTAATTATGGTGCTTTGAGTGGATATGTTGCGTATTCACAAACAGATTCAAGTAGTGGTTCTATGAACGGTGGTATCATAACTCCATGGGGCGGAATGCCGGCATTTACCCAAGGAATGGTTACAAGACATCAATTTTTCTCAGATACTGATGCTTTAAAAGTGGCAGTAGGATATGATTTCGGTAGCTTAGGTGTGCCACTCAAAGCAACGCTTTACCATACAGAGTTTGATGTAGGAGCGAGCAATACCTATCAACCAGGCACGGCTTGGACGGCAAAAGAGGATGGGTTTGATCTTATCTACCAAGCAAGAAGTGATTTGCAATTGAGATTTAGAGGGAACTTCCCGAGCGATTTTGCTCCCGGACTTGATTGGAATGAGTATAGATTCATCGTCAATTACAACTTTTAAAGGATAAAAGATGAAACAAGAGATCGTAAAACAGATTCAAGAGAATCCAAAATATCAAGAGCTCGTAAGCAAAAGAAGTAAATTTGCTTGGAGACTTTCTATTGCTATGTTAGTTGTCTATTATGCTTTTATCTTAGCGATAGCATTTGATCCATCGCTTCTAGGCATCAAGATGGGTGATGGGGTGATGACTATCGGTATTCCTATTGGCGTATTTATCATAGTTTTTGCATTTGTGTTGACAGGTATCTATGTCAGAAGAGCAAACGGAGAGTTCGATGAGCTAAGCCGTGAAATCAAAGAATCGGTAAAAGGATAATTATGAAGAAGATTATATTTGCATTTTTAGCTTTGGGTGTAGCAGCATTTGCTGCAGGAGCACTTGAGGGGGAGGTTGAAAAACAACCGTTAAATATCTCTGCTATTATCATGTTCTTGGTCTTTGTGAGCGGTACACTTGGTATCACTTATTGGGCTGCGAAAAGAACAAAGACCGCAAAAGATTTTTACACCGCAGGTGGGGGTATCACAGGACTTCAAAATGGACTCGCGATTGCCGGTGATTATATGTCTGCGGCGTCATTTCTCGGTATTTCGGGGCTTGTCTATGCTGCGGGGTATGATGGGCTTATTTATTCTATAGGATTTTTGGTCGGTTGGCCGGTAATCCTCTTTTTAGTATCTGAGAGACTAAGAAATCTTGGAAAATATACATTTGCCGATGTGGCTGCGTATAGATTGAAGCAAGGTCCTATCAGAACACTTGCCGCGTTTGGTTCGATAGCAACCGTTATACTCTATCTTATCGCGCAGATGGTTGGTTCAGGAAAGCTTATTCAGCTCCTTTTTGGACTTCCATACTCTTGGGCTGTTGTGCTAGTTGGTGCGCTTATGGTGCTTTATGTTACTTTTGGCGGTATGCTTGCAACGACTTGGGTGCAGATCATCAAAGCTGTATTGCTCCTTTCAGGCGCTACATTTATGGCACTTGCTGTTATGTTGCAGTTTGGTTTCTCTCCGGAAGCTCTCTTTGCCAAAGCTGTTGAAGTACATGCTAATGGAGAAGCGATTATGGCTCCGGGCGGTTTGGTGAGTGATCCTGTCTCGGCTATTTCCCTTGGTATAGCACTTATGTTTGGAACAGCGGGACTTCCGCATATATTGATGAGATTCTTTACAGTTGCTGATGCAAAAGAGGCGAGAAAATCTGTCTTCTTTGCAACAGGTTTCATAGGGTATTTTTATATCCTTACCTTTATCATCGGTTTTGGTGCGATTGTTATGGTGTTGAACCATCCTGAATATCTTGATCTTGCTAAACAGGCTATCGAAGGTGGCTCACCGATACTTGGTGGTAATAATATGGCAGCGATTCACCTTTCACATGCTGTTGGTGGCAACTTTTTCTTAGGATTTATCTCTGCCGTGGCTTTTGCAACGATTTTAGCAGTCGTTTCAGGGCTTACACTTGCGGGTGCTTCGGCTATCTCACATGACCTTTACGCAAGTGTATTTATGAAAGGGAAGATCGATGAGCAACGCGAGATGAAAGTCTCAAAGATAGCAACTCTCGTACTTGGAATCATCGCGATTATCCTTGGAATTGCATTTGAGAAACAAAATATCGCATTTATGGTTGGTCTTGCTTTTGCTATCGCAGCAAGCGCAAACTTTCCTATCCTTTTTCTTTCAATGTTTTGGAAAAAACTTACGACAAGAGGTGCGGTTATCGGTGGATCACTTGGTCTATTAACAGCAGTCGTATTGGTTGTTCTAGGACCAATCGTTTGGGGTCAAATCATCAATGGTGATGCGGCAGCTGCGATATTCCCATATAAATATCCGGCACTCTTTTCGGTGACGGTAGCATTTATCGGTATCTGGTTTTTCTCTATCACAGATAAGAGCGATGATGCCAAAAAAGAGATTGAGGCATTTGATGCACAAGATGTACGATCACAAACAGGGATCGGAGCAGAGGGTGCAGTTTCACACTAAAAAAGTGTCGCTTTTGCGACACTTAAAAGAGGGAAAAATTATTGACTGAATTATTGAAAAATCTTCATCCACACCCACCATTTTCTTTGGTGGATGAAAAAGCTTTTATACTTCTTGAACATAGTATGCAGATCGCTTATTATCCTGACAATACGATACTTATCGATCAAGGAGGAATGTGTGATAGGGTCTATATTGTTATCAAGGGTGCCGTGGAGTCTTTTCGAGATGAAGAGGTGGTCAATATCTATCATGAAAATGATATCTTCGGAGGTGAAGAGATACTCAAAGAGCAGCCTTCAAAAGAGAGATATCTCGTAACCCAAGAGCTTATATGTTATGAACTGGAAAAAGAACCATTTCTACAACTTTGTGAAAATTATCCCTCATTCAAAGAGTATTTTTTCTCATCAATCATCCAAAAGATAGAACTTATCAAGCAGAAAAAAGAGTTTGCCTCTATGAGTGATATCATGCTTGCGCGTGTTGAGCGTAGCATCTTGCATAAGCCTTGTGTCGTTACACATGATATGCCTATCAAAGAAGCATTGCAGATTATGCAAGATCAGGGAGTCAACTCTCTTTTGGTGAAAAATATAAAAGGGTATGGGATCGTCACAGATGCGGATCTTCGCTATTTCATCCTCAACGAGGAGAGAAAAAACCTCAAAGTAATATCTGATATCCAGAGTTATCCTATCTTGAGTTTACGCGAGGGAGCCTATCTCTTTAGCGCACTTCTTTTTATGACAAAAAATTCTATCAAACATATGCCGATATTGGATGATGAGGAGAATATACTCGGTAGTTTAGAGCTCATCGACATCATGAGCTTTTTCTCCAATCAATCCTATCTTCTCAGTACACAGATAGATAAAGCAAGCAGTATCGAAGAGGTCGTTGATGCGGCAAGTAGGCTTGATATCATGATAAGTTCTCTCTATACCAAGGGTGTTAAGAGTAGATATATCGCTAAACTCGTTAATGAGATTAACACAAAGATGTACAATAAGCTCTTTACACTCATCTTTCCCGAATCGTGGAGAGGCAAGATGGCTCTTTTACTTTTGGGGAGTGAAGCACGAGCTGAGCAGATACTCAGAACAGATCAGGACAATGCTATCATCTTTGAGGATGGATTTGAGCCCAAAGATGCCGAAAAGTACTGTGATATCTTCTATGATACGTTAGAGAAGATAGGTTACCCGAGATGTGCCGGCAATGTCATGCTTACAAACCCTAAATGGAGACAGAGTTTAAACGGATACAAACACGCAATCAATGAGTGGATAGATAATCCTATTCAAAAAAATCTCATAGATATGGCAACACTTTTTGATTCGCGTGTTATTGCCGGCAGAGAAGATCTCCATGGAATGCTTATAGATTATATGTTTGAATCAACTGCAAATAGCGCAAATATCATAAGGTATTTTGCAAAACCGATTGAGAGTTTTGAGTCGGCACTCGGACTCTTTTCACAGTTTGTAACGGCAACAGGAGAGCATAAAAATGAGATAGATATCAAAAAGACGGCTCTCTTTTTGATAGTGCATGGAGCAAGAGTCTTAGCTTTGGAAAACGGTATCAGAACGACAAATACTTACGACAGGATAAAAGAGCTCAATAATCTTGGCTTTTTAAATCGCGAGGATAGTAGGGATATACTTCAAGCACTTATCGCTATCAATACGCTGAGACTGGGGGCTCAGCTTAAGAAAAAAGAGAATGGTGAGCCCATAGATAACTATGTTTCCATAGAAAATATGGGCAAAATGGACAAAGACATGCTCAAAGATGCACTCAAAACAGCTGAAAAATTTAAGCAAATAGTGAGTTATCATTTTAAACTCTCATCTTTGGGGTGATACAATGTTGGGCACATTTTTTAGAAAACAAAATGAAAAATCTTTAAAAGATGAGAGATTTGCCTCTCTTTTTGATAAAAATGTTCCTGAAGATGAATGTGTTGTTTTCGATACAGAGACGACCGGACTGGATAAAAGGAGAGATTCTATCATCTCTATAGGTGCCGTTAAGGTAAAACAAAATAAAATTTTAAGCAACGAAGCGCTTAATATCTTGATAAAACAAGATTGTTTGATAAACAAAGAGAGCATAAAGATCCATATGATACGAAATTGTGATCTAGAAGAGGCTGTTGATATCAAAGAGGCGATGGAGGAGTTTTTGTTTTTTATTGGCAATAGAACACTTGTCGGATACTATCTCGAATTTGATGTTGCAATGATAGATAAGTATATAAAACCTCTTTTTGGGATCAAGCTCCCAAATAAGCAGGTTGAGGTCTCTGCAATGTACTATGATAAGAAGATAAAATTCATTCCTCAAGGCAATATTGACCTAAGATTTGATACGATACTAAAAAATCTTTGTCTGCCAAAACTCAATTCGCATGATGCACTTAATGATGCGATAATGACAGCTATGATGTATTTGAAGTTAAAAAATATAGAAAAAATTAAATAACAAAGAAGGAGAAAGTATGTTAAAAGAAGTGTATTACCCAAGTGAAAAGCTCTCAAAAAATGCAACTATTAAAAGCATGGATGAGTATCGCGCACTTGCCGAAGAGGCGAGCAAAGACTATGAGGGTTTTTGGGCTAAATATGCAAAGGAGAAGATAGATTGGTTTGCGCCTTTTACAAGAGTGCTCAACGAAGATAACGCTCCGTTTTATAAGTGGTTTGAGGGTGGGAAACTCAATGTCGCACATCAATGTGTCGGCAGACATTTAGCTACAAAGAAAAATAAGGCTGCTATTATCTTTGAAGGTGATAACGGGGATCAAAAAATCCTTACTTATAGAGAGCTATGGTATGAGATTAATAAAGTGGCAAATATGTTCAAAAATCAATTTGGCATTAAAAAAGGCGATAGAGTTGTTCTTTATATGCCGATGATTCCTGAAGCAGCGATCAGTATGCTCGCTTGTGCAAAAATCGGCGCTATCCACTCTGTTGTTTTTGGTGGATTTAGTGCCGAAGCATTAAGAGACAGAATCATTGATGCTGAAGCAAAACTTGTTATAACAGCCGATGGCGCATTTAGAAAGGGTAATCCTTACATGCTCAAACCTGTTGTCGATAAAGCTCTTGAGCATGGTTGTGAGTGTGTCGAAGCTGTTTGTGTTGTAGAGAGAAACGGTGAAGATATCCAGTGGGTTGCAGGCCGTGATTATGCCTATAATGAACTTATCAAAAATGAGTCAAACATCTGTGAAGATGAGATTATGGAGAGTGAAGATCCACTCTTTTTGCTCTATACAAGCGGGAGCACCGGAAAACCTAAGGGTGTGCAACACTCAACAGCCGGATATATCCTATGGGCGCAGATGACTATGGAGTGGGTTTTTGATATCAAAGATAATGATACCTATTGGTGTACTGCCGATGTTGGTTGGATTACGGGGCATACCTATATAGTCTATGGACCACTCGCAGCAGGTGCTACAACAGTTATGTTTGAGGGTGTGCCGACCTTCCCTGATGCGGGAAGATGCTGGAGAATGGTAGAGGAGTATCAGATCAACCAATTCTATACAGCACCTACGGCCATCAGATTGCTTCATAAAATGGGAGCTGATGAGCCTAAAAAATATGACCTCTCTTCGTTGCGAATTCTTGGAACGGTTGGTGAGCCTATCGATCCACCTGCGTGGAAATGGTACTATGAGGAGATAGGTGGAGGTCAATGCTCAATCGTTGATACCTATTGGCAGACAGAAACAGGGGGGCATATGATCTCTCCGCTTCCGGGAGCTACACCTATCAAGCCGGCATGTGCAACATTCCCGCTTCCGGGTATCATCGCTGAAGTGATAGATGAAGAGGGTCATCCTACCCCTATAGGCGAAAAAGGCTTTATGTGCATCACAAAACCTTGGCCAAGTATGATACGAACGATTTGGGGCGATCCTGATAGATTTGTCAAGTCATATTTTGGGGATTGTAAAAAAGATGGAAAACCTGTCTATTTTACGGGTGACGGTGCCATGATAGACGAAGAGGGTTATGTCACTATCACCGGGAGAACAGATGATGTTATCAATGTCTCAGGGCATAGAATGGGAACAGCTGAAGTTGAGGCTGCCGTGAAAAAACATAGCCATGTTGCCGCTGTTGCGGTTGTCGGAAAGCCACACCCTATAAAAGGCGAGGGTATCTTTGCCTATATCGTCTTAAAAGAGACGATCAAAGACACAACAACAGAAGAGATGGACATAGCGCAAGATATCAATAAAATCATCAAAGAAGAGATTGGTGCTATCGCTGTTTGCGACTCTATAGTCATCGTACCTGACTTACCAAAAACAAGATCAGGTAAGATCATGAGAAGAATTCTTCGCTCTATCGCTAAAGGCGAGCCTATCACGCAAGATACATCGACACTTGAAGATCCAAGTATCGTGAAAAAAATAGAAGATATCGTAAACTCTGACGATATCTAATGAGTGTTAGAGCATCTGCTCTAACATCTCTTTTATCTTCTTTAAATCTTCCAAAACATCTTTTTTATATGAGGGATTTTTAAGTAAAAAACTCGGATGATATGTAGGTATGATCGTGTAGTTATTTCTCTGTATCAAAGCACCTCTAATCTGCTCTAGAGAAGTATCATCGCCACTAAGATTTTGATACGCTTTCTCGCCTAATGTGACGATAATTTTTGGCTTTATAAGCTCTATCTGCTTCATAACATAGGGATGGCACGCGTGGATATCTATCGGACTAATCTTTTTGCCGCCATATGGTTTGCATTTGACAAGGTTCGTGACATAGACATCTTTTGTTTGCAGTTTTAATACCTTTGTGATCATATCACTGAGCATCTCTCCGGATCTTCCTAAAAAGAATTTACCTTCATTGTCTTCACTAGAGCTTGGAGCATCACCGATAAACATAATCTTTGCTTTTTTATCTCCCGCGCCAAAGAGAACAGATTTTCTCGTCTTGCTTAGCTCACACAGCATACATTTTTTAGCCTGTTTTTCTAGGTTTTCTATATTGCTTGGAAGTATGACATTTTGCCCTGTTGCGTCTGATATTTCGATATTATCCATATATCTATATCCCAATATTCTCATCAGGTAAAGTTGTTTAAGAAGGAGGGCATTTTTTAGATTTTTCATAGCAAAATTATATCTAAGCTATCTTTATAAGGAGGATTTGCTACCATAATACAAAGGAGTTTTTTTGCATTGTATATTGTGTGGCAGTTCCTCTACAAAAGGGATGCTCTCAAACAGATTTTATCATTGTGATATATGCGATTGTATCATGAAACCCAAGAGCAATTTTCTTACAAAAAATGAGGAAAAAGGGCGCTATGATTTGCATAAAAATGATGCAAATGAGCATGGATATAGGGCATTTGTCTCTCCTATTGTTGATCGCATAAAAAAAGAGCAATTTTCTAATGGAAAAGGGCTTGACTTTGGCTCAGGTAGGGACTCTGCTGTGGTTGCACAGCTTCAAGAAGTTGGATATGATATTAAATCATATGACCCCTATTATTTTGCTGATGAAGTGATTTTAAAGAGAAGATATGATTACATATCTTGTACAGAGGTTATAGAGCATTTTTATAACCCTCAAAAAGAGTTTAAGAAGTTAAAAAATATGCTGCAAAATGGTGGGGCGCTCTATATCATGACAGAGATATATAGTGAAGATATCGACTTTGAAAATTGGTACTACAAAGAGGATCCGACGCATGTTATCTTTTATACTAAAAAGAGTTTTGAGTGGATCAAGGAGCACTATGGTTTTAAAAGCCTAGAGATAAATGGGAGAGTCATAAAATTGACCCCCTAAAACATAATCTCTCTACTACGCTTTTGTTCTGAGTTCTTTGAGGAGTTTTCTCTCAGCAATGCTAAAGAGTGAGGGCATCGCATCAACAACATGTATCGGGACTCTTTGCATAGCAAGAAGTTTAGGAAGCAGGTACGATTCTTCTAGTGGAAGTTCAAAAAGATCGGTGAGCTTCTCTCCCGCATAATTTACAGAGATAGTACAGCGGATAACCCCATCTTCTGCGTCTGTCTCATGCGTGATTTCAACAATACCGGCATCTCTATAGCGTCCGTATTTGTTGACAATCTCTTTCTCGTAGTAATATCGAATACTAGAGATATTCATAGATAGAAACACGATAGATAGGAGCGTTAAGATTGCTATAAAAAAAGCGATGACAATAATTTCAAAGAGACTCAAGCCATCATTTGCATAAAAGACAAAGTAGATTCCACCACAGCTTGCTAAAAGGAGTATAAAATTAAAGATAAGAAGCGGAAGGTGTCTTTTGGATGCCAAAAGTAAAAAATGTATTTTTTCACCAATCCTTAGAGTGTTCATTGTTGTTTTTCTCGATTCTTGAGGTAGGTTAGAATTCGAAATCTCCCTCTTGCCCTTTGTTCATGCTTTCATAAACAGCTTTAACAAACTCATCTCGAAGTTCGCATTCTAAGATTTTTTCACAATCCATGCAGCTCTTGAGTGATTTTTCACTTTGGCAGGCTTTGAGCTCTTGCGTTTTAAGCTCCAGCGCTTCAATCCAGCGGTCTTTAGTCTCTACCTTAGATTCCATACGCGCTCTTAAGTGCTTCTATCTCGCTTTTTGAGCCGAAGAAGCATGGGGTTGTATCGTGGATATGATCCGGTTTGAGTGCTAAGAGTCGCTCACCCTTATCGTTGATAGCCGCGCCACCGGCTTTTTCATAGATGAGTGCAAAAGGAAGCACTTCAAAGAGTTGTCTGAGTTTCCCTTTTGGTTTATCATCTGTGCCCGGATAGCTAAAGAGTCCTCCGCCTTTGAGAAGGATTTGATGCAAATCAGGCACCATACCACCGGAGTATCTGAGTCTATAGCCCTCAGCAAAAAGTGAGTCTATGAAGCTCTTATGTATGTGTGACCAGTATTGTTGCGTACCGCCGGGAGCACAGAGCTTACCTTTGGTTTGAAGTTCAATGGATGCAATCTTTTTAAAGTCATCTCCCATGAGTCTAAAAAGAGTAGGGCGAGCATCTTCAAGCGTAGCGATACTCATCTCCACTCTTGGACCATAGACGACATAGACAGAGGCGACGAGGCTTTTTCCATCTAAGCCATCTTTATAGATGCCAAAGATGCTCCCAACCGAGAGATTGACATCAACGAGACTTGAGCCATCGAGTGGATCATAGCAGACACTATAGATGCCGTCTTTATGAAGCTCTAAGATTCCCTCTTTTTCTTCACTGATGATATCTTTAATCACGCCAACACTTTTGAAGCGTTCTTCGATGATCAAATCGCTCTTCACATCAAGCTTAAGCTGATCCTCTCCTGATGCGTTTGCACTTTTAGCGAAACCAAGATCTTCGCTTTTTATCGCAGTATCTATAGCTTTTGCACACTCTTTGATGGCTTCAAATATATTCTGCATCATATCTCCTTCGCGTTTTTTTCTATCCACTTTATGACCATATCGACATCATTTAAATCAAGTATATCGATATCTTTTGGCAAATCCTCTTTGTTGAGGCTCTCATCTACGGCCAAAGCCTCACTAAAGCCAAGATACTCGGCGTGAAATGTATCTCTAGCAACACAAATTCTTGGAAGTGGAAGCATCTTGAGTCCCTCGACAAGCAAAAGATCAAAATCACCAAGCATTCTTATGACGCCCTCAAGCTCCATAGACTGATGGGAAAAGAGTGTTGTTCTAGTCGATGAGACCACGACAACATCGGCACCACTCTCAAAGAATTTATGACTATCTTTGCCTTGGGTGTCGAAGACGGCTTTATCTTTGGGATCATTTTTGATGATGCAGACTCTGAGCTCTTTGGAGAGCTTTTGAGATATTTTTTCGATCAAAGTCGTTTTTCCGCTATTTGATACCCCCGTGAAGGCAACGGCTCTAGCCATAAACTTTCCCTTTTTGTTTTGGCTAATTATACTTAAATATTTATTGAAACTATGTTAAAATCAAAAAAAAGAGGCAGTCATATATATGCATAAAATAGCCCTTACTCTAGTGCTCTCCATCTTCTTTCTCGGGTGTTCTTCCAAAGATGATAGTGCATTGCTCAAGCACTTAAACGAAAACAGTACGCGTTTTACCAGCTTGCAGCAGACAAAAAATATCAAAGTGCTGCAAGAAGATAGAATCTTTGGACTTGTAAGTCTAACATACCTCTATGAAAAAGGGATGGTGGGTTATGATGATGCAAGTGATGAGCGATTTATCGTGGGTATCTATCATCAAGAAGATGATCTTGCTCAATGGTCTTTGAGCTTAAACGACAAAGAGCCCAAAAAGATAGAAGCGCTCGAGCAAAATAGTAGCTATTTACAAAACTTACCGTTGATTAATAGCTGGACAAAATACTACCTTGTAACTTTTGAGCATACAAAGAGCGCAGATATCAATCTGCTCTATGCAGACCCGTCTTTAGGGGCACACAGGGTGCAATTTTCAAAGAAATTTATCTATGAAAAGACGGGAAAAATATACTAGTCTCTAAACTTATCTGTTTTTTCCGGGTTGATTAAGAGTTTTATGAGTGGTAGAAGTCTTGTGGGTTTCCCAAGTTTATTTCTATAGATCACATAGTTTGCTAAGACCTTTTTGCCATACTCTCTTGTCTCGATATTATCCATCTTCTCTATGCTAAGATAGGGCTCAAACGGGCCTTTTTGAAAATGATTGCTTTTGATAAGTTTCCTTGTAAATCCGATACCGCCATTGTAAGCATACGCAACAAAGAGTGGATGGTAGAGAAATTTTGTGAGATAGTCAAGATGATAATCGGCATACTCGATAGCCTTGTAAGGGTCGAACATAGCATCAAGATTGACGGGCTCACCTTTTTCTTTGGCTATATGTTTGACAAGAAACGGCATGATTTGCATCATCCCAAGCGCAAAAGAGGTTGATACCGAAGCTGAAACAAATCTACTCTCTTGTCTCGCGATCGCATAGATAAGCGCTTGTCTGTTAACAGAGAGTTTAGACATCGCATCACGGTACGGCATAGGAAAATAGTGCTCTGTATATCCGGATGCATATGCTTTGATATAGGTGTATGGTCCGATTGATTTTTGAGAATTATATCTTTTGGCGAGCTCTTTTAGATTGACTCTCGGGTTAAAAAGTTGATATTTTATCTTTACCCAGTCTATCGGATCTTGTACATCAAAATCAATATTTCTATTTGGAAGATTTTCCGTGATAGTCTCAGGATATCTTCCTCCAACCAAATCTTGCGCTATAAGTGTGTAGTAGTTTGGATTTTTACTTTTTAAAAGTTCATCTAAAAAGACCTTCTCTTGCGTGGTGAGGTAGAGCCAAAAGTTTGCTTGATCTCTTTCCGTCTCTTTGATCGCAACTTTTTGTGCCCATCCAAAGTACTGTTTTGCTTTTTGAAGATTTTTTTGTTCTAAAGCCTTGATGCCGGCTGCAAAATAGGTACTGCTACCATATTTTGTTTTACGCTCTTTCTGTTTCGGGCCCGGATAGCTATTTCTTTTATATAATTTCGGTGCGTAACCCGTCTTTTTTATATAGGCACTTTTAAGTTTTGAGTTGATTCGACTCGCATGCTGGATGATGACTTTTGCTTCATCTTTGGTCGTTGTACCTTGCGATATAAATTTCCATATATAATAATCTTTTTCGATGCTTGTTGGCATATTGTAGACCTCGCCATAGGTGAGGATTCGAGCATATGACAATGTGCAAAGCAGAGCAGTGACCAGAAGGAGTTTGTGAAGCTTCATCGACTACCTTAAAATCAGATTCATAAGTATTTCAAGGGCAAATATCAAAACGAGTGGAGAAAAATCTAGGGTATCCGTGACCACAAAAGGCATCTTCTCGCGAATAAAACGAAGCGGCGGATAGATTAAGCCTCTAAAAGCGTTGAGTATCGGGTTGTTGAGTTCGGGTTTGACCATATCGATGATAATCACGATGATTATAAGCCAGATATAGAGCGAGATGATCGAACAGATAAGTGAAACGAGAGTGGCTGTCATGCTATTAGATCCTTTATGTAGGGTTTGATGTAAGTGTATATCTCTTTGAGTTCCGGGCCATGCTCGGCACCTGTGAGCAATAGTCGCAACGGCTTAAAGAGCTCTTTGCCTTTGAGACCTGCCGTTTGTGAGATGTGATCTTTGAAGTCATTGTACGCTTCAAAATAGGGCGCTTTATCGATGATATCAGCGATAATCCTCATCGATTCTCCCCATTCACCTCCAAAATCTTTCGGTGCAAATATCGCTTTGATCTTAGGTTCAAGCTCACTAAGCGTGCTTGCCTCTTCGAGATAGAGTTTTGCAAGTTTACCAAGCTCGGCATCGCTAAAGCCAAAGAGTGAAGAGAGGAGCTTATCATCCATTCTCTCAAAATGCTTTCTATTTAAAAATCTCAATTTATCTAGATCAAACTTAGCAGCACCCTTGGAGATGTTATCCAGATCAAACCATGTGACGGCTTCAGGGAGCGTAAAGACCTCCGTGGGTGTTTTATTGCCAAGTAGCAAGAGGTAGTTAAGGATCGCATCAGGCAAGAAACCTTGCTCAAAGAGCCATTTGACCGAGCTTGCATCATCTCTTTTGCTCATCTTTTTATTTTCGCTATTGAGGATGATTGGCAAGTGTGCATACACAGTCTCTTTGTCAAATCCAAGCATCTGCTTGATATGAATCTGTTTTGGTGTATTGCTGATGTGATCTTCACCTCGGATGATCATATCGATATCCATGAGCATATCATCGCACGCACATGCGAAGTTATAAGTGGGGGTATTGTCCTCTCTGAGGATCACAAAGCTATCGACCTCATTTGGTGCGAAGCTAAACTCACCTTTGATAGCATCCGTGAAAGTTATATTTTCACTCGGTTTTTTAAGTCGTACTACAAAAGGGGTGCCACTCTCTTTGAGTGCTTTGATCTCTTCTTCGCTTTTGTGTTCACAGATGCCGTTGTATCTATAGGCTCTTTTTTGATCTTTTGCCTGTTCTCTTTGTGCTTCAAGCTCTTCCGGAGAGCAAGTGCAGACAAAAGCTTTTTTCTCATCTAGGAGCTTGATAGCAAGACCTTGATGGATATGAAGATTTTTACTTTGATAGAAGGTGCCGTTATCGTGGAGTGAGAATTTTTTGAGAATCTCAAGTATCTCCTCATCTTTCCCCTCGATATTTCTCGCTTTGTCGGTATCTTCTATGCGGACTAAAAAGCCCTCTTTCTTTTGCATCGCAACGATATAGTTGATGATTGCAACACGCAAATTTCCTATGTGCATATCACCGGTGGGCGATGGGGCAAATCTAAGCATCTTTTCTCCGTTAAACTCAATTAGTATAGTTTGAAATTATATGGTTTTTAGATAAAATTTGGTAGTTTAAAGATACCTTATACAAAAAGAACACTATGAAACTTCTCTATCCACTAAAAACAAACAATGATTTTGCCTTCAACTCTTCATCTAGGGACTTCATCGTCACTGAGATACCGCTTTACGAATTTAGCGGTGAGGGCGAACATCTCGTGCTCAAAGTCCGTAAAAAAGAGCTCACGACATGGGAGATGATATTGCGATTTGCAAAACATCTCGGTATCGACAAAAGAGATATCGGTTATGCAGGGCTCAAAGATAAGCACGCTATGACGGTGCAGCATATCTCTATCCTCGCAAAACATGAAGAGAAATTGAGCAGTTTTGATGATGAGCATATCAAGATACTAAGCACCACAAGACACAATAACAAGATACGTACAGGGCACCTCAAAGGCAATCGCTTTGACATTCGACTCAAAAAGGTGCTTGGTGTGAGTCGTGATAAGCTAGAATCTTCGCTTGAGTGGATAAAAGAAAATGGTGTCCCAAACTACTTTGGAGTACAACGCTTCGGCATAGAGGGAGATAACTATCTCAAAGGCAAAGAGATCATCGACGGGAAGCTCAAGATAAAAGATAGAAAGATGCGTGATTTTCTCATAAGTGCCTATCAGAGCCATCTTTTCAATGCATGGCTCTCTAAAAGGCTGGAGTTGAGCCTTCTAGTGGACGAATTTAGCCAAAAAGAGTGTGAGGGTATACTTGGAGTGGCTGAGGGGACTTTTGAGGGCATAAAAGGGCAAAAGAACTTCTTTAAGCTCTTAAAAGGTGATCAGATGATGCACTATCCGCATGGGAAACTCTTTGAAGTAGAGGATATCGCAAAAGAATCGGAGCGATTTAGCACGAGAGATATCGCACCCACAGGTTTACTAAGCGGAAAGCGAGCGACGCATGCCACGGCAAGTGCGTTTATGCTCGAAGAGCCTTTTATCGAGCCTATCAATGCAGATGGGTCGCGTAGATATGCGTGGATATGGGCGGAAGACATCAAGAAGAAGTATATAGCTGAAAAAGCACATTATGAACTTAGCTTCACGCTGCCTAAAGGCTGCTACGCCACCAATGTGTTGGATGTTTTAAGAGGATCATAATTCCGGGTGCTTGTGCAAGTGTATTATTTTTCTAATAATAATTATGATATAAAAAATAAATAAAATAAGTACATAAAAAGGCCAAAAAAAGAAAAACCATAAAAAACGGTATAACGGATGAGGATTTATATGCTTGAAGCCAAGTGGAGGATCAATACAGAGCAAAACTTTTTCGTTTTTAAGTTTATCTCCAACATTAAGAATTGTCATCTGAAATGTACTAAAACCTGGTTTTATTGAAAATCTTTTAGCAGATTTTCCAAATGAAAAAAGAGAAGGGTTGTTGTCTTGTAAAAAAACAGCGAAACCTCTTTGGATAGAATCATTACCATAGCCGCTAGCGGGCATAGCTTCATAGATAATTTTTTGTTTGCTATCGCTTAGTAAGATTTGTATAGGTTCACCAGGGTTTTTAAACTCCAAGGTTCCTATTTTATATGAGCCAGTATTAGGATTAAAATTTCCTAATTCTGGTCTATCTTTTCCCTTTGCTTTAAAGAATAATCTCATTTCTGCATTATGTGCTGTAAAAGAAAAAAGTGTGATATCAGTCTTTTGGTTTTCAGTTAAAACTATATCTTTTATTTGGGTGTGATTGGCGATGAGCATTAATATTACCCCGGAAAAAAGGAGAATTACCAAAAGGTACCAGATAAACCAAAGGGGTTTGTCGTAGTCAGTTTTTACAAAAATAAATTTTAAATAGTTCATGAGTTTCCTTGTTTAGATATTGAGAGGTTTCGGTAGGATATATATTGATATGCATTCCAGCGCAAAGCATGGGAATGAGAGAAGTTTTTATACATTTTAATGTAAATATATTCTTGCTTCATCAGTGATTTTATCAGTATTAGATTTCCAAATATCGAAGAATTCTTTAGGCTCATATTTTGATTCAAGCGCAATAGAACAATTTAATATTTTTTTAAAACCTATTTTGTCATCACTTTCAATTTTTGATAGACTCCAATTTTTTGGATAATGATTTAAATCTACATATTGAAATGCGCATATACCCATTACAAGTGTTTTAGCTTCTTCGCTCCATTTTGCTTTTTGATTTGACATTAAATATCTAATAAAAGCAAATGTGATTGATAGTATTATCATAACTATGATTGTCTTTTTTGATAATTTCACAATCTTAACCTTTTTGCATGCAACTATTAAACATTATGTCTTGCTGTTGCTTTTCCATAACATCAAGTATATATAAAATCGCTCCATCTTGCAAGGAGGGTGATGTTTGTCATGCTGTTTCAATTTTTTCATCTGTTTTGCTATCACTAAAAATAACTTTTTTAACATTCGCATTGCGATAGAAAAAGAATATAGGCAAATAGGTTAACGATAACACGGCAATAACCAAAACAATTACTAAGCCAACCGGAGTCTCAGGCGTACTTCGTGACATAATATCGCCTATTGACCTAAGTATTGATAGAGCACAGACTATGGGCAATAGCATAACAAAAAGCTTTCTGGCTTTTTCAGATCTACTTGCAAGGTTGAATACCGAAAACAATATGACTACATTTAGAAGTGTAATGATTCCCCATAAAATAGTATTCATTAACGGGCTAAAAACCCAATTACTTACATAGATAACTTTAAATGTTGATTCAAATTTAAATATCATTTGCAGGAGAACATTGAGAGAAAAACCTGTGATGAGTATCGTAAAAATCATCAAGCCAATATGTGTATAGGCTATCTTTTTACTCTCAATCTTTCCAAATTGTTTATCTTTTCTAATTATTATAGCTATCAGAACCCCGATTAATGCAAATGTGCCATTCGACATGCTCCCTCCTAAGTTAATTACATATTTTTATACCTTCAAGTATATATAAAATCGCTCCATCTTGCAAGGAGTGAAGCGAGCTAATTTACACATGATCAAATCTGCACTAATGCATCACGCATTTGCATATAACCGATCAAAAACTCAAATAACATTCTCCAAAACAGCTCCATAAAGAAAAAAGAGAGGATGTAAAAAGCTACAAACTGCATTTTTTGCTTTGTGCTCAATAATCCCCACAATAACTCTTTCCCTTTTTCATAGGTTGTGTTCATTAGTTTGTATTTTTTGATAAGCCAAGCAAGGAAGAGCCACAAGCCTATAGGCGATACAAGTGCCCCAAGGTAATAAAATAGTATCAAAGCCTCAGTGCTGATAAATGTTTTAAATGTAAGAAAATCCATTGTGCAAATCCTAATCCAAGATGATTATTGTTTGATTGTTTCTATTTAAAATCGAGTTTACCGATAAATAGCTTTAGTATGGTTTCTTGCTTTCATGGGAGTGGTGCATTTTTCATCCTAATTACTTGAAATTAAATAAAACTATCCTACACTACACTCTATGAATAATAAAAAGAGAAAAATCGCCATCATCGGTGCAGGTGCATCGGGTATGATGTGTGCGATTACGGCCAAAAAGCAGAATAGCGAGCTTGACATCACGATATTTGAAAAGAACGACAAGATAGGCAAAAAGATACTTGCAAGCGGTAACGGCAGATGCAACATCATCAACACAGCATTTGATGAGACGAACTACCACGCGGGTAATCCGCTCTTTGTAAAAAAAGCATTGGAGCAGTTCTCTTTTGCGACTTTTAAGAAGTTTTGTCTCGATATCGGCTTGGTCTTAGATGTCAAAGAGGATGGCAGGTGCTATCCGCTAAGCAATGAAGCAAGATCGGTCGTGACGCTTTTTAGCAAAGCTTTGAGCGAGCAGGGCGTGCAGGTGCGCTTAGAGCATGATGTAGGGCAGATACGCCATGAAAAAGGTGTGTTTTTTGTAGATGACGAGCCTTTTGATACACTTGTCATAAGCAGTGGACTAGGCGCAGCAAGTCAGCTTGGCAGTAGTGAGGATGGTTTGGACTTTGCACGGAGCTTTGGGCATACTGTAGCGCCGACATTTCCCGCTTTGGTAGGGTTAGAGCTAGCAGATGCCACAAAGCGTCTCTTTGGTGTGAAGATGCGAGCCAAAGTGAGCCTCTATGTCGATGGACTCTTCAAAGAGGAGGCATTTGATGATATCCTCTTTACAAATTACGGCATATCGGGATTTGCCATACTCGATATCAGCACTGCGGCTTCGTATGCTTTGAGTTTAGGCTCTAGTGTGTATATCGAGATCGATTTGCTCCCCCAATTTGATAGAAACAGACTCTTTACGCTCCTAAGAAAGGTTGACGGTGATCTTACAGGGCTATTGCCCGCAAAGCTTGCAGATATCGTTAGTTCAAAAAGCATCAAAGAGATTACCCATAACATCCAACATCTACGCTTTGATGTGAGTGCTACGCATGGGTTTGACCATGCAGAAGCGAGCGGGGGAGGCGTCTTAACTTCCGAGATAAATCCGCACACGATGGAGTCTCAAAAGATCAATGGTCTATATTTTACGGGTGAAGTTTTAGATGTGGTTGGAGAAAGAGGCGGGTACAATTTTGCTTTTGCTTGGGCAAGCGGTTACAATGCCGGAAAGTCTTTAGCGGGGGAAATCACCAAGTAGTCTATCATGCTGAGCTAATCTCATTGTGATAATACTACGACTATTGGTTTTTGGGCTTTAAAAGCCCCTCCATGTAATAATTTCGTAATGTTTTTGACTTAAAATCCCGCTATGAACTATAAGTCGATTTTTGTCTCAGACATCCATTTAGGCACACGCTTTTCGCAAGCCGAACATCTACTGGAGTTACTGAAAGATACAGAGTGTGAAAACCTTTTTTTTGTCGGTGACATCATTGATGGTTGGGCTATTAGACGAAAGTTTAAATGGGCACAATCTCATTCTGATGTGATCCAAAAAGTACTTAGAAAAGCTCGTAAAGGAACAAAAGTTTTTTTCATTACGGGGAATCACGATGAGTTTTTACGCCCTTTTGCCCCTCTATTGATGGGAGAAAATCTTCAGATAATCAATGAAACAGAATATGATGCCATAAACGGTAAAAAGTATCTTGTAACGCATGGTGATTTTTTTGACTCTATCACCATGACAAAAAGATGGCTCGCACTTTTAGGGGATATCGGTTATGATTTTGTGCTTTATTTGAACCATATACTCAATAAACTTCGTAAACTTTTGCACATACAAACACATTGGTCTCTTTCAAAATATGTTAAAGATAATGTCAAAAGTTCCGTGAGCTTTATCACAGATTTTGAAGGAACTCTTTCTGAGCATGCCTCAAAGCAAGGGTATCAAGGTGTTATTTGCGGGCACATACATAAAGCAGAATCAAAGATGATCGATGAAGTGGAGTATTTAAATTGTGGTGACTGGGTAGAGTCTTGTACTTGTGTCGTTGAGCATTTTGACGGAACATTTGAGGTTGTCCATTGGCTAGAGAGATCAAAGAAGTAGTACTTGCACTTTCGGGTGGAGGGGCACGTGGGGCATATCATCTGGGAGTATTACACTATCTTGATGAGCAAAACATAAAAGTAAAAGCTATCGCAGCTACTTCGATTGGCTCTATCGTAGCGGCAAGTTACGCCTCGGGAGTTTCTCCAAAAGAGCAGTTAGCGATATTGAAGTCTAAAGAGATAAAAAAACTTTTTAGGTTTAACTGGTTTAAAAATTCTGTTTTTCATATAGATATGCAAGCGCCCGTTCTTAAAAAACTCGTCCCATTGGCAGATATGAATGAGCTTAGCATTCCACTTTATATTACCGCAGTTGATCTAGATGTTGCACAAGAGAGAGTTTTTGATCAGGGGAATATTCACAAGCTTTGTCAAGCATCTTCGGCACTTGTGCCGTTTTTTAAAGCTGTTGAGATCGAGCAAAAAACTTATATTGATGGTGGAGTATTTAACCATATTCCCATAGCACCGCTTTTAAACTTTCACTTGCCTATAGTAGGGGTCAATCTTCACCCCTTTGTAAAAAATGTAGAGGCTCACAATCTCTTTTCTTACCTCAAGCGATCGATTGTAGCGAGTATGCAAAAAAATGTCTACAAAGCAAAAGAGATTTGTGACTTCTTTATAGAATCTCCCGAGATCACAAACTACTCGATCCTCTCACTTAAAAACTTTGATGCCCTTTTTGAACTTGGCTATCAAGAGGCAAAAAAAAGTTTACAAGTTCAGGGTTGATCACAATGAATGGCATCACCATTGTTTAAAAGGCTTTTGGGCTAAAGCAGCATTGGTATAGCGAGTATCCGTTGAGACCTCTGTAGTAACCCAAGAGGGCAGGGCAAAGGGTTCATCTGCGCTTGTCAGCTCTATCTCTGCAACGATAAGCCCCTCATTTTCTCCCCCAAAGATATCAAGCTCCCAGATATGCCCTTGGTATTCTATCTCATAGCGTGTTTTGATGATAAGCAGACCTTTGCATTCTCCTAAGAGTTCTTTGGCATCTTGGAGGGGCAGGGGGTATTCAAACTCACTTCGACTGATGCCGCCATCACTTGAGCTTCCTTTGATCGTCAAAAAGGCTTCATCACTAGCCGTGCGCACGCGAATACTCGGCTGATGAAACGAGAGATAGCCTTGTGTGAGCTTTTTGCCACCCGTAAGCTTGGGGAGTTTTTCTTTGTTGATTAAAAATTTTCTCTCAATCTCTAGCGCCATTTTATCCCTTGAGCTTTATCTCATCTTTTAGTTTCTTGCTCAAAGATGCAAATACGAGATCATAAGAGTGGTCGATAAGCTCTCTAAGTAAGCTTTCATCGGCATGATTGACGATTGTAAAGGTATTCCAGTGCTTTTTATTCATATGGTAGCCGGATTCTATATAGGAGAAGAGAGAGCGAAGTTCAAGTGCATATATAGGGTCGCATTTGAGATTTATGGATATCGGTTTTTTTGTATCATCAAAAAGGGCAAATATTTTATTGGCAACCCTATAGACTCTTGTTGTTTCATCGAAGGGATAGTCAAAACTGACTCCCCGTTTTGCTATCAGGTATGTATCAAGTCGTTTAAAATCCATGCTACTCCTTTTTTCTTTTTATCCTTGCGCCAAGTTTAGCCAATTTACCTTCTAAATTGTCATAGCCTCTATCGAGATGGTAGATGCGTCTTACTTTTGTGGTCCCATTGGCCACAAGTGCTCCAAGTACAAGCGCCGAACTTGCTCTAAGGTCAGTTGCCATTACATCAGCACCATTGAGCTCTTTGACCCCACGCACGGCTGCCAAAGAGCCTTTGAGCCAGATATCGGCACCTAAGCGATTGAGTTCACTCACATGCATAAAACGATTTTCAAAAAGTCGCTCTTCGATGATGCTCTCACCTTGCGCGATAGCAGCTATCGCCATAAACTGTGCTTGCATATCAGTCGGAAAGCCGGGGTATTCAGAAGTGGTGATATTGATAGGTTTGAGTTTTTTGGGACCCTTTATCGTTATGGCATTCTCTTCTGTCTTTATAGCACATCCCATAGATTCAAGTTTATCTAAGATTGCTTTGATGTGGTTACCCTCTACATTGTCGAGCGTGATATCTGAGTTTGTAATCGCAGCAGCACAGAGGTAGGTACCTGCTTCGATCCTGTCGGGAATGATTTTACACTCTTGAAATGCAAGCGGCTTCCATCTGTGCCCGTGATGCTTAGCTCACTCGTGCCGACTCCCGTGATCTCTACCCCTGCGCTTTGGATAAGTTCGCAGAGCTGTACAATCTCAGGCTCTTTAGCGGCATTGATGATAGTCGTAACCCCCTTTGCCATAGAAGCAGCCATAATGACATTTTCTGTGCCTCCGACTGTGATTTTATCGAAGACAATCTTTGTTCCTTTGAGCCCCTTTGGCGCTTCAGCTTGGACATACCCGCCTTTTATCTCTATCTTTGCTCCCATCGCCTCGAGTGCTTTGAGGTGCATATCTATAGGCCGTTGACCAATCGCACAACCTCCGGGGAGACTCACTTCGCAATGCTTAAAACGGGTGAGTAGGGGGCCAAGGACGAGTATTGAGGCTCGCATTTGTGAGACGATTTCATAAACAGCTTTTGTGGAGTTCATAGAGCTATTATCTATGATTGCCGTAGTGTTATCATGTTCGACTTTGCCACCAAGCATATCAACAAGCTTTAAAAGAGTTCTTATATCGACGACATTTGGAAGATTTTTTATCTTAAATGGTTTGTCACTTAAGATCGATGCAGCAATTACAGGAAGAGCAGAATTTTTTGCTCCACTTATGTTGACTTTGCCTTTTAATTCATACCCGCCTTCTATCTCCAAATAATCCATATACAACCTTATTTTAATCTTTACTAAAATCAAATTTTACCCTATATATCATTAAATGAGAGGATTTATAATTAGAATTAAAATAAAATTTCATATTTTTATATATTATTAAGAAAACATATTATAAAATATAGACCATGAATGACAAAGGTACCAAATGTCAAATAGTTTAGACAAACTAAAAGCACTTACTGATAGGCTAGAAGAGAAGATTATTACGCAAAAATCTCTGTTTGATGTACCGGAAAAAACAGAGTCAAAAGAGCAAGAACAAAATAGTGATCAAAACTCTCAAACTGCAAAAAATAACGCTTCTGTCGAGATAAAGCAAGATAGCAGTGCTCAAAAAAGCAAGGGATCTGAAGATTTTAATCTTGTTGATGATAGAGCTTTCAATATGAAAAGATTTAAAGAGTTGTACACTATTTTGGAGATAGAAAGTAAGTGCGAAAACTTTATTGATATTTTTTCATATAAAGCTATGAATCTAAGTGGTATCGGCATAAGAGATGAGGACTTTGGCGAGGTCAGAAGTGGTAAATATATCCAGATTATCGTCATAAGCTATGAGAGTGAAGGGGAGCAGAAAAAGAAGGCTAAAAATATATCTTTGGGATATTTTGGCAAAGGCGATACACTCTCTCTCGAGAAGAAAAATCATATCATCGAATTTGTCCTTCGTTGGAGATATGAAAAGGTCTATCAAAACCTGAGCCACTATAAAAATCTTATCAGCAAGGTAGATAGCTAAAATACTCTATTTTTCTCTTCAAAAAGAGAAAATTTTAAAAGACTCCATATATAAAACCTGCTAAAATCTGACTCTTAAAAGAAGGAGAGATTTTGGCACTGAACGGACTCAATGAGGAGCAACTCGAAGCAGCAAAAGCACCTCTTGGTAATAATCTCATCATCGCAAGTGCAGGTACAGGAAAAACTTCAACAATCGTAGGGAGGATAGCCCATCTCCTTTATGAGGGGATTGCACCGGAAAAGATACTCCTACTGACATTTACCAACAAAGCAGCCGGCGAAATGCTTGAACGATTAGAGCGGCATTTTGATGCAAAGATTGTCTCAAAAATCGAATCAGGCACATTTCATGCCGTGAGTTATAGGTGGCTTAAGGAATTTGATCCCAAATTGAGCCTCAAACAGCCCTTTGAGCTTAAAACACTCTTTAGAAGTGTGTATGAAAAGAGAGATTTTGCAAGGCTTAATTTTGAGCAGAGTGCTTTTTCTCCGGCATTCCTCTACGATATCTACTCACTCTATCAAAATGCTGCTAACAATGGATTTGAGGCGTGGTTTTTAGAACGATACCCGGAGCACAAACCGCTTGTTGATATCTATATGCATATCATAGATGAGTTTGAGCAGGAAAAGGAGCAGTTCGGTTTCCTCTCCTTTAATGACCTGCTCATACAGGCTATCGAGAAGAGAGATGTGTTGCAAAAAGAGTTTACTGAAGTGCTTGTCGATGAGTATCAAGATACAAATACACTCCAAGGCATCCTTGTAGATGCGCTTAAGGCAAAATCACTCTTTTGCGTGGGTGATTATGACCAGAGTATCTATGCGTTTAATGGTGCAAATATTGAAAATATCTCAACATTTAAAGATAGATATGAAAAAGCGAAAATATTTTCCCTAAAAACAAACTACAGATCAAGCGCATCGATACTCTCACTTGCCAATAGAGTCATAGAGCACAATGAGCGAATCTATCCTAAAAAACTTGAAGTAGGGAGGGTCGGGGAGGATATTTCGCCAAAACTTCTTGTCTATAAGGAGCTTTTTGAGCAGTATCAAGCCATAGCAGATACTATAAGAGCTTCCTATACCCCCGCCAATGAAGTCGCCGTTATCTTTCGCAATAACATAAGTGCGGACGGCATCGAGGCGAGTTTACGAGAGCGTGGAATCTCATGCAAGAGAAAAGGCGGTATGAGCTTTTTTGAGACAAAAGAGATCAAGTTTCTACTTGATATGCTCACACTTCTTGTCAATCCCAAAGATATGATGGCATTTATCCACCTTTTTGAGTATGCAAAAGGAGTCGGCTCATCGCATGCCAAAGAGTTTTATACTTCACTCTTGCATTGCGGTAACGGCAATCTATTTGTCGGTTTACTTGAGCCTAAGACGGATTCATTGCCACCGAGTTCGGCTATCAGCAATCATAATTTAGGACTTTTTGGAGATGACATCCAGATGAGCAGTGCTTCGAGGTTTACCACTCTTGGACTTAGCAACGGTGTGCTTAACCATCCTCTTTTAAAACATCCGAAAATGACAACAAACGGCGCACTCTTTTTTCAGGGATTTTATGATTTTTTAGCACTCTATCAAGGTAAGGGGTATCCGAGTAGCATCCTAAGCTCGGCTATCAAATCAAAAATGTACGCAGTTGTAGTAGAATTTCTCTCAAATCAGAGGGCACGACTTAGAAATGGCGAGATCGACGAAGTAAAACGAGAAGAGGCAAAAGAGAGGATCATGAAAAAGTGCTCGCTTCTCCTTGAGCTTTCTAAAAATTACAATGATCTCAATAGTTTTTTAAATGCTATGATCTTAGGAACTAGCGAACTCAGTGAAGGCGAGGGTGTCAATCTACTCACCGTGCATGCAAGTAAAGGGCTTGAGTTTCGTGATGTCTATGTGATCGATCTTATGGAGGGGCGTTTTCCAAATCATAAGCTCATGCATCAAGGCGGGGAGCTTGAAGAGGAGCGAAGGCTCTTCTATGTTGCCGTTACAAGGGCAAAAGATAAGCTTATGCTCTCGCTTGCGCAGTATGATAAGGTAAAAAAGATAGATTTTAAACCCTCGATTTTTCTCTACGAAGCAGGCATACTTAAAGGTGAGAAACCAAAAGAGTAAAAGGTGCTACTTATGTCTTTTTTCTGATGCTCATCTGTTTGCTTTGCTCATCAAAATGGATATCAAAGAGGTCAATCTCTTTGATGAGGGCACTTAGCTTTTTATAGCCGTAATTGACGGTTGAAAATGAAGAGCTATTGTTGATATATGTGCCGATATCAGCGAGGTTCCCCCAGCCATTTTCATCCATCGTTTGATCGAGCCCCGTATAGAGAAGATTGACAAGCCATGCATCCTCTCGCATCTCTTGACCGCTCTTTTTCTCATCAGTAATGACATCGCTGATAGTTTTATCATCTGAAACCATTAGTTTTTCCGTGAAGATAAACTGTGAGCACGCTGCCATAAAGGCTTTTGGTGTCTTTTTTTCGCCAAAACCAAAGACTTTGATCCCCTCAGCTTGTACACGCATAACCACAGGAGTAAAATCACTATCACTCGTTGCAAAAGCGAAAGCATCGATCTCTTTGGTGTGCAAAAGGTCCATCGCATCGATACTCATCAAAATATCGGTAGCATTTTTATGCTTACTATAATCAAATTGCTGTATCGGTTTGATAGCAAATTCTAAGAGCTTATCTTCCCAATTTTTGAGATTGTCTTTTGTCCAGTTACCGTACGCTTGTCTGATATTGACCACACCAAACTTACTTAGCTCACTAATGATGCCCTTGATTGCCTTGTGTGAGATGTTGTCACAATCTATAAAGAGCGCTATTTTATCCTCTTTGTTCGCCATGGTTTTCCTTAATTGAAAGATTCTTTTTGGTTGGTGATATTTTGGAGATAGTCACTCATTTGCACAAGTGAAAATGTCACTAAAAATATCATAAGTCCCGGGAAAAAGCTCACCCACCAAGCGATTTCCATCACTCCTTTGCCTTCGCTGAGCATGCTACCCCAGCTCATCTGTGGTGGCGTGATGCCAAGCCCAAGGTAGCTCAATCCGCTTTCGGCTAGTATAGCACCGCTGAGTGCAAAAGTAAAGCTGATAAAAAAGATAGGTGCAACAAGTGGCAAGAAGTACTTGAAGATGATAACCAATTTTGAGACATCGGCTATCTTGAGCACCTTGATATAGGGTTGTTTTGAGATATTGTAACTCTCCTGTCTGATGAGTCTTGAAGTTCCCATCCAGCCTGTAATAGAGATAACGATGATAAGTACCAGCATAGAGGCATCAACATAGCTGATGAGCGCAAGGAGTAAGAAAAAGGTAGGGAAGGTTAAAAAAAGATCAACGATAACCACAAATGCTTTATCAAATGTACCTTGAAAATACCCCGCACTTACACCCATAGCGATACCGATAAAAGAGGCGATAAGTGCCGAGCCAAACCCGATGATGAGTGATATTTGCCCGCCATAGACTATCCTCGCAAAGATATCCCTGCCGAGCCTATCCGTTCCTAGGATATGCTCTAGTGAGGGAGCCTCTAAAATAGCTTCTGCATTGAATTTAAAAGGCTCAAGTGTAACAACAAGTGGGAGGATAAAGGTAATAAGGATAATAAGAGTCAAGAGAACAAGACTAATAGAGGGAAGCTTGACGTTCAAGCTATCTCCTTAGGCACATAGTAACTGATCGTTGTTTTGCCAAATTTCTTCGAGCGTGCAAGTTCAAACGCCCCAATACTTTTTGGTATCACAAGTGAACTCATATGCTCGAGCATCACCATATCGCAAACTTCTTGCTCGATGCTTGTTATAAGCATCATCGTCTTCTCGTAGATATCATCCATCCCCTCGCGTACGCTAAAAGGAGGATCAAGATAGATATAACACTTTTTATTAAGCGATTTTAGCTCACTATAGACTCGCTCAAAAAGCTTAAAGCTATCGCCGAGATAGGCTCTACATCTATTTGGATCAAGTTTGTCGATATTGCTTTGAAGGATTTTATAGGTTTGTGGGTTCTTCTCTATGAAAAAGAGCTCACTTGCACCTCGCGAGAGTGCCTCAAGACCGACCGAGCCACTCCCGCCAAATACTTCAAAAAACGGTTTATCTATAATCTTAAATTGCAGTGTATTGAAGATAGACTCTTTAAGGATTGCCTTGGAGGCTCTCGTGGTATCAACTTTGGGGATATCAAGCATGATGCCCTTAAATGTTCCGGCTATGATTTTTGTTTTATAGACGCTTTTTTGTTTCATATAAAATTATAACACAGCAAGGTATAAAACTTAGAAGATAACGATTGCTTTAAGCGTCTTGATAAGCTCAGACTCTTCTCTTGTGTTTTCAAGCTCTTTGCCGGGCTGTGTTGTTGTGATAATGGTTCTCGCCGTGATGAGCTTGCTCCAATCCTCTTGTCTTACTCCCCAATAGGTATGTAAGATAACGGGTTCATTTTGATATTCACCGATGTAGAGCACGATATGTCCCGGAACAAAGAGCATAGAGCGAAAAGGTTTTGCATATTTTACAATCGCATCTTTTTTTGCCCGCACATCTTCTATATCAGAGATATCAACAACATACCTACCGTTTTTTGCTTGCTCGGCAGAGTTACGCTCAAGAAAAATCCCAAAAACTGCAAAAAAGTCTCTTGTGGTAGCCGAGCAGTCTCGTGTTTCATAGCACTCACCCCATCCATAGGGCTCTCCTTGAAATTCTGCAGCTATCATAGCAACATTTTTTGTGTTAAATTGCAGGGGTTTATGAGAGATGATTCCCTTTGCTGTCGCTTTAAAATAGGCTATCTTTGCCATACCTTTTTCATCTTTGGTTGCAAACATATACCCCTCTTGCGTATAAGGAAAGAGGGTGCCAAGCTTGATGAGGGAGATGTCTCTATCATCGTCAAAGAGCCTGAGGTTATCCTTGATACTCATAGCATAGTTGCCGTTTTTAAATTTTTTAATGAAAGCATCATCAACAAAAGCGATATCTTTTGTTTGAACCCATCCAAAAGCATAGGCACCTTTGACAAATGCCCATTTGCCGTCTTTTGAGAGATGTGAGACGAAAAGCGGCATATTGATAGGGTAGGCGCTGTTTTGATTGTAATCAAAGGGAAAACCCTCTCCCGGACGTTTTGGATTTTTAAAATACTGTATGGATGTTGGGAACGCTTTGAGATCAACTCTACGCAAGGTGATTGCGCGCAGTCGTTGTGTATCAAAAGCATCCATATTTTCATTTTCAATCCACTTTTGAATCTCTGATTGCTCAATCAACTTACCAAGAATAGTAAATATCTGCTCTTTTTCGACAAATCGTACCTCCCAGCCAAGCTTATCGGCATCTATTTGAGCGCTTTTCTGCGTCCATGGCTCAAAGTATTCATGATTATATTCTCTATCAAGCTCTTTTTGTATCTTTGCATCAAAAGGAGTCACTTGCTTTGCATAAAAAGAGAGATCTTGCGGTAAAATTTTCATATCGGCTACGGAGTTTTTCGGGAGTTTATCTATCTTTGTTTTTTCTCTATAACTCGGTTTGAGCAGATATTTAGCATCTAAAAAGCTCAACAATAATAAAAAGATTACCAATATTTGTTTCATAAAACTCCTTTGTGAAATTATATATACAATCAATTAACAAAGAGTGTAAAGATGCTATAATCTTTCAAAAAAGAGGTTCTATGGCATATGAGCTGAGTGATAAACTTGTTGTTGCGATCTCTTCGCGTGCACTCTTTGATCTCGAAATTGAAAATAAGATTTTTGACGAAAAAGGCCTGCAAGCCTATTATGATTATCAGCTCAGTCATGAAGAGAAGCCTCTTGAGCTCGGAACTGCATATAGGTTTGTGAAAAATTTTCTATCTATAAATAAAAAATTTGATGACAAACTTATAGAAGTTATCATACTCTCTCGTAATAATGCCGCTACAGGTCTGCGAATAGGGCGAAGTTTGGAGCACTATGGTATAAACATAGAACGCTCAGGCTGGACGGCAGGTACACCTGTAGCGCGATACCTTGAAGCCTTTAAAGTTGATCTTTTTCTCTCTGCAAATAGTGATGATGTACAAGATGCTATCAACGCCGGAGTCGCAGCAGCAACTATATTGCCATTTTCAAATCAAGACGAAAATGATTCCGAAGTGGTACGCATTGCCTTTGATGGAGACGCAGTACTTTTTGGGGATGAGAGTGAAAGGGTCTATCAAGAAAAAGGGCTTGAGGGATTTTTGGAGTATGAAAAGGCAAATGCTAAAAATCCACTGAGCAAAGGACCGTTTTTTAAATTTTTAAAAGTAATATCGAGTATCCAAGATCGTTTTGGCATGGAGCAATCCCCCATACGAACCGCTCTAGTAACTGCTCGAAATTTTTCTACACATGAGCGAGTTTTAAGAACGCTGGGTGCATGGGGCGTTAGAGTTGATGAAGCATTTTTTCAAGGAGGAGTGCGTAAACATGAAGTTATACAAGCTTTTGGTGCAGATATATTTTTTGATGACCAAGATGCTCACCTAGAGGATACTTCAGCGCTCATACCGAGTGCAAAGGTGCCTTATAAGAGCTGAGATTATCTATATTTCTTCTTATAAAATCTTTCGCCTCTTTTCCCCTTTGCGTGGCACTCGTCACATATAGAGAAGCGATAAGAGAAATCAAGTACTTTCCCGCATCTGCGACACTCTTTGACGAAGTGTCCTTCTTTTAAGGAGCGTTCTATGAAGCTATTGAGCCTTGTACGCGAGCTAATAGCTAGCTCTGTATCTTTGAAAAAATCAGGAAATCTAAATGAGAGCCAGAGGTAGAGCGATATCTCTCTGACTCTATCTTCGGCATTGAGGAGCATCTCATTTGTTTGTGCAAATTTTGGTAGATCTTTAGGGGGAATGTAGTGCACCTCTTTGTTTTGTTCTATCAAGCGAATGTATTTGTGCATAATACTCTCAATATAAGGCGAAGAGATAGAGGCAGGAGCACAGGCTAGGCGGTATCTCGTCTGCAGATCTATCTTATACTCATCAACAATATTTGCTATCTCTATCATCGAGTCGATATTGGCAGCCACAAAGGGACCATCAAACTCCATATTTTCTGTAAAAAACTCAAGAATCGATGTGAGATTATGTGTATCGAGAATCTCACCGATAAGCATCACATGCTCTAAGCTCGCCATGACGCTCACAGGAAGAGGGGTGTCCTCAAGAGGAGTTGTCAAAGCCTTTTTGATGTTATCAAGTATGCCCCTATCAAGTGCACCAACATAGCCTTTTTCTTCGATACCGTATCTTCCCGCGCGACCTGATATTTGCAACACCTCTGATGGTTGCAGTTCCCTGCGTCTAAGTCCGTCAAATTTGTTATCCTTTGCAAAAAGGATTGTTTTGATAGGGAGGTTTAGCCCCATAGCGATCGCATCGGTAGCGACAAGTATATCGCTCTCTCCCTCTCGAAAGCGTCTTGCCTCTTCTCTTCTCACTTCAGGAGAGAGGTTGCCGTAAACTACCGAGACCCTATATTTTTCCGAAAGCTGCTGTTTGAGTGCTAAAACCTCTCTTCTTGAAAAGGCTATAACAGCACTCTGTTTTTCTATCTGGTTTATAGAGGTAGAGTGCTCTAGCGGCTCTAGAGGATTTTTTCTCTCAAATGGTTTGATAGTGAGTGTCTCCCCTAGATAATTGCAGAGTTCTTTGATCGCTTCTATGGCGTCAGAGGAGCCTGTGAGAATCACTTTTTTTGCCGGTATGCCAATAAGTGCATTTGCCCATGCCCAACCTCTATCACGATCATTGATCATCTGTATCTCATCGATAACACATACATCAACAGCCACTTGTGAATTCATCATCTCTATAGTTGAGCTGACATGAGTCGAATCCTCATCTATGATCTCCTCTTCACCTGTGATGAGCGAGACTTTGACTCCGTCACTTTTAAGTGTCTCATAGCCCTCAAGCGCCAAGAGTCTCAGTGGAGCAAGATAGTAGCCTGTTGTGGCATCTTTAAGCTCTTTAAGCGCTGCGTAGGTCTTTCCGCTGTTGGTTGGCCCAACATTGAAGACTATCTCCCTTTTGAGTGATCTTGCAAGCGGGAAGAGGAGTTTAAAATCACGAATTGTTTTAGCTAAAAGCTCTTCTCTGTTTTGCCGCTCCTTAAATGGCTTGAGATATTCTTGCCAATGATACATGATGCGTCTCTTGGTCTTCTCTTTGAGTTTAAGTGAGTGCGAGGAGATGACTTGAGGCTCGAAATACTCCATGATAAAGTCAATAATAGGCTCTTCATTGATCTTAAGTCCCGAGGCAACATCAAGCATATCATCTTTCATCTCTTGCATAGCGATAGAGAGATCTTCAAGAAGCTTCTCATTGACATCTTCAAGTTCGCTTGCTATGGGGAGTGGTTTATTTTGCCAGATAGTCTTATAGATAAACTCTTTCGTATAAGAGACGGAAATGTTGTAATAGAGGTCTCTGCCGTGAAAGAGAAGTTTTTTTTCTTTTTCGATGATATAGTGATCTTCGCTTGATATTAGATAATATTTTTTATTAATATCTTGGATAATTTTTTCTAAAATATCATCCGGAATAGGGGTGTGATATATCTCAACCTCAGGAGACATTATGCTTAGTGCTTCCGTGATAACATCAGCGCTTAGATAGTCATTGCTTTTTGAGGTAAGCAGAAACGCATCGATCTCTTTTTGCTTTTGAGCGATAACTTCTTTTTTGATTTCTGAGAGTTTTTTGATTGTTGCATCTTTTGGAAGATCAAATATCTCTTGCGCTAAAGGCATGGTTTTGCAATGAAGAATCTTGTGAAAGTCTCCAAAATCAAATGAATGGTACCATGAGAGCTCATCAAGTGTCGTTATCTCAGCATCGATAGCCTCTTCAATACTTTTAAAATACTCTTTTTTTCGTAGATAATTGAGTTTTGAGAGTACCTTTTTCTGCGTTATTTTCCTATTTTTTGTGTCACCAAAGAGTTCAAGTATCTTCCTAGCTTCTTCTTTTGTATGCTCAATATTCTCAAGTCCATATTTGATTTTTTCTAGCTTTTCTATCTGCTCTTCTTCGTCTTTTTTATTGAGCCCGTTGTTTGAGATAAATTTGACGATCTCTCTTTTGGGAGCTATATCTCTTCCGCTCCATACCCTACGAAGAAACTTTATAAGAGCTTCTCTCTCTTGGATAGTCTCTCCTGTGTCAAAAAGTGAAGCGAGAGTTTTGAGTTGTTCATTGCTGAGATTGACTATGCCTTCTTCAAATGAGGCACCGTGAAAGAACTCTTTGATTTGTTTGTTATGTTTTTTATTTGTTTTTGCCATATTTTTTATTTAATTATAGCAGAATCAGGACTAAATAGTTAAGATCGATTGTCTATTTATAAAAATGATAGGTTTAATTCTCTCTTATCTAATATCTGTTACTATTTTTTTATCAAAGGAGGTCGAAATGGATGAGCAATACGCAAATAAGCATTTTCTTACTATGCGCTTTATACATCTTGCGATGGTAATGGGTGTTTTCATATACGGTTTTGTACTTTGGTTTACGCATCACAATACTCCCATGCAACCTCTCTCAAACGATGAAGAGCTGCAAGGGATGGTGAAAGTGGGCATTATCATCTATGCGGTTATTTTGTTTTTTGTTGTATCTGCGTTTAAAAAGTATTTTTTCTCTGTTCGGGGCATAAATTCTATCAAGGGTGAGCAGAAAAAAGATGCAAATGTTCCTTTGTATTATGGTAAATATCTGACGATACTTTTTATTCTCTGGGCGATGGTGGAGACTCTACCGATATTTGGGATTATCTACTATTTTATGTTTACCGATTTAGAGTATGCGCTATTGATCATCGGTTTATCTGTTGTCTTCATGTTGTACCATAGACCAAGAAGAGACGAATTATCGATTTTGGAAAATATCTATAGAGAAAATAACACTCCTAGCGAGTACGAAAAGCTTTAAGATGCGATGTTTTAGTTGTCATGCCTTGAGCTTTAACATCATCTGCAAGCAATGCAAGGATAATCTGCTTGGAGCAAATATCACCAAAAGGAAGATCGGCTCGCTTGATGTCTATAGTTTTTATAGTTACTCCTCTCTCGAGAAGCTTTTGCTTTCTAAGCATACTCCTATCGGACATAGAGTCTACAGAGAGCTTGCCAAAATGACATTTAAGCCGTTTATGGAACATTTTATCGCTCATGATGCACGAGATATTGCCGTTATCGGTGTGGATGAACGTATAAAAGGAGGCTATTCTCATGTTGCTCTTTTGACACACTCCATGAGAGGAGCACACACAAAGGTACTCCATGCATCGCTTATGGCAAATAACAAGGTGAGTTATTCTGCTCAAAGCTTGGATTATAGACTTGCAAATCCAAGAGATTTTGTCTATAAAGGCAAGCAGGGCATAGATGCGATACTTGTTGATGATATCGTAACGACCGGAACAACGCTTTCGGAGGCGAGGGCAGTGTTGCAAAAGAGCGGCATTGATGTGTTGTTTGCTCTTACGCTTGCTGATGCTAGATTGTAGTACTCTGTAATATTTTTTTCTCAAAAATAAAATTTATGCTATTATTGTATGTAGATTCAAGTATCAAATAGGAGGTACTTATGGATCAGAAAATATTGCTAGATCTCGCTAGAAATTCTATACAAGATGTATTAGAGGGCACACATACCGTAGATGAAAGTCTCAAAGAGAGATATACGCAACTTCAAAAACCCCAAGCTACATTTGTAACACTCAATCTTTTTGGAAATCTCAGAGGCTGTATAGGTTCACTTACGCCTAGAAGATCTCTTTTTGATGATATCGTTCAAAATGCAAAGGCTGCGGCTTTTGATGATCCTAGATTTTTACCATTGAGTAAAAACGAATTTGAAAATATAGAGATAGAGATATCTTTGCTGAGTCTCCCCGAAGCATTGAGTTATAGTGATATCAATGATTTAAAGAACAAGCTGAGCATAGGGGTTGATGGCGTTATATTGAGCGCAGGCGGTCGTCAAGCGACATTTTTGCCTTCAGTTTGGGAGCAATTGCCGACATTTGAGCTTTTTTTCACACATCTTTGTGCCAAAGCAGGTTTGGAGCCAAACTGCCTGCAGGCTCACCCCGACATATATATCTACCAAGCAAAGAAGATACAATGAAATACTATGAATCCAAAGAAGATAAAACAAAGCTTACTTGTATGCTCTGCAGTCATTACTGCAAGCTTCAAGAGGGGCAAGTCGGTATTTGTGGCGTCAACAAAAATATTAGCAACAAGATAGAGTGTTTAGTTTATGGACATCCAAGCGCACTTAATGTTGACCCTATAGAAAAAAAGCCTTTATATCATTTTATGCCAAATACCAAATCACTCTCCCTAGGAACGGTTGGATGTAATTTTAAGTGCTCTTTTTGTCAAAATTGGGGGATATCTCAAGAAAGAAGCATAGACAAAAGTAGATATTTCTCTCCCCAAGATATCGTAGAAATCGCTCAAAAATATGATTGTCACTCTATCGCTTATACCTATAATGAGCCGACGATATTTTATCCTTATGCAAAAGATATTGCTCTGCTAGCAAAGCAAGAAGGCATAAAGAATATATTTGTAAGTAATGGATATGAATCCAAGGAGATGATAGATGATATGGTAGGTTTGATTGATGCTGTCAATATAGACCTTAAAAGTTTTGATGAAAAATATTATAAAAAAGAGTTGGGAGGAAATCTCAAGATAGTCCTAGAAAATCTCAAACATTTTGTGAGAAACAAAATATGGGTCGAAGTCACAACACTGATAGTGCCTACCAAAAATGATTCCGATGAGGAGTTGGAGCGTATCGCATCATTCATTGCTGATGAATTGGGTACTACCGTTCCTTGGCATATATCTGTTTTTCATCCGGATTTTAAGGAGCTTTCGCTCCCGGTAACTCCTTTGGGGTCATTGCAAAGAGCCTATAACATTGGCAAGAAACATAAGCTCTCTTATATCTATATGGGCAATGTTACAAAGGACAATAACACCTATTGCCGCACCTGTAATAGTAAACTTATATCCAGAGAAGGTTTGGGGGTAAGTGATAATTCCCTTTTGAAAAATAGATGCCCAAATTGTGATAGCGTCCTTGAAGGAGTCTTTGAATGAGCCTAAGAAAAGCCTCTGTCGCAGGAACATTTTATCCTGCTAGTTGCAGTGAAATCAAGAGATATATAGAGTATTTCAATACAACTTTGGATGACGCAGGATGGGTGCCTAAAAGCGTTTTTAGAGCGCAAGCTCTCATATCACCACACGCAGGATATGTCTACAGTGGGTTTAGTGCCAATGCTGCATATAGGTCTATAGCGCATCTCAAGCCAAAGAGGATTGTAGTTTTAGGACCAAGTCATAGAGTTCTCATAAACGGAGCATCGATAGCCAAATATGATAGGTATGAAACGCCTTGTGGAGAACTCGATATAGATGTGGCTTATTCAAAAAAGATAGAAGATAGATTCGGTTATATCACCTTTGATCCCAAAGCGCATAGTGAGCACTCAACGGAGACACAAATTCCTTTTATTGATTATTATTTTAAAAATATTCCCATAGTAGAGATAGTCTATGGAAAGATAGAGCACAAGGAGATGACTCAGGTGTTGGATTTTCTTCTTCAAGATCGAGACAATCTTTTGGTAATCAGTACGGATTTAAGCCATTATTATGATCAACACACTGCGAAGAAGCTTGATCATATATGTTTGGAAGCGATAGTTGCTATGGATATGGAGTTATTGGATGCAGGATGTGAAGCATGCGGTATGATAGGGGTTAAGGCACTTATTGATGCTGCAAATAAGATAGATCTAGGAAGTAGCATCATAGATTACAGAACAAGTGCTGATGCGAGTGGAGATACTTCTCAAGTTGTCGGGTATATGTCGGCTGTTTTTTATGAAAAATAGAGAATAATATTATGATATAATTATATTATAAAAAGGATTATATATGAATAAAAATAATAATTCAAAGAGCAAAGAGACTCCGGAGAGCGAAAAAGAGCTGTTCTCAAAAATGGGCATTGATATCGAGAGCGAGAAACTCTCTATCGATTTTGCCAAAACAAAAGAGTTTTTCAATGGACTTAAAGCGAAGATGGAGGATACTTCTAAAAATATAGAGAAAAGTCTTAATGAGAAGGCGCTTGATCTCAAAGAAAACCTCGGGATCAAAGTTGATAATGAGCATATAGAGGTCAATTTGGGCGAAGCTAAAAGCTTTGTGACAGATCTAGGTGAGAAGATAGAGGAATTTTTAGCAAGCCTAGAGCGAAGTGTTGATAAATACAATAAAAAAAGCTAAGAGCGTATATTTAAAAAATGCTTTGTTGAGATATCATCCCATTTCTTGTTAAGTTTATAGAAATCTTCATGACTCTTTAGAACTCTTTTAAAATCAAGATTTTTTTCTGCCTCATCATGTAAAACATCATTGAGTGCAATCTTTATGGCATCCATCACTTCGCTTGGAAACTCTTTGATCTCAACTTTATCTTCAAGCTCACTGTAGGCAAGCGCGTTTTTATAGCGAAACTCCTCATTCATTTTCACACTCATCTCTCTTGCCGCTGCTTCTATGATGCCCTGATGCTCGATACTGAGCTTATCCCACTTTTGCTTATTGAAAGTAATTTCCAAGATGGAGCCGGGCTCATGCCAACCTTTGTAATAATAGGGTGCTATCTTTGGAAACCCCATCATATTGTCCAAAAAAGGGCCAACCCATTCACTTGCATCGATAAGTCCACGCTCAAGCGCTGTATATATCTCGGCAGCAGCGAGTAAAACAGGCGTTGCTCCGAGTCTTTCTAGCACTTCTCCGCCGATGCCGGGCATACGAATCTTGAGCCCCTTAAGGTCATCAAGGCTTTTTATCTCTTTTTTAAACCATCCACCCATCTGAGGACCCGTTGTGCCGCCTATATGTGGGTAGAGGTTAAATTTGGCATAAGTCTCTTTCCAAAGCTCATATCCACCTCCAAAATCCATCCAAGTCATCATCTCATCGCTTGTAAGTCGCAAAGGAACGCCACCGAAAATAGAAAAAGCACTATTTTTCCCTTTCCAGTAGTAAACGCCTGAGTGGAAAGCATCTATCTGTCCTGATGAGGCAGCGTCAAATACCTGCAGGGCCGGTACGAGCACATCTTTGGAATAGACTTTGATGTCGAGTGTTCCGCCACTAAGCTCTAAGCATCTCTTAGCAAAAGATTCTATGCCTGTCCCCATGATAGGAAAGTTTGCCGGCCATGAAGTTGCAAGCGTGAGTTTTGTTTTTTTACCTCTATTGATATTGGTACTCTTGATACTCTCTTTTTCGTCTCTTCTACACCCGCTTAACATCAATGAAGCTCCACCTACAAGGGAGGCTTGCATAAAATCTCTTCTTTTCATAAGGGCTCCTTTTTAGAGGTCAAATAGAGAATACTCTTTTTTGATACTATTTAATATCTTTTTATCAGAACTATAGATAAAGGCATAGTTAAAATCTTTTGTTTTAAGTATTGACCTTATCTCGTCTTCATTTTCAAACCAGATAGGATTCTTCTTTCCGCAATCAAGCTTTACTTTCGGTGGAGTAAGAAATATACTTTTTACCCATTTCATCTTGTAGGTGATATACTCTTTTGATTTTTCGATATCTTTGATGTTGTCGCCAAATATAGCAACCTTATCACTTCTTCCTTTGAGCGTCTGCTCTAGGTTGTTATTGATGAAGATAGGATAGAGATGCTTGGTATAACGGATTTTATCGAGCGAGAACTCTATCTCATGTTTTTTACAAAATGCAACTATTTTGAGGATATAATCAAAGTGAAATGGGAAAAGATCGATATCTTGATAGATATAGCCATCAAGTTTGAAACTTGTTTTAAAAAGAGTCGCATCTATGATTTCTCCATCGATGCTCCCTGAAAACTCTTTTATATCCGTCGAAATGATCTCTAGAAGCTCTTTGTCGCTACTTGCGAAGAGTCTATCGTTTGAGTTGACTATCTGCTCAAAAGCTTTTTTATAATCACTCGAGAGCATAGTAACTCTTTTTTTGTCTTTGAGTATCATCTTGAGAAAATCAAGCTCATGGATATCAAAAAGATAGATATCAAGCTCTTTTTTAAGCAATACATAGCGTGCTAGTTTCATACTTGCCAATTTGATATCATTGACCTTGATCCATGCGATTTCATTATCGGTTGGAGTGATAGTATCACCTTCGAAGATGATAGCATAGGCGCCATTTTCTATGGCACTCTCTATCGCTTCGATATCATCTGAGAAAAAGAGATCGCCTCTTTCAACTTTCGATTGATAGGTCGTTGCAGCATTAACGGATTGAATCTTTGGGGTATTTAAAAGTTCCCCTTCTGTTATATTGACAACATCGCTTATATTCATCAACCGACCGTCGTTCCGTTAGATTTTGGAGCCTCAGGTCTGATGAGTGAGAGCCCGTTTTTATCTTTGGCTGCGAGTATCATACCCTCGCTTTTGTTGCCCATAAGTTTTGCCGGCTTTAGATTGGCTACAAGGCATATCTGTGTATTTAGCAGATCTTGAGGAGCGTAAAACTCTTTGATGCCTGCTACGACTTGACGAGGAGAAGCTTCGCCTATATCGACTTTAAGTAAGAGAAGTCTATCGCTTTTTTCTATCTCTTGCGCATCGATGATAGTGCCTATCTTGATAGATGTCTTGAAAAAATCATCGATGCCGATAAGTGCGATGCCTTCTTCTGCGTTTGATGCCTCTTTTTTCTCTTCTTTTGGTGCTTCTTCAGCTTGTTCGAGTTTCACCTCTTCAATTCTAGGAAAGAGCGGTGGAATCTGTGTTATCGTAAAGGAGGCGAGCATACTTTTTTCGATGATAAGCTGTGTCCATGAGCTATTATCTATCTCAAATCCAAGTGCTGTGGCTATTTTTCGTGTAGTTTCAGGCATAACGGGATGGAGCATCACTGAGACACGAGCCAAGATGTTAGCAATGAGTGCAACCAGTGCCATCGCTTCATCGGTTTTCCCTTCTTTCATCAAGACCCAAGGTTGGTGCTTGTCTATGGCCTTGTTTGCAACACTTAGGGGTCTCCAGAGCTCTTCAAGGTATCTATGTATCTGCATCTCGAAGAGGAGGGGTTCTAGCTTGTCAATCGACTCTTCTACCTGGGCAAGCTCATCTTTGTAGTAAAGTGCGATATCTTTTGAGTCTATTGTTCCATCAAAGTATTTGCCACTCATCCCTATGAGTCGATTGAGGAGATTACCAAGATCATTACCAAGGTCAGAATTGATCCTATCGATAAGTGCTTTTTGGCTAAAGTCTCCATCACCACCGAAGGGGACCTCTCGAAGCATAAAATATCTAAAGTTTTCGAGTCCATAGGCATCTGCGACCTCTTTGGGGTTGACAACATTCCCTTTGGACTTGCTCATCTTTTGACCATCTCTTGTCCACCATCCATGCGCTGCTATATGTTTTGGGAGCGGTAGATCAAGGCTCATCAAAAATGCCGGCCAATAGATTGCATGAAATCGCAATATATCTTTACCTATGAGATGAACACGCGCTGGCCAATAACGCATATTTGCTTCATCGCTTCCATACCCAAGTGCAGTAAGATAGTTCATAAGCGCATCAAGCCATACATACATCACATGTTTAGGGTCATTGAAAGACTCAGGAATCTTCACGCCCCAATCAAAGCTCGTTCGTGTGATTGAAAGGTCTTCTAATCCGCTCTCAACAAAGCGGATTACCTCATTTCTTTTGCTTTTAGGCAAGATGCATGATGGATTTTGCTCATACCACTCAAGAAGTTTATCTTGATATTTTGAGAGTCTAAAAAAGTAGCTCTCCTCTTCGACTACGCTTGTTGTCTTGCCGCACTCCGGGCAAAATTCCTCTTCAAGTAGTTGGTTTTTTGTAAAGAAGGTCTCACAAGAGATGCAGTAGTGTCCGCTATAGACATCTTTGTAGATATCGCCTTTTTGTGCCATCACTTCAAATGCTTTTTGCGCACCAATTTTGTGTTTTTCGTCAGTTGTGCGTATGAAAGCATCATAAGATATCTCAAAATCGTCCCAGAGATTTTTAAAAGTCGCGCTTATTGCATCGGCATACTCTTTTGGGCTTTTGCCTTTTGCTTTGGCAGATTCCTCAATCTTTTGACCATGCTCATCGGTTCCTGTGAGAAAAAAAGTATCATGACCGATAAGCCTTGAGTAGCGCGATATGCTATCGGCTATGATAGTAGTATAGGCGTGCCCTATGTGGGCGATATCATTGACATAGTAAATTGGGGTGGTGATGTAGACGGATTTTTCGCAAGACATTATGTGTTTCCTTAACAAATGAGTTTTTGGATTTTACATTTTAGGTAAAATATTGTAGTGATTTTATCCAAAAGATGCTGTAACGAGGATGAAGAGTGTAACTCGGATTATGCACTAAAAATCACTCAACTCGCACAATATCGGGCGTAATTCATAAAGCCATACCCAATTATTTGTTTGCCAGTATCTTTTTGATAGCTTCAGAGCATATCATCAGACCAAAACTTCCTGTAACCCCCACAAATGAGCCTTTCTCTTTACATCTTGCCGCTTCACTTGAAAAAATTACCGTAAAGTTTCTATCAAATTTTGCTTTTTTAAGCTCAGTACGTATCTTGCTTGCAAGTGCATCACCATGTGTTTTCCAGATGGAGGCTGCCTCTATCTTTGAGGCATCAAATCTCTTAGCTGAGCCTACCGACATGATAAGCTTTTTATACTCTTTTTTTGCCAATTCTATCTTGACTTTTGTGGTATCACAGGCATCTATGATGAGATCATAGGAACTAAAATCAAAACTTTCAACCCATGCTATATTTATCTTTTGAGTGATAGCCCGGATGTTTGGATAGAGCTCTTTAAGCCTTGTGGTTTTGAGCTCTCCAAGAGCCTCAGAGCCTATCTGTCTGTTTTGATTGGTGATATCATAGTGATCATAATCGACAATGGTTATATCGTTTATGCCGCTCCTATAGAGGCAATCAAGTGCATATGAGCCAACGCCGCCAACACCGAGGATGATAATCTTAGCTTTTTGTATCTTTGCAAACTCCTCTTCTCCAAAGAGCTCTTCGCATCGTTTAAAGCGTTCTAGAGCCATTTTTTCACTTTCTCTATATCATCATGACTTGTCATATCGAGATGAATAGGGGTAATAGAGATATACCCTTGCGCAATCGCTTCAAAATCACTCATGATATCACTTGGAGTATGCTCCCAATCAAGTTTCGGCAATCCTATCCAGTAGTGCTCTATACCTCGCGGATTCCAATGGACTTGTGCATCATTGCCATATATTCTTTTGCCGGCTCTTGTGACGCGAAATCCTTTTGATTCCTCTTTTGAGATTGGAGGGATATTCACATTGAGCAGTTTTCGCTCGCCAAGAGGAAAATCATCAGCCAATATTTTTGTTACAAGTGTAGCGATAGCATCTTTTGCAAGTTCATAACCAAAATCATCGATGTTTTGACACTGATCTCTGCATACTTGTGATATAGCAATAGCGGGGATACCTTGCAATACTGCCTCCATCGCCCCCGCAACCGTTCCGGAGTAGGTGATATCTTCACCCATATTGGCACCTTTGTTGACCCCTGAGATTATGATATCGGGTTTGTGTGCATCATCAAAAAGCTTGTTGAGTGCTAAAAAGATACAATCAGTTGGCGTGCCGTCATCAAGTTTAAAAAAGTCATCATCAAGCTCTACAAATTTAAGGGGTTGTGTAAGCGTCAAAGAGTGCCCACAGGCTGATTTCTCAACGGTTGGCGCCACCACGGTAACATTGCCTAATGGTTTGAGCGCCTCAATGAGCGCAAATAGACCTTTTGATTCAAATCCGTCATCATTTGTGATTAATATCTGTTTCATATATCCCTCTTTCTATTTTTACAAGATGTATTATAACCATTTTGGTATAATACAAATAAAATATTGCCAAGGAGTAGCAGGTGCAAAAAGAGCCGATGCTAAATGAAACATATCAACGCCTTACTAAAGAGCTTGAACGACTCAAAACTGTTGAGCGGGTAAATATAGCTAAGATTATCGATGAAGCAAGAGCTTTAGGGGATCTCAAGGAAAATGCAGAGTATCATGCCGCAAAAGATAAGCAGGGGCATATGGAGTCTCGTATCATAGAGTTGCAAGACCTACTTTCTCGTGCTCAAGTGGTTGACCCGGCAAGTTTTCAACATACAAGAGTATCTTTTGGCTCCACGGTAACCCTTTGTGATCTCAGTGATGATAGCGAATGTAAATATACGATAGTAGGCGCTCAAGAATCAAGTCCGGCAAAAGGACTTATATCGATATTTTCTCCTTTAGCGAAGTCTATCATGGGCAGAGAAGAGGGTGATGAAGTAGAAGTAGCACTTCCTGGCGGCTCCAAACAGTATGCGATTGAAGAGATATGTTTTCAAGAGATATGTATAGAGGTAAAACAATGAAAGCGGGAGTCGTAGGAGCGAGCGGATACACGGGTCTTGAGCTTATAAAACTTCTTTTAAATCATCCTAAGTTTGAGCTTACCTATCTAGCAACTACTGAAGGTGGCGGCAGTGTAAGTGAGCTTCATCCTGCACTAAAAGGTTTGAGTGATCTTGTCATATCAAAGGCCTCTATCGAGGAGGTTAAAAAGAGTTGCGAGATCGTCTTTTTGGCACTTCCTCATAAGGCTTCTATGGGTTTTGTAAAGCAACTTTGGGAGAGTGATATAAAGATAGTCGATCTCTCAGCCGATTATCGCTTAGAGATGGAGACTTATGAGAAACATTATGAGAAGCATGCTGACCCCAGCAACGCCCACAAGGGTGTCTATGGACTCATAGAGTACTATAGAGATGCGATTAAGGATGCGAAGCTAGTCGCCTCTCCGGGATGCTATCCAACAGCAGCTCTTTTGGGGCTACTTCCATTTATAGAGCATATAGATACAAGCGCACCTATCTATATAGATGCAAAATCGGGTGTAAGTGGAGCAGGGAAGAAGTGTTCTGAAAATACGACATTTGTGAATGACAATGATAATGTATTTTCCTACAATCCGCTCAAACATCGCCATACGCCTGAGATCAAAGAGAAGGTTAAAAAACTCTGCTCAAAAGATATAGAGCTCGCTTTTGTGCCTCATCTTGTCCCCATGACACGAGGGGAGCTTGTGAGTATCTATGCGAAGCTCAAAAGTGATATAGAGCCTCAAAAGGTGCTAAAAGAGCGATATAGTGCTGAGCCATTTGTGCGGGTTCGAGAGACGCCTGTTGATACCAAAAGCGTCTCAGGGACACATTTTTGTGATATATTTGCAGCGCGTGAGGGCGATATGCTCTTTGTGAGCAGTGCTATAGACAATCTCTTGCGCGGGGCGTCCTCACAGGCGCTTGCAGCTGCAAATCTTATGTGCGGTTTTGATGAGGCACTTGGGCTTCCTAAGATAGCCTACATCCCATAAGTTCGCCATGATAGAGATCAAAGAGGGCGCTCTTTTTATCGCCGATGCTCATTATCCACATCATGGTAATGCATTTTTTCAGATTTTAAAAAAGATAGAGCGAAAAGAGCTTCATGCTCCACAGATATTTCTCATGGGCGATATCTTTGATCTCCTCTTTGGATATAACGACTATATCAAGCAACCGCTTAGTGGAACAATCGCTTTACTAGAGAAGCTTTCAAAAAAGCATGAGATATACTATTTTGAGGGAAATCACGACTTCTGTTTGGAGGCTATATTTTCTAATATTAAAATATATAATAGAGCTTCCCAGCCCGTATATATGGGGTTAGAAGGGAAAAAAATCGGCATTTCACACGGCGATATCTATGAGGCAGGTTTTTGGTATGGGGTGTATTGTTTTTTACTAAGAAATAAGGTTGCGCTTACGCTTTTAAAACCGTTCCAAAAAAGCATCATCGACCATAGACTCGCAAAGTTAAAAGAGAAAAATATCTGTGCCAAACTAGAGCATTTTGAACAAAAAGCGAAAGCTATCAGTGAACATTACCAAAAAGATACCAATTTTATCATAGAGGGGCATTTTCATCAAGCTAAAAAGCTAGGCAGATATATCTCTTTACCGTCACTTGCTTGCCAAGAGCAGGTTGGGGCGGTGATAGATGGTGAGATACATTTTATAGATATCAAGGATTTGTAGTCATTGAATTTGTTGTCATCCATATATCATCAAATAACTGTCATGCGAGCATCCTTGTAAAGCAGGCATATCCGCGGCGGTACAGATAGCAAGCAGGGATATGCCGCCCGCGACTTTGTGAGCATGACGCTTTTTGTGCTACTTTTTCTAAAAAAGTAGTAAAAAGAAAACAAGAAATTTCTATAACTTTTCTTTTTAGTAAAGAAAAGTATCAAAACTAGCGAATAGCGATTTTGCAAAGCAAAAAGTTTCTTTAGAAAAGAAAATCGTCGTTTCACAATTGTGCGGGCGTTGTTCAACGCTCGTGCTTCGCAGTGCTCACATTCACAACTGCACAAGAAGTGTGAAAGCGACAGAAAGAGCAAATTAATAAAACTACATATGCACTCTCACGCAAAGTATGGGAGTGAGAAGAAAATTATGATATGATATTTTTATGAAAAATATACTCTTTGTACTTATTTTTACATTTATATATGCCGAAGTTCCTGATTTTCGCCTGCAAGATTATCAAGAGAGATATAGCGTATGCAAAGAAAAGACAGACTATAGCATAGCTCAATGTTTGTTGAACGGTAATTTAAACTACTCTGGACTTAGAGGAGATAAATATGCTTATAGATATATCGATAGAGGGAGCATAGCTGCAGCGGTGCAAAACGGCGATATATATGACTATACTATGAGCCTTATGCCGCAGACAAAAAGGTACATTTTTTTAAAAGAGTATATCGATCACCTCTACTTTATAAAAGACCAATATACGCCACCACAATTTAAAGGAGATGATGCGCAAGATATCATAGATATCAAAAAAGTATTGAATCTCTTGCAATTTGCTAGGCTAGAAGAAAATTCCGACTATACTCAAGAATTTGAAGTTGAGTTGTTGGAGTATCAAAAAAGACACGGGTTAGAAGTGGATGGGAAGATAGGACCAAGCACAAAAAGAGAACTAAAAAAATCGATAGATGAGATTATCATAAAAGCTAAAAAGAATCTAACATTAGAGAGAATCTTTAGCCCCAAAGGTGCAAACTATGTTTTAGTTAATATCCCTGAATTTAAAATGTACTATTATGACAATGGTGAACAGGTTTTAAATATGAAGGTGATTGTGGGCAAAAGGAGCACAAGAACCCCGATACTCAATGGAATGATGCAGTATATCGTCAAAAATCCAAGATGGAATGTGCCACCGACAATCTATAAAAATGAGTATGCGCATAAATCAGAGAATTACTTGAAAAGAAACGGTTTTGCATACAATAGTGAGGGAAAATTGTATCAAAAAGAGGGCACCGGAAATGCGTTGGGGGTGGTGAAGTTTCTCTTTCCAAATAGGTTTAATGTCTATATGCACGACACTCCAACAAAATCACTATTTAACAGAAGAGTGAGAACATTTTCACATGGGTGCATCAGGCTAGAGAAGCCTATAGCGTTGCTCAATGAACTGGGATTTGATTATGATACGAAAAAAAACAGATGGATTACTCTAGAAAAGCAAATACCTGTTTATGTGGAGTATCATACACTTTGGGTGGATGATGATGGTATCATCCAATTTAGAGATGATATCTATGGGTATGAGCAGGGCTTGTTTCGATAGGGTAGGAGATATTAATTATTTCATCTATTGTTTTTCACGCTTTTCTAAAAAGTGGAAAGAAATAAGAAGAAAAGTATGGATTTTTGCTCTTGTTCCCATGCTTTGCGTGGGAATACATACTCTCAGTATTCTATATGTGTTCCCGTAAAAACCGTAGAAACGAGAATGAAGAAAAGCATGGATTTTCAGATTAAACTTTGGATGAACAAGGGCTTGTGCGGTGATCTCTGAATGTATTATCCGGGCAATAAATATGCTAGAATATAGGAACCAAAGACTCGGAGGCATAAATGGCATGGCTTATAACGGTGGGCTTGACTGCTCTTATGGTGCTAACACTCATGGTGATGCTCATTAAGCGTACAGGTACAAAGCGTATTTTTAAAACTCTAATGGGGTTTGTTGTGGTTATCGGACTCTTTGTTATCTATGCAAATAAAACTTGTGGCCCAAATACAAAAGATATTGAGATCATGACATCGCAGATAAGTGCTATAGCAAAACATATAGTTATTAATGGCGTGCCTAGCTCTTTGGCTGATATTGATAATTTAGATTATGATTTAAAAGAGTGTAAACGAAATGAGAGATATCACAATAGTTATGATGAGCTTGTGAAAAGCAAGAATGAAGCTATTTTTTTAGAAATCGATGAAGGGTGTCAGTTTGAAGCGCAGGGGAGAGTGTATGAGGTTGAATTTTATTTTGTTCAATATTATAGAGCGGTTGAAAATACACATGGAACTTTAAAGATTAGAAATATCATTACAGATACAGGCATTCTTATTTCTTTTGAGCCACATTACGGTGGAGGTATTGTCGTCGATTTTGAAAAATACCCAGCAGTTTATAGTGTCAAAACAACCGGAATTTGTAATCCAATGAGACAATAAGGAAAATGGAATGAAAAAATTATTTATATTATTTTTACTAAGTGTGCATCTGTTTGCTATCGACAATAACACCACAACCACTCCAACTAACCCTCTTGTAGCACTTAACCTTGAGCTCAATGCAACATCACTCAATCTTGGAGAGAAAGCCTCTGTAGTAGTAACAGGTACTTTTAAAGACAATACCATCAAAGAAGTAAACAATCAAGTAGAATGGATCATCACTCCAAGCGGTAGTGTAGATATCAACGGCACGACACTCACTACTCTCAAAGATAATAATACAACCATCAAAGCCAAAGTGGGCAGTGTAGTCTCAAATGTTGTAAATTTAGATATATACTGGGAAGTGGATGGACATAGACTGCCACCCGAACCTGATGAGACAGAAAACAATGCCACACTTGAAGGCGTAGATTCTAACGGCAACGGCGTAAGGGATGATGTGGAGAGATGGATTTACAAAACTTATAAAGATAAACATCCTATATATATAGACATCGCTATGCAGGCTAGTAAAGAATATAAAAAAATACTTGAGACTCCTGAGAGGGCTAAGGAGATACATGATGAAGTGTCCAAAGCGGATTATTGTCAATTATATTATAAATTAAATGCAAAATATTTTAATGAACCTATTTTAATCCAAGAGGATGCTGTTGATGAATATTTTAGAAGTAAAATATATTTTAACACAGAAGAAAGAAGAAGAGCATACATTCAATATGACACTCTTTTAAGTGGAGACAGCTACACTCTCCCAAAATTTGATGAAAGAAAAAAAGCTTGTGATTTTAACACATCAAAATATGAGGAGTAAGAAGCAAGGAAGTTATTTCTTTAATCCCCGCTTCTCATTGCAAAGAAATCTTTTTTAAATGCCTCAAATCGTTGCTCCAAGATAGCTTTTCGCATATCGCTCATAAGCGTGAGATAGTAGTGGAGATTGTGGATCGTAGCAAGTCTAAAGTAGGTGAGTTCTCGTGCACGAAAGAGGTGTCGCAGGTATGATCTTGAGTAGTTCCGACAAGTGTAGCAATCACACGCCTCATCGATAGGTTTACTATCTCTCTCATACGCTTTTGCTTTAATGTTGAGCTTGCCAAAGGTCGTAAAGAGCGTGCCGTTTCTTGCATTGCGTGTCGGCATCACACAATCAAACATATCTACCCCTCTGCTTACATTTTCGACCAAGTCTTCAGGCGTACCGACACCCATGAGGTAGCGAGGCTTATCCTCCGGCATAAACGAAGTTGTGTACTCGACTGTCTCATACATCTGCTCGTTAAGCTCTCCGACACTCAGCCCACCTATGGCAAACCCGTCAAAATCAAGCGCACAGAGCTCTTGAGCTGACTTTTTACGAAATTCTTTATCGATACCGCCTTGGATGATTGCGAAAATATTTTGCTCTTTAGCGATTCCATGCGATTGGTTGGCTCTATGATAAGAGATCGACTGCTGTGCCCATCTTGTTGTGCGTTCTATACTCTCTTTGATGCGCTCCTTTGTTGCAGGCAGGGCGACAAGGTCATCGAGTATCATCATGATATCACTGCCGAGGTTATACTGGATATCAAGCACTTTTTCGGGTGTGAAATAGTGTTTAGAGCCGTCTATATGGCTTCTAAAAGTGATACCACCTTGATCGATCTTGACATTATCCGAGAGTGAAAAGGCTTGAAAGCCACCGCTATCGGTCAAAAAACTATGGGGAAATTTTGTAAATCCTTGCAATTTGCCCATATCGCGGATAAGCTCATCCCCGGGTCTGAGATAGAGATGATAGGTATTGCCCAAGATGATCTTTGGAGTTAGTATCTCCTGTAAATCGATAGCATCGAGTGATTTAACTGCACCCACGGTACCAACGGGCATAAAAACAGGTGTTTGTATCGTTGAGTGTGCTGTTTTGATGGTGCAAGCGCGGGCATTTTTATCTGTTTTATCTAATTGAAATTCCATTTTGATATAATAATCCTTAAAATAATAGTGATATTTTACCAGCACTATATAGAGAGCTATATGAAACAGATACTAATTTTTGCCGAAGGCGAGATCGCAAAGCATTTTGTTAGTCGATTGAACAAAAAAAGAGTTGCGCAAAATCAATATCATGTTGTGAGCTACAAAAGCGATATGTCTGAACCTAAAAACAATCAAAATATCACTTTCTCTAAAGCTGATCCGACAAGCTTTAGCAGGGTAAGTGCTCTTTTTGACGAGGCAAAATATTCTCAAGTTTTTATCATCTTGGATAGTGCCGAGGATGTTAAATATACTATGAAAAATATACGAACGATCGATGAACGGATTCGTATCGTGCTTGTTAATCAGTGGGAAGATAAGCGACTTGGCAGAGGGTACAATAATATCACGATATTGGATGTATTTGATCTTATCTCTACCCATATCTATGATTATCTCCCCAATGTACCGGTCATTGCAAAAAATGTTGGATTAGGTGAAGGCGAAATCATGGAGATGCGTATTCCTTTTGGGAGTGCATACGCCTTTAGACATATCGGCTCTATCGTGCAGAAAAAATGGAAAATAACAGCCATCTATAGAGACGGCAAACAGATCATACCGACGAATGCAACGATGATAAAGCCCAATGATACTATATTGGCGATAGGAAGGCCTCTTGTGCTCGATAGTGTCTACAAGGGAGTCAATAGCCATAAAGGGCTTTTTCCCGAGCCTTTTGGAAAAAATCTCTATCTCTTTTTTGATTTTAGTGAAGATAGAGAAAATGCTTTGCGCTATATAGAAGAGGCGAAATACTTTGCAAGTAAATTGGAGAAAAAAGAACTTATTGTCAGGATTGTTAATCCGACTGATTTCCCGCTCATAGAAAAACTCAAAGAGATGCAAGATGAAAAGCTCACACTCTTGATATCTTATGGTGTTGAAGAGGAGAAGTTTATCATTACGGATGATATACAAAAGTATGATGTCGGTATGGTGTTTTTAAGTGTCAATACTTTTCTGCAAGAGGGGCGTATGCGCATGTTTTATGAGCTTAAAAAACTTGTTTACCTCTTTGGAGATACCTCTTTGGAATATATCGATTCATGCGTGGTAAGGATGAACGATAAGGAGAAGATGGAGTCGATCTCATCGAGCGCATTTGACATTGCTGAAACATTCAAATTGAAGCTTATGCTTTGTGATTATGATCCAGAGGGCGATTTTGACAATAAAAAGATGATTATTGAACACTATGAAGCGCTTTCTCACATATTTAATACAGAGCTTGAGATAGAACAAAAAGTAGCCAACCCTGTGCGTGAGATTTCAAATATGAAAAACATCCTCCAGGTTGTACCGTTTAACGGAAAATGGCAAGCTGATTCTTATTTTCAATTCTTTGCGATGAAATTTTCTGACTATCTTTTGACTAAACATAAACATCCAAAGATACTTGTTCCATACGATGTCGACGACGAGTAGAGATATTTTAACCACAAATAAGATACAATCAGGGTATATAATTTTTTTATTTTAAGGCTAATATCATGATGATTCCTATTCATTTTCAACCAAAATCTTCTATGGATTACGAGATAACTATCGATGAGTTGCCTTGTTTGCGTTTTGATAAAAGGGTAGCGATTATCACAAACCCGACCATTGCAGCGTTTCATCTTGAAACACTTCTCTCTAGGCTTGAAGTCAGAGAGCTCCATATCGTAGAGATACCCGATGGTGAAGCCTATAAAAATATGGAAAGCGTAGAGTTTATCCTCGATAAGCTTTTTGGTTTTAAACTGGATAGAAAGTCGATGCTTATAGCCTTTGGGGGTGGTGTCATCGGTGATATAACGGGTTTTAGTGCCAGTTTGTATCAAAGAGGGATAGACTTTATCCAGATACCGACCACTCTGCTTTCGCAAGTCGATGCAAGTGTCGGCGGCAAGACGGGAGTCAATAACAAGTACGGTAAAAATTTGATTGGCGCATTTTATCAGCCAAAAGCAGTCTATATTGACCCAAAATTTCTTGATACACTCCCTCTAAGAGAGTTTGTAGCAGGCATTGCAGAGATGATTAAGATGGCAGTGACATTTGATGCCGAGTATTTTAAATATCTCCAGAGTGTTGATTTGCATGATAAAGAGATGCTCAAAGAGGCGATAGCAAAAGCAGTAACTATCAAAGCTAATGTTGTTGCAAAAGATGAGAAAGAGAGTGGCGTCAGGGCAGTGCTCAACTATGGTCATACATTTGCACATGTGATAGAAAATGAGACCAATTACTCAACATATCTTCATGGGGAGGCTGTGGCTATAGGAATCGTTATGGCAAATGCACTTGCATGTAAGCTTGGGTTGCTTGATGAGCATGAGGCCAAACAGATCAAATCGCTTTTAAAACATTATGGCTTGCCGACAGAGTACACCATAAACGATGTTGAGAGTTTCTATGAGCATTTCTTTTTAGACAAAAAGAGTGCTAACAATGTGATCACTTTTGTTTTACCGCAAGGGATAGGTGATTTTAAAATTAAAGCAGATATTGATAGTGATGTGATTAAAGAGGTATTGCGAGATTTTGGAGAAAAGAGTGAGTAGATATTGTATGAGATTGCTATCATTATTTTTTGTCGTCACTTTGGTTGTTTTTGCATCCAATGATATTACACAGACAGCAAATTCGGAGCAAAACACAACCAATCAAACATCAAATCAAGATCTCAATGCAAATATCGAGTCTACAGGTTCCAATGCAGAGTATATCCAAGAGCTTATCGCTCAAAAAGAGAACATAAACAAAGAGCTCAATGAAAATAGTGTATGGTATAAGGTCTACAGCAACTACAATACCTATAGAGATCTCATGACAAAACAAGATATTCTCAACAATGAGATAAGCTCACTTTTAAGTAAAAAGCAGACGAACAGTGTGCAAGTACAGCTTGAAGAGCTTGGGAAAGAAAAGGATACCATAAAGGAGAAGATACAGCTTCTCTCTAGCGAATATAAAGATGATCCTTTTAGAAAACTCCTTATGCCTCCGCAGATCGAAGAAGCGCCAAGTGTCGGGAATCCTTTTGCGATACTCAGTGGCGTCTCTTATAAAAAGAAGCTCGATAGTGATCGATTGGAGTATAAAAGTAAATATCAATCTTTAGAGAATATCATCATCAACCTTGAGAAAAAACAGGATATTTTAGAGGAACTCATCGAACTCTCTACACCGGAAAATGCAGCTGCTTACCAAGAAGAGCTCGAGAGTACAACGCTTCAAACCCAAACCTTTTTACCTGTTTTGGATATCTTTAAAACAACCTATGATGTCTACGAGAAGAAGCTTGAAGAGGTCAAACTTCCTGTTGATTCAGCCATCAAAAAAGAGCTAGAGAAGCTTATCTCCATTGGGGGTGTCGTTCTTTTTTTTCTTATATTGATTATAGGGCTCAAATATCTTGTAAAGCGCTATATGTCCGATACTGAGCGTTTTTATACGATCAACAAAGCACTCAACATCACTTTTATCGTCCTTCTTCTCTTTACGATGCTCTCGGCTTATATCGAAAATGTCTCCTATTTTGTGACAGTTGTCGGTTTTGCTTCGGCGGGTATCGCGATTGCGATGAAAGATTGGTTTATGAGTCTTTTGGGATGGTTTGTTATCATCTTTGGTGGGGCGATTAGAGTAGGTGATAGGGTAAAATTTATAAAAAACGGTGCCGTTTATGTAGGGGATATCGTTGATATCTCTCTGCTTAGAATGACACTCCATGAAGATATCACTCTTACAACCCTTATGTCTAACAGAAGATCTGGTCGTATAATCTTTATCCCAAATAATTATGTTTTTACCGATATGATTGCAAACTACTCACACGACGGGCTTAGCACGGTTTGGGATGGGATCGACTTTCTTGTTACTTTTGATTCAAACTATAAAAAAGCCGCTGAGCTATCAAAACAGATAGCAATAAAATACTCAAAAGGTTATACGGATATCACTAAAAAAAGGCTCAATAAAATACGCAGTCACTACAGCATGAAGAGTATCAATGTTGAGCCAAGGATATTTACATTTATCGAGCCGTACGGAGTCAAGATAAGTGTTTGGTATCATACAAATAGTTTTGCGACCTTGACGCTAAGAAGCACCATATCCTCAGAGATACTCAGGCTCATTGAAGAGAATGATGATATCTTTATCGCGTATCCGACGCAGTCTGTCTATGTCGATAAGCACTCCCCACAATTGGCTTCACATGAGCCTTTTGATCCCGCCCATATGGAGCAAAAAGAGGCCAAATCTTGAGTAAAAGAGTTTTTTTTAAAACATTTGGGTGTCGAACAAATCAATTTGATACTCAGGTTATGATGCAAAATTTGGGTGCACATACTATCAGTCAAAGCGAGAGCGATTGTAATGTTGTTGTAGTCAATTCATGCACGGTTACTAACGGAGCAGACAGTTCTGTGAGAGGGTATATATCGTCTCTTAAGAGAAAAAATCCAAACGCAAGGGTGATTCTAGCAGGTTGTGGCGCGTATCAAAAAGGTGAAGAGCTTTTAAAACAGAAAAAAGTTTTTGGTATCATTGGGCATTCAAAAAAAGAGTCTATAGCCGATTTTATAAGTACAAAAGAGTCGTTTGTAGAGCTTGGTGATTTTAACCATATTGATGAGACGATTGTTCAAGATTTTATAGGCAAAAGCAGGGCATTCATAAAGATACAAGAGGGGTGTGATTTTGAGTGTTCTTACTGTATCATCCCAAAGGTAAGGGGGGCATCAAGATCACACAAAGAGGCAACCATTTTGGAGCAGATCGATATACTTGCGCACAATGGATTTGGTGAGTTTATCTTGACGGGCACCAATGTCGGAAGTTACGGTAAAGGCACAGATACATCTTTGGCGCGACTTCTCAAGAAGATTTCACTCATCAGAGGCGTGAGGAGGGTTCGTATAGGCTCGATGGAACCTTCTCAAATCGATAGTGAGTTTCTAGAGCTTTTAGATGAGCCGTGGATGGCAAAACATCTGCATATCGCTTTGCAACATACGAGTGATACAATGCTAGAGCGTATGAAGAGAAACAATAGATTTGCCGGCGACCAAAAACTTTTTGAGTTGATTGCTTCAAGGGATTATGCTTTGGGAACAGATTTTATAGTGGCACATCCCGGCGAGAGTGATGCTCTATGGCAAGAAGCATTGCAAAGGATAGAGGCGTTGCCTCTTACTCATATCCATGCCTTTACCTACTCAAAAAGAGACGGGACGGAGTCTGCTTTGATGCGTGATAGTGTACATGGAGATACCGCCAAATCAAGACACAGAGAGCTTACAGCTTTGATAAAGGATAAAAATTATAGATTTAGAAAAGAACACAGTAAGAATCTTGAAGTTTTGATAGAGCAAAGTGACAGAGAATTTTATAGAGGGTATGATCAGTATTATAATAGTGTAGAGGTGCTCACCAAACAAGATATAGCCAATAGTTGGGTGAGCTTAGAAGAGGTGGAGGTCAAAGATGAAAAAAACTTTTCAAAAATTTAGATTTACGCAACTAAAGATAGTCTCAATTCTATTTTTTGTTTTGGTTGCCCTTGTTCTTTTTGCTTTTTTGAGAGACAACACAGAGGTCATAACGCATGAACAGGCAAATATGCTCTATAGTGAAAATAAGATCACAAAGATAGTCGTAGAGGGCAAATACCTCCTGCTGCATACGCAAGACAATGTCTATAAAGTATATAAATATGCTATCAATTATAAAAAATACTTTGAGAAATTTCCTGTTGAGCTTAAAGAGGAGTCACACTATCTAGGCTGGTTCTTTTTCGCCTTGATTACTTTGATGCTTCTTGCGCTTTTTTATCGCTTTAAAGACTATCTCAAAAAAGGTACAAGCGTCGAATCATTGCGTGCAGGCTTTGCAAATCAAGGTAATGAAGCCATAGAGGCGATAAGCTCAAGCGTGAAATTTTCAGATGTTGCCGGTATAAAAGATGTTAAAGAGGAACTTGAGGAGATCATCGATTTCTTGAAAAATCCAAAGAAATATAAATCACTCGATATTAAACTCCCCAAAGGTGTACTTCTCATCGGGCCTCCGGGCGTCGGAAAGACCATGATATCCAAAGCAGTTGCCGGCGAAGCCGGTGTTCCGTTTTTCTATCAAAGCGGTGCCTCTTTTGCTCAGATATATGTAGGCATGGGGGCAAAGAGGGTTAGAAATCTTTTTGCAAAAGCAAAACAGATGGCGCCAAGTATCGTATTTATCGATGAGATTGATGCAGTCGGTAAGAGCAGGGGCAATCTAAGAAACGACGAGCGAGAAGCAACACTCAATCAACTGCTTACAGAGATGGATGGCTTTGAGGAGAATAGCGGTGTTATCGTCATCGCAGCGACAAATAAGGTTGAAGTGTTAGACGAGGCACTCCTAAGAGCAGGGAGGTTTGATAGAAGGATATATCTCTCTTTGCCTGATATCGAAGAGCGCACAAAGACATTGGAGCTTTATCTTAAACATAAAAATCATAATGTTGATATCAATCAACTTGCTAAAATGACGGCGGGTTTTAACTTTGCAGCTATCGATACACTCGTCAATGAAGCGGCCCTCCATGCACTTAGGAAAGAGAAAAAAATAGTTGAGATCGAAGATTTCGAGGCAGTCAAAGATAAGGTAATATTGGGCAAAAAAAGGCTCCTTGTGCTCAATGAAAAAGAGATGGAAGTGCAAGCTGTCTATCAGGCAGCAAAGGCGCTTGTGGCAACTTGGCTTGATATAGAGTTTGATAGGATAGGGATATTTTACAATAGATTTTTAGCATCCAATGATGATATGGCAAGTAAAAATCAACTGCTTAATCGCATCAAAGTTTATCTTGCAGGCACTGCAGCGACAAAGAAATACTATGGGGAGAACTTTGTCAACTCCAGCAGTGATATCAAAGAGGCAAAAGCCCTTGCACAACGATTGACTTTTGATCTTTCCATGGGGGATAAGTTCTTTTCAGATGCAAAAGAGAGTGAAGATATATTGCAAGCATCACTCAATGATGCTGCCTCTATCATAGAGAAACTCACTTCCGTGCATAAAAAAATTACGGAATATCTGCTAGAAAATGAGTCTATCACGCAAGAAGAGACGAGAGAGATGCTGCGTGAGATTTTTTAGTGGTTTTTTGTTTGCAAATGAGCAAAAGCTCTTTAGCAAATACCTTAGAGATGATGATTTTACTGTAGCGGGCTTTAGTCATGGGGCGCAAAAGGCTCTGGAGTTTGCACTTACCGGCGAAACAAGGATTGATCGGCTTATCTTACTTTCTCCCGCTTTTTTTCAAGAGAGAGAGGAAGCTTTCAAAAGAGCACAAAAACTATATTTTGCAACCAATAAAGAGCGTTATGTTAAGCATTTTCTTCAAAGCGTAGTCTATCCCCCAACCGAGAGAGATATTAGTGGTTATTTGCAAGAGGGGAGCCAAGAAGAGCTTGATGCGCTTCTAGAGTATGAGTGGGATCAAGATAAGTTAGCTACGCTAAAAAGCCAAGGGGTGGAGATAGAGGTTTTTTTGGGCGCTAGCGATAGAATCATAGATGCTGAGAAAGTCGCGGATTTTTTTGCTCAAAATGCAACAGTTTATCTCATAAAAGAGGCAGGACATTTACTTGATATTTTATAATATAAATAAAGCACAATAAGATGAAAAAAGTAGTAGTTATCACGGGATGCTCGAGTGGAATAGGGCTAGAGACATCTCTATACCTTCAAAAGATGGGTTATCTTGTTTGTCCAACAGCAAGAAAAACAGAAGATGTAGCAAAGCTTCAAAAATTAGGTTTTGAAGATGCGATGCAACTTGATGTTAGAGAGCACGATATGATTAGAAAAGTCATTAGTGAAGTCAAAATGAGATATAAAAAGATAGACATTTGGTTCAATAACGCCGGATATGGACAGCCCGGAGCACTTGAAGATGTACCGACAAATGCACTCAAAGAGCAGTTTGAGACCAATGTTTTCGGACTGCATGAGTGCACAAAGCAGATAGTGCCTGTTATGTTAGAGCAGGGCTTTGGTAGAATCATCCAGCATGGCTCAGTTCTTGGTATCGTAGCACTCAGTGGAAGAGGGGCATATAATGCAAGCAAGTATGCGATTGAGGGGTTATGTGATACACTCAGGCTCGAACTAAAAGAGACACCTATTGAGATGATTACGCTCAACACGGGACCGATTACGAGTGATTTTAGAAAAAATGCAATCATAAAACTCAAAGAAAATATCGATATAAATCACTCAAGATTTAAAGAAAAATACGAAAGTTCTCTTGCGGGAACGGCAAAAGGTGTCCCTTTTAATGAAGAGGCGATAGCAGTCGCTAAGATTGTGCATAAGATTATCGAAGCAAAAAATCCAAAGCCTAGATACTATATAACAAAAGCAACTTATCTATTGGGTGCGCTCAAGAGAGTGCTCTCTACAGGCCTATTGGATAAAATACTTTTAAAGATATAAGGAGCGAGTGTGGATTTGATCAGAATCGGAGTGATAACAACAAGCGACAGAGCGTCGCAGGGGATTTATGAAGACATCTCAGGAAAAGCGATTATAGAGGTGATGGGTGAGTATCTTCTCAATGAGTGTGTATATGAGTATCGATGTATCCCTGATGAGCAGCCTATCATAGAAGCTACTCTGCTTGAATTGGCAAAGAGCGGGTGTGACCTTATCGTTACAACAGGGGGAACGGGTCCGGCACCTAGGGATGTGACTCCTGAGGCGACCGAAGCCGTTTGCCAAAAGATGCTTCCCGGTTTTGGAGAACTTATGCGCTCTACGAGTCTTCGTTTTGTGCCTACAGCCATACTCTCTCGCCAAAGCGCAGGTGTGTGTGAAAAGTCGCTTATTGTCAATCTTCCCGGTAAACCAAAATCGATACGAGAATGTCTAGAGGCAGTTTTTCCGGCTATTCCATATTGTTGCGATCTTATAGGGGCTTCTTATATGGAAGCCAATAGTGAAAATATCACGATATTTAGACCAAAACAGTAGTTTTTAGATAAGATTTTATATATCTATTATATTAAGATAAACAAAAATCCTTATTTATAATTTTTTCTTTATCTTGTTATTAGCCGTTTTTGCCTAGAATTATGACCAACTAAAACCTAAAGGTGTCTATCTTATGCGATCTCTCTTACTTCTAACACTTCTAACTCTTTTTGTTTCTGCAGATACAAACAATAATCCTTATAAAAGTGAAGCTATCAAAGCTGTCAAAACATTAGGCAAAGCACTCAAGGGTGACCTTCAAAAATATATGAAACAAGATCCATCCGGTTTAGCCGCTTTTGGTTTTTGCACAGGAAAGGCACAAGAGATTACCGAGAGTGTTAACAAAAAATTACCAAACAATGTAAGTGTCAGAAGAACATCAAACAAGGTAAGAAACCCACAAAATAAAAAAGATACTCTTGATAAATGGGTGATGATCAGTCAGTATGGCCCCGGAAAAGCAAATCACAAAAATCTTTTTATCGTCGAAGGTGATGGTTTCACAAGAGCCTATAAGCCGCTTTTTGCAGATAAAGCATGTCTTAAATGCCATGGAGAAAATATCGCTGAGCCGCTCAAGGCAGCTATAGACACAGCGTACCCTCAAGATAAAGCAGTTGATTATAAAGAGGGCGAGCTAAGAGGTTTTATCATCTCAGAAGTCAAACACTAATGTAACTATTTTTTTGCCATAAGCACAAAGACATCAAAATCGCCATGCGGTTTTTCGATGCTATGTGCTTTTTGTATAGCAATCTCTTTAAATCCAACAGCTTTTGCCATCTCTTTTAAATTTTCAAAATCAAAACCAAAATGATATACACCGTCATTGTCATCATGGAAAGTTCCATCTTCACTTCCCAAATCAGCAATCGCAATAAAGCCTTTTTTTTGGAGCATTCCATAGAGTTTGTGAAATAGGGCACCTATATCTTCGATGTGATGCATAGTCATAGAGGAGATGATGCCATCAAAACACTCTTGACATCCATACTCCTCTAAAGAACTTTTTACTATGGAGACAGGGCAGTCAAACTGACTCACCTTGGATTGGAGTTCTGTTAGCATAGAAGCAGAGCTATCAAGGGCTGTGATCTCTTTTACTTTCGCAGATATAAAGTAGCCAAGTAGTCCTGTGCCTGCACCCACATCTAAAATCTTATAAGTTGGTTTCATATCTATATTATTTAGTATGACATCTGCAATACCTTTTGCATTTTGAACCCTTCGGCTATTCATATCCCAATTTTTTGACTTGTGCTCATATCTATCTTTCATCTATTCCCTTTTAATATTAATTAATCTAAAAAAGTGTATCTTTTTTCTCTAACTTGATACTATCCCAAAAGAAGTCAACATGTTTCTCAAAAAGAGAGACCATAGAGGAGGTTGATTTTTTATCTACTTTTAAAAGTGATATCTGCATCTGGTAAAAGAATAGGGGCGCAAAGAACTCATGGGCAAGCATAAGCGGGTCAGATGAACGGATCATATCCTCTTGCATCATCATGAAGAGGAGTCCGGAGAGTTTTTTGACGTTCTCTTGAAATAGAGACTCATTGTATATGTCTCGTATCTTCCCATTACTAAATATCTCTTGCATCATAAGGCGAAATAAGGAGTCATTTTGGTTATCAAAGCTGATAAGCTTGAATTTGTTCGATATAGAGTGCAGCAGGCTCTTGCCTTGCTTGTAGGCATCAGGATCAGCACTGATTTCCTGGAAGATATTGGCTATGAGTAGGGAGGCGAGATCGTTTATGATGGTCTCTAGTATCTCATCTTTGTTCTTAAAGTGGTTATAGAGCGCGCTTTGCTCAATGCCAATAGCTTTTGCTATCTCTCTTACCGTTGTAGCTTTGTATCCATTGCTAGCAAATAGCTTTAAAGAGCTATCAAGTATCTTTTGCTTCGTGCTTTTATCGCCCATATCGTCCGTCCTATAGGGGGTTTAAAGGTATTATAGTGAACATCTGTTCTTTTGTCAAGTATCTAAGAAAGAAAAGAAGTGAACACTTGTTCTTTTCTTCTTTTCTCAATAGAGTATAAAATGAACACTTGTTCTTAAAGCAATAAACATAGATTAACCTAATGTGAACATCTGTTCTTATCTATCTTTGCAAGCTCCCCAATATAGGGCTTTAGAGCCTACCCACTTATTATCTCTAATTGAGAATAGGGTATATTATATATTTATTAGTATTAGATATTAAATAATATATTATAAAGTATTGATGATTGTAGAAGAAAGAGTCTATTTTGATATTAATTAACATACAATTAAATGCTTACTTGCAAAAAAAGAGCAGATCATAAAACTCAAAAATCGCAAAAAATTTTTCGTCTGCTAACGCAGATAGATACATATTGAGATTTTATAAAATCTTTACCACTAAGATATCAATCTTATCCCTAGAAGCAAAAATGTTAAAAACTGCAAAAAATTTTTCTACTAAATTAGAATTTGAAAGTAGTAAGCGTCTAATATATATAATTTTAATAGAATTTATATTATGTTAACCAATGTATATATTGAGGTAAATATGGAGGGTTCAGCAAAAGAAAGGCACACAAGCTGGTTAGACTGCGCCACACCCCGACTCTCAAAAGTAATATTCTACTCTATATATTAACCATTTTTGATATAGATGATATAATGGTAGTAACTATTTTCATAGGAGTGACTTATGCCGGCATCACATAAATGGTTCTATGGTCTCTATATTGTTATCTGGATCGCCTTAGCTATAGATCCAAAATTCCCGGATGATTGGTTGCTTGAAAATGTACTTGTATTTATATTTTTTCCTGTTGTGGTTTGGCTGGATATCAAATACAGATTTTCAATCACTGCTCTTTGCTTCTTGTTGCTCTTTGGTATCTTACATGCGCTAGGAGCTCATTTTACATATGCCGAGATGTCATACTTTGATAGCATTACTCATTTTTTTGGGTTTGAGCGCAATCACTTTGATAGAATGGTGCACTTCCTTTTTGGAGCTTTGGTCTTTAAGCCTCTCTTTGAGATCATCATCCATTATATCAAGCAAGTGAAACTCGCCCTGCTTTTTGTCTTTACCCTCATCGCTACGATTTCTACTGTATATGAATTGCTCGAATGGACTGCTGCGATGACATTTTATCCTGAACTTGGTATGGCATATCTCGGAACGCAAGGCGATATCTGGGATGCGCACAAAGACACACTCGCCGCTATTACCGGAGCACTGTGCAATATCGTCTTTTTTTATTGGCATTATAGAAAAGTATTTGAGAAGAAATAAAGAGGATTGGATAATGAAATTACTAAAACTATTTTTGCTTTTGAGTATGGGATTGTGGGCAGACATAGCGCCAAGCGGCATTAAGATGGAGCAACTATCACCTATCATAGAAAATGGCTGGAATGATCATAATAAAACCCTAAACAAGATCATTGTTGATAATGGAGAGAGAAAATTACCGGAGATATTGATAAAGCTCGACAAACCTCTCAGCGGAGTAACATCTTTGATGTCAACTCCAAAGCTTTTGCTTACTAGAGATGATTACTATTTTATATTTTCTTATGTGAAGTATTTGGAGGCTAAAGGCGAGATTGATCAGGCAATTGAAGTCTATATCAAAGCATTGAAGGGGCTTGCTAAAATAAAAAATGATTTCTTTATAAGCTATATCTATCGTCTTGCTATTGAAAGGATTATTGTTGATAGTATTGATCAAATGAAAAAAACAAAAAAAGTTAGTGCTACGCAGTTGGCAAATATGAGAGAGGAATTGCAATCTACCCTGCTTCTGGACAGAGGTAAAATATTTGATGTTATAAAAAAAGAAGTGGAAATTTCCAATATTTTTTTAACGCAAACGATATCAGATATAAAAGATAAGAAAGAACAAAAAATGATTGATGAGATAAGGCAAAGATATATCGGGCTATTAAAAAATTACTATGACCAATATATAGCTCTTGAAGATGATAAAGAAAAAGAGTTTATTGATACTTTCGAAAAGCAAGAAAAATATTTTTTTAATAATAATGAAACAGAGATAGTGAAATACCATCTGTTAACATATAATTCTTTGGGTAGAAAGTATCTCTCTTTTTGGAAGGATGGAGATAAAAATATAGAAAAAAAAGATGCACTAATAAAAAAAACTATTGAAGAAATGGGGCTGACAATGGATGATCTCAATATTGATATTGCGGCAAAAACAATGTTTTACGCCTCTATTACTCCTCCAAAGCGCCTTGCTAGCATGAAACATGATATAGATGAAGAGATAAAAAGAAACAGAGCATTATTGAAAAGTTTAGAGAGATAGGCCCTATTTAGTGGGATTATCTTGTGCGCATTCTTTGAGTTTTTTGTTGTAGTCTTGAAGCATATTTATATGATCAAAATAGATAGCGCCTGTTTTTGGCATGGCAACCTGCCCTAGCACTTTCCCTATATAATCGGCTAAACATTCATAATCATGCTCTATATGCAATTTGTCATATAACCTTATTTTCAAAGAGCATAATGTAATCTTTACGATTGCCCATTTATTTAAGTCTTTTTTTGACGCTTCTTTGATCTTTTGATTGAACAGTTTGTATTTTTCGCGAGATTCAAGTTTGAGGACTTTTGCCATTTTTTTAAAACTATCTTCTGTGTATCTCTTCGTAGCAAGGCTGACCTGAGTCATCAACTTTTCATAATTCTCTTTATCGACATCCACATCGAGTTTATCTAGTTTGGTTAATCCTTCATAAGCATGCAATATATCTTGTTTGTCCTCTTCTAGCTTTACGAAAAAAAATGACTTATCAGGTGGTGGATATTTTTGTAGTAATAGATAATCTTCTTTTGTATGACACTCCAGATGCGTGTAGAGCTTTTGATAGAGTACCAAAGAGAATATATAACTCATCATTCCTTCTTTGTGCATGAGTGCATGAAGATTGAGAAGATTCTTCTTTAAAAGTTTATCATGCAACCCCTGCTCTTGTTTGTGGGATAAAAGATTTAGGTAAAGTATGGATATTTCAAAAAAATCTCTAAATTGTATAGGTAAATGTTGCTTTGTTGTTTCAGGGTCTACATAAGAGCCTGATTCTGGAAAAAGATCATCTACTTTTAGATACTCAGGAAGCAATCTTTCAAAATCTTCTTTTATCTTTTTTTGTGTGCTATTGGTTTCGGCATCAGCTAATGTAATATTTTTATTTTTATCAATGTCGAGTTTTTCATAAAATGCACTCGAATAGGTTGCGCTTATATCAGCAAGAAAATCTTGTGCAGGAGATGCAAATGTGACAACACTAAGAAAGATGATGCTTGCGAGTATCTTTGGCATATAATATTTTACAAGTTTATTATTAAGCGTAGATAATATAATGGTCGGAGTGACAGGACTTGAACCTGCGACCTCTACCACCCCAAGGTAGCGCGCTAGCCAGACTGCGCCACACCCCGACTTTTGAAGAATGAGATTATAGCACAGCTTTGCTAATGCTTATAAGCATATGCCGCCCTATTTAAGTACAAATTTTTGTTATAAAAATTATTACAAATATTATCCTATTGTTATAACCTACCCCTATAATCCTCTTATAGTCAGAAATCTTAGAGGAGGCTACTTATGACACAAGCGAGAGTTGTTCAAGGTCAAGAGGAATCATATAGGGAATTTTTTGTAAATTCAAACAAAAATTATTTTCGATCAGTTATACAATCAAAATCAAAATACGAAGAGTATAGATATGATCGTGGTATAAGCATAAGCTCTACAAATGTAAAAGGGATCATAACCTATGTCAATAAAAACTTTTGCGAAATGAGCGGATACGAAAAACATGAGCTATTGGGAAAAAGTCACAATGTCATCAAGCATCCTGATATGCCAAGAGAGATATTTAGAGAGATGTGGGAATGCATCGATAGCGGCAAAGATTGGGTCGGTATCATAAAAAATTTAAGAAAAGACGGTAAGTACTACTGGGCGCATAGTCATGTGATTCCGATCATTGAAAATAACTTTATCGTCGGATATAGCTCTTTGAGAAAACCGGTCTTGAGAAATGAGCTTGATGAAGTAATCGTCCGATACAATAAATTGCTCTTAGCAGAGACCATTCACTGATACGCGCTATTTTGCAAATCATAAAGTACTGCAAAAACCAACATATTGTTTATAAGAGTAGTAGTCTATCCTTACCTTTTTTATTTCTTTTATTTAAGTATTAATTACTTATTAAATTATTTTATTGAAATAAACTGATAATTAGTGTATACTCTTATATGGAAATAGGCTCCATACACTTTAAAGTGAGAAAGGAATACACAATGGAAAAATTTGATGGATATTTGTTTTCTAAGCTGGCCAATATCGGAACTAAGTCAGAGGGATCAAAATATTTTTTGCAATACTTTGACTACAATGAAAATGTAGTTGAAAAGAAAGTTGAGTTATTTGAAAAAGATCCAACTCTTCATAAATTTCTCAATAAGAAAGTTACTATTGTGGGAAGATTGAGTCATGATGGAATTATGTATGACAAAATCATGGATTATGAGGAAAAATAAAATAAACAATCAAATGCAATAATTGAGAATTTAAAAATTTTAGATTTTACACTATTTTTTATTTTTGCAATAGCAATCAAGCTAAAATGAGTTGGCTTACTGCTACCCTCACCTAGCGATGAGACACATATCAAAGATTATTGCTTGATTTCACAGTATGCTTTCTCTTTCTTTCTCTAAAATAGAGCACGATAAATATCAATACCGTTACACTTGCTCCGACAACAAAGAGAGCAAGCTCTCCCCCACTCTTTTTACCCATAACAGAAAAGAAAAAGAGATTACAAAAGATTGAAGTCTGGATTTTCCAACATTATAAAACCAAATTGCTACTCTTTTTGCTCATTTTAAGTTAAACGAAAGATATACGCTATTATTATTTGATAATGCTTTTCATTATTAAAAAGGAGTTAGAGTGAAAAAAATGGGGTTCATAGCAGGGAATATCGTATTATTGAGTGTTAGTGGTTACGGGGAACAAATAGAATTAAAAGATTTGAATGTGACTGCAAAACTAGATAACAATATAACAATAAATAAAACATCACCTATCGAAGATAAATACCTTGGTGGGAACAAAATAACAAGAGAATATATAAATAAAGTACCAAAAGGCGACGGTACTTTAACCGGATTACTAAAAACAAATCCAAATGTACAATTTAATACAGGTTCAAGAAGCTCAAGCAATGCAGGAGAAATTGAACCCGAGGATATCAGTATAAACGGTGCGCCTTTTTGGCAAAATAATTATATAGTTGACGGGATTAGTATCAATAATGACATAAATCCTGCCGGTAGCCATTCTCAAAATAAGCTAGATTCTGTATTTCCGGACATCGGTTCCACATCTCAAGGGTTGAACTTAGACACTGACCTTTTTGAAAGTGTTGAAGTCCTTGATAGTTCAGTTTCAGCAAAATATGGTGATTTTGAAGGGGGTGTGGTTAATGTCAAAATACGAGATCCAAAAAAAGGTTTTCATGGAAAAATAACTGTTTCACACACCAACGACTCCATGACAAAATTTCATATAAACGAAGAAGATTTGGAAGATTTTGAAAATTCAACAGATTCCGACTATCAAGCCCGATTTTCAAAATGGAAAACCGGAGTTACTATGGAGGGCTTTTTGACGAATGATTTTGGACTTTTGTTCAACTACAATAAAACATATTCCAAGATTCCCCTGAATGGCTATACTGATAAAGTGGATGACATACTTTATCCATCATCAAAAAATCAGACACGATTAAGTGAGAATTATTATCTAAAAGGACTTTGGTATGTGAATGACAGACTTACCGTAAGACCTTTTATATCATATGCTCCAACTGAATATACATACTATAGGGAAAATGCAATAAATAGTGATTATTCCTATGAATCGGGTGGCTTTAATGCCGGAGCGGAGATTGATTATGAATTTGATTGGGCAACATTGAAGCAAAATATAGGAATAAACAGCTTTAGCGCATCCAGAGATGCCGACGGGTCACCTATGAGGTCTTGGAAATATTCCGAAGATGATAAAAATTGGGGGACGGGAAAATTAAGTTATGAAGGAAGCGGTGGTGATATCTACCAATTGCAAGATACATTTACTTATAATGCTGATCTTATAATCGATCCTTTTGAGGTAGGATTTACAAAGCATACCATTTCAACCGGTGCGGAATATACATACAAAAGAGGAACATTTGAGATAGAAGAAGCATGGATGCAAGGCTCAACCATATCCTCGTTGGGAGAAGATGGGGAGTGCCCGGAGGGAGATGAGTGGTGCTCGGAAGCTGCAGTGAGTAGACAAACAGGAAGTAGTGCGAGTATGAATGGATATGGTCAATATTTTTCTAGAATGAACTATTACAACAAGGGAAAGGTAGAAGCAGCCATCAATAAAGGTGCACTATGGTTACAAGATGAGATAGAAATCGGTAGATTTAGTTTGCGACCGGGCATAAGGGTTGAGCGTGATGATTATCTTGACAATACGAATTTTTCCTATAGATTTGCTGGCAAATGGGATATTTTCGGAAATGATAAAACAAATATCACAGCAGGTGCCAATAGATATTACGGCAGAAACATTTTTGCATATAAACTCCGTGTCGGTAAATTATCTCTCATGGACCAACTAAAAAGAGATAGCGTAGATGATGAATGGTACCTTTACAGAGATGGGAAAAGCAGTTATATAGTCAATGAAAATTTGGAAACACCCTATACAGATGAGCTTGCAGGCGGGATATCTCAAAAGATCGGGAATTTTATTGCAAATGCAAAATATGTTCACAGGGAAGGTAAAAAACAAATCGTTGCCGCAAAGGCTTCCAATGCAGGTATAGATTATGATACCGATTTATATCAATCTCCCACCACATATGTTAATGACGGCAAGAGTACAAGTGACGTCTATTCGCTTGTCGTTAGAAATTTAAATACATTAAATTTATTTGGAACAGAAAATAATCTTGAACTTTCTTTTAATCATACGGAAGTTAAAAGAAATTTTAATGATTATGATGACAAATTGGATTCAGATATCCTCGGTGGAGAAATGGGAATAATACTTGATGGAAAAGTTATAAGCTACAAGGATTTACCTGCAAGCGACTATGATCTGCCTTGGACGATAAACGCAAGTATATTCACAAAAATTCCAACTTCATTTGCTGTTATGCAATGGACAAATACGCTTACCTATACCGATGGCTATCAATATATCGATGAAATAGACGAGACGGATGATTATTATATATATGAGACAAAAAAATCAAAAAGAAGAATGACTTGGGATTCACGGCTTGGTTTTGGCTGGAAAGTGCAAAAAAATAAACAGCTTTTTGTGAATGTGGATGTTTTTAATGTACTCAATAAAAAGGTTGTTGCTTTTGATAATGGTAGCGATATCCATTATGAGACGGGAAGACAATTTTGGGTTACAGCAGGATATCAATGGTAAAAAATATAACCGTAAAAGAGAGCTCAAATTTTTTAGCTTCATTTATTGCATCATTGGTGCTACATTTAGCTATCGGAGGGTATATAATTTATGATTTTAAAGACAATCTTAGTATTGCAAAAAATCTCCAAACAGATACATCACTTGATATCTCTTTTTTACAAATTTCAGATCAGAATACACAAGAAGAGGCAGCATCAACGAAAAGCAAGTCATCTGCTATTTGTCAAAATGAACTGAGTTTTGTTGAAGAAGATGAGCAACAGCTCGTTGATGATGTTACAAAAAAACACTCTATAGAAAAAAGTAAAAATAAAATAGAGAAAAAAGAAATTAAAAAGAAAAAGATTGCAATAAAAAAAATAGAAACAAAAAAAACTTCTCAAAATAATAATGGGTTTGCTTCAAATATAGATGCTCACAATGATTTTAGCAATACAGGCGGTAATCGATCAAGCGGTGAAAATAATGATAAGAATGCAAAAAGCGGGACAAATCTGATAGGACTTATTTATGCAGCTCTCAAGAAAAATACAACATATCCCAAGAATGCTAGGGAAAGGGAGATAGAAGGAAAGGTAATTGTTCAATTTAGATTAAAAGATCTATCTCGCTTTGATTTTATAAAGATTGTTAAAAGTAGTGATTCTCTTATTCTCGATAGACATGCGATCAAGATAGTGAAGTCTTCTAAAAGATATTTTCCACCCAAATCGGTAGGCGTGACCGTCATTGCACCGATAGTTTTTAATTTAAATAACAATTAGTACTTAAGGATAATAATGAATGTAATAGAGTGCAGAAATCTCTCTCATAGTTTTGGAAAAAATAAAATCTACGAAAAGTTAAATTTTAATGTTCCACGCGGGAAAGTTGTGGGTTTGCTTGGGAAAAACGGTGTTGGTAAATCAACAACCATAAATATACTCATGGGCAATCTTGAGCCGACAAGCGGAGAGTGTTTAATATTTGGGGAAAATAGCAATAATCTAAGTGCAAATACAAAATCGCGCATAGGTCTTTTGTATGAGGGGTATGTGACGTATGATTATCTAAAAATCAAAGACCTCTATAAGCTTTATGAAAAAGAGTATGCAACAAGATTTAAAAAAGAGCTCTTTTTTGATCTTTTTAAAAAACTCGGCATTAGTGAAAATCAAAAGATATCAACACTTTCTTGCGGTCAAAGATCACAAGTTGTTCTTGGGCTTATCTTTGCAAGCGATCCGGATCTTTTAATTCTTGATGATTATTCACTAGGATTGGATACCGGATATAGGCGGCTTTTTATCGATTATCTAAAGAAATTTATAGAAAATAAAGATAAAAGCGTTTTGATGACAACGCATATAGTTAATGATCTTGATGAGCTCTTGGATGAGATTATCATAATGAGGAAAGGTAAAGAGCCGCTCAATATAGGATATAAAAAATTTAGAGATACATTTCGAGGGTTTTCACTGCCCGGAAATACAAATTTGGAAAACATCGATGGCATTGAAAGTATTTTTAATCTCGGAGATGAAATGCAAATTTTTGGATTTTTTAAAAAGAAACCGATAAATGCAAAAGAGTTAAAGTTAAACCTTGAAGATGCATTTTTGGGTTATACAGGGAGATATTGATGTTTAAAAAAGAGTTTTATAAATTTAAAGATGTTTATCTGCTTCTTGTAGTGCTTACAACATCCTTCTTGGCTTATTTGGCATTTAGTCTCAAAGATATGGTTCAAAATTTCGGAGCTTTGAGTGTAAATCTTTCTTTTCTTTTTAAAAAGAAATTCACCTTTTTTCATCTAGATGATATGAATCTTATATTTGCTTTTGTCATTGCTGTTTTTGTTTTTTTTCATGAAAGAATAAACGGAAGACTAAGACTGTCACTCCATTTTCCTCATAGCAGCGTTAGAAATATAGGTTTTATCATCATGTGCGGATTATTATCTGTTTTTTTTGTTTATTTTGTCGAAATAATGATTCTAAATATTATTCTTGGTGCCGTATATGCAAAAGAGATTATGTATGTTTTAAACTATTCATTGTCTCTTAATTATATTTTTGGTTTTCTGCTTTACATATTTTGTTGTGGATTTATCATCGAACCGGTAAAGAAAAGAGCGATTGTCAATTTTATTGTTATGCTCGGATCTATTTATCTTTATTATGAGATAAACCCTGATATATATGCTCTTGATAGTTTTTATGCAAATGGCCTCGGTTTTTATTATGTGGGTATTGTGGCACTTTATGCACTCTCGGCAGCCTTTATAGCATTTGATAATTATAAGCGAGGATATATAAAATGAAGATATTAAAGATTGTGTATCTTGGGGTGTTCATCTTGTTTCTTGCTCTATTTTTACCAAGAATTATCGATACGACTCTTGGCGAGGCTAAAAAAAATCCTAAAGTATATTTTTCTGAAAATTTAAATCAGTTTTTGATACAAGGTTATGATAGAGAGGCAAAGAAATCTTATTTTTTGACCGAAAGTGGTGATGAATTGAGCACTGAGAGTTTTATGCAAAATCTCCCTTTCAAATTTTATAGCTATCTGCTTGCAAAAGGAATTTTTCCTAAGCAATATACAGATTGGGCAAATGTAGATAAAATAAGAGCAAACTCCCAGATATTAGCAATAAAGCCTAGTTTTTATAATCAAAAATCAATACCGCTTTTTACACTTTTGGAATCTAAACCAAAATTTCTAAAATTACAATTTAATAATTATGGTATTAGAGGAAAAAAAGATAGGATCGAGTTTGTAAATCTCGAAACATTAAAAGTAGATGATAAATTATCACAAACCTATACTGATGCACTCAAGCAATCAGGTTTTATTTTTCCCTTAAAGTGCTATTATTCAAACTCAACAACAAGAAAAGTTTTTGATGAGGGCGCATTTTTACAAGACAAGAAAAATGCAATCTTTCATTTGAAAATGATAAATGGCAAACCTTTAGTAAAAAATACAAAAATTAAAAATGCTGCTATAAAAAAGATTATAATCAACGAAAATCAACGAAAAGAGTTTTACGGCGCACTTATAGACGATTCAGGAGTAAAGCTCATTAGTTATGATAACTATAAACTTATACCTCTTCCAAGTAGCATGTATAAGCCGGAAAGCATGGTTTATTCTCTTTTTATAACGCCACTCAGCAAGACGGTTATTATAAATATGGACGATAAAGTTGAAGCATATAAGCTAGATAATAGCTATCAAATATTGAGGAATTTTTCTTTCCCGATTGAAAATAACAATCAATGGATAACAAATATAAAAAAATATTTTTTACCCTTTACATTGAAGAGAAAAGATGGATATAGGTATGAGTATACTCTGGGTGATTTTAGTTTTTTAGTACTTTTGGTAAATGCATTATTTGTATTACTCTATTTTGGCTTAACTTTTAAAAGAAAAGTACCGATTTTACATTTTATAATCATAGGAGTATTTGGAATATATGGATTTATAGCACTTTGTTTATATTGATTTTTAGGTGCTCCTCCACCCTACGTATTTGGGTGGGGGTTTAGAGCCCACTATAAAAAGAGTTGACTTACTGCTGCCCTCACCTAGCGATGAGAAATATCAAAGATTATTTTGCTCCACAGCAAGCTTTCTCTTTCTTTCTCTAAAATAGAGCACGATAAATATCAACACCACCATACTCAAAACAGTCGAAAGGATGGCAAGCTCTTTACCGTTATCTACTTGGATAACAAAAAAGACAAACACATTGCAAGATCCTGCAAGTAAGATCATAATGATAATGCCGGCAAGTCTAAGTTTATCAAAAAAACCAAAGATAAAGCTCGCTACCGTTCCGCCACCGATGCCAATAAGAATGAAAAGCGGATTGATATTTAAAAATACATTTTCCCCTGCACTGATATCATCGAGCGAAAAAGTGATTGTTCTTAAAAATAAAATAAACATTTCAAATATCAGTAGATAGAAGGACGATATAACCTGTATAGCAACAAACACGAAAGCGAGATAATAAAAGAGTTTCTCGTTTGTATCCCTATCGATGCTTTCAAATGTTTCTTCCATGTTCTCTCCCAATATTTTAAAGCATTTCTCTTATGACGATAGCATAATGGAGTATCCAAAGATTGAGTAGCAAGATAAGTAGTGAAGAGGCTCTTGAGATCATATATTGGATTTTTGTGCGTTCTTTCCCGTTTGTCTGTATCGCTATCACGAAATGAACAATCGTCAATACAACGACAATGATAACCAATATTAACTTTTTTTGTAAGATGCTGATTATTTTCATATTGCTGCCGTGAAAAAGAGGATCAAATAGAGAAAAGCCTTGCGCCAAGATCACTCCGCTAGCTATGAGAATCATAAGTGAGACGAGCTGATAGTATCCAAATATCGGGCCGATTTTCGGGTAGATGATATTTTGCACATCTTTATCTTTGAGAAAAAGACCGATCATCGCCATAAAGATAGAGCCCCCTATCCATGCAATGGCGGCAAAAAGATGAAAATGGAGCGAGAGATTTTCTATCATGAGTCGATTTTGAGTATCGCCATAAAGGCTTCTTGAGGCACCTCGACTTTGCCGATCGCTTTCATCCGCTTTTTCCCTGCTTTTTGTTTTTCAAGCAGTTTTCTTTTTCGCGTGATATCTCCACCGTAACATTTTGCCGTTACATTCTTGCCCATCGATTTGACATTGGTTCTTGCGATGATATTGTTACCGATACTCGCTTGGATAGCCACTTCAAAGAGTTGTCTTGGGATAAGTTCTTTGAGTTTTTCGACAAATGCAAGCCCCCTATTGCGTGCCTTTTCTTGCGGGACGATGATAGAGAGTGAATCAACTACCTCTCCGGCAACTCGGATATCGAGGCGAACCAGATCTCCCTCTCTAAAACCAATCGGCTCATAATCAAAACTTGCGTATCCCTTGGTGGTACTTTTAAGCTTGTCGTAAAAGTCCATAACGATCTCATTCATGGGGATATCATATTCGAGCAACACCCTGCTCTCATTGAGATAATCCATTTTTATCTGCACGCCCCTTCTTTCATTGAGTAGCTTGATGAGTGAGCCTATATATTCGCTCGGTGTTAAAAAAGTCGCTTTGACATAGGGCTCAAATATCTTCTCAATCTTTTGCGGTTCGGGCAGTTCACTAGGGTTTTGTATCTCTATCCTTTTGCCGTCAGTTTGCAATATCTCATATACAACCGTCGGTGCGGTTGCTATGAGATCGAGATCGAACTCTCTCTCCAAACGCTCAATGACCACCTCCATATGAAGCATACCTAAAAATCCCGTCCTAAAGCCGCTTCCAAGTGCCATGGAGCTTTCAGGCTCAAAACTGAGTGAGCTATCATTGAGTTTGAGTTTATTGAGTGCATCTCTAAGATCTTCAAATTTATCGGTCTCTATGGGGTAGATGCCGGCAAAAACAAACGGTTTTGCCGGTGCAAAACCGCCGATAGGCTTTTCGGTCGGATGTTTTGCATCCGTGATAGTGTCGCCGACTTGTATGGATTCGAGATTTTTTAATCCCATAACGACGATGCCAACCTCACCGGTATGAATCTCTTTTGTTTTAATCGGTGCGATAGGATTTGGATACATAAGATCAAGTATCTGATGCTCTTTTTTCGCGCCCATAACTTTGACCGTCTGCCCTTTTTTGATACTGCCTTCAAAGACTCGTACGAGCGCGAGTGCTCCTAGATAGTTATCAAACCAACTATCATAGATAAGTGCTTTTGCAGGTGCATCTTCTTTGCCACTTGGTGCCGGAATCTTTTCGATAATCGTATCGATAAGCTCTTTTACGCCCTGCCCTGTTTTTGCTGAGATGAGATTGTGCTCGGTTGTATCGAGTCCAATCGCCTCTTCGAGTTCACTGAGCACTCTAATGGGATCGGCAGCAGGCAAATCGATCTTATTGACAACAGGAAGAAGCTCCAAATTATTTTCCATAGCTATATAGACATTGGCGATAGTCTGTGCCTCAACACCTTGCGCTGCATCAACGATAAGGAGTGCACCCTCACTTGATTTGAGCGAGCGACTTACCTCATAAGAGAAATCGACATGGCCCGGGGTGTCTATGAGATTAAGGATATAGTGCTTGCCGTCTTTAACATAATCAAGTCGCACGCTTTGTGCTTTGATAGTAATGCCCCGCTCTTTTTCGATATCCATCGTATCCATAACTTGTGCCGACATTTTTCTCTCTGCAACTGCGCCACACTCTTGGATGATACGATCTGCAAGCGTTGATTTGCCATGATCAATATGTGCTATGATAGAGAAATTTCTTATCTGTGATTGTGGAATTTTTGGCATATATATGCACCCTTAAAATTATTAATATTATCTGATATCAAAAAGAGAATTTACGCTTTCATTACTGTGTACTCTGCGTATAACCTCTCCTAAAAGCGGAGCAGTCGAGAGCATTTTTATCTTTTTACAAGACTGTTTCATAGGAATAGTATTTGTTACAATAAGCTCATCAAGTGCGCCATTTTCTATGCGTTCATATGCTGGTCCGGAGAGTACCGGGTGTGTACAACACGCCATAACACTAACGGCTCCTTTGGCTTTGAGTGCTTCAGCAGCTTTGACCATCGTACCGGCTGTATCGATCATATCGTCGATCAGTATCACATCTTTGCCATCAACATCACCGATGATATTCATCACCTCCGCAACATTTGCCCGCTCTCTTCTTTTATCCACAATGATCATATCAAGACCGAGTCTCGAGGCAAAATATCTTGCTCTTGCAACACCACCGATATCCGGCGATGCGATGACAGGATTTTTGAATTTTTTAGATTTTATATAATCAACAAAAAGAATCGCGCCATAGAGGTTATCAACAGGAATATCAAAAAAACCTTGGATTTGTGAAGCATGAAGATCGACCGTGACCATTCTTGTGATCCCAGCTGTCTCAAAAAGATTTGCAACAAGCTTAGCAGATATAGGCACTCTAGGGGCTGCTTTTCTATCTTGTCTTGCATAGCCATAGTACGGTGTTATGGCTGTAATCGATTTTGCCGAAGAGCGTTTAAGCGCATCGGTCATCACAAGAAGCTCCATAAGATTATCATTTGCCGGGGCACAAGTTGGTTGGATGATAAAGACATCTTTTCCCCTTACGCTTTCGGCTATTTGAACATTAATCTCACCATCTGAAAATCTATTGATTGTTGCCTTGCAAAGAGGCACATCAAGGTATTTTACTATCTCATTTGATAACTCTGGGTTTGCAGTTCCCGAAAAGATCATATAGCCACCCATGTAAATTGCCCCTCTTGTCTTTATTTATATGCCATTGTACTAAAAAGATAATAAAAGGAGGTTTTAAAATGGAAATGATTAAACTTATAAACAAAAAACCAAATGAGAGATGATGATAAGAAGACTATTTAAAAATAAGTCAATTAAAAATAGATTTAATGATTTTCTCGATAAATATAAAATTCCACGAGAATATCTCTCTGTCAATCGAAAATCAGTTTCGCGAGCATTGGCCGTTGGTGGTTTTTGGCTTTTTATACCAATGCCATTTCAGATGCTTGCCGTTCTTGGCGTCACCCCGTTTTTTATCTTTAACGTTCCGGTCGCATTGCTTATGGTTTGGATCAGTAATCCGGCTACTATGCCTGCTATGTATTATGTAGAATATCTTTTGGGCAATTTCATTTTGGGGAATGAGGGAGAAGAGAGTGTTGAGATATCGATGCACTGGTTTACAACACACTGGGATGATATATTTATTTCCATGTATGTAGGCGCATTCACGCTTTCTATCTTCTTTGCCGTTTTACTCTATTTTTTGTCAAATTGGCTTTGGAGAGATTCGGTCAAAAGAGAGAAAAATGAAAAAGATGTGATAAGAAGACGGATCAATAAAGAGTCCTGATCAGGAGATAACGCCGCCGCCAAGAAGTCTCTCTCCATCATAAAAAGCAGCTATTTGCCCCTTGGCTACACCAAATACACTCTCCTTGAGATGTGCGATGATACCCTCTTCTTCTATCTTAAGTTCACATTCTACGGGTTTACTCTGGTATCTTACTTTGATTTTACAGACAAAGGCATCCTTGGGTGGATCGATAAGCCAATTGAGCTCTTTTACCGTAACAGTATCAACTTCAAGTTCATCATAGGTGCCAACCGTTATGATATTATCCTTAGCATTGATGTCTAAAACATAATGAGGGTCATGTGCGCCATGAACATTGAATCCTCTTCTTTTTCCTATAGTGTAGTGCATATAGCCACTATGATCGCCGATGACATCACCTTTCGTATTGATCACACCCCCTGCCTTATCGATATCCATATGCTCTTTGAGGATATCGGTGTAGTTCTCTTCGACAAAACATATCTCAAGGCTCTCTTTTTGCTCGGCAATATCTTTAAGAAGCACTATCTCCTTAGCACTCTCTTTGATAGCATCTTTAAATTTTTCACCCAGAGGAAAGAGAATTCTCTCAAGTTTATCTTTGCGTACCTTGGCTAAAAAATAGCTCTGATCTTTGCTTTTATCACTCCCCTCATAGATTGCCCCATCTATCAAACGGACATAGTGTCCGGTTGCCAAATAATCAGCGCCAAGCGCATCGGCTATCTCAAAGAGTTTATCAAATTTTATCTCTCTATTGCATATCACACAAGGATTTGGTGTTAATCCCTCTTCGTAACTTTTGACAAAATAGTCATAAACTTTCTCTTTAAAATCACTGCTAAGATCACAAAAGTGTGTTTTTATCCCTAAAAGTTCCCCTACTTTCTTGACGCTGTTATAATTTTTTTCATGATAGACATCATTATTGTGCAACTTCATATAGACACCCTCAACCTCATAACCCAAATCTTTGAGTATAAGTGCACTCATGGTGGAATCAATACCTCCACTCATGCCAAGTAAAACCTTTTTACTCATAAACTCTCTTTAAATTTCTCTATGATGTATTCGCTTGTTGCAACATCGAGGTCATCAGGAACTTCCTGACCGCTTGCAATGTAGCTCACCGGCGTTGGACAAGTAATCAAAAAATCAACCAAAGCGCCGACATGATAAGTCTCGTCAAATTTTGTCAATACCAGACTCTCGAGGTCTAAAAAAGAGAAATGGTTATACATATTTTGTAAATCTTGCAATTTAAAAGTAGCGGGCAAAACGAGTGTTGTTGCTATCTTGGTTTCTTTATCTTGAGTGATAAATGATACCGTTTGCGAGAGTCTTTGGAGATCAAACGGTGAGATACCTGCCGTATCAACAAGTATAACATCGATACCCTTTAAGGATTCGATCTCCTCAGCAAACTCTTGCGTGTTGTAAACATTTCTATAACTAAGCCCCATCATTTCAGCATATTTTTCCATTTGCGTACCGGCACCTACTCTATAGTGATCGAGATTAATCATAGCGACACTATAAGATTTGGTAAACATATAACCAAACCTTGCTGCGATTTTTGCTAAAGTGGTTGTCTTGCCCACGCCTGTCGGTCCGGCAAAAAGGATAATCTTAGGAATTTCAATGGACTCTTCTTTGCATATAATGTGAGAGTCTATCTCTTCGAGGATATACTCTTTAAGGTTTCCAAAATCCTTTTTTATCTCTTCGTCCGCAATAAGCTCTATCGTCTCTTGAAGCCACGCTTTTGATATACTGTTTTTCACAAAAAGGTCTACGACTTCATCAATAATGCTACTGTTCTTTTCTCCTGCCGGGATAATCTCTTTTTTAAAGAATTCCATCTCCTGCTTGAGTTTTGTTATCTCCTCTTTGAGTAATCTATTTTCATCCTCTTGGTCATTTTGGATAAATTCACTTTGCGAGCTTGGGATATCATCTTCGTTTTCATTATTGAATATTGTCATAAAATCGTCTTGCGTCTCTTCGCTATTTTGATAGCTCGACTCTTCGATAATAATTTCATGGACATCTTGTGTATCCTCATTACTCCCCTCATCGATAAAAATCTCATGGGTATCATGAGAAAAATATCTCCCCTCTATTTTTTCCTCAACGCTTACTGTGATCTCAAAACGCATCTCTCCGTTTTTGTATCTAACCTGCTTAGCGTTAACAAGTTTAAAGTTTTGCCCATACTTTTTATGTATTTGATCATAGGCATCTTGGGCATCTTTGCCAATAAAAATTTCATCTATCATAGTGTGCCTCTCTCCATCCAATAAATTGGTATAACAACACTCTCTCTATCCATCGCCTTTTCATAAGGAATAGTTAACAAAGGAGTGTTAATAATTCTATTATTATATCCTAACATATCTATATCAATCTTTCTAGGGGCATTTTGAAATGTTCTTTTGCGTCCTAGTCTCTTTTCTATTGCAAGAAGATATCGCATCAATTTTTTGGGTTCAAGCTCAGAGTAGATAGTAATAATAGCATTATAAAAATAGGGTTGATCGAGGTATCCGAATGGGGGATTTTTTAAAATTGGCGATGTTTGCACAACTGAGACCAAAGGGCTTTTTTGCAGCATAATAATGAGTTTATCAAAGCGTCTAAGAACATCGCCTATATTACCGCCGATTGAGAGTGTCGCCAAGCCCCCTTTTTTCTTTATAGGTGAAGTTTTCAACGGAAAGAACGGTTTTATAATCTTAGTAAAATTACTCTTTCCAATCTTTTTTTTTAATACCATTAGAGTATCACTGCTTTGGAGTTTTTCATCACAACCATATCTTCTATGCGGATTCCAAACTCATTTTCTAGATAGATGCCCGGCTCAATAGTAAAAACCATACCATCTTCTATGATGATATCTGATTTACTCGAGATAAAAGGCATCTCATGGATATCAAGCCCGACTCCATGCCCTGTTGAGTGGACAAAATATTTTCCATATCCGCTCTTTTCTATCACATCTCTCGCGAGCGCATCTATCTGGCTTGCCTTCATGCCGCATCTGGCTTTTTCTATGGCTCTATCGTGCGCTTTTCTGACGATATCATAGACTTTTTGTATCTTCTTATCTTTGATCTTTTGCTTTAAATCAAAATCTATGGCATCATCGATATAGGCCACCCTTGTTCTATCCGAGCAATATCTTTTATATTTTAAACCGGCATCAAAGAGTAGTAGATCATTTTTTTTCAATCTCTCTTTTGATGGTTTTGCATGCGGGTTTGCTGCATTGGCATTGAGTGCAACTATAGGATCAAAACTGAGAGCATATTTTCCCTTCTTGCTTAATACTCTTTTGGCAATATCGGTAAGAAAGTGCTCATCCTTACCGATATTTTTTTCTAACTTTTTAGCAAATCTATCAAAAGCTTTTGAACCCAAAGAGACTGCCTTTGCAAGAAGAGCCTGCTCTTCCTTGCTCTTTATAATTCGTCTTTTCTGTGAAAGGTTTTTATCGGGTAAAAATGTAGTATCTGAATTTCGAGAGAGGATTTGATAAGCATGTAAGCTCCACTCTTGGGGGTCAAAGTATATTTTTTTAAGATGACTATTTTTGAGTAGTTCAGATGCCCCTTTTAGGATGTCATTTGAGATGATAATTTGTGCATTTTTTATGCTCGTTTTTGCTTCGAGTGCATATCTGCCATCGGTGATAAAAAAAATTTCACTTCCGGCTTTGATGAGAATCGCGTTATCTGAGCTGTATCCGCACTCATAATAAAGCGCGCTCTCGTCTTTAAAAATATAATTCATCAGTAGCTATTATTTTTTTGCCTCTTTGAGCGCTTTTTTTTGTGTATCTTTTATCGCTTCAATCTCTTTTAGTATCTGCACCATAGCCATAAGTGCGAGATGATATCCAAAAGGCCCCATGCCGATAATTTGACCTGAAACTACAGGAGCAATGAGTGATTTATGTCTAAACTCTTCTCTTTGGTGAATATTTGTGAGGTGTACTTCAATGGTAGGTATCTTAACGGCACTGATTGCATCCCTGATTGCTATCGATGTGTGCGTGTAAGCAGCAGAGTTGATGATGATACCGTCAGCAACACCGAGGCACTCTTGAATTCTATCAACAAGCTCACCTTCTAGATTACTTTGAAAAAAATCGATCTCAACATTGTTTTGTTTTGCTGTTGCTGCCATTTGTGCATGAATGTCATCAAGTTTCATATGACCATAAATGTGTTGCTCTCTCACCCCAAGCATATTTAGATTTGGACCTTGGATTACGACTATTTTCATCTTTGACCTTTCTATATCAGTAATATTGTTGTATTATTATACCAATTTGAGATTAATATTAAGGAGACCTTTTGAATATTATTATTGCCCCGTTTGTCTATATTGATGGGGTCTATAAGAGAGATATGGCAATCATTTTTGATGAGATTATCCATGATGTCTGCCCTGCAAAAGAGGTCCCCGATATCTATCGTGATATACCTATAGTATACTTAGAAGCAAATAGTGTACTCTACCCCGGCTTTATCAACGCCCATATTCATTTGGAATTTTCATCAAATGAGACAACCCTCGCCTATGGAGATTTCATACCTTGGCTTGAATCTGTGATGGCAAACAGAGAAGAGATAGCCAAAAAAAGTGACAAAAAATCTATGCAAATGGCTCTTGAGGCAATGTTAGCAAGCGGTATAACTTCCATAGGTGCAATCAGTAGTTTCGGCAGTGATTTAGAAGTCTGCGCAAATGCCAAACAAAGAGTGGTCTATTTTAATGAAGTGATAGGAAGCAATGAAGCATTAATCGATGATTTTTATGCCTCCTTTGAAAAAAGATTTTTGGCTTCTCATCGTTATAATTCCCATAAATTTAAAGCCTCAGTAGCGATACACTCCCCCTATTCCGTGCATCCAAAGTTACTACGAATGGCTATAGATCTAGCTAAGTTATATAAGACGCCCCTCACCTCACATCTGCTTGAGAGTCGCGAAGAGAGAGAGTGGCTCAAAGAAAATAGCGGTGGATTTAGGCTATTCTTTGAAAAACTTTTTGGCGTTAAAGAGTCTGTTACCGATATTGAGAGTTTTCTTGAGGCATTTGATGCGTATCCTACGCTTTTTGTCCATGCAACGCAGATATATGAAGATGAGATAAAAAAACTACAACGCTCTAGCCACTCCATAGCGCATTGCCCAAGATCAAATAGGCTCTTAGGACAAGATAGATTGAAGATAGAAGCACTAGAGGGGATACCTTATTCTTTGGCAACGGATGGCAAGAGTTCTAATTGGTCGTTAAATATATTTGATGAGATGCGAGCTGCTCTTATGTTGCATGCTCATCTTGATTTGCATAAGTTAGCCGCTTCCCTTCTGAAATCAGTTACATCAAATCCGGCTCGGGCATTGGGTTTAGATTGTGGTATCATTGCAAAAGAGTTGAGTGCTGATTTTTCTATAGTACGCTTGAGAGATGAGCCAAAAAACTTAGATGATATAGCACTTTGGACCATCTTACATACTTACAATGTCGATAAAGTTTATATACAAGGAGAGCAGTGTGTTTAGTTTTTTAAGTAGCGCTATCAAATGGATATCCGAGAGATTTTGGGGCATGGTTTTTTTGCTTATTGTTTTTTTGCTTTTGCTTCCAAAAAGTGACAATATAGGAGCGGCTAATCTTCAAGAGATAGAGCTAAAAGGCACCATCATGGATGCGACAAGAGTAGTCGAGGAGATCTATAGTGCAAAAAATGATAGTGCAATCAAGGGGGTTTTGCTTAATATAGACTCTCCGGGTGGTGCTGTGGCTCCATCTGTTGAGATATCGTATGCTATCAAATCACTTAGTGAGAAAAAGCCTGTGGTTGTTTATGCTTCCGGTACCATGGCAAGTGGAGGATACTATAGTGCTATCTACGGCAATGAGATTATCGCCAATCCCGGCTCTCTTGTCGGTTCAATCGGGGTAATCATGCAAGGAGTCAATGCCGAGGAGCTTCTAAAGACTATTGGTGTGAAACCGCAGATAGTTAAAGAGGGAAAATATAAAGAGATTGGTACACCGATGCGGGAGTGGAAAGATTTTGAGAAAGTTGAGCTTGAGAGCATCACAAAAGAGACTTACGATATGTTTGTTAACGATGTTGCAAAGGCAAGAAAACTTGATGTAGACAATGCTTCAGTGTATGCCGATGCGCATATCTTCACGGCAGCCAAGGCAAAAGAGGTTGGACTTATCGATGCTGTAGGTACACGAGAGGATGCGAAAAATAGACTTATGAAATTAAGCGGTGTTAAAAATCCGCTCTGGAGACAAAAAGATAGAGTTGAGCAATTTTTTGAAAAATTACAACAGAGTATGGTATCGCAGGTGGTTGCATATATAAGTGGACCAAAAGCTTCGCTTTAATAGTTTTACTCTGTGAGATACCCTTCTTTGTAGAGCCATCTATATATATCCGCAGCGATTGGTCCGGCACTGGTTCCGCCGTGTCCGCCGTGCTCTACCAAAACGGTAACGATGATTTTTGGATTTTCAAACGGACCATAAGTAGTGAGCCATGCGTGTGATCGATGATAGTACTCCATATCCTCTTCTCTGATTTTATTTCTGATATCTTTCGGTAATGAAACTACCTGTGATGTTCCCGTCTTACCGGCAACTTTGATAGGAAGATTACTCATATATCTAAGTGCCGTTCCTCCGGGTGAATTACAGACATCATACATTCCCTTTTGGATAATACTAAGATGTCTTTTTGATATATCAACTGCTTTTGGTTTGATGATATTATTTTTTGCGATCTGTGGTGTCGGGAGTTTTGCAGTTGCTAGCATAGCAGTATATCGAGCTACTTGCAAAGGTGTAGCAAGCGAGTATCCTTGCCCGATAGATGAGTTGATCGTCTCTCCAAAAAACCACGATTTTTTATACCGTTTCATCTTCCACTCTTTATCCGGCATAATACCACTACTTTCATGAGGAAGATCTACCCCGCTCTCTACGCCAAACCCAAACTCTCTAAGATATCTACTCATATTATCGATGCCGACTATGATACTTTTATTATAAAAATAGACATCACAACTCTCTCTTATCGCTTTTCTGAGGTCAACATTACCATGTCCTGATGTTTTCCAGCATCTAAATTTATGTTTATTGGCACCTACTTCTATATATCCTTTGCAGAATTCATTTTTATCTAAGATGCCCGGATTTGATTTTTCAAAAGCAAGTGCCATACCCATTTTGATGGTTGAACCGGGCGGATAGAGTCCATTTAAAAATTTATTGGTAAATGGATTGTCGACATTATTAAGAAGCTTTTGCCAATCTTTATGAGATATCCCGCCGACAAAATCATTGGAATCAAAACTAGGTGCACTGATAGCGGCAAGAACTTCGCCGTTCGTTTTCATAACTACGGCCGCACCGGCATCATCTCCAAATCGCTCATAAATCATTTTTTGTAACCTAGAGTCAATGTTGAGTTTTAAGTCTCTATTTTCCAAGGGGTCTTTATGCTCAATTTTCTCAATCTCTTGATTAATTGCATTCACTTTAATCGTATCAAATCCGAGCTCTCCTTGTAAAAAACCATTATAATATTTCTCAATACCGGACTTCCCTACTTTACCGACTTCAGCCACTATGGCATCTTTATCATTATCTTCTTTATTGGATCTTCCTGTGTACCCAACGATATGAGAAGTATATTTACCGTAAGGATAGTATCTCTTTGATTCGGTTTCAATATCAATAATTTGATTTAAACTTAATTTTGTATATGCCCCTATCATGTCATTGTAAGGAATGAAGTCAACCACCTTTATATAATCATGATTATAATAAGAGTTATTTTTTTTGTAAACATTGAGCATAATGGTCTCATTGAGGTCATTAAAACTATTTTTGAGTTCTTTTATGGCTATAAGCAAATCACTATCATCATTTTTAAGATGCGGTTTTAGAGAGATTGAAAAACCAATCTGATTGATGGCCAGCAACTCACCGTTTCTATCGTATATCTCTCCTCTAAGCGGGGGAATCGGTATCACTTTGTGGCTATTTTTCTTTGCAAGATTTTCATAATAATAGTTTGATTTTATGCTTACTTGGTATATACGACCCAGCAAGATGACCCAAAAAATTGTAAATACAGCTATAACAATCTTGTACTTCATGCTACTACCGCCACGATGATATCAATAAGCAACGAATAGAGAAGCAGAAGATCCATATCGATACTTTTAGTCTCAAAGATAAAGTCATAGATGTTGATAAGCAAAATATAGACAAAATCAATAGTGACTATATTGAAAATAATTTGACATAATTTACAATCTAAAAATATCTCTTTGCTGGTGTAGATAAATATATAAACCAAAAGCGAAGCAATAATGCTCAATGTAATAGGTAGCGAGAGATTAAAATCCAGATTTAAAAGATAAAAAGATGCGAAAAAGATATAGAGATAGTCATTTTTAGAAATACCTTGGACAAGTATATAGCCTGCATATCCTATGAGAAGCGGAAAGAATACATGAATCGATATAAGCATAGGATAAAAAACAACAAAAAGGAGTACCAAAACAAACATTAATGGTGTTTTAAATCGTCGCTTTTCTGCCATCATAAGAAACCTTAGAATCTATATACAAGTGCTACTTCGTTGCACACCGGGAAATGAATACATTTTATACAATCGGCCCAAATCTTATGTTCGGGAATTTCATCTTTTTCAATCTCAATAAAACCTAATTTTTTGAAAAAATCGGCTATATAAGTCAGTGCAAGCACCTCTCTTTGAATACCAAGTTTTTTAGCTTCATTGATAGCATATTCAACCATAGCGCGCCCGATATTTTGTTTTCTAAAATCATTATGAACGATAAGGCTTCTAACTTCGGCAATATCTCGCGAATGGATATGCAAAGCCGTGTAACCGACAAGCTTATCGCCCTCTTTTGCTAAAATATATGATCTAATATTTGTTGCAATTTCATCATCACTACGCGCAAGTATAATGCCTGCATTTACATCCTCGGCAACAAGTTCTTGCATCGCTTTGATATCATTCAGGGTCGCTTTTTTAAGCTCAATCACGATGCTACTCCAAAAATTGTTTTAAGCACTTCTTTGTGAAGTGGCTCAAGCGTATGCGGCTTGAGATTTGTAAATGTGATTGTGCCCGGAAAATCTTTTTGCAAAGCATATCTTTCTTTTTGATTGAGTTTATCAATCTTTGTAAAGAGCGTGATATATCTTTGATCGGGTCTTATGATACTCTTGATAAATGCCTCAACTTCTTTGTCAATATCCATATTTGGGTGTCTTGCATCTCGCAAATGAATAAAAATTCTTATAGAGACTCTATTGGTGATAAAATCAACAAGATTTTTCTGCCACTCTTCTTTTATGGTTTTTGAAACTTTTGCATAGCCAAATCCGGGCAAATCAACGAGACGCAGCGGATATATATTATTTTCATCCCCATAATCTATATCAAAGAAGTTAATAAGTCTCGTTTTTCCCGGCGTTGATGAACTCTTTGCTAAACTCTTTTTGTTTGTATAGGCATTAATAGTAGAGCTTTTCCCTACATTTGATCTCCCCAAAAAAACAATCTCGCTTTTATCTTCATTGAGTGAATCTTTTTTGCTTTGTGCAGATTTGACAAAAACGGCTGATTTTATAATCGGTCTTTGCACTTACTTATCCTTAGTTTCAAATATAAACTCTATAGGTTGGTTTTTCTTGCCATCCACTCTAGCTTGCTTTTTATTCATATCGAGAATCATCTCATTGCCCGTTAGAACTCTTTTGTTGATAAGATCTTCAACCTCTGCATCAATCTTGAGGTGATAGACATTGGTGTTTGGGAAATATCTCACCTCACCCGCCTTTCCTTTGTACTCATTACCATCTCTTTTGATATAAAAATCTACACTCCCCATAGCTCTATACTCTTTTGCTTTATTATTTTTATCCAGATAGACAATTGCCTCTTTTGAATGAAGCCAGCTAATCCCCTCTTTTATCTTTACACTGCCGCTAAAATGAACCTCTTTTGTAAGATCATTTGCTTCCATGGTTTGTGATTTTATCTCTACTTTCTCTCCATAGATAAAGAGAGAGAAGAGCATAAAGAGAAAAGAGATTTTTTTTACCAATTTGTTTCCTAAAATTTATTTCATAATATTATATCATTTTGCATCTATGAGCACTCTTTTATCGCTCAGCTGTAAAGATCGTTGCCTGTGGATTTTCTACCGATATCATTTTTTTATCAAGAAAATAACGAAGCGTATCCCCTAAGAGTCTGTTTTTATCCATATGAGCACTGAAAGGCTTTAAAATATCAAGTATCTTTTTATTTTTATCATAACTTGCACTTTGTGTCTCGCAATAGAATCCGTTTGCAGCGAGCATCTTAACATCACCATTCAAAGTGATAATATCTCCTCTGTAGGTACCCGTGTTGCCTATGATATATTTTATATCGCTATTTGAGAATTTAATATTTTTTAATTTTAATGTATTGTTTATTCGTATTCCCTGAACGGCAAAAGCCGAACTTATCGTGGAATTTTTATCAACCTCTCTAAAAATAGTATCTTGAAATTGCAAATCTTTTTTTGCTGCAATTGCAATGACTTCTTCCTCTTTTTTTGTATTAAACGAGAGTGAAAAGAGAATCGTCAAAACGATAAAGAGAACGATGATATACTCAATTCTTAGCGCCATAATTGTATAAATTCTTCTTCGATATTTTCATGTTTCAAGAGGTACTCTATCATCTCTCTGACAGCGCCTTTGCCTCCGTTTTGATTCAATTTTACATCAACTAACTCTTTGATATAAGTTACGGCATCATTTGGAGCAAAGGATATTTTGGCTTTTTCGAGCATAGAGATGTCATTAAAATCATCTCCGATAATTGCAGTATTCTCATAACTCAAACCAAATGTTTTGAGCAGCTCCGAGAGTGCAGCATCTTTATCATCAACACCCTCATAAAATTGTTCAATACCAAGTTCTTTTGCTCTTTTTCTTGCTACATTTGAGTATCTTCCGGTAATAATCGCGGCTTTCCTACCAAGCTTTATCCATGAGCTAATCGCTAAACCATCTTTGACACTAAAAGATTTGATCTCATCGCCCTTTTCGCTATAGGTAATGCTGCCATCCGTTAGGGTGCCATCAACATCAAGAACAATAAGCTCTATACTCACAGGACACCCTTTGTGCTTGGGATTCCTGCATTTAAATTCGGGCTCAATGCTCTGCGTAGTGCAACAGCTAAAGCTTTAAAAGAGGCTTCTATGATATGGTGTTTGTTTGTGCCTCTATTGTAAATCATATGCATAGTAAGAGGGAGGTTGAGAGCGAACGATTTAAAAAACTCCTCTGCAAGCTCAACATCAAAGTCACCTACTTTTCCTCCGATAGGCATATCATAAACGATATAGCCTCTATTAGAGAGATCGATATCACAACTTACGCTTGCTTCGTCCATTACGACCGTTGCATTGCCGTATCGTTCTATGTTTTGCACAGGGTAAATCCCTTGCTTGAGTGCCTCGGCTATGACGATAGCGATATCTTCGACACTATGATGGTCATCAATATGCGTATCACCGCTACATTTAACCTCCAAATCCATATGTGCATGTCTTGCTAAAGCCTCAAGCATATGATCTAAAAATCCTACTCCTGTCTCAATAGTGCTTTTCCCGCTCCCATATATCTCTACTTTTACCTCTATATCGGTCTCTTTTGTTTTTCGTTTTGCCTCAATCATGTATCAACCTCTTTATAAATTAATTTCGAACCAAAAATGCACCGCTAATATCGTAATCATCTATGAAGTCTCTTGCTTCGTTTTCTGATCCAAAGCCCATGACCCATACTCTATATATCGGCTTACCGTCATAGTCATCAAAAGCTTTGACAACCACTTGATAGCGCGATGAGAGTTTTGAATATTTCTCTTGGAAGATATAAGCTCCAGCTTTTCTCTTAAAGGCACCTACTTGGACGCCAAAATTACCCAATCTAACCTTTTGATTTTTAAGCTGAGATGACGCAATCTTGCCTGCAAAACCGACAACTTCAATCTCAACTTTAGCAATACCGCTCCTATCAAGTCCTAACTTTTTGCCGGCAGCGTAGCTACAATCAATAATTCTTCCGGAAACAAAAGGGCCACGATCGTTGATACGCACAATCGTACTCGCACCGTTTTGAAGATTTTTAACTTTCACCATGGTATCCATCGGCCACGTTTTATGTGCGGCTGTGTTTGCATGCATATCATACTGTTCACCATTGCTGGTTTTTTTACCATGAAAATTTGGTCCATACCAACTCGCCACACCCTTCATCTTTTCGCCGACGGAAACATAGGTCGGATAATATCTTTTGCCTAAAACTTTATAAGTGCGCATAGTGGCTTTTTGCCCCGCTTTAGAGGTATATGTTTTTTGAGAACAAGCCGTTAGTAAAAAAATAGAAAAGAGGATAGTAAATAGTGTGAAGATTCGAACCAAAATAAACTCCCGAAAAAAGCTATTTAATTATGGCTTGATTTGGCTTTGATTACGCTTTTATGCGATCAAAAAGTCTCAGTGCATTCTTGGTCGTTATCGCACATAATTGCTCATAATCAATGCCTAAAATGTCACCTATTTTTTCTGCAATATAATGTGTGTATGCAGGTTCATTTCTTTTGCCTCTAAAAGGCTCAGGGGTAAGATAAGGAGCATCGGTTTCAAGTAAAAGGGCCTCAAGAGGGATTTTAGGAAGAGTATGGATAAGTTTTTTAGCATTTTTAAATGTAACAATACCTCCTATGCCAAAATAAAATCCACTCTTAGAGAGCTTGATAAGCTGTTCATCGGCATTGTAACAGTGTAAAACACCACCTTTTTTTGGCTTAGCCTGTTCAAGCATCTCAAAAGAGTCGAGTGAGGCATCACGGATATGGACAATCATCGGGAGGCTATACTTGTCAGCTAGTTTGATTTGATCAAAAAAAACCTCTTTTTGCAGGCTCTTGTAAGGAGCAATTGCTTCATGTTCATCAGGTAATCTATAGTAATCAAGTCCGCACTCGCCTATGGCAACACATTTCTCATGCTCTAAAAATTGCTCAAGATATTTTGAATCATAGTAGGGAGCATCATAGGGGTGCACGCCGACACTAAAATAGATGTCATTGTATTTTTCACTTAAGGCTATAGCTCTTTTGAGTGTTCTCGGGTCGGCTCCGGGAATAATCCACTTTTTGACATCACGGTCGATAGAACGCTTAAGCACATCCTCTATATCATCCATATATCGTGCATCATCCAAATGGACATGTGTATCGATAATCATAACAATTATCCTAGTATTAAATTGAAACTATTTGTGAGAGAATATATCCAAGCCTCCTTTAAAGAAGGCTTTTGGATATAAGAAGAATTATTTTAAAGTGGCAACGTACGCAGAAACTTCAGCAATAGTAGCATCATCAAGTGTTGCGACCATACCTTGCATTGAAGTACCTAAACCGTATTGGTTAAGTGAACCGTCTTTATAACCATGGATTGATTTTTCTACAGTTGCAGCATCCATGCCTGCGATTGGTTTAGATTTACCAAGAGCAGCCGTTTTACCGTCAGCTCCATGACAACTTGCACATTTTGTAGCAAAAGTTGTAGCACCGTCTGCCATAAGCATTGTTACTCCCGCGAATATTGTTGCAATTACTATTTTTTTCATTTTTTCTCCTTTATTTTGTGATTGCCTTACTTAGCAGCTTGGCACATTTCCTGAATCAGATGCATACTCATAAGCGAAATCATAAAGATATTCACTCCAAGCATCTTTGTAAGAGTCACTTATTGCAGGACAGATTGCTTTTGCTTCATCGGCAAATTTACCGGCAGTGTTGATCTCTTCCCACTCATCTTGTGTATGACTAGCAGCAAATTTAGCACCACTGAAACCACAAACATCTTTCATATATTTACTATAAAGCTTTTGACCTTTAGCAGCATCTGCGCTGAGTGTTGTTGTCATCATCGCAAAGCCAAAAAGAGCCGCTATAGCAAGTTTAGTTATCTTTTTCATCCATTATCCTTTTGTTGAGATGGAGCATTGTATCATAACAATTGTGATATTTTTGTGATATTTTGTTAAAAAAATGTTAAAAAAAGAAAAATTATTCCAATTTTCCAAATACTTTATATTTTTCCCAATAGATATCAATCGCTCTATCTAATTCTGCTTCATCTATTTTTGTCGGTTTTTTTACACCATATCTATCCAAGAACATATCTTGCATGACGGAAGTATCCCGAGAAGGCTCTTTAAGATAACGCTTGAGCCCTGCTTTTAGATTGTTCTCACCACTGTATGTTGATAGATACCTCATAAACATATTTTGCAATGATGAGGGGAGTTTTTTATGGCAGCGTACGCAATTTTTTTCATATGCATCTTCCCCCATTAAAGGTGTGTGCATCAAAAGAAGAGAGAAAATGAGAGTTATTTTTACCATGTTAAAACTATCCTTGTACCTTGATTTTTTGTCGAAGTTACATCTATTGATATATTATACTCTTGTGCAATCTTATTGACAATACTGAGCCCTATGCCAAAGCCCCCTTCACTCTCATTGAAACGCATATATCTATCAAACATATAAGGTATGTCTTCACTTGATACACCTACTCCTGTATCTTCGATAGCAAGCATATTTTTTCTCAATGTTATAAATATCTTACCCCCGCGCTTATTGTATTTGATAGCATTTGAGATAAGATTATCCAAAACTCGTATTATTTTATTTTTATTGATAACGATACGAGAATTTTTAATATCAAGCTCAAAAGTGATATTTTTGGATTTTGCCAGTAGATCGAAATATTCTATCCTATCTTTTATAATCGGACCAAGAGCAATCTTCTTATCATCACTTTTCGCATCAGCCTCCAATGTAAGATAGGTAAGATCTTTATAGAGCACTGAGACGGTTCTAGCAGCAATCACAATCCTTTTTATCCTTTTTTGATCTTCCGGGTCAATTTTGCTTTGATCTATCATCTCAACATTAGCAAGTATAGCGCTCAGAGGGGTGTTGAGCTCATGGGTGGTATCTTTGATAAATCTATCGAGCAAAACGATTGATTCTCGCATAGGTCTTACAAAGACTTTTGCTAGGAAGATACCCGACAAAGAGAGGAGCACGAAGGAGATGCCGCCATAAAAAATGATATTTCTCCATGCTTCAGCGATCCAAAGACCATCATCCTTTACCTCGATAAAAAGGTATTTGGCTCCGAGATAGTATGTATCAAGCATCTTAACATAATGGACATACCCATCTTTTGTTCTATAAACATCTCTTGTGAAGTCAACCTCCGGAGATTTAAGAATCGAAAATATCTTGACAAATTCTATATCGTAGATTGCACTTTTAAAAGACTCATTTCTTGGATACTCTTTTCTCTCATCAAAATAGTGATGGAGTGTTTTGAGTTTTTTTATCTGATCATATGCATAGGTTGAAAGTATGGCTCTTTTACCTGAGAGTGCAATCTTTTTTTGGGATTCATAATAAAATATAGATATGAGGGCAATAATGCTTGCAACAAGCAAAATGTAAATAATGATAAACCTGTATAAGGATATCTTTTCACTTTTTAAGAGTGAATTTGTATCCTTGTTTTTTGATGCTCTCAATGGATTCCTTACCAATTACTTTTCTTAGATTTTTAATGTATGTTCGAAGAGCTGTATCGCTTGGTTCTTCATCATAACCCCAAAGATAATCATAAATGCTCTCATGCGATATGATCTCTCCTTTATGTTGCATAAAAAGTTTTAAAAGTTTTGATTCTTTATTGCCGATATTGATACTCTTATTGTCAATGATAAGTTCATTATTTATGACATTGTATTCGATATGATCGGTGAGCTTGATAGTATCTTTAACTTCATGGAAAAACTCTCTTTTTAGAAGTGTTTCAATCCTAATGAGAAGCTCTTTGAGTGCAAAAGGTTTTCTGATGTAATCATCACAGCCGCTATCAAAACCTTTTTCTAGATCATCTATACTATTGAGTGAAGTGATATAAATTGCAGGTGTTTGCACTCCATTGCTTCGCACCTCTTTGAGTACTTCAAATCCATTCATCCCCGGAGTATTTACATCGAGCAACAAAAGATCATATCTCTTTTCATAGAGCATATCTTGTGCTTCTAGTCCATCATAGGCGCTCTCGATGCTATATCCATCAGATATAAAAAAATCGCAGATAGTCTCATTGAGTGTGGTATCATCTTCGAGTAGAAAAAGTTTGATTTTTTCTTTTGACATATAAACTCCATACATTAATAAAAAGTAAGTATATCATAACTTTTTTGATAAGCTTTTTGAGAATATATAAAACTAAAAATTCATCTGTTTAAGGTTTTATATTGGTTTGTGCTTTTTTCTTCTTCTCTAAAAGTTTCTTATCTTGAATAATTCTGCTTTTATCTTTTGCAAAAGCTTGCATATCTTCTACTTCATCCATCTCATCAACTATCTCGACTCCTAAAAGTGCCTCAAAAACATCCTCTAGGGTGACAATACCGGCAGTTTGTCCATAATTGTCGTGTACTAAAAATAGATGTGTTTTTCTCTTGACAAATTGGTCTATAAGTGTTGAGACCGGGATATTTTCTGAAACTCTGTGGATATCAAGTGCGATATCCTTCATGAGTGTGCCGTTTCGCTCTTCAATGCTCTCTTCGAGTATCGCTTGACTTAAAACGAACCCGATGACATTATCGATAGTATCTTCATAGATTGGAATTCTAGAGTGGATATACATCCTGTCATCCTCTATCGCCTCTTCCACTTTTGTATCAGCACTCAAAGCAAAGACGACACTCCTTGGTGTCATAACATCTTCAGATTTGATGTTCTTAAGCTTCAAAAGATTTTCTATGAGGTGGCTCTCTTTAGAAAGGATTGAACCCTCTTTTTCTCCCATAGCAACCATTGCCATGATTTCATCTCTAGAGAAATTACCCTCTTTCTCTTTTCCGTTTGATATAAAATTGGTAACGATACCACTAAACCAGACAAGTGGATAGGTCAATCGTATGAGCCATTTGATAAAAAATGCAGAAGGGGAAAGAAGCTTTTTCCAGTACAGTGCACCTATCGTTTTTGGTATAATCTCCGAGATATAGAGTATAAGCAATGTCAGTATAAATGCCACGAGAGCTTGCCACTTGGAGCCAAAAAGCAACTGTGCTTGTGCACCAACACCTGCCGCACCGATTGTATGCGCAAAAGTATTAACGATGAGTATCGATGATATTGGGCGATCAATATTTGATTTTAATTTTTTTATATATTCAATACTCGGCGAATATTTTTGTTTTGAAAGCGATTCTATGTAAGAGTTTGTGCTTGATAAGAGTACGGCTTCTAAAACAGAGCAGATAAAAGATAAAAAGAGTGCTATAAAAAGGTATGTCAATAGAAGAGTCATACTGAAAACCTAAAAATCGGGAAGTTTTTCAAACAGCGCCTATGATAATCGCTTGAATTCATTTTTTGTTTTATTCCTTAGATATTGATTGATTTCGCAATTATATCATAAAAAAAACAAAAATCATCCTAAAATCTTTTTCGCAAACTCGAGTGCTTCGCTTGTAGGCTCTTTCCCGTCAATGATTCTTGCTATTTCCATCACTCGCTCATTACCACTTAAAATTTTGACTTCACTTTGAGATCCTTGTTTTGTAACAAGGATATGTTGATCAGCCTTAGAGCTTAGGTGCGGTTGATGGGATATGGCAAAGATTTGATAATCTTTTGAGAGCTGTTTTAGCATCTGTGCAATAGCAATCGACTCATCCCCACTTACATTCGCATCGATCTCATCAAGGATAAGCACCCCTCCATCACCTTGTTTGCCGGGCGCAGAAGCAAGGAGGGCTATTTTGAGGCGATTGAACTCTCCGCCGCTGAGCGTCTCAATCTTGGAACTTCCAAGGGATAAGTCAAGTGTATCAATCCCGCTCTCCCCTAAGGTATCGCAAGAGAAGAGAAAAGTAGCATGATGAAGTTTGAGCCTCTCAAGATAGCCCCCAAGTGTTTTTTCAATATCCTTTGCTTTACTTTGCCTAGTTTGAGATATCTTTTGCGCTTCATCTTGAAGCGTATCGCGCAAGAGAGCAATCTCTTTGCTGAGTTGCTCTTTGTCGCTTTTGATATGCACAAAAGTCTCTATCTCCTCTTTTTTCTTATGAAGATACTCTAAAGTCTGCTCTAAAGAGCCATATCTATTTTTAAGGCCTGAGAGCTTCTCAATGCGGTCTAGTATCTGCTCAATGTCAAGCTCACCGAGCTCTTCTTGGAGAGATGTAGCATCTTCAATATTGGCACGAAGTTGATCAAAAGCATCAGTAAAGTAAGTAGTATCTTTGTCTAAAAGTCTATGAAGCTCATGCACTTTTGATTCAAGTTCAAAAAGCCCCTCGAGGGAACCTAGGGTATCTTTGATTTTATCAAGTTGTGAGAGTCTGCTTTTTATCTTTAAGAGCTCCTCATCTTCTCCTATTTTAGGGTTGATACTCTCTATCTTTTCTACCTCAAATTTTGCAAACTCCAAAAGCTCATTAGCATTCTGCTCTTTTTGTTTGATTGCCTCAAGCTGCTCTTGAAGCAGGATATATCTCGCGTATTTTTCTCTATAGCCTGCAAGAAGATTACTATATGAATAATCTTCTTGCATGATGGAATCATCTAAAATGTTCAGCAGGTGCTGAGAGCTTATCGTACTTTTATCTCGTACGCTTAAATAACGAATATGATTCGCGAAAAGCTCTTGTAGTCCTCGCTTTGATATAAGTTGATCATTCAGAAGAAAACGAAGCTTATCTTTTTTGATACTTTTTAATATAATATCATCTTCAAAAACATAGATATCATCAGATAAAGACTCAGGAGGGTTGAGTGAGAGTTCACAAAGAGTTGCATAAGAGGGCTGATTGTATCCGAAGCAGCCCAAAATAGCACCCATCAAGATGCTCTTGCCCGCACCGCTCGGACCGGTAATAACGATAAGAGAATCATTAAAATCAAGCGTGACATTTTCAAAACTTATCAGCTCTTTTAAATGGACTCTTTGTATCATATTTAGCGTCTATCGCCCCAACTTAATTTCTCTCTAAGAACATCAAAGTAACTACCCTCAATACTATGAAGCAACCTTGCGCCTCTTTTTGCACCTCTGATGTGGAGTATATCTCCCATTTTTAATTCATAATCATCTTGACCGTCTATAACGGCGATAAGATTATCCTCTCTTGAGCTGAGTTCTATGGTGAAATCAGCGGGGACAACCAAAGGTCTTTGCGTGAGTGAATGTGCAGAGATGGGTGTCATGATAAAGGCTTTCGTCAAAGGATACATCACGGGACCGCCGGCAGCAAGATTATACGCAGTTGAGCCTGTGGGCGTTGAGACAACAAGTCCATCTCCTCTGTAGGTGTTAAACCACTTCTCATCAATTGCAGCATCGATTTTGACCATTTTGTAGATGTTAGGGCGCGTTAAAACAATATCATTGAGAGCAAAAAAGCTTTTACTTTTATGCGTCTTGCTCTCTATCATCCCCTCCATCATCATTCTCTCATCAATTCTATATTTCCCGGTTCTAAGCCCATCTAGGAACTTATCAATATTCGCAACACAGATGTCGGTCAAAAAGCCTAAATTTCCCGCATTGATGCCAAGAACAGCCTTTTTATACCTATAAGCTCTTCTGCTTGATGAGAGAAGTGTTCCATCACCGCCTAAAGCTACGATAAAATCTGTTTCATTGCAAAGCGTTTCAAAATCAACCCCCTGCTCGCCTACAAGTGTGGCGGATTCATCAAGAAGGATGGGCTCTATATCATGTGCTATAAATGTCTTTTTAACTTTTTCCCATAACTCTTTTATACTTGCATCAGGTCGTAAAACAAATCCGGCTTTTTTTAGACTTTCTAGGTTGTAATTCAATGAAAAATACCTCAAATTTAATTGGCATAGAATACCACAAAAAGACTTTGTGATTGTTTTTCAAATGCTTCTCAATAAATTTTAGATATAATCCCAGCTCATAAAGATATATGTTAAGGATTTAGTTTGAGAACACACTATTGTGCAGATATTCGAGAAGAGCATATCGGTCAAGAAGTAACGGTTGCAGGGTGGGTTATGAGCCGTAGAGATCACGGCGGAGTCATTTTTATCGACTTAAGAGATAATGATGAGATTGTTCAACTCGTTTGTGATCCGGCCGATGATATCGCTTCACATAAAATAGCAGAAGAAGTCAGAGATCAGTTTGTACTTATAGCAAGAGGATTTGTAAGAGCAAGAGGCGAAGGATTAGAGAATCCAAATCTCAAAACAGGAAAGATCGAGATAGTTACAAAATCCCTTATCGTTGAAAACAGATCATTGACTATGCCGTTTGAGCTTGATGATGAACGCGTGAATGAAGAGATAAAACTCAAATATAGATACCTTGATCTCCGATCAAATAGATCCCATAAAATATTTAAACTAAGAAGTAAAGCAACAATAGCCGCTCGAAACTCACTAGATAAGCAAGGGTTCTTAGAAGTAGAAACACCTATCTTAACAAAATCAACCCCCGAGGGCGCACGAGACTATCTTGTCCCTAGTCGTGTGCACGGCGGAGAATTCTATGCCCTCCCCCAATCTCCACAGCTTTTTAAACAACTTTTGATGGTTGCTGGATTTGATAGATATTTTCAAGTAGCAAAATGTTTTAGAGATGAAGATCTCAGAGCTGATAGACAGCCGGAATTTACACAGATAGATGTTGAGATGAGCTTTTGTAAGCAAGAGGATGTTATCGGTATTGCCGAAAAACTTCTGCATGACATATTTAGTGGGTGTGGATTTAGCATACCGGAAACATTTAAGCGTATCACATACAGTGAAGCTATGGAGAAATACGGAAGCGATAAGCCTGATATGCGTTATGATCTTAGTATGGTGGATATGATTGATATCTTTGCACGTTGTGACAATGAGATCTTTGCAAATTTGGCAAAAGATAGCAAAAAAAATAGAATCAAAGCCCTTAAAGTACCAAATGGTGATAATATCTTCTCTAAAAGACAGATGAAGGGCTTTGAGGACTATGTGCGAAAATTTGGCGCAGGAGGACTTGGATACTTTCAGATGAAAGAGGATGGGCTCAAGGGGCCGCTCACAAAATTTTTCACACAAGAGGATATCGATGCGATTATTGCTCGTAGCGAACTTCAAGTCGGTGATGTTGTCTTTTTCGGTGCGGGTGAGAAAAAACTTGTATGGGACTACATGGGAAGATTTAGAATATTTCTTGCAAATGAGATGGATATCATTCCAAAAGATACATTTGAGTTTTTATGGGTCGTTGATTTCCCTATGTTTGAAGTTGAAGAGGGTCAAACAAAAGCATTGCACCACCCTTTTACCATGCCGTGTCTTGATGAAAATGGAGCCATAGCAAACAGAGAGGATATAGAGGCGATTGGATCAATCGCCTATGATATCGTGCTTAACGGTTATGAGATTGGTGGTGGCTCTATCCGTATCCACAAAGAAGAGATACAGCAAGAGATCTTTAGATTGCTTAATATCGACGATGAAGAGGCAAATGAGAAATTTGGTTTCTTGCTCGATGCACTCAAGTTCGGAGCACCGCCACATGGTGGTTTTGCCTTAGGGCTTGATAGATTGATTATGATTATGAGTGGTACAAGCTCGATTAGAGATGTAATAGCTTTCCCAAAAACACAAAGGGCACAATGTCTTTTAACGGCTGCGCCAAGTAGTATTGACGAGTCTCAGCTTGATGAGCTTTCACTTAGAATTAGAAAATTAAATAAATAATAAGGATAATGGCATGAAAAAACTATTTTTAATTATTGGAGCACCGGGTTCGGGTAAAACTACAGATGCACAGCTTATCGCACAAAGGAACGGAGAGGTGACACACTACTCTACCGGTGATATGTTTAGAGCCGAGATAGGAAGCGGAAGTGAGCGAGGCAAGCTTATCGATAGTTATGTAAGCAAAGGAAATCTTGTACCTATCGATATCGTTATAGAGACGATTGTTGCGGCGATCAAAAAGGCACCAACTGATGTAATCGTCATAGATGGATATCCAAGAAGTACCGAGCAGATGGTTGAGCTTGATAAATATCTTGAAAATGAAGAGAGTGTTGAGCTTGTAAGTGTAATCGAAGTGAGAGTGAGTGAAGAAGTTGCAAAAGGCAGAATCCTTGGGCGTGCTGCAGAATCAGAAGTAGTAAGAGATGATGATAATGTAGAGGTGTTTTATAATCGCATGAAGGTATATACCGATCCTTTGAATGAAATACAAGATTTTTATATCAAAAAAGGTCTCTTAAAAGTCATCAACGGGGAGCGAACCATTGAAGAGATCGTTGATGAGATGGATACATTTGTAAAATCAAATATATAGCTTACCTATAAAGAGTTTGGCAATTTATTCAATTTTTCACTATTTCTTCATCATTTTTGGTTAAAATAGTAAAAAGACGCAAAGGATTGTTGCATGAGAATCATCGTAAAACTCTTTATGGTACTATCTCTTCTTTTTTCTGCCGGTGCATTTGCCAGCGAAAAAGAGATATTAGAAGCTGAAGCTAATCTTGCTGTTAAAAAATTTAATGACCGCGTTGAAGGTGGAGAAGATTTTTTAGGTAAGGTAAAAGGCTATCTTGTTTTTCCTTCTGTTATGCGAGGAGGATTAATATTCGGTGGAGAGTTTGGCAGAGGCGTCTTAATAGTCAATAATCAAACGGAAGGCTATTTTAATATGGTCTCAGGATCCGTAGGCTTACAAATAGGTGTTCAAAAGAGAGCTATACTTATAGCTTTTGTAAGTCAAAGAGCACTCGATTCTTTTCTTTCAACAAATGGCTTTACGGTTGGTGTAGATGGCAGTCTTAACTTTGCAAATTGGGGAACAAGCAGAGATTTAAGCACGGCGATGCTTGGTAGAGATGTTGTTGTTTTTGCTTTTGATGAAACGGGCGTTATGGGTGGTGTGTCGGTTGACGGTAGTAAAATCACGCGCATAAATCTCGACTAAAATAATCCGCTCATTGTAGAGTAGCAAATCTAAATCAAAGGTCACTTCCCTTTATGAAGTATGCAACAACAGGAACGAAGACTGCTTTACTTATGCTTGCAATGCTGGGCATTATGTCAAATACAGCCATAATAACTTCTATCCCACAATTTGAGGATCTATTTGCAGATGTTCAAAAGATCAATCTACTTGCAAAGCTTATGATCACTCTCCCCTCACTCATGATAGCGATTAGCTCACCCTTTTTGGGGCATATCATTTATAAGACCTCCGTGATTAAAAGCGCTATTGTCGCTCTGCTCCTTTTTGCACTTTTTGGAACGGCTGGACTCTATCTCGATGATATCTACTCTCTTTTAATTTCAAGGCTACTTCTTGGCGTTGCAATCGCCATTCTTATGATTGTAACAACTACACTTATCGGTGCATACTTTAAACATGAAGCACGATATAAATTTATGGGATTTCAAAACTCTTTTGTATCCATAGGGGGTGTTCTTTTTATCACATGTGGAGGATTTCTTAGTGATATAGATTGGAGATATCCTTTTGGGCTCTATTGCATCAGTGTTTTTATGCTTCCCTTTGTGATTAAAAATATTGACGAGCCTAAAGATATCGAAGAGCCAACTTGCGAAATAAATATCTCCGGAAATCTTCTTTTTGTCTATTTTTTAGGCTTCTTGTTAATGATGGTATTTTATACTCTTCCTACGCAAATGCCATTTTTGATTATGAATCACTTTGGGGCAAGCGGAACACTTACCGGGCTTATCGTTGCAGATGCAATGCTTTTTTATGCCTTTGGTGCACTAAGTTTCACATCTTTTAAAAAACATTTTATGTATGGAGATATCTACACCATAGGTTTTGCCATACTCGGTATCGGTTTTATAATTATAGGTAATATCAGCGCTGTACCCCTCTTTTTCTTGAGTGCTCCCGTTGTGGGCTTTGGTGGTGGACTTTTGATGACGACGACGACATCCTGGGTGCTTGATCTTGCGCATTACTCTGAGCGTACTAAAGCATCAGGCTATCTTACTTCAGCGATATTTAGCGGACAATTCGTCTCGCCGATTCTCTTTCACCCGCTTGTATCATTTTTAGGATTGCAATACTTTTTTTTAGCACTTGGCATATTGATAGGTATCATCATTATTATATCAAAAGTTTTAAAGTGATTTATCTATCGATATATTTTGCTATATCACCGTAAAGCATGTCAAGAACGATAAAAAGTGCCTTCTCATAAGATGATGTTAATGCTAAATGCTTTTCAAAATATATAATTTTACTTTTATTATTATTTGTATAGTATCTCGCTTTTAATATTATTTTTCCATCTACAAGAGAGAGAGATTCGATAGAGAGCACCAACCTCTTGGCCGGCTCTTTGTAAAAACCCCATGGATAAGATGCGATTTTTGCTTGCGGATAACTCTCACGAAGATATGCAACCAATGAAGCTTGCAAGGTCTCATCAAATGGTTCAATCCAACGCTTATTTGCAATATTTTTTACATTATTCCCATCTTTGTCGATATAAGTAAATTTTTTACTCACAAGATAAGCAGGCATCGTAGGTCTTTCAACTCCAAGGCTCATCTTGGCATTTGATTTATGTTGCGGCTCCAAATCAAGTGCTTTATACTCTAGGTTTTTTTCTGCACAACCAAGAAAAAAGAGTGATGCGATTATCAAAATGAAAAATCTCATTCTCCGCCTCCAAATATCAGTGCATTTGGTTTTTCATCAAGATGTATCAGAAGTTTCTTTGCCTCATTTGATGTTTGTGTAATCTCCCGCATCATATCTGTCATCTGTTTTGCAAAAATAGAATCTTCACCGTAATGTTTTGCCATCCCATCAATGCTTTTAATCGCACTATTTAAAGAGCTCATTAGGTTATCATCCTGTGCTTCAAGTGGAGGAAGTTTATAGCACTCATTCTCCATTTTTGCAAGCACAACACCCTTAGCTCCTTTTTTCTTTTTGAACTCTATAAAACTTCTATTGGTGATAGGATCGGTGACACTCAGATAGGCTCTAAGACCACCTTTAATGGCATCGCTAAAATTATCGAGACCACTCTTTTGAGAGAGTGAAGGATCATGAAAGAAACCAAGATTAATAAGAAGGTGAATATCCGTAAAAATCTTTTGACTCTTAGCATCATATGTTGATATGAGTGAGACTATCTTTCCAACATCAAAACCCTGAAATTTAACCGAAGAGCCTCTCGCAAGAGAGCCTATGGGACCATCGGTACTCAATGTAAACTCTTTTATGTTTTCATTCGTATCTTTTTGCGCAATCAAGCTTTGATCTTGATCTTTGGCCGATCTAAGCTCAAATACATAACTATCAAGCTCCTCTTTTGATGCTTTTGTTTTTGAAGCGGAAAAAGAGATAGCCCCTTGAATCAGTGTGCTTAGGGGCGATACCGAAAGGCTGATGCTATTTCCTTTGAAGTTAATGTCAAAAAGATCATTAATCCAAAAGCTCGTATCAAAACCTAAAAGATCAGCAAAACGAGACTCTATATACACACCTATTTCTACCCCTTTACCATCTTTGGACGGTTTCATATCAACTATTTCACCCGATGGTATGCCTTTATAAAAGACAGGTGCACCCATCGAGAGATTATTGACATTTTTAGCAATGAGGGTGCAGTATCTCCCCCCTCCTTTTGTATCTCGGAGATCATTCAATCCTATAAACTTTTTTTTGATTGGAGCATCTTCGTCTTTGATTGCATCCATATTGATATATGTGCCAGTAAGTAGCGTGTCGAGCCCGCTTATCCCAGAATACCCAACATGAGGACGCACAATCCAAAATCTCGCTTTTTTATTGAGAAAAAACTCTACTTCTCTATCCATTTGCGCCGTAACGATAACACCATTACCGTCATCCTTCAGTCGTATATGCTTTACAACCCCGATAGGAATATCTTTATAGCGTATCTGACTTTCCCCGGCTTTGAGACCACTATTTTCCTTGAATTCTATCTCTATTTTTGAGCCAAGATCAGCATAATATTGATAGGCGAGCCAAAGTGCAATAAAAAGTGCAATGATTGGAACAATCCATATAGAGGTTAAGAAATCAAATTTATTTTTCTTGTTTGGTTTTGCTATCTCGTGAGTCACCCTGCCCCTCCTTGTGTTTTTCGATAGAACCTATATCAAAACTTTGTGCCGCTAGAAGTGTAAAAAATACACTCAAAGCAAATGCTGTTGCTGCATTTCCTGCGATAATCTCAACACTTTTAAGATGAATAAGCGAAGCTAGAATTGCCACAACAAATACATCAATCATCGACCATGGCCCGATGATCTCCGCAAGATAAAACATATTCTTTTTTGTACTATTGCTTACCTCTTGTTTTGGATACTTTGCATTAATAATCAGATACAATAGTATCACAAATTTTACAATAGGCACAAATATCGAAGCAAAAAGTATGATAAGGGATATAGGATAAGAGCCCTGTTGCCAAAGCAGTATGACCCCTCCCAGTATCGTACTGCTAGTTTCATGCCCAAAATTCTTTGTAATCATCATTGGATAGATGTTTGCAGGGATATAGGCGATAATTGCAGTGATTAAAAAGGCTACGCTCTTCTCATTTTTAAAATACTTGTAGCTATAGAGTGATGAGTGGCATCTGCGGCATTTTGTCAATCTACCCCTATCATAGTTGACCGCCTCACACAGCGGACACCTCAGAAGATCCTCTTTGCTTTCAAAAATTTTGTTACTCATCTTCAAAAACTTTTTGATAATTATACCAAAGCGTATGCATAGGCATCACTCTAGTGATATAGAGATCGATTATAACAAATGCAACGAGTGAGAAAAACGCTATGCCTATATCGATCTGTACAAAACCTATAAGCTTCACGAGAGCAACAAGGATACTGATAAGAAATATATCGCTCATATGCCATGGGAGGATATAGCCTAAAAATATAAGAAGTTTTCCGGCTAGCTCCTTTTCTCTTTTAAAATAGATCAATCCAAAAAGCAAGATATGAATCATAACGATAACAATCGGAGCTATGAATATCAACATAGATACCATAAGTGCAACAAACCAAAAACCTTCACCAAAAAGGGTCACCATTGTCTTAAATATCGTGACATACTGTTCACTGCCTAAAAAATCGATTTGAACAAGTGGAAAAAAATTTGTTAAAATCAAAAATATCATAGAAGCAAGAGAGAGCGCAAAAGCTTTTTTAATAATATCTTTATCACAACTATAAAGAGTAGTGCCGCAATAGGAACATGTAGCAATCTCTCCATGCTCAAGTTGCTCTACTTCATGAATTTTATGACATTTTTTGCAAATTATAAGCTTATCGAGCTCTCTATCTGTTATCATAATGCCATTATATCAAATAAATTAAAGAGAGCACATGAAGATACTTTCACTCGGTAGAGCTATAAAACACGATCTTCTAGAGATTGATTATATCGATGATATAGATGAAATTGACTCACTCAAAGAGTATGATTACCTTATCGTAAAAGGCGGTGACGGCGCCATAAGACGCTCTGTTGCGAAAGCTTATGCTAAAGATATGCCCCCGCTTATCGTCGATGCAAGTGGTTCTTTTAATGTGATTGCAAAATACTATAAATTGCCAAAAGTTGAGACGATACTTGATGATATAGTACAAAAAAAGACAAAGACTCAAAAGCATCGACTCAAAAAGCTCAATGATGAAATATTTCTTTTTAGTGCCGGCAACATGGGCGATGTGCAGCATATCGCTGTTTCGGAAAACCTGAGATCAGGATACCTAAAAGACGGCGTGGGCAAATATCTGATTGCATTTATATTTTTGCTACCTCTGCACATTTTTACAACACCGTGGATGCTTTTCGTTAAAGATAGATTTTTTATCTTTGACTTGCTCCCTTTTTTAAAAAGAGTCGGCAATTTTTATGGAGAGTTGAAAAAACCTATCAAAAGGGAACTCAGTAGTGAGTATAATTTTGTGGAATTAGACGGAGATATCGTTGTAATCAAAACTAAAGATATATACATAGAGATAATTGATTACATCAATATTGTATCATATCGTTAAGTGTCTCGTAAAACGCCTCTACTCTTTGATCTACACGTATGATTTTATCGAGATAGTTTTCAAAATTTGCGCCGTTAAAATCGATATAAAGCCCATCAATATTTGTAGCTCTTGATATCGCAACATAAAATTGACTCGGAGCAAAAATACGATCAACATTGCACACAAGTGAGTCTATACTCATCCCTTGCGCTTTGTGTATGGTAATCGCGTAAGCAAGCTTGATAGGAAATTGAGAAAAGATTGCTACAGCTGCTTGTTTGATCTCACCACTACTATCTATACTAATCTCGCTCAACTCAAAATCATGCCGCTCAACACGTACAAAAACATCGTCTTTTGCTACGATGATGCAATCCTCTTCTATGCTGTGCACAACGCCTCTATCACCATTGATAAATTTCCCCCATTTGTTAACACAAAAGAGGATCGGTGAACCTTTTTTTATCTTGAGTGACTCACTGACAGGGAGGTTTTTTATCCAACTCTCTAGCCTTTTTTCATGAACTTTAGTTTTTGTATCTATCGATGCTACAAAAGTATATTCGAGTGCATCGAGTGCATCGAGCATCTTAGCGTTGATATTTTCAGCTTGTGCGTTTGTTCCATAGAGGTGTGTGTAGAGGCTGTTTTCGCTTGGAAAAGATTTTTGCTCTAGATGATTGAGTGTCGAGCGTACATCATTATCGCAAATTCCTTGACGAATCTTAGAGAGTATCTGTGTAAAACGTGCATCATTATTTCTATGCATCGTCGTGAGTTCGATATTGAGAGGCGCTATCTTTTTCCAAGAACTCGACTCAAAAGCATAGAGCAACTCACCAAAGAGTGCACCGTTTGATGCAACAACGGGCGGAAGTTGATAGAAATCGCCCACAAGCAAGAGTCTTCCTCGAAATCCCATGGATTCTAGTCGATAGACGATCATATCAAAAAGTGCCGCACTTACCATCGATATCTCATCTATGATAATCAAATCAGCCGCGCTTATGATCTTTTTGAGCTCCTTGAGCCTCGATTTACTTCTTTTGTCGTTGTGGACCAACTCTTCGAGCGAAGCACTAATCCCAAAGATAAAAAAGCTATGGATGGTAACTCCGCCTATATTAACAGCGCTCACGCCTGTTGAGCCTAGTGCGATGACAGATTTATCATTTGAGCGAAAATGGCTGATAATCTCATTTGTGATATAACTCTTGCCGACTCCCGCGCCACCTGTTAAAAAAAGATGGTTATCTTCCATAAGAGTTATAATCTTCTCTTTCAATATCTGCCTTTAAATTCTTTTGCATTAGAACCCTCTGGATAGCTAGAGATGTTCAGAAGGTTCTATTATAATTGCTTCTCTTTAAAAAAGAGTGAAACTTTACTATAATATCCAAAAAGGAGCTCTATGATCTTCAAAGATATCAATAGATTTAAAAATCTCTCAATCAAAGAAACAGAAGCGCTCTTTGGCGACAAACAAAAAAGCAAAACGCCCCACCCCAAAAGAGGCGCAAATATGATGCTCAATCCTCTTAAACTTGAGCATCTCAATAGGCTTGACGAGCTCGAAGCCGATATGATAACTATTAATCTCGAAGATGCAATCGCTCCACAAAGAAAGGAGGAGGCGCTCTATAACACAGCACTCTTCCTATCACACCTAGAAAGTTCGAAAAGCTTTATCATTATCCGCACCAATGAGCTAAGAAACGGTGGTGCAAAAGAGATTAAATTTTTAAATAACTTTGAGTTTGATGCTATCCGTTTACCAAAAGTACACAGAAGCGATGATGTGGCCAAAACGCTTGAGATATTAGATAGCAGTAAAGAGCTCCATCTCTCGCTAGAGACCAAAGAGGCCTTTGCCGATATAGGCTCACTCAAGATTGACCCGCAAGTCACGACACTCAATCTAGGCATCCTTGATCTCATGGCTTCACTTGATATCCCCCAAGAGAGACTCAAGCTTGAGAACCCAACTATCGACTATATCCTCTCAAAATTTCTCATCGAATCAAAAAGTGTTGATTTCCATCCTATCTCTTTTATGTTTCAAGACTACAACGACACCGATACATTTAGGGCATGGTGCCAAAGAGAGCGACTCTTGGGGTATGAATCCAAAGCCTGCATGGGACCAAAACAGGTGGAGATAGCCAAAGAGGTATTTGCCCCCTCCTGCGATGAACTACAAAGAGCCACAAAGATCAAAGAGCTATTTGAGGCAAGTGCTAAAAAAGGAATCAATGGATTTATGGATGAGACATATGGTTTCATAGATGAGCCTATCTACAAAGATGCGATAGGTTTACTTGCAAAATACACTTGATTATCTGCAAGCAGAATTCTATTATAATAATAGAAAAATTTGGGAGACTCAATGACGATATATGATCTCAAGCCAAAATTTCAAGCACTTCTTAGACCGATTGTAAAAAAACTTTACGAAAAAGGTATTTCGCCAAATCAGATCACTATCGCAGCACTTATACTCTCTTTTATCGGCGGTTTTTTTGTATTGTTAGCGCAAAAAAATCATACGCTCTTACTCATCATCCCTTTTATTATGTTTATTCGTATGGCACTCAATGCAATCGATGGTATCTTAGCAAAAGAGCACAACCTCACCTCCAACAAAGGAGCTGTGCTCAATGAACTAGGCGATGTGCTCTCTGATATAGTGCTCTATCTGCCGTTTATCTTTATCCTAAATCCCTATATCGTTATCGCTTTTATCATACTCTCTATCTTGAGTGAATTTATCGGTGTGCTCTATTGGGCCATATATAATGAGCGAAGATACAATGGCCCTATGGGAAAAAGCGATAGAGCTTTCGTAATTGGCTTTATATCATTAATCGTTGCTCTTTTTAGCAACACCCTGCTCTTTTCGAACATCATACTTTCTCTTGCTCTTTTTCTCTTACTACTAACACTCTACAATAGGATCAAGTTGTGAGTATATTAGAGCCTAAGATTTACGCGACCCTGTTACTGCTCTATGGGATACTGATTTTTGCTTTTACCATATACAAGATACTAGCAAGGAGAAATGATAAGGATTACACAGAGCTTAGAGCGAGGATAGTATCGTGGTTTTATATGATTACTATCTTTGCGCTTGGTGTTTATCTCAACGATATAGTAGGTATAATTTTCTTAGCACTCATAAGCTATCTCGCATTCAAAGAATATGTATCGCTTATCCCAACACGTATCATTGATAGAAGAATCATATTTTACGGCTATCTTTTTATCATCCCTCAATACTATTTTGCCTATACTCAGTGGTATGAGATGTATATCATCACCATACCTGTTTATCTCTTTCTCTTTTTACCGTTTCGTCAGATATGGATAGGTGAAACAGACGGTTTTATCGGGAATACAAGCAAGGTATATTGGGGCGCTATGCTCTTTATATTTGCGTTGAGTCATAGTGCATTCCTCTATAAGCTAGAACCGACAGGTGGCGTAACCGGCCCTATGATGCTCTTGTATCTTCTCTTTTTAACCGAGATCAATGATGTCTTCCAATACATATGCGGGAAGAGTTTTGGCAAAAGAAAGATTGTTCCAAAAGTCAGTCCAAATAAAACACTAGAGGGATTTCTAGGTGCACTAGTACTTACGACTATAATGGCAATCGCTCTCTCATATCTCACCCCGTTTACCCTTTGGGAGTCTATCGCTGCCGGGATTATCATATCCTCAGGAGGTTTTATCGGAGATGTTGTTGTCTCGATGGTCAAACGTGATGTTGGTGTCAAAGACTCCGGTAACTTAATAGCAGGTCATGGTGGCATACTCGATAGACTTGATAGTCTCACATACACAGCGCCTCTATTTTTTCATTTTATATACTATCTCTATTACTAATGATATTAAAAAGTCTCTTTTTTACCTTTATAGTCAAGCCGGTTATCATTCTCATCACCGGTATATCGATAAAAAACCCTCAAAATCTGCCAAAAAGCGGACAATTTATCATCATAGCAAATCACAATAGTCATCTTGATATTATGGCAATTATGTCGCTTTTTGATAGAACCATGATACAAAAAGTGCGCCCTATTGCTGCAAGCGACTATTTTTTTAAGAACAGAATCCTCAAATGGATATCGCTTCATCTTATCGATATCGTGCCATTAGATAGAAGCACAAAACACAATCACGGCACACATCCTTTGCAACCGCTATACGATGCACTAGACCAAGGTGACTCGCTTATCATCTTCCCGGAAGGCAGCAGAGGCGACCCTGAGAAGCTGGGACGATTTAAAAATGGCATAGGACATTTAGCAAAAAAATACCAAAATATTGATATCATACCTATTGTTTTGGAAGAGACGGGAAAATGTCTACCCAAAAATGAGGCACTCTTGGTGCCCTTTATTATTAAAGCTGAGATCAAAAAGCCGATGAGATTTAAAAACTACTCCTTAGAGATACAAGATTTTGTATTGAAACTTGAGGAAAATTTCAAAAAAGGATGATCGTGTCAACTACAAAAAACTTTCTAGGATATCAAAAAAGAGAACTTCTCTCCCGCATTTGGGAAAACAAAACGAAACATAACGGTAAAGTTATAGTTTTACTCCATAGAGGCCATGAGCATTCAGAAAGACTCGATGAAGTAGCCAATTATGCTCCTTTTAACGCCTACAAAAAATATGCATACGACTACAGAGGTCACGGATATGAAAAGGGTGAACCTTGCTATGATTTTATGGATTTAGTCAGAGATTTAGATTGTTTTATGCAGTTTGTTCAAAAGGATGCAAAAGTAGCCATAGAAGATATCTTTATCGTAGCGAACTCTGTTGCCGGAGTTGTTGCCTCTACTTGGTTGCACGACTATGCTCCAAAAATTGCCGGAGCTGCGCTCGTGGCTCCGGCTTTTAAAATCAAACTCTATTTTCCACTTGCAAAACAAGGACTTGATCTTGCAGTCAAATTCAAGCCAAAAATGCATATAAAATCTTATGTAAAATCCAAATTTTTAACCCACGATAAAAAAGAGCAAAAACGATACAATACTGATCCGCTTATCACACCTGATATACCTGCAAAACAGCTTACAACACTTCTTGATACGGCAAAAAGAGTTGTCGAGGATGCTGCTGCTATTACCACCCCTTTACTCGTTCTAAGCGCAACGAAAGATTATGTAGTTGAGAGTAAAGTCCAAGGGGATTTCTTTGCAAATCTCTCCTCGCTGCATAAAAAATTTGTTCAACTTGATGGCTTCTTTCATGGCGTATTGTATGAGAGTAAAAAAGACATTGCACTTCAAGAGATCGATACATTTATGAAAAACTGCTTTAGATCACGCCACAAACCAAATATTGATGATCTCATTACATATACGCAAAACGAGAGAGACAAGATTGCTTACGGCACACTTCCGCTCTGTCAAGAGGCTTCTTTTTATATGCAAAGAAGCTATATCAACTATCTTGGATCATTGAGTGAAGGGATCAAGATAGGGAAAAAATATGGCTTTGATTCCGGTGTAACGCTTGATTATATCTATAGAAACCGCCCCAGAGGTAGATATTACATAGGTGAATTTGCCGACAAAGTCTATCTGAACTCTATCGGCTGGAAAGGTATACGACAAAGAAAGGTAAATCTTGAGACACTCATGATTGAAGCGATTGATGAGATAAAGTGGCAAAAAAGAGATGTTAAGATCATGGATATCGCAGGAGGTCCTGCTAAGTATCTCATAGAAATGGCTAGAAAATATCCAAAGATTGATATATTGGTTCGAGATTACCAAGAGCAAAATATCGAACGAGGGGAAAAGCACGCCAGGAGATATGGACTAAAAAACATACGATATGCACAGTGCGATGCTTTTGATCCGAAAAGCTACAAAGAGCAAGCGTTTGAGCCAAATATCATCATCATCTCCGGAGTTTTCGAGCTTTTTGGTGATAATGGTACGATACAAAAAGCGATTGAAGGTGTCAGCGGTATGCTTAAAAGCGGTGATATTTTGATTTATACCAATCAGCCTTGGCATCCACAACTCACACAGATAGCCAATGTTCTTGGCAATCACCAAGGTAAGAAATGGATTATGCGAAGAAGAACACAGTGTGAGATGGATGTACTTTTTGAAAAAAGTGGATTTAGAAAAGAGTCTATGCTGATTGACGATTATGGTATCTTTACCGTGACAAAGGCATACAAGATATGATGTACCATTTTCGCCATAAACTCTATGCTGCTGCTAGTATAAAAGAGCGTTTTGTCTGGGTCTTATATCTAGGGATTCTTTTTTTCTTGCTTTATGGAAGTGCGAATCAATTTGCCAATCTAAGTGCGCCACATCCAAGCATTGTCTTTTCTTGGGAGAGCAAGATACCTTTTTTAGATATCTTTATATTCCCCTATATGTCATCCGATATTCTCTTTGTCATAGCCCTGATGCTCCCACAAAAGAGGTTTGAGCTTAGAGTGCTTTCTGTAAGAATCGCCATAGCAATAGCGATCTCTTGTCTTTTTTTTATCATCTTTCCCTTAGGTTTCTCCTTTGAGAAGCCAACGCCTACACATTATGTGTGGCTTTTTGATCTTTTGAGTGCTGACTTACCATACAATCAACTGCCCTCTTTACACATAAGTCTAGCGATTATCATCTGGGACTCTATGCGAAGAAATATCGCCTCACCTATCATTAAAGGCCTTCTCTTGTCTTGGATTGTTCTCATAGGGCTCTCAACACTCTTTGTTTATCAGCATCACTTTATCGATCTGCCAACAGGTGCTCTAGCCGGGATAGCGTGTGTTGCACTTGTGCCGTATAAAAAATACACCAAGATCACTGAAAAATTTATGACCCCTAGACATCTTAAAATGGCTCTGTATTATATAGGAGCAGCTACCCTCTTTGTGATCATAGCTTTTATGTTGTCTAATCTCCTCTCTCTACTATTTATATATCTCTTTTTCTCAATGCTTGCATTGAGTATTGTCTATGCCTTTGGTTTTGAGTCTATGCTGAGTGATCAGAGATATTTTATCCTTTTTTTACCTTATTTTATCGGCAATCATATCTCTTGGCTCTATTATAAAAAACATCTTCCGCTTATTTCAAAATTTGAAAACAATCTTTTCTTTGGAAGATATCCGACAGAAGATGAGTATCATCTACTTAAAAACAATTACAATATAGATTTTTTTATCAACCTCGCAAGTGATATGAAATTTAACAAATACTATAAACCAGACATCACTTTTGATCTGCTTGATATGACCATCCAAAATCCACAAAAACTCGATGAAGTATATAGATTTATGAAAGCGAACAAGGATAAAAAGATATTTATCCACTGTAAATTTGGGCTTTCCCGTACGATAATTTCACTCATTTACTATCTAAAAAGAGAGAGAAATATGGCATGTGAGTCTGTGATGAAAGAGATGCAAAAGATAAAAACAAACTATGAAATGAAAAAATATATGAAGGTAAATTGTACGCTTATAGATGCACATATATTTAAAAATTAAAAAAAGTTAATTGGTTTAAGGCGTATTTGCGACCAAGAGAAAGTTATCTTGGTCGCAAATAAAGAAGATTTAATGATTGGAGATTTTACTCTGTAATCTCTTCTTCTGATTTTTTTGAGCCGGCATTAAAGAGAAGAAATCCAACTATTAATTCGATGTAAGATGTATATTTCCATACCATATCAGGCAAATTTACGTGTAGAAAATCAGTCCATAAGTCAAAGCCCATATAGCTTCCGCCAAAATCTATAAGCCCTATGGCTATAAGAATTATCCCGATAATTTTCATACAATTTTCCTTGTGTTATATTTTGATTGAAACTTTATGCAAATTATCTACGATATTACAAAGATTTCATCAGTCAAAATAATAGTATTTTATTGTTTTAAAGAAGGTTAACAATCCTAGAGAACTTGATCGTTTCTTGAGCCGGCTTTTCGAAGTATAAGATATCCTACCAACAGTTCAACACATGCAGAGTGTCTCCATGCAATATCGGGCAGTTGTATATGAAAAAAATCGAGCCAAAAATCATACTGTATAAAATCTGCGATTCCAATAATTATAAGAATTAATCCAATTATTTGCATATATTTCTCCTCGTAAATATCATAAACAGTTATAAAATCTAATCTAAAAAAGCCAACAAAGAAGCGGCTACTGCAACATTAAGTGACTCAACGGCTCTTTGCATCGGTATGATGATGCAATGATCGCTCAAAGCCTCGATAGGCTCGCTCACACCCCTACTTTCATTGCCGACAACAAAGATGCTCTTTGCATCATACTCTGCCTCCTTATAACTCTTAGTGGCTTGCAGGCTCATTGTATAGACCTTTGCACCTTGCGATTGAAGCATTTTGAGTGATATATCAAGATCATCGACTCTTAAGATTGGCATCTTAAAAAGTGTGCCTGCGCTTGCCTTGATAACCAAAGAGCCAAGTGCCGCATTTCCCTTTTTTGCCAAAAGAAGGGCATCTATATTTCCTGCACATGCGCTGCGTATGATGAGTCCCAGATTTTGAGGATTTTCTACACCGTCAACTGCCAAGATTCTATAACTATTATGCGTCTGTAAAAAAGTTGTTATATCTATAAAACTTTGCATCTCTATATCCAGAGCGACGCCTTGGTCTTGTTTGGCATTTTTAGAGATTCTTGAGAGCTCATTTTTATCATGAAAGAGTATCTCTGCCCCTCTTTTAGTAGCCATTTTTTTGAGTGTATCGATGATCTCTATCGGCTTATTTGATGTTGAGAGATGGAGTCTAAAGGGATGTGTGTTGGAATCAAGAAGCGCTTCATATACGGCATTTCTACCGTATATTGTCAGCATTTTTTCAAAAAGAGCTCGCTTTTGTGTGTACTCTTTGGAGTCGCTCAATTAAGACTCGCCGTTCCAAGCAAGTTTTGCTTTGCCGTTTTCATCTTCTACGGTTGCAGGCATACCCATGATGTTATAGCCACAATCAACATAGTGTATCTCACCTGTCACGCCACTACTGAGATCACTGAGTAGATACATACCGCTATTGCCTACTTGGTGTATGGTGACATTTTGTTTGAGTGGTGCATGTGCCGCATTCCATTTAAGCATAAAGCTAAAATCATCAATCCCGGCAGCTGCCAATGTCTTGATAGGACCTGCACTGATAGCATTGACTCTGATACCATCTTTCCCAAAGTCTTCAGCGAGGTATTTGACGGTCATCTCAAGTGCAGCTTTTGCTACACCCATAAGGTTATAATTTGGGATATACTGCACACCACCGAGATAAGTGAGCGTGAGAATGGAAGCATTATCAGAGAGGATTGGCTTGAGCTCTTTTGCTACCTCGATAAGAGAAAATACCGAGATATCCATAGCGATATTAAATGACTCTTTTGATATGTCAGAAAATCTACCCTCCAAGCCCTCTTTTGGAGCAAAAGCAATCGAATGAACGATGAAATCTATCTTACCAAAATCTTTCTCCAAAGATGCTCTGAGCGCTTTGATCTCTTCGGGTTTACTTACATCACAAGGATAAAATCTCCCATCACATCCAAGCTCATCAGCGATAGGCGCTAATTTTTGTTCAAATCTTTCGTTCAAGAATGTAATCGCCATTTGTGCACCTTGTTCTCTGCAAGCATTTGCTATACCAAAAGCAATCGATTTCTTATTTGCAATGCCAAGAACGATACCTTTTTTGCCCTCCATCAACATATCTCTCTCCTCTGTATGGATTTTAAATGATATTCTAGCATTTTTGAGTTACAATTTAAAGTAAATTTACTTTAAATAGACAAAAAGCAGATGAAAAATATAATTTGTATAGACACAGGCGGTACTTTCAATAAGATATATGACACAAAGAGCGGAATGCTTGATGTAGACAAAAATTCAAATGCCATCAAACATATCTTTAAAAAATGGCTTGGTAAATTTGAACTTATCTCCATTATCGGAAAAGATAGCTTAGAATTTACCGAAAACGATAGAAAGCTTCTTCTTGAAACTATCAAGTCAACACCGGTCACTTCTAGCATCATAGTCATTCATGGGACAGATACTATGGATATCAGCGCTGCATATGTCTCTGGTGCCGATCTGCCACAGACGATTATCTTCACGGGCGCTATGACTCCATTTAGCATAGACTCCATAGAAGCGACTGCAAATCTTGCAAGTGCGATTGGTTTTGGGGTATCGCAACACGAATATGGGATCTTTATCGCTATAAATGGACTGTTTGGCAGATACACCGATATCAAAAAGGACAAAGAGCTCGCCTGTTTTATGCAAATAAAATAATCATATGTTATAATCTATGCTTTAAGAATTTTAAGAAAGGATTATAAAATGCGTATATCCACCATAACACTATCATTTATTGCACTTTTTTTAATAACCGGATGTTCCGATATCAGCCAACCTCTCTATCAAAAACCAGCGCCTGAAGTTAAAATTGAAAAACCAATCTACGAAAAGCCGACTCCTGAAAAAGAGATTCTTTTCAATCAAAAGCTACAAGAGGTCGCTGCTCTGATCCCTCAAGATCCACTTTACGAGAAGATGAATCTTGATACTCCGGAGAAAAAAGAGTGGTTTAAAACATTGACTTATAGACTTTGGGATAGACAGATAACGAGATATCAATTTGTCTCTGAGGGGCTGTCAAAATTTCCGCTCAATAAGTATGAATTTAACTTTATAGTAAAAGCATTACAAAAATAGGACAAATTTTATCTCATTTTGTAAAATTTTGTGTTATAATGTCTCCATATAAAAAAATAAGGAGACAAAATGCCAAAGATAAATAAATATGTAGATATCGATACAGTCGAGAGAGAAGCAAAAAAAGACCTCATAGATAGACACTCACCTTTCATCCACTGTAGTGATAGCGCAAAGGCAGGAGAGCCGTTTGAAGTGACGGTAAAAATGGGAAATGAATACACACACCCTGATGATTTTGATCACTTTATAGAATCGGTTGCACTCTATAACGGTGAGACACTTTTAGCAAAAGCGACTTATGTTCCGGGAACATTAGGTAATGTGAAGGCACACAATACAACAACTTTTACGATCATTCCAACAGGAAGCAAACTCAACCTTGTGGCTCATGGATACTGCACTAAACACGGCATCTGGGAAGGCACACCAAAAGAGGTAACAGTAGAAGCGTAAGCTTCTACTCCCCTCTTCTACCACCAATCAATCCAAACGCTTTACGTTATAGATATTCAAGGTATATACCTTGAATATGAAAATCTTTAAGATTCTTTTAGAAGTTATATCTGGCAACTAATCTAATAGAATTAATTGAATCGTCAAAAAAGTCAGAATCTATGTATGCGTATGTAATTGACAAATCCAATTGTTCATTAATTAATGTAGAGTATGTAAAATCAAACTCATTTGTTTTATCACTATTTCCAAAGTCAGTATAACCGTATTTTCCTGATAATTTTCCATTGAATATATTTGCATGTGCACCCACAACAAACTTATCATTATCATTTCTAAAATTATATCCTATCCAAACTGCTTGACTTAATGAAAAAATCTCTTCGGCTATCATGTCGGTATACAAAGCGGAGCTACTCCCTCCTACCTGAAAGATGCCAAATGTTGAATCATTAACATGAGAATAAGCTAAACATAATTTTACATCATCAACAACATTAGCACTTATTTTTGCGCCAAATGCATTTGTATTGTCTATAGTATCATGCCGTACTGTTCCGCCCTGTAGACCAATATTAACAAAACCCGCATCATATTGTGCATCAAGCCAGAAAACATTAAAGTCACCGCCCATAAAAGTATCTGCATAATACCAAGATCCGGTCAATGTTAGATTTTGCAACGATTTATTTTGGGCGGTAAGCATCCAAATACCATCATTGTCATTAAGTTTATGAAAATCGCCCATATCTCCACTAAAATCAGAGTAATCTAACGCCCAGAAACTATATCCGTTTTCATTTGCGCCTCTTACCCATGCCCCGGCAAGTGTAGTATCGGGAATATCCGTATTAATAACAAGAAAAGCTTCAAATGTATTTTTAAATACACTCCAATCTTCAGAAAAGGCGAAAGGCGAAAGCTCTTTTGGAAGCTCTTGTCTTCCGACTTTTAATTGTGTGTTTCCTATGTTATATGTCAAATAAAGTTGAGAAATATAAGCACCATTTAAATTTCCATTTACCGCCTGCAGAGGATACGCTACGGCATCTTTATCTAAGCCTAAAGTTCCTAAACCGTTTAACTGGACACCAACACCTAACCCCGCAAATAAATCGCTATTTACAGCAGTTAATTGAACTCCCGCATTAGCAAATGATGACTCTTGATCAAAAAAATCATAATCACCACTACCCCAATAAGATAAATCTAAAGTTTGTGTTTGATAATAAAATACACCTTGACCACTAAATGCCCAACCTGATGGAGCCGGAGCTTCCACTTCTACTTTTGGTTCTACCGGAGCGATGTCCCCACCCGCCATGATCATTGTCGAAGCTATCATAGATAGCAATAAACCTTTTTTCATTTAAGACCCCTTTTGTTGAAATACACATTACTATAACATACAAATGTTAAAGATTAATAAAATATTAATGAAAAAAGTAGATAAAGGATTTTAGAAAGAAATAATTATAACAAAAGCCAAAGCAGAAGTATTTCCAATCTTCTTATGGGTTTTTCAATGGCACAAGACATGGTGCTTACTCCTCTAAAACTATTATGCTAAAATTCGCGCAATATTTACGCAAGGGATGATTTTGATAAATCTAAAAAACTATTCAACACACAATATAAAAAATGACATCCTCTCGGGTGCACTCGTCGCTGTTGCACTCGTACCCGAAGCGATCGCCTTTTCATTTATAGCAGGAGTCTCACCGATTGTTGGACTCTATGGCGCCTTTATCATAGGGCTCATTACCTCTCTCTTGGGTGGAAAACCGGGGATGATATCCGGCGCGACAGGCTCCGTAGCGGTGGTATTTGTCTCTCTTGGTCTCGCGCTTAGAGAACTCTATCCTGTTCTTGATAAAGAGTCGTTTTCCATGCTGCTCTTGCACTATATCCTCATCACCTCTATCGTCGCGGGTTTGATCCAGATGATTATAGGGATGCTCAAACTTGGGAAATTTATCCGCCTCGTGCCTCAACCTGCTCTCTTTGGCTTTGTTAATGGTTTGGCTATCGTTATCGCATTAGCGCAGCTCAAATTTTTAGCTCCAAAAGATCTACAAAGTTATGATGGTTGGATAGATATAATATTTGCAAGTTTGGATGAAAACTATATGATGTATATCATTATCTTTATCACGATGGCTACGATGTATACGCTACCCAAAATCACCAAAGCAGTGCCGGCAGGACTTATTGCTATCATCACGATAACGGTTGTCGTTTACTTCGTAGGTATCAATACCAAAGTCGTAGGTGATATGGCAAACCTTCTTGATGTCCCTCTGCCCTCTTTTGTGATGCCTAATCTTTCGATTTTTAATCTGGAGTCTCTCTCCATCATCCTCCCCTCAGCTATTATCGTAGCACTTGTAGGGCTTATAGAGTCGCTTCTAACACTCTCGGTGCTTGATGAGATGGGTGGAGAACGCGGATCAGGTAATCAAGAGTGTGTTGCACTAGGCATCGGCAATATGAGCTCAGGTCTCTTTGGCGGCATGGCAGGATGCGCGATGATCGGTCAGAGTGTTATCAACTTCACTTCCGGTGGACTCGGACGACTCTCATCCTTCACAGCCGCTGTGCTACTCATAGTGCTTGTAGTGAACTTCTCGGACATCATCAGCATCATCCCTATCGCCGTACTTGTGGGCATCATGTTTATGGTGAGTATCGGGACTTTTGAGTTCTCATCGCTCATGCGTCTAAAATATATGCCACGCTCCGATGCATTTGTTTTGATAGTTGTAACGATCATCACGATCTTTGAAGACCTTGCTGTTGCTGTTATCGCAGGGATTATCATCTCGGCACTTGTCTTTGCATGGAAACACGCGAAAATCTCTACAAACACTTCACTTGATGAAGGTGGTAAAAAGATTTATATGCTCGATGGACCGCTCTTTTTTGCCTCAATTACCTCTTTTAATGAACAGTTTGATATAGAAAATGACCCTCAAGAGGTCATCATCGATTTTAAAAATGCACGCGTTATGGATAGTTCGGGCACGGAAGCCGTCGATGCCCTAACGGAAAAATACGAAAATGCAGGCAAAAAGCTTACACTCAGACACCTCTCGGCTGACTGCAAAAAAGTGCTCAAGAAAGCCGGACCGTTTTGTACTTTTGAAGAAGATGATCCGACCTATAAAGTCGCAGTAAATGTTTAAATTTTAGCGGTTATGCTCTTCGCACTTATCACTGCTTAAGCACGCATTGATATCTTTTGGCACAGGCATATCTATCTCAAGCAGTGCATTGAGTTTTGCGATATCAAATCCGCAGAGCTTTACATCATCGACCTCTATGAGCGGGCGTTTTATGAGCAGCGGTTCTTTAAGCATCTGTTCTATAAGCTCCTCTTTTGTGTAAGCATTTGGATCGAACTTGCCCTCTTTTATCTTGGTTGCAAAAGGATTATATATCTCCTCTTTGCTAAGCCCCTCAAAAAAAGCTTCAAGGGTCGGCTTATCCCATTTATTGGAGATCATCGAGCGCACTTCAAAGCTCACTCCATGCTTTTTGAGCAGCTCTTTTTGCCTACCGTTGCCTGCACATCCGGGCTTTTCATAAAAGATTACTTTTTTTGGACGAGTAAATACCATGGCTTTTCCTTTAAAAAGGTATATGCAAATCTTATGCCAAAGGCGGCAAGAGAGTTTTGAGCTTAGAGAGTCTCGATATCAACGAGCTCGATCCCTGAACAATCTTTTTTAAATACCTTCTTAGCCGTCGCATCCTCTTCTGCTAAGACCAAAACATCTGCATAGTCATCTTTGCGCACTTCAAATGTCTGGATATCTTTTTTGGTCACCATTTCGATAGTCGTACTGCTTTTATCAAAACTGATGTCGATATTTCTTTGCCCTGCGGCAAATTCACTCTTGATAACTCTGATTACCTTTTCATTGTTCAATAACTCTTCCATGGTTACAGAACCGTAGAAGTCCCCCTCGCATAATACTTTATATGATACCAACATCCCACCATCCATTTATCACTCCTTATTTGAGCTAACAATACCCCTTGGCGAACTGATGCAATAGCGCGATATGCTAACTCTTGCTCTCTATCGCATCACTCTTTTGATTGTCCCCAATTGTTGCTAGTTGCTATATTTTAGCAATGATATGTTGAGAATAGCCTTGCCCTAAAGCAAAATGGTCGTTTTGCATCATTTCGCACAGTACATAGTCGCCCTTATATTTTGCAACAAAGAGATATAATGAGTATATATAAATAAAAGGATAGAGCATGGCAAAAGGTAAAGACGCCAAAAAGAGCGTGAAGAAAAAATCAGAAAAGACATTGAAAGAAAAACGCAAAGATAAAAAAGCAAAGAAAGCGTAAGGGCTCAATAAAAACCTCTTATGTGCATTAAGATTATTTTACATATAATGGAGTTGTATAAATAGTTATATTGAAAGAGTAATGAATATGAAACCTTCAAATCTTGAAAAAGAAAAGAAACAGAGCAAAGTCTCCTTGTTGCTTGATCCGGAAGATATAAAATTTCTAGCAAATGAGTGGCGAAAAATACCGGAAGATGTTCCTCAAAGTGTCAGTGAAGCATGGGCTCGCATCGCATTTCGGGCATCAACGGCTCTGCATAAATCGGGGATTGATTATGAACCTGAGTTTCCTGAAGAATCGATGAAATACAAAAAATCATAAATGAAAACTATCCAAACTTACTCCCTAGTTGGGATTATATTTTAGCAACTTATTCTTTTTCTCCATCTTTAAGATATACTGTATTAGATAATTTCGCAAGTTTTATGAGAAGAAAATATTTTTTCCCTCATATTTTATATAAATTGTTCACTATAAAGGAGCAATATGCGTAAAATTTTTATATTTATAGCACTAACTTTATCTGTTACCTTTTCTATATCAGATGACAGCTCAACAATCAATAAATTGGATTCACAAAATAGCAAAACACTTGAAAAGCAACAAGAGTGCAGCACGCTAATCGCAAAAGATACAACCTTGAAAGAGTTGCAAAAAAGCGGATGTTGCTCACACCATGGTGGAGTATGCGGTTGCGAAGATGGGCGTGCTAAGTGTTGTGATGGGACATTAAGTCCAACATGTGGATGTGATTGATTTTGACTTGATTGCTTGAAATTTTATTTTTGAGTACAGATATTTTGTCATTTTGAACTTGATTTAGAATCTTCACGGGCGGAGATTCAACGTCTGCCCCTTAGTTTGTTATAGCTTTCTACTAATAACCTGGTAAGAGTTGTATTCAATTCCTTTTCCAACTCTGCCGGATGCTTCCATACAATTAACCTCTGTGATTTTAAATCGAATGGCACCTCCTCAACTGAGGAGCTTATAAGGATTACATCCTTATCCAATGCATGAGCGATACCTAGTTCATAATAGACATTCGGATTTCGACCATCGATGTTAGCTATAACAATAGAGGCTGATGTTAATTCTTTTAGAATATGAGATAGAACGCCACCGCGTATAAACTGCTCATCACCGCGACTGCACTTTAAACCTACCTTATTACATACAGTTGAGATTAGATCATAAGTTTTCTCATATCTTGGGTGGAATGGCGTTAATACAAAAACATTGCGATTGCGTTCCTTTTTTGGGATCTCTTTGATGCCAGCACTTTCCAGGAATCTATTCTTGTTAGATGACTTGTCATTTAAGTCTAGCTTTTTATCTAGTTTTACAATTGACTCAAGAATGAGATGGTTTACATCATTCCAACGCTCTGGATTCGAAGTAAGACGCTCAGTTTCCTTGTAAATCTTGTCTTCCAATGTTCTTCTCATGATTTCAAGTTCTATTCGCATTTTTTCTTCATCATATCGATTTCTGCGAAACTTGAGCATTAAATTAAACAGCATATAAACGACACCCATCATGCCCGCTGTTAAGGCCATTATGGTATAGAGGTTATGGGGTTCCACTGGTGCCCCCTGTTATTAAGATGATTGAGTTCACAAGTGCAGTAATGGCCAAAAAGTAATTTGCTCCAACTAGAAATATTACGGTTTTCATAGAGCCGGCGTCGAAGCTTTTCATTGATCTCCTCCATAAAAACACGATAAATATGGCGGCGAACATATAAAAAGCAAACCAAGCAAGCCCTGCTTTTGAGTCTCCACTTGGGGCTATCGTATAACCAACTATCAATGAGATTGACAAGAAAGTTATATCAACAGGTAATTCAAGGGTGCTCACTATTGCATCTGGCGCAGTAGTAGATCTATCAATAAAGAGCTTGAGCATAAACGACAACCCAAGCACAACGACAGGCATAATTATTTCCAGTGAAGTCAACTACCTCCCCCTAATTTCTTTGTGAAGCTAACTATTTATTCAACCTACATTATACCTGAAAATCAATAAATACCATACATTAAATATATCGTATATCAAAACAGATATAAATGCCTTCAATAAGGCGTTTATTTTAAGAACCCAAAAACAGAGTCAAAGTAAATACTAATGAATGGGGATATAGATTACTTTTTAGATAATAATATTATTGTGAAATTTATCTGATTTTATGGAGTGGCAGACAGTGAGGGCTAGAAGAATCAAGCCGCCTATTCTATGGCGCGAAGTACTCTCAGGTATGTTCATGTTGCTCCTATGTCCAACTATTTATTTGTTTAGATTTTACATAAAAACAGCCTTAATCAAGATAGCGAGTATATGTTATCACTATCACCTGACCCCTCTACTCTAGCCCCCCTCCTAAGTGGGATTATATTTTAAGCAGCCTGCCCTCCCTTAACTCCATTTTAAAAATATCATGATAATTATTTATGTTAATTAAGATTATTTTACATATAATGTACTTGAATAATTAGTTATATGAAATTATTTCAAAGGTATATTAATGACATTGCGGAATGAGTATTTGATAATAATAGACAAAGAAAGTGCCCCTGGTTTTTATGGTTTGTGCAATACTGTCAAAAGATTTAATGAATTTATAGAAAATAATGGATCCTTCAGCATTAAAAATAAAAAAATTCAAAAAGATAATGAATCCTTTGAATATACTGTAAATATGGGAATTGTTAAGGGTAAGGAGCAAAGGTTTTTTTATTTAACAATTGTTTTTAATGGAGGTGAGGACAAAATTAATGAATACAAAAACCTTTTACGAGATATCAAATCTATTTTACATGAAAATCAGACAATAATTGAAACACTGAAAGACGATATATCTTTTCATTACTCTCAAAAAGCCTACTCTCTAATCCATGAGATTGAAAACCTCATGCGTAAATTTATCACCTATTTTATGATTACTAATGTTGGGAAAAACTGGATTGAAGAAAGTTCACCAGAACCAATAAAAAATGCGCTTAAAAATTCTAAAAGAAAACAATATATTGATGTGCTTCAACAACTTGATTTTATTCATTTGGGCGATTTTCTATTTAAGTCTTATCAAGATGAGGACATTTCTTCCCTCTTTGAAAAAATAGAAGCATTAAACGAAGAAGAACCTATAAATATTGAAAACCTTAAAGGTCATATTCCTAAATCAAATTGGGATAAATATTTTAAAGAAAAAGTCGAGTGTGATGATAGATATTTGAAGTCTCGCTGGGAAAAACTTTATGAATTAAGAAATAAAATTGCTCATACATCGCATTTTACTGAGGGTGATTTTGAAGATATTAAAAGTCTTGTCGATGATGTAAAAGAGAAGCTGGAACAAGCTTTTGAAAATATTAATACTATTGAAATACCGGAGGAAGAAAAAGAACAACTATCAGAAAATATTGCAATCAATATAAATGAATTCATCGGTAAGTATCTATCTCAGTGGAACAAACTTGAACAACAAATGAAATCAATAGCAAATGAAGAGAATACAAAATCAAAATCATTTCGAGCACATTTAAATAGTTTAGAGAAAACAAAACTTATCAATCCGGATATTCTAAATAAACTTGAAGAAATGAAAAGTGTCAGGAATAAATTGGTACATAATATTGACTTTGCCAAAAATAATAACTTTCACATGTACTTTAAAGAATTAGAGAAATTAAATGCCGAGCTCCAATACTCTTGGAAAGAGGAAGTCGTTAAAGCACTAAAAGCGTTAGGAGGAGGAGGTACATTAGATGAGATTTACGACTATATTGAAAAAAATACGAATCGAAAACTAACTGATTCATGGAAATCTTCTGTTCGTAAAACTATCTACCATTATTCTTCAGATACAGAAGTATATTTAGGTAAAGAAGATTTGTTTGAACACATAGATAAAGGCAAATGGAAATTAAGAGATTAAGGTACATATAGCAAATTAAAGTAGATTTTAGTGTATAAAATTAGAAAAATTTTGTAGTGGCGGACAGTGAGGGATTCGAACCCTCGGTACCCTTACGAGTACGCATCCTTAGCAGGGATGTGGTTTCAGCCAACTCACCCAACTGTCCTTAAAAGTGGATAGAAGTATACTTTAAGAGACTTAAATGGAAGCTTAAAAATATCTCGATAATTTTAGGATTAACAAAAGAGTTTTAATGTATGATTTCATAAAACAAAAGGATGACAAAGTGAAACGCTACACACCTCTTTTTATATTGGCAATATTTGCCGCAGGTATCATATTTATGGTATTTGGCATGAAAAATGCTTTGGAACTCTCAAACCCGAGTGCAAAGAAGACAGAACGCCCTAGCGGTTAGTTCTCAAGCTTAGCAATCTCGCGCAATATCATCTCGATCTTTTGCGCAGGATCACTATCTTTATAGATCGCTCTACCGACTACCGGAAAATCCACGCCCATCTCTTTTGCAAATGCTAAATCAGCCACCCTGCTCTGATCGCCCTTCTCCTCTCCAAAAGGTCGGATGCCCGGAGTGAGTGTCAGAAATTCATCTGAGGTAACCTGCTTAATCGCCCTGCTCTCATAGGCACTACACACCACACCGTCAAGCCCTGCTTCAAAGCTCATACGCGCAAACTCTGTAGCCTTAGTCTCGATATTTGCGCCATAGAGCTTGCTAAATGCGTCATCATCAAAAGATGTCAGTGCCGTGACGGCTAAGACGAGTGGTCTAGAAGGCAGTGCGCCTAAGCGTTCCATGACTGCTCGCATCGCTGCCTCTCCTGCACTGGCATGGATATTGAACATATCGACACCAAGTGCGGCTATCTCTTCACTCGCATCTGCCATGGTATTGGGGATGTCGTAGAGTTTGAGGTCTAAAAATATCTTGGCATTGGGGTTGATAGTTTTGATCTCTTTTAAAAAATCTGCACCGTCTCTGATAAAACTTCGAAAGCCGACTTTGAGCCATACATCCTTACCGAGTGATGCTTTTACGATTTTTAAGTTCTCTTTTGCGCTTGGCAAATCAAGAGCAATGCAAAGTTTCATAGGTAGTGCCTTTTAGTCTTTCTTGGATATAATAATAACCTAATTATACTAAAGAGGATGAGGAGTAAGCGTTGTTTGGAAAGAAATTAAAAGAGTATGATCTCTCAGAGGAAGCACTGGGTAAATTGCAATATGCAAAGGTAGCCACCGATAAAGGAGATATCATCATAAAGCTATATCCGAGTGAAGCACCCAATACGGTTGCAAACTTTGCACACCTTGCAGGCGAGGGATTTTACGATGGATTGAAATTTCATAGAGTAATCGCAGGCTTTATGGCACAAGGTGGTTGCCCACACTCAAAAGATAAGAAGGGAATGCCCGGAACCGGCGGACCTGATTGGGCTATCGCATGTGAAACAGACAATGGAATCAGACATAAAAGAGGCGCACTTTCTATGGCGCATGCCGGTACAAATACGGGTGGGAGTCAATTTTTTATCACTTTTGTACCTACACCACATCTTGATGGCGTGCATACGATATTTGGTGCTATAGACGATGCGGATGTAGAGAGCTTTATGGCGCTTGATTCCATAGCTCAAGATGATACGATTAACTCCATAACTATCATGGAGAATAGAGACTAAGGAGCACAAGATGTATGGCTTTTATAGAGTAAGTGCAGTTTCATCACAGCTAAGACTTGCTGATGTAGAAAACAATACAGCCACAATCATAGAGACGATTCAGAGCCAAAGAGATGCGAGCGTGCTTCTTTTTCCAGAGCTCTCTTTGAGTGGCTACAGCTTAGAAGATCTCTTCTTTAGCGAAACACTCTATACAAAGCAACTCAAATCGCTCAAAAGAGTCGTAGACGCAACTAAAGGGATAGATACTATCATTACACTTGGTATCGTGCTTCTTGATGCCAATAGACTCTATAATTGTGCTGCCGTGTTGCAAGACGGCAAGGTGTTGGCACTGATCCCAAAAACATACATCCCAAACAAAAAAGAGTTTTACGAAAAGAGACACTTCAACAGTGGCGGAGATATCATCGGTCGCACCGTAGAGATGTTTGATCAGCAGATTCCCTTTGGAGTTGATATCATCATACAAGATGAGTATTATCTCAGTATGGGTATCGAGATATGTGAAGACCTCTGGAGCATCAATCCTCCGAGCAATAGACTCGCGGCAAATGGGGCAACACTGATACTTAACCTCTCAGCGAGCAATGAGCTTGTAGGCAAATCACGCTATAGAGAGATGCTTGTGACTTCACAAAGTGCACGCGCAATGTGTGCCTATGCCTATGCTTCAAGCGGTTTTGGAGAGTCGACTTCACACACCCTCTTTGGTGGGGAGTGTATGATCGCAGAGTACGGCACACTTCTAGCAAAAAATGAAAAATTTTCTCACGAAACTTCACTCATCAGTGCAGATATCGACTTGCAAAAACTTGCATGGTTACGAGTGGCGGAGAGTTCATTTTCTGATTTACCTCGAGACTCCATGCGATATGTGAGAGCAAAAAATCTACCGATATTAAAAAATATAAATGCCACTATAGACCCTGCTCCCTTTGTGCCAAAAAACAGTGACGAGAAAGCACATAGATGCAAAGAGATCATCGACATCCTCTCCCATAGCCTTATAGCTAGAATGCAAAGATCAAAGATCAAAAAAGCAGTTATCGGCGTATCGGGCGGGCTTGATTCAACCCTTGCTCTGCTTGCAACACACCAAGCATTTGAGCTTATGGATTGGGACTACAAAGATATCATCGCGCTTACCATGCCCGGGTTTGGTACGACAGAGACTACCAAAAAAAGCGCTATCACACTTTGTAACTCGCTCGGAGTTGATCTTAGAGAGATAGATATCACGAGTATCGCACAAAAAGAGCTTGAACTTTTAGAGCATGACGCAAAGAGTGATGTCGTCTTTGAAAATGTTCAAGCAAGAGCGAGAACATCCCTGCTGATGAATTGTGCAAACAAAGAAAATGGGCTTGTTATCGGTACGGGGGATATGAGTGAGATAGCACTTGGTTGGAGCACTTACAACGGTGATCATATGAGTATGTACGCACTCAATAGCGGTATCCCAAAAACACTTATACGCTATCTTATCGAGTATTTTATGGATGATATGAAGCTAGCCAAAACATTGCGAGTAATCTTAGAGACACCCGTTTCTCCGGAACTTCTTGAGCATAAAAACGGCGAGATCACACAAAAAACAGAAGAGATTGTAGGTCCTTACGAGCTGCATGATTTCTTTTTGTACCATTTTGTCAAATACGGTGCAAGCCCCTCAAAGATACTCTTTTTGGCACAAATCGCTTTTGATAAAAAGTATGATAAAACGACGATCAAAAAGTGGCTCGAACTCTTTATAAAAAGGTTTTTCACACAGCAGTTTAAGAGAGAGACGATGCCTGATGGTCCAAAAGTCGGTGTCATCAGCCTCAACCCGAGGGCTGATTGGCGTATGCCAAGTGACGCCGATATGAGCTTGTGGCTCAAAGAGCTGGAAGAGGCTTAATAAGTTACCGATATATCCTTGTCATAAGTCAACTCAAAGAGTACTTTTATCGCAACTTTCTCATTTGGTTTGAGCGTGAGATTAAAATCTATCCTACCATTTTCCCCTAATGTATATTGACTTTTTGAAACGCCCTCGATGCTGATAAGTTTTACCTTTATATCATGAGTAGTTGATACGGGAATGCGCTCAACGACATTGATCTCCTTAGGCTTAGAGGAGACATTAAAAAGTGTTAGCTCATAACCGTCTTTCTTTTTGATATCTCCGCCAAAAATACCTGATTCATCATCTTTTGTAACGATAGGTTTGCGGCTAATCTTTATATCCCTGTCTCTGGAGATAAAGAGCTTATACTTCCCGTCTCTATACTCTCCGCGAGCCGAAGCATTGAGGATCTCATCACCTTTTTTTACGATCATATCATTGGTCTCTATCTGCACTTTTGGCTCAAAACTACAAACATAAAATGCTCCCTCTTGCATGTAACTATAAGCAGATAGTCCACAATCAGCACTTATCTTTTGAGACATCACCTCATGGGTTTTAGCCTTTGGACTTGCGGGGAGATTGAGTTTTTCAATCATATACTCTCGTTCATCCGTTCTTTGTATCGCAACAGCAGGCTCCAAGGAATTGCTATCCTCTACTTCTGACATCATCATAGGAGCAGGCAACTCCGCCTTTTTTAGACTTGCTCTTATCTCTTCTCTTTTTCGGATAATCCATGGGTAAAACTGACGCGGAGATACATACTCTCGCGAATCTCTATAGTAGAGTTTTGCTTTATCGGCCTTGATATCGATGCCGCTTGTGTTGGATATCTTAAAAGACTGTTTTATCTCTATAGTATCATCACCTATGAGATTTGCCTCGTAAAGATTTGCGAAATTGAGCCTAGATGCCGGTATCTCAAGGCGGAGCATACCACCACAATCCTCCTGTAAGTTTAAAGACTCCAAAGAGGATGCTTGCAGGCCAAAAAGAGTATTTTTGCGACTGATATCTTTGTCGATCTTATCGCGCTGCAAGGCAAGTTCCGTCTTCTCTTGGCCTATCTTTTTTGATTGCTCCAAGATATCCTTGCTAGCGATATCATTGAGTCTGATGTTATTGATGATCGCATCGATAGCAAGAAGCGTATTTGATATCTCAGCAGATTGCTTGGAGAGCTTTTTGATATCAAGAGATAGTCTGCACACCTCTTCATCTTCCGGGCACGCATCACTCAAAAAAGTGAGCACCTCTTTATCATCACACTTCACATCAACATCATTACTAAAACCTATATATTGACTACTGCTTTTGTATTTGTAGATACTTTTGTCTTGATAGATATCCAAAGTCGATGCCCATAAAGATGTGACAAGTGCAAATGGGAGATTGAGAAGAAGAAATTTTTTTAAAACCATAGTGACTCCTTAAAATAATAAACTAATTGTAATTATAGCAGTTTAGCTGTTTATATTTAAAAAAAGTGTGTTATAATATTTGCGATGAAGATGAGGTTCGAGTTCATCTTTAGTGTTTACACCTGTACTTCGCTAGACCGATCTGACTCTCCGACTTTGATTCCGCTTCACAAAAAAGAAGTGTATTTTTCCTACAAGGTAACACAATATGGCAGAATTGCTAACTGGAACTGTTAAATGGTTCAACGACGAAAAAGGCTACGGATTTATCCAACAAAATGATGGTGGAGAAGATGTATTTGTTCATTTTAGACAAGTAAACAATCCTGGTCATGGTAGAGTTACTCTAGCAGAGGGTCAACAAGTAACATATGAGATCGGTGAAGGTCAAAAGGGTCCACAAGCCCAAAATGTAACACCACTATAATCTCAAAAGGAGAGCTACGCCTCTCCTCTTCACTTCTTCTTTGCAACTATATATTCATAGATTGCTTGTATCTCTTTATTTGTTAGCGAGTATGTCGGCATAACATCATGAAAGCTATTGACGCTTTTTATCATACCTTCTAGAGTAGTTGCAGTAATATCGGGTCCCTTAAGCTCTTTTTTGAGACCATCCTCTTTATATGTGGCGATAAGCTCACCTTTGCCGTCTTTTCCATGGCATTTTGAACAGCTTACACCTCTCGGATTTTCATAAAGCATACCGCCATATTCGTAGTCTGAGATAAAATCATCTCCATAAATAAAAAGAGGTAGAAGGATTATAAAGAGTAAGTTTTTCAAAAGATATAACTCCGCGATAAACTATTTTTGATATAATACCTTAAAAAATTAAAGAGAGCCCCATGCAACTGATCGATGGAAAATCTTTAGCATCCAAGATACAAACCCAAATCACCCAAGATGTCATAAAGCTTAAAGAATCTAAAAATATCACTCCGGGACTCGCAGTAATACTCGTCGGCGACGATGCTGCAAGTCACTCTTATGTCAAAATGAAAGCAAAAGCCTGCAAAGATGTAGGTTTTTACTCTATAGTGCACGAAATGCCCTCCTCTATCTCACAAGAGGAGATCATAGCAACCATCTCCATGATGAATCAAAACCCAAGAATTGACGGGATACTCGTCCAACTTCCCCTACCAAAGCATATCGATACAACAAAGATAATCGAAGTGATTGATCCTAAAAAAGATGTCGATGGATTTCATCCTTATAATGTCGGAAGAATGATGACAGGACTAGAGAGTTTCGTTGCGTGCACACCTCTTGGTGTGATGAAATTATTTGAAGAATACAACATTGATCTTCAAGGAAAAGATGTCTGCGTTGTAGGTGCGAGCAATATCGTCGGGAAACCTATGGCAAACCTACTTGTCAATGCCAATGCAACGGTAACGGTAACACATATCTACACAAAAGATCTTGCCTCTCATACAAAAAATGCCGATATCATCATAGTGGGTACGGGCGTTCAGGGACTCATCAAAGAAGATATGGTTAAAGAAGGTGCCGTAGTGATTGATATTGGATTCAATAGACTTAAAGATGGTTCAATCGTCGGGGATGTTGATTTTACCAATGTTTCAAAAAAATGCTCTTACATTACTCCTGTACCCGGAGGTGTAGGACCGATGACCATAGCGATGCTACTCTCCAATACATTTGATGCGGCACAAAAGAGAGATGTATGAGAAGATTTTTAAGCGCATTTTATAGGTTTGCCGGCACATGGACCGGCACCATCGTCATCGTTCTTTTCTTGATATTTTTTGTTGCACAATCTTTTGTCATACCAAGCGGTTCTATGAAACGCACACTCCTTATAGGTGATTTTCTCTTTGGAAAGAAATTTAGTTATGGCACTCCATTACCGCAAGTTCCATGGTTAAATTGGATAATATTTCCTGATATTTGGAATAATGGTCATATATTCGAGGGGGATAGACCCGAAAGAGGAGATATAGTTATTTTTAAGCCTCCACATAAACCAAAAACATATTTTGTTAAGCGATGTGTAGCTATCGGCGGCGATGAAGTTATCTACAGTGATAAAAAACTTTTGATTCACTTCAATGAAGGCGATGCCTATATAGAGAAAAACTATCCTGCTGCAAAGATCGTAAAACTCCTTGGTAAACTCTGGGTCGAAAACCCCTACAAAGAGCAATTTCCAGGTATAAATTATACTCCTGGAATTTATGGGACAAGCTTTCAGGGTTTAATAAAAAGTTACCCTTATATTGAAATGAAATCTATTCTAATAGAAGAGTTAGATTCAAATGTGTATTATAAAAATAATGCCTATCTAAATGCTTTTTATGTAAAAATAGAGCCTGATAATTTTTTTATGATGGGTGATAATAGAGATAACTCAAACGATAGCCGTTTTTGGGGGCAAGTTCCATATAAAGATATCGTAGCAAAACCTTGGTTAATCTATTTCAGTATTGAATTCAGAAGCTATGATACCGTTTTAGACGAAGCCGATCAGAGTTCACTAAAACGAGTCTGCGGTGATATCGATCTAAATTCAGACGAGTGTAAAGAGCTTTGGAATAAAGAGCGTTTTCGTATCCGCTGGAGTAGAATCGGACGCAATATCGATACACTGCAATATGAGGAGCCCTCACTATGAGCGAAATGGATTTTGATATAGTCAAAATTATTGCTATAGCTTTATCATTCATAGTTGCTATTGTAGGTCATGAAATTATGCATGGTTATACTGCTTATAAACTTGGTGATAATACTGCAAAAAATGCAGGGAGACTTAGCATTAATCCCATTAAGCATATTGACCCAATTGGTTCGATTCTATTTCCAGGATTGCTTTTTATTCTAAGTCATGGTAGTTTTACACTTGGTTGGGCAAAACCCGTTCCTATAAATATAAATACAGTCATGAGAAATGGAGGAGAGAATGGAGCTATTAAAGTAGCTCTTGCTGGTATAACATTTAACTTTTTATTAATTGCTTTATTTTCTTTTATATATCTATTTTTTGACTTTGCAGTTTTAAAGTCTTCATTATTAAACTCCACGATAATTGAAAAATTTTTCTATATTTTTATAGCCAATAGCATCATAATAAATGCTTTGCTCGGCTTTTTTAACCTTTTGCCTATACCACCACTCGATGGCTCACAAGCACTCAAATACTTTGCTATGAAACACAGATGGTATAAATTAATCGATTGGATAAATAAACTCACACCTTATGGACTATTTATACTTATGGTAATTATTGCTACACCAATTGCAAACTATCTTTTTATGCCTATATTTTTGTTAATTTCAATAATACTACACTAATGGAGGAAATATGAAATTTTATATAGCAACCGATCACGCAGGATACAATGTCAAAGATTTTGTCAAAGAATACTTAGAGAGTAAGTCTCATGAGGTGATTGATCTTGGTCCTTACAGTAATGACAGAGTTGATTATCCTGATTTTGCAAAAAAATGTGCACAAAAAGTAGTAGAAGATAATGGGAGTTTCGGTATACTTATTTGTGGAACGGGCATTGGTATATCTGTATCTGCCAATAAAGTATGCGGTATCAGAGCAGCGCTTTGCCATGATAGTTATACTGCTGCTATGAGCCGAGCACATAATGATGCAAACATACTCTGCTTTGGAGAAAGAGTCGTAGGCAAAGGGGTTATAGAGAGTATGCTAGATAGCTTTTGCGATACACCTTTCGAAGGCGGGAGACATGCTGATCGCGTCAAAAAAATCGAGTAGGAGGATATGAGCAATGTCAAATGCATTAAACGATGAAGATAAAAATTTACTTTCATCTCACATTAGAGATGTAGAAGATTTTCCACAACCCGGAATTGTCTTTAAAGACATCACGCCGCTTCTTGGCTCCACCAAAGCATTCAATACCCTTATGGATCATCTCACGGAGCGATATCTTGGCTATGAGCTTGATTATATCGCCGGTATTGATGCAAGGGGCTTTATATTTGGAAGTGTACTAGCAGATAGACTCGGTGTAGGATTTGTGCCTATCCGTAAAAAAAACAAGCTACCATTTACCACTATCGCGCAGAAATACTCTCTTGAATATGGTTTTGATGAAGTTGAAATACATATCGATGCTTTTGGCGAGAAAAAAGGAGCTAAAGTTCTTCTTATCGATGATCTTATCGCAACAGGAGGGACGGCAAAGGCTGCAAATGAGCTCATAAAAATTGCCGGGGCGGACTGTGTTGAGGTCTGTTTTGTCATTGAATTAAAATTTTTAAACGGAAGATCACTATTTAAAGATGATAATATATATAGTGTGTTAGAATACTGATATGCCAGAACTTTATAATGTTGATAATTATAAGAAATTTTTAAAGATTGCTTTAGAGGCACGCAGAAACAGCGAGCTAGATGAGGATGGTTTTAGTTATCTGCATCCAATTAGTGTTGCTGCAGAACTTATCGCTACATTTCCATTTATAAATATTTCTCAAGAAGAGGCCGATAAAGCTATCGCTTGCGCCCTTTTGCATAGCGCGATAGAAAACACAAACTATCCATATGAACATATGGGCTTTGATAAAGATATAGTCAACGGTGTTAAAGCACTCATGAGAGACGACTCAATCCCTACAACGCGGTTACAAACAAAAGATTGCCTCATTCGTATCTCAAAATTACCAAGATATATACAGATGGTCATGTTAGCGGAGCGAATATCATTATTGGATTTTCCGCCTCCAACTAAATCCAAAGAAGATATCCTCTTTTGTCAAAATGAATCAAGAGAGATACTAGAGAGACTCCGACTTTCAAATAAACTACTCGCTCAAAAACTCTCAGAAAAGATCAATTCTTACTCCAAATATATAAATTATTATCCGCCTCTCATATCATAACAGCCTATTTTTTAATCAATAAATTGCTTATTTTTTAGATATCATTCCTTTACAAGGAGTGAATTATGAAAGAACTCATAGATATATATAAGCTAAATGCATCCGAAATAGAACAGTTTATAAAAGAAACCCTCTATAATCTAGGAAATATAAGCAGATATGAAACAGATGATTTTAAAGGACTTTTCAATGTATTTCCTTCGCTTGAACTTGTTTATGTATCTGATGCCAAAGAGTACAAACAAAGCTCACCGAATATCTATAAAAACAAAATAGACCAAGCACAAAAAAATAGAGATCGTAGTTATCTTCTAAAAAACATTGATCTTCAAGATAACCAAACGAGTATATCCAAACCTTATGTAAGCAGTGCTACCGGAAATACTTGCATAACCGCCATTAGACAAGAAGAAGATGTGGTCTATTTTTTAGACTTTGATCTCTCTGTTTTATTGCAAAAACTTGGTTTTTTAGAACTACACAACAATTTTAACATCATGAATAAGGGCTTTTATATAGCGGCAGGCTCTTCCATGGTGTTACTCTCGGTTTTTACTATAGGGTATGCTCTTATCAGCTTTTTTCACACCATAATATTTGAATCAAACTTCTCTGTTGAAGCAATCTTCAAACCCGTGGTTGCTCTGACTTTAGGACTTGCTATATTTGATCTCGCAAAAACCATACTTGAACAGGAGGTATTTTTTAAAAGTTATGCCAAGAGCAATAAAACAGAGTATAGACTCCTCATAAAATTTCTCATAACCATTATTATTGCTCTACTCATCGAAGCACTCATGGTCGTCTTTAAGATAGCCATATCAGACTATACTCAACTCATCAATGCGTTCTATCTCATATTGGGAGTTTCCGCCATTATCGTCTCCCTCTCTATCTTCGTATTTCTCTCTCAAAGAGCATCAACAAAATGATGCTCTTTGCAAGGAAATCGAAAACTATTGTGTTTGATCTTTGCAAATGGAGTAAACTTTAATTTTAAATCCCTGCATATCTCCTGGATAAAAGGGAGCTTCTCTTCATCGAAGCCGACAAGCATCTCATACTCTTCTCCGCTCAATCCTATCTCATCTTCGATCTCCACTAAAAGCTCTAAACCGGTATCATTCATAGTGAGAAGTTTATTGGTATCGCAAAAAAGACCATCAGAGATATCCATACCGACGCTCAAATACTCTCTGGCTTTTTGTATAAACTCACCTCGTAAAATCGGCTCGTAAAATCGCGAGTTCTTGTCAATGGTTTTGCTCAAAAGAAGTTTTTCTAAGTCTCGTTTGCTCTCTCCTAATATACCTGTAAATGCAAGTATGTCGCCCTCTTTGAGCCCTTTTCTTAAAAGTGGGTTGTCGCTTTTTGAGATGAGAGTTATGGTGATACTCATCTTCTGATTTGAGATCGTATCCCCGCCGATGATCTCGCAGCCAAACTCTTTTGCCGTTGACTCAAGTGCGCCTATCAACTCTTTGATATCGCTATCTGAGACTTCATGAGGAACTGCCAAAGAGAGAAGTGCATAGAGTGGTTTGGCGTTCATAGCTATAGCATCAGAGATATTAACAAGCATCGCCTTTCTGCCAATCTGCGCCATACTCATCCACGCTCTTTTGAAATGAACATCCTCATAGAAACTATCACAACTATAGCAAATCCCATCTATACATGCCGCATCATCTCCTATGAACTTTGATGCAAAATGTTTTATGATATAATCTTCTTTATTCATTTTCCCTCTTTTTACTAATGGCAAAATTGTAACATATATAAAGGTTTTTTTCATTTTTGTATGCGGTATTTAAAGAATCTAATACAAAAGTGAAGATATAATCTATCAAATTCGTTTCAAAAGGATATTTGGGCTATGGATATAAAAATCTATCATTATGATGTAGTTATAGTTGGAGCCGGTCTTGCAGGTCTTGCTGCTGCCAGAGAAACAACTGCTGCCGGGAAAAAAACAGCACTCATCACAAAACTTCATCCTCTAAGAAGTCACTCCGGAGCTGCACAAGGGGGAATAAATGCGGCGATAGGAAAAGATGACTCTATAGAGCTTCATGAATTCGATACCGTCAAAGGAAGTGACTATCTTGCCGATCAAGATTGCGTTGAGCTACTCTGTTCAAAAGCTCCTGAGACTATCAGATGGATTGAAAAAATGGGAGCTGTATTTTCAAGAGATGATGAAGGCAACATAGCGACTCGTCCTTTTGGGGGACAAAGCAAACCAAGAGCATGTTATGCAAAAGATAGAACAGGTCTTACACTTTTGCAAACTATCTACGAACAAGCATTTAGAGCCGGTGTTAAAGTTTATGATGAGTGGTATGTTGCCGATATCATCTATAAAAATGGTAAAGTATCCGGTGTCGCTGCATTTGATATCAGAGATGGTAAGATGGCTATATTTAATGCGAATGCAGTTATGTTTGCAACGGGCGGGTATGGAAGAGCTTATAAGATAAACTCGAATGCACATGCAAATACAGGAGATGCACTCTCTATCGTTGCTCGACATGGACTCCCTCTAGAAGATATGGAGTTTGTTCAGTTTCATCCAAGTGGACTGGGTGGCTCAGGAATCCTCATATCTGAAGCAGCAAGAGGTGAAGGTGGCAAACTTCTCAACTCTAAAGGTGAGCGATTTATGGAAAAATATGCTCCAAATGCACTTGAACTTGCCTCAAGAGATGTTGTGAGCCGAGCGATTATGCAAGAGATCAAAGAAGGCAGAGGGGTTGGCCCGGATAAAGATGCTATCTACATCGATCTAACTCATTTGCCAAAAGAGACAATCTTGACAAAACTTCCTGAGCTTAGAGAGCTTGCTATCACATTCTTAGGTCAAGATATGCTTGAAGAGCCGATCATGATCGCTGCAACTGCACACTACTCCATGGGAGGTATCCCGGTCGATATCGATTGTCATGTCAAGAAAAACCCAAGCGAAATCGTAGAGGGATTCTATGCTGCAGGAGAGTGTAGCTGCGTGAGCGTACATGGAGCAAATCGCCTTGGAGCAAACTCAGTACTAGAAGCGCTCCTCTTTGGAAGACATGCAGGAGAGAGTATCTTAAAAGATATTGATGCTCTTAGCTGTGAAGAGGCAAACGAAGAGGATGCTGCGAGGATGATTGCTGAATATAATTGGATCAAAACGAATAATGGTAACGAGAGCGTACCGGCAATTAGAAATGAGCTACAAGAGAGCATGAGTGCAAATGCAGGTGTCTTTAGAACGGCAGATTCACTCAAAAAACAGCAAAAAATACTTGATAAACTTTCAAATAGATACCAAGATATCAGAATAGTAGATAAATCTAAAACATTTAATACAGAGCTTCAAGAGGCGATTGAACTTGGACATATGTTGGATTACTCCAAATTTATAGTTGAAGGTGCACTTGCTAGAGAAGAGAGTCGTGGAGCACACTATAGAGAAGATTATCCAAAAAGAAACGATAAAAAATTCCTCAAGCATACCTATGCCTATATGGACGAAAAAGGAAATATTACCCAAGAATACGCCGATGTTGTACTTGGTAAATTTGAAGTCAAAGAAAGAATATACTAGGAGATGGTTATGGGAAAAACAAAAAAAATACAGATAAAAGCATTTAGATTTAATGCTGAGACAGACTATCTTCCATATTATAAAACTTATGAGATGGAGGTAGAGAAAAATGAACTTGTACTTGATCTACTCAATCGAATCAAATATGAACATGATGGCTCATTCTCCTATAGAAGATCTTGTAGGCATGGGATTTGCGGCTCTTGTGCTATCAAAGTAAACGGCAAGCCTGTACTTGCGTGTAAAGAGAATGCGAATGATATGATTGAGCTTTTTGGTGATGAACTTATATTTGATCCGCAAAGCAAAGAAAGAGTTATCAAAGATATGATTATCGATAAGGGTGACTTTTGGGATAAGCATGCTGCCATTAAACCGTATGTTGATTGCGATATCGATCCACATCCAACGAAAGAAAATCTCATCTCAAAAGAAGAGGTAGAAAACATACTCGATGCAGACTACTGTATCCAGTGTGGAAACTGCCACTACGCCTGCCCTGCTCTTAGCGTGAATGAAGAGTTCTTTGGTCCTGCTGCTTTTGTGGCAGCATATAGATTTAGTGCTGACTCTAGAGACACCGCAAGTGAAGAGCGTCTTGAGATTACATCTCAGCTTGGTCAAGGGGTTTGGGATTGTGTCAAATGTTTTGAGTGTGTTGAGGCGTGCCCAAAAGAGATCAAACCATTGGAAAAAATCACAAAACTACACAATCTTCAATTTGAGAAAAAAATTGCACCAAGCAATGTCGCAACAAGACATGCCGAAGGGTTTGTGCGAAGCATCGGCAAACACGGTTTCCTCGATGAAGCAGATATTGTCAAATATAGTGAAGGACCGATAGGTGCATTAAAACACATGAAGGATGCATTTAAGATGCTCAAGGCCGGCAAGATACATTTAATCGACCAACTACCTCTTGTAGATAATATGCCAAAATCAAAAAATCTTGATGAGATCAAAAAATTGATAGAAATCTCACAAACGAACAAGTTGTAAGGAGAAACAATGAGCAAAATTCAATATGCATTATATACCGGATGTACAGCAAGGGAATCAACACCGGAACTTCTCTCCTCTACTCTCGCTGTGGGCGAAAAACTAAACATTGAGCTCAATATTTTAGAGGAGGCAAGTTGCTGTGGAGCAAGCCATTTACAAGATTTTGATCCTTTTCTTTCGGATGTACTCAATGCAAGAAATATCTGTTATGCCGAAAAGATGGGCTTTACTATGGTCACACTTTGCAACACATGTCAGATAAATCTTTCGCTTACAAAAGAGAAGCTTGACAGCGACCCTGCATACAAAGCCAAAGTCAATGAAAAACTCAAAGAGACAGGATTAGAATATAAAGGGAGTGTTGCCATTAAACACTTCTTGTATGTACTTGTTGATGATTTTGGGGTGGAAAATATCAAAGCTAAAGTCGAGGTACCACTGAGTGAATATAACATCGCTCCATTTTACGGATGTCATAACATTCGTCCTTCAGAACTCCATGCTAAAAATAATGGTGGAGAAAACCCATACAGACCAACAAGTTTAGAGCGACTTATAGAGGCTCTAGAGGGTGTGAGTGTGGAGTATGCAAGCAAAAATAAATGCTGTGGTTTCCATGTAGACCTACAAGCTCCGGATACAAGCAATACACTAACAGGGAATGCGCTTGTTGATGCGATCGATAATAATGCCGATATCGTCGTCACACCTTGCCCGCTTTGTCATCTCAATATGGATATCAAGCAAGAAAGTGCCGGCAAGTTACTTGGAAGAGATATCGATATCCCGGTTCTTCATATGCCACAAATGGTTGCTCTTGCCCTTGGATGCACACCAAAAGAGATTGGGCTCAAATACCACATCACAAAAGCAAAACAACTTATCTCATAAAGAGTTTTTCTCTTTATGACATCCCCTATTCTTCCAATCAAATATAATTTATTTTTTAAACTTTTTAAATAATATATCAAATAAGACAATATTTATCCTATTTATACTATACTTCATTTTGAGGTTATTTCATGCAATAAATAACTCAAGGATTTTGGTATGATTGTCGATATATTTATATATTCACTTTGGCAACTGACGCTTGCTATGGCTCCTTATATTCTATTTGGACTTCTTATAGCGGCTATTTTGCATGAAACGATCCCCCAAAGTTTTATGACAAAGCATCTTTCTAGCCGCAACACATCATCAGTCATGAAAGCCTCACTTTTCGGTATTCCGCTTCCTGTTTGTTCATGCGGAGTACTTCCCCTAGCAAAATCACTACAAAATTCAGGTGCTTCAAAAGGATCAGTACTCTCCTTTTTGATCTCTACACCTATCACGGGAGTAGATTCGATCTTGGCAACTTATGGGATATTCGGTTGGATATTTACGCTCTATAGGCTCATCACCTCATTTATCATCGCAATCATTGCCGGCATACTTACAAATATTTTTGATAAAGACGACACCTCCATCAAAACAGACAAAAAAGAAGCATGTTGCTGTTCTAAAAACGAATGTGAGATAGCTCAAGAAAAACAGATACATGCAAAAAGTATCGTGCATTATATGCTCCAACTTTTTGAAGATATTGCAAAATCTCTCTTTTGGGGACTTATAATCGGTGCTATGATTACTACTTTTATTCCTAAGGATATGGGTGCGCTTTTTGATCAATACAATTGGCTCTCTTATATCATTGCACTACTTATCGGTATCCCGATGTATGTTTGTGCAACATCATCGCTTCCTATAGCTGCAGGATTGATGCTCTCCGGTGTTAGTGCGGGTGCATCATTTGTATTTTTGAGTGCCGGACCGGCTACAAATACCGTCACAATGGCTTTTGTCAAAGAGTCACTTGGAAAGAAATCACTCCTAATCTATCTCAGTGTTATTGCTTTTGGGAGTATACTCTTTGGAATCGGACTGGATATGCTATTTGAAATCAATGATATAAATCCAACAGCACTCATGACTCACAAAGAAGATATTTCACTTTTATCACAAATAAGCGCTTTTGTACTTTGGATATTTATTATTTTTTATCTCATCAAGGGATATATAGATAAAAGACTCAATTCAAAAAGTTGTTGTAAATAAAGTGTAGGATAAGTTAAAAGCACCATTTAGCTATAATACGCGAAATACAATACAGAGTGAAGATATGAGCGAAGAGACTAAAAAAGTTTATAATCCAAAAGAGATAGAAGAACAATACTATAAGATATGGGAAGAGCGAGGCTATTTTGAGATAGAGGGCAACAGCTCCATAGTTGACAATAAAACATTTTCTATCATGATGCCGCCACCCAATGTCACCGGAAGTCTTCATATCGGTCATGCCCTCACCTTTACACTGCAAGATATCATCGTTCGATATAAAAGAATGGATGGCTACAAAACACTTTGGCAGCCCGGCGTTGACCACGCAGGCATCGCGACACAAAATGTTGTCGAAAAACAGCTCTTAGCACAAGGGAAAACCAAAGAGGATATAGGCAGAGATGCTTTCTTGGAGCTTTGTTGGAAACAAAAAGAGAGTTCAAACAACACCATAACAAGCCAACTGAGAAAACTCGGCGTCTCACCTGCATGGAGTAGAGAGAGATTTACAATGGACGATGGGCTTGCAAATGCCGTAAAAAAGGCATTTAAGCAGATGTATGAAAGTGGTTATATCGTTCGAGATAACTATATGATCAACTGGTGTACGCATGATGGAGCACTCTCAGACATCGAGGTAGAATATGAAGAGCATGCCGGCAAACTCTATCACATTCGCTATCCTCTAAGTGATAGCAGCGGTACAGTTGTAGTTGCTACTACAAGACCGGAGACCTACTTCGGAGATACAGCCGTAATGGTGCATCCGGAGGATACGAGATATAAAGATATCATAGGCAAGAAAGTGAAATTGCCTCTTGTGGATCGTGAGATTGAGATTATTGCTGATGCACATGTTGATATGGAGTTTGGTACGGGTATCGTCAAGGTTACACCTGCACATGATCCAAACGACTACGAAGTCGGCAAAAGACATGGTTTGGAATTTATCACTATCTTTGATGAGAATGGCATCCTCAATGGGTATTGTGGGGAGTTTGAAGGGATGGAGAGGCTTGAAGCAAGAGAACAAGTGGTTGCAAAACTTCAAGAAAAAGGCTTCATAGAAAAAATAGAAGAGCACACACACCAAGTCGGTCATTGTTATAGATGTGGCAATGTTATCGAGCCCTACATATCGAGACAGTGGTTTGTTAAAAAAGAGTTCGCAAAAAATGCTATAGAAAAAGTCAATGCCGGAGGTGCAAAATTTTTCCCGAGTCATTGGATCAATAGCTATAACGCTTGGATGAGCGAGCTCAGAGATTGGTGTATAAGCAGACAGCTCTGGTGGGGACATCAGATACCTGTAATCTATTGTGATGACTGCGGAAGTGAAAGTGTCTTTGAGGATGAAAAACCGACAACATGTCCAAAATGCGGAAGCAAAAATATCAAACAAGACCCTGATGTTCTTGATACTTGGTTTAGTTCTGGCTTATGGCCGTTTTCAACACTTGGTTGGGGGAATAATGATCTGCTTAAAGATGAAAAGTGGTTCGAGAGTGACCTAAATGATTTCTATCCAAATTCGCTTCTCGTTACAGGTTTTGATATTCTCTTTTTTTGGGTAGCAAGAATGCTTATGATGGGAGAGAACTTAACAGAGCAGCTTCCATTTAAAGATATCTATCTGCACGCGCTTGTCAAGGATGAAAAAGGCGAGAAGATGAGTAAATCCAAGGGGAATGTTATCGATCCGCTCGATATGATAGCAAAATACTCAACAGATGCTCTGCGTTTCACGCTTGCCGTTCTAGCAGTACAAGGAAGAGATATCAAACTCAGCGAAGAGCGTTTAGAGTTGAGCCGTAACTTTACCAATAAACTCTACAACGCCACCAATTTTCTACTTTTAAATAGTGAAAGCTTTGATGATCTTGATGTCAACAAGATAAACACACCGCTTGGAAAATATATGCTCGCACAACTTGCAAAAGCAACAAATGAGACACGAGAATTTTTGGATCAATATAGATTTAATGATGCAGCAACCACACTCTATCGTTTCTTATGGGGCGAATTTTGTGATTGGGGGATAGAGCTTAGCAAGGCGAGTAAAGAGAGTATCACAGAGCTTGGAAGTATCTATAAAGAATCACTCAAGCTTTTACATCCTTTTATGCCTTTTATTAGCGAATATCTCTATCATGCACTCTCAAAAAGCACTTTGGAAGATTCTAGCTCGATCATGATTTCTTCTTATCCTAATTTGCAAATATCCGATGAAAAAAGTTCGAAAGATTTTGAACTTATCATAGAGGCAATCGTGTCTGTACGAAGATGTAAAACGCTCATTGATCAAGGCAATCAAAAGATAACAAAAGCATACATTCTTGCCTCAAAAGATATCGATACGAATATCGCAAAACCTTTCATAGAAAAGCTTGCAAAAGTTGAAGATATTATTTTTACCGATCAAAGATTGGAGCGATGCGTTAGTGATGTTTCTGATAATCTTACAAGTATGATAGCAACTAATGATATCGACCTTGCGCCCATCATCAATAAGCTTGATAAACAAAAAGAGAAACTTCAAAAAGAGATAGACAAACTCTCCTCTATGTTGAGTAATGAAAGGTTTGTTGCAAATGCTCCTGAAAATGTCATAGAGGAAAACAAAAAAGCATTGGAAGAGGCAAACAATAAACTCTCAAAGATAACAAGCGAACTTGCTACTCTTGGAGCTTCTTCTTAAGAGGAAACTTAAATCTTTTCATAACAAGATTGATAAGAATCATAAAGAGGAGTGCCTCAAGCACAGCTGCAAATATAAAAGAATAATATTCATTAATATCTATTATTTTGTTTTTCATGGCAATTGTCGCAATAGCGATGAGTAGAGTAAGCGGCATAGAGGATGATATCGCAAAAACCAAGCTCTCTTTTATACTCCAAAATTTTCCATAAGCTATAAATGTACTTGTGACTCTAGCTAGAACCATAAGTGCTACGATAAAGAAAGACTTATAGAGTATCTCTTTAGTAAAAAGAGTGTTGAGATCAAGTGTTGAGCCTATATAGATAAAAAAGAGTGGTATTAAAAACCCAAATCCTATGGTATTGAGCGTATGAGGGAGCTCGACTTTATGGCTAAAAAGATTGCCGAGAAACACACCGGCTATAAATGAGCCTAAGACCATATCGATTCCTAAATACTGCATAATAGCAATAAAGACAAAGAAGAACGCCATAGAGACCCTGATATCTTGGCTCATGTTATCTTTTTCAGGCATGATGATTTTTCTAAGCTCAGGGAACCACCATAAAACCATATTGAGTGCTTTAAAGAGATAATAAGAGACTGCTAAAATAAGGAGTAAAGTGCCGATACTTCTATAAAATTCAAAACCTATTCCATGGTTGATAGTAACATCAAACATGACCAAAAAAGCGATACTCACAAGCTCACCAAAAGCACCGACTAAAAGCGCCATATCGAGCCATTTTTGGTCTCTACCATGGTCATTGATAAGCGCCATAATCATCCCCAGCGAGACTGTAGGAATAGCCACGATATAGACCAAACTCAAATCAAATATAAAATAGGAAAGTACGGATATGCCATACAGAGAAACAAAATAGATACTAGCTCGAGTAAAAAAACTCTCTTTAAGATTGAGAAATTTTTTGATCTCTATCTCAAGTCCTGCCAAAAACATCAGGTAAAAGAAGCCTATCTCTGCGATATTTCTAAATATATCATCATCGACATCAACGAGTCCAAACCATGCTAAAAATGTGCCCAAGATGATTTCCACCACAGCAACAGGAAGCTTGAGTGTTCTCGCAAATATCGGAGCAAGCAAAATGAGCAGTGCTACTTGGGAAAAGAGCGCTAGATTGTGCATAGTTACCTTTTTAAAACTAGATAGTATATCGATTATAACCTAAGATGACTTAAACAAATTTCGCACTTATCGCTTCTTGCCTAATGGATCATCACTTCTTTTTTTGCGCTTTTTGAAAGCTTCATTTGAGGGTGTACTCTCATCAGAAAAGAGTCCAACACCATACAAAACACACCCTTTGCACCCTGGTTCGCAGATATGATTAAGCAATTTACACCAATCATCTTTGCCATCTTTTTTTGTGATATGCTGACATCCCCATCCTCCACTCATAATACTACAAACCCATCATAATCTAATCTATGCTTGGTATCAATTTCATAATTGATATCCTCTACATTTGAAGTCGCAGAACCCTCTTGGAGAAGATGTAAAAAACCATCTAATTCATCGTCAAGTAACTCAGCATAAACTTCAACCGTCCCATTGCTAAGATTTCTAACACTCCCTCTATAGCCCGCTATCATCGCTTTTTGAGAGACATTCTTGCGATAAAAGACACCCTGCACTTTACCGCTAATTATAAATCTATAAAGATTCATGAAGCCCTTTCGTTAACATAATTTTAACCAAATTATACTATAATCTGACAATTTTAAAATGGAGTATATATGCATAGTGTTGAGCTTTTGACGATAATAAGTGCTGCCTTTATCATAGGTGTAGGTCACTGTATAGGTATGTGTGGGGGCATAGTTGTTGCTTATAGTTCAGCTAAGATTGATGATGCAGCATCTTGGACGAGACAGACATTCTCACATCTTGCCTACAATCTAGGGAGAGTGACTACCTATACAATCATAGGTATGATTTTTGGATTTATAGGTCAAACGATCTCATTTACCATGACGACAAGAGGTGCTCTGCTCGTTGCTGTGGGTGTACTCATGATACTCACAGGATTATCACTCCTCGGTAACTTCAAATTTCTTAACTCTGCAAATTGGTCTATATCAAAATATGGTTGGTTTCAAACAAGCTTCAAGAAACTTCTCTCAAGCAAAAGCATTGGGAGTTTTTATCTCTTGGGGATTCTTAACGGTATGCTTCCTTGCGGACCCGTGTATGCATTTGCAATAGCAGCTGCAGGAACTGCAAGTCCTTTCTGGGGTGCTGTGGTTATGGCAGTATTTGGACTTGCAACTATCCCTGCCCTTTTCTTTTTGGGTTCCGTAACGAAGTTGCTTCAAAGGGGCCAATGGAGAGATATGATGCTTAAAGTCGGTGCAATACTTGTCATCCTCTATGGGGGTTGGACACTCTTTAAAGGATATAATTTTATCGCGCATCCGGAGATGATGGCAAAGAAAATTCATATGATGGAAAATAATATAGGTAACATGATAGAGAATAAATCTGATATGACTCAGGAGCATATGCCAAACAATTAGAGAGTTCTGCCTTTAAAGATGTTATAATAATCAAAGATTTTAAATATCTTTAAAGGTGTTTATGTGAATCAATATCTCAAATATCAACTCTACAGACAAAATCTTTCAGGCGCTAGACTCTTTAAACTCCTCATTGTATCGCTATTTTTTCTACTGCTGACAGGCTGTAGCACAAAAATACGCCATTATAGTGCTCCAAGTGCAACGCAATATACTCAAGCTACCGTAAAAGGCTACAACAAAGATATTCGTTATTGGGGAGAAGAGTATGCAAAATTAAACAATAAAGACTTAAAACGCCTCATGAAGAATAAAGCACTTTTTTATGATGTTAATATATTGGCACTCTCCGGAGGAGCTGAAGATGGAGCGTATGGTGCCGGTTTTTTAAACGGATGGACTAAGCGTGGTGACCGACCACAATTTATGATGGTTACAGGTATCTCAACCGGGGCACTTATAGCGCCTTTTGCCTTTTTGGGACCACAATATGATCATGTTATAAAACGCTTTTATACCCAATCTTCAACAAAAAATATCCTCTCTTTTACAATTGTCGGTGCACTTTTTGGAGGATCGGCCATAGCAGACACGGCTCCACTTCGAAACATTCTAAAAAGAGAGATTGATGATAAATTTGTTGCTGCAATAGCAAAAGAAGGTGCAAAGGGTCGTGTATTACTCATTGGCACTACAGATCTTGATGCACAACGCCCCGTAGTTTGGAATATTACAAAAATTGCAATGAGTGGACGCAAGGATGCAAAAAAACTTATACGAAAAATCATGCTTGCTTCAGCATCCATTCCCGGCGCTTTTCCTCCTGTCCTTATCGATGTTACGATAGATGGTAAACGCCACCAGGAGGTCCATGTTGACGGGAGTGTTACAAGACAGATTTTTATATATCCACGCACAGTTAATATTTATGAATATGAAAATAGGTTGGGCATTGTTCCAAAAAAAACATTTTGGCTCATACGCAATACAAAAATCGACCCGGTTTATTCTCCTGTTTCACTCTCTCTCAAAGATATAGCTGAGCGATCAATTAGTACCCTCATTAAATACCAAGGACGAGATAATATCTATAACATTATCTCGATAGCAAAAAGGGATGGTTTTGATGTTTACATTACAAATGTTCCAAAAGATTTTGATATGCCGCTCAAAGAGTTGTTTGATCCTGAGTATATGCGCGCGCTCTATGATGTAGGATACAAAAGGGGAATATCAAAATCTGCATGGCAAAAAGAGATCAAATAGTTTTTGTGGTTTTTTGAACAAAAGACATCTTTTGTTCTTCTGCTATGTTATTGGCACTTTGCTCCGCAATAACCACACACTTTTGCACCAATAGGTATCTCCATTGCACACTCTTTACACACCTTTGTTGTTGGCTCAGATACATCTTTAGACTCAGGAACGAGCATCTTATTATAGGCTTTAATAGCTAGAAATACTATAAATCCCAAGATAATAAATGAGATCATATCGTTGAGAAAAAGTCCATATTTAATAGCAGGTGCACCCGCCTCTTCTAGTTTGGCAATGCTTTCATAACTGTTTCCGTCAAGTGCTATAAAGAGCTCTGAGAAATCAACACCGTTCAAGATCATGCCTATAGGAGGCATGATTACATTGCTTACAAAAGATTTGACAACAGTAGCGAAGGCTGCACCAAAGATAAATCCAACCGCCATATCCATCATATTGCCACTTATTAAAAACTTTTTAAATTCTGCAAACATTCCACACTCCTTTTTAGGAGTATTCTATCATATAAATTTATTTTGTTCTATCTCTTTTAAACCAAGCAATTCCACTTAAAATCACCAAAGTAGTTACGACATAATAGACCCAAACGGGGATAGGTACGGGATCGCCGGCAGCATAAGAGTGCAACCCCGAGAGATAATAATTGACTCCAAAATAGGTCATCAATACCGTACTATAAGCCCAAAGTGCCGCGAGATTATACACATAAGTTGTTTTAAGTGAAGGGATAAATCTCAAATGAACTACCGCTGCATAGATAAGTATCGTCACGGCTGCCCAGGTCTCTTTTGGATCCCATCCCCAATATCTTCCCCAGCTCTCGTTTGCCCACACACCGCCCAAAAAGTTACCAACGGTAAAAAGTACAAGACCTATGATGATAGACATCTCAGAGAGATTTGTAAGCTCAGAGAGTGACTTGTGTGCCATGCTCATCTTATCTTTGAAAATCATAATCACAAGTGCAAAAAGTGAGAGGATAGAGCCGAGTCCAAAGAAACCGTCACCGGAAATAATCAACGCAACATGAATCATCAGCCAATACGATTTCAGTACCGGCATCAATGTAGTAATCTGAGGATTCATATCACTGAGGTGAGCAACAAGCATTGTGATGCCGCCAAGAAGCGCACTCGCACTCAGTACTAAAAGATTTTTTCTGCCAACAACAAGACCGGCAAATATCGTCATAGCACCTATGAAAATCATGGCTCCATAAGCATTTGACCATGGAGCAAATCCTGATATATACCAACGCAGAGCAACTCCAAAGAGATGTACAAAAAGCCCTAGTGATAAAAAAACAAAAACTATAGATGTAAATTTAGAGGAGAGTTTGACGCCTCTAAACATCTGCACAAAAGTAAAGATAAGCGCAATAAGTGCAAAAAACATATAGTATGGTGTTAATTTTGAGAAGATATCAAGCTTATTGTAAAGTATCTCAAGATCGATATGCGATTGACTCGGTATCACTTGAGCACCAAATTTTTCTTGATATTTTTTAAGAAATCCCAATCCCTCATCAGCCTTAGACCAATCATTACTTTTTAGAGCATCTGAAACCTGCGTGAAGTAATTAGATGTGATAACTTTTACCAACTCTTTTAACTTCTCATCTGTGATCGCGTTGATGGCATCGATGGGTGCCGCCCAAGTATTGTTTGGATCGTTTGGCAATGGAAACACCCTAAAGAGCGAACCCCTAAAGGTCATAAAGGCTACATTCACTCGCTCATCAACATTAATCAGCTCTTTATCGTATTTGCTTCTCTCTATTGGTCTTTTACGATTTGCCTCTTGTATGAGACTGAAGAGTTTATAATTATTGCCATCAAAAAAATCTTTAAAGCTTGCATATTTTACATTTTTATCAAGCCCTATATCTTTAGCTATTTGCGGATGGGTTATCTTGATAATCGGAGTATTTTCATAGATATCGGGAGCAAGCATCATCCCTAAAAAAACCTCGCTTGCACTTTTACCTTCAAATGATTTTTTGCCATATATCTTAGAGAGTACCTCGTTTGCCATCGTATCGACAGGCTTCATACGACCGGCAGCATCTTGCAATGCAAGAGAAGAGAAACGCTCTATATGCTGTTTTTCAAAATCTTGTATCGTCTCAGCGCGCAAAGAGGTGGCAGAAAACACGCTCAGCAATATCAAAAGCGCTAAAGTGCCCTCTTGAAGTTTTTTCGTTTGATTTAAAAGCTTTCTAAATCTACCGTTTTTTGTAAAAAGCGACCAAAACATACCAAGCGTGAGTAGAAAATAGCCAATATAGCTCATGGTAGCTCCCGGATCATGATTGACAGCAAGTACCGTTCCTCCCTCATCGGGATCATAAGAAGCTTGAAAAAATCTATATCCTTTATAGTCTAAGACATGGTTCATATAGATACGGTAATCAAAACTTTTATCTTTATCAATGACGCTCACTTCGCTTGCATAAGATGAGGGAGTGTTGGAGCCGGGATAACGATCTAAGATAAAATCTCGAAGTTTGATAGAAAACGGAAGCTCTATCACTTTCGCACCGAGATTGATATCGACATCCACATTATCAAATGTGACCCTCTTCCATTCATTGGCTCTTTTTTCCGAAAAAGATATCCCAACATCTTTGGATTCCCCTCGTGCACTTATCTCAAAAAGTGCCCACTCATTTGATGTGGCTTTGAGTGATTTTGAAACCCTTTTAACAACAGAATTTTTATAGATATTTTTCACTATAAATGTAACTCCGCTCTCTTTAAGAGTATAAAGCTTTTTCTTTTCAAGCATATGTTTCCCCGGTGCAAGCGCTCCTTTTGACATATCTTCTACTTTTACAAAGTCAATCTCTTGAGGTGTTGTAAAGCTGATACCATTCTCCTCTTCACTAAAATACAAAATAACTTTACTAAACTTATCAAACGAAAATGGCACGCTATAATCATCAAGCACTTCACCTTTTTTCAGGTAGTAGCTTTTACCTTTGTTTTGCCCCTTACTTACCATAAGCTCCAAGATTGTCGTTCCCTCTTTGCTCGGAACTACTTCGTAGTCCATATCGGGAAGGTACTCTTTGAGCTTGATGTTCACCTTGGTAGCACCCAAATTGATACTCTTATTGATTTTATTTTTTGTCACAGAAGAGAAATATATCTGCTTATCAAAACCGTCTATCATCTTCCCGCTCGCTGCTCTTACTTGTAGTACTGCGCTATCTGAGAGCATCTGATTGGTCACATCGCCTTCGCGAATAGGCATACTTCCCTCAAAACCTATATAGCGCGTCATAAGAGCACCTACTGCTATAAAGAGAAACGAAAGATGAAAAAGAAAGATAGGAAATTTTGTTTTATAAGCACGAAACTTGATGATATTGTAGACAACAAGGGCAGTAAAATACCAAAGAAATAGCTCAAACCACTTTGCACTATATACTAAAGCTTTTGCACTTTGTGTTCCATAGTCATTTTCTATAAAGGTTGCAGCCCCTACTATTACCCCAAAAGCAACCAACATCACAACAGCCATCTTCATAGAAAAAAGAAACTTTACAAAAGACATAAACACTCCTATATGAGAATGTATTGTAGTCACAAAAACTTTAAATAGACTTTTAATATCTATTTAACGATTTTTACGATAGATTTATCTTATGAAAAGAGTTGGAATGTCAAAAATAAGACCTGCTTTTTGGGAAATGCAGGCTGAAGAGCTCAATGCAAATGAGTGGGAAGCATTGTGTGATCATTGCGGTCTATGCTGTATCTATAGGCTTTTATTGGATGATGGTAGCATCGTTGAGACCAATGTTGTCTGCAGGTATTATGATTTTGAAAACGGAAGATGTGGTGACTATAAAAATCGCCACAAACTCAATAGCAACTGTGTGCCTTTTGATTCTCAAAAAGCAAATCAATTTGATTGGCTACCAAAGACATGTGCTTATAGAAGAGTAGCACTCGCTCAACCCCTACCCATTTGGCATCCACTCCTGACGGATAAAAAGACACCTAAAGATATCAAGATAAATCCAAAAGAATATATACTAGAATATGACGGCATCGTCTTAGAGGATCATATCATAGAGTAAAATATGACAATTTGACGATTTTTGAGCTCTTCTCTCTTAAAAACTCTATACTTCTCTTATGAAAATACATCTAGATATTGACTGCTACTTTGTCTCTGCTGAGCGTAGCCGATACTCATTTTTAAAAGATAAATGTGTTGTTGTCGCAAAAGGAAGTGACAAAAAGATATTTTCTAAAGCAAAAAAAGAGTGGATATCACTACCAAAGTGTGGCGCTTTCAATGGTGTACTCGAATCCAAAAACAGCTATAGCCAAGACATACTGGGCGCATGGAAGGAAGAGTTTATAGATGATGATGGATCGATACGTGGTATCGTCATAGCCAAAAGCTATGAATCAAAGAAATTTGGTATCAAAACAGGCACACCCTTATCACAAGCATTGCATATGTGCAAGGATCTCATCGTACTGCCGAGTGATCATCTCTTCTATCAAGAACTCTCACATAGATTGAGAGAGTTCTTAGAACTCAAGATTCCTCTGCTTGAACAGTACTCCATCGATGAATTTTTTGGCGATCTTGACGGCTGGATAGATGATAAAGATACTCTCGCATTTATTACAAATCTAAGAGATGAGATTCAAGAGAGATTTCATATCCCCGTGAGCATAGGCGCAAGTAAAAGTAAATGGTTAGCAAAGCTTGTCACTGATCGCATCAAACCTTACGGAGTTTATGTGCTTGAGAGCTCAGAGATTCAAGAGTACACAAAAGATATCCCCATAGATAATTTTCCGGGTATCGGCAGAGTCATATCGGCTGAGCTTAAAAAGCGAATGATCTTTACGCTTGGTGAGCTAAGAGACTCTAGCTATCTCTTGCGATACGGCAAAGCAGGCAAAGACCTCTATGCTAGGATTTGTGGGAATGATGATGAAAGCATCATCGCTTCAAGGGAGAGAAAAGCCATAAGCATCAGTAGAAATTTTACAGCAATCAGCAATCGAGATGAGCTCAAAAGAAGAGTACACATACTCGCTCGATATCTAAGTCACAATATCGCTAAACTTCAGCTCAATCCGGCAACTTTTTATCTCAAAATACGCTATGAATATGGTACAAAAAGATATGAATCGATCACGATACACAGACTTTTTAGCGAGAAACTCTTCTTAGATACTATGAGAGATATGTTTCAAAATCTCGATAGCCACAAAGAGCAAAAGATACACTATATCGCCATGAGTGCTTCAAATTTCGACGCAACACAAAGTCCAAAGACACTCAATCTTCTCGAGTATGATAACGACAGAAGATTTGCAGAGCTCAATCAAAAGCTTCTAAAAATCAGAAGCAGATATGGAGTCGATGCCATCCGTTATGGGTGTGAGTAAGTACTATTTCCTCTCATTTGCCTTTTTATAGACACTCATATCGTCTCTTTTTGCTATAGCCACTCAAATCATATCCGATTTTATTACCAAGCAATTCACCTAATTGTGGTGTTTTAAATTATTTAAATATTTATTTTCTTGTCTAAATGAAGCAAATCACTTTCATAACCATATGAATATTTTAAAAAAACTTTTAATTCATCACATTTAACATTTTTAATATCTTTGAAATATTGACAAACTTCTTGATATTCTTGTTCTTTTGTTGGCATAACATTTATAATTTCATCACCCTTATTAATAAAATAAGAATCATAAAACTTATAACTGCTTCCAAAAATGAAAATATGAGAGAAAAACTTTGTAATAATTAATCCAAAATTAACAAAAATAATAAAAGGGAAAAAAAGAATAGTTAAAAAATATCCAAAATCAGATAAGTTTTGTTTTTTTGTGTAATAATCCTGAAAACCCTTTCTAATTGCAGTAATATCTTTAATGTCTATAATTTTTAAAATATTTTCTTCATGATAATATTTTATATTTTCATTTGTAAAAACAATTCTTCTTTTCCCTTTTGTGTTTAGATAAACCTTCAAAGGAGGAATAATAAAAAAACAAAATGAAAAAAGAAATCTGGCGGAGTGTCCAAAAAAATATATTAAACTAAAAATTAATGGCATCAAAACAAATATAAATAAATAAAATGCAATCTGAGGATTATAATCCACTATAACTATCGGTTCTTGATCATAGTCTCTTCTTGGCATTCTACTTCAACTCGCCCCAATTATCACCGATACTCACACTGCATTCAAGAGGGATAGAGAGCTCATAGATATGCTCCATCGCATGGGCAAATTTTTGAGCCAAATCCTCAGCCACATCTTCTTTGACCTCAAAGATAAGCTCATCGTGTATCTGCAAAAGTAGCGTTGCATCAAGTTGCTCTTCTATGATCATACTATCGATAAGATTCATAGAGAGTTTGATAAGATCGGCGGCACTCCCTTGAAACACAGTATTGACTCCCTCGCGAAGATAGGCAGCTTTTTCCATGCCGTTTGCACTCTCATAATCAAAAAATCTTCTGCGACCCAAAAGTGTAGAGACATACCCGCTATGTTTTACCTCTTCTTCTATCGATTCTAAAAAACTCTTTACAGTCGGGAAGGAGTTAAAATAACTCACTATAATCTCTTTTGCCTCATTGGCACTGATACCAAGCTCACCGGATAACTTGCGAGGACCCATACCATACAAAAGCCCAAAGTTGATACTCTTTGCAACATTTCTTTTCTCTTTGGCTTCACCCTCTCCAAAGAGTTTAAGTGCTGTTGCATAGTGGATATCTTCTCTGTTTAAAAACGCCTCTTTTAGTGCCGTATCTTGTGAAAAATGTGCCAAAAGTCGCAACTCTATCTGCGAGTAGTCGATACTTACGAGCTTGTAACCTTCCTTGGCTATAAAGGCCTCTCTGATGCTTCTGCCAAGCTCACTGCGCACGGGGATATTTTGCAAGTTTGGATCTTTGGAGCTGAGTCTTCCCGTTGCTGTACCCGTTTGTAAAAATGAGGTATAGATACGATGTTTAGCATCAAGAGAGCCGAGCTTTAAAAGAGGCTCCGCATATGTTGAAAGTAATTTTTGATACTCTCTATACTCCAATATCTTCTCGATAATCGGATGCTCACTTTTGAGTGATTCGAGCACTGCTTCATTGGTGCTATAACCGGTCTTTGTCTTTTTCCCGCCCTTGAGTCCAAGGGTTCCAAAAAGCACATTACCAAGCTGTTGCGTGGAGCGGATATTAAACTCTGCACCACTCATCACATATATCTCTTTTGTAAGTGTATCAAGTTTTGCACTGAGCATTTGACTCAATTCTTTCAGTTTATCAAGATCAACTTTTATGCCCACACTCTCCATACGAGCAAGCACATTTACAAAAGGATACTCCACATTTTTTGCCTCAATCAAAAGCTTATCCAAAGAGGCTAATTCCATCGTATTTTTGAGTTTATAATACAAAAGATAGGTCATCCACGCATCTTCTGCTGCATAAAAAGTTGCATCCTCTATGGATACGCTTGAAAAATCCTCCCCCTTCTTGACCATACTAGAAAAGGACTTCATCTCATAATCAAAATGAATCTTTGCAAGATTATCCAGCCCCACCCTGCTTCCGGGATTACTTAGCCAAGCAAGTAGCATCGTATCGGCAAATATCTCTATAGACTCAAAGCCGTATCGATTATAAAGTAACGAAAGATCAAATTTGAGATTTTGCCCGACAACTTTAGCATCAAATAGTTTTTTGATAGCCCCTAGCGCATCCTCTATGCTGACCTGATCACCAACGCCTAGATAACTATGTGCCACAGGAACATAGTAGGCTCTACTCTCATCAAGACAAAAACTAAAACCAACCAAAGAGGCACTCTTTGTGTCAAGCGAGTTGGTCTCCGTATCAAAAGCTACGATGCTTTCACTAGTAATTTGCGAAACTATCTCTTGAAGCTTATCAGAACTATCAAGAGTAATTGCCTCAAAACTAAAAGCACTCTTTTTTGGCTCAACGATAGGGCAATCAGGCATCTGCTCAGGATTTTCCACCTTTGCTTTTTTAAGCGCTTGTCTCATCTCATACTTCTCAAACTCATCGACAAGGCACGCTAAATAATTCTTATCTTCAAAAGCAAACTTCTCAAAATCAAAGCCCTCATAGAGGTCTTGACGCATCCGCACTAAATCTCTTGAGAGAAAAGCATTCTCTTTGGACTCTAAAAGAAGTGTTTGCATCCGAGGCGTACCTGTATTTTCGATATCTTCATAGATCGCTTCAAGCGTGCCATATTTATTGATAAGTTCGCTCGCACCCTTTTGCCCTATCCCTTTAACTCCGGGAACATTATCGCTTGAATCACCCAAGATTGCTTGAAAATTGATAAAGTTTTTAGGGTTAACTCCAAATTTTGCTCTACACTTCTCTTCGTCGATTTCCTCTTTTTTAACCGAATCAAAAAGCACGACGATGCCGTCGTCTATGAGTTGATAGAGGTCTTTATCGTGCGAGACGATACGCACCTTGATCCCCTCTTTTTTAGCAAGCGTCGTCACGGAAGCGATGATATCATCTGCCTCATACCCATCCATTGCGAGATTGGCAAACCCCATCTTTTCGACCCACTCTATGGCAATTGGGAGTTGTTTGACGAGGTCTTCCGGCGGCGGCTGCCTATTTGCTTTATAGTCACTAAAAACTTCTTTACGAAATGTATCGCCCTTGCTATCAAGTGCAAAGAGGATGTAGTCCGTCGCATGATCGCGCCGTAAGGTATCTATAAAATTGATAAATCCCGTAAGTAATCCCGTCGGAAAGCCCTCTTTGTTTCTAAGAGGTGGCAGGGCATAGTAGGCTCGAAAAAAAAACCCGAATGTGTCTATGATGGTAAGCGTTTTCATAAGGTCTCTTTTTTCTTTTATTGTAACCTAAATGGGGTTAGAGTCTCTATAACAATCCATTATCTTTGAGGATTTCAATAATCTTTTCATCACTTATATTTTCCAAATCGCTTTTAGCATAGATGCTCATGAGGTAGATATTGTTTTGTTCATCAAGATAGTAGTAGATGACTCGAAACCCGCCACTTTTTCCCGTCGGTATAGATGAGTTGGCAAGTCGTATCTTGTAGCATCTGCCGCCAAGATGTACACCATTCTTTGCATCTTCTAGTAGCAAAGCTTCTAACTCTTTGAGGTCACTCGCTATCTGCTTGTATCGCTTAGCAAGTTTCTTAACCTCTTTAGTAAAATTATCAAGAACGATTATCTTCAAGTTCATCGATCAATGCACCCAAACTTTTTGACTCTTTTTTGCCACTCATCACCTCTTTGAGTTCACGGCTTGAAATCTCAAATGAACGATAAAATTCTTTTGCTTTTTGCTCATCTATAAAAGCTTTTATAGCTTCAGTGATGATCTCGCTGCGATTGAGTGAATACTCCTTGGTAAAGCTGTCAAGATCGTCTATGAGATATTTTGGCAATCGAAGTCCAACTTGTTGCTTTTGCATCTCTTTTAAACTATGCATCGTATATCCTTATATATTATTGTTTTACAATATTATATAATTTTGATATACAAATGTCAAGAAAATCTTAGGATATAGCATTCTTATTTTCTTTTGTTAAATTAATTTTCTTTTATCTGTTTTAGCTTAAATTTGATTCTGCTTATTTCTTCAGAGTAGTTTTTGCAACTTATTTCAATAGAATCAAAAACTTTATTATTTTGCATATAGTTTTTTTTAAAATAATTTTTTCTATTAAAGGAATCTATATTTTTCAGCAAATAATCGTAAGTAATCAAATATTTTTTTATGAAATGACTATTACAACCCATATCATCTACTTTTTGAACATATAAATTCCTATATAAAATATAGTGTAACTTTCTAAATAAAAAATACTCATAATATATGTTTTTTCCATTTGAATTTAACTCATAATATTTTTCATAACTATCATATAATTTTTTTGTTTTTGTATAAAAGTTTATATCTTCCCAATATTTATCTATCTGCTCCTGAGTGCTATTTCCATTATAAATCTTATATATATCATTGTCATAGTAATTAAAAAGTGTATTTAATGCCGTTTTTTCATAATCACTAAAATTCAATCCTTTAACACCATTTTTTGATATTTTAAATGCATAAAAATACATTTTATCGCGTATTATTTTTTGAGTTATTTTTGGTTGAGATAAGAAATTTAAAGACTCATCTTGTCTATCTGGTTTTGAAAAACTATAGGCTTTGGCATACGTCAAATACCACCAAACCCCATCCTCTCCATTATCTGCCCTTACAAGCTCTTCACCTTTTTCAAAATAGTAATCTGTCAGCTTAAGCAAAGGCTTCATTGCCAAAGAGTCATAATCAAATACTTTATGCATAATGCTAACATATATACTCCCAATGATATTTGCATGGATAAAATACTCAGTTGCCTCAGGATTAACCGATTTTTCAGTCTTAAAAGTGTCTTTTATTGTGGAAAAAAGATAAAAGTGAATAGTTAAAAATATGGCAGGAATTAATAGAATTAATAATAACCATTTTGGAAATTTTACTCTATGTCGCTTATCTATATTTTGTCCCATTAATATATCCCTATATTATTATCAAATAAATCAATTTAGATTTAGATTTTATTGTAACCTAAATGGGGTTAGAGGAGAATTTATTTCATCTCTTTTGCTAGATACTCTCCTGTATAACTCTTAGTCTTTTTATAATTGAGCGCTAACTCTTTTGGTGTGCCCGTTGCAACGATCTTACCGCCCTTATTACCACCTTCGGGTCCCATATCGATGACATAATCGGCATTTTTAATCATATCGAGATTGTGTTCGATCACCACAACACTATTGCCAAGTTCTACAAGATGATGCAGTACTTTTGTGAGTCTATCGACATCTTCAAAATGGAGTCCTGTTGTCGGCTCATCAAGGATATAAAGCGTCTTGCCCGTATCTCTACGACTCAGCTCTTTACTAAGCTTGATACGCTGTGCTTCACCACCGCTGAGCGTGGTAGCATTTTGCCCAAGCTTGATATAACCAAGCCCGACATCCACAAGTGTTTTGAGCTTCGTAGCAACTGCCGGAATCGATTTGAAAAACTCCAATGCACTCCCGACACTCATATCGAGCACTTCTGCGATATTCTTGCCTCTATAGAGCACTTCTAGTGTCTGTGCATTATATCTTGTACCGTTGCACGCATCACAGGTGACGAGAACATCGGGCAAGAAATGCATCTCGATCTTGATCTCGCCCTCACCTTGACACTTCTCACATCGTCCACCTTTGACATTGAAAGAAAATCTTCCTGCTTTGTAGCCACGAAGTTTTGATTCCTTAGTTTGTATGAAAAGTTTTCGTATCTCATCCATCACACCCGTATAAGTTGCCGGATTTGATCTCGGTGTTCTCCCTATAGGGCTTTGATCAAGATAGATAACTTTATCGAGATATTCCAAGCCATCTATCTTTACACCATCGACCTTTTGTGCTTTTGTAGAGCGGTTAAGTGTTTGCAGTGCATTTGGCAGTAACGCTTGCAAGATAAGTGTACTTTTTCCGCTTCCACTTACTCCCGTCACACAAACAAAATTGCTCAATGGAATCTTTGTGTTAAGGGATTTGATATTATTGAGCTCAACACCACCAATGGAGAGCCAATTTTTCTGCTCTCTATGATAATTAAACTCTATCTTTTTTTTGCCCGTTAGATACGCCGCGGTAGATGTATCAGATTTTTTGAGCTCTTCAAGTGTACCGGCAAAGACAACCTCACCACCGTACTCGCCGGCACCCGGACCGATATCTATGATGAAATCAGCCGATTCTATCGTCTCCTTGTCATGCTCAACCACTATGACACTATTGCCTTTTTCCTGTAGGGTTTTTAGCGTACGGATAAGCTTCATGGTATCTCGCTCATGCAAACCAATGCTTGGCTCATCAAGCACATAAAGCACGCCTGTGAGTCCTGAACCTATCTGTGAAGCGATACGGATACGCTGCGCCTCACCGCCTGAAATTGTTCTCGCATCACGGCTCAAAGCGAGATATCCAAGCCCTACATCATAAAGAAAGAAGAGGCGCTCTCTGATCTCTCTGAGGATAGAAGAGGCTATCATCGTTTGCTGTTCGTTAAAATGCTCAAAGCTCTTCTCGTCCATAAAATATCTGTAGCTATCTTCTATCGGCATATCGATAATATCGGCGATATTTTTATCACCTATCTTGACGGCTAAACTTTGTGGAGAGAGCCTATGGCCTCCACATTTATCACACCGTTTTTCAGTCATATAGGAGGTAATATCTTTCTCATCTTTGAACATATCATAGGCGATCTTTACGATACCGGGCCACTCTCTTTTGAGTGCATGGCGTTTCCATGTAAAATTGACAATCGTTGAAGCCCCATAGAGAATCGCTTTTTTCTGATGCTCTTCAAGCTCACCATAAGGAACTTTGGTTGATATCCCCTGGCTGACACAAAAGGCATCGAGAAATTTTGCATAGTAGCTTTTGTTAAACCCATACACAACCTTGATAGCCCCCTTATCGATACTAAGCCCCTCATCTATGATCTTATCGATATCAAGCACATAGCGTATGCCAAGGCCATCACAAGCACTACAAGCACCTCTAGGGGAGTTAAAAGAGAAATTTACAGGCTGCAATGGCTCAAAGCTTATCTTGCAATCAAAACAGGCTAAATGCTCACTAAAATGGATATGGCTTTGCGTACCAACCTCCTCGCTGTTGCTAATATCTATCTCAACCTCGCCATAACTCTCGCCAAGCGCTTTTTCTATATCGCTTGCTATACGCTCAAGGTTTTCCTCTTTAATCACCACTCTATCAACAACAGCTTTGATAGTATGCTTCTTGGTTTTACCAAGTTCAATCTCCTCATCAAGCCGTACCATAGTACCATCAATCATGGCTCTTATATAACCTTTATGGCGAAGGGATTCGAGCATATCCGCAAAAGTTCCTTTTTTCTCCCTGACTAAAGGAGCAAGGATAACAATCTTGGAATCTACAGGGAGTTTCAGCACTTCATTGATGATATCACTTGCACTCATAGAGGATATCTTTTTGCCGCACTCATGGCAATGTTGCTCGCCCACTCTTGCAAAAAGAAGACGAAGATAATCATATATCTCTGTGATTGTCCCAACAGTAGAGCGAGGGTTTTTAGAAGTTGTCTTCTGATCTATAGCGATAGCGGGCGTAAGCCCCTCTATCTTATCGACATCAGGCTTACCTATCCTGCCTAAAAATTGTCGTGCATAGCTTGAGAGTGATTCGATATATCTTCTTTGTCCCTCAGCATAGAGCGTTGAAAATGCCAAAGATGATTTTCCACTTCCGCTCAATCCCGTGATGACGACGAGCCTGTTTTTTGGAATCTCCAAGGAGATATCTTTGAGGTTATGTTCTCGTGCGCCAAAAACCTTTATATTATCCATCTTTTAACCTATTATAAGTTTTTTTGCCGTTATCACAAAGATAAAGACATAGAAAAGCACCAATATCTGTTTGTACCGTGTGCTTTTAGTATGATGTGCAATCCATATTCCAATCCATATGCCAACAAGCGAACCAAGCGTCATAAAGAGTCCCGATTTATAATCTACCAGCCCCAACCATGAGAGTGTTATGAAAGATGCCGTAGAGGTAAACATCACAAAAAAGAGCCCAACTGCTGCAGCCTTTTTGAGCGGAAACCCCATAAACCCAACCGTAATAGGTGTGATAAGGATTGAGCCACCAACTCCAAGCATCCCGGAAAATACCCCCACACCACTTCCAACACCAAAATAGAGCGGTTTAGAAGTTATCTCCTCTTTTGCAGGCTCCGGATTTGAAATAAAAAGTTTTATAAGCGTAAAAGCGACAAGTGATAAAAAGAGCCACTCCAAGATGGATTCATTGAGCAATTTCACCAAAAAAGCACCGATAATAGCGCCAAAGATACCGCCAAACCCAAAATATTTTGTTATCTTAGCCGAGTATGTCTGTTTCTTTCTATGGATAAGATAGGCTGCAAATGAGCTAAAGAGCATCTGCATAGCAGATATACCTATGGCCTCTTTTATATCAAAGCCCATATAAAGCAAAATCGGAACACTCACCGTCCCGCCACCGATGCCGAAAAACCCCGAAAGGATGCCGGTGGATATGCCAAGTATAATCAAAGGTATCTCTAGTCCCATAATATCTCCATAAAATTTAAGCCCAATAGTATATCATAATCAATAATGAGATGAAAATAGGTGCTGTTATATTGTAAAAAAACTCTCTATCAAAGCTCTCATAATAGCAGGGTCATCACTCTTGTTAACTTTATCTCTAAAAGCGGATGCTTCCGGTAATCCAATCTTCGAATATGTATGAAGATGCTTTCTAAAGAGCACCGTACCATAAGTGCCGTAATGAGCAATCATCTGCTCAAAATGCTCTAAGACAATATCTTTAACTATCGAGAGATCAAGGGAATCACTTCCGCTTTTCATCTGATGAAATATCCAAGGTTTCCCCATAGCCCCACGCCCTACCATAACACCATCGCATTGTGTATGCGCCAAAACTTGCTCTGCTTTCAATGCACTATCAATATCACCGTTTGCGATGACAGGGATTTTGAGCATCGCTTTTATCTCACCAATCGCATCATAATCAACTTCCGATTTAAATCTTCCCGATCGTGTACGCCCATGCACCGCTATAAAATCAGCACCGCTCTCTTCACAAACCCTCGCTATCTCGCTATGATTTTTTTCATTAAAACCCAAACGAATCTTCACCGAAGTATACTCTTTATTTGAGTATTTTTTGATTGTCTCTATCGCTTTTGCCATCGCTTTAAGATCAGTAAGGAGTGAGCTACCCGAGAGATTGTTGACTATCTTAGGTGCAGGACATCCGCAATTGAGATCAACAATATCAATCCCTTCATGCTCATTGATAACAGCAATAGCACTTCTGATCACATCCGGGTTTGAACCTGCGATTTGCACCGCATAGGGCGACTCAAGCGGACTTTTTTGAAGCATCTTTGTCGTCTTTGTATTGATATGAGCAAGTGCATTTGAACTTATCATCTCACTGACGGTCAAGTCAGCACCAAACTTTTTAACAACACTTCTAAATGGGAGATCGGTATAGCCCGCAAGTGGGGCTAAAACATAAAGAGGTTTTGAAAAATCAATCTTCATCACATAATGTTGATATATCTAGCAGTTCACTTATCTTATATCCGGTTCCTGTCTGTTTGAGTGCGTAGAACATTTTAAATTTTTTAAACTCGTTTTCCGGATTTGCTTCAAAGAAATCCTTCACTTCACTAAGCATCTCATAGACAAAGAGGAGATAGAGGTATCCGCTCTCAGGTTTTTCGTCTTCTTTTCTAAGTCCGTTAAAAAATGATAATGCACTATCAGGCTGCCAGCTTTTTGAGATAGCAGCAGCAAGCATGATATAATCAACACACTCCAATCCAAGTGTATCAATGAAGGCTTTAGCATTCTGCTCATCCAAGCCAAGATCATTTTCATTATCTATTCTCTCAAGCATTGTATAGAAGTGCTCTTTTGTAAGAAGGTTGATATATTTAAGCGCTTGAGGAAAATCAGCTTCCTTAACAAACATATCTAAAGCCTCTTTAACAACATCTTCAGAATACTCAACATTGTCTCTCAACACAACTGAGATAAATTTTGAATCATCTTTGAGTCTATTGAGCGTATTTTGTATATTGATTGGGTTGTCTTTGGATAATTTTCGTGACAATCCTTTGGATTTTAGATCAACATACTCTCCATTCATAATCTTATTTACTATCTCGGCTGCCTCTTTGATCTTCTCATTTTGTATCTCACTATCTTGAGAGACTAAAACTTTTGATTCAGAGAGAAAGCAAGCGCCATCTTGCATCTCTTTAGTTGTATACTTCTCACCCTTGGGTTCTTGTAAAACAGACCAATAGAGTCCATCTTCAAGAGTTTGCATATCTTTTCTCCATGCTCTAAGCTTGAAAAAGTTCTTTGTACCGTAATACAGAATATGCAAAGCACTAAAAATAAGTAAAAAGAGCATCGGCGTGATAACCAATAGTGCAACCGGCAATGAAGGAAGATCTAGACCTAAAATACTAACAGTATAATTGCTCGGATTAATAAAATATGTAATAACTGCGGCAAATATAGTTAAACTAATAGCAGCAAAGAGATATAAACCGATTCTCATAATCTATCCTTTGTTATTTATTTTTTTCAGTAATCTCACGACATGTGATGCAATATCTAGCAAAATTTTTAACTGCTAATCTTGCTTTGCCTATAGGCTCTTCACACATTTCGCAAATACCGTAAGTACCTTTGTCTATTTTATCTAAAGCAATTTCAATTTCGTTTAATTCTTTCTTCTGCTGATCTAAAATTGCATTATCTATGATGCTATCAGTTGAGACAGAGGCGTAATCACCTTCATCATTTAACTCTAGCTCTCTCATCCCGCTTAGCTCCGAAGATGTTCCGTCTAAATTTTTCTCTATCTTTGCTTTTCTTAAAAGAAGTTTTTCTTTGAAATCTTCCATCTCTTTTTTTGTCAACACAAAAGCTCCTATTTATGATATGGGTGGTTGTTATTTATCGATAAACCACGAAATATCTGTTCCAGTAAGACAACCTTAGCGATCTTATGTGAAAGTGTAATTTTACCAAAAGATATAGAATAATTACTTTTATCTATAAAACCTTTCTCAAAGCCGTATGGACCGCCGATAAAGAATATTATGGATGCTTTATCCTTAAGTATTTTCGCCATATCGAAACTATCTATGATCTTTGAAGTTGGATTTAGAGCTATTTTAACGGAGTTCTCTTCTAGGTAAGGCTCAAGGATTTTTGTATAGGCTTTTTTAGCACTCTCGCTTCCCTCTTCGTGAGCTCTAGTAATATTTTTATCAAAAAGTTCTACTATCTCTATATTTGCAAATTTTTTAGAGGATTTAATGAGGTGCTCTATGAGGGGATCATAGAGCCTATCTTTGCCGCCTTTATCAATGATAACTATTTTGATATTCATACAAGCCCCCTTTTTTAAAGAGGGATTATACCATTATTTGAAACGGCAATTTAAATATTATAATATATCTCCGAATCTACTATTTGACGCTTTTGTTGTTTTTAAACATATATTGCATATTTTCCATTCTGTTTGCCATACGCTCATCACGCTCTTTGAGCATTTTTGCAAACTCAATTTTTTGCTCATCGTTCAAGATATTGTATCTTTTCTCAAAATTTTCTGCTCTCATTGCTATACGAGCATTCATCATATTTTTTTGATCCTCGATAAACTTTTGCTTATCGAAACTCTTATCGCTAAGGTACTGACTCATACTCATACTCTTCATGCGTGATTTTTGCATTTGTGGACGAAGTTTTTGCCCTTGTATTTGGAGCTCTTTAAACTGTTTTTTTTGTGCGTCACTGAGATTGAGCTCGAAGAAAAGAGCATTTGCAGACCCTTTACCCATCATTCCTTTTGAACCCATATTGCTACTCATAGGACATTTTGAGCCCATACCTCCCGGTTGTGCTAAAAGCATAGTTCCAAAAAGAGTTGCCGTGGCTAAACTTAATATGATTTTTTTATTTACTCTTGCCATCATTGTTCCTTTGTGTAGTATTTGTCTTTTGACAATTGTATTGTTGCTGATTAAATTAAACCGATTATAAATAGCAACATTATTTATCTATATCTTTTGACTCACTAGAGGGACTATAATAGATAGACATAAGCCGAAAAACAAAAAATACAAATACTACAAAGAGTAAAAAAAGAATTTTCTCTTCATCTATCTTGGGTTGCGTCACTTGTATCACAACATCGCGTATAAGAAAAATAATAAATATATCTATGACAAACCGTAGCCGGACTCTTTTGCTCTCTATAAAGTCTGTTACCATCTTAACAATCTCTATCATAACTATAAATTCCAAGATAAAAGTCACGGCTTTATAGAATGGCAATTCGGTCAACAGTGTCACTAAAAATATAATACTGGCAATGATAACAACGATATACTTCTCGATAAAACTTCTCATATCTTATTATCCCTATAGAGTATTACTAAATAGCCACAAAAGCTATAAAAGCGCAAAGAGATCACTTCCTATAACGCGATATGTGATGCGCTCGTCAAATCTATCACTCAGTTTTACGCCCCCTATAAGTGCTACAGGATGCTTTGAATATCTAGCAATTTCTAAAAGTTTTTCTCCGTAAACCTTGGCATCACTCTTTGTGCCGGTCGATCTATAGGCGCCAAGACCGACATAATCAACATCTAATGTATTGGCTATTTCAATCTCATTTTTATCGTGTGTTGAGAGTCCAAATATTTTTTTACCGATAACATTTCGCACCTCTGTACATGCTTTTTTTAGATCTGCATTGATAGCAAAAATATCTTCTTGACCCAGATGTAAGCCGTCAGCTAAATCAATGAATTCAAGGTGATCATTGATGATAATCTTGCCTCTATACACTGCTCGAATGAGTTCCAAATCACTCTTTATCTCATCTTTATGGTTATTTTTATTTCTATATTGAAGAAGAGGAATATCTTGAGTATTTATCACCTCAAGAAGAGAGGAAAGATCGATATTTCGATCATGTAGGGATTTTTTATCTATGAGTGCATAAATCATTTTTCTCTATTGAAAAATTTCAAAAAATCACCTATTGTTTTTTTCATATCAAAGCGATTGACAACCATATCTACAAGCCCATGTTCAAGCAAAAATTCTGCACGCTGGAACCCTTCGGGGAGATCAACACCTACCGTCTGTTTGATGACTCTTTGTCCCGCAAAGCCTATAAGCGCACCCGGTTCAGCGATGATAATATCGCCCAACATAGCAAATGAAGCACTCACGCCACCCATTGTTGGATCTGTAAGTACAGATATGAAGGGGAGCTTCTCTTTGCTTAATTTATTGAGTGCGGCCGAAGTTTTACTCATCTGTAAAAGAGAAAAAGTACTCTCTTGCATCCTAGCACCCCCACTTGCACTCACTATAACAACACCTGTTCTGTGCTCTATAGCTCTATCGATAGCTCTGACTATCTTTTCGCCCTCAACAGAACCTAAGCTTCCGCCCATAAAAGAGAAGTCAAAAACAACAAGTTCAGCACTTTGGGAGTTGATCGTGCAACTTCCGCTTATGACACATGAAGTTCTGTCAGTTTTTGCTTTTGCCTCTTCCAATCTCTTTTTATAGCTTTTTTTATCTGAAAAGCTGAGCGGATCAATAGGCACCAAATTTGCATCATGCTCAATAAAACTCCCCTCATCTGCAAGATAAGAGATACGAGTAGGACCATCAATTCGAAAGTGAAAATGGCACTTAGGGCACACTTCACCCTTTGCCTCTATCTCTTTATAATACATCAAGGAGTTACATTGCTGGCACTTTATCCATTGATTTTTTTGGCTTGTTTCCTCCTCTTTTGAAGCAGATTTACCATACATACTTCTAAAAAGACTACCAAAATTCATACACACTCCTCAACATAGCAATAGGAAGGCTCAGGCCTCTATGCCAATCTTTATCATCTGAAACTATAGCATAATCATCTTGTATTATTACTTCTAGCCCCCGTATAGAGTATCAAACCCAACTAATATCGTGTAGATGCGAAACAAAAAAACGAGCTAACTCAAGAGCTTTTTAGCAATTGCTTTTGCAGCTTCTCGCCCGTCTTTTGCGGCATGCACAACGAGACTCGCACCTCTATAGCAATCACCGCCTGCATAGATACCGCTTTTTGTTGTCTCGTAGTTCTCATCAACAAGTATCTGCCCCCACTTATTGGTCTCGATACCGTTTGAAGCCAAAAATGAATACTCTTGTATATCGAAACCAAGCGCCATAATCACCACATCCGCTTCGACATTAAAATTGCTGCCGCTTATCTCTTCAACTCTTTGTCTTCCATGCTCATCAGGATCACTCAATTTTGTTTTAATCATCTCAACTGCAACGATGCTCCCTTTATCATTTACGATTATCTGTTTCGGTGAGGCAAAAAACTCAAATAGCACACCCTCTTCTTTTGCATTGATATACTCTTTTTTACTTCCCGGCATATTGAGCGCATCTCTTCTATAGAGACACTGAACATTTTTTGCATTTTCTCTGAGTGAGGTTCTTACGCAATCCATAGCAGTATCACCGCCACCGATAACAACTACATTTTTATCTTTTACATCTATGGTTTGCTCAGGTTTTTCATCAAAAAGTTTCTTCTGCATCGTAGAGAGAAAATCCATAGCAAGATAGGCATCTTTTGCATCTTCGCCTTTTATGCCCGATTTTCTCCCCTTGGTTGCACCTAAGCCTAAGAATATAGAATCAAAATCTTCTCTGAGTTGCTCAAAACTTATATCTTTACCTACTTCAACATTTTTGTGAAAAACTGCTCCGGCTTCCTCTAAGAGTCTAATCCTTCGAGCTACGATATTTTTATCGAGTTTAAATCCGGGGATGCCATATGTAAGCAAGCCTCCGGCACGCGATTGTTTATCAAATATCTCTACTTTTATCCCATGTCTCAAAAGAAAAGTTGCTGCAGAAAGCCCTGCAGGACCTGCGCCTATGATAGCAACTTTTTTATCGGTAACACTCTCGCTAAAATTTGGTTTCAAACCTTTTTTAAATCCCTCTTCTGTGATAAAAGTCTCGATAGAACCGATAGTGATTGCTCCGTGTCCATCGCTGAGAGTACATGAACCTTCACACAATCTATCATGCGGACAAATCCTTCCCATGACTTCAGGAAACGGTGAAGATTCATTAGAGAGAGAAAAAGCAAACTCTAAATCTTTATACGCAACAGCCTTGAGCCATTGGGGGATATAATTGTGTAGAGGACAGCCATCGTGACAATAAGGATCACCACACTGTATGCATCGCTCAGACTGCTCACTCGATTTTTCAGACGCAAATAGTTCATAAATCTCATCAAAATCTTTCGTACGCTCAACAACATCTCTTTTTTTGGCATCTGCTCTGCCTACTTCATAAAACTTTTGCATATTATTCCCCTGCTCCTATTTTGAGTGGACCCTTCATATCTTTCGGTCTTACCATCCAGAAGTTTCTTATCTCAACTCTAAAATCTTTGAGTATCTTTTTAGCAATCTCGCTTCTTGTCTCATTGTAATAATCTTTGAGAAGTTTTTTGAGATAATATCTCTCAATATCCGTATCATCGGTATCAATCCTCGTTGGCTCAACAAGTTCACGGTTGATATTTTCGACAAACTCATGCGCAACATCATACACAAATGCAACACCACCTGTCATACCTGCGCCGAAATTGACACCTGTTTTTCCCAATATCACAACAACACCGCCCGTCATATATTCGCAAGGGTGATCTCCGGTTCCCTCTACTATAGCAATAGCACCTGAGTTTCTTACACCAAATCTCTCGCCGACTTGCCCGCTAATGTAGAGTTTTCCACCTGTTGCACCATACAAGCAGGTATTACCACCGAGCGAATAGCCCTCTCTACTCATCTGGGAAGTAATAGCAATCATGCCACCATGCATACCTTTACCGATGTAGTCATTGCCGGCTCCATCAACATGGATTGCAACACCCTCAACTAAAAATGCACCCAAAGATTGTCCGCCAATCCCTTGAAGCTTGATCGTAATAGTTCCTGCAGGAAGTCCTGCATCACCATAATATTTTGCTATCTCACCTGATATTCTCGCACCAAAACTCCTATTTGTATTGGCAATTTCTCTCTCGATTACGATACTATCTTTTGGATTTTTGATAACAGGCATGACCTCTTTGAGGATATCTTTTTCAAATTTGTTTTTATCATATGGCTCATTTGAGGCCACCTGTCTTGTGTCTACTCCATCAAGTCTATAAATCAATGAATCAAAATTGAACTTTTTAGAGAACTCATCATCGAGCGTTTTTAGCAAATCAACTCTACCGATAATCTCCTCGATTGAACTATAGCCTAAAGAGGCGAGTATCTCTCTGACATCCTCAGCAAGAAGGTTAAAGTAATTGACAACCCTCTCTACACTTCCCACATAGTATTCGTTTCTCAGACGCTGGTCTTGCGTTGCGATACCGACACTACATCTATTGAGATGACAAATACGAAGTATTTTACAGCCAAGGACCGTGAGTGCAGAGGTTCCAAAGGCATAGGACTCCGCTCCAAATATCGCTGCTTTTATGATATCAAGACCGGTCTTAAGACCACCATCAGTCTCAAGCGTGACTTGACCTCTGAGATTATTTGCCTTGAGTGCATTATGTGCCTCTATGAGTCCAAGCTCCCAAGGGTTCCCTGCAAATTTGATCGAGCCGATAGGCGCTGCTCCCGTACCACCATCTGAGCCGGATATAATGATCTTATCGGCATACGCTTTTGCTACACCAGCTGCAATCGTTCCAACACCTAAAGTAGAGACCAATTTTACGGCAATGCGTGCTTCAGGATTGACCTGTTTAAGGTCAAATATCAACTGTGCCAAATCCTCTATAGAGTAGATGTCATGATGCGGTGGCGGAGATATCAGTGTGACTCCGGGCATTGTATGTCTAAGTTTTGCGATAAGTGGACTTACCTTGTGCCCCGGAAGCTGACCACCCTCTCCCGGTTTAGCTCCTTGGGCTACTTTTATCTGAAGCTCTTTGGCCGATCTTAAGTAAGCTGGAGTTACCCCGAATCTTCCCGAAGCTACTTGTTTGATATTTGAATTTTTGATTGTACCAAATCTTGCAGCATCCTCGCCGCCTTCACCAGAATTGCTCAGGCCTCCGATTGTATTCATCGCTTCAGCTAAACACTCATGTGCTTCAGGAGATATCGAACCAAGTGACATCGCTGCCGTTGAAAATCTCTTAAATATACTCTCTTTTGGCTCGACGCTCTCTATGTTGATAGGCTCCTTATCGCTATGGAGTACAAAAAAGTCTCTGATGAATTTTTTATCCCGTTTGTTGACGAGCTCTTTGAGCCCTTCAAAATCATCTTTTTTCCCGCTTTTTGCAAGCCTATGAAAGGAGTGCACAACTGCCGGAGAGTAATCATGAAATTCGCCGCCATCGAGATATTTGTAAAAGCCGCCAATGTTGATCGGGAATATCTGATAGTTCGTCTTAATATCGTATGCTTCTTTATGATATTTCGTGATTCTTGCTTCGATATCACTATAATCAAGACCACCTAAAGCAGCGTGTGATTTTGGGAAACATTCACTTACAATCTCTTTGCTCAACCCTATAACATCAAAGAGGCTCGAGTTTCTATAGCTTGATATCGTTGATATACCCATCTTTGACATGATCTTCAAAAGACCCGCATTGATGGATTTTCTCACTTTTTTCAGCGTTGGTGCAAAATCCCCATCTGCATCTCTTCTTCTTTGCATCACGGCTATACTTTGATAAAGCATATATGGATAGATCGCTGAAGCGCCATAGCCTATCATACATGCTGCCATGTGTGAATCATAGACTTCACCCGAGACGACCACGACACTTGAGAGATGCCGCACATTCCCTTCAAGAAGTGCTTGATTGAGTCGTCCTACAACCATCAACATCGGCATCACTTTTGTGTAAGCATTGAGTGCTCTATCATCAAGCACGATTGTTCGGATGCCTTTTTTGGCAACATCGGTTACTATCTTTTCGACTAAAGTATCAAGTGATTTTTTTAGTCCGGTTTTAAACGCTGTCGAGTATGTTTTTGCTCGATAACTTGCATCATAACGAGGATCTTTTTCATCACCGAATGCTTTAAGGATATCAAGCTTTTCTTGGGAAAGTATCGGAGATATCGTTTTGAGTCTTTTGGCATGCTCTGCATCATCAGAGAGGATATTTCTTGTCTCTCCAAAGCCTGTATTTAAGCTCATAACAACTTTTTCTCTAATCGGATCGATAGGAGGATTGGTAACTTGGGCAAATTTTTCTCTAAAGAAATCGGTAAAATTTCTCTGTTTGTTTGAAAAGGCTGCAAGCGGCGTATCATCACCCATTGAAGCAGTGGTCTCTTTGCCCTCTTCCATCATAGTCTCAAATACCTGCTCTTGCACCTCGAGTGTTATGTTAAAAAATCTCTGTCTTGCTTCGAGCTCTTCTTTTGGCGGAATATCGATATGAGAAAACGGATCATTCATGTGCTCTTGAAGATAGATCATATTTGTATTGAGCCATTTACCGTAAGGTTCTCTGTTTTTGAGATAGTTGTCGATATCATTACTTTTGAGCACCATTGCATATTTGAGATCGAGCCCTATCATCTCTCCCGATTGCAATCTACCGCGCTCTAAAATCTCATCTTCCGGAGTGTCAAGAACACCATACTCAGAAGCGACAAGGAGCCTATTATCTTTTGTGATCGTATATTTTGCAGGTCTTAACCCATTTCTATCTAGCACACAACCGATATATCTTCCATCGGTCATGCTCACGGCAGCCGGACCGTCCCACGGCTCAAAACAGGTACTGATATACTCATAAAATGCTCTAAGTTTTGGATCCATATGTGGTGCATTTTGCCAAGGAGCCGGCAAGAGTGATCGTGCAGCTTTGAAGAAATCGACACCGTTGATTCGTAAAAACTCAAAAAAGTTATCTACGCTTGCAGAGTCGCTCATCCCCTCTTGAATAATCGGCATCAATCTTTTGATCTCATCATCGGAAAATATATCGCTCTTTAAAAATTCGCTCTTGGATGCAACATTAAATCTATTTGCAGTGACAGAGTTGATCTCGCCGTTATGGGCTATCATCCTAAAAGGCTGAGCAAGCTTCCATTTTGGGAGTGTATTTGTAGAGAATCTTTGGTGAAAAAGTGCAAAAGAGACTTTAAAATCTTTATCTTGAAGGTCTTTATAAAACTCTTTGATATGTGTAGGCATAACAAGCCCTTTATACGATACCGTCGATGACGAAAACGAAGGGATGTAGAAATCCTGGCTCTCTTTGAGTTTTGTCTCTATCTCGCGTCTTGAGAGATAGACAAGCGCGTTAAATCTTCTTGTTCCCATCAAGCTGTTTGGTGCTATAAATACTTGTTTTATGATAGGTAGTTCTTTTATCGCTTGTTCACCCAAGGCTTTTTTATCTAGAGGAACTTCTCTCGTGTATATAAGTCTTAAATCATTATTGTAACAGACCTCTTTAATGACATCAAAATCACTCTCTTTTTCAGCAAATATCATCCCGACAGCATAAATATCAGGCAATATCACACCATCTTTTTTTGCAACTTTAGCGAAGAATTCTCTTGGAATAGAAAGGAGCAAACCGCTCCCGTCTCCCGTCTTACCATCAGCTGCTATAGCGCCTCTGTGCATCATCCTAGAGAGTGAGACTATAGCATCTTCTAGATTTTTATGGGAAGGTTTATTGTCAATCGAAGCTAAGAGTCCAAAGCCACAATTGTCTTTAAAAGAGGTAAATAAATCTTGCATAAGCAGACCTTTAGTGTTTTTTCGCTAGGAGATCGTAATATCGCCCTAAAATGAGCCTGATTATACATAAAAGATGCTAAAAGTTTGATTACTGTGCCGTAGAGAGCTTTCTAAAGCGACTTACACTATAATATCACAACGAAAGAAAGGATTACCTATCAAGGGTTTTGTACTAGAACTTAAAAAAGCTAAAAATGAAGATATGATAGCTTTGATTCTTAGTAAAAATGAGATAAAAAGTTACTATCGTTTTTATGGAGCGAGGCACTCCATTTTACAAGTCGGGTATCTTGTAGATTTTGAAAATGACAATAGATATAGCAGCTTTATGCCGCAACTACGAAGTCTCTCACATATCGGTTTTCCTTGGCTCAAAGATAAAAATAGACTCCTGCTATGGCATAACTTTATATCTGCTTTTATCCCACATCTTCGCGATACAAATGAGATCGATACTTTCTATTTTGACCTTCTGCTTGAAGCGGCACAAAAATGGGGAAAACAAAATCCAAAAAGAGTCGCATGTGAGAGCTATATACAGCTTTTAAAGTTTGAAGGGAGACTTAATCTGCCTGAGAGATGCTACATCTGTGATGGCGAGATGCAAGAAGATGTGGCTCTTATGCAAGCTCTTAAGCCGGCACACCCCGAGTGTATCTACACGGCTTCTATCAACAAGAAAAAACTATTAAGCCTCTACGAAAACGGATCGAGCCTCTATCTAGAAGATGATGATGTTGCCTACCTTTTTGATGTCTTACTAAAAGGGTTTTAGCTTTACGGGTTTTGCTTTGGTATCTAATCCTCTTTTTTGTATCTCACGCTTAAGACTTGCTATCCTTTTGCCAAAATCAGGATGCGTTGCGCCGATATATTTCCAACTCTGTTTATCATCCATTTTTTCAAAAAAACTGAGCGTATCCACGGCATTGCCATAAGCACACTCCATCATATCAAGCCCATAGAGATCAGCTTGCAGTTCCGCTTTTTGAGAATAGAGAGAATTGCCGAAATTTAAAAAAAGATTGACTCCACCATTGGATTCAAATCCAAGAAGTGAGCCGATACTTTGGAAAATGATATTGTGCCCTATCGCTTTGAGATGATCTCTGTGCTTAAAATGTCCCAGCTCATGGCCGATGACAAAAGAGAGTTCATTTTCACTTTCTACTTTATCCAATAGTCCCTGAGTAACAAATATCTCACCCCCGGCGGCTGCAAAAGCATTGGGGCTCTCTTCGTTGATGATAGAAATATTGACATCATATGGCAAATTTGAGCACGCATAAAGCTTTGTGCTTACTTCACTAAGATACTTACTTTTTTTAGCATCATAAAAGCTTTCAAGATGAAGTTTTTTAGCAAGATATTTTTCACTCTCAACCGAGAGATGCGAGATAGCAAAATCGACGATAAAGTTTGCCGCTACTACTAAAATGAGAAGCGTTGCGAAGAGCTGCACGCTGTATTTTAGAAAGTCATGAAAAAAGGTAGAATTCTTAGAGTTGATCCCCTCGTCGGGGAGCTTTGGATTATATCTCATCTATAGATAGCTGTTCCATATGCGAGAACTTCAACGGCACCGATACCATTTTTTGTATTTTGACTGATAGAACTTGTCTCAAGACGAACATTGATGATCTCGCTTGCACCTTTTGCTTCAGCTTTCATACGCAAGATAGCCTCTCTTCTTGCTCTATCGATAAGACTCTCATAAGCCTCTATGTTACCACCAAAAATATTGACTAAAAAGGCAACAAATTTTTTAAAATAATCGATAGAGATAACAACATTCCCGCTCACAAGATCATACGACTTTATCCCCTCGGGTCTTAGAGGGTTTTTCAACATAATTGTCGGTAGATTTATAAATTCGATCTCTCTTTCTTTGATAGATTTAAAATGTCTTTTCTCAAGATAATTTCCAATGACAAATCCCAACAGTAAAAGGACTATAAAAACAATCAAATCAACCATCTATTGCACCTTTACAGCTGTTCCGTACACATAAAGTTCTGAAGCACCTGCCGTTATAGAAGAGGTTGAAAATCTTACATTGAGTATCGCATTTGCACCCATGGATTGCGCTTGATTTATCATTCTATCGATCGCTTCATCTCTTGCTTCACTTAGAAGTTCCGTATACCCTTTAAGCTCACCGCCAAATACATTTTTAATACCTGCCATCAAATCTCTTCCGATATGTTTAGCACGGACAGTTGAACCTGAGACAACACCATAATGCTCTATGATCTCCTTATTGGGGAGATACTCCAAATTTGTGATATTCATACACCCTCCTTATATTCTTATTATGATTTTATCATATTTTTAAGATATTTTACGCCATAAATATAGGGGTTTAAATGATTTTAAAAAGAGTAGAAAACAGGAGAATGCTGTTTTCTAAAAATAGTATTTATAATTTCTTTAAGAACTTACTTAAGAGTACAATCTTAACGCCATTGACTCTGCCTTCTATCTGCTCAGGATTGGAAGTAAGATAGATATTTTTAACGGTTGTGCCCTGCTTTGCAGTAAATCCGGCACCTTTGACTTCGAGATCTTTAATGATAGAGACACTATCACCCTCTTGGAGGATAGTGCCGTTACTATCTCTTGTAGGCTCGCTTGCAGTCTCTTCGAAGATAGATTCTGCAATGGCTAAAAGTTCAGGTTCAAGGTAAGCAATCTGTAGCGTATCAAGCGCCCAAGACTCATCTTGCAATTTTTTTAACAATCGATAAGAGAGCACTTGTAGCGGTGCTATAGGACTCCAAATCGTCTCAACAAGAGAACGAAATTGATTTGCATTATTTGAAGGCTCTTCGATATCTGCCGCACAAAGTGCACAGATAGCAACACCCTCGTCCATCCCCTCAACACTATACTCTCTGATATCCTCACTACTACCACATATCTCACACACACCGCCACATCTCTCTATTGCACTACTCAAAATCACTCCTTTTATTGTATCAGTTTGACTCTTGCCCTTACTCCGAGTTCACTTATGTATCCTGTCTCGCTAAATTTTAGCTCATTTTTTGCATCATAGATAAATGTTGTCGGATAGACATGAACGCCAAACTTTTTTGCCAATTTACCTTCACTGTCATTGATAACTTTGAAGTGTAAATCTTTTTGTTTTAAAAATGACATTATATCAAAATCACTTCCCGAATCTACTGCAACCGTTATGACATTATAATCTTTAGAGAGTGCATTCATATTGGATATCTCCACTTTACATACCCTACACCATGTTGCCCAAAATTGGATAATAGTCGGTTTGCCGTTATACTCTTTGATATCATAAGCGCCAGCATTAAGCGTTTGATACTTAAAATCATTGAGCACCTTTGGTGTCTGCTCGCTCTTTCTAAACTCGTTAATCGCAAACGAGAGCACAAAGAAGATGAGTATAAATAGAAGTATCTCTTTAAGAAATTTCATCTTAGCCTCTAAAGATATAGATAAGATTTGGATAGTAGATTATGATAGCTATTGCTACAAGCTGCAAGAGGATAAATGGAATAACTCCTCTATATATGGTTGAAGTTGCAAGCGTATCTCCGGCGGCACCTTTGAGGAAAAAGAGCGAGAAGCCAAAGGGTGGTGTGAGAAATGATGCTTGTATATTCATCGCGATCAACACGCCAAACCATATGGGGTCGATATCGTAGAAGTAGACCAAAGGCAAAATGATAGGAATAACGATAAAAATAATCTCTATAAAATCGATAAAAAAACCTAAGATAAATATAACTGCCATCGCTAAAATGATAAAGCCGAGTTCACTTTCTATATTGTTCTCAAAAAAGCCACGGACGATATCACTGCCGCCTAGCTCATTAAAGACAAGTGAAAATGCCGTTGCACCGATAAGTATGAACATTATCATAGATGTAAGCTTCACGCTCTCTGTGAGTGCATATTTTATAATATCAATCGTGAGGAGCCTCTTTCTATACGCTAAGAGCATGGCAAAAAATACACCTACTGCGGCTGATTCTGTTGGAGAAGCGATGCCTACAAGGATGGAACCTAAGACTATGAAGATAAGCAAGATTGGCGCAAACATTGCTTTGAGTGCACTCGATACAACATCCTTATAGGGCGCACTAATCTCCATAGCAGGAGCAACATCTTTTTTTAAAAATGATACTGCCAAGATATAGATAATGTAGAGTGAAACAAGCAAAATACTCGGCACTATCGCACCGTTAAAGAGATCCTTCATATCTAGATGCATCTGATCGCCGAGTATGATAAGCGCAACAGAGGGTGGAACGATCTGCCCCAATGTTCCGCCTGCTGCTATAGAACCCGAAGCAAGGGCTGGCGAATATTTCTCTCTAAGCATAAGAGGCAAAGCAATAAGCGCCATCATAACAACACTTGCGCCTACTATTCCAGTACTCGCACCTAAAATTGCTCCGACCAAGATGACCGATACAGCAAGCCCCCCTCGTATGACGCCAAAGAGTCTGCCCATCGATACTAAAAGATCTTCTGCTATCTTTGCTTTTTGCAAAACAAGTCCCATAAAGATAAAAAGAGGCACTGCTATAAGAGTAAAATTGGTCATGATACCATACGTTCTAAATGAGAGAAGCTCTAAAGACTCCAATCCAAGCTCATAAGTAATTGTTGAAAACAGAAGTGCGATAGCTCCAAAAATAAAACCAATCTCAAAACCAATCATCAGCATCGTAAATGCCAAGATTGCGATCAATATTACAGGATTGAGCATAAAAACAAGATCACTCATATAAGCTAGATAGATCGAGAGAAACAGAGCAACCGATGATGCAAGCATAGTACTTTTTAATCTTGTTGATTCTATGCTCAAAAATGCGTGCATAGCTTTAGATACCACTTGCAAGAGTAGTAAAACAAATCCGATAACAACAAAAGATTTGATGATATATCTATAAGGCAAACCTCCCGGATCATTTGAGCCATCCATCTGCAAAAAACTCTGATGAACCATCCCCCATGAATTATATATGACAAAAAGAGTAAAAGGGATTGCCAAGAGAGTCATAGAAAAAAAATCAACGATATTTTTTGTTCTTTGTGAATATTTTGAATAGAAGATATCAACACGCACATGACTCTCGTGATAGAGAGCGTAAGAGAGCCCTAGTAAAAAAAGTACATCAAAAAGATGCCAAGAGATTTCATTGAAAAAAGCAGAAGTTGAATGAAAAAGAAATCGCATGATGATATCATAAACGATAACACCACAGAGTAATAACAAAGCAAGCGAAGCTATAGCTCCTGAAGCTAAGGATAGTCTATCGGCAAATCTCATATAGCTTTTCATTGCTTATCCAAGATATATGTATCGAGTCTTTTAAACCACCCCGCCCTCCAACGACTCTCACCTCGCTCTTTTGGAGAGTTTTTGATGCGCCTATCAAGCATCGCTTTTGCACTATCACTAAATGCCCTGAAACGATCACTACTGTTTGCATCCATATGCTCTAAGACTTGCAAAAGCCCCCAGCCCTCACCGTTGTATCGTTCACTTTCCAATGTGCCCTCGCCTTTGAAGTTGACATAATCAAGAAGTACATAAAGCCCATGTTCATTGATGCTTCCATCCGCATTTAACAAAATAGCATTAAATCGATCTTCAATGAGTGCTCTTTTATAACTCTCATCGATTGTCTCCAAGATCACAGGAAGTGCTCTTTGGAGCCTATCGGCCATATATCCGGCTTGGTATGCTCTTGTGTTGTCGATAAAATCAAAAAGTCGCGTATATGTCGCATCTTGTGTTGTTTTTGATCGCATAAAGGAGGCTTTATCACTCCATGGGCAATCACTCTGTACATCTAACCAATCAGGCAATATAACCCCACGCTTTTGCATATACTCTAAGACGAGTGGAAAAACTTCACGGAAGCGCTCAGTATGATCTTTTGAAAACCAGATAAAATGACCGATACCAAGCGAGATAAAATCCTCTCCATCATTCCAGTGGATAAGATATTTATCAAGCCCGGCACCCTCATTTTGCCATACTTTTTGAGCGATATACTCCTCTTGTGCCTTTGTGAGTATTATCTCATTGGCAAACAAGAGAGAGAAAAAGGCAACAAAGATGAAAACTATACGAATCATACAAAACTCGGCGCATCATTTGCAAAAAGAATCAAATCACCCGCTCGTGTCTCTCTTGCTAGCAGTGTTTGCATCTGAGATTTCGACTCTAACTTTAAAAGTTTTTGAGGCGCAACATGCTCTTTAAATATCGCATAATTAAGCTCGCCCGTTGCAATCACAAGATCAAATATCTCATTGGCTTTTTGGGCCACTTGGATATTGAGTGCGTCATCCACTTCGACAAGCCCCGGAGTGATGATGACTTTTCTGCCACCATAGGTTGCAACAAGCTCAAAAGAACTTAGCATCCCGTCGATATTACCGTTAAAACTATCATCAATGATGATTTTACCACCACTCTCTATCTTTTGAAGTCTATGCGGTGTTGGCTCAAGCGTGGCAACTCTTCTAGATATCTCGCCCTCATCCACTCCTAAGCTTTGGGCAATCCTAATAGCCGCAGCGATATTGAGTGCATTAAAAGCTCCTAAAATATGTGTACTATACTCCTTGCCGGCAAGCTTGAAGCTCACACCGGCAAGGCTAGCATTTATCTCTGTTATATCATCGCCAAAGAGGGTGATGTTATCTTGCTCGGCTATATGTGCACTTGTATGAACAAAAGCTTTTTTTAGCTCAGGACTCTGCGTAATTTCCATCTTCGTATCTCGGATATTTTCTAAAGTTTTAAAATAGTCTATATGCGCAGGACCTATCTTGCCTACCACCGCATATTGCGGTTTTACAAAGAGAGATATCTCGGCGATGTCGCCCTTGCCTCGCGCGCCCATCTCGACGATATAAACTTGTGTATCGCTTGGAAGGTCTTCGTTGATATCCTTGATCACACCGCCAAGCGTATTGACTGATCTTGGTGTCGCATAAGCTCTATATTTGTTGCCGATAATATGAGCTATCATATTTTTGATACTTGTCTTTCCGTAGCTTGCAGTAACACCAATCACGATAAGCTCATCCATGCTCTCAAGTTTCGCTTGTGCTCTTTTTTTATAACCCAAAAAAAGGATCTTCTCTAAACCGACTGAAAGTAAAAAGGCAAGTACAAGTGAGAGAAGTATCACTTTAAAATCCAACAGGGCAAAGAGCAAAGATGTCACAAAAAGTATGGCAAAAAATCGCTTGATGCGTGCCGTAAAAACAAGTGGTTTATCAAGATCTCTAACCCATAAAAAAAGCGCTAAACAATAGACGATAAGTATAGCCGTTGATGCATACAGCGCGATAGACTCAAAATATTGCGCACTCCAGTAGAGCAAAAGAGGCAAGATAAAATAGGTGATATTCCACCATGGTTTTGTATGAAAAAAGAGCACGCGCTCTATCTTATAGCTATACCACTGGAGATTCGTGATAAGATAGTAACCTAAAGCCAAAGTAAAAAGTATAAAAACCACCATATCCAAGCTATGCATCCCCACCTCCGCAATTATCTAATATCTCTTTTTCTATCTCTTTTGCGTGCCCTAAAAAGAAGTAGTGATCGCCACGCATCGGGTACAATCTACTCTCCTTTATAAGCTCATTGATCTTCTTGCCTGTCCAAAGAGGTGTCGCTGTGTCACTCTCTCCCCAAAAAAGAAGAGCTTTGCCTGTAAAGTTTTGAAAATTGTGTTCAAAATCCTCATCAACTACATTTTTAAATGTCTCATACATACTCCGACTCATCCCTCTTGCGTCACTACTGACAAAAAAAGATCGTAGCTTACTCAATCCAAGAGGCTTAAGCAGTTTAAAAATCGCTATCTTTATCTTGATATTGAGCGGCTTAGGCACCAATATACCTGATGATGAGAGGAGCACCAAACATCGAGGATTTAAGAGTGTTGCGACTTTGCCGCCAAAAGAGTGTCCTGCTATGATCTCGGGCTCAAGCGTGATGGATTTTAAAAAAAGCTTTACTATCTCTTTATAATCCTCGGTTTTTAAGATCATGTCACCGTTGGAGCTTGCACCAAATCCGGGCATATCAAGATAGATATGTTTACGATCTTTAAAACACTGCCCAAATGCCTGCTTCATGATCTCTTTATTGCTTCCCCAGCCATGCAAGATGAGTATGGCATCTGTCGCTTTTCCATTGAGCATCTCATAAGAGAGCTTGAAATTTACCTCTTTATATCGTATCTCTTTTATCGCCATTTACACTCTTCTCATTCTTTTAAATTGTTGGGTATTTACCCTATGTGGTGTAGTTTGAAGCTATTTTATCACATAAGGACTTAGCACACACATACCCGCTTGAAAATGCCCACTGAAAATTATAACCACCAAGCTCTCCCGTGACATCTAAAAGCTCGCCGATGATATAGAGGTTGCTCTGTTTTTTACTCATCATGCTCTTAGCATCGATATCTCGTATATCAACACCGCCTTTTGTGACCTCCGCTCGCTCATAGCCAAAATTGCCGGCTGGCGCAAATCTATAGGATCGTAAAGATTCTAAGCGCGACTTCTCTTCTTTGGAAAGCTGCTTATAGGGCTTATCTTCTACGCCTAAATGTTCTAAGAATGCTTTGGCAACTCTTTTTGCAAAAGGTAAAAGAGAGCTGATCAACTTGTCACTTTGCGCTTCAAAACTAAAATCACATAAAAAATCTATGCTCACCTCGCCCCTATTCCAATAGAGTGAAGCATTAAGTACAGCTGGACCACTGATGCCCTTATGCGCAAAAAGGAGTGCACCTTCAAATGTTTTTTTATCTACACTGATGCGAACCTTCTCGATACTTGTTCCGCTGAGCTCTTTCATAAAAAACTGCTCTTTTTGCAAAGTAAATCCGACGAGTGCCGGCGAAGTCGCATTGATAGTATGTCCGAACTTTGATGCTATCTTGTAGCCCATATCACTCGCGCCTATCTTTTTGTAGCTGAGCCCTCCGAGTGCTAGGACTAAATGATCGCACTCAAAGCAACCTTTGTTGCTGGCAACCTTAAAACGACCCTGCTCTAGCGTAATACCTAAGATCTTCGTCTCCAATGAAAGCTCTTGTTTGCTTATCTCTTTTTTAAAAACATCAAGCAACTCTTGCGCGCTTTGCTCACAGAAATATTGTCTCTCTTTTTTGAGTCTCAAGCGTAACCCTTTTGCATCAAGCCAAGCGAGCATATCATCATTGGAAAATTCTCTAAAAACATCCTCTATGAAATAGCGGTTTCCGAGATAATTATCACTCGAGAGACGCTCATTCATGACATTACACTTCCCACCACCCGATATAGCTATCTTTGCACCGATACTCTTGTTTATATCTATGAGCAGAGTACTTTTTTTAGGCAATGTAGCAGCACACATAAGCCCGCTAGCACCTGCGCCTAAGATAATGGTAGGATAATATTTTTGCATACTGAAATTATACTCATAAAATCTTCGTTATGTTACAATGGCAGAAAAAAGAGTTAAAAAATGCGCAAAGTGTATGTAGCTATCATCCTACTCTCTTCATTGCTAGCAGCCAACTTCATCACCGTCCAAGATGAAAATGGCACGCTTAACAAGAAGGATATCGCGCACCAAGAAAATGAATGTCTCAATCAAGATGAAAAAGAGTACTCCCTTCAGGCCTTCTATAGAGAGTTGCAGATAGAAAAAGTAAAGGCTATCAATGCCATGGTTGCTAAAAGAAAAGCGGAAGAGATACATAAAAAAGAACAAATAGCCAAAGAAAATAAGACTGTCTACGTACCGACAAAGACCGATAAAGAGATTCTTTTGCAGTATGCAAAATATTTTAAAGGCGGTAAATATGTATGGGGCGGGACAACGCCTGAGGGGTTTGATTGCTCAGGATATGTGCAGTATCTCTACAAAAAACAGAATGTCAATATGCCTAGAACGGCATGGGAGCAATCAAAAGTCGGTATAGAGATCCCAAAAGATCAACTTAAAAAGGGTGATTTGGTCTTTTTCCTCACGGATAAAAGTAGAAAGATCCCCGTGACGCATGTGGGCATCTATATAGGCGATAATCAGTTTATCCATGCTGCCTCAAAAGCGCAGGGGATTATCATCTCTCGACTTGATAGCGGCTCGTATGCAAAAACTTTTGTAAAAGCTACAAGGGTGTTTTGATTGGTCTCCTTGTTGTTATTGTTTTATTATTCCAGGTCATCTTATTCTCCTTTTATGTATTTGTTGTAGAGTTTTTGATTTAAACCATTTACATGCTTTATACCACCCATATACATAACTCTTTTATAGTTAAACATTTCATCAAAATTGGGGTATCTGTATCCACATATAGAATCTTGCTCATAATACCTATTCCCAACAGCAAAATCAGGAGCTATGTTATAGAAGAAGTGCATATAGCGTCTATTGTAAGCTATGACTTCACCTGTCTTATTGTCTATTGCTTTAGTCTCATCAGAGTAGAGAAACTTTCTTGCAAAAAAGTTAAGCTTGACTTCATCAAAAGTAACGGTGTAGTTCATTTGTGGCATTGTTTTCTTAGTATAGATTTTTTCGGAAGTCTGCATGATGCCCCCAGCAATGTTATTAATCATATTAAAGTGCTCTTTTCCGCTATCGTATTTAAGAGTTTTAAGAGGCTGCCATACCGTGGAAGAATTAACCTCATATACGTACACCTTCCCGTTATCTCCATTGAGTGCCATAGTTTTTAGATGGATTCCGTCGAGATAATTCATTATCATCAGTTTTCTATCTTCTTCATTAAATCCCGGATACACATTATCTTCCCAATAGATACTCTCCGGATACTCCACTTTTTCTTTGATGAATGTCTTTGGATTTGGATCAGCTTTGCAATAATAAGCTCCAAGAGCATTGGTGATGATGATGTCATAGGTAGGAAGTAGCACACCTATAGCTATAAGAATAGCTGTCACACTCTTACTTTTTGTTACAAATCTTCGTACCAAGATTACAACTAAAGCCACAGCAAACATATATAGTATGTATAAAGGTATCAGTATCATTCCCATTAGCTATCCACTCTCATTCCACCTCTCTCAGGGCGGAACGTATATTTGTAATATTGTAACATATTTATTTTGTCGCTTTCACACTTCTTGTGCAGTTGTGAATGCGAGCACTGCGAAGCACGAGCGTTGAACAACGCCCGCACAATTGTGAAACGACGATTTTCTTTTCTTACTTTTCTTTACTAAAAAGAAAAGTTATAGAGATTTCTTTTTTCTTTTTAGTACTTTTTTATATTTTCTATACAGTTTACTATTAAAGCTTTCTGCAATAGCACCAGAATAATTTATATATATTTCATCAAAAATATGTCTAAAAAAATACTGAGTATCTTCACTTCCACATATTTGCCCATCCCACGGATTATAATATAAATTTCCCAGCGATAAATCAGGTGCTATATTATAAAAAAGCCTCATATAACGCCTGTTGTAGGCTACGGTTTCATTGGTAGAATTATCTATGATTTTAGTCTCATCTGAGTATAGAAACTTTTTTGCAAAAAAGTTAAGTTTCACTTCATCAAAAGTAACAGTATAGTTTATCTTCGGCATATTCTGTTTTGTATATGATTTTTCAGAAGTTTGCATAATGTTTTGTGCTATGGTGTCAACCATATCATAGTAGGATTGACTTCTCTCTTTCTCTAAAGGTTTTAGTTTTTCCCATATAGAAGAGTCCGCTTCATATAGGTAAATTTTTCCATCCTCTCCATTAAGTGCCATTGTTTTTAGATGTACTCCGTCGAGATAGTTCATTATCATTAGTTTTCTATCTTCTTTATCAAATCCTCCAAAAATATTATCTTCCCAATAGATACTCTCCGGATACTCCACTTTCTCTTTGATAAATGTCTTTGAATTTGGATCAGTTTTGCAATAATAAGCTCCAAGAGCATTGGTGATGATGATGTCATAGGTAGGAAGTAGCACACCTATAGCTATGAGAATAACTGTCACGCTCTTACTTTTTGTTGCAAATCTTCGCACTAAGATAACAACTAAAGCCACAGCCAATATATACAGCATATATAAAGGTATCAGTATCATTCCCATTAGCTATCCACTCTCATTCCACCTCTCTCGGGGCGGAACGTATATTTGTAATATTGTAACATATTTATTTTGTCGCTTTCACACTTCTTGTGCAATCTATTAAATAACTGTCATGCGAGCATCCTTGTAAAGCAGGCATATCCGCGGCGGTACAGATAGCAAGCATGGATATGCCGCCCGCGACTTTGTGAGCATGACGCTTTTTGCGCTACTTTTTCTAAAAAAGTAGTAAAAAGAAAAAAGAAGTTTCTATAATTTTTCTTTTAAAGTTTATCACTAGATAAAATAATCCGTTCATGGTGACAAAATGACCGTCATTGCGAGGAGTTTACGACGAAGCAATCCATAGATTTTACCAATAGATTGTCCTCGGGCTTCGCCCTGAGAGATTCTGCCATGCTTCATGTCATGAAGTTCAAGCTTGTCGAACCATGAAAATTCCCTATATCTATCACCCCTTCGATGGTTCGACAAGCTCACCACGAACGGGATTTTGACAAGCTCACCACGAATGGGATTTCATCAAACACACTACTCATACTAAAGCCTCTGTAATTTCCTCAACGCCTCTTTAACCAAAGATGAAGTATCCCCGCTAAGTCCATGCAACGCTTTTTTCACTTCATCTTTTTTAAACCCAAGCGATTCAAGTGCCAACGAAGCATCAAAATGCGAACCGGATAAGCTCTCTGTGCTCGCATTACCATCGACTATAAAGTCAGCAAGCTCGACAAGTATCCTACTTGCCGCTTTTGGTCCGATACCGGGTACTCTTTTGAGCATACCCACATCCTTACTTGCAACCACTTTTGCAAAAGTATCAGGTGCGAAGGTGGAGCAGACGGCGAGCGCAACCTTTGGTCCTACACCATTGATCTTGAGAAGTGTATCAAACATCTTCTTCTCATCTTTGTTTATAAATCCATAGAGCGCATCGCTCTCTTCTCTGATAATCCTCGTTGTAAGTAGCCTCACTTGCTCATTTTGTATCTGTGAAGATGTATTGATCGAGACAAATACCTCATAGGTGATACCTGCAACATTGATATGCACAAGCATCGGCTCTTTATGTTCAATCTTCCCTTCAATAGCTACTATCATATATGCCCTTTACAATGTTTTTATCACTATAGCATAGAAAAAGGTTGAAAAGAAAAAATATTTCATTTTGACATATTTTGAGAAAAATATCTAAAACGAAAAATGCTCCCCAAGGTAGTATTTGCGTACATTTTCATCATTGGCGATCTCATCACTACTGCCGCTTGCGAGCATCTCGCCACTTCGCATAACATAGGCTCTATCACAAACGCCAAGTGTTTCACGGACACTGTGATCGGTGATGAGCACACCCATATCAAGCTCCACGAGCTGTTTGATGATATTTTGGATATCAAGCACAGCGATAGGATCAACACCTGCAAAAGGCTCATCAAGCAGTAAAAATTTCGGCTCACCCATAAGCGCTCTTGCAATCTCTGCTCTTCTTCTCTCGCCACCACTGAGTTTGATGCCTTTTCTATTGCGTATCGGCTCGATATTAAATATCTCCAAAAGATTCTCTATCCGTTTATGCGTCGTCTCCTCATCAAGCTTCAACGCTTCAGCTGCTATGAGAAGATTTTCCTCAACACTCAGGTCTTTAAAAATGCTCGATTCTTGAGGAAGATACCCGATGCCAAGCCTTGCTCGTGCACTCAAAGGAAGTTTTGTGATCTCTTCGCCATCAAGTATCACCTCACCCTCATTGGCTTCAGTCAATCCACATATCATATAAAATGTCGTAGTCTTCCCTGCCCCGTTTGGTCCCAAGAGCCCCACGACTTCTTTACTGCGGACATCCAAAGAGATATCATGGACTATCTTTGTCGTCTTGATAGATTTAAAAAGATGCTTCGCTGCTAATTTGTGCATATTTCCTCTATTGTATATAATCTTTTAGTATCGCCTAGTGGTTTAATATTTATAATCCAAATATTATACCCCAAGCCTTCTAAAAATTCTTTAAGCCTATCATCTCCCCACTCGACAAAGTGCCAACCACTCTTCTCAAACTCCTCTAAAAGCCCAAGAGCAGCGATATCCGCGAACTCTACTCGATAGAGATCATAATGAAAAAGATGTTCACTATAACAATTTTGAAGTGAAAATGTAGGTGAAGTCACCTCAAAGTTCGAATCTATCTTTTGTGCAATATGGCGCATCAGTGTAGTTTTGCCGGCTGCAAGATCACCATCTAAAAAGATGATAGCATCTTTTGGCAATAAACCCAAGAAGCAAGAGGCGATACTATCTATCTCTTGAAGTGTTGCCTCAATCGTCTTTGTCATAGGCTATGCGAGAGTGCGATTATGCGCGCGAGGTGGGCTGTTGCTCTGCCATCCTCGATGGCACTTTTAGCAAGTTCTATACCATGTTTTATATCTCTTGCTTTGCCCTCTACAAAGAGTGCAAAAGCAGCATTGAGCAATACGATATCTCGCTTGGCTCCAATCTCATCTTGATTAAATATATCACGAATAATCGCAGCATTATGCCGTGCATCGCCGCCTAATATCTCCTCTTTTGCAACTTTTTGAAATCCAAATGTAGTTGGATTGATCACTCCACGACTAATCTTGCCTGCTTCTATATAGGCAAAATCCGTATCATCACAAAGCGATATCTCATCCGTCTTATCTCGAGAACTGACTACATACGCTCTTGTGATATCGAGCTCTAACATCGCTTCTGCGATAGGATCGATAAAACTCTCATCAAAAACACCTAAAAGATATTTTTTAACACCGGCAGGATTGGTAAGAGGGCCTAAGATATTAAATATAGTCCTATGGGGGATAGAGCGACGAATCGGCATAACATATTTCATAGCAGGATGATACTCGGGAGCAAACATAAAACAAAATCCACATTTTTCTAACATAGTAGCATTTTGTTCTGGCGTGAGCTTAAGATTGACTCCGAGCACTTCAAGAACATCAGCAGAGCCGGAACTGCTTGTAATGCTTCTATTGCCATGCTTTGCAACGATACACCCAAGAGAAGCAAGGAGCAAGGAAACAGTCGTCGAGATGTTAAAAGTACCGCTCTTATCGCCACCTGTTCCTACGATATCGATCGCTCTTTCTCGTAGCTCATCGCTGATATCAAGCTTGATACTATGCTCTCGCATAGTCTGAGCAGCTGCAGCGATCTCTGCTGGAGTTTCACCTTTTTCATACAAAGAGATGAGGAAATCTCTTCCCTCCTCTTCGCTCAAAGCTCCACTAAAAAGTCTCTCAAAAATCTCTTTAGATCCATCCATTACTCGCCTTTTATCTCTATGGTTTGGATATGTTTTACATATCGCTCTTTGTCGGATTTTGGTGTAGATTTTGTAGTAGGAATATCCAAAACCTCATACTGCTCTTCCCTGCTCAGAAACTTCAAACTTACCTTGTCGCCTATAGCTACATTTTTCGAAGCCTTGGCTTGAAATCCATTGACATAAACAACACCACTATGAAGCATATCGGTCGCAACTGTTCTTCGCTTTACGACATTGGTACTACTGAGCCACTTATCTATGCGCATATCAAGCCTTGCAACAATCTGTAGTATTTTGAGAAATCTCAAGCAAAGCGTATTTTGCATCAACACTTCCAAGTTTGAGTGCACTTTTCCAATAACTCATCGCTTTTGGGATATCCCTAGAGACACCAAGCCCCTCATTGTGATGCTTTCCAAGCATAAAGTATCCATCAGCGCTTCGAAACTCTTTTGCCAACTGCTCGTAAAGCTTCAGTGAATCTTCATAACGATCCTCATTAAATGCTCTATTTGCCTCTATCTTAAGCTCTTCCAATATCAATCCTCCAAAGTAAAAGCTTTGAGGGCTTCATTTGCCATAGCGATACCCAAAAAAGTAAGCTTACCATCAACGATAGCCTCTTCCTGCTCTAGTCGCGCCACGATCTCTCTGCCCTCTGCTAAACTCATCGCTCGAGACTCTTCAAGCATTTTTAGAACATCATCGATACTCTCATCTGGCTCTTTTTTCAAGATTGCCAAAAGCACTACTTGCTCTAAAAGTACTGCGTCACTCATCAATGCAACTCACTATTGAGCTTGACTTCTCTCGTACTTCTATAGGCTTCCATCGCACCTGTAGTGGAGTTTTGACGAAAGTGGATACCATGCAATCCTTGTAGCTCGCTCCCTTTGAAGAGCTCTTTTTGTCCAAGTTCACACTGTGGATTTGCCTCTTGGATCTTCGCTAACTCTTTTGTAGGTATAGCAACTTTTGTGCCTGCAAGTATCGTAATCCCCGCATCGACGATACACCCATCACCTAAAGGGATTCCCGTAACGGAGTTTGCGCCAAGAAGTGTATTTTCACCTATACTCACAGGGTTCCCGTCTGTTCCGCTGAGCACACCTAAGATGCTCGCTCCTCCACCTACATCGCTACCCGAGCCGACAACAGCTGAGCTTGAGATTCTCCCCTCAACCATAACGGGACCAAGCGTTCCGGCATTGAAATTGATATAACTAGCTCCGGGCATCACGGTTGTCCCTGCTGCAAGATGTGCACCCATTCTTACTCTACTTGCCTCTAAGACTCTTGTATTGTCAGCAGGGATGATATGTTGCAAATATCTTGGAAATTTATCAACACTATCTACAAGAGGGTATGTGCCATCAAGCTTGAGAGCTATCTCATTATCTCTTAGATAATCAAGCTCATAGGGCTTGTTGCCTACCCAAGCTACATTGCTTAGCACTCCAAAAGCGCCACCAAGATTGAGGCTTCGAAGTGGTGCTTTCCCTGTAGAAAGTGCATAAAGCTTGAGATAGACAGCCTCAACACTTTGCGGGGCATCATCTTCAAAGAGAAAGACGATTCTATAGTCTGCACCTATCTTGCCCTTAGTAGAGAGTGCTTTGATAATCTGCACATTTTTATGAGCATCACCTGTTGCTTCATCGATATAAGGCGCAAAGGCATTCATCGCATTTTGAACAAAATCATCGCTGAGTGTTGCTACAAACTCACTACTACTGCAATCAACTTCTACTCTACTATGAGCCAAAGCTTCCATAAAAACGGCAGCTGAGCCTAGATTTTCATTCCAATTTATGAGTGGGAAAGAAGCTTGGAGTATCTTGTCTCTATTTTTTTGACCTCTATCAACCCTCGCGATACCAAAACCGATAGGATCTCTATGCCCCTTTTTTGCTCTGATATCCTCTACAAAAGTTTTAAACTCATCGGTTGAATTTATGGGTGAGAGCATATATCTATCCTTGTTAATTTTTTATTACCATTATACTTTGATTTATTTAAAATCCAAAGTAAACAAAGGATATAATCTTCCCATGAAATACTTAAAAGGCTTTAGAAGACGATACTTCTCATTAGCGATTATAGCACTCTACTCTACGCTCTATAAACTGTGTCGTCTAGATAGCAATTATCAGTATCATAGATTGGCCTTTAAACTCCAAGAAAATAAAACTTCCCCTCCCTTTTTGATCTACTAACTCATCCAAAATTCAAATCAAAAAGGGAAAAAATGGGCAACAAGCCACGCAACATATCAATCATATTGCTACTTCTAACAGCAATGCTACCGGCTCAGGATATCACACTTGGAAATATAGAGATAATCTCAACCAACAAGACAAAACAAAAAGCGACAAAGACAACTGCAGATATCGATGTTATCACAAGCGAAGATATCAGACAAAATGGATACATATCCATCGTTGATGCACTATCAAACACAATGGGTATCAATATCTCTCAAAATGGAGGAATAGGACAAAAGAGTTCATTTTTTCTAAGAGGGATGGATAGCGGGAAAATCTTGGTTCTTGTTGATGGGATGAGACTCAATGACCCCTCAACAACAAATAACACATCTTTGATTGAATTTCTGCCTATATCTAATGTTGAGCAGATAGAGATCATAAGAGGTGGAAGCTCAAGTGTGTGGGGAGCAAATGCAAGTGCAGGTGTTATAAATATTATAACAAAAAAAGCCCTCAAAGATGGGGTAAGCGGAAGCGTAGGAGTAGAAGGCGGAAGCCATGGAACAAAGGGGAGTGACCTCTCTCTATTTTATAAAAACGGTAAATTAAATGCAAAATTGCTTGGTTCTTATTTGGATACGAACGGTATATCGGCCTTAGCTCCGCAAAACTCCGAAAAAGATGGATATACCAATAAAAATCTAACGGCAGGCATAGGGTATGATTTTACCGATACCACCAAAGCTTCTATTGCCGTAATTAAAACAAAAACCAAAGGTGATTACGACGATGAGTATAACAGTAATGGCGCAAATGATGATTATAGTCATTTTATAACCGATAGTACAAATATAAGTGGGTCTCTTTCAACAAAAATAGGGGTGATAGACTCTGTCTTCAATGCGACGCACGGAAAATATAAAAGAGAGTATTTTACAACATCTTTATGGGGCGATGGAGACAATAGATACGAAGCCACAACAGATGAATATTCCCTTATCAATTCGTATGCTCATAAGTTTGGAAAAAGCGTTTTAGGATTTGAGTATAAAGAGATTGATGGATTTAACCAATATAACACATACGCACCGACGGATGGAAGCTTTACAAACAAAGGTATATTTTTATCCAACAGCATACATCCAACTGATACGTTGCTTATTGAGGCAAATCTAAGATATGATGATTTTGATAAGTTTGACGGGAAAGCAACCTATAAACTAGGTGCAAAATATAAGCTATCTGATGATGTTACACTCAAAGCAAACTACTACACCTCACTCAATGCACCCTCTGTGTATCAGCTTGCAAATATACTCTCCGGCGAAACGCTCAAGCCAAGTTTTGTAAAAGGCTATGATGCCTCTTTTTCTTATAAAGACTATCTCTCTTTAACATATTTTGATAATAGCATACAAGATGATATAGTCTACGACAATACTCTTTGGGGATATAAAAACAATACGGCTGATGAAAATATAAAGGGTATTGAGATATCAGCAAGCACCCCAACTCTATTGGATAGATTTATAATGAGAGCAAACTATACGCACCTGCTTGATATGAAAGATGAAAGTGGAGCGCCACTTTACAATAGAGCACAAGATGAACTCAATGGATGGTTAGAGTATTTCTATGATGCAAATACCATTGCAAGTCTAAATGCAAACTATATCGGAGAGAGGGTATCGTACGGTGATATGTCAAGCGGAAACTATACTGTTTGGAATTTGAATTTGACCAAAAAATACAGTGATCATTTTGATATGGGATTGCATATCAAGAACCTATTTGATAAAGAGTATCAGTCTATTTATGGCTATAACATGGAAGGCGTAAGCATCTATGCTACAATAAAATATTCATTTTAGGAAAAACATGCAAATCATAAAAAAATATTTTATAGCCTATAAATTTGCAAACGCACTCTTTACCGGTCTTTCGATCGGAACGATAATAAGCATCTATGCGCCTCTTCATCCCTCTATCTACTCTTTAGGAGGGGTTGCACTTGCACTTGGTATGCTTGTTGTTGCAAGGATGTATGATAAGCTCTTTACGATCGAATGGTTTTATAGGATAACACTTTTTGTTGAGCTCGTCTTACTAGCTATGGTGCTCTATTTTTTGAGCTCTAACATCTCTTATGAGACAGCACTTTTGATCTATATAGGCTATCAACTTACTTTTCTTTTTGGGAGCTATCTTGTTCGTGCCGAGACAATATTTTTAAACGAGACGAAAACTCTGAGTAATATTGATAGCTTTAAACAAATAGGCTCAATTATCGGCATGGGTGCATCATATCTCTTCTATAAGCACTATGATAAACTTACCGATATTGAGCAAGTTTACAATATCCACTACCCGCTTTTAGTCGTACAGATAACAGTCATATTTTTTGTTCTAAAAAGTTTTGTTAGAAAATAGCTATTTAGCTACTTTAAGTTCCGCCTTTGTCTCTTTTGGCTCTTCAACCTTTTTTGGTTTTTCTGTCTCATAAGTAGACATAGAGCCGAGCATGCAACCACCCTCTTCTACCTTGATTTTTCTAGCAATGATCTCTCCGTCAACCTTGCCGGTACTGCTGATGCTTAAAAGCTCGCTCGCTATGATTTTACCTTTAAGAGAACCAAGCACAGAGATGTGTGCACTTTGAAGCATCGTAGCATCAATATTCCCATTTTTTTCTATCGTGATGTTTTTTTCGGCCAATATATCTGCTTTAAGCGTTCCATCAATTTTAGCACTATTGGTTGTGATATGACTTGAGAGATTACCGCTTTTAAGCACCTCTAGATAATTACATTCGATATTACCCTCAACTTTACCACTGATGATTGCCTGAGATGCTTTTATATTACCGATGACTGAGCCACTCTCTCCTATGATGAGCGTATCAAAATTCTCTACATTCCCCTGAATATGCCCATCGATATGTAATGTTCCACATCCGGAGATGCCTCCTTGCACACGCATACATTTTGAGATAAATGCCATAGTACCCGACTTACTGTTTTGCGTATTTGATGTTACCTCTGCACTACTTTTACTATCAAAAAATCCCATCTTATTCCCTTTTTATTTTATTTTAAAACTCGTCTTGCTGTTACAAATCGTTTGCCGTAAAAAGTACCGCTCAAATGGCTAATCACAACCTTTTTCTTTGATGAACTTGCATGGATAAATTTATTTTCTCCGATATAAATACCCACATGGTTTACCTTGCCTTTTCTCTCTCTGCTTGTATCAAAGAATATCAGGTCACCTTTTTTAAGATTGTTTCTGTTGACTGCTTTGCCATATTTTGATTGATAAAATGAAGTTCTAGGGATGCTAATGCCTGATCTTTTACACACATAACTTGTAAAACCGGAACAATCAAATTTTGAAGGACCTACCGCTCCCCACACATATCTTTTACCAAGCTGGCTAAAGGCAATATTTTTAATCTTTTTAAATTTGCTCTCTCTTAACGCGATTGCTTTTTCTAGTTTTTTGATTTTATTTTTGAGTGTATCTATCTCTTTTTTATTTTTGTCCTCTTTTTGTTTTGACTCAGTTTTCAAAGACTTTATCGCTGCTTCTTTCTCTTTGATAGTAGAGTCATACTCCGCTTTAATGCTTTGGACTTTTATATCTATTTTGGCATCCATATTTTTATCAAGCTCTTCTTTTTGCTTCTTTATATCTTCTAAAAGAGAGCTCTTGGCTTGTAGCTTTTCATTTTCTTGAGCAAGAGTAGAGGTTTTTTGTTGGAGTGAATGCGTGTAATAGTAGAGTGAGAGTGATACAACGACAAATATTGATACGACAATGAAAGGAATTTTCTTCATAAAGAGAGGTAAGCTGTACTGTCTTAGCCCTCTTTTATCCCCTAAAGTTATGATAAATCTATCATCCACTTCTTGATCTCCCAAAAGAATGCATCATAAATTAATTGTTTTGGCAACTATCTCAAATACAAACAAATTTAAAAAAAATTTAATTAAAAAATTAAAACAAATTCGCAATAAAATTATTAAATAACATTCATATTTTAACCATAGTTTCTTTATAGTTTTATAAAACTACTATATATTAGTTCTAAATTCCGGATATGATTCCACCCCGCATTCGTTGATATCGAGTCCTTGAAGCTGCTCATCATCGGTTGCACGAAACTTGATAAATAAGTTTATTATATAGATAGCTATAAATGAGATAGTAAAAACAAATACACCGACTATTACGATACCCTTAATCTGCTCAAAGAGTGTAATTCCCTCTGCCGGATTTGAAGCAAAAATACCGACAGCCAATGTTCCCCATATACCATTAATCAAATGGACTGAAAGTGCACCGACAGGATCATCTATCTTTATCTTATCAAACATAGGTACAGCTAAGACCACAAGAACACCTCCTACTGCACCTACAATCATTGCATCGGTGGTACTATAGAGATGTGGTCCGGCAGTGACTGCCACGAGTCCTCCTAGTGCCCCATTTAAGATCATCGTGATATCAAAAAGTCGATAACGGATATAAATTACGATGCCTGCAGCCAAGGCGCCAAGCAGTCCTGCCGTGTTTGTATTGAAGATTGTTTTTGCAACACTATCTGCAGCTTCTTTTGTCGCGATAGTGCCGACTGATCCACCGTTAAACCCAAACCATCCTATCCAAAGCAACATTGCACCTAAAACAACGAGAGGTATATTGGAAGCAGGGATTGCATTGATATGCTCTTTATTGTAGCGTCCTTTACGGGGACCAAGGATTAAGATTGCAGCCAAAAGTGCCCAACCACCGGTTGAATGGATGACTGTTGAACCTGCCAAATCAACCATATGGAGATCAAACATCGTATCTTTGATCCAATCGCTTCCCCAATTTACATTGACAACACTCGGGTATATAAGTGCACCCATTATGAGAGTAAAAATAGTTAAGGGGAGTAGCTTTGCACGCTCACCGACACCGCCACTCATGATATTGATAGCTTTCCCCACAAATGCCATCTGAAACATCATAAATGCCCAAGGACTAAAAGATGTAAAATTGCTATCACCGAATGCGAGATTGTAGCCAATAGTGATAAAAGCAGTTGAAGCAATCACATAAATCATCACATTCACAGTCAAGACGCTTGTGACATTTTTTGTTCGTACTAAACCCGCCTCAAGCATTGCAAAACCGGGAACCATAAAAATGATAAGCGTCATTGCAAAAAGGGCGAAGAGAGTATCTATTATATAAGCATTATCCATAAAATAAACCTTTGTTTAAAATAAGCTTTTATTTTATAGTTTTCTTTTAGATTATCAAAAGGACAATTGCTTAAAAATTATACAAACAAGAAGGTGCGTGTATAAAATTTAGATAAGAAGTTGTTTAAATATTAATCATTTACCCGCAAAATATTTTCACTATCTTTCCATCGTCATCTACTCTAATATTGAGTCTTGTTGATATAAAACGCATATCTACCATCATATTTGGCTTTATGATCCTTACTTTGTTTTCAAAATCCATACTATTTACATTTTCAATGCTTTCACCTATGAGATATTGATACTCTTCAGCCTTACATTCACTCACTTTTTTATCATCCGCATAAGAACATCCCATAAGCACAACCCCCACTAAAAATGAAATAATAACTCGCATATTTTTGTAATTAAACTAAAACTGCATTGGCTGATGAAGTTATGAGATTGACTAACGCCTCATCAGTTGAAGCATCATTAGCTATAAGCCCTGTCGATAAGAGTATAGCTGCTTCGGCTGTAACTAAAGGGGCAGAAAAAGATGTACCATCATAACCATACTCATTATCTCCTATTATGGCGCCGCCAATTTCATATACCTCTACATCAACACCGGCTGCAACTACATACCCATAAGGCGTAGAGCTCCCTGCATCATTGCTAAAATCTGCTATAAGACCGTCAATATCTATAGCACCGACAGCCAAGATGCCGTCTATCTCTTGTGCAGCTATAGAAGGTGGTGCAGGCTCACTTGCAGACTCATTTCCTGAAGCTATCACCACAAGCACGCCGTTATTATCGGCGTATTGCAGTGCCTCTAAACACGCGACACTCGTGCCAACCTTACCGCCTAGTGACATATTGATAATATCAGCACCATGTTCTACCGCATATGTTATTGCTGTTGCAATAACATCCGAAGATCCTCCTCCGTTTTCATCTAAAACTTTCAAAATCATTAGTTCCGCATCATAAGCAGCGCCTGTTAGTCCAACACCATCATTGTCGGCTCCAATTATTGAAGCGACTGCTGTTCCATGACCATTATCATCTGTTGCATCACTATCATCATTTATGTAATCATGCTGATATATAACCTTTCCCATAATATCATCATTCGTGGTGTCTATCCCTGTATCTAAGATAGCTATAACAACATCCTTTCCTGTATATCCATAATAATTTGCATCATTAGCATCAGATCTGTTGATACCCCATGAGACATCGGTAGCATCAGCTACATTATCATAATCGGTCTCAGTTAATGATGCTAAGGCTGCAAGCACATCTATCTCGCCCCAACCTGATTCACTCGACCAGCTTGTACTTGTAATTGTACTACCATCACCACTATCACTGCTTCCGCCGCCACCGCCACCGCCGGCAGCAGCTGCGAGTCCACCCAAAACCAATGCGCCAAGACCTATGGACCAACCGGAAACTCCTCCTTCGGCAGATCCTGTATTGACGGCAACATCTCCGGTAGTAGTACTTGCTTCTTCTGAATGTTGACTCACTTCGTGCTTGACTTCGTGTGTCTCCTTGGCTTCTTTTGGCTCTTCACTCTTCACTTCTTTGGTCTCTTTAACCTCAGAATCTTTTTTATCTTTTACATTCATAGCTACTTTTGCGGGCTCTTTGACGATAATACTTGGCATAGATCAACCTTTGTGATGATTTTCTTAGAATGAAATATTTTACCTAAAACATATATAATTTTTATTAAATAGCTTTTCAATAAACTTTATTATTTTTCTCATCCTTATCAAGATGACGAAAAAGTGATTATCCTCTTCTATTGGTAAAATAAGGATTTAAATCTTCACGACACTCTTAAAATGCAAATACAAAGGTGTAAAACCATAAAGCAAGATAAGCACCAGCAACAAGGCTACAGAAGTGGACACACCCCAAAAGAATGCTCCTATGATGAGTGCTAAAGAGTAAAGTGGTAAACCAAATTTGTAGCGTTTTTTGCCTTCTGAAAATGCACGACCCAAATGTTTGTAGTGTGTATCAAAAGAGACCATCTGCATCGTAGCGATACCCACAAAAAGACCGACAAGCACGGGGTATTGAGCGAAAAGTATCAGTGCACACAACACGATGAGACCACCGGCTGTACTTGGCACACCTGAGAAGTATGCGGGGTCGGCATTGTCTTTGTTGAGCGTAAAGTAGACAAGGCGAGAGAGCGTAAAGAGCGTATAAAAAAGCCCTACACTCATAGAGATCACATCTGATCCAAGTGCAAAGTAGAGTGCAAAACCCGGCGCTATACCATAGTTGACACCATCAGCAACATCATCAGAGTAGACACCCCAGCGTGTCCCGCCCCATCTTCTCGCAGCCGCCCCATCAAATCCATCAAAAAGCCCACCCAAGATGAGCAACAAAAGGCTCATCTCTAGCTTGTCGTGATAGGCAAAATAGATGCTCCCTAAGCCACAAAGTAGATTGACTCCCGAGATAGCATCAGCGATAAATCGTTTTTGTAATATCTTGGCATTGTGAAGGATCACGATAAAAGAAAAAGCGATATTGAGATAGAGTAGCCACTCCACATACTCGACCTTTAGCCATACCTCGCCCCACTGCTGACTCGCCGCTAGCATACCAAGGAGTACTACATAAGAGATAGTCGTGCGTATACGATTTTCCGTGGTGCCTTGTGTGAAGATGTATTGGACAAAAAGTATAAGGTCTATGGTGAGTTTAGCCAAGATGAGATAGTGGGAGATCTCGCCTATAGCATACCATGAGATCAAAAACAAAAGAGGATAGTCCGTAAAACGGTCAAAGATTCTGCCAAATTTTGTCTCAAGATTATGCTCTCTTGCCATGATACCGTCAAGATAATCAAAAAAGCAGAAGAGTAAAAATAGAGAGATGAGTATGGTTTTTATATGCGCAAACTCATCACTATGAAAAAGCATATAGCCAAATATCGGGGTCAAAACAAAAAGTTTGATGCCTGATATCACATTTGGGTGCCAAGAGAAATGACTTACGATGTAGGATTCTATGGTGCGTATAAAGTTCGGTTTGTGTATGAGTGATCTATGTTTGTTGTCCATTATCCTAACTCCTTATTCTCTTAAGCTCTGTAACTGACATTTTATTTTTTCTCTTTTTTATTTACTTATCCAATGAACAACACTTGCAAAAAAGTGTAAACCTAAAGCAAAAAACAATACTTTTCGCTGCCATAAATACCATTTGATTTCTACCTCTGTATTTTTAATATTCCTAATGTCTTCATTTTCTAATGACAAATTATTTATCTTTTTATAAAATGAATTTAAAATATCTATTTGTCTTAACGGCAAGGCTGATATACAAAATGGAAGTGCAATACCAAGAGTAAAAAAATCTATTCCGCCGATAAATAATAATATACAACTAACCATATATAAAGGCATTTGCGTTGCCCAATTAAAAGAAAAGATCAATACCGCAAGTATTGGAATATGGATCAGCATAGATAAGCCCAAAATACGATGTCTCCAAATGCTATCCATTTTATTGGCATATTCAAAAACTGCATATTGATCTATTTCTTCTGCTGTCATTTGATGATGATCTAATTTTTTTCTGTAAAGCTCCATCGCCTCTTCCCTTTCTAGATGATCCAATATGCAGTATGGTTTGTATTTGTAAACAAAATAACTAGCTACAAACATCAATACACCCGAAATTGCATATATAGGTATCACCCACTGTGTCATATTTATCTCCTTTTATTTATCTCAAAACCAAAGCGCCGTTAAGCGCAAACCAAATATCTAGAGTAAGATGCAAAAGGACACCGAAATTTATCGCATTTCTACAAAAAACAGAAAATATCACATCGTTTTTTGTTCTCCTGTATAGATATTCTTCATCTTCTGTCAATATCTCTCCATCTACTTTTTTTAAATAGGAGTTGATATATTTTAAAGAATGCTTATTCTTCGCTTTCCTCATTGACCAAAGTGAAGCCGGAAAATAGAAAGAACAATATGGTGTTGGCACATAAGTAGTTACAATCACTAAGGCTAAAAGTATTACACTTAAAAAATATAGTGGTGAAAGATTAAAAAATCCCAAACCAAAAAATATATGAAATGGAACTGATATAAAGAGAATAAATTCTCCATAACTATACTTTTTAGTCATTGATTCATAAAAAGCATTTTCCTCTATCTCTTCTTCACTCATCGGCTCTTCTAGTATCTGTTTGCGATGCAGCTCCATCGCCTCTTCTTTTTCCGGGTTCTTCAGTGTGCAATACGGACGATAACGGATGGTAAAATAGACACCTATTGCCATCAATACACCCGAAATTGCATATATAGGTATCACCCACTGTGTCATATTTATCTCCTTTATTTATCTCAAAACCAAAACGCCGTTAAGCGCAAACCAAATATCTAGGGTAAGATGCAAAAGGACACCAGTATTAACTGTGTATCTAAAAAAAATAAAAAAAATCACATTATTCCTCTCATCTTTATATATAATATTTTCATCATCACTTAATATCTCTCCATTTATCTTTTTTAAATAAACATTGATGTATTTCAAATAACGTCTTTTATACCCTTCCCCGGAAAAAAAAGTTTTTACAAGAAAGCAAAAAGGCTCCCACCCAGAACTTTTAACTGATGCAATTTTAAAAGCCATCAATACTACGCTCAAAAAATAGAGTGGAGAAAGATTGAAAAATCCCAAACCAAAAAATATATGAAGCATAATCGAATAAAGAAGTATCACATCTCCAAAAACATACTTATTGCTCATTGATATATATTTATTTACTTGCTCCACCTCCTCTTCACTCATCGGCTCTTCTAGTATCTGTTTGCGGTGCAGCTCCATCGCCTTTTCTTTTTCCGGGCTCTTCAGTGTGCAATACGGACGATAACGGATGGTAAAATAGACACCTATTGCCATCAATACACCCGAAATTGCATATATAAGTACAATCCTCTCATGTGTTAGCCAATCAAGCATCAGATCCCTTCCTCTCTTTCATAGTTTAAAACTTAAATTTTCATTTACGATAATATTTCCAAAATCTCTCCAGCAATATTAAGTATATCTCGAGCTTGTCTGTTTGTCATTCTAGTTTCCATTTTAAATTTTAATTTTTTCTAATCCTAAAAAAAGACACTTTTTATCAATTTCTAAATTATCAACATCAATATTTAATTTTTCTAAAAAATAACCTTTTATTTTTTCTCTCTCCTCTATAGTTGTTGGCAATATATTAATAAAATTACCATCACTATCATATATAAGAATCGAATCAAAAAATCTATAACTTTTAAATCCATTTATATAAAAGTGAAAGATAATTTTAATAATTAGAATAAAAAAATATATTGTAATAGAAAGCGGCAAAAATAAACAAGAAAAAACTTTTTGTGTTTCGGTTGGATTTTGGCTCTTGTGATACTGAATACTTATTGTTTTTACTATACACTTTACATCTTTTATATATATGCTTTCGATGATATTAGAATCATGTAAAAAATCTATAGAATTATTTTTTAATATTATTTTTCTTTTACCATATGCTCTCAAATAAATATATCCTGCCGGTATTAATCCCACAAGTATAAAAATAAAAGAAATTTTATTGATATCAACTATTTCAAACATATTAATAAGAAATAAAATAGAAAGTAAAAAAGTAAAAAATAAAAATAAAAAAATATAATTATAATCCTCAATCACTATCGGTTCTTTATCATAATCTCTTTGATTTTGTTGTTGATTGTTTTTATCCTTCATCACGCCATCTCTCTTTCATAGTTTAAAATCTAAATTCTCATTTACGATAGTATTCCCCCAATCGTAATTTTACATCAATGCCGTCATATCTAGTGTTCAAAGAGAGAATACTTTAAATTCTTACCATCATAGCAATATTCACCTCAATAATAAAATAAATATTTTTCTAATTTATATAAAATACACCTATATTTATGGATATTATCACAAAAATGATGTCTCCTCTTGTTATTGGTATATAATTCGGCTATAATGCCCACATGAAAGATGGTTCGAATACATCTTTGGAATGTTTTATATTGATAACCTTCGTTAGACAACACAAACCAAACCAAAAGATAGTTTCATAATTAGATTTTCAAAAAACATCAGCAATGATGCAAAAAACACAAAGGCGTAAAAATGGCAGAATTAGTAAATGGAACGGTTAAATGGTTTAACAGTGACAAAGGTTTCGGATTTATAGAACAAGAAAATGGCGGTAAAGATGTATTTGTACACTTTCGTCAAATAAACAACCCTGGATATGGTCGTGTTTCACTTGAAGAAGGACAAAAAGTTACTTTCCAAGTTGGACAAGGTGAAAAAGGTCCTCAAGCAGAGAACGTTACACCTCTATAATCAAATAAGCGGTCTTCCGCTTATTGCATCTTCCTCAAACAAACATCAATCTATAATACATCAAAACGATATCAAGTTAGTGCTCTTTTGTGCTCTTCTATAAAAGCTTGGCAACTTGCCTCTATGGAGCGTTTTTGCATCTGCTGAAATCCGGCTATACCCATCGCCACTCTTTTTTGCTGATTGGCGCTAAGCTCTTTGAGTTTTTCCACCCAAAGATGTGCACATTCTATGCTTAGCGTGTAGCCACTAATGCTATCTTGAACATTCTCTATAACACCGCCTTGATCGGCAACTATGACACACACACTGCTTGCTTGTGCCTCCATTATAGTCTGACCCAAAGTTTCGGTTGTTGACGCACTTATAAATATATCGCTATTTGCATAGATAGATGAGAGCTCTTCCCCTCTCTTGACACCAAGATAGAAGATATCTTCTCGCATCCACTCATCAGCATGCGCTGCATACTCTCCCTCGCCCACTAGCACCAAAACAACTTTCTGCTTTGTCTCTTTCTTGAACTCTCGAAATCGATCAATCAAAAAGAGAAGATTCTTCTCCACATTGAGCCTGCCGACATATAAGAGGATAAGTGCATCTTTTGCGATACCGTAACGAGTCCAAAAACCCTCTTCTTTGAAAGAGGGGTGAAATTTTTGCGTATCGGTTCCGGGGTTTAGGTAGATGATTTTTTGTGGTGATATACCTATCTCCTCTTCTATAGTTTTTATATAGGGTTTTGATCTTGCAAATGTAAAACGCATCTGCTTATAAAACCGGCGCATGAACCATGCAGTTATTTTTCTCATCGTCTTTGAGCCTGTGTTCTCCTCTAAAAAAGCGGGGAAATCGGTATGGTATGTTCCCGCAATTGGAATTTTGAGTATCTTTGCCATAAAAAGTGCCGACCATCCAAGAGGTCCCGGAGTTGATATATGGATAATATCGGGCTTGAGTGCCCTTATTTTCTTCCATAAGCTTAATAACGGTGGGATAACCTGCAAAGATTGCTCTTTATAAAAAGGCATACGCATAGCTAAAAAAGGCTGAATGCAGATGATATTTGGTGAAGATGTCGGTACATCAATGTTTGCAGCCGTGATAGCTGTAAGCGTAGCATTATTTTTTGGAGCAAAATGTACCATATCATGGATAAAACGAGAGACGCCATTGGTATCAAAAAGCGTGTCGGTCACTAAAACTATCTTGATATTATCTTCTCTACTGAGGCATTGCATGGAGAAATCATAATCGAAGGTTATTACAACTTTATTACTATCTATCTACACCACAAATCGCTCTTTGTCGCCTTCACGCTTTCTTGCTCCTGCGATCTTCTTGAGAATGCATGAACTTTGAAATAAGTTCATGGCGAGAAAAACGCAAAAAAAATTTCAACAAATCCTCTATAAAAAACAAGAATATTTACTTCTTTTTTAACAATCTATGGTTACAATAAAAAAACGAAAATCTATCACAAAAGTAGAAAACACATGGACCCAAAAAATTTTTATAACCCGCACGGGGAAGAGATACTTGACGAAAAAATATTTGGTGGATCACCGAGCGGATTTGTTGATTTTAATCGCTCAAAGTACAAATGGGATAGCAATATCTACAACCTTATGAATGCCAACACATGGTTTCCCTCAGAGGTCAACACTAGCACAGAGAAAAAAAACTTTGAACAACTCTCCCCTGATGAGCAGTCCATATATAAACTCACTTTTGCACAACTTAGCTTTAATGACTCAGCCCAAGAGGAGTATCTAAGCGATTTTAGACGCTTGGTCAATAATCGATTGGTAAAGTCGGTTATCACGCTCCAAACAATGCAAGAGGTCAATCACTCAAAAAGCTATGCCGTATTGCTTGATGCGTGCGGAAATTCTGAAGAGGTTTTCAACCTCTACAAACATAACAGTGCACTCAATCGTAAAAATCAAAAGATCGCTGAACAATTTGCAAGCTACATTGATGGCGGCTCTGTCGACAAGATGCTCCTAAGTGCTATGGCAAGCGTCAACCTAGAGGGGATATACTTCTTGCTTGGATTTAGCTATATCTATCTCCTTGGTGATAAAGTGCCGGGCGCACGGGATATGATCAAATTTATAGCTAGAGATGAGCTCAACACACACTTACCGCTCTTTGCTAATATCTTTAAAACTATTCGCAATGAGAACAAGATCCAAACAAGCACTATTGATAGCGTTTATGAGATGATCAATGATGCTGTAAATATCGAGTTGGAATATGGGCACTATCTTCTCGACCAATTTCCTATCATGGGAACAACGCATGAGATCATGGAGCAGACGGTTCATAACTATGCCAACAACAGACTGACAACAATAGGACTTGATCCTATCTTTAAACAATCAGATACGACCTATCTTCAAAAACTTGTGACAAAACATTTGGAGATGAATGAGGTGAAGAGTAATTTCTTCGAAAGTAATGTTTCTAACTATGCTAAATCAAGTATCGATTTGGATGATTTTTAATTGTTGTAAATATTAGCGTATTTGTCATTCCGATTTTCACTTTTGATTATACGATGACAGCTATTTGATAGGATAGCACAAACACAACTATACTAGTTCTAATACCAAGCCATCTTTTTGTGTATAATGTGATATATTAAACAAGGTTTGCACATGACATTAGAAGATGAGCAACATTATAAAGATATACTTGAAGATACACTTCAAGCACTAAAAAAATATAAAAAAATACTCTTTTTAACAACTTCAAATCGCTGGAATGAAGAAGAAAATAGTGAAAAGCCAAAAAGCACTCTACTTGCATATGAGATTGCCAAACGACTTAAAAGCTCAAACATCTCTATCATAGAAGTTCCACTACTCAAGATTTATCCATGCGAAGGTAATGTATCGACAAAGAGTGGAAATTCTTGTGGTTTGGCTAACTCTAAACTAAAAGATGCATCAAAAAATCCCTCAGGTAATCATCGCTGTTGGGCAAGTATCAATAACCATGATGATGAACTCTGGAAGATAAGCAAAGAGTTGTTTGAGTCTGATTGTGTGCTATTTTTTGGATCAATTCGTTGGGGGCAAATGAATAGCGAATACCAAAAACTTATTGAACGCCTTACTTGGATAGAAAATAGACATACGACACTTGAAGAGGACAACATTATCCAAGATATAGATGCAGGCATCATCATCATTTCTCAAAATTGGAATGGGAAACAAGTGCTCGATACTCAAAAGAAGGTTTTGGAATTTTTTGGATTTAATGTTGCAAATAATTTAAGTTGGAATTGGCAATATACGGATGTGGATACGGATGAAAACAAACAATCCTATCTCGATGCTGCAAATCAATTTGCAAAGATATTTTTAGAGGATGACGATAAGTAAGAGTCTCTGGGGGGATTGAGATAATCATATGATAAAATAGTTGTGATTTTAAAAAATGTAGTGGCTCCGGATGCTGGATTCGAACCAGCGACCAAGTGATTAACAGTCACCTACTCTACCGCTGAGCTAATCCGGAATAAAAAAGAAGCGAACGCTTCTCTAAAGTGGATGAGATTATAGTAAAAAAACGCTTTGATGTCAAGGATATTTAGGGTGTAGCGTAAAAAAATATGCCCTCATTCTCTATTTTTTTTAATTTTCCCATATTAAGCAATTCTTTGACTCTTTCTTGACTCTCTTTATCAAATAATATCACAATATCCTCGTCTGTTAGTGGCCTATTTGCCAAAGTGGTCAGTATCTCATCATCACCATAGTTCTCCGCTTTTATCTTGGTTGTTTTTCTGCTTACAATATAGATAGGCAGACGCGTATCAAACTGTTTTGAGAGCTTCAAAAGCTCATCATAATTTAACCCCTTCACATCATATGCAGGAGGCCTATCGATGCTGCCTATATCGATCCTGCTCGGTTGTAGCTTCAATAGGTACTCATTGAGTCCAGAGATATTTTGCACATCATCGTTGATATTTTTAACGAAAAGTACCTCCACGATAAGCGCTCCGTTGTAGATCTCTTTAAACGCCAACATGCCCCGCTTGATATTTTCAATATCGATACTCTTTGAAGCACGATCAAGTTTTTTAAGACATTGTGCATTGGCACAATCAAGCGAGAGCTTAACGGCATCAAGCTTGAGGAGTGCTTTTTGTACCTCTGCTTTATTGATAGTCGCGCCATTGCTAAGAATAAGTGTTTTCACATCGCCTTTAAGTCTGTCAATCTCATCTATAAGTTCATCAAGATATGGGTAGAGTGTTGGCTCACCGTTTGCCGTAAGTGTGATAACATCGATATCTTGATATTTTGCAAGTGCATTCTTAAGTGCAGTGATGATGTTTTCTACACTCAAAACATCACTATAACTATCAACTGTTTTTGCAGGCTTGAGCTCACAGTAAAGACAATCAAAATTGCACTGTTTTTTTGATGGGCTTAGATCAATACCGAGTGATTTTCCAAAACGACGAGAATTAACAGGACCAAAAATAATCTTAGAGCTGGGTACTTGATATTGGGTATTTAGATTATTGGGCATATTTTTTTATCAATCCTATAAATATTTTTATCGTTTACTCACCTCTTGACACAGTTTTACAAAATATTTTGCATTTTCTACAGGTACATCCGGAAGTATGCCGTGTCCTAGATTAAATATATGCCTGCCATCCTTCATGATATCGGCTAGTGATTCTACACATACTTTTGTGGCTTCCTGGCTATAGAGCCTGCAAGGCTCCATATTGCCTTGGAGTACATACTTATCGCCCAATTTCTCTTTTGCCAAGCTCATAGGGGTACCCCAATCGACTCCAAATACATCAAAATTACCATATACTTTATCTAAGAAAGCAGGAACGCCTTTTGGGAACATAATGATAGGAATATGAGGATATTTTGCTTTGATGAAGTCGCTTATTTCAACCATATATTTCCACGAAAATTCATCATACTTCGATGGTTCGATTGCTGCTGCCCAGCTATCAAATATCTGCACAACATCAACACCCGATGCTATTTGTTTCTCTAAATAATACTTCACGACTTCAGTGACTTTTGCAAGAATCTTGTGAAGCAACTCCGGATTTGCATACATCATTTTTTTACAAATATTGTATGTTTTTGTTCCTTGTCCTTCTATCATATATGTTGCCAAAGTCCAAGGTGCGCCGGTAAAACCAATCAATGCTTTATCGGATGATAACTGCTCTCTTACAGTCTTTATAGTCTCATACACATAAGTTAATCTATCCGCTACTGCTTCACCGCCAAGTAAACTATCTATATCCTCGCTTGTTGCGATTGGCTTTTCAAATACCGGACCTTCACCTTTGATGAAATCAAGCTTCATGCCCATCTCATTGGGAATAACCAATATATCACTAAATAAAATTGCCGCATCAACACCAACGATATCAACCGGTTGCAGAGTGACTTCAGCTGCAAGAGTTGGATTGTGGCAAAGATTTAAAAAATTACCTGCTTTTGCTCTTACTTTCATATACTCTGGAAGGTATCTCCCTGCTTGACGCATCATCCAAACAGGGGTATATGGTGTAGGCTTGCCGAAGCATGCATCTACAAAAATTTTACTCATGATGCCCCACTTTACTCAAGAAATAAAGCCCGACCGCCAAAGCTGTAATGGAGAGTGCAAAATAGAGCATTTCAAGGGGTGTTGCAAAGTTGGTATGCAGAACTCTTTGGAAAAAATTAACGACAAGAACCATGACAATGACTTTTGCAATTTTATCTTTCAGTTGGTCAAGTGAATGAATAGCAAGTAGTTTATTGGAGTTCTCACTCTCTGCCGCCTCATCAATTTCTGAAATGAAAAGTTCATAGATACCAAAAGAAAATATGAAAAGAACAACAGCGATAAGATAAAGATCGACTGCACCAATAATAGCAGCAACGATATCTTCATGAAAATGCTCAGGGTGTTCTCCTGAAAAAATCGTATTAAAACTTTTAACTGCAGCATCCCATATATCTATCGATGCTACGATAAAGAGGATAATCGCACCGATAAGTCCGAAAACAACCGCTAAAATAATAACAAATCTACTTCGCCAAATGGCACCTTCAAATAGTCTTTCGATCATAAGCTCACCTCTTCTTGTAACGCTATCCATTTTTGTGCAATTCTTACGGCATTGGTTGCAGCCCCTACTCGCACTTGATCTGCAACGCCCCATATGTGAAGGATATTTGGAGCAAAAATATCTTTTCTAATCCTACCCACATAAGTCTTATCCGTATCCGTTGCAATGATAGGCATAGGATATTTTGCATTCTCCAAATCATCAATCACTTCAACATTTTCAAAATTTGCAAGTGCACTTCTTGCTTCTTGTACGCTTACATCAACACCCTCTTTGAAAGTAATTGTAATCGATTCACTATGACTCCGCAAAACCGGCACTCTCACACAAGTGGCACTTACGGCAAAATCACTATGCATGATTTTGTTGGTCTCATTGACCATTTTCATCTCCTCTTTTGTATAACCATTTGGCTGAGGAACATCGATTTGCGGTATGACATTGAGCGCTATTTGATGTGCAAAAGCTTTCACTTCACTCTCATCAAGTTTAAAATTAAAAAAGTCACGCATCTGCAACACGAGCTCTTCCATCCCTTTTTTGCCGGCTCCACTTACCGCCTGATATGTACTTACATCGACTCTTTTGATGTCATAAAGATCGTCGAGTGGTTTGAGGAGTTGTACCATTTGAATAGTCGAACAGTTTGGATTGGCAATGATACCACTCTCTTCCCAAAGTTCTATATCTTCCGGGTTCACTTCAGGCACAACAAGCGGCACATTGGGATCCATCCTAAAATGACTTGTGTTGTCTATGACCACAGCGCCTGATTCAACTGCACAGTGGGCAAATTTTGCCGATATAGATCCGCCTGCACTAAAGAAAGCGATATCGATATCTCTCCCTTTAAATACATCATCCGTAAGCTCTTCTATCTTGTATTTTTTACCGGCAAACTCTATCTCTTCACCTGCACTTCTAGCACTTGCCAAAGGTAAAAGCTCACCTATTGGAAATTTTTGCTCTTCCAAAACACGAAAGAGCTCCTCACCCACTGCGCCGCTTGCACCCACGACTGCAACATTATATTTTTTCATAAAATTTAAATCCTTACTCTTCTATCTCATCTATATTATCAGGTTCAACCTCTTCATCGTCCTTAGGACATTTAGCGATACTTACAACCTCATCTTTATTTGCAACCTTAACTATCGTCACACCAGAAGCTGCACGACCTGTTTTTCTTATGCTTGCCATATCAACTCTAATCATCTTACCGATACTCGTTAAACACATAAGGTCTTTATCATCCTCGACAAAAACAACACCGACAACATCACCGGTTTTATCTGCAATCTTCATAGAGATAACACCTTTGCCGGCTCTCGTTTGTTCTCTATATTCACTTGCTGTTGTCTGCTTACCAAATCCTTTTTCACTCACGATGAGTATCTCATTGGATTCATCTTCTATGGTTGTTGCGCCGCATACATAGTCATCTTTGACCTTAAATTTGATCGCAGTCACACCTCTTGCAACTCTCCCGATCTCTCTTAAATCATCGATTTTAAATCTGATACACATACCTTTTTTGGTCGCAATAAATATCCATTTGGTATCAGGCGTAACTATCTTCACCTCTACAAGTGAATCATCTTCATCAAGATTGATAGCTCTTACACCGTTACTTCTGATATTTGAATATTCACTCAAATTTGTTCTTTTTGCTATACCCTTATTTGTAAAGAAGACTAAACCTTTATCATTTTCAAAATCAGATGTCGGGATAATGGACATTATCTTCTCATCAGGCTGTAAGTTGATAAGATTTACAACCGCTTTCCCTTTGGCTGCCCTACTGCCTTCCGGTATGCGATAGACTTTAAGCCAATAAAGCTGTCCTCTATCTGTAACAAACATGAGTGTATCATGTGTGTTGGAGACAAAGAAGCGCTCTATAAAGTCATCTTCATAGGTAGTAAGTGCTGTTTTCCCTTTGCCGCCTCTGTTTTGTTTATCGTACTGCTTGAGCGGTACTCTTTTGATATAGCCTCTATGAGTAATGGTTACAACCATAGGCTCATTTGGGATAAGATCTTCGATGTCGATATCATCATAATCATCAACGATCTCTGTTCTTCTTGGTATGCTATAAGCCTCGCCTATCTCTTTGAGTTCACTCTTGATAATATCATTGATCTTCTTCTCGCTTTTGAGAAGTCCCTCAAGATATGCAATCGTTTTTCTCAACTCAGCCAATTCATTTTCAATCTTCTCAATTTCAAGTCCCGTGAGGCGTCTAAGGCGCATCTCAAGAATTGCTTTGGCTTGTATCTCACTGAGGTCAAACTTACTCATAAGGTTTGCTCTCGCATCTTCATCATCGTTGCTTGCTCGAATGATTTTGATAACCTCGTCGATGTTATCGACTGCTATTTTGAGCCCTTCAAGTATATGGGCTCTTGCTCTTGCTTTTTCAAGATCAAAAATAGTTCTTCTGATAATGACTGTTTTTCTATGTTTCAAAAAGAGATCTAAAAGTTCTATAAGCGTAAATACTTTAGGTTCTTTGTTAACAATCGCAAGCATGATAATCCCAAAGGTTACTTGCATCTGTGTCGATTTGAAAAGGTTATTGAGTACGATATCGCTCATAGCATCGCGTTTAAGCTCGATGACGACTCTTATCCCTTCTCTGTCACTCTCATCTCTAAGTTCTGATATACCTTCGATATTTTTATCTCTTACAAGTTGTGCTATATTTTCTATGAGTTTTGATTTATTGACTTGATACGGTAACTCATCGATAACGATAGTCTCTTTACTTCCCTTTTGCTCTATATGTGTCTTGGCTCTTACTTTTATGCGCCCTCTTCCCGTCTCATATGCATCAGTGATCCCTTTGCGTCCAAAGATAATCCCACCGGTTGGAAAATCAGGACCTTTGACAATCTCTCTGATATCTTCTATGCCGCTCTTTGGATTATCTACCCTATACATAAGTGCTTCGATAAGCTCTTCTAGACGATGTGGCGGTATGTTTGTTGCCATACCAACAGCAATCCCAGAGCTTCCGTTAAGTAATAAGTTTGGTATACGACTCGGCAATACATCCGGCTCTTTCATACTATCATCATAGTTTGGTACAAAATCAACAGTATCTTTGTCGATATCAGTCAGTAGCTCTTCTGCTATCTTTGTCATTCTAGCTTCCGTATAACGCATCGCAGCCGCATTATCACCGTCAACAGAACCAAAGTTCCCCTGACCATCAACAATCGGAGCTTGCATTGAAAAATTTTGAGCCATACGAACAAGTGCATCATAAACAGCAGTATCACCGTGTGGATGGTATTTACCGATAACATCCCCGACGATACGAGCTGATTTTTTATAAGAACTTCTGTGAGAGAGGCTAAGCTCATTCATAGCAAAAAGGATACGACGATGAACAGGTTTTAACCCATCTCTTGCATCAGGCAGAGCACGCCCGATAATAACACTCATCGAATAATCCAAGTAACTAGACTTGATACTTTCTTCTATCAAAACCTCTTCAGATTTTTCTTCAAACAAATGCGCCATAAGACTCCTTTGGGTCATAAAAAATTAGATTATTATAGCCAAGAGAGCCTTAAAAGCTTATCGAATTCAGCAGAAAAGCTTTTAATATAGAATTAACATAAATATTATATAATTCTTCGTCAATTTTAAAACAGATAAAGGAATTTTTGTGCCAATTGAGCAGCTGAAAAACATTGTTGATTATGGAGTTATAGGGTTACTTATATTTTTGAGTTTTATCGTTGTTGCCTTTGCGATAGAGAGAGTTTTATTTTTTCGATCTCTCAAGCTAGAACACTATACCAGTAAAACAAAATTGGAACTTGATCTCAGCAAGCACCTCTCAACGATAGCTTCCATTGGCACAAACGCGCCATACATTGGACTCCTTGGAACAGTTCTAGCTATCATCATCACCTTTTACATCATAGGCGAACAAGGTGATAATATCAATGCGGGTGAAATCATGAAAAACTTGGCCCTTGCACTCAAAGCAACCGCAGCAGGACTTTTGGTTGCCATCCCTGCTACGGTAATCTATAATGCACTGCTAACAAAGGTCGATAGAATCTTAGCAACATGGGATATAGCACAAGAGGGTCGATGAGAAGAGAAAAATTTGATAAGATAAACATAGTTCCGTTCATTGATATCGTTCTTGTATTGCTCGTTATCGTTCTTGCAACGGCAAGTTTTATAGAAAAGACAGGCATTGATATCGATCTGCCTACTGCATCATCAAAAAGCAAGGTTGATCCTAAAAATATAGCTATCACTATAGACGCGAAAGGGAGTTATTTTTATGATGATAAACCTCTCACGCTTGATGAGCTTAAAAAAAATATCACATCACTTGATCCAACCAAAGACAATATAACCATCACGACTGATAAAGCAAGTTCATTTGAATCATTTGTTGCGATTATTGATATACTCAAATCCAAAAATTTTGAGAAGATATCAATACTCACAAAAAGAGACTAACGCTCCAATATCTCATATATTCGTGTAAGTTTCTCATCAAGCGCATGAATGCTCATAGCCCTTCCTTCTCTGATGTACTCTTTACCTTCTATAAAAATGATAAGCGTGGGTACACTAAAAACTCCAAGCCAAGCAGCAACTTCAAGATGCTCTTTTGTATCTAAAAAAACTCTTTTAATAAATGGAAATTGTTCCGATAAAAGTGCTTCTATCTTTGGCTTGAGTGCATTACAAACGCCGCAATCCTCCCCGCTAAAGTAGAGTGCTACAGCTGTATTGTTATGTACCAACGCTTCGATATCTTCAGGACTCATAAGCTTCCTTGGAAATGATATTATAATGAAAGATAGTATCTAAAAAACTCTTTCAGATGAGTTACAGCCTCCCCTAAATGGCAAAAGTGTATAATTTTGAAATTATATTTAGGATTAGCAAAGGAAAGATAATGGGAAGAGCGTTTGAATACAGAAAAGCCGCCAAGATGAAGCGATGGGGAAATATGTCAAAAGTATTTCCAAAATATAGCAAACTCATCACTATGGCAGCCAAAGATGGTGTTCCTGATCCTGATCAAAATGCCAAACTAAGAACCGTCATTCAAAATGCAAAAGCTGAAAATGTACCTAAAGATGTCATCGAAAATGCTATCAAGCGAGCAAGCGGCAAAGATACTGCAGACATCAAAGAGGTGCGATATGAAGCAAAAGGACCTTATGGCTTGCAACTCATCATAGAGTGTGCGACAGATAACGGTACTCGCACAGTTGCCAATGTCAAGGCGATTCTCGTACGCAATAAAGCAGAACTTCTTACATCGGGAGCGCTTGATTTTATGTTCACAAGAAAAGCTGTTTTTCTCTTTGATAAAAAAGATGATCTAGACCTTGAAGAGCTTGAGCTTGATCTTATAGACTATGGACTTGAAGAGATAGAAGAGGACAAAGAAGCACAAGAGAATGGGGAGGATAAAGATATCATCCGAATTTATGGTGAATACAAGTCATTTGGTGAGCTTAGCAAAGCACTAGAAGATCGCAAGATAGAGGTTACTAAAGCAACACTTGAGTTTATCCCAAATACCCCTATAGAGTTAGCTGAAGAGCAACTTGATGATGTAGAAACGCTCATAGAAAAACTTGAAGATGATGAGGATATACAAGTAGTTTATACCAATTTGGCATAAGGATGTAAAAATGAGAAAAATACTTTTAGCGTCTATTTTGTGCTTTGGATTTGTATTTGCAAATGCTGATGCGATCTTAGATGGTGAGTGGATAAGAGTAGGTGGCGGCAGCGGTAAGATCATGACAATTAAAGATAATGAAGGAAATTTCGATGTCAAATGGATGAACACCTATGCTTATATACGATCGATAAAACAGACAAACCTAACACATTGGAGTTGTGAAATGATCCACAATAAAGGCGCGGAGCTCTTTTGGGAAGAGTGTGGGATCGATCTCGTGGATGGTCATAAGCTCATCATCAAAGATAAACACTCCGAGCATATTTTTACAAGAGAAATAGAAAAATAATAAATTAAATCTCTTCTAATTTTGCGAAGCTTGCCCCTACCCTTCCAGGGGCATCAAGATGAACTCTTAGCTTCTCTTTATCAGTGATAATCGCATCATCAAAAAAAGCTTTTTTTACATCTAAAAGCAAAGGTACCGTTTTGCCGCCAAGATCAAGCTCTTGCCTTAATTCACAGAGATACGCCACTTGAGCATCTGCTATCACGGGTGGATAAGCCTCATCGATAATCTTAGTTTCTACCTTGCAAAATTCGGCCTCGCTCTGTTGGCTATCCAATGCCTCACTTGTACATATAAGCTGTTCTTTTTGAGTCACATTTGCTAAGCAAAGCACACATTTTTTTGTTGCTCTTAGATTTTTTAATGTATCTTTTGGCTCACCACTCTCCTTATGACCTATGGAGACCACAAGCACTGGCGGGGTCGCACTGAGTGCATTGAAAAAAGAGAATGGCGCGATATTGATGATGTTCTCATTTTCTGTCACTATCCAAGCAATCGGGCGCGGAATGACACTTTGAGCGATTAACCTATAGCGCTCATCTGGGTTTAGGTTTGTAAAATCATACAGCATTATTTTTCCTCTTGATTTTCCAAAGTGCTATCGATGATAGATTTAAGCAATTCAAGCTTCTCTTTCACCTCTCTTTTCTCCTCAACACTCAAGGCTTTATAGCCTCTGGATTCCGACCATCCATATCCCCATCGAAAAGATGTCGGCAGATAGGGAGTACCTCCCACGCGTACACCAGCCAACATGATCTTGGCAATCTCCGGCTCTCCAACATTTGTAACACATGTTTTTAAAGCCTCATCAGCTTGTAGACGCTCTTCTTTTGTACCGCCTTTCCAATAAGCAAGATCGTGGCTTACACAGCAATTTAACCACTCTGATCTTTGATTGAATGTGCCATCGGGAAATGAGCTACAACCATCGGTTGTAAATAGTTTCAGCTCATCACTCTGAGCAGTTATAGAGATAAAAAATAGAGATAGGATGCAGCTGTTTATAATTTTCAATTCATACCTTTATTGATCAGAATTAATGTCCATACACCTCGACAAAAGCTTCATAGTCCCCTTCAAAGTCGATGATGCTACCATCCTCTTGTATCTTGATGATACGATTAGCAAAAGCATCAATAAGCTCACGGTCATGTGTCACACAGATTACACCGCCTTGATAATCATGTAACGCTTCACCAAGTGAAACGATCGCCTCAAGGTCTAGATGGTTATTGGGCTCATCAAGCACTAAGTAATTGGCACTATCCATCATCATCTTACTTAGCATCAATCTATGCTTCTCACCACCGCTGCATGCACTTACTTTTTTACTCTGCTCTTCTCCTGTAAAGAGCATACGACCAAGACATTTGCGTATCTCATCAATATGCCATTTGGGATCAAAGTTTTGTATCCATTGCGGTAAAACATCTTCGCCTTGTACGATATCTGTTGTATTTTGCGGGAAATAGGTAGTGGTGATTGTTTGTCCCCAGTTAAAATCTCCGCTATCAGATTTTATCTTGCCCATGAGTATCTCGACAAGCGTACTTTTACCGGCACCGTTACCACCGATGATAGCGACTTTATCATTTTTGTTAAGTTTAAATGAGAGCTCTTTAAATACCTCTTTATCGCCATAGCTTTTTGAAAGTTTATTCACCAAGAGTACTTCATTGCCTATATCTCTATGTGGTTTAAAAACGATAGAAGGGTCTCTTCTGCTTGAGAGTTTTATCTCGCTTATATCAAGTTTATCGAGCTGTTTTTGGCGACTTGTTGCTTGCTTTGCTTTTGAAGCATTAGCACTAAAACGCGCGATAAATTTCTCTAAATCCTCTTTCTCTTTAAGTGCTTTTGAGCGCTCAGTCTGTGCCTGTTTTGCTAACAAATTCGCCGCAATATACCACTCATCATAATTACCCGTAAACTCTCTAATAGTTTGAAAATCGAGGTCTAAAATATGTGTTACGACACCGTTTAGGAAGTGTCTATCATGTGAGATGACGACAAGGACGCCCTCGTGACGCTTGAGCTCCTCTTCGAGCCAACTAATCGTCTCAATATCAAGGTTATTGGTAGGCTCATCAAGAAGCAATACATCGGGTTTCAAAAAGAGTACCTGCGCAAGTAATATCTTAAATTTATCGCTACTTGGTAACGAACTCATAAGTTCACTCTGAGCTGATGTTGGAAACCCAAGTGCTCCAAGAAGTTTTTCTATCTTCACATCACTTTCGTAGGTTGGATCTTCCTCTGCACAAATCATCTCAAGCTCTGCTAGACGGTTATTGACAGCCTCGCTCTCAAAATCTCCCTCCATATAGAGTTTTTCTTTCTCTTTTTGAGCATCAAAGAGCCTTTTATTGCCATAAAGTACCGCATCACTAAGGGTAAAATCTTCAAAAGCATATTGATTTTGTCCAAGCACTCCAAGCTTTACCCCTGACTGCAACTGTACTTCGCCTTCACTTTGCTCTATCTCGCCTGAGAGTATCTTGATGAGTGTTGATTTTCCGGCTCCATTTGCACCTATAAGCCCGTATCTTTTCCCTGCATCTAAAGAGATATTGATCTTGTCAAATAGTACTCGCTTGCCGTATCTTTGTGTTAGATTGATCGTTGATAACAAAATAGTCCTTCTGTATTGTAATTTATAATTTGTGAGTTTAAATGCAATTTTAGCATATTGTATTAAAAGTCAGCGTCTATTTTAACTTTTATGTTTAGAGACAAGCTCCTCATTGCGTTTGAGTATCCGCTTATAATCTTTTTGGATTGAAAGATATTCATCCTTTAAAACCGTCAACTCATCACCAAGAGACATAAGCTGCTCTTGCGCCTCTCGAAGCTTATGTTCCGTCTTGAAAAACTCTTCTTGCTTGGATTCATAAGCAACTTTGATGCGCTCCAACTCTTCGATATATGCTTTATCTTTTTCAAGTTCTGCTTTGAGTATTTCACCTTTTTTTATGAGTTCTCCAAGCTTCTTTTTTTGCTCTTGGTCTGTTGATGCAAACTTCTCATTTTGTTTTTTGATCTCTTTGAGCTTGATAGAAAATCCATTGGCTATGATAATCATCATTAAAAAACTACTCAAAATGATAATCATAATGAGAAACAACCATGTACCGGTAGAAAGATTTGCAATAAGCTCAGTCATACACACTACTCTTCTATGATGTCATAACTGCTTGGATAGGAGCAGTACATATCTTGTTGTTTGATAACTTTATCGCTTGAGTGCATATCGCTAAAAATAATGAGCACAGAATTATCAAGTCCGTCTTTATATGCCACCCTACTCAGCTCACCCTTTTGATTGACTTGCAGTGTGTAGATATGTTCTTTATACATTGCATTATAGACGGTTGGTCGGATAGGCTTTGCCTCTTTGATAAGCCCGATAAGATCAAGACCGTCATCGAGGAGATAAGCACTTACTTGCTCTAAATCATGATCAACTATGAGTATCTCTTCTATATTGGAGCAAACATCTTTTTTTGTTGGCGAGAGGTAGCTCCACTTTATGTTCGACGGCGAAGAGTAAAGTATCTTGCCTGTATATGTAATCTTCTCTTTTTGTGGGTTTGTTATCTCTTGTGTAAAGCTCGCACGAAAAGATTTTGGCAATATGATATCGCTTGCAAGAAGAAAAAATGGAATAAATAATAGTATAAATATCTTCTTCATAAGGCTCCTAAAATAAAAATTTACTATATCAAAAGATGACTTTGATACCGTTTTGTAATTGTGGCAGAAAATCGTGATGTAAATAGGGTTAGGATAGAGTGCTAAACATAATTTTTAGTATATTTCGATAGAATAATCAAACTTAATAGGTAAAATAATAAGCAAATAAGGCAATATAATATTATGAGCATAGTAGGCAAAATTTTTTCAAGCAGAAATGACAGAATAGTAAAAAAACTCCTCAAAAGAGCGGAAAAGATCAATGAGCTCGAGATTATCTATAGGGGGATGAGTGATGCGGAGCTCAAGGAGAGCTTTGAAGCTCTAAAAGCAGAAGTGATTAGTGGTCAAAAGAGTCTTGATGAGGCACTCAATGACTCTTTTGCTATCACAAGAGAGGCAAGCACAAGAGTGCTTAATATGCGCCATTTTGATGTGCAACTTGTCGGTGGTATGGTGTTGCATGAGGGCAATATCGCTGAGATGAAAACGGGTGAAGGAAAAACCCTTGTTGCAACGCTTGCAGTCATCTTAAACGCCATGGAAGGCAAAGGAGTGCATGTCGTTACGGTCAATGACTACCTTGCCAAAAGAGACTCGGAAGAGATGGGAAAACTCTATGAATTTTTAGGTTTTAGCGTCGGATGTATCACTGCTGATATACATGATGAACAGACGAGAAAAGCACAATACAACAAAGATATAACATACGGCACAAATAATGAGTTTGGCTTTGATTATCTGCGAGATAATATGAAGATACGAGCCGAAGATAAAGTACAAAGTACTCATAACTATGTCATAGTTGATGAAGTTGACTCAATCCTTATAGATGAAGCTAGAACACCGCTTATAATTTCCGGTCCTACTAAAAGAGATCAAAGTTATTATGGAAGAGCGGATGCAATCGCCAAAAAGATGATTAAGGGTGAGAAAAAAGATACAAAACCGGGAGAGCCTGAAGTGACAACCGGTGACTTTATAGTCGATGAAAAAAACAAGGTCATTATCATGACGGAAGATGGGCTAGAAAAAGCGCAGGTACTTTTTGAAGTAGAAAATCTCTATAGCCTAGAGAATGCAGCACTTTCACATCATCTAGACCAAGCACTCAAAGCACACCATCTTTTTGAAAAAGATGTCGATTATGTCGTAAGAGATAATGAGATAGTCATTGTCGATGAATTTACAGGAAGATTAAGCGAGGGTAGAAGATATAGCGAAGGGCTTCATCAAGCGCTTGAAGCAAAAGAGGGAGTAATAATCCAAGAAGAGAGTCAAACACTTGCAGAGATAACTTACCAAAATTACTTTAGACTCTACAATAAACTAGCAGGGATGACGGGCACGGCACAAACTGAGGCAACAGAGTTTTCTCAAATATACTCACTCGATGTTATCTCTATCCCCACCAACGTTCCCGTGATGAGAATCGATAAAAATGACCTTATCTACAATACAGAAAAAGAGAAACTTGATGCCGTTACCATGAAAGTAAAAGAGCTCCATAAAAAAGGGCAACCGGTACTTATAGGAACCGCATCAATCGAAAAGAGTGAGATGATCCATGAGAGACTTACAAAAGAGAAGATTCCACACACTATACTCAATGCTAAAAATCACGAAAAAGAGGCCGAGATCATCAAGAATGCCGGTGAAAAAAGTGCTGTAACGGTAGCAACCAATATGGCAGGGCGTGGTGTTGATATCAAGATTTTGGATGAAGTGCGAGAACTCGGTGGACTCTATATACTAGGCACGGAACGCCATGAAAGTAGAAGGATAGATAACCAGCTCCGAGGAAGAAGCGGAAGACAAGGAGATCCAGGAGAGAGTCAATTCTACTTGAGCCTTGATGATAATCTCCTTAGAATATTCGGCGGGGATCGCATCAGAAATATCATGAACTCTCTTGGTGTAAAAGAGGGAGAGTATATAGACTCCAGAATTGTGACAAAGAGTGTAGAAAAGGCTCAAAAGAAAGTAGAAAATATGCACTACGAGTCTAGAAAGCATATCTTGGAGTATGATGATGTAGCCAATCATCAAAGAAAAGTTATCTATACATTTAGAAACCAACTCCTTGATCCAAATTTTGATATAGCTTCCAAAATCAAAGAAAATAGAAGCGAGTATGTAAATTATATCCTTGATATGTGTGATGTCTTTGATGGAACTCTTGATGAAGATATCGACCCAAGCAAGATTGCGCTTATGCTCAAAGAAGATGTCAATATCGAGTTTGATGTTCATAATCTAAAATCTAAAAGTAGAGATGAACTCTATGAATACATCATAAACGAACTTGAAAAAAATTATGAAGAAAAGATGCAACCGCTTGCCAGCGAACAAAGAGACGAGATAGAACGCGTACTCTATCTGCAAGTACTTGACCCCGAATGGAGAGAGCATCTCTATGAGATGGATGTGCTTAAAACAGGTATCGGACTTCGTGGCTACAACCAAAAAGATCCGCTTACGGAGTATAAACAAGATAGCTATAGACTCTTTAGTGATCTCATTGTGCGGATCAAAAATGAAGCTATCAAACTGCTTCAACTCGTGCAATTTGATTTTAAATCACCCGAAGAAGAAAAAGAGGCGATAGAAAAGATAAGGGATGAGCTTGAAGTTGAAGCACATGAGCCTCAAAATGATGATATAACGCAACCGATAAGCGGTGTAAAAAAACCAAAAAGAAACGATCCATGCCCTTGTGGTAGTGGAAAAAAATATAAAAACTGTCATGGGAAAAGCGGACCAAAACAAGGACTCCTCTCTTGAGTGACAAACATTTTGATCAAAAAAAAAGTTTTGAGAATCGTTTTGTAGAGACTATCGTAAAACACTATTTTAGATATGACAAAGATAACCCTTTTATATTTGTCTCCATGGTGCTAGCACTTCTAAGTGTCGCTGTTGGAGTCATGGTGCTTATCTTAGCAATGGGTATTATGAACGGTATGCAAAAAGAGTTTCAAAAAAAACTCTTTGTTATGAACTATCCTCTCACGATGGTCACTTTTCAAAAAGATGCAATCAATGATGATATGCTTGAAAAACTCCATCAAAAATTTCCAGAACTTAGTTTTAGCCCCTTCTACACAACACAAGTAATCAGCAAAAATCAGGGTATGGTTCAAGGAACGATCTTGTATGGAGTGGATAGTAAAAAGGAGAGTGCACTCAATCCTATATATAAAAAATCACAAACCGATAATGCCCAAATAGAGCCATACAGCATCACAATAGGCGAGGGTTTATCGAGCGAGATAAATGTCTTTAGCGGTGATAAAATCACGCTCTATTTTTCTGAACAACAAGCTATAGGCTTTGGCACCATGCCGCTTCAAAAAAGATTTACAATTACCGGCATCTATAAAAGTGGACTTAAAAATTATGACAAAGTGATAGCCTATACAACGCTAGAGGCCTTTTGGAAACTTTTAGGAAAAAAACAAGGCTTCTATGACGGGGTTCATATCTATGCTAAAGAGCCGATGAAGATCATAGACGCGATAAAAAAAGTGTTGCCTGAAAATGTCTTTATAGAGGGATGGTGGGAACAAAATGGAAACTTTTTTGCCGCTATGGAATTAGAGAAAAAATCTCTTTTTTTAGTCTTGTTACTTATCATTCTTATAGCATCGCTCAATATCATCTCTTCTCTTGTCATGACAATCATGAGCAGACGCGCCGAAATAGCACTTATGAGCACTCTCGGGGTTACCAAGAGAGAGATTAAAGCTATCTTTTTTAGGCTCGGTGCCGTGATAGGGACACTTGGCATCGCGCTAGGCATACTCTTGGCATTCCTTGGGAAGTGGATTATCGACACATTTGATATCATATCGGTTCCGGAAGATGTTTACGGTGTCAGTAAATTGCCCATAGATATAGCATTTAGCGATTTTAGTTTGGTTGTTGTCGGTGCGGCTATTATTGTCGTCATAACTTCACTCTATCCGGCACAAAAAGCAGCAAAACTCAATCCGCTTAATATCCTGAGAAATGAGTAGTAAATGCTACTCCTTTTCAAATTGCTTATAAAAAGTTACCATTCGCTCCAAAAAGACAACAGGAAGCAGAAGCACATCTTGTGCTACATTTGTCTCAATTTTTGGGTCTTCATAGCTCCCTGTAATTCGCGTACCTATCGTTAAGCTTTCATCTTTACCGAGTAAGATATAGCCAAGAACAGGTATCTTACCGAGAAAACTTCCGGCCTCTTTTACACTCTGGACAGCGAGATCAATCTCGACAACCTTCGTTTTTAAATTCACGGTTCCCCTACCCGCTATATTTGCTGTTTTTCCTCGTATGTATATCGAATGAAAGTCGATGATATCATCCTTAAGTGTATAGTCTATGATGCCATCTTTTATCTCAAACCCTTTGGATGAAAAGCCCGGAGAGTTCAATGAAGCGAGCGAGGGGATTGTATTGATAAATGCTAAAAGATTATTGTAGAGCATAAAATCATTCATAATTCCGCCTTCAATCAATATATCTCCCCTCATCTCTTTATCAACATCTCCACTAAATTTAAAACTATATCTCCCGTTTTTTAATCCATCAAAATTGATAAGTTTTGCAAGCAATTTATCTTTTGTTCTAAAGGCTTTAAACTCTATATTACGATTTTTCTTGCTAAACTCTATGATGTCACCATCCATACTGCCGACTACTTTAACATTTTGTTTTGAATCGATATCAGCATCGTAATGATCTGTTAGAAGTGAATATTTACCGTACCGTATCTTGCCGTTATCTGCAGATATACTGATTTTACCGAGAAGGCTCTTTGCGGAGTTACTATAATTTTCTTTTGATGCAAGAAGTTGTTTGAGATCAACATTGATTGTATCAAGCCAGATAAGCGACTTTTTAGAATCATAAGTTAGCTTTTTCCCAAAAGCATAAAGTCGCATATTGCCGTTTTTAACTGTCCCGCTAAATGGGATTCTACTCTCACAAACATCATCTTTTTCAAACAAAAAACACTCATTCCAAAAGAAAGTTCCGTTAAATGCATAATTCTTAAAATCACTTGTTACGATTTTAAGCGCTCCCCCCTTTTTGGAGATTGGATGATTTTTCATAAAAGGAGCAACCTTTTTTATATCTCCTAGCGATATAGTGACATTATTATCTTCTTTTTGTATCTCCAGATCATATTCGGGCAATTTAAAGAGGAGTTTATTGTCATAATCAACATCCAGCTTTATCTTTTTATCTTTGATGTTAATGATATTTTTTGTAGCCCCATTGATTGCTAAACTTTTTGTATCAAGCAACAGCTCTCCACTCTTTTTTTTCAGATCAAGCTCACCATCCACCTTGATGTCATAATCTTTATCTTTTAGTATTGCATCTTTAATGCTCAGTATATTCTTTCTCATGGTTATCTTGCCGCTTTGTGCAATGAGCGGTATACCACCAAGATTAATCTCACTTTGAGCCAATATATCAACATCAACATTTGCATATATTTCTCTAGGAAAAAATTTAATATTGAGCTCGACATCAGCACTTGCTTTACCGCTATTTTGCTTCACGGGGAGATTGATTTTATACGCGCTGAGTATATCTAAAACATTTTGACTCAAAGTAGTATTTTCTGACCCCAAGGAAACTTTGATTCTTGCCTTGTCTTTATAGGGAATATCGCTGATAACCACATTACTCGTTATACTCTCCCCTTCATAGGTCGCATTTTGGGGGTACAAATGGAGATCCGAATGGCTATATTCGACCCTTACATCACTTGCGTGTGCAGCGGGAAGGTCTTCTTTGAAACGGACATCCACATCTTTTAGTGTAGCCACACCCCTCATGCCATCTAAATCTATATCAAAACGACCATTATGATAAGTCAATTTTGAATTAAACCAATCAAGCTTATAACTTTTTGCTAAAACTTTTGTTGTAATCCAAGCTTTGATTTTCTCTTTGAGTGGGAAAATATCAGCAAGAGGTTTGATGTTATGAAATGTATCTGTTTTGATATCGATAGATATGTCATCATTCTTCTTTGTGATAGCAAAGACTCCATCAAGAGTTGCACTCTTTATGCTACCGTTAAAATCCGCTGTCTCATCAAGATAATTATAAACACCCTTGGAGGCAACGATGAAATCACTCTTTTTTAGTTTTGCAAAAGGGATATCAACATTGAGCTTTCCGTCCTCTTTTTGCAAGTTTGCGTTAATCTCATAATCATCACTTAAAAAATAAAACTTTTTACCCTCAGTGATGATAAATGTAAGCTCTTTATCTCCGATATGCAATTGTTTGATCTCAAAATAATCAAATAATTTCAGGGTAAAATTGATACGATTAAAAAGAGTATCGATATCTTCAAGTGCACTACTCTGCCCGCTTAATGAGTAATTCCATGTAAGCTCTTCGGCTTTAAAAGTCAACTTTTTATCAAGTTTTAAGTATAATCCTTTAGCATTAAATAGTCCACCATAAAAATTATCTAAAGATATTCCTATCTTCAAAATAATAAAAAGAGTGATAAGTATGATTGAGAGATATAAAAAAAGATTACCAATGATAAACTTGATAGGGCGCACTACTCTTTTTATGATAATTTCCTTTATGTTCTATATAACAATCCCCATCAAGACAACTTCGACTGTGCTTGTGCCGCAGGGCTCAATAACGCATATTATATCACACTTGGGTAAAAATGGATATGCCGTTTCAAAAATAGATAAATATATACTTTGGATACTCGGAACCCCTCAAAGCGGATGGATAAATATGGGGAAGAATGAGATAAACCGTATTGATTTTTTTTATAAAATTGTCAATGGAGAGACGAAACTTGTAGAGGTGCAACTCATACCCGGTGAAACGCTTGTGATTTTCTTTGAAAAGCTAAACAAAGAACTTGCGCTTGATGAGATAAAATTAGCAAACTACTACAATGAGCTTTCACCTTACAAAGAGGGAGGTATTGCTGCTGATACTTATCATGTTCCATATGGCATTAGTGAGTCTGCACTTATAAGATTTCTCATTAAAGAATCAGAGGAGAAATATAAAAATCTTTCAAATAAAATATATGGTGTTTATGATAAAAAACAGTGGGCGAAGATACTCATCATCGCCTCCATTATTCAAAAAGAAGCAGCAAATAATGAAGAGATGCCACTTGTCTCTTCTGTAATCTACAATAGACTCTCAAGAGGTATGGCTTTGCAGATGGATGGCACGCTTAATTATGGGAAATACTCCAATATAAAAGTAACTCCCGAGAGGATTAAGAACGACACAAGTAGCTATAATACATACAAATACAAAGGGTTGCCCCATGACCCCGTCTGTGCCGTCTCGACTGATGCTATACTTGCAGCAATCAAACCTAGCGATACAAAATATCTCTATTTTATGAGACAAAGCAATGGGAAACACCAGTTTTCAAAAACCTACAACCAACATCTTCAATCAATTCAAAAAAGAAAGAGAGATCTTAGATAATCTTTTGTCTCATATCCTCAAGATCAAAAAGCATAACATCTTTTGGCGGATTATTTATTAGCTCGTTTGAAAACCCCTGTTTTGAAAAAAGTACAAAAAAATCGGGCTTCATATGAAGCGTTTGGCTCTTAGACACGAGCTTACTCAACTCATTTTTACAGACTTTTCTATTTTTATATTTACACTCTCCAAAAATTACTTTTCCACTCTTTGTAATGGAGATAATATCAAATTCATTATCTTTGTCCCAATAACTGCCGAGTGAAATGATAGGATCTATCTTGGAAAAATGCTCTTTGAGTATCTCGTTTGATAACTGTTCAAACACAAGACTTCGCAATCGCTCATATCCTTTTTCAAAATAATCCATAAATTGATTGGTATCTTTTGCGATGATTGATGCCCGGTAAGGCTCTACAAATCCAAACCAAAATCGATAAAACGGCTTGCTAAATCTAACTTTTGATTGGATTCTATAGCCTCTTTTTACATCATGCGCATATTCTCTTGAGTGCTCCTGATAGATAATGCCTAACGATTCAAGCTCTTGGATAATCTTCTCCCCTAGCGTCTCTGCTATCCTTGCCTTTTTTAGTATGGCATAGAGCCTTCCATCACCTCTTGCTGAAGCAATAAGTATCTCCCTATAAGGAGACTCTAAAATATACTGAGGAGTAATGTATGATTCTAGCTTGACAAAATCATTTTCAACCAAGTTTTTAATAGATTCAAAGAGATTAGCAAAATAGTTAAACTCTAAAGGCTCCTCAATACCGCCAAAGATAGAAAAATATTCTATAGCCTGCTCAAAATCCAAATGCTTATGGGTGTTAAAAAAAATTCTAAATAACTCTTTTATGTTCATCCTATTTTTATATTATTGGAGTATATTAACATACTTTTGTTACAATATTTTTAATTTTCAGCTATAAAACTTTTTAAAATTTATCTTTTGAGCATAAAATGGAAAACTTTAACACATCATCACCGGAGATTATCAAGATTCAAAAGGGTTTAAGACTTACAAAAACTCTTTTAGTCTCTTCTCTTATCGCCGGCGAGAAACATACAGGTAAAAAAACACTTATAAAAAATATCTTTCCTGATGCTTTTTGGATCGATGCTAGAGATATAAAAGAGGTTAAAAGAGCTCTAGAGCTTCACCAAGAGGTTGTCTTGACCAATTTTGATAAGTCCCTTCCTTATAATGAAAGTGACTTTTTCTCTAAAAGGGTTATAGCAATATGTGATGATCCTGCGATTGTAAAAAAGAAAGAGTCACTCTTTTCCTTTGTGTATCTCCTGCCTTCACTCAAAGATAGACCCGAAGATGTAAAAATATTAACCAAAATATTTATCAATGAATCAAAAGAGATTATAGGGACTGACATCAATATCAGCATGGAGAATCTTGACATATCAGAAAACATCAAATCTCTAAAAAAAAGTATCTATAAAAAAGTTTTTTCAAGTTCTTTAGATAAAAATGAGATAAAATCTATACTGTATAATTATCTCTACAATGTACTCGATGAAGAAAACGGATATAGAGAGTTGATTGAAGTTTTTGAAGAGCCGCTTATCAAAGCAGGTTTAAAAAAATACAGATCACAGCTAAAATTAGCCTCAATACTCAAAATAAATAGAAACACATTAAGAAAGAAGATATATGAGCTTGGAATCGATTGATTTTAACTTTTTGATTGAAGCAGATATTAACCCGGCAATCATTTTCTCCCCTGATGGTCATATAATCCACCTCAATTCTACTGCGGAAGTACTTTTGGGATACACATCTTCTAAAGAGCTCTTCGAAATAGCCATGCAGTATGCTCCACAAACTTATGGACATAAAACAACAACTATGGATCTTAAATACAATCTGTTTCTTTTCTACGGTATCACGGTTGGATATGAAAACGATGAGTACATCTATCTAAGGCTCTATCATAAACCAAGGATTGGATCAAACAAGGAGTCAGTTAACTGCAATACAACACAAACTGACATCAATACACTTATCGAGGCCAATATCGCACTTTTTCAGATAGAAAGTAATGCCGAGATAACTCTTTTAACAGATCAAGGACTTCCCGAGATAAAAATAGATCAAAACCGCTTCTCTAAGTTGCTCAATAAATCACTCAATAACTTTAAAGATTGTAATAATGTTGATATTTCTCTCAAGTTAATCATAGGTGAATATATCATAATCAAAAAAGAGAAATACCAAATACTTTCACTTGAAATAAAATCTGAGAGTAGAGATAGCACCTTTGATAATCAGCTAGAATCCCTATCAGAAAATAGCTTTATCACTATTTCACTCAATGAAAACTCTATCTCTCTTGAAATTCCATTTATTGCACAATAGAAAAAATATAATTGCCTATTTTTTAATCAAAATTTACTATATTGATATTTAGTTTAAATGCTACTATTAAATTGTGAAAATTAACACAAAGGATTAGAGATGAAAAATAGATTTTTCGCTTTATTGGCACTCATGTTGCCAATAGGACTTTTTGCAGATGAAAGCGCTTTAAATAGTGGCGATACAGCATGGATGATAGTAGCAACTGCACTTGTTATGCTTATGACTCCTGCCGGATTGGCACTCTTTTATGGTGGTTTAACAAGAAGTAAAAATGTTCTCAATACTATGGGGATGAGCTTAATTGCTTTTGCTGTTGGGACACTTGTTTGGGTTTTGTTTGGATATAGCATAGCCTTTGGCGAGGGTGACTTTATCGGTACAGGTAAGTTGTTTTTATCGGGCATTACGGATGGGAGCTTAACCGGGAGTATTCCTGAGCTTCTTTTTGTTGCATTTCAGGGTACTTTTGCGGCAATTACAGTTGCTATCGCATCCGGTTCAATGATAGAGAGAATTAAGTTTTCTACTTACACTATCTTTGTAGCTCTTTGGGTTGTCATAGTTTATGCTCCCATCACGCACTGGGCTTGGGGTGGCGGCACAACACTAAACTTTGGCGAAATGGACTTTGCCGGTGGTACAGTTGTTCATATCAATGCCGGTATAGCAGGACTTGTTGTAGCCATGATAATGGGACCAAGAAAAGACTATGGAAAAGTTGCGCTTAAACCATTTTCACCGATACTCGCAGTTCTTGGTGCTGTATTGCTCTGGTTTGGATGGTTTGGATTTAATGCCGGTAGTGAAGTAGCGGCTGACGGCGTTGCGGCAAATGCATTCCTTATCACTAATGTAGCAGCATCTCTTGGTGTTATCGGATGGATATTTTGCGAATGGATTATCTATAAAAAGCCAACACTTATCGGTGGAGCATCAGGTGCTGTAGCCGGTCTAGTAGCGATTACACCTGCCTCTGGTTCTGCAGATACAATAGGTGCAATCATCATTGGTCTTGTAGGTGGTATCGTTGGTTTTGTGGGCGTTTCTAAATTGAAAAAACTATTCAAAGTAGATGATTCACTTGATGCATTTTGGGTGCATGGTCTCGTAGGTATTTGGGGTTCTATTGCAACAGCGATATTTATAGCTCCGTATCTTATGCCTGAAGATTTTGCACTTGGAAGCCAACTCATAGCGCAAATTAAAGCGGTACTATTGACAATCGTATATAGTGGTGTTATGACAGCCATTGTTTACTTTATATCAAGTATAATTACAGGTGGCGGTAGAGTTAGCGAAGAGACTGAAGATGCAGGTCTTGACGAAAACGTACATGGCGAAAAAGCAATCAATCTCTAATATAAAGGAAATAAGATGAAAAAGATAGAAGCTATAATAAAACCTTTCAAACTTGAAGAGGTCAAAGAAGCACTTGTGGAAGCTGGAATAACCGGTCTTACAGTAAGCGAAGTAAAAGGTTACGGTAGACAACAAGGTCATTCTGAGCTCTATAGAGGAGCTGAATATGTGGTTGAGTTTATTCCTAAGATAAAAATAGAGATTGTTGTAAGTACTGACGAATATGCGAAAGTTGCTATTGACGCAATTACAAACGCAGCCAAAACCGGAAAAATCGGTGATGGTAAAATATTTGTTACTGATATCTCTAATGTTATTAGAATCAGAACGGGTGAAACAGACGCAGACGCTCTATAAAAACTCACGAACCCCTCTTCTTTGGGGGTTCGAAATCTCTCCCTAAACTCTCTTTTAGTATGATACAATATCATAAATCAAAAGGGGATAGCAATGATTATAATTCCTGCCCGCATTGGCTCAAGCAGATTTCCAAATAAAATACTAGCTGATATTGACGGTATTCCGATGGTTGTAAGAACAGCATTGAGTGCCCAAGATATTGATAGTGTATGTGTAGCAACTGACTCCGGGGAGGTTATTGATATATGTAAATCGTTTGATATTGATGCGATTATGACATCAGACAAACACAACAGTGGCACTGATCGCATATATGAAGCTGCACAAAAACTACAATTGCATGATGAAGATATAATTATAAATGTACAAGCCGATGAACCTTTTCTTGAGCAAGAGGTTATAAAAACTGTACATATGCTCACAAAAAACAACATAAAAAATAAAGATGTACTTATCAATTCATGCTACAAAGAAATTAGCTCTTTGATGGCTGATGATCCAAATATTGTAAAGGTAGTAACCGACAAAGATGATATGGCACTCTATTTTTCAAGATCAAAGATTCCCTATTCAAGAGATCATTTTTTAGATCAATATAAAGCTCATATCGGGATTTACGGCTTTACAATGTATTCGCTTCATCTCTTTGCTGATTTGCCAAATACTATACTCGAAGATATAGAGAAACTAGAACAATTAAGAGCGCTTTATAGCGGTTATAAGATTGCTATGAAAAAAGTAAAAACTGATAGTTTTGGGATAGACACCCCGGAAGATTTAGAGAGAGCCCTGAAAATTCATAGGCTCTAAATTTTTTTATCCATTCTTGACTGCTTGTCCAAGATCCCACATAGGCATAAATATACCAAGTGCCATTAAGAGCACTAACCCTGCTATAAAGAACATCATAATAGGCTCAATATAGGTGCTAAGATTATCGATAATATCTTGAAACTGCATATCATAGTAAGTTGTTACTTTTCCAAGCATCGCGTCAAGCTGCCCACTCGCCTCTCCTGCTTTTATCATCTGCAGGAGCATATTTTCAAAAAGACCGGTTTGCTCAAAAGCTTCAGTAAGATTCATCCCCCTTCCGATATTTGCATTTACTCTCTCAAGTTGCTCTCTTATAACACTATTATCAACCATCCCAACTGCTGTTTCAAGTGCTTCCGAGACAGGTATACCCGAACGCACAAGTTCGCCAAAGACAAGCGTGTACTTATGCATAGTAGATAGAAAAATTACCTTGTTTATAAGATAAAATCTCTTGTGTATTAAGATTTTATCTATCTTATATTTAAACTCTTTATTATTCTTATATAAATATATTATTGCATATATAGATGTGACTAGTGCAACAAGAACAACAACACCATAATGGCTAAAAACATATTCAATACTTAAAAGTATTTTAGTTGGAATAGGCAATTCCGTTTTAAATTTATCAAAAATCTCTTTAAATTTTGGCACAACCACCATGATTAAAATGATAAAAGCTATCGCCATTGCCGTAAGAGTTATGAGTGGATAACGAATCGCTTTTTTAAAACGTGCAATATTGTTTCTAATGCTCTCTAATATATCAGCTAGCTTATGGTAGGAACCGGAAATATTCCCTGTTCTCTCGCCAAGCTTAGTCATGGCTATACTCACATGCCCAAACTCATTTCCATACTTTTGCATAGAATCTGATAAACTTTTCCCCGCATTAATATCACTGCTAATATCATAATAGATATCTTTAAGTTGCATATTATGAGTATTGGCAGCCACATCCTGAAGGGTATCATTAATTGGTATACCGGCATCAGTCATAACAGCAATTTGCCTTATAGTAGCAATTTTATCATTGATGTTGACACTCTTTTTAAATGACTTTTTAAGCTTAGCAGTTAAATTACTAATGACCACTTCAACAGGAGGCGAAGTAGGGATTGCTTTTAGAACAATTCCTGAAGGGAATTTATTCTTTGCCTTTGCAATCGCCAACCTTTGATTCTCAGCCTCTATGAGCTCGAGTCTCTTCTTCCCTTTATACATGATTGAAACATTAAAATAATCCATTATAACCTCGCAACTCTATAGACTTCATCTAGGGTAGTTTTACCTTGTAGCGCTTTACCTATACCGTCAGCAAACATAGATATAAATCCCTCTTTTATTGCCTGTTTTTCCAAATCCTCTTTTGAGGCACCCGAAGCAATCATATGCGATAGCTTTTCACTTATCGGCAACATCTCTGAAACCATCTCTCTTCCGGCATATCCGCTATGCCTACACTCTTTACAGCCCTCACCCTTAAAGAACTGATACTCTCCTTCTCCGATATATTCTTTTATATCCTCTATGATATTGGGAGGAAGCGTTATGGGAGTTTTGCAGTGCTCACATATCTTTCTAACAAGTCGTTGTGCTTGGATACCCACAAGCGCACCACTTACCAAATAGTTCTCAACACCCATATCAACCATTCTATTGATTGCGCTTATAGAATCATTCGTATGCAATGTTGAGAGTACGAGGTGTCCGGTAAGTGCTGCTTGGATAGCTATACGAAGGGTTTCAGTATCCCTAATCTCCCCTATCATTATCTTATCAGGGTCTTGTCTTAAAATTGAGCGCAAAGCATCGGAAAAACTAAGTCCGACATGTGCATTGACTTGCACCTGCTGAATCCCGCTCATCTGATACTCCACAGGATCTTCAACGGTAATTATCTTATCCTTAACATCCCTGATACTATTAAGTGCGCCATAAAGGGTTGTCGTTTTACCACTTCCTGTTGGTCCGGTAACTAAAACAATTCCATAAGGTACTTGAATAGCTTTAGAAAATTTTTCATAACATATCTGACTCATTCCGGAATCTTCAAGACGAATCATCGCTTTTGTCTTATCGAGTATCCTAAGTACAATCGACTCTCCAAAAAGTGTCGGCAAGCTTGAGACCCTAAAGTCAAAATCTTTGCCGTTTATTGTGGCACTAAAGCGACCATCTTGGGGTTTTCTCTTCTCAGCGATATCAAGATTTGACAAAAGCTTCATCCGAGATGAAAGCGGTGCAAAAATATCCTTATCAAATGAAAAAGCTTGTCTAAGCATCCCATCAACTCTCTCTCTTACTGAGCAACTCTTCTCAAGTGCTTCAATATGAATATCGCTTGCGCCGGCATAGATGGCTGACTTTAATATCAAATCAATAAGTTTTAGTATAGCAGAAGATTCGCCATCTAGAGTCTCTTTACCTTCTTGAGCTAAATCTTTACGAATATCAACTACTAAACTTTTTACGCTTTCATTCGCTTCAAGTCTTCTAAGGTATTGTAGTATCTGTTTTGGACTTGCAACTGCAACAGAGATTGGTTTTTTAGGAAATATTCTTGAGATAGCATCATAAGCAGACATATCAAGAGGATCAGAAAAGACAACACCCACATGCAAATCAGTCTCTTCAAAAGGAATAACACTATATTTCATAAGTTGTTTGTAGGGAACTTCAGAAAAAAGTCGTATGTCAAGTTCAATTTCATCAAGATCAATAAATTTAACTTTGAGCTCTTTTGCTGCCATTTTTATAATATTTTTAGCATCTATCCCGTCTATCTGCTCAACATCACTCAGAGTTATCTCACCTTGTCTTATCTTTTTTGCTAAATATTCATTTGCTTTATCTGCATCAAGCATATTCTCGGCTATAAGATTAGCGATAGAAACTTTCTTGGGAGGTCTACATTTAACAAGTGTAGATAGATTGTCTTTTGTGATGAGTTTATCTCGCAACATCATCTCAATTATTTTTAACATGCTTTTCTCCCTTTCATCGTTTAAATAATATCATTTTGAATTTTTTTCATTAAGACCTCAGCCTCTTTTGAATCTTGAGTCTTTAAAAAGGACCTTAAAAGCTCTAATGCCTCCTCTTTTTTACCAAGTTTATATTTTGCTTTTGCAAGCACCATCCAGCTCTCATTGATGTTGGCAATTTTATTTGTCTCAACCGCCCAATCATGCGCTTTGGCATACTCACCGTTTGAATAGTAAGTTGAAGCCAAAAAAAGCGAGTCATAAGGATCTTTCTCTTTTTTAAATCTCTCTATTACACCTTCTAAAACACTCTTATCAACCGGTACCTTTTTTATCTCAATAACTACTTTTTGTTTTGTCTTTGGTACAACACTAACAGGCGTAACGGGAAATGCCGCGTCATTAGGGTCAAGAAAAAGAGCATCTTCAACATTATGTTCAATAGCCGGTTTACTACTTTTAACACCAAAGCTATCACTTATCTCCAGCTTAGCTATCATAGGGTTACTCTCAAGTTTCATATTTTGTATTTTAACATTTGATGGTAAACTAATATGTGCCTTTGCATGGTCACTACTTAAAAATATACCACTAATAACAACAAATATAAATGCGATACTAAGCACTCCGGCCGGTGCATATTGTTTGATTTTATATCTTTGCCATCGTTCTTCTAATTGTTTTATCTCATACATTGATATATCCTAACTTCAAAGCTGCCATCTCAATAATTTTTGGATCCATGGCCTGATAATTTACTTTGAGTGGTTCATGCTTATCATAATACTCACTAATTTCAAATATAGAATAAAGAAGCTTATTGCAATCTCTAAAATTACCTTTAGTAATCTTATGTATCAAGCGTACCTCTTTATCTTTAATAATATTAGCAATTTCATAAAGATCTTTATTGAGTAACTTTCTTCTCATATAATCACCAAGTTCATCTCTGGAAGCATTTTTAAGCTCAACTATCTCCCAAATTCTTGTCTGAAAATGTTTTTTTGCAACTAAATCTTCATCTTCATTTTTATGTAAAGAGATAACAAATTTAACTGCTCTCGTATCTGAGAGTAGTCTAATTTTTTCAAGAACATCTGCATTGTACATCTGTGCTTCATCAATCAAAAAAATAACCTCTCTTTTACCTCGTATGCTTTTGCAGTAATTTACCAAACCAAAAAAATTTATTTTTGCATCAAGCGATACACTCTCACTTGTTAGTGGTGCCACCAAGCATCTTAGAAAGTAGTTCTCATCAGCAGCAGGAATTTCAAGATAGTGAATCTCTTTTTCATACTTAAGCTCATTGTAGAGCCTATTAAGAAGTATGCTCTTCCCGGTACCAGGCTTGCCGAAAATTAAAATCATCTTTAGAGGCTTATCCAAAGACTTTTTAAGCTTATCGTAGGCGACGATTGATGATCCTAATTCTACATAATCATCCACGTCAACACTATCGATAAAGACATTTTTAGCATCCTCATATCTACTTTTCATTCAATTTTGTATATCCTAAATCTTTCATATCAACATCTTTGGCACTTTTAACTATATGAGGTGTAATAACAATAACAAGCTCTTCAACCGTTTCAATCTTCTCATCTCTACTAAAGAAATATTTTAATCCAGGTATATCACCAAGAAGCGGAACTTTATTGGATGTTGTTCCATTTTTGCTTGTAATAAGTCCACCCAAAATGGCATGCTCACCATCTTTTACTTTTATAACAGATGCAATCTGTCTTCTAATAAGATCAGGCGGTATAGTTCTAGTTGTATCGTTTGAGCTCGAAATACTCTCAACAGTATCAGACACCGAAGGATTGATCTTGAGTGTTACCATACCGTTTGGATCAATTTCAGGTGTAATATCAAGCAAAATTCCGGCAAATACAGAATCAACAAGCTCACCTTCTGATGAAGTTGAACCCCCTCCGCTGCTTGATGTTGTGCTTGATTTTATCTTGTAGAAAAGCTCTTTACCAACACTAATAAGTGCAGGTTGGTTATTAAGCGTCATAACTCTTGGGCTAGAAATTGATTTCACATCACCCTGAGTTCCTAAAAACTTAATGATGTCAGAAACTTCCGTGCTTCCAGTAGCAATCAATGCCTGACCATTGAAATTACCTATAGCTTTTGATCCATTCCATTCCGTTATACCAGTTCCAATCTCATTTGTAAGACCTACAATATTATTTCTCACATCCAAAAGAGAACTTATGGTTAAATTTTGTAAATTATATATCTGCGACCAATCAATACCGGTTGTACGACTATTATCAAAGCTTACTCCTAAGATTCTTACATCTATCATTACTTGTCGTTTAATTTGATCTTTAAGTGTATCAATATATTTTGCCACTTTATCTATCTGGTCAGCAGTTCCGGTTACGGTTACCATTCCGGCTTCAGGGTTAATAATCGGCGCAACCGGATTATATTCCCAGATTTGCCCGTCAGGACCAACCCAGCTATTATCAGATGTTTTTGTAAAATGCGTAGTTCCGTCAGACGCGCCTATTAGAATTCTTTGTAACTCTTTTTCTACTGTCTTCCAAAATTGAAAATCATCATTACTCTCTATTGATATACCTGTTTTTGAACTACCTGCTCCAGTATCGCCTGAGCCGCTAGAAGCTGCTGCATTATTGGAATTAGCTATAGTAACATGTGCATTACTTTTACCAACTCGTTGTCCGGAGATATAATGGATACGAAAAGTTCTTGTAATCAAATAGGATATATCTAATTTTTTACCCTCAAGTGTATAATGCAAATCATTATCTTCTAAAACAGTATTTAAAAAACCTCGCAGTGTTGCATTTTTCATATTAACATAATAGAGATTTTGATTCATCTTTTTCTTTGCAGCCTCATCTTTAATGATTACGCTCAAACCACATGTATCTGCAATATTCTCAACTACATCACCTATTGTAAGTTTACTATCAAGTGTGGCACTAAATAGTTTTCCGTTACACTCGCCTGCATTCGCAAAAAATGTTAAACTAAGAAATAGCAATAGTGCTACTAAGATACTTTCTTTTTTACTTTTTATCATCTGCTTACCTCGCTTCAATTTTGATAAAACTATCTTTTTTACTTTTCAAAAATAGCTCTTTAGTTCGATCTTCTCGTTCAAGAAGTACACTATTTGGAGTTATGCTAATAACTTTATAACCCTCAACCTCATCATTAAGCTCAAACCACTTATTGTTAATGTATGCTTTAGAATTCATAATTCCTTTTAAAGAGATTTTCTCAACCGGTTGCACCTCCACCCCATCAACTTCAATGTTCTCTACATAAAAAGGATTTTTGGTATTATTGAGGGTGTCAATACTTATGCCCACTCTAGGAGAATCTATTTTTGAAATCTTATCATCAATGTTTTTTATCTCGACATCTTGCGCATTCACAAATGATAAGAGAAGAAAACAGATAAATATATACTTTTTCATTAGTGATTTACCCCCCATACTGAGATATTAATATCCGCATTAATAAAAGATGAATTAGCATCTTTGTAAATTTTACTTCCATAGATATCGGTTACAAGTCTGTTTTGCTCGATATCATTCATAAATTTTAGTATATCTTTATAATCGCCCTGACATGCAACTTGAATCTCTAAGACATGTCCAAAACTATTATTTGAATCTACAAATATATTTGTGATATTAGAGATATCAATACTGTTTGACTGAGCCTTTTCCGTAATTGAATCTAAAAATCTAGACCAGCTTTTTTTATCAAAAATCATATCAGATAACTTTTGAGTTCCATCATTGATATGTTTGATACGATTCTTATAATTTTCAATACTGAGTTCTTTACCTTTAATTTGCTTATCATATTCTTTTACATAATGATCTCTATCACCATTTACTGTAATATTCTGCAAATACCGTTTATGATCATTAAGACTTTTTTCAACTCTACTTTTTTGATTTCCGGCATTTTTATTCATCTCTTCAGCACTTGGACCAAAACCATAATAACCGATAAAGGCAACAAGGAGGGCGATACCCCCAATCATCATATATCTTTCACGCTCACCTTTTTCTCCAAAATAGAGATCAAGTTTTTCTAAATTGTCTTCAAGTAGTTTCATTTTAACTCCACCTTTAACACGCCGTTATAGTAGCTACTATTTTCATCTTTCGTAATTGACTCTATATTGATATCTTTTATATCATTAAATCTATTTTTCGCAATATAATCGATAAGCTCAGTGATTTTCTTATCATTCTTACCTACAACTGAGATATAAAATTGACTTTCATTGTTCTCTAATGAGCTTACCGAAACATCAAACTGCTTAAGATACTCGGAAAAATTATAAAAGACTTCTGAGCGCATCTTATAATTTACCTTTTTATCATAGATGGCATTAAGTGTGTTTGCTTTATCATTATAGGCATTCCTTAAACTTAATTCATTTTTTGCTAAAGAGTCAATCTTGCTCTTTTTTTCAGCCAAAAGTCTTGTATAATGATCAACTTCAACTTTCAAATCTGCATCTTGACTCTCCATAAATGCACTCTGTGTTTTTGCAATCATTGCTGAAAGAAAATAATATCCGGGGTATAAAAGAGCTACGCCTAAACCAATTCCCATTGCTATTGTAAATTGACCGCTTGGACGATTTGCAAAAGAAGGGGGTCTCGGGAAAATAGTGAGATTGGCATAAGAGGAGTCATCTTTTAAAAACTCTAGTGCTCGGAGTGCTAAAAGATATTCAAGTTGATCTGTGTACCACTCATTACTTCCTAAATCGTACTCAAACATTAAGTCTTTTGAAGCCATACCAAGATAATTTTCACTATATTGTGATAATCCCGCGATACTACCTATGATAGAGCCGATAAAAATATTATCAACAGCATCAAGCGAAAAGGCTCTTTTTGAATAGATAACGACATCGTTAAGAGCAACAAAAACCTCGCTAAATATTTTCATAAGTATCTGCTGTGAATCTTGATCTTTGAAATATATACCATCTTTTGTTAATGCATTGATAAACTCTTTTTTATCAACATTCTCACCTTTTGCCTCACAATACATAACATGTATCTTATCGAGTGAAAACTCTAAACTTTTTGCGTAAAGATAATTACCATCTTTATAGACACTAATGAAAGCATCTTCTTGCATAAAATATATAAAAAGATCTGTTCTGCTTCGCTGCAATATATCTTTTTCATAAAGAATCTTATATAAAAGAGGTGCCGGAAATATAAGGTCAACATATTTAGCATCACTTACTATATCACCATATAACTCTCGCAATCTCTCCGGTTTAGCAGCAAAGACATCAAAAAGTCTCTCTTCGCCTTCACTTGGAGATTCAAAATGGTCAATCACATATTCACTTGCTTGATCTAACCCTAGCTCTTCATATGCCTTATTTTCAATAGCACTATCAATATCTACATCATAAACTGATCTGCTTATACCTATCTTTGCAGAGATATAATCCCTATTAGATAAATAAGATGCTAAAAAGTTTGAAGTATTGAATGTTGGCTTGTTTTGGAGACTAAGTTTATTAGACTTTAGAAGATAACTGTTTTTCGTATAAGGATTAACAGTTACGATCCTTGAGATAGACTTTCTCGATGAATCTTTTTTTGTAAACATCCTGCACCTTCCCTTAGTTTATAAAAAAATTATATATACTTTAATATTAAAACTTTCTTAGAAAAATATAAAATTTTAAATAAATTTATTTTTTTTATTATAATTAATCAATTATATATCCAAAATTTTCCAAATCACCCTTATTTTTACTCCACCCTTTTTTTACCGTTACAAACAACTCTAAAAAGCATTTTTTACCGGATAACTTCTCGATAGATTCCCTCGCACTCTTCCCTATTCTTTTTATAGAGACGCCGCCTGTACCGATAATCATCCGCTTTTGTATATCTTTTTCCACGATTATTGTGGCGCGAATCCTGTCGATATCTTTTTGCTCATCGATCTTATCTATAATGACATCACTTTCATAGGGAATCTCATCGCTGATATTTTCAAAAATAGATTCTCGAATAAACTCTTTATAAATGGATCGCATGTACTCCGTAGTAAGCATATCATCATCATAAAGCCATGGTGAAGGCTCTAAATACTTGACTATTTCATCTAATAATTGGGTTTTTCCTATATTTTTTTTGATAGAAAATGGAATAATCGCCTCAAATTTATCTTGATATTTCTGATACATTGATAACTGCTTTAAGAGTTCTTCATTACTGAGCCAATCAACTTTTGTCAAAAGAACGATGTGTTTTGCTCTTTTTGACTCTTGAAGCTCTAAAAACTTCTCATACTCTTCTAGGCTATCGTTTGCCGGCGCTAAAAAAACGATGAGATCACAGTCCCCCATCGCTTTAAGTGCTTCACCCAGCATAAATTGATTTAAAAGTTTCTCTTTTTTGTGAATACCGGGTGTATCAACAAAAACAATCTGAGTTGCATCGTGTGTGACAATGATATGCATTCTTTTTCTTGTAGCCTGCGCTTTTTTTGATACCATTGCAAGCTTCTCACCGACTAGATAGTTTAAAAGAGAACTTTTGCCCGCATTTGGTCGACCGACGACTGCCACGAAGCCGCATTTAGTTGCCTCTTTATTATCTTCTTTTTTATCCAAAATTGTATCCATTATAATATATATCGTGTACTATCTTCATCTTCTATGATAGCACTTACCTTCTCGTCTACTAACGACTCATCCACTTTTATCTCATTGCCGCTATGCATATCGGCTTCAAAGTTTATATCTTCTAAAACTTTTTCTACGACAGCATAGAGTCTTCTAGCGCCGATATCTTCTGTCTTCTCATTGGCACTCATCGCATAGAAAGCTATCTTTTTGAGTGCCGCCTCGGCAAATACCAAGCGTACATCTTCAGAGCTTAAAAGTGCTTCATACTGCTTGATGAGTGAATTTTTAGGCTCAGTAAGTATCCTATAGAGCGCTTCCTCATCGAGGCTATTGAGCGTTACCTTAAGCGGGAAACGGCCTTGAAGTTCTGGGATAAGATCACTCGGTTTGGCTAAATGAAATGCGCCTGCAGCTATAAAAAGGATATGATCCGTTTTGATGACTCCAAGTTTTGTGTTGACGCTTGAACCCTCAACGATAGGCAACAGATCTCGCTGAACCCCCTCTTTGCTTGGGTCTTGTCTGCTCGTATTTGCAGAGGAGACTGCAATCTTGTCTATCTCGTCGATAAAGACGATGCCACTCTTTTCTACGCGCTCTTTTGCAAGCTCTTTAATCGCCTCCATATCAAGAAGCTGGTCACTCGCCTCCTCTTTGAGTATCCTTTTTGCTTCTTTGATGCTTACCTCTTTTTCATTGTTACCTTTATTTAAGCCTCCCATGACTTTGGCGATGGACTCTTGCAGATTGACCATCTGCGAAGGAAACATATCATCCATATCATTGTTGATTTGTTGCGGCGGCACTTTAATCTTGATGCGCATAGTATCAAGCTCTCCTTGCTCCAATCTTGTCTGCATCTTTGCAAATGATATTTCATATTCGGTTTTCTTTTGTTCGCTTGCGCCCATAGGCAAAGGCGGGATGAGCTTTTCTAAAATTTTATTTTCGACATATGCCTCAATCTTATCTCTATTTTTTTCATTCTCAATCTCTCTTGTGATTCGCAGGGAAATAGCTGCAAGATCTCGAATCATAGACTCTACATCTCTCCCGACAAAACCAACCTCTGTATATTTACTTGCCTCAACTTTGATAAAAGGCATTTGCATCATCTGCGCAAGTCTTCTAGCAATCTCCGTCTTCCCTACACCTGTATTTCCTATCATGAGGATATTCTTAGGTATGATCTCGTCTTGAATTTCCGGCGGAAGCTTCAATCTTCTATATCTATTTCTGAGTGCAACAGCGATGGTTTTTTTAGCATCTTTTTGCCCTATAACATATCTATCAAGGTATGCCACTATCTCTTTTGGAGTTAAATTATCCAATACACGCTCCTTATTCGAGTTCCAATATGGATATATTGGTATTTGTATAGATGCAAAGCTCACCTGCAATTTTAAGTGACTCCTCTACAAGCTCTCTTGGCTTCAGGGTTGCATGTTTATGCAAGGCTCTAGCTGCACTGAGTGCATAGCTTCCACCGCTGCCTATCGCTGCTATAGTTCCATCTTCGGGCTCAACAACATCGCCTGTCCCGCTGAGGATATAGAGATTATCTCTATCAAGTACCAACATCATCGCTTCGAGCTGTCTAAGTTGTTTGTCTTTTCTCCACATCTTTGAAAATGCAATGACAGACTTAAAAAGATCGCCTTTTTTCTCTGTGAGAATATTCTCAAACATATCAAAAAGATTAAATGCATCTGCAGTACTTCCGGCAAATCCTGCCAATATTTTTCCCTCATGGAGACTTCTTACTTTAGTTGCATTGCTTTTTAGCACCGTGTTTCCAAATGTTACTTGCCCATCGCCGCCTATGATTGCTTTGCCGTTGGCTCTATAGGCCAAGATGGTTGTTGCTTCAAACATCGCTATACTCCTACAACCTCTACTTTTATGCTCGCATGAATTCCATGGCCTAATTTAACATCAACCTCATGCACACCGGTTGATTTGATTGCCTTATCAAGATGTATATTCTTTTTATCTAATTCTATATCGCACTGTGTTTTGATCACAGTAGAGATATCAGCATTGCCGACAGAACCTTGTATGCCGATAGGTGCAGACGGTTTTTCTATCTTTATGACACCTGATTCTAGCAATTTCTTTTCAGCTTCCAATCTTGCAATCTCCTCTTGCTCCTCTTTGAGCATTCTCTCTTTTTCGCTATTCCAAGTTTCGATTACCTCGGGGGTTGCCAACTTCGCAAAACCTTTGGCTATCAAAAAATTTTGTCCATAGCCATCTTTAACCTCTTTAATCTCCCCGCTTTTGCCAAGTGACTTTACATCTTTAACTAACAATACTTTCATAAAAAAAATCCTTTAAAACAATTGTTCTATTTTAGCGAATTTTATATGAGTAGTGATTAAAAACTACTTTTAAGGAAAAATAAGCGATAGTAAACTAAAAAAGGTAGCCTATGTTTATAGAGTTCAAAGAGCCAAATTACACTACATTTATCTCGGAATTGAAAGATATCATAGCGAGATATAACAACGCAATAGATGAGATAGTAAAAAATGACTCAAAGAACTACGCCGATACACTTAAAATCCTGGAAGAACTTGACGAAGAGCTCTCGCTCTACTTTACTCCTCTTTCGCACCTCAATAGTGTATCAAATTCAAGCCAAACACAAAAAATATATGAAGAAGCCCTCCCGATTATTTCGAATTTTCACACAAAACTCTCACACAATAAAAAGCTCTATAAAAAGATAAAAAGCATTACAACAACAAAAGCCGATGAGCAGAGAGTGATTGATGAAGCGATCAAAGATTTTGAACTCGCCGGTGTAGATCTCGAAGTGACAAAAAAGAGGCGACTTGAAGAGATAGATATGCGTCTTAGTAGTCTCTCAAATGAATTTTCTCAAAACTTGCTCAATGCTACAAACGAATATACACTCACTATCGAGAATAAAAAAGATATAGAAGGCATCCCTGACTCAGCACTTGAACCGCTCAAAAAGGAGAAGAATGGCAAGATTGTCTATGAGTTCAATCTGCAAATGCCAAATTATATTGCCTATATGACCTACGGTCCAAATAGAACATTGAGAGAAAAGCTCTACAAAGCTTACACCTCTAGAGCACCTCAAAACGCTCAAATCATCGATGCCATACTTCAACTCAGAGAAGAAGAGGCAAAGCTATTGGGGTTTACCGATTATGCCCAATATGCACTCAGCAAAAGAGATGCAAGCTCAAGCGATGAAGTGATAGATTTTTTAGAAAAACTGATAGCAATCGCACGACCATTTGCTAAAAAAGAGTTTGAAGATCTAAGCACTTATGCGAAGAGTGCTGATGCATTAACACAACTTGAGAGTTATGATATGGCATATTATGCCCAAAAGCTGCAACAAAAGAAGTTTGATTTTGATGAGAGGCTAGTGCAAGAGTATTTTGAACAAAATAGTCTTTTAAAGGGACTGTTTGAGACTATATCAAAACTATTTGATATAGAATTTAAAGAGCTTAATCTCAAACTATGGCATCCTTGTGTTAAGGCATTTGATATCTATGAAGATGGAAAGTTAAGTGCGCGCATATATCTTGATCTTGAAGCTAGAGCAGAAAAAAATGGTGGTGCATGGATGCACGATTTTGAGACACACTTTTTTGACTCAAGAGAAAATAGAAAGCTAGCCTCGGCTTTTATCGTTTGCAATTTCTCTGCCGCCACAAAAGAGACGCCATCACTCCTAAGACACGATGATGTGGTAACTCTTTTTCATGAAATGGGACATGCACTCCATCATCTACTGAGTAAAAATACTCAAAGATCACTCTCCAGCATCAATGGAGTCGCTTGGGATGTCGTTGAATTTCCTTCACAATTTTTAGAAAATTTTGCTTACCAAAAAGATGTATTAAAAAGTATTGGCACGCACTATAAAAGTGGAGAGAGTATCCCCGATTGGCTGATTGAGAAGATAGAGCAGACAAAGAATTTTCAGGCAGCCTCAGGGTTATTGAGACAGATAGAGTTTTCACTTTTTGATATCAAACTGCATCTCAAATACCACAACATCGAGCAAACACAGCATCTACTTGATGCTATACGCAAAGAGACTTCACTTATAAAGGTGCCAAGCTACAATAAGTTTCAAAACTCTTTTTCGCACATCTTTGCAGGTGGCTATGCGGCAGGATACTACAGCTATAAATGGGCGGAAGTCCTTAGTGCAGATGCATTCTTAGAGTGCTTAGATGAAGATGGACTCTTCGATACCCTTAAAGCCAAAGGGTACAAAGAGCATATCCTCGCAAAAGGATCGCTCAAAGAGATGCGTCACCTCTATCGAGAGTGGCTAGGTAAAGATCCCGATGTGGATAGTTTAGCAAAACTATATGGACTTACGAAGGATAGTTGATGAAAGAGTATCTGCCGATTGCACTGATTATTTTTGCAATCTTTATATTTATCTTTTTAGGAGCACTCTATAGTCCTACTTTTAGTCAGCAAAAAAGTTTTTTAGAGCTCTTTATGCTTCTCGGTGGTCTTCTTTTTGTCTTTAGTATGCTTGCTGTTGCCGTAATTCTTGGCTTTAGCTCATTTGCACTCTTTTTGACGATTTTTTTAGTTGCAGTGATGCTTCTTTTTGGTATAGAAGCCGTCCTCTTAATGGGAGTCACTATCTATGCTTTCTGGGGGCTTATCTTTACGATGCAGCTGCTTCTTTTTGATCACGACATCAAAACATCCAAAGAGTGGTTCCAAAGTAGATATACAAAAAAGAGTTTTGAGATAGAATTTTATGCATTTTATCCACTATTGGGTGCTATGTATATACTTATAGAGTATCTACCTGCGCTCATTTATAAAGATTCGATGCTCTCCTTTTCACCCAAAAGAGTACAAGAAAAAATGAACGATTTTTTGATAAAATAACTCAATAAATACAAGACAAAGGTTTACGATGATGCGATATATACGGTATGGAATTCTCTCTTTAATTACTGCTTTAGTTTTTGTAGGGTGTAATGCAAAAGCACCGATTACCGGCAGAAGTCAAATGATTATGATCTCTCCACAGCAAGAACTTGCCCTTGGAATGCAAAGCGCTAAAGAGGTACTCAAAAAATCGAAGTTAAGTAAAAATAGAAACTATATCAATAGAGTCAACAGAGTCGGTAAAAAAATCGCGGCTGCCTCGGGACAGACAAATTATAAATGGAAATTTTATGTTATCGATGATCCCAAAACAGCAAATGCTTTTGTTCTTCCCGGTGGCCAAGTCTTTTTCTATACAGGCATCTTAAAATATATGTCTAATGACGATGAGATCGCAGCCGTTATGGCACATGAAGTCGGCCATGCTCTTGCGCGTCATGCTGCTGAACGGATAAGCACACAACAGCTTGCCTCTTTAGGTGGACAAATGCTCCAAATTGGTCTTGGGGTCAACGGCGTGAGTGCCGGCAATACAAATGCAGTTATGCAAGCTTTTGGAATCGCAAGTCAACTTGGCGTTATATTGCCTTATTCTAGGACACAAGAGTATGAGGCAGATCATATAGGATTGGTTTTGGCAGCAAGAGCCGGGTACAATCCAAACGGCGCACTTACCTTTTGGAATAAATTTATGAAAAGCAACTCAAAAAGATCGCCTGAATACTTCTCAACACACCCTGATCCTGCAAATCGTATAGCAAGACTTAAAGCATTGATGCCGGAAGTAATGCCAATCTATGAGAAGAATAGAAGAAGATAAGAGAGCTTCTCTTATCACTTTCTATTTGGTTGATTTTTCCCTTCAATGATGAGGCGAAGTGCGTTAAGTTTTATAAAGCCTTCCGCATCGGATTGATCGTACACTTCATCCTCTTCAAATGTAGAGTGCGCTTCACTATAGAGTGAAATATCTGAGCTTCTTCCTATCACAATCACATTGCCTTTATAGAGTTTGAGTTTGACTTCACCCTCAACATTCTCCTGTGTCTTATCGATAGCAGCTTGAAGCATTTTACGCTCCGGTGACCACCAATAGCCATTATAGATCAGTTTTGCATAGCGTGGCATAAGCTCATCTTTGAGATGTGCCTCTTCGCGATCGAGTGTGATAGATTCGATGGCTCTATGTGCTTTAAGCATAATCGTACCGCCCGGCGTCTCATAGCACCCTCTTGCTTTCATCCCTACATATCTATTTTCAACGATATCAATTCGGCCTATCCCATGCTTGTTTCCGTAATCATTAAGCGTTTTAAGCAGTGTTGCGGGTGACATCGCCTCGCCGTTTATAGCGATAGGATCACCGTTTTTATAACTTAGGGTGATGTATTCGGCTTCATCGGGTGCATCTTCAGGTGAATTCGTCCACAACCACATACTTTTTTCAGGTTCATTTGCAGGATTTTCAAGATGCAATCCCTCATAAGAGATATGGAGTAGATTTGCATCCATAGAGTATGGGCTTATCTTTGGATTGCCATTTTCATCAAGATGTTTTTGAGATATTTCTATGTCGTTTTTCTTTGCATACGCTATCAATTTTTCTCTTGAATTAAGATCCCACTCTCTCCACGGAGCGATCACGGTAATATCCGGATTGAGTGCTAGATAGCCAAGCTCAAATCGTACTTGATCATTCCCTTTTCCGGTAGCTCCATGACTTACTGCATCAGCGCCTGTTTGTTTGGCTATCTCAATCTGTTTCTTTGCGATAAGCGGTCTTGCTATCGAAGTTCCAAGGAGATATTCACCCTCATAGATAGCGTTGGCTCTAAACATAGGAAATACAAAATCTTTGACAAATTCCTCTTTGAGATCAAGTATAAATATATTCTCAGGTTTTATGCCAAATTTTAATGCTTTCTCTCTAGCCGGCTCCACCTCTTCGCCCTGTCCAAGATCGGCTGTGAATGTAACAACTTCACATCCATACTCATCTTGCAACCATTTAAGAATGATACTCGTATCAAGCCCACCGCTATAAGCCAATACTGCTTTTTTGATATCTTTTTTTGCCATACATGACACCTTTTTATCGTAAATTAATTGAGATATTTTAGCATAGTGTTGATTAAAAGGGTGCTCAAAATTTAGCCTAATTGCTTTTAAGATATAATATTGAAAATCTAAAACGGAGTCTTATGAAACTCGGAGTCAACATAGACCATATCGCTGTTCTAAGAGAAGCAAGACGCATCAATGATCCTGATCCGCTGCAGGCTATTGCCATATGCGAAAAAACAGATGCGGACCAGATCACTATCCATCTTCGAGAAGATCGTCGTCATATACAAGATAGTGATGTTGCTAAGATTCTCAAGGCATCAAAACTCCCTATCAACCTAGAGTGTGCTATAGCACCGGAAATTATCGAGATTGCCTGCTCGCTCAAGCCTCATCGCGCAACCATAGTTCCTGAAAAAAGAGAAGAGGTTACAACGGAGGGTGGGCTGGCACTTGAAGAGAATTTTAGTGCGATGCAAGAGGCTATCTTAAAGTTGCAAAAAAACGATATTGAAGTTTCTCTCTTTATAGACCCTGATAGCAGGAGTGTGCAATTAGCCAAAGACCTTGGAGCACAATGGGTGGAATTTCACACGGGAAAATATGCAAATATTTACGCTATGCTTTATGGTGATTTGGCAAATTCCGATCACTGCATCAAAGAGCTTGATTTGCCAAAAAACGAACTTGAAACGATGCTAGCAGATGAGCTTAACAATATCAAAACCGTAGCAAAAATTGCTTCATCAATAGGTCTAAAAGTTGCCGCGGGTCATGGATTAAATTATCAAAATGTCAAAGATATAGCCAAAATCGATGAGATAGAAGAACTCAATATAGGGCAGAGCATCATAGCGCGCTCCATCTGGGTAGGACTTGAGACGGCAATCAAAGAGATGCAAGAGGCGATAAAATGATACACTATTTCTTTTACATGGTGACTTGTTGTCATCCTGAACTTGTTTCAGGATCTAAAAAAACTTTGCAGGAGATGCTGAATCAAGTTCAGCATGACAATTGAAGATGAAAAAAGTTGCTATTAGTCTTGGTGATTTGAACGGAATAGGTATAGAGATAGCACTGAAAGCACACGATAGCATCAAAGAACTCATCGAGCCAATCTACTGCATAGATCAAGCCATGCTCACCCAAGCAGCCAATCTCCTTGGGCTAGATATACTAGATGATTTTAATGCAACCCAAAATGTAGGAGAGTTTTTTGATATAAAAGCCGGGAGAATAGCAAAAGAGAGCGGCGCATACAGCTTTTCTTCATTTAAAAAAGCGGTTACATTGGCACAAAACGGCGAGGTGGATGCTATCTGCACTCTACCGATTAACAAAAAAGCTTGGGAGCTTGCGGGCATCAGATATAAAGGACACACCGATGCGCTCAGAGATTTTACCAAACAAGATGCCATAATGATGCTTGGCTGTGCGAAGCTGTATGTTGCTCTTTTTACAGAACATATACCGCTTCAAAATGTAGCTTCGAAGATAACCAAAGAGCGTCTTGTGACCTTTTTAAACAATCTTGCTAAAAGCATACATCCAAAAAGTAAAGTCGGTGTACTTGGACTCAATCCACACGCAGGCGATAATGGCGTTTTAGGAGAAGAAGAAAATAGTATCCGTCAAGCCATTAAAGAGGCAAATGAAATCATCGGAAAAATCTTCTATGATGAAGATATCCTCGTGCCTGATATCGCTTTCACACCTCACATGAGAGAGCGTTACAGCCACCTAGTTGCTATGTATCACGATCAAGGTTTAGCACCATTAAAAGCACTCTATTTTGAAGAGAGCATCAATGTCTCTCTTAATCTTCCATTTTTACGCACATCAGTTGATCACGGTACTGCTTTTGATATCGCCTATAAGAAAGAGGGGGAGCTCAATACAAAAAGTTATATCAATGCGATAAAATATATAAAAGAAAGTTAGAAAATCTATATAGGATGACGAATTACAGTCATTGCGATGAGCAAAGCGAAGAAGCAATCCATATACTCTTTTGATAGATTGTCCTCGGGCTTCGCCCTGCGAGATTCCGCTATGCTTCATGCCACGAAGTCTAAACGGACTTCTCGCAATGACGACAACTCTAAAACAACCCTTCGCCCTCTTCTTCTATCTCACACTCATCATTCATTCTCCCGCTCAACTCATCCTTGCATCTTTGACAAAGATAACGGTATGTGCTCATATCATAATAGACATCATCACCTTCGCAAAGACTCTCATAGCACTGCCCGCAAACATTGGTAACTCGAAGTAGTATCTCTTTTGTAGCCTTTTGCTCCACAAAACAATTTTCACCACCCATTATGCTTCCTTTGAGTCAATCTTATCTATCATCGCTTGCGCCTCTTCAAGTCCATCATCAAGCTCAAGTGTTTTTTGATAGTTTTGTTTTGCTTCATCAAGCTTTCCAAGATCATAAAGTGTATTTGCATAATTGAAAAAATGAGGTGCATAGTGAGCATCCAAAGAGATTGCCCGCTTATGAGTCTCTATCGCCTTATCATCTTGGCCTAATTTGTGATATGCATTTGCGAGTGAACCCAATGCAAGGTCATTTTTAGGCTCAAGTGCAATAATCTTCTCATAATAAACAACGGCTTGATTAAAATCCTCTTCTTGAATCGATACAAACCCTGCTCTTTGAAGCACTTCAACATTATTCTCATCAAGAATCAGAGCACTCAAAATTGCTTTTTTTGCATCTTCAAAATCTTCTTTAGCTAGAGAATCATCTGCCATCTCCAAGAGCTCACCAAGTCTACTTTTTTCCACTTTTGGCTCAGCAAAAATCTTATCGGGACGGCTGATTCCACCTATCTGCTCATCGGGTAATTTTGCTTCGTAGTCGATGCCTCTTTTGGGATAATCTCCACTAAAAAGCTTTTTGAAAAATATATAAAAAATAGTAACTGCGATTAGAAAAAGTGCTATTTGTGAAATGCCCATAATGTCTCCCTAGAGTTATAGTTTATCATAGAATATTTTTACTTAATTATAGAAATATTTACATCTGCGAAGCCAATGTTATGATCGCCTCTTCAAGCAAATCTCTACTTGCATATCGAAACTCCTTGACTTCACCATTTTTCAAATGAAGAAAAATGGCAAAAGCAACGAGCTTCACCTTATCTTTTGCGAGTTCATCAAACCACTCTAGGCTCACCTGTGTCGTCTCTTCATCTTCGCCGGTAAATACAATCGCAGCCGGATAGAGCCTTGTTATATCACCACTCTCTATCTTGCAATCTTCAAGCTCTAAAATCATAGTCAAATTATAGTATAATCAGATAAAATCAGAGATAGTCGGAGGGTTTTATGAGCATCAAAGATGAACTAAAAGAGAAGATCAAAGAGGCGATGAGAAGTAAAGATACTGCCACAAGAGATACACTTAGAAATATACAAACTATGATAAAGCAAATCGAAGTAGATGAACGGCGTGAAATTGATGATAATGAAGTGACAAAACTTATCATAAAATATGCAAAACAGAGACAAGAAGCGATGACACAATTTGAAGCAGCTTCCAGAGATGACCTTGTGCAAAAAGAACAACTTGAGCTTGATATACTTAGTGAGTATCTTCCCAAGCAATTAAGCGAGGAAGAGCTCAAAACAAAACTCAAAGAGATTATCACCGAACTCGGCGCAACATCCATGAAAGATATGGGTAAAATAATGGCTAAGGCAAAAGAACTCTTTGGTAACAGTGCCGATGGGAGTATCATAAACAAAGTAGCAAAAGAGCTATTAAGCTAAAGATTGCCGTGTTGGTTTTTATTTGTCGTTATGCTTCATGAGAAGAAACATCAAAGTTGCAATAAGTGCAATAGATGCTACATAGACTAGAGACTCTTTTAGATCAAAAATTTTTGGAGAGCTATTTCCGCTGCTTTGTCTTTTTATCTGTTTTTTCACGGGGTACCCCTTTCAGGATCAAAAAACATACTATATTTCTTTAACACTTTGTCGCGTTAAATCTATCTATAATAAAACACTAGAGCATTAACCCCAAGAGGGAATTAATATTAATCAATTTTAATACAAAAACCTTAATTTAATATTAAAAAATTAAAAAAATAGATTAATTTATGCATTTTTGCCATATTTAAGCGCTTTAAGTGCTGCGGTTATATCTTCTTGTCTCATAAAATGCTCGCCTACCAAGAATGCATCTGCGCCAATCTTAGAGAGTTCTACTACTGTTTCATGATCATGAATTCCACTCTCAGCAACGATAATTTTTCCATTTGGGATAAGCGGTATAAGCTGTTCACTCAAACTCATATCCATCTCAAATGTCTCAAGATTTCTATGATTAATACCTATGATATTGGCTCCTGCAAACATCGCTTTTGTCAAATCACTCTTATCGTGAACTTCAACCAAAACCTCCAAGCCAAGATGAAGTGCATAATTGTAGAGCTCTTTAAGCTCTTTACGACTCAATGCTGCTGCTATCAAAAGAACAAAATCTGCCCCATAAACCAAAGCTTCCAATAACTGATACCTATCAATGATAAAATCTTTTCTAAGCAAAGGCGGCTTCACATATCTTCTTATATGAGCTAGATACTCAAGATTACCTTTAAAATAGTGGGGCTCAGTGAGGACGGAAATAGCATCGGCACCTCCATCTTCGTACGCTTTTGCAATGAGCAGTGGATCAAAATCTTCCCGGATGATTCCTTTACTAGGGCTTGCCTTTTTTACTTCAGCTATGATTCTATAGGGGTTTTCAGGCGTAGATTTAAGTGCTGTTATGACATCCTTTGGCATAAAGGGGTTGAAAGCGAGTGACCTTCCCAGCCAATCTTCTGAGAACTCTTTTTTTCTCTTTTCGAGGTCATCTTTTGTTTTTTTAATTATCTCTTGCAGTATCTTTGGGGGCATAGATTCCCACTCCTTCTATTTTGCGTATTATACCAAGGGTTGCTTATTGGCTCTTTTTAGGCTCACTATTTGCTGCTTTATGGCATTTTTGTATGATAGTCCAGTGTGATTCGACCTCAGGTTCATTCGTACCTGCGATATCAACAACATGCTTCATAACCCTGTATGCCTTATCGCAATCATGCAATTTATAAAAACCCCAAGCTAAAGAGTCAAGGTAGTAATAGTTGGTAATATCTTTAAAGACAGCCCGTTTTACCGCACTCAGACCTTTTTTTATCTCAATATCATTATCGATAAGGGTATAGCCATAATAGTTCAGATAGATAGCATCACTGACACCAAGGTCAAATGCCTTTTCAAAGTTGCCTATCACACTCTCAATCATCGCTTTATCTTTTTTATCTTTTGCACCCTCATAAATCATGATTGCTTTTTGTGCGATCCACTGCGGATTATGATCTTTCGCATAAAATTTGTCTATAAGAGCAACGGCCTTATCAAATTGGTTATCTTGTTTATAGAGATCAAAAAGATAGGTTTCTCCAATCTCATTTTTCTCTAAAAATCTTATGGCGCCTTTTATATCTTTTCGTATAAAATAGGCCTGTAAAACTTTTTGAAGATAGTGCTCTGTATTGATATTTTTATAGAGGTTTTTAGTCGTTGCTATGATGGCATCCACATCCATATCTTTAGCATAGAGATCAAGAAGCTCCAAGTTGACAACTTCACTAAAACCATAATTTTTCTCATGCTCTTTGAGTAGATTGATCGCTTTTTGTCTCTGCATAAGAGGGTCGTTATAGAGTGATGCAATGCGTGCTATGATTTCATCATTTTTACTCTTTTTATATACATCTTCCAAAAGCTCAAGAGCCTTGATAGGTTTTTTGAGATAGAGCCACGCATTGGATGCTATTTCCAAATCCAATACATCATCTGATTTTGACAACAATATCCCAATCTCTTTTTCAGCCCTCACATACATACCTTGTGTCAGATACAATGAAAGTAATAGCCTATGTGATTCGATATCATTTGGATTTTTCTTAATCCACCGCTCTAATTCATTTAAATTTTCCTCGATATCTTTAGAAGCCATAAGCGAGAGAGATATCTTTTTAAACAGAAACTGTTTTGAGCCTGTCTCTTTATAGAGCTTATCGAAGATAGCATAACTCTCATTTGGTTCATTTCTTTGAGCATGCCAAAGAGCCCGCATGATAAGTTCATCTTCATTTGCAATCTTGCTATTTTCACCGCCAAAAAGGAGTGAAAGCGTAAAAATAGACAATAAAAATAGTTGTTTCATATGATTCCCGGACACTGATTTCTTACCTCGTCTTTATCATTTTTAAATTGTTGCCAAAAAGGAAATGTTCTGCACTGATTGGGTCTTACATCGTAGATACTGCAACGATTGATCGACTCATCAAAAAATATACATGCATAGTCATCTTCACCCAATTGTTTTTCCAATAACGAATACCTGTGGCCAACCTTTCTAAGATACATTATAGCAAAATCCTCTAAGCTGATAGATAATTTTTTTGCTATATTTTCCATCTCTAGATACTTTACCCAGATATATCCGCTCTCTCCTCTACAACAATAGCCTCCACAACTATCACATTTTGAGGCATCAAAGCAAAAATCATACCCCTCTTCACTAATAACCACAATGCTCCTTTTTTGCTTTTATACTATGTATCTTAGCATATCCAAAAGCCTCTTTTGCCTCTTGAAGATAATTGTTATCTTCATCAAAAACGATAAAAGGTGGCTCAACTTTGGTGGCTGATTTTGAATTGTGCCGACAAGCTAAAAAGACCAATTTTGAATCTCTATCTTTCTTTGAATGCACAAATCGTATATGCTCAGCTCTTAGATGATACTTTTCAAGCAAACTCAACAAAGGAGGTATCTGTTTGGCATCATAACAAAAAAAGAATCTCCCCTTTGGCTTGAGTACTTTATGCACTTTGGCGATAAAATCTTCTAGTGGCATATGCGATGCGTGCCTTGATATCTCGATATTTTCATCAAAACTTTTTGTAGTGCCTGTGGCATAAAAAGGAGGATTTGAGACGACTATGTCAAACTTTCTATCCTCTTTAAGATCAAAAAAATCTTGATGCAGTGCCTCGACATCCAATGTGTTGATACTATAATTTATCTCTGCAAAGTCGATCATAGAGCTCTGCTTGTCAACAATATGTGCTTTGATGTCAAATTCTCTTGAAAGCACCAAGCCGACCACTCCGACTCCACAGCCCACATCAAGCATCTCGCCTTTTGGTTGAAATTTTGAGATAAAATGTATCAAGAAAATGGAATCACTATTGAAAGAATAACCACAATCAGACTGATAAACTATCAAAAAAGCACCTTTTTTATTGAATTTTACAACAAAATTAGTATAATCGCGTTTATGAATCCAAAACAAGACTCTAGATTGACACCGCCATCGACAGAATTTTCTATGTTGGACTATGAGTGTTCTTACTTGCCCGGTAACATTGTTAGAATGCACTATAAATATGTTTTTCAACCAAATAAAACATTTCTCTCCGCTGTCATTAAAAGAGGCTGGAGAAGATTTGGAAAATTCTATTTTCATCCTGTTTGCGAAGGTTGCCACGAGTGCAAAAGTCTCCGCATCGATGCAAATAACTTTACCCCAACCAAAAGTCAAAAAAAATCACAAAATAGAAACAAAGATACGCAAATAGTCATACAAAAACCGAGTATGACCAAAGATCATATCGAGCTTTACAATCGCTACCACCAACACAAGCAAGGTAGCAACGGATGGCGATATAAGGCGATAAGCTTTAGAGAATACTATGAAAACTTTGTTGATGGCGCAGGTGATTTCGGAAGAGAAGTGCTCTACTATAGAGACGATAAACTCATCGGTGTTGATCTCATAGATATCATAGATGACGGAATCAGTTCTATATACTGCTATTATGACCCTGAGTATAGCCGTTACTCTCTTGGTACATTCTCACTACTCTATCAAGTAGAATTGGCTCGTCAGATGCATTTGCGTTGGATATATCTCGGGTATTGGGTTGAGGGGTGCAAGTCATTTGCATACAAAACAAACTACAATCCAGAAGAGATACTCGATGGCTTTCCGCCACTAGAAAATAAACCGGAGTGGCGAGAGGCTTAGCTATCTAATCCCCATGCAAATGATTTTCGAAAATATCTATATAATTACCTATTCTATTTTTAACATCCTCGCCATAAGAGCTACTGTTTATCCATTTTTTGAGTTCACTAAATCTCCAAGTTTTAGATTTTATATCCTTGTAGGTCTCCAACCATTCAGCTACTTCTGCATCTTGTGATATTTTTTTAGCATTATCTATGATAGTTAATAATCCAAATGATGCTTTATTTTTATGCTTTAAATTTGCATTTTTAATCCACTCTTTATCCTCTTTAGATAGTGCTTGGTCTTCTATAATCAATAATTCATATTTATTAAAAATAGCCATAGCTACTTGCTCTTGCACACCATCTATCTTTGAATCTTTATATTTAGCTATCAACTCATCATAGATTTTGACAGCCTCTTTATTTTTACCATCCTTTCCAAGCGTAAAACCTTTATTATTCATAGCAATAGCTACTTGCTCTTGCACACCATTTATCTTTGAATCTTTATATTTAGCTATCAACTCATCATAGATTTTGACAGCCTCTTTATTTTTACCATCTTCTCCAAGTGTAATACTCTTATTATTCATAGCTCTAGCTACTTGCTCTTGCACACCATCTATCTTTGAATTTTTATATTTAGCTATCAACTCATCATAGATTTTGACAGCCTCTTCATTTTTACCATCTTTTCCAAGCGTAAAACCTTTATTATTCATAGCTCTAGTTACTTGCTCTTGCACACCATCTATCTTTGAATTTTTATATTTAGCTATCAACTCATCATAGATTTTAATTACATCTTCATTTTTACCATCTTCTCCAAGTGTAACACCCTTATTATTTATAGCAATAGCTACTTGCTCTTGAATTTTATCAACTTTTGAATCTTTATACTTATCTATCAACTCATCATAGATTTTAATTGCCTCTTCTTTTTTACCATCTTCTCCAAGCGCAACACTTTTATTATTCATAGCTCTAGCTACTTGCTCTTGCACACCATCTATCTTTGAATCTTTATATTTATCTATCAACTCATCATAGATTTTAATTGCCTCTTCTTTTTTACCATCTTCTCCAAGCGCAATACCTTTATTATATATAACCTTAGCTACTTGCTCTTGTATGCCATCTATTGTTGAATCTTTATATTTATCTATCAACTCATCATAGATTTTAATTGCCTCTTCTTTTTTACCATCTTCTCCAAGTGTAACACCCTTATTATTTATAGCAATAGCTACTTGCTCTTGAATTTTATCAGCTTTTGAATCTTTATACTTATCTATCAACTCATCATAGATTTTGACAGCCTCTTCATTTTTACCATCTTTTCCAAGCGTAACACCTTTAGCAAAATAAAGTTGAACTTTTTGTATTTCTGTTAAATTGTTTAACCTTAATGCTTCTTCAATAATTTCTAAAGATTTATCATAATCTTTTTCTAGAAAAAAGCTCAATATCTCAGACCAATAGTCATAAAAAGTTTTGTCTTTTAGGTCTTTGCTTTTACTATCTTGGGCTTTTTCTTTAATCTCACTTACTTCTTTTGCCGTGTATGATTTTTGAAGTTCCAAATGCTCTTTTTCATGCTTATCTCTTTGCTCTTTTGCTTCTTCTTCTATTGTTTGTAATATTTCACTTGCCTTTTCAGCAATTTCATCATTTGCTTTTTTTAGCATTTCATCTAATTTGTTCTGTAGCTCCTTTTCTGCTTTATTTTCTATCCAATTTTCAGACTCCTCTCTAGCTGTTGCTATAGCAGTATTTCTCGATGACCACGCAACCACTACCAGCAATATAGTCACCAAAGTGCCTATTAATGCAATAATAATCCCAAACCAAGTTAATGCCGAAGTGTATCTGCTAACACTTCCATTGATAATTTCTATTCTTTTATTACTATCTTCAATCTTATCATCAGTATACTTTCTCAACTTCTCTTCAAGTTCTTTTATCTGCTCTTTTTGTTGTTGCAATTGATAATTCTGCTCAAAGAGTTTCTGTTCTGTTGTATTATTTTCAGCCTGTATGGTGACGGTGGAAAATAGAAAAATAGACAAAATCCAAACTATTTTTTTCATAGATAGCCTTTATGATAAATAATTATGAAGATTATAGCTTATTTGTAATTGTAAGTTCAAAAAAGTTTCAAAATGCAATATTTTAATACTTGATCTTTCTAACCCAATTGTAAAAAAGTCTATCGGGATCAAGTCTTGCATCGATAGCTTTACCCGTAACGATGTGCTGTGCAAGTTCGCTTGCACAATAGGGAGCAAAGACAAATCCTCTCGCTCCCAATGCATTGTGCAGATAAACATTAGGGATATATCTCAGAGGATACCTTCTACCATCTAAGATATTTGGTGAGTTTTGGAGCATATACTCTACATCGATGATCTTGCCTACTGTTGGCGTATAGTCACGATTTGATGCTCGCATACCGCAATACATCCCGACAAGTTCAAAGTCGCTACTATCGATCAGAGAGGAGGCTTTCTCTAAGAGTCCTGCAACCGACTTCTCATCACAAGGTATCACCTCTTTGACATCAAGCTCATGTGTTGCACCTATCTTGATGACTCCATTAAAATTTGCAGATATTGAGATATTTTTGTGCATAGAAAGATCAAGTTTGAGTTGCGTTTTAAAATCACCGCGATTGCCCCAGATACCCTTGATGCTCATATATCGCATATCAAACAGATCCATCTCATATCCTGTAGCAAGAACGATATTTTGAGCACTATGCTTACCGCATATCCAAAGACCATTCTCTTGATGAAGCTCTTTTATATCACTAAAATCAAGCTCAATACCTTGTGCCATCTGCTCGCAAATACTTGGATTGCAAATGCCTGCTTGGGGAAATAAAATCGCCTCAAAATCGCTTTGAATACCAAGCTCTTTGAGCCTTTGAGGCGTATATATCTCATGTTCTAGCGTGATATATCGTCTGTATGTCTCAAATTTTTGGGCATCTGTGGCATCTTTTGGGATGCGCAAGATACCACTTTGCAAAAAATGCTCGCTAAAATGTTTGTTATAGAGATCATGAGCAAAGAGAAAGGCTTCATCGCTGAGTTGTTTTATGGGCAGATCGATGCCCACTTTTGGCGAGAAAAAAGCACCCGCTGCCCCGCTTCCACCGCCGGCAATACCTTTTTTATCGACAAGTAATACATCTTGTCCGAATTGCTTTAAAAAATAGGCTGTGCTACACCCTGCGATACCTGCACCGATAATGATGGTATCATAGTGGTGTTTCATCTGACAATATCCTTTTCAAGAAGCAAAGCTCCTTGAAAATTCCTCTCACTAAAGCTTCGCCTTTGGCGAGAGAAACCTTTATTGTTTTCATTCTTATGTATGCATTTGAAACATAAAGGTTTCATCTATATAGTAATCTCCTTAATATCCGCGATCTCTTTGAAGCTATTGTAGATTTGTCCGATAGTCGCTTGGCGATTGACTTTTAAAGAGAGATCATCACTATTGACCATAACTTTATCAAAATAGTTATCTAGAGAGTTTTTGAGTGAAAAGAGAGCCTTGAGGTTCTCTTCATAACTCTCATAACTCTTTGAGGTTATCTCTTTGAACTCTCTATATAAACGCTTCTCTTCATCAAGTTCAAATCTCCCCTCATCAACATCAAGATTCTCTACATCTTTTGATATATTTGCCACCCTTTTAAATGTGATAGATATATCTTTAAAGTCAGCTCCGCTAACGATGCTATCTAATGCTGCGCATTTTTTAAATATCTTAACTATATCGCTTTCGCCTGAACCCAATACCGCATTGACGATAGAGGGATTCATATCCAAGCTTTTTGAGATTCTCTCCATCATAAAAGCTTTCAATTTCTCTAAATCAAACTCTTGATATCCTGCTGAGAGCTCTTGTAACATCGCATCTATATCAAAAGGCAGGTCAAATTCTAAAACAACACGCACGATCCCGTTCACGGCTCGTCTCAGTGCAAAAGGATCTTTGGAGCCGGTTGGAATCTTGCCGACACTAAAGAGACCAATGAGCGTATCAAGTTTTATAGACAGAGCAACGATAGCACTAAAAAGCGTGCTTGGAAGATCGCCCCCCTCGCCTACCGGCATATACTGCTCTTTGATCGCCAAACATACATCGCTATCAAGATTTAATGCTTTTGCATAGTAGTACCCCATAAGCCCCTGAAGTTCTGTAAATTCATACACCATTTCGCTTGTAAGATCCGCTTTGGCGAGTCTGATGGCTTGGCTTATCTTTTTACCGTCAACACCGAATTTGTTTGCCAAATTGAGTGCGATTTTCTCTTCTCTTTCTATCTTATCTGCTACCGTTCCGAGTCCATCCATAAACTGCACAAGCTCAAGCCCATCAGTTTTAAGTCCTCTTTTTAGGTCATTTTTATAGAAGAACATAGCATCACTAAGACGAGGCTTTAAAACCCTCTCATTACCAGAGATAACCTTGCTATAATCATCCGTTAAAGCATTGCTTACTACTACAAATTTATTGGAAAGTTTTCCCTCTTGAAATACGGGAAAATATCTTTGATTTTCTTTCATCGAAGTTATGATAACCTCCGGTGGAAGCTCAAGAAAAGAGAGGTCAAAACTACCTAAAAGCGCTTTTGGATTTTCAGTGATTGCTACAACCTCTTCAAGCAAATCTTCATCTATCTCTATAGTGATACCGTTCTCTTTTTGAAGGGCATCAAACTCTTTGAGGATAAGCTCTCTTCTGCACTTTGGATCAAGCAATACATTTCCGCTTTTGAGTATATCCTCAAAATCACTTGTTTTTAGAACCTCTTGTTTTTCAAAACTTTGCATTCTATGCACATAGGTAAAATCACTACTTTTCACTCCAAAGAGTTCAGCATTCACAACTGCATCATCGAGTCTCACTTGAAGCCACCGTATCGGTCTTATAAACTCATCGCTCCTATCACTCCATCGCATCATTTTCCCAAATGCCATAGAGCCTAACCACTCTTTTATCATATCTTCTAACAATAAAACAGTATCAATCCCCTCTTTTTTACTCTTGTAGTAAAGTACCTCTTTGCCTCTATCGACAATTGTGGAGAGTTGATCGAAGTCAACGCCGCACTTGGTAGCAAAACCTGCCCCGGCTTGTGTTGGAACACCCTCTTTTACGGCTATAGTTACGGGGGGACCAAAAAGCTCAATCTCTGCATCTGCTTGTTTAAGCGGCATGGCATCGTGGATCAAAACTAACCGTCTAGGAGTATAGTAGAAGTGAAAATCAGACTCTAAAGAGTATTTTTGAAGTATATTTTTCCAAGATTGCTCGATCTCTTTTAGATTTTTAAGCAGTGGAATTGCCGGAAGTTCTTCAACTCCAACTTCTATAAGTAGCGGTTTTTTCATAAATTTAGATCCCTAAAGAAAGATGAAAAGATTTTATCAAATCTTTACTAATGGCGCGTTTAGTCTTTATCCTCGTAGCTATCAAGCATATCTTTGCGCCGTCCTTTTTCATCAAACTTATTACTATAGTAATTTCTGACGATAACAAATGTGATAAAAGCAAACAAAAATGCCGCGATTATATATAAAATATCCAACATACTACTCCTTAAAACTTTCAAAATTTTGTCTGATTGCCTCATAAGTGACGATCCCAACACTGAGTGCTAGATTGAGACTGCGTCCCTCTTTGCCCATCGGGATCGTGATGCACTTTTGCTTATAGGCATCAAGCAGACTCTCATCGATGCCACTCACTTCGGAGCCAAAAAAGAGAAAATCTCCGGGCGCGAAAGAGGCATCAAAATAGAGCTGATCGCTCTTTGTCGTTGCAAAGTGAAAATTGTCTCTGCCCTTATGCACCTCAAAAAAATCATCAAGGCTCTTATAGAGTTTTAGATCAAGCTTATGCCAATAGTCTAGCCCTGCTCTTTTTACCTCTTTATCCTCAATAGAAAACCCTAAAGGTTCGATGAGATGCAATGTCGCTCCGATATTAACGCAGAGCCTTCCGATGGTTCCCGTGTTGGGTGGAATCTGCGGATTGACTAAAACGATATTGAACATTAAAAAACTATCGTTTTGTTACCGTTGATGAAAACTCTATCGTTAAGTACAATTGCGAGTGCGCGAGAAAGAACAATCTTCTCCACATCTTTTCCAGCACGTTGCATATCACGCCAATTAAATCGGTGATTTACAGGGATGACATCTTGAGCAATGATCGGTCCTTCATCGAGATCATCGGTTACAAAATGTGCAGTTGCTCCTATGATCTTCACCCCTCGTTCATAAGCTTGCTTGTAGGGATTTGCGCCGACAAAGGCAGGCAAGAAGGAGTGATGGATGTTGATGATTTTTCCTCTATAGTTGTTGACAAATGAGGCAGTGAGGATACGCATATATTTGGCCAAAACGATATAGTCAAACTCAAGATCACTGAGCACATTATGCACCATCTTCTCATGCTCTTCGCGCTCAAGCCCCTCGGCACTCACACAATAATAAGGCACATCAAATCTTCGAACTAATCGCTCGAGATTATCATGATTTGAAATAACGGCAACGATCTGCGCGTCAAGCTCGCCATCGGCTTCTTTGATGAGGATATCACCAAGTGCATGCGACTCTTTTGTGGCAAAGATAACGATCTTTTTTGCGGCGGGCTCTATCACTTTTATATTTGAATTGAGTGGCAAAATAGCACTTATCTTCTCTTGAAGCTCTTGGATATCAAAATCCCCCGCTACAACACTACGCATAAAGAATCTTTTGTTATCAGGGTCAACAAACTCTCTATTGCTCTCGATGTTTAAAAGGTTATCAAAAAAGACTTTCGATATCTTATAAACCAATCCTTTCTCATCGGGGCAATCGATCAAAACTCTTGCATGCTTGCTTTCACTCATATATCAATCCTTTATATAAGATGCGATGACATCTCCCATTCGTGAACACGAACAGACCTCTTTTGCGCCATAAGCACTGATATCTCCGGTACGATACCCCTCTTTGAGACTCGTTTTGATAGCCGCATCAATCATATCGGCCGCTTTACTCTCGCCGAGTGAATACCGCAACATCATAGAAGCACTCGAGATGGTTGCAAGCGGATTGGCGATATTTTGACCTGCGATATCAGGAGCTGAACCATGAATCGGCTCAAAGAGTCCCACTTTTGCTCCGATACTGGCACTCGGAAGGAGCCCGATAGAACCACTAAGCATACTCGCAGCATCGGAGAGAATATCACCGAATATATTGCCTGTAAGTATCACATCAAACTGTTTTGGATTGCGGATAAGCTGCATAGCCGCATTATCAACATACATATGAGAGAGTTCAACTTCGGGGTACTCTTTTGCGATATCGATGACGATATCACGCCAAAATTGACTCACCTCCAAGACATTTGCCTTATCGACAGAACAGACTCTTTTATCTCGCTTCATAGCGATCTCAAAAGCGATATGAGCAATCCGCTCAACCTCTTCTTTTGTATAGATCATCGTATTGTATGCTTTATCTTCAAGCTGCTCTCTTGGTTGTCCAAAATAGATACCGCCTGTAAGCTCTCTAACAACCATGATATCTACGCCCTTAAGAACCTCCGACTTCAATGTCGAGGCATCAACAAGCTCATCATAAACCATAGCGGGACGCAAGTTAGCAAATGTACCCATATGCGCTCTGAGTCCCAAAAGTCCGCTCTCAGGTCTTAGATGTCGCTCTAATGTATCCCACTTAGGGCCGCCGATTGCTCCAAAAAGAACGGCATCGCAGAGCATTGCACTCTCTTTTGTCTCTATAGGAAGCGGAACACCCGTTGCATCGATAGCCTCTCCGCCTAAGAGCATTCTTTTGTACTCAAAATTGATATCAAAAACTTGACCGACTTTGTCGAGTACTTTTATCGCTTCGTCAACTATCTCAGGACCGATACCATCCCCTTTTATAACACCGATATTATAATTTTTACTCACGCTTTTGCCCCCAACTCTTTTTTGGCAAATTCGATAAGCCCGCCAGCATCAACAAGGCTTTGCATAAATTCAGGAATAGGGTTAAACTTATAGACTTTATCTTGAGTAAGATTGATGATTTCTCCACTGCTCATATCTATCTTGATTGTATCACCCTCTTCTATCTCGCTTGCCTCTTTTAACTCAAATATCGGCAATCCCATATTGAAAGCATTTCTATAAAATATCCGCGCAAAGGTCGGCGCTACAATAGCACTAATGCCGGCTGCTTTGAGTGCGATGGGTGCGTGTTCACGACTACTCCCACATCCAAAATTTTCACCGGCAACGATGATATCGCCCCTCTTCATCTTTTTTACAAAATCAGGATCTGCATCTTCCATGACATATTTTGCGAGATGTTCGGGATCACTTGAGTTGAGATATCTTGCAGCTATAATGAGATCTGTATCTACATTATCTCCAAATTTCCAAACCTTTCCTTGCACGCTTATTCCTTTTGACTAATTTTTGGCGATTATACCTAATTTTACCCAAAAAGCCTCTTTTTTAATTGTTTTGATTAGAAAATTTCGGTATAATACCCTCTTTATAAAAACACTGCAAAATCTTACCAAGGAAATCACTCATATGCCTCAAAAAGACAGTATGACCCAAATAGAAGGTCTGATCAAATCTAAGAAAAAAGGTGATGTACTTACATTCGAAAATATTGCAAAAGAGTTTACAAAACCTGTCACGCAGGCGCAAGCAAAAAAGATTAAAAAACTTGCTACTGACAATAAAAAACAGATAGTCAGCGCTTCAGAGTATGCACAATATATCACGGATAAAAGAAGAGCAAAAAGAGAGAGTGACAGAAAAAAACTTATAGATGATAACAACGAGGATGAGTTTGACCTCGCAAAAGAGAAAGAGCTTTTAGAGTGGAGCCGAAGTGATAGTCCTGTAAGGATGTATCTTAGAGAGATGGGCAAAATTCCACTCCTTACAAAAGATGAAGAGGTTGACCTTAGTATCCAGATAGAAGAAGGCGAAGACATCATCTTGGATGCTATCTGCTCTGTACCGTACCTTATCCAATACATTCTCAACTACAAAGAACCGCTTCTCAATAGAGAAAGACGCGTAAAAGAGCTCTTTAAAAACTTTGAAGATACCGGCGACGAAGAGAGCGACAATGAAAATGACGATGATGATAGCGACAATGAAAATGACGATGAAGAGAATGATACCGTTGTTGAAGTAAAAGATGACAAGAGAGTCATGCAAGTAGTTACAAGTTTTAACAATCTTGAAAAAGCAAAAAAAGATTGGGAAAAAGCAAGAAATGAACTTCTTAAAATTTGTGATATCGAGGATGAAGATTCTGATAAACTCTTTTATGAGCGTCTCAAAGTGGCACAAAGAAAAGAGACGCTCAAAAAAGCTCTCATAGAACTTGGGCCGACAAGTAAACTCATCAATGAACTTGTAAAAGCGATGGAAACAGCACTGACAAGTGATGATAGTTTTGAAAAAGAGTTGAGCAGATTGGAATATAAACTTCCACTTTTCAATGAGACTTTGATCAAAAATCACCAAAAGATACTCAAAAATATCATCAACATGGATAAAGACGGTATCGCTTCTGCCGTTCCTGAAACGACAATGGTGAGTACCTATATGGAGATCAAAAAACTTTTTGAAACAAGAGAAGCAAGTAAGGGCGGGTTTGATCTTACGCCTGAGAAACTCTCAGAGATACTCAATCAGATAAGACAAGGGAAAGAGAAGAGTGAACGCGCCAAAACAAGAATGGCAAAAAGTAACCTTAGACTTGTCGTCTCTATAGCTAAAAGATATACCAACAGAGGCTTGCCTTTCTTGGATCTTATCCAAGAAGGAAACATCGGGCTTATGAAAGCTGTTGATAAGTTTGAGTACGAAAAAGGGTATAAATTTTCGACTTATGCTACTTGGTGGATCAGACAAGCAATCAGTAGAGCTATCGCCGATCAAGCAAGAACTATCAGAATCCCTATCCATATGATAGAAACGATCAATAGAATCAACAAAATCATCAGAAAGCATCTTCAAGAGACGGGAAGCGAGCCTGATCTTGACACTATAGCGCAAGAAGTTGGACTCTCTGTTGATAAGGTCAAAAATGTTATCAAGATAACAAAAGAGCCTGTGAGTCTTGAGACTCCTGTCGGTGATGAAGATGATGGAAGATTTGGTGACTTTATCGAAGATAAAAATACCATAAGCCCTACAGAATCTGTCCTAAGAGATGATCTCAACAATCAGATAGACGATGTCCTTGATCAACTCAACGAAAGAGAAAAAGCCGTCATAAGAATGCGTTTTGGCTTACTCGATGACGAGAGTGATAGAACACTCGAAGAGATAGGCAAAGAGCTGAATGTAACGCGTGAGAGAGTCAGACAGATAGAGTCTTCTGCTATCAAAAAACTCAAGCATCCAAAAGTCGGAAGAAAACTCAAAAACTATATAGAAGAGTAGTATGCGCTTCTTTGCTCTTATAATCGGCACAGAGATACTCAATGACAGAAGAGAGGACAAACATCTCCCTTTTCTCAAAAAAGAGCTAGCAAACTACGGTTATAGCTTAGAGGGTGTCTTTTTTATCACCGATAAGAGTGAACTTATCATCAATACTATAAGCCTTGTTGCATCCATGAAAGATGCTGTATTGCTCTCTTTTGGCGGTATCGGATCAACTCCCGATGATCTTACAAGGGAGTGCGCGGCAATCGCACTTCGAGACGGCAATCTCCACGAGCACGAAAAAGCAAAAGAGATTATAGAAGGTAAATTGGGCGAAAAAGCCTATCCGCATGCTATCAACATGGCATATCTCCCTAAAAACAGTGACATCATAGACAATCCATTTAACGGGATGCCGGCATTCTCTCTGGATAACCGTTTCTTCTTTATGCCCGGCTTTCCGGAAATGAGTCATCCTATGAGCAAAAAGATAGTTGCTTCGCTCATCAAAGAGCCGAAAAAAACCTTTAGATACTCGCTCACGGCACTCTGCAAAGAGAGTGAATTTATAGAGATTATGAAGCAGGTACCGAGTGATGTTGAGTGCTCTTCCCTGCCAAAAATCTATAGTGACGGACCGCGTGCCGTACTCTCTGTGTCATCGGAAAATGAACAGAGCGCTAAAGATACATTTGATAAGTTTATCGTGCATCTTGATAAAAAAAATATTATCTATTCTCTTCGCGATGAAGAGGCATAGAAGATACAACAACTCTTTATCTATTTTATGCTAATATTGCGCAAATTTAATAGAGGAGCCTTCTAGTATGAATATAGAAAAGATTGGCCATGGAACATCTCCTGACGAGATAAAGGTCGTAATAGAAGTACCATTAAACTCAAATATCAAATATGAAATAGATAAAGACTCAGGTGCAGTTGAAGTTGATAGAGTTCTCTACTCTGCTATGCACTACCCTGCAAACTACGGTTTTATCCCAAATACACTCTCTGATGACGGTGACCCTGCTGATGTGCTTGTATTGTGTGATTATACACTTCAAGCAGGCTCGGTTATCAAATGTAGACTTGTCGGTGTATTGCTCACAGAAGATGAGAGTGGTGGCGATGAGAAACTACTTGCAGTCCCTACAAATAAGATTGATCCAAGCTATGCAAATATCAACGATATAGATGATATCGCACCGCACAAACTCAACAGAATCAAGAACTTTTTTGAAACATACAAGATGCTAGAACCAAATAAATGGGTGAAAGTAGCAGGTTTTGAAGATAAAGCTTCTGCTGCAAAAATCGTAGAAAAAGCGATCAAAAACTACAAATAATTCCCTATCCTGAACTTTTGTTCGGGATCTCAATCTTTTTCTTTATACAGCCTAATCATATATCCTAATCTATTGGTATTTTGGATGATATCTTTTCCTATTATTTTTTTCAACCGGTAGATAAATGTACGCAGGGTTATCGGATTAACCGCTTCTCCCCAAAGGGCCAAGCATAAGATGTCACTCTTTATCGTTCTCTCGGGTGTTTTGCAAAGCAGGTCGAGTAATAAAATCTGTTTTGTATTTAATCCAACCTCCTTTTCATCCTTTATGAGTCTTTTGAGTTGCATATCAAAATAGATATTTCTTGTCAGTTGACAACGCGTTATATCTATTTTTTTATCGTGATTATCGTCTGTTTTCTTTGCTAATGCTATCTTGATGTTGGCAAGTATCTCTTTTTCATTATAGGGTTTTACGATGTAGCCGTAACAATTTGAGTCAATCGCATAATCTATCATCTCATTATCTGTATATGCTGTTAGAAATATGATGGCAGACTTGGGAGATAGTGTTTTTAATTTTAAGGCTACTTCACTCCCACTGATATTATCTTTAAGCATGATATCCATGAGAACAATCTCAGGATTGATAGGCGGTATCTTTTTAAGCGCATCCTTGCCGTTATCTATGATAGCACGCACATCATATCCGGCATTTTCAAGGATATCTTTGAGGTACTCAGCCGCTATAAGTTCATCTTCTACGATTACAATACTATTCACAGCTCTCCCCTTTCTTTAAAAGTAAATTTATACTTCAAACCATAATCGCAAGAGATATCAAGTGCCCCATCAAACTCTTTTGTTATCAGCTCTATAAGTTTCATGCCAATCCCTTTTGAGTATGTAATCTTGTCTGTATCAATTGTATCTTCTCCGTTATCGCTAAATTCAAATTTATAAAATTTATCATCTTTCTTGCAAGAAAATTTCACTATAAGTTTATCTTGATATTTTGCATATTTTAATGAATTGGTAACCATCTCATTGAGAATCAATCCTATCTTTAACATCATCTCAAGAGGAAATTTTACATCTTGGGAAAGTATCTCTATCTTGGCATCTTCTTGATCAAAAAGCTCACAAATGTGCAGAAAAAGAGTCTTTGCATACTGATTGAAGCTTATACTTGAGTAATCCTCGTGCCTATAGAGCATCTCGTGCGCCATAGACATAGATTCTATCTTGAGTTTATTATTGATGAGTATATCTTTTGTATGCTTCTCTTCTTTGAGTGCCTGCAATCCTAGAATTGAGGCTAAAACATTGAGGTTATTTTTTACCCTATGGTGCACCTCTTTTAACAATAGCTCCTTCTCTTTATTTGATTTCAAGAGCTTATTGTAAGAGTTTTCAAGATTGGCATAATAAAAAACACCAAATGCCACCATAAAAATCATAGAGATGATGAAAGCTGACATTGCATCTATATTGTGTACAAATTCATTGTTTGGATCCATATAACCAATAAGAAGCAGAATAATAATGATAGAAAAGTGTATGGCGGTTTGAATGAATGCTGCTTTAAATGGAAAAAGAGTATAAAAAGCCAATGGAAGCAATATAGAAAAATAGAAGTTCCAATAAACAAAATCACTAAATATTATAAGTAGATAAATTTCTAGTGGACCTACCCAAACACCATAAAATCCGATGTTTAAATTTTGTGTTTTATAAGTGAACAAAAAAATAGTGAGAGATATTATTACGATAAATGTCTCAATATATCCGGCGGTATAATTTTGATGTGAAAAATCTACAATCATAGCTAAAAGATTTACAAAGATAAATGTCGTATAAAATCCATATACCAATACTTTCTCAAAGCTATTTATCTCAATAAATCTTTTAAAACTGCTTATCATCTATACGCCCGATCTAGATTAATTGAAAAAATTATAGCCAAATTCAACAAAAACTATAACGGGAACACTTTTAGAACACTTAACGGATTATAATGTTTATTAAAAAAACAAAAGTACTGAAGGAGATATTTTGAAAATGATAAATAGGATTAGTTTGATATTGTGTGTTGCTATTTTTACAGGGTGTACTACAAAAGATTTGCCTGCATCTAAACCATTTAAAACAACGATAATTCATATCAATGACCACCATTCACATATAGATGGTGAAGAAATGTCTCTCAAGATAAACAATAAAGCAGTAAATGTAGATATAGGCGGATTTGCGAGGGTAGTATCGAAGATAAAAGAACTTCAAAGCAATAGCGTCAATCCGATAACCCTGCATGCAGGAGACGCGCTTCAAGGGACCATGTATTATACGATTTTTAAAGGTGAAGTTGATGCCAAGGTGATGAACCTAATCGCATGGGATGCATTTGAGCTTGGTAATCACGAGTTTGATGATGGAGATGAGGAGTTGCATAAATTTCTCAAATCATTAGATACATCAATACTTGCTTCAAATATAAAAGCAAATCAAAAATCACCTCTTTATAATGATTTAAAGCCATATAAAATTATCACAAGAGGCAATCAAAAAATCGCAATAATAGGTATAGATGTCGCTTATAAAACAAAATACTCATCAAGACCAAGTAATGATGTAGAATTTTTAGATGAGATAGAGAGTGTAAATAAACACATAAAAGAGTTAAAAGCTAGAGGTATAAACAAGTTTATAGTGCTGAGTCATTTTGGATTTGAAAATGATATAAAACTCGCTTCTCAGATAGAAGGAGTTGATGTTATCATCGGAGGGGATTCACATACATTGATGGGGGATTTTGATATGGTTGGCTTAAAAAGCACTACTAATGATTATCCAACAATAGTTAAATCAAAAGACAATAAGAAAGTTTGTATAGCCCAAGCATGGCAATATTCATATCTTGTCGGCTCTTTAGATGTAGAATTTAATGAGTATGGAGATGTAACAAAATGTTCTGGGGAGCCAATACTCCTCGTCGATAGCAATACAAAAAATAAAAATCTACTCAATGCTATAAAATCAAACCCACAATTACAATTGGTCGATGAAGATAAAAAAGCTTTGGAGATAATCAAAGGATATAAAAGTAAGTTGGATAAAAAACAAAAAGAGATAGTTGGATTTAACAAAGAGTATATAGGACACAATAGGATACCTCTAGATAAGAGTGATGGCGTATGTTCTTTAAAATACGGTAGTGAAATAGCGCCGCTTATCGCAAAATCGTTTTATATGAAAAGTAAAAAAGCATCATTTGCTATACAAAATGCGGGCGGCGTTAGAAGTGGTTTAAAATCTGGTAATATCACTATCGAAGATATTTATAAACTATTGCCATTTTCAAATACATTGATAGAGTTTAACATGAGTGGGAAAGAGGTAAAAGAACTTTTAGAAGATGCTTTTAGTTCTACGTTTGATAAATCATCAAGCGGAGCTTTTGTATATGGATATGGCATAAGATATGATGTGGATAGCAAACAATCAAAAGGAAATAGAGTATCAAATGTTGAAGTGCTCAATAAAACTATAGATAAATTTGAGCCTATGGATTTTGATAAAAAGTATATAGTCGTTACCAATTCTTATATAGCAGATGGAAAAGATGGATATGAAAAATTTGCGACTATAAAAGATAAAACAGATACTTATTATGACTATGCAATGAGTTTTGTTGATTTGATAAAATCTCGTCCAAATATCGTGCCAGTCAAACAAGCATATCGTCCTATAAAGTCATTTAAATGATTTTATAGGGGAGATGATGATGAATCAAAAGATAAAATTATCGATACTATCGGCTATATTTTTTATAACTTTTTTAAGTTCAGCAGGATTTGATTGCAAAAAAGCATCAACGCCTACCGAACAAACTATATGTTCTGATAAAAGTTTGAGCTTACTGGATGATGCTATGAGGGCGAGTTATGATTATGTTATCAATGGTTACAAATTTGGTTATCCGATTTACGATGAAGCAGAGATAGAAACGATAAAAAAAGCTCTCAATAAAGAGCAAAGAAAATTTATAAAAAATAGAGAAACATGTAAAAATAACACCTCTTGCATAAGTGATAAAACAGAAAAAAGAATAAAAATCTTAAATAAAAAGAGCAAATGCAACCATCATGTATGCTTTAATATTTTAGCCCAATCAAATATTTTGAAAGAGAGATCCGACATGGAATATATCTATAGATTGCTTTATGAACTGCTCAAGCCCAAAGAGAGGGAAAAATTGCAAAAAGAACAAGAGGCATTTGAAAAAGATGTGGGAAAAAAATGGGATCAAAATATAGAAAACGCTCTATGTGGTTCAGATAGAGCTTTGTGTTATGCGGATGAGTTTCAAATGGTGCAAAGTAGAACCAAAGATTTAAGAGAACAACTCAGAAATACAAAATGAAACAGTTTAAGAACATTTTTCAGTGTATAATTAGAGACAATAATTTAAATTAAGAGAGTGGAGCGATGGATCATTTTACAGAAAAAAGTTATACGGGATACGGACAAAATATCGGCAATTCTTTAAAAGGGATTTTCTTTGGATTTATTCTTTTAATAGGCTCCATTGTATTACTATGGTGGAATGAAGGCAGAAGCGTTGAGCAATCAACTGCACTCAACGAGATGAAAGCAAAGATTATCACGCTTTCAGATACAAAATATGCTACGAAATATGAAGGACAAGCGGCACTTGTTCAAGGAGAAGTCAAACCTCTTAATGGTCTTGTTGATAGCACTTTTGGTATCAATTATGATGGATTAAAACTCAAGCGAATAGTTGCAATGTATCAATGGAGAGAAAATAAAAGTAGTAAAAGTGAAGATAAGTTAGGGGGTGGCACGGAGACTGTGACCACATATGATTATGTTAAAGAGTGGTCTTCGTCTGAGATAAACTCTGATGCCTTTAGACATCCACAAGGACATCAAAATCCAAAAATGCTCTACAGAAACGAAACATTTATAACTGATGCGAAAATGGGAGATTTTTATTTGGATAAAACGGTTATAGACCATATAAGTGCATCGGAAGATTATGTAGGATTACACCCGACATCAGATCTAAATATGACAAATCATCAAAATTTTCTTTATATAGGAAAAGATGCTCAAAAACCACAGATTGGAGATATGAAAATATCATACAAAGTAGCTTCTAGCGGCATCTATAGTTTTGCTGCCAAAATACAAGGCGAAACACTGACTTACTATACAACTAAAAACGGTAAAAAATTTATCTTCGTTCGAAACGGTAAAGTTACAGCAGAAAGTATTTTCGATAGCGAACTCGAATCTAATGCTATATTGACATGGATACTCAGAGGGGTTGGACTCATGTTGATGTTTGTTGGATTTTCTATGATGATGAGCATCCTATCTACATTGGCAAAAGTTATACCATTCTTGGGTTCATTAGTTGGTGGTGTGACGGGTATCATTGCCGGTATATTGACACTAGTTCTTGGCTCATTTGTTATAGCATTAGCATGGCTCAGTTCTAGACCGTTATTGTCACTCGGTATTTTAGCCGGAGGTGTGATCATCGCTATAAGCATCGCAAAATTTGGAAAGAAGAAAGAGCTACAAGCCAATGACGAAACATCGCCTAAAGAGATTTAACGTCTAGGAAGTGGAGAGATAAATGGGAAAGCCAACTTTTTTGCATCTAGGGTTATGCGTTGGCTTTCTGCTGATACCGTTATCCGGAGAGACAAAGAACAGTCTCTACCCATCGCAAAAAAATCACAATATTACCCGTGAATTTGACTTTATAAAATCACAAAAAGCAACTATATATCTTGATTTGACTCAAAAAGAGGTATATATCCAATGGAACGGAAAAAAATATATACTTCCAAATATCTCAAAGGAAATAATTGACGGTAGTAATTTTTTTGCTGAAAACATTGATTTTGATGATTTAAATTTTGACGGATATCAAGACATAGGTATAGCACTTAGTGATACAAATGCAAATCCTGATGTTTTGAGGGATTATTATTTTTATGATCCTAAACGAGATAGTTTTTTTAGATATGTGCGAGATGCCTCCATGATACAAAAACATCCAAAAGTAAATATTTTTTCCTCCCACATAAAGCACGATGGAGGCGTTAGCCATAAATATTACCGGATAGATCTCGATGGCAGGCCTTTCTTGTTTATGCAAGGGGAGAGTCATTGGACAAATGAAAAGGAAAATGATGCCAAAACAAACTATACCATCAAGAGTGTGCACATAAAGAGCGAGCAAGTTTTTATGTATGATGATTGGTATATCCAAGAGTCACAACAGAGCATAAGCAAAGAGAAAAAAATCAAAAAAGTATTAGACTTTGTGGGTTTTAAGGGTGCATTCTTGGTAAAAATTATGTATGAAGATCAAGATAAAACTCATACAACATGGATAAACTTCAAAGATCTTATATTTGAAGAGATGGTTGATGAAAATAAATCCAAATTTTAAATTCAAAAAAAGGTTGCTGCTATGAAAAAAATACTATTTATTTTTATGGGATTTGTTTTATGTATATTTGCACAAGAAGATACACTAAAGACCTCTGTAAGTCTCATTAAATTGGACAATCATACTCTTGAAGCAAATGTAACATTTGAAAATGTTTCAAACGAACCATTGCGTATTTACTTTATAGAAAATCCTATCTTCAATACTTTTCAAAGTATGTTATATGTTACATATAGCGATGGTAACATTGAGCTATTTTCCGAAGAGCCACATCCAAACGGTATAAGTGTTGAAGAGTCGGATTTTCATCTTATCGATGTCAATAAAAGCAAGACCTTTACGCAAAAAATAGAATTTATCGAGCCCCGGTACCAAGGCAAACCGATAGAGCTTCAATGGGTTTATAAAAATAAAATAACAAAATGGGAAGGCGGTAAAGACACACTTGATGGAGTGAGCAAACAACTTTTTGATGGGAAAGAGATACCATACATTTGGACGGGCAAGATAGAGTGTTCTGCCAAGATACGATAATCTTATCGCAAAAAATACACTTTTGTATGAAAAATACCAAATTGCATATCAAAAAATTTAACAAAAAATAAAATGAAACAGTTAAAGAACACTTTAGGGTTTATAATGTTTTATTCAAATGAAAAGGGGTAAAAATGGGCTCAATGATGAATAAAGCAATCATTATAATGGCATTATTTACAGGAATCATACTTGGTGATAATGTTGAATACAAAACAGTATTTAGAGGTGAGCAGAAAGAAGTAACTCCCTATGTAGACGGCAAGCCGCACGGTATTGCAAAATGGTATTGGGAAGATGGAGCGATAAGAACTATAACTCCATTTGAAAATGGCAATATAAACGGTACAGTAGAAGAGTATTATCAAACGGGTCAAATCCGCACAACAACAGAGTATGTCAATGGCAACAGACAAGGCATTCTTAAAGATTATCATAACGGTGAAGTACAAAGAGAAACACCGTATGAAAACGGGGTCGAAAACGGGATCGAAAAAGCTTATTTTCAAGGCGGTAAGATTTGGCAGGAAACACCTTATGTAAATGGTAAAATAGATGGAATACAAAAAGAGTATGATGAAAAAGGTAATGTAGTCAGAGAAACTAAGTATGTCAATGGGGTCGAACAGTAGTTATTTTATAAGGAAATTTAAGATGTTAAAAATACAAAAAGTGATTGTGTCTTGCACATTTATAATGGTGGGGTTTATGACAATCAGTTATGGCAATCAAGCGCTCACAAAAGAAGGGTATCGCCTAACCAAAGAAATCTACAAAAATAGCACCGAAACAAAGATTGTAATACATACCTACGATGACAATGGAAATGAAACGAAGACTGTGATAGGTGTTGATCTTAATGGGGATCTTGCACTTAGCGGCAAAGAGATCAGGCGGGTGGTACGATATACTCATGATAAGAACGGCAAAAAACTTTCTAAGTCATGGAGTAAAGCAAATGGATTGATTGAGAGTATCGAAACCTACACTTATGATAATAATGGCAATATGCTTAGCAAAAGCTATGATAGCAATGCTGATAAAATAGCTGATAGTATCGAAACTTACACTTATGATAATAATGGCAACATGCTTTCTTATAGTGAAGATTTTGATGCCGATGGAGTGACTGATATGGATTACTCTTATACTTATGATAGTAAAGGAAAGGTGCTTTCTTTCTCTCTAGGTAATATAATTACAACTTACGCCTATGAAGGCAATATGCGTATCGGGAAAGAAGATAGTAATGGTGATAAGGTGGCTGATTCTATCCAAATATGGATTTATGATAATAATGGCAAAAATCTCTCCTATAGCCAAGATAGTAATGGTGACAATAAAGCTGATAGTATCAAAACTTACACCTATGATAAGAGTGGCAATATGATAACTAAGAGTGAGGATTTTACGGCTGATGGAAAGGTTGAGGATGTTACTACTTATACTTATGATAGTGCCGGCAATATGCTTAGTGAAAAATTTAGTGGTGTGAGGATGTCTGAACGTACTACTATAATGACTTATGATAACAATGGCAATATGCTTACAAAAATCTTTTATTACAATTACGAGAAAGAAGATGCGATAACACACACCTACACCTACACAAAAGGTATAGTTCCTGTCGAATATGAGCATAATTATGTTCTATTTTAAAAAATAAAATACTCTAGAGGTCGTCGATCTCTTTTGTTCTGCGTATCAAGCATTATATATCTCTGTAGCAATTCTTCAAAAAAATTCAAAAAAAATAAAATGAAACAGTTAACGAACACTTAGCAGTTTATAATGTTTTATTAAAAAAATAAGGGGAAAAATAATGGCAAAAGTAAAAAAAGAAGTTGATGTTGTTAAAAGCAAAGAACCAACTGAGAAGATCGATGGGGATATAAAAAAACCAAAAAAGGTAGAAGCAACAGAAGAGGAGACAGCACAAGGCGAAGAAAGCGGTGATGAAGCAGCAGCAACTGATAGCGGTGGACTCTCAGGATACCAAATAGCGCTTGGCGCATTGGCTCTTGGCGGTCTTGCAGCTGCTGCAGGTGGTGGAGGTGGAGGCTCCAGCGAAGAAGCATCTGTTGCAGATGAGGGCTATCTATTAGCAACAGAAATCTATGATGATGACAGTCCAAAACGTTCAGATCAATTTGCAAACCATTCTTATGATGCAAATGGATATGAAACGGAAATATCCGTATGGCATGATTCTAATGACAATCTTGTATTTGATGATGATGAGATATATTACATTGAATATTTTACCTATGATGACAGTGGAAATATGCTTAGTAAAAATTATGATTTTAACGGGGATGAAAGCATTGACATATCATACACCTACACCTACGATGAGCACAACAATATACTCAGGGAAAGTCGCGATACCAATGGAGATGGTAATGCAGATCGAATATACACTTACACTTATGATAGTAATGACAATATGCTCAGCGAAAGTTATGATTATAATGGAGATGGAAATGTAGATCAAATAATCACTTACACTTATGATAGTAATGGCAATATGCTCAGGGAAAGTCGCGATAACAATATGGATGAAAATGCGGATGAAATATATACTTATACTTACGATGAAAACAACAATATGACAAGCAAAGGCTGGGATACTAATGGAGATGGCGATATAGATGAAATGTACATTTACACTTATGATGAAAATAACAATATGTTAAGCGAAAGTTGGGATTTTATAAGTGCGGATGATGACATAGGTATGGATGGAATTACAGATCAAATAGTCACTTACACTTATGATAGTAATGGCAATATGCTCAGAGAAAGTCATGATGACAATATGGACGGAAATGCAGATCAAATAACCACTTGGACTTATGATGAAAATAACAATATGACATATAAAGAGTGGGATAGTGATGGAGATGGGAATGCAGATCAAATAACCACTTGGACTTATGATGAAAATAACAATATACTAAGTAAAGGTTGGGATATTAATGCAGATGGAATTGCAGACGAAACATACACTTATACCTACATAGAAGGTGCTATTCCTGTCGAATATGAGCATAATTATGTTCTATAAATGAGATCCCCATCTCTTGATGGGAGATAACCTCTAGAGATCGTCGATCTCTTTTGTTCTGTTTATAAGGTATTGCGTCACGCCATCGGCAATCCCTTGCGCGACCTTATCTTGGTATTGCGCATTAAAGAGTCGGATGCGATCTGTAGGATGTGTGATATACCCCACTTCGACCAATATAGAAGGACGGCTAGCTCCTACAAGTACCCAAAAAGGCGCATGTCTCACACCGCCATCATATACCTTATAATGGGAAGATAGCGCTCCGAGCATATGGCTCTGTACATCGATAGCAAGCTTATTTGAAAGTAGTATCTTAGGGCCCGAGAGCACACTGCTGAGTATCACATCTTTGCTTGTTTTATTTGTGCCTTGCAACACGGAAGCATTCTCCCTGGCTGCAACCCCTTGACTTCTAGAATCGCGGGTATTTTGCAAAAAGAAAGTCTCTATGCCATGCAAGACATTGACACTCTTTTTAGGAGCGGCATTGGCGTGAATAGAGATAAATATCTTTGCATTTTTCTTATCGGCAAGTTTTGTTCTCTGCGCAAGGGTTAAAAATCGATCATCCTCTCGTGTCAAATAGACGGTATAACCGACTTTTTTGAGTTTTGCTTTAAGCCTTTTCGCGATAGCCAAAACAATATCTTTCTCTTTTTTTCCTTGGCTCATAGCACCGGGGTCTTTTCCGCCGTGACCGGGATCGATAACGATTACTTCACCTCTTATCATATCGGATATCGTTGCTTTTGGAGCAGGCTTATTTTTAACAAGAGCTACGCCACCGTTAAATGATCCGAGTGCTTTTGGAATCGGGATGATGTACTGTTTTGGAGAGAGTGGTGAGATATACCCCACTATCCTTTCGGACTTAGGATTGGAAAGTACAACTCTTACAACATCTTTTTTAAATTGGGCAAATCTTATTTTGGAATTATTTTTCAAAGAAGCGCCCGATTTACTGTCTCTAAGCATGGTATTTTTTATATCATAGACAGAGCGCACAGGACTTGTGAGTGCAAAAGATTTGATATCTTCGCTGTTTACCTTATCCCTAAAGTCCAATATAACGGCATCTCTATCTACTCTAATATCATTGAGGATATTTTTAGCACATCCAAAAGAGAAAAAGAGAACAAATATAAAAAATATCTTTAAAAGGTATTTCACTTACTTGTCTTCTCCAAATATAAGTTTTTTAAGGAGTTCTTTCACGCTAATAATCTCTTTGAGTTTATATCCATTTGTGCCTGAAAAGAAGAGCCCCCTTTGAAGATCCCCATCATACGCATCACAAAGTCTATCGGCGATACAATATCCGACAATTTTTGCTTCCTCTCCTCTATGGCAAGGGGCAACACAATTTGAGATACAGGCTACCTTTGGTGCTGTTCCCTCTTGGATTGTTTTGTGTAAATTCGTCTTAACACCTCTTGCGGGATAACCGACCGGTGATTTGAAAAGTTGTATATCTTCTTCTTTCGCATCAAGAATCGTCTGTTTAAAATTATCACTCGCATCACACTCATGTGTTCCTATAAACCTTGTCCCCATCTGCACACCGCTTGCACCGAGATCAAACATTCTTTTGATATCCTCATGATCCCAGATACCTCCGGCAGCAATTACCGGGAAATCACCCCACTCTTTTGCCTCTTCTACTATGGGCTGGATAAGATTTTCAAGCTGGTTCTCTTCAAGCAGGCACTCTTCATATTTGAAACCTTGATGCCCGCCACTGAGTGGCCCCTCCACGATAACGGCATCGGGGAGTCTGTTGTGATTTTTTTGCCATCTTTTGCACAATATCTTCAAGGCTTTAGCTGTTGAGACGATAGGCACGATCGCAACATCGGGAAAATCTTTCACGCACTCAGGCAAACTCAAAGGAAGCCCTGCTCCTGTTATAACGATATTTGCTCCTGCTTTACATGAATCGATAACAACCCTTTTATAATCATTGATAGCATACAACACATTTACAGCTAAAGGCTTCTCGCCACATATTTTTCTAGCATTTTTAAAAATCGCCTCAAGCGCCTTTGCAGAATAGAAGTTAATCGCATCAACCGGTCTTTTATCTGCTGCTAAATCTTTGGCATATTTTCTATCCTCATATATGCCTGTTCCAACCGTACTGATAACTCCGAGTGCGCCCTCTTTTGAAACTGCTCCTGCTAGTCTATCCCAACTGATTCCGACACCCATTCCTCCTTGGATAATGGGTATATCAATTATATATTTTCCTATTTTCAATGGTGCGAATGTCACTATTTTACCTCTATCTTTGCGAATTTTCTTTTTCCAACTTGAATGACATATTCACCAACTTCTAGCTGAAGTTGAACATCATCAACCTTGTTTTGGTTCAGCTTAACAGCTCCTTGGATTATATCTCGTCTTGCTTGAGAAGTAGATGATTCGAGCTTTGCATCTACAAGCGCTTTACATATCCAAACAGACCCTTCTATCACAAATTCCTCTATATCACTCGGGATTTGATTTGATTTGAAGACATTGTCAAACTCCTCTTTAGCTTTAAGTGCCGCTGCTTCATCATAAAATCTCTGCGTCAGCTCAAGAGCAAGTGTCTCTTTTGCACTTTTTGGATGCAAGCTTCCATCAGCAACCTCTTTTTGCATAGAAGCAATCTCAGCTAAACTCTTTGTGCTTAAAAGTTCATAATAACGCCACATAAGCTCATCAGAGATAGAGAGCACTTTGGCATAAATAGTGTTAGCATCTTCTGTGATACCGATATAGTTACCCAAAGATTTACTCATCTTGGCAACTCCGTCTAGCCCTTCTAAGATGGGCATTGTTATTACCGCTTGCTCTTTACCCACCTCATAAGTTCTTTGGAGATGTCTTCCCATAAGGAGATTAAATTTTTGATCTGTTCCACCAAGCTCTATATCACTTTTAAGCTCAACACTATCATAGCCCTGTAAGAGTGGATATAAAAATTCGGATATCGATATACTTTGATTGCTTTTATAACGCTTTTCAAAATCATCACGCTCAAGCATTCTTGCAACACTAAAGAGTGTACTGAGTCCCACTATGCCTGCTGCACCGAGCCTATCAAACCATTTTGAGTTGTAGTATATCTCCGTTTTTGAACGATCCAAAATCAAAAATGCCTGCTCTTGATATGTTTTTGCATTTGCAGCGATGGCATCGGGACTCATTACCTTTCTTGTTTCACTCTTGCCTGTCGGATCGCCGATGGTTGCGGTAAAATCCCCTATGATAAGTTGCACTATTGCACCATGCTCTTGAAATGTTTTGAGCTTTTGTAGCAAGACGGTATGACCAAGATGCAAATCGGCACCCGTAGGATCAAATCCTACTTTTACCGTATATGGCTTCCCCTCTTCATAATACCCCTTAAGAAGCTTTTTTATATATTCAAGATCGATGATCTCTGCTGCTCCTCTTTGGATCTCATTTATTGCATTTTCAATCAAACCACATCTCCTTTTTGTAATTTTATATTATCCATTATAAGCATCATCTAGGCTTATAATTTCAATCAAATTAAATACTTTTTTTATTTTTGTTTCTAGATTTTTCTTTTTTGACTCTTTACTTTCTACTTCTATCTGACAATACTCTGCTTGATCGATTTGATAGATACTTAGCTCTATACTATTTATATTGAGCTCCATTTTAGAGAGCTTTGTAAGGAGTCTTGCAAGGGCTCCTTGTTGATTTTGTAATCCTATGATAAGCCTATAACGATAATGCTTGCGCGCTTTCCATGTAACAAAAAGCATCGCATCGCCGTTGTGCATCTTCTCATATGCTTTCTTACAAAGTTTATGATGGATAGTTGCGGTATCTTTTTCGATAAATGCAACTATCTGGTCATTTACTTTTGGATGACAACAGTAATCAAACTCAACATTACTCACGCTTTTGTTTGTAAAGAAACTGAAGTTATCTATCTTTTTTATCGTGGGTTTTTTATACCCTTTTTTTAGTATCTCCCAAAAACTTACCTCACGTGCCCCTATATGTGAAGCAATCTTTGGCAATATCTCTTTAAGGGAATCAAGCTGTGTTGCTACCCTATAGACAGTATCATTGTATCCTAGCAAGGAGACGATCTCAATGATATCTTTGAGCGATACATCAAAGATAGTTGCCAAGATAAGATATGCGGATGCCTGATCACTCTCTTTGATCCTTGCCTTACAAATACTTTTTATCCCCTCTTTAGCACGAGAAGTCTTCACGGCATTGATCCACGAGCAGTGCAGACTCACCTCTTGACCTCTAATGATGTTGATAATGTCACCGTTTTTTAGTGGTGTTAAAAGTGAGGATTTCTCTTTATTGATAAGTGCATCTGTTGCTGTTGCGCCGAGATGGGAATGCACCATATAAGCAAAGTCTAATGCCACAGAATCTTTTGGTAAGGTATAGTAATCACCTTTTGGAGAAAAAACGGAGATATCTTCACTAAAGAGGTCACCCTTTGCAAGCTCATAAAACTCTTCGACTGATTCGCTTTGATATTTTAGCGCCTCAAGCCATTCAAGTTTTACGAGATTGATATCCCCTTTATATTTCCAGTGCGCCGCCACACCATACTCGGCAAATTGGTGCATCTTTTCTGTTCGTATCTGAACCTCAACGATACCCTCTTCATCAAAAAGCATCGTATGGATCGTCTGGTATCCATTCTCTTTTGGTAGAGCTATATAGTCTTTAAATCTTGATATAAGCGGCGTAAAATTGAGATGGATAGAACCAAGTGCTTTATAGCAATCAAGCGGCTTCTTCAAGATAAGTCTTACAGCCAATAGATCTAAAACTTCATCTATGCTAATCCCTTTTCTCTGCATCTTTTGATAGATAGAATAGTAATGTTTTACACGACCCAATATCTCATATCTCTCTGCTTTGATACCATCTTTTGCAAGCACGGTTTTAATCTTTGAGATGATGCTATTGAGTTTGAGCTGTAAGCCCTGTCTATTTGTTTCGATGTATTTATCTATCTCTTTATAATCATCAGGATAGATATAGAAAAAACTCAAATCCTCAAGTACATTTTTGACTCTAGAAATACCTAGCCTATGAGCGATAGGAGCATAAACGACGAGTGTCTCCTCGGCTATCCTTTTTTGTTTCTGAGTAGGCAAAGCATCAAGCGTGAGCATATTGTGGAGTCTGTCACAAAGCTTGATGACAAGAACCCTCACATCACTAATCGAAGCGATAAGCATCTTTCTAAATGAGAGTGCAGATTTTATCAATCTCTCATCAGAATTTGAGGGAGCAAGCTCCTCGCCTCTTATCTCTACAATTTTTGTAAGTCCTTCAACAAGTCTTGCTATATCTTTACCGAAAGCTTCCTCTATATCTTTGAGTTCGCAAAGAGTATCTTCTACAACATCATGCAAAAGTGCTGCTTGAACCATAATCTCATCACTACTGATATGCGCTGTTATAGAGGCTGCTAAGATTGGATGGATGACATAAGGCAGACCACTGACTCTTGTTTGTCCTGCATGAGCCTTTTTAGCGAGCTCCAATGCCTTCTTTGTTGCATCGGATATCGAGGGGAGGCAAGATAATAAAAAATTCTCCGCCTCCTCGATAGTAGTTATATCTTTAACTTTATCTAGAAAATCCTTCAAAGGTTTTACCCTTCATATTCGATCTCTATCTTTCCTTCAGCTATCTCTCTAAGTGCTATATCGGCATACTTTAATTTACTTATATCGATATCCAAAAGTGGCTTTGCACCGTTAGCTAACTCTTCTGCTCTTTTCCCTACCGCACTTGCTAAAAGATATCTATCTTGATCTGTCTTCTCTAAAGCTTTTGCTGTTATTTGTTCGATTCTTATTTGCATTGTATTCCTTTTTATTTTACTCGACTACAGAGCATACATCTCTGTCACCATTTATAATTTTCAGAAGATTTCCCTCATGAAACATATCACAAACCACGATAGGCAAACCATTCTCCTTGGCAAGTGCTATAGCGGTATCGTCCATCACTTTTATGTGATCATTGAGTGCTTGATCATATGTGAGTGATTTCAATTTTTTTGCATCCTTATATTTATTTGGATCTTTATCGTAAACGCCGTCTACCTTTGTCGCCTTGATAAGTATCTCAGCTTCTATCTCGCTCGCTCTCAATGTTGCGGCTGTATCGGTAGTAAAGTATGGATTCCCTGTTCCGCCGGCAAATACGACAACTCTTTTTTTCTCCAAGTGTCTTCGGGCGCGTCTAACGATAAAGGATTCGCCAATCTCATGCATATCAATTGCTGATTGGAGTCTTGCCTCTAAACCTATATGTTCAAGTGCCTCCTGGATAGCAACACCGTTAATAACAGTCGCAAGCATTCCCATATAATCACCGCTTGTTCTCTTGATGATACCATCAGCTGCAGCACTGACACCTCTAATGATATTGCCGCCGCCAACAACGATGCCAACCTCTACGCCATGATCAACCAAACCTTTGATCTCGTTTGCAATGAAATTTAAAATTCGGGTATCAATACCAAAACCATTCTCGCCGGCTAATGCTTCACCGGAAAATTTGACTAATACTCTTTTTATCACGATACAACCTCATTGATATTTATCGCGATTATACCAAAATATCATTTAGTGAGTGTTGAAAATGTTTAAACTCGGATCAATTTTGCCGGATCGATATGAAAAGAGTCTTTTGTTGCCTCAAAAATAAGTTTGCTCGCAACCTTACCGACGATATAGCCTTTTTTGATACGAACTCCGGTCTTAATAGTCGGTGCGATCTTTGAGAGACCGGCATAAATCGTGTGCATATTATTATCGTGCGCAATAACAACGACATTGCCTAACATACTACTCTCACCCGCAAAGACTACCTTGCCGTGTAGTACATTTTTGACATTAACATCTCTTGAAGGGGCTTTGAGTGTGATTGATTCGTTAAAAACTTTTATCTTATAGATAGGATCAACATATGTACCAAATTTTTTGACAATCCTTGCATTATCAATAGGTGAGATTGTCTTGGAGCCACTATAATTATATATCTTATGGGGCTTATAAGAGGAGTTGACTTGTCTTACTTTTTTGCTCGGTTGTGAATCTTCTATAGAACTAAGATCAACATTCCCTCCTTTTTCTCTCGCACTGCTTAGCTGTTCTCTGAGTCTCTTTTTTCTCTCTTCTTCTGATCTGATAGCTGCCAATCGCATCTCTTCTCGGCGTTTTGCCTCTGCTACCTCTTTATTGCGTATGATGTTAAGTTTTGAGAGTGTCGCACGAAGTGAATTTTGCTCTTTTTCGGCATCTTCTAACTGTTTCTTATATGCACGCTCATCCCTCTCTAGCAGTGCTAAAGCGTTATTTTTTTTATCTTTTTTTGCGATAAGAGTCTCTTTCATTTTCAATATCTTCGCCAATGACTCTTTGTTGCGTTCTAAGTTTTTAAGCTGATTTTTCTTTTGTGCTTCTAAGCGGCGTATATCAGAGTTAAGCTTGGCTAAAACCTTTTGATTGTGTATTTTGTATCCCTTGTATATCTCTGTAAGCATCACGGAATCCACACTCGATTCACCGATCCTCTCAATAGCAAATGAGATAGAAAACTGTTCAGCCAAAAGTGCGATAAAATCAGCACGCTTCTTCTCGATACTCTTTTGAGTCTCTGCCATTTTCACTTTACTCTGCTCAATCTCACTTTTAAGTCTTGCGGACTCTTGTGATGTTTTTTGATACTCCAGGGAGAGCTTTGAGATCTCTTGATCTAGTAAATCAATCTCTTTTTCAGCCTTGGCAATATCTCTAGCAATATCTTCTAAATGATCGTTTAATCTTTCGTTTTTGAGTGAGCTTTTTTGTAACTCTTGTTTTGATTGCTCAATCTTTTGAGTAGTGGAGGCACCAAAAAGAAGTACCCCTGAGATAAAGAGACTAAAAATTACAACTCTCACTCCTCGTTCTCCTTAATCCCCAAGACAACACTAAAAACGGAAATAATAACAATGAAAACAGAACTCGTTAAGAGGATGGCAATGTCTTTGAGTTGAAAAAGCATCTCTTTTTGCTCGATCATGATGTTGACCCCACTCGAGCCTGCCCATAGAAATCGCAGATAAGAGAAAAAGAGGACAATTAAAAATGTTGCTATGAAGGCATCGCTCAGAGCTACCCTAAAAAGCACACCGCTTCTCAGCATCAGCGGCGCACCGAATATCTCCATGACCCGTATCCTCTGTCTATGTTTATAGCCCCATATCTCCATCTGTTTTATCACTAAAAAGAGACTCACAAGTACCATAAAAAATATGAATACTTTGAGTGTAAATTTGATAAAGCTAAAGAGCCTGTATTTGGAATAATAGCTATCTCCAAATGTCTCAACCCTTTTAATATCAGTACTTTTTAAAAGAGATTTTTTTATCTTCTCTATCGAATCCATATCTACATATTTCCCGAGTTTAAGCGTGTAAAAATAAGGGAGTGCCTTGAGGATATCTTCTACATCCGCTTTGCTTTGATTTGAAGATATTTGCTTGATTATCTCACTTTTATCTATCCTGCTACTTTCAGATATCTCCGCATTGAGTTTTTTAAACTCCTGGGTATTCATCTCTTTTTTTGTGATTGCAAGCATCGAATATCCATCTCTTAATGCAGCTTCATAATTGCTTGTCATACGATCAAATACCAGATAAAAATCAATCCCGAGAAGTATCGCCATCATAGGCAATATAAACATAAGGTGCTCTTTAATGTATTTCATACACACCTCCGTCTTCTATCGTAAAATGTCTATACGGTAGTGAAAAAACTGTTGGTATCTTGTGGGTCACTACAAGTACTGTCGTCTCAAGTTGCGAGCATGCATTTTCCAAAAGATCCCATATAACACCCGATGAGTAATCATCCAAGTTTCCTGTCGGCTCATCTGCTAAAATTATGAGCGGAGTTTTAGCTAAAGCCCTAGCAACACCGACACGTTGTTGCTCTCCACCACTTAACTCAAGAGGAAATCTGTTGGCATGTTCTGAAAGCTTCACATGCTTCAACAGTCTTTGCGCTTGTGTCTTTTGTACATCAAGAGAGAAGCCTGCTATCATAAGCGGTAAGACAACATTTTTTGCCACATTCCACTCATTGATAAGCTTATAGTCTTGAAAAATAATGCCTATATGCGTTCTAAGCTCTTGGAGTTTTCTTCTCGGGATTGCTTTCATCTCCAATCCACCCACCATCAAACTTCCATCTGTTGGTTGAAGATTGCCGTAAAAAGATTTTAAAAGGGTTGACTTGCCGCTACCGCTTCTTCCCGTGATAAATACAAACTCTCCTCTTTTGACGGAAAATTTTGCATTTTGGATTATCTTCTTTTTTCCTTCATCATAGGAGAGACTTAAATTCTCAGCATGAATGACGTTCGCCATCTAAAAACTCCTTCATAGCATTGTGGGCTGACATATTTGCACTTGAGCCTATGGGTTCATAAGGATAATAAGTGCTCTCTTTTTCCGATATCAAAATATATTTCTGTTCCGGTTTGGCAAAATCTCCAAAAGCACATCTCACTAAAAATGTATCTTCTGCTATCGTATAATATCGCTCAAAATGAAAAAAATAACCATCTCTAACTTGGGGCTTTTTTGGTAGATTTTGCATCATATTTTTATTATATCTTAAATCACAAAAAGAAAAACTGTATATGCTCTTTTTTTCCTCTGAATCTTCATCGCAAAAAAGTGTAAGATCATAGATATTTTTCTCTTGAAGGAGCCATCTCGCTTCATATTTACTCACGATTGGTAAAGTATGATTTTTTTTAACCTCAAATCTACATCGGCTTGGCATACTAAAAACCTCAAAGGCATACTCATAATATTTTTGACTATCGGTCCGAAGCTCCAAGGCACCCTCTTTTTTAAGCACACGCAAGCTCTCGTTTATAAAATCCTCACCGATCACTCTTCTATGCGGTTTTTTATCCCAAGGTACCGGAAAATGCACATAGATATTTGTGCAAATATTTGAGGGGAGTATCTCTAAAAAAAGTCGTGCATCATAGTTAACAACAAAGATATTTTTTAACCCTTGTATCTCTATCTGCTTTAAAAGCTGACTTGCCGATGGGGTATGTATCTCTAGTCCTATAAAAAGTTTTTGAGGATTGTTTTTTGCCTGATAGAGGATATGCCGCCCGCTTCCAAAGCCAACTTCAACTGCCACCTCACTAAAAGATGTTTCAAAGTCGATAAAATCCTCGATTTTTTTATAGTACGCCGAGGCAAAAAGCGGTGAGCGTTTCTCTTTTTTATTTTCAATGTTTGATTCGATAACATCTAGCTCTAAAGCCTTAGCACAAAGCTCTATGGACTCCTTGAGTGTTGTAAGATTGAGTGGTCTTGTTGTTTTATCGTACTTTAATAGTGCCCCGTTTTTCACCTTTTTATAGAGGAGAAAAAAATGCTCATTCTTATGCTCGATTGCCAAAAGTGCCTCATCCCTCTCTAAAGCAGTTGCGACAAATTTTATGATTCCGCCACCCTTTTCTGCTCTTTTTTTTACTACATCAATACCTATATCTTCTACTCTAATATGTGGCATTAAAGACCTCTTTTATCGCCTCTTTTTCAATCATCTTAAATGCATCCTCACCGAACTCTTTTTGGATGTATGTCTGCATATCCTCAAAAAGCGGTGCTTCAAACTCCATCATCTCTCCACTTGCGGGATGCCTAAAATAGAGCGCTCTTGCATGCAAAAAAACTCTTGGCATCTCTGCACCTCTATATCCATAGAGCGTATCGCCTAAGATGTGCCTCCCAAGATGGGCAAGATGTACCCTAATCTGATGTGTTCTTCCCGTAAACAGTTTTGCTGCTATTAGCTCTTGCTGATTACTGCTCTGCCTAATCTTTACAAAAGAGCTCTTTGCGCTCTTGCCATCCTCTACGACACCCATTTTGAGCCTATTTGAAGGACTTCTGCCAATGGGGGCTGAAAGCGTGATCGACTCTTTTAAAGGATAATCAATGATAGCTATATAATATCTTCCCATACTTTTATCTTCAAGCTGCAAACTCAAAGCTTCGTGTGCCTCATTTGTCTTAGCCACAACCAAAGCTCCCGTAGTCTCTTTGTCAATCCTATGCACTATCCCATGACGCTCTTCTCCGCTAATCGTTGAGAGCGAGATGCCTTTATGAATCAACCAATCAACCAGCGTAGGCTCTTTTACACTTGGAGCAGGATGCACGACAAGTCCGCTTGGCTTATTGATGACAAGCAGATGTTCATCTTCGTAGATGATAGCGACATCAAAATCCACAGTAACATCTTTTCGCTCTTCAGGCTCAACGATTTTGTACTCTATGGCATCACTTTGAGATACTTTTTGACTTGTTTTAGTGATAATTTTGCCATTAACTTTTACAAGCTCTTTTTCTATGAGCTTTTCAACCTGATTGCGACTTGCACCCATATGTGTTGAAAGCACCTTATCTAGGCGACCACTCTGCGAAGGATAAAATGACTCCACACTCATACATCATCCCTTTGCCATCGTGATGGATCTAAAAGAGTATCATCATGGATATGCTCAAAAGATGCTTGTATCATTTTAAAGATATTTTTTTGTTTGCTCTCCATCTCTTTAAGCCACTCTTTCGTCGCCTCTCTTGCATGAGGCATTTTAACATTTTTCATCATCGCAGGGCATGCTTCATCCCCGATTGTTTGAAGATTATTGTCATCGGCAAATGCACGAAGCTGTGACTCTCTTGCAAGGATAAGTGGACGGATGAGATGAACGCCTCTTTTTGTTTTATATATGGGTGCTAAGCTTCTTATAGAACCGTTATAGAACATATTCATAAAGAAACTCTCCACGGCATCATCAAAATGGTGGCCAAGCGCTATCTTGTTAAAACCGTTTTGTTCAGCATAGGTATAGAGTGCACCTCTTCGCATCCGTGAAAAATAGCTACAAAATGAACTATTTTCTCTAATAGTATCGTTTGATATCTCAAAAATATTTGTCTCATAGACATGATGTGTTATCTCATGCTCTAGGCAGTGCTGATGCAAAAGATCATAATTCTCACCCGGCATTCCATAGCTCACCGTGCACGCTTCAAATGCAAATTTAAAAGGCGCATGGCGCTCTATATGCTTAAGAAGATGAACCAAAGTAAGCGAATCTTTACCGCCGCTAAGCCCGACTAAAACTTTATCACCCTCTTGTATGAGTTTATAGGTTGCATTTGTTTTGCCTGCCGTGCGCAGAAGTTTTTTACTGATATTGATTTTTTTATCTTGCAATGTTTTCTAGCCTATAAGGAAAATTTGGATTTTTATATTTTTCTAGCAAATTATAAGGAATAACGAATGGCTCTTCACAGCATCGCATAGCTCTAGCAAAAATAGGTGTAATAGCTAAACCCTCCTTAGTTGCATGCCATGAAGGAAAATCCCACACCTCCTCATCTGCATAATCACAATCATCCGCATCAAACTTCTCATTTAGATCCCATCCTTGAGATTGAAAAACTAATTTTTTTATCATTGGGGCGAAATGCTCGTTTCTGTATTTTGCATGAGCACTAAATGCTTCATCACCATCTCCCCATGTGTATTTGGGTGGCGTAACATCAAAAGCTAAAATCTCATCTATCTCATACCTTTTACCGCTTTTAAGTGCAATCAAATTACCGTGTGATCCAAAATCGGGATGCGCGCCACCACAATAATAACTCTGAAAGCTACTAATAGATATAAAATTATCACTTAAAAACTCTACTACGCTCGAAGAGCTTTCCATACCGCTCCCATAAGTATATGGACTAGCGCATCTTAAATAATTTATAGCAAGCATTTTTTGCTCTTCTTCAAGCCTTTGGTTGAGTTTTTGATATTTATTAGTATCAGATTTTACTCTTGGATACTCAACATCGCTATGTGTCTCCTCCATCCATATAATCTGCTTTTTATCTATGCTTTTTTCAATCCTTGATTGCTTAAATGCAAGGTGATTTTCTCTATATTTTGTATAGCAATGCGGTGCGATTTTGAGTGAAACTTGTAGTGAATCTTTGCTGTTTTGATGCCAACTCCCCGTAAGTTTATCACCAATCTTGGTAAGTATAAAATGCTCCTCTTCTTTGCCTTCTTGGTGATCTAAATCGATTTTATATCTATTTTCGCTTACATCACATTCACCCATTTCTATATCCATTAATTGGGAATCATAATAATAACGCATATTGCATGTGTCGCCATAGTCTGATAGCAAGATATGAATATCTAAATTTCCGAGTTTGCCATGAGCTTGAATATCATCGGCACTTATAGAGATGATTCCAAGAAGAAACCCTAAAAAAACTCTTTTCAAATCTTTTCCACCATATGTATGATAAAATCAGCACTTATCTTTGCGCTACTCTCTAAAAAAGCATCAAAATCAAATCCCGCATCATCATCAGCGCTATCGCTTATAGCACGAAGGATAAAAAACGGTACATCAAGCGCATTACAAACGACTGCCACACTTGCACCTTCCATCTCAAGAGCATGAGCATTAAATGTATCTTTAACCCAATTTTTTCTATCGCTGCATGCTACAAATTGATCTCCTGTGGCGATAACACCTTCTTTGAGCACAATACCCTTTTCTTTGGCGACTTCTTTTGCTATATCGCGCAGTTTCACATCACTCACGATGCAGACATCACCCTCAGGAACAAAACCGTATGGATGTCCAAAGGCGGTGATATCAAGATCATGCTGGCATAAACCGTCTGCGATGATAAGGTCACCCACTTTCAAATCTTCATGAATCGCCCCTGCAACGCCTGAGAAAAGTAACATTTCACAACCAAACTTCTCTATGAGAAGTGTAGCGGTCAGTGCTGAGAAGACCTTGCCGATCTTTGAGTAAGCAATAACGATCTCTTTGCCTTTATAGACACACTCATAATAGACATTATTAGCATAGCTTACTGCCTTTGCTTCTTCCATATAGGAGAGAAGTGGCTCTATCTCCTCTTGCATCGCTCCTAAAATTGCTATCTTCATCAAAGCTCTTTGAGTGCGTCTATGGTTGCTTCAAGAGATGCCATATCGCTTACATTAAAATGGGGTTTTGCTGTTGAATTTTTATTTAAACCTTTAAGAACATTTCCATGCCCGAACTCAATATAACAATCGACCATATCGTCAATATTTTTTACAGATTGTTTGTAAAGCACAGGCATTACAAGTTGTTTTGGTAAAAGCTCAAGCGCCTCAGCTTTTGTACTGTAAGGTTTTGCGGTAACATTTGAGACAACAGGAGCCACAAAACTATCTTTGAGCATTTGAGAAAGTTTTACCTCAAGAGGTTCTGTGGCACTATCTAAAAGCGGACAATGTGAAGCAACAGACATATTGAGCAACATCGCTCTTTTTGCTCCGGCACTCTTAAGTACATCTACCAACTCTTCAAGGTCTTTTTTGATACCGGCGATAACAATCTGACCATCACTATTATAATTGACTGCCCACACCTGCTTGCCCCCTTCCCTTGCCTTTTGACAAATATCTTCCACGGTATCATCTTCAAGCCCAAGCGAAACTAACATGCCAACCTCTTGTTTTGAACAAGCATCGCTCATCAACTTGCCGCGAAGATTCACAAGCTCAACCGCATCAATCGCGTCAATAGCTCCACTTGCCACAAGAGCACTAAACTCACCCAATGAATGCCCCATAGTAAGCGTGGGAACAATACCTGTTTTTTGCGTAAAAAGTCTATTTGCAATAGCACTGATCAAAAGAATTGCGGGTTGTGTAAATTCTGTTTGCGCCAAATTTTCATTTTCAGTAAATAGAAGAGTTTCAAAATCAATCCCCGTTCTCTCTTTTGCAGCGGCAAACATCTCTTTTGCTTCACTTGAATTTTCAAAAAAATCTTTTCCCATGTTCAGGGCTTGTGAGCCTTGCCCCGGAAATACAAATGCACATTTTAGAGACATATAACTATCCTTTTGTTATTAAAAAATTATCTTGATATTGTAGCACGCAAAGGGTAAAAAGGGGATTTTAAAAAGTGGGGGTAGCGGGCGAAAGCCCTTGATTAGTGACAGCTACCTCCGCCACAACAGCTGCCTTCGCTATGATCATCACAACAAGCAACTTGACCGGAGAGAGCTTCATCATCTGTCGCTGCTCTCACATCAGCTATAGTTATTGCAAACAAGAGATCTTTTCCTGCTAAAGGATGATTAAAATCAACCGTAACAGTCTCATCATCAAAAGATTTTACAGCTACTTGAACTGTTTGTCCATTTTCACCTTGACCATGAAGGACCATGCCCTCCTTGAGATCAATCCCGGCAAATTGTTCTTTTGGTAAAACTTGGACAGCATCAGGATTTAACTCTCCATAAGCTTCACCTGCTTTTACTGTTATAGAACTGCTCTCACCTTTTTTCATGCCGATAATCTGGCTCTCAAGACCAGGAATTATGTGTCCTTTCCCTGTGATAAATTCCAAAGGAGCGCCGCCTTTATTTGAATCGATTACTTCACTTCCGCCGGCTTCTGTTAGCTCGTATTCGATACCGACTACGCAGTTTTTCTCTTCTATCTTCATATTATATTCTCCCGATTATTTAGTATAAATGTCATTTTAGCTAAGCAAGCTTTAGTAGGGCTTATCTGTTCAATTTAATAGGAGTATTTTTATCTTTTATAAAATTAGAGATTTTTAAGCTTCTCTTTGGCGATGTTTGCACTATGTTTATTGGGGTATTTGGCAACGACTGCCTCATAAAAGAGCTTGGCTTGAGATTTATCATCGGTACTCTCTAACGATATCCCGGTATGCAGTAGAAGCGTATCCATATAGCTTGCATCATCATCCATGCCAACGCTTTTTTTATAATAAAATATAGCATCTTTATACTCTTTGGTATAGTAGGATATCTCGCCGAGATAATAGTTTGATTCTGCACTCTTATATCCATTCTTATCTACCCTACTAAAGAGTTCTTTTGCATCTTTATACTTCATATTTCTATAAGAAGTTACTGCCTTTCCAAAAAGCTCTTTATTGCTCACAGAGGACTCTTTTGGCGTCTCTTTCTTAGTCGGTGGTGTCACGGTGGTATTTGTATTTTTTTTACCTAGTGCTTTGTAGAATTCATCTTTTTTGACATAATTTTGATTGATCTCATCAATCATTGCAGCCAACTCTTTTAAAAGCTTACTTTGATCTGCTGATGAGCCGTTTTGTTCCACAGAAGAGAGTTCTGATAGCTTTGCATTAATCCCCTCTAGAACTGTGGTTAACCCATCGAGTCTATTATTTTGTTCAATAATTTTTTGCTCAAGCTCGTAGATTCTTGTCTCGTTTCTTTGCACATTATCGTCCAAAGAACTCGCCGAGAGGAACAACGGCACAAAGAGTAAAAGATTTAAATATCGCATGCGATACCTCCTATCTTGAAACTCTAAGATCCACTCTTCTGTTTCTAGAATAGCATATCTCTGTCGGTTCATTACATACCGGGCTACTCTCGCCGAGACTAACAAGAACAAATTTATCTGCACTTATACCTTTAGATACAAGTGCCTCTTTAACGGCTTTCGCTCTTTTAAGACCAAGTGCGTAATTATACTCATCTGTTCCAAACTCATCACAATTACCTTCAATTTTTATCTGAGAGCCACCTATGTTTTCGATATTTTCTGCATTTTTGGCGATATAACTATACATATCACTCTCGACATTATAGGCTCCAAATGAAAAGTAGATACTTTGAAAACCATCGCTACTACTGTTGTATCTTCCATCTATCATAGCACCGTTTGGAGAAGAAATACCATTACCATCTGCCGTGCTTACACTCTCACCATTAAAGCCGGTTGCATCACTCACATTACCGGAAAGATTTGGAGCCTTTTGTGCACAACCTCCGAGTAGAACTAAAACAGTTATAGATAAAATTAGATTTTTTTTCATTGTGTTCCTTTTTGATATTTTGAGATATTATAGCATTAGTAATATTATTTACCAATCAATCGATTGGACTTTTTTACCACCTAAAGAAAAGAGCTCACTCTGTTTTGTTTCAAGATTGATATAGCCTATCTGACTCCCATCTCTTGAATTTTTTACAAACAATACAACCTTGCCATTCGTTGAAAATCTTGGGTATTGATTTTCACCTGAGGCAGTCAAAGGATAGATATTGCCGCCGTTAGAGTTTGCAAGATAAAGATTGAAAGTATTGCCGCTAGACGCACTTGATGTCTCTCTTGAGGCATAGACTATCTTATCTCCAAAAGCATCACATTGGTTATTGTTTTTCCCGCGATTCACAACAGGAACAACCGAAGAGCCGTTTATTGATTGTTTGAAAATATTTGCGTATCCTAGTCTGTTGGAGACAAAAACTATCCTACTCTCATCATCAACATATCTTCCGCCGACATCGATACCGCCAAAGTTTGTAATGCGTTTTTTGGCACCACTCATGACATCAATCTCGTAGATATCCGGTTGACCCTCTGGCGCCATAGTTGCCAATATCTTTTCGCCGTTTTCACTCACATCTGAGCAGACTAACATTCCTGCTGATGTAGCTATAGCATCTTTTTTACCATTGTATATATTGAGTTTATAGAGTGTTGGCAACTTTCCTGAAAAAGAGGTATAGTAGAAACTTTTTTGGTCTTTATCACCCCATTTTGGAAAAAGGTTCAATCCGCCTTTTATGATTGTCTTTTGATAATTGAAAGTATAATCAGCTAAGACTATCTCACTTTTTCTAGGCTCGGTATATCTAGAAAAGATAACATATCTATTGATCCACTCGATACTCTCAAGTTTAAGAGCATCATTGATATCACTGATCGCTTTATGTGCTAAAAATGGATATTTAGATTGGCTATTCATATTGTAACTTTTTTGAAATATAGCACTCCCGTTAGAGGCATTATAAAGAGCAACATAAAGACTGAGTCCTGCTTCAGTGGTGAGTTTATATTTGAGGATATATTGATAGGATTTTAGATTAGCCGGAATAACCGTAGAGTGAAAATCACCTTGAATTTTTTCTTTACTTGGAAGAAAGTGGCCACTCACCTTCATGTCCGCAAGAAGTATAGAGTAAAATGTATCTCCTCTTGAGCCTCTAAGCGAATCATTCGCTTCAATGATAGCGATACTTTTTCTCGCATCACCACCTTTTTCTATGGTGAGTTTAGCATCTGCACCGAAAATAAAAGAACTTACAAACAAAAATATTAAAAAATTTTTCAAAACTATTCCTTTGCGATAAATTTGACATCAATTACTAAAGACCGAGGAACACTATGTGCACCCAATCCAACCTTTTGAAGACTCTTGAGATATTGTATCAGTCCTTCATTGAAAGCTTCATTATCTGAACTCCTTTTTAGGATAAAAGTAAAATCTCCTGTAGGTTTGATGGTTAACACTACATTTGCCGTCTCTCCCTTAAATTCACCCTGCTCGCCCCATTGATAAAGAAGCTCGTTTACTTTTGCAATATATGCATCCTCTATGCCACTTTGGGCATCTTCTTCGATCTCTTGAGCCTCTTTGAGTCTATCCATAGCACTTTTTTTCGGCTCTTGTTTGACCTCTTTTGGTTCACTTACCTCTATGATATTTGGCTTTTTAACCTCTTTATTTTCAGGCTTTTTGTCTGTTTTAACATCTTTAAAAAGATCATTTGTATCGACTACTTTCGGGGTCTCTTTTTTTGGCTTTGGCTCTTCTTTTTTAGGTTTTGGTTCTTCTTTTTTAGGCACAACTTTTTTTATCTCTTTTGGTTTCGTAACATTGATATCTTTTGGCTTTGCTATTGGTTTTTGTATCTCCTTTTTTACTACCTCGGGGGTCACTTTTTTTACTACTTTAAGAGTCTCATTTTTGGGTTTTGGTTGCTCTTTTGGTTTTGGCTCAACCTTAGGCTGAGGAGAGTTGAGGGAAACCGATATCTTTTTTTGATCTTTTTTAACATAATTTTTTGCCTCATCACTCTCATGATGGTTAAAATAGTATATAAGCGAAAAAAGTGTGAGGAGGTATATGCAAATAGCAGCAACTGCACTTACCCAAGATCTATGCTCTGTCATTTTGTCATCAACGATACATTTGCAAAACCGGCTTGTTTTATAACTCCAAGCATACGCATAACATCTTTATAAGGCAACTGCTCATCTGCATAGATATATATCTCTGATTGTCTATCTATATCTTTTGAAAAGAGGGTAAAATCATCCGCAAATGTATCAAGTTTATACTCTGATTTTTTATCGATACTGATACTTTTATCGCTACTTAGAACGACATCAATACTTTTAAGTTTTTTGGCTACAACACTTTTTGAGCCATCAGGCAGTGTGATTGTCTCTTGAAATGTAATCGTAGGTGCTGTTATCATAAGTATCGCCATAAGCACGAGCATCACATCAACAAGTGGCGTAATATTTAGATCCGGATCATCATCCCAACTAAACATTTTAGCTCTCCTGATTGAGGTTCGATAACACCATTTTTGATTGAGATGAGAGTAATGAGCTCAACTCGTACGCTTTTCTTTTGAGAATAAGATGAAAACTATAGGCAAAAATTGCTACAAGTATCCCTGCAGCTGTTGCTATAAGTGCTTCTGAAATCGCAGGAGCAACAACACCAAGCGAAGCACTGCTTTGTGATCCGAGCGTACTAAAGGTCTCGAGTATCCCTACAACTGTTCCAAAAAGACCGATAAAAGGAGAGGTTGATGCCATGATTGAAAGCAGTGTAAGATGTTTCGTTGATTGGCGCACCATATCAGAGGATGCAGCTTCGAGTATATCTATATTTGGTTTGCCGACCTTAGCTATATAGCTATAAAGAAGTGATTTTTTACTAACATTAAGAGAGCGCGCCATATAGAGATCTTTTAGAGAGTTCTTCTCGATCTCAAGCCTTTTTGAAAGCACTATATATCTATCAAAAAAGGCCCAAAATGTTACAATGAAATAAGTGGAGAGGACGAGCAATACAAAAATGGTGATTGCACTGCTCTGAGATAAATAATGAAAAAAAGTTTCAAAAAATCCCAATGAATTTAGCCTCTTATCTTTTCTATTTTACTTACAGCTGTAGCTATCGTTGCATTGGTAGTTTCAGCACTTTTAAGAAGTTTTTTAGCCTCTTCGATAGCAGCAGCTATCTCATTATCATCGCCGGAAATAGCAACGGCGCCATCCACGATACAAAGTGTTTTTTCTTCATCAACTTTGACATAACCGGAGTTAATCGCTACGGCTATCTCTTTGCTCTCGACAGTATCGATGACTATAACGCCGGTATCGAGGAGTGATACCAAAGTAGCATGTCCTGCTAGTACACCAAACTCACCTTCACTCCCCGGGAGGGTTACTTGCTTGACATTATTATCAAAAATAACACCACCGGGTGTGACAATTTCAAGCTTGAAAAATTCCATTCATTACCCTTAAGAAGCTTTTGCTTTCATTTTTTCGTTTTTAGCCAATACTTCATCTATATTTCCTACCATATAGAATGCGGCTTCAGGCAGATCATCGTATTTACCTTCTAGGAGTCCTTTGAAGCCATTGATTGTATCTTCAAGTGTAACATATACACCCGGGCTTCCCGTAAATACTTCAGCAACATGGAATGGTTGTGAGAGATATTTCTCTATCTTTCTTGCTCTCTCAACAGTCATTTTATCCTCTTCACTCAACTCATCCATACCAAGGATAGCGATGATGTCTTGAAGATCTTTATATTTTTGCAATATTTGTTGCACGCCTCTAGCAACATTATAGTGCTCTTCACCCAAAATATTTGGATCAAGCAAACGCGAACTAGAATCAAGTGGATCAACCGCAGGATAGATCCCTTTTTCAGCGATAGATCTGTTAAGAACTGTTGTTGCATCAAGGTGAGCAAAAACAGAAGCCGGTGCAGGGTCAGTCAAGTCATCTGCCGGTACATAAACAGCTTGAACAGATGTGATTGAACCTTTTTTAGTTGATGTAATTCTCTCTTGAAGTGCACCCATTTCACGCGCCAATGTCGGTTGATAACCAACCGCTGAAGGGATACGACCAAGCAAAGCTGACATCTCAGAACCTGATTGAGCAAAACGAAAGATATTGTCAATAAACATCAAAACATCAAGTCCCATCTCATCACGGAAATACTCAGCCATTGTAAGACCTGTAAGCGCGATTCTATTTCTTGCTCCCGGAGGTTCACTCATTTGTCCGTAGCACAGAGCAACTTTATCAAGTACATTTGACTCTTTAAATTCATAATAAAGGTCATTCCCCTCTCTTGTTCTCTCACCAACACCGGCAAAGACAGAGAGTCCATCATGCGCATGTGCGATATTGTGGATAAGCTCTTGGATGATAACGGTTTTACCAACACCGGCCCCACCAAAGAGTCCAACCTTACCACCTTTTGAGTATGGAGCAAGCAAATCAACAACTTTGATACCTGTCTCAAAAACTTCAGTTTTTGTGCTTTGCTCTTCAAAAGTAGGAGGCTCTCTGTGAATTGACCACATATTTTTAGCTTTCAACTCTTTGCCGCCATCTATTGTTTCACCGATAACATTAAATATACGACCAAGAACCTCTTCACCAACCGGTACTTGTATAGAATCGCCTGTTGCTTTGACTTCTTGTCCTCTTGAAAGACCTTCAGTCATATCCATCGCGATAGTTCTTACACGGTTATCACCAAGTTGAGCGGCAACTTCAAGTACCAACCTCACATCTTGACCATCAACTTTGATGGTCGTCTCTAATGCTTCATTTATCTCCGGAAGGTAATCGCTGAAATCAACATCAACTACCGGACCTAAAACTTGAATTATTTTTCCTATCATTTCTATTCCTCTCCTAAAAAATTATTTCATTGATTCCACACCACTGATGATCTCTATGAGCTCAGTAGTAATGGCTTCTTGTCTTGCTTTATTGTAAGATATAGTGAGTCTATTAACCATATCTTTCGCATTGTTTGTCGCTGCATCCATCGCTTGCATTCTAGCACTATGCTCTGCAGCAAGTGAATCTATAAGTGCATAATAGATAGAAAACTCTATATATCTTCTTACCAAATCTTCAAGCAGTGTATCATTGTCGTCGGGCTCCAACTCAAGATCTGATGGAGAACACGATTCGCCGATATCGAGTTGACTTGGGTCGATAGGGAGCAGTTGATTTTCTCTGATTGCTTGCGTAATCATATTTACATAACCGTTATTAACCAAAATAACTCTCTGCGTTTTCCCTGCTATGAAATCCGAAGCTACCTCGCGAATAAACTCTGAAGATTTTTCAAACTCAGGTGATGAACTCAGTCCTGCGATTTGATCAAGCATATCGATTGCATTAAATCTATAATAATCAATCCCTTTTCTTCCAATCGCTCTGAGTCTAACCTCTGCACCCTCTTCTTTATATTTAGCAATCAATCTATTGACTCTCTTTATCGTTTGAGAGTTAAAGCCACCGCATAAACCTTTGTCAGCTGTGACAAACACGACATCAACAACCTTTGGATTCTCTATATTTTTAAAATATGGAGTATCCGATAAGCTTGATTCGCTTTCACACATCTTTTGTGCAATCTCGTTTATAAGCTCATTGAGTTTAGCGGCATATACTTTAGACTTCTTAGCTAGCTCTTCAGTTCTTCGTAGCTTTGCAGAAGATACGAGTTTCATCGCACGCGTTGTTTTTTGCGTGTTCTTAACACTCTTAATCTTGCGCTGAATATCTTTTAAACTTGCCATATTTTTTTACCTTTAAGCCGAAAAAGATTCTTTAAAATCTGCTATAGCCTTTTTAAGTGCTTCTTCGCTTTCGTCTGTTATTTTTTGTGCCGTTCTGATATCATCCAATACTGAAGCGTATTTTGAATCTAAGAATACATAGAGCTCACTCTCAAATCTTGTGATAGAAGATACAGGAATATCATCAAGATATCCTTTTGTACCTGCAAAAATTATTGCAACTTGCTTCTCGATAGGAATCGGAGAGTATGGCCCTTGTTTTAACACTTCAACCATTCTTTGTCCACGCTCAAGTTGTGCACGGCTATGCTCATCAAGGTCACTTGCGAACTGTGCAAATGCTTGCAATTCTCTAAATGAAGCAAGGTCAAGTCTTAGCGTTCCTGAAACTTGTTTTGTTGCTTTGATTTGAGCAGCACCACCAACACGAGAAACTGAAAGACCGACATTGATAGCAGGTCTGATACCTGAGTTGAAAAGGTCAGTCTCAAGGAATATCTGACCATCAGTAATCGAGATAACATTGGTTGGAATATACGCAGAAACATCACCCGCTTGTGTTTCAATGATAGGGAAAGCCGTGATTGAACCTGCTCCTAATTCATCATTGAGTTTTGCTGCACGCTCAAGAAGTCTTGAGTGAAGATAGAAAACATCTCCGGGATACGCTTCACGACCCGGAGGGCGTCTTAGGATAAGTGACATCTCTCTATAAGCTACCGCATGTTTTGAAAGGTCATCATAGAATATAACTGCATGTCTGCCGTTATCTCTAAAATATTCTGCCATAGTGACACCTGCATACGGTGCAAGAAATTGCAATGCTGCTGATTCTGAAGCGCCTGCATTCACAATAATTGTATAATCCATCGCGCCATGCTCTTCTAGTTTTTTCACGATTGCAGCAACAGTTGACTGTTTTTGACCGATTGCAACATAGATACAGACAACATCTTGACCTTTTTGGTTGATGATTGTATCAATCGCTAGTGTTGTTTTCCCTGTTTGTCTATCACCAATGATAAGCTCTCTTTGTCCACGACCAACCGGCACAAGTGCATCGATAGCTTTGATACCGGTTTGAAGTGGTTCATGAACCGATTTTCTTGCCATAATCCCGGGAGCTTTCTCTTCGATAAATCTTGATTCACTGCTCTCTACAACACCTTTACCGTCAAGTGGCTCACCAAGTGGGCTTACAACTCTCCCTTTAAGTCCATCTCCAACCGGAGTTTCTAGAAGACTTCCTGTTCTTTTTACGCTCATACCCTCTTGGATACCCGTAGTTGAACCGAGAACAACTACACCTACGCTTGATTCTTCAAGGTTAAGAACAATCCCTTGTTTGGAGTTTTCAAACTCAACTATTTCACCCGCCATTACATTGTTTAGACCATAAACATTTGCAATTCCGTCTGCAAGACTTACTACTTTACCGACTTCATTGATATCTATATTGATCTCAAAATTCTCGATTCTCTCTTTGATTATCGAGCTTATCTCATCTGCTTTTAATTTCGTTGCCACTACTATACTCCTTTTTATAATGCTTTACTGATAAATTCAATCAACTGCTCTTTAACTCTCTCTTTTGAGAAGTTTACCTCAACACCAAGATCATCTACGACGACTTTTACCCCCTCATTCTCACCCTTTTGATAAGATAAGGAGACTTTTGATTGTGTATATTTTCCAACAGTATCTTCAAGTTCAGTGAGCTCTTTTTTATCAATTTTCTTTTTGCTCAATACAACTCCGCTATAGGCATTTGCCTCTTTTTGGAGATGTGCACCAAGCAGTTTCGATATGTATGGTATCAACATCAATCTATTTTTCTCGCCGAGAATATTGATAAGATTGACAAGATTGCTATCTAAAGATTTTCCCATGGTATCTATGATAACTTGTGCTTTCTTTTTACTCTCAACCATTGGTGATTTGAGTGTCGCAAGAAGTTCACTATTGTTGCATATCGCATCAGAAAGTGTAGATAAAATTTCTTGATATTCCGACGGACTTGCATTTTTTGTTCCAAGAAGAGCTTTTGTATATCTGTTTGCTATCAACTCTTCCATTATGCCACCTTCCCTTTAAGGATATCAATAACTTTCTTTTCGTCTATTTGGATATCATCAGATGTTATATTTTCTCTTAATATCTCACCGATAGTCTCTTTTGATTTTTTACGAGACTCCAAAGATTGTTTCTCGACATATTGTTTCTCGAGATACTCAAGGTCAGAAAGATTTTGGCTCATAATATTATCAGAAAGCAGTATAGCCTCTTTTTTTGCATCAGCTACAATCTCTTTTGCCTTTTTTTGGCTCTCTTTAAATTTGGCTTCAGCCTCTTTTTTTGCCTCTTTGGCAGCTTGAAGTCTCGCCTCTATCTCAGTAAGCTGTTTAGAGATGCCTGCTTTTCTATCTTTGAAAAAATTAATGATAAGATTTTTCGTAAGATAAACAAGTAACACCGCAAAAACAGTAAAGTTAAAAACTCTTGGCCAAAAATCACTTTCGTATCCCGTCATCGCATAGTATTTACTATGACCGCCTTCTGTGCCTGATGCCAAAAGAATTATCGGCAACAAGAAAGAGACAGCTATAAATATATATCTTTTATTCATCCTACCTCCTACAGCTTGCTAAATTTAGCTTTTAGGGATTCTTTAAATAGAGGAAGTTGGGAAAGGATGGAGTTTTTCAACTCTCGTTGCTCTTTACCTAATTCGTCTAAAAACTTATTGTAAGATGACTCTAACTCGTTTTGTTTTACTTCTAATTTGCTTTGGGCAATGTTTTTTGCCTCGTCTATAGCTTTTTGTCTTATCGTGGCAGCTTCACTCTTCGCTTCATTGATGACTTCATTTGATTTCATATAAAGTTCATCACTATTTGAAGAGAGATTTTTTGATGCCTCAAGATCTTTAGCTATGGAGCTATCTCTTCTATCCATAAATTCAACAAGCGGTTTATATGCGATTTTATTTAAAAGATAGATAAGAAGCAAAAAGACAACCAAGACAAACAACATCAAGGGCTGGTGAATATCAAGCATGTCTACTCCTATTATAATTTTCGGGGATATTCTACCACTTAAGGGTTGATAACTAGGTTAATTATTTTATTTTTTTAACATTTGGATAAAATTTTGAAACTCTTTTTCGCTTTTAAAAACAATTTCTAATTTGTTTTTTTTGATTCTATAATCAAACTCTGACAAAACCATAAGTTCTTTTGATGATTTCTCTATCTCAAACTTATCACTTTTAGCAGGTGTGCTTTTTTTCTTACCGCTATCCTTGAGTTTGTGCACCATAAGTTCAGCCTGTCTGACACTCAGTTTTTGACCGATGATTGTGTTAAGCGCAAGTTTTTGCATATCATTATCCAAAGAGACGAGTACTTTAGCATGCCCTTGAGAAAGTTTTTCAGAAACAATGGCTTCTTGAACATCATCTATGAGATTGAGCAATCTCAATGTATTGGTAATCTGCGATCTACTTTTATGGACGATATTGGAGAGTTCATCATGCGTTATATTGTGCACTTCTATAAGCTCAGAGTAGGACTTGGCAAGCTCTATAGCATTGAGATTTTCTCTTTGTATATTTTCAATAAGAGCTAATTCTCTCAGCCTAATATCATCTATATCTACGCTAGCAATGATGGCTTTTATCTTATCAATACCTGCAATCTTGTGTGCTCTAAGTCGTCGCTCACCGGCCACTAAGATGTAACCGTCTATCTTTGATATAACAACGATAGGTTGCAGGAGTCCATGCTCTTTGATTGAGCCTGCCAAATCATGAAGCGCTTCTTCATCAAAATGTTTTCTTGGTTGATATGGATTTGGAGCAATAAGTGATATATCAATATCTTCTATAGTATCTTGTGTCTTATCTATACTGAGATTTTCTACAAAAGATTGGTCTCTAGAGTATGCTTCTTCTACCTCTTCAAGTATTGCCCCTAGATTTCTGCCAAGTGCCATAAATCAAGCTCCCACTATGATAGCTTTTGCTAGATCTTCATACGCTATCGAGCCTTTTGACCCACTTGCATATTCGGTAACCGGTTGACCAAAACTCGGACTCTCTGCTATCCTTACATTCCTAGGTACTACGATGCACTCTTTGCTTTTTTTAAGCCTAAAGAGTTGATCTTTAAAATGGTGAGTAAGATCACTCAGTACCTGCTTGGAGAGGTTATTTTGTGTTGAGAACATAGTCGGCAAAAAACCTTTAATTTTAAGCGTAGGATTAATCGTCTTCTTAAGAAGACTTACCGTATTCAGCAGTTGTGCTAACCCCTCAAGTGCAAAAAATTCACACTGAATAGGGATAATAACGGAATCAGATGCGCTTAAAGCATTGATAGTAATCGGTCCCAATGCCGGTGGTGAATCTATGATGATATAGTCATACTCACCAACAATATCTTTGATCTTATCTTTTAAGATCAACTCTCTATCTTTTTTGCCGGCATTATAATACTCTTTTTCTATACCCACTAAACCTATATTTGAGGGTGCCAAATCGAGATTTTTTATAGAGCTTTTGAGAATGACTTCTGATATCTTCTTTGAGCCTATAAGCGTATGGTAGATATTAAACTCATAATCACTTCTACTAAAGCCCAAACTTGTCGTCGCATTTGATTGCGGATCGATATCTATGAGAAGGACTTTTTTGTTATTACCGGCAAGTGATGCCGATAGATTGACAGCTGTTGTTGTTTTTCCCACGCCACCTTTTTGATTGGCAATACATATGACTTCACTCATCTTAGACTATACACCCTCTCGTTATTTATGATTATTGATCCATCCTCGCACAATTGCGCACCAGACAAGCTCTTTTGATAGTTATTGATATGAACATAACTATTTTTGTACTTCTCAAATTCTATCTGATATTTTATAAATATTTGCTTCCATGAGTACATTTTTTTTAGCTCTTCTATATACTCTTGTAATATATCAAGAGGGTCAATCGCAACTCCTAAGCACCCATAGGTGGAGTGAGGGGCTTTGATAATATTAATACCTATGCCACATATAAAATTATTTTCTATTTTTTTTGTGATAACTCCGCCTATCTTTTTATCATTTTTATAGAGATCATTAGGCCATTTTATATAAAGTTCGGATGAATACTTACTCAAAAGCTCTTTCATAATATATGCAAAATATATAGATGCCGATTCAATTTTAAGGTCTTTTGGAAGCATTTTGAGCGGAAGCGCAAAAGAGAAAAAAAGATTGCCACTACTTCCTATCCATTCATTGTCTCTACTACCTACACCACTGTTTTGCTCTTTGGCTATCACAGCGATAGGGGCTTGTAGCTTCCCTTTTGCAAGAGCATCCACAAGATAAGTCTGCGTAGAATCTAAGCTATCAAATGAGCGTATCTCCAACTTTTAACCCCCTTCCAACACAGTATGCTTTGGCGCTCATCGCTTTTTTTGATGGTGGCTGTAGTGCTTTAAGCTCCAGCGCCCCCTCTTTACAACCAACTATGATACTTGTTTCATCCATTGATAATATCTCACCTTTAACACTGTTATTATAACCGTTGGCAACATCTATCTCGAGCAGTTTCAAGCCATTCTCTAGAAAAACACCCGGCCATCCAAAAAATGCTCTAAACTTTGCATACACATCATCGGCATTATCAAAATCGACCACACCATCTGTTTTTTTGACTTTTTTGCAGTGTGTAGAAGTAGCATCTACCTGTTCAAGAGGATTGATCTGTTCAAATGTGCTCAATACCTCAAGTGTAAGTTTTGCAGCACAGATGCTCAATCTTCCCGTTAAATCACCTACAACCATATCGTGAGGAATTTCAAAATATCTCAAGCCAAGCACAGGGCCACTATCTAACCCCTCCTCCATAAGCATAGCCGTTATGCCAGTAAACCTATCTTGATTGAGCAGAGTTTGCTGGATAGGACTTGCACCTCTATAGAGGGGTAAGAGTGAGGCATGAAGATTTATACATGGAGCGATATCGAGTATCTCGCGAGGAAGCATCTGTCCAAATGCAGCCACAACGATGAAGTCAGGTTTTGCGTTCTCTATCGCCTCTTTTATGCCTGCTTCTTTAAGGTTTTGTGGTTGCAAAATAGGTAAACCATACTCAAGAGCAAGAGTTTTAACCGCGCTCGGAGATAGCTCTTGCTTGCGCCCTACCGGCCGATCGGGTTGTGTAATGATAAGAGGAAGCTCAAATGCTTGATCTTTGATAATGTATTCGAGTATCACTTTTGCATAGTGCGGTGTCCCCATATATACTACTCTTTTCATATCGCCTCCATTTTAAAAATAACATAGTAACATAAAGTAGATTTAAGTGTTGCATATAATGTTTTTACTTCAAATTATTTATAAATTAATTCAATAAATAAGCAAAATAATTTTATATATTTGCTATAATTACCGATACCAAAAACAAGGAAATTCTATGCAAGAAGAAACACAATACGCCCCAATGACGCTTGGAGACTGGCTCTTAACACTCCTTATAACCATGATACCGCTTGTAGGTTTTATCATGATACTCGTATGGGCTTTTAAGCCAAATGTAAATGTATGCAAAGCTAATTGGGCAAAAGCTCTTTTAATCTTCATGGTTGCATTAACTGTACTTATGATGCTCTTCGGTTCTGCATTTGTCGCTATGCTTCCTCAAGGAAATCCGGAACTAATGGGTATGCCCAACTAACTACTAAAGATAACCTAGGTCATAGCCTAGGTTATCGCTCTTCTCTATATCTACTCTAAAATCATTGCAATAGTAACATACAGCAGATAGACACCAAATCCAAAAAGAATAAATGCAGCAATCAAAGATACCTTGCTATAAAAACTCTGTGACAATCTATGTTTTGTTCTATGTATAATGTAAGGCATAATCGTGATCCAAGAGAGGATAGCTGTAATCATTCCCAAAATAATCAAAAATCTATACTCATCTTTTGAAACCACAAATACAGAAACACTTGTCCAAAAAGCTATGGTGTAGGGATTGAGGAGTGTAAGCAGATAGCCACTTATATATGTTTTGAGCATTCTCCCCTTTGATGCATCCGTCTTTAGCTCATAGATACACTCATCTCTTTTTACAAATAAACTATAGGCGAGATATATCAAAAAAGCGCTTCCAAAAAATCCAAGTATTTTTAAGAGAATGCTTTCTTGCAAAAATGATCCAAGCCCCAAAGTCAAAAGTAAGATATAACACAGATCAGCGCTGAGTGCTCCAAGACCCGTCGCAATAGCTAGAGCATAACTTTTGAGCGCTCTGTTCATGATAAGTATATTGATGGGACCAAGCGGAACGGCAGCACCAACGCCAAACAAAAACCCTTGCAAAAAAGAGCTAAACATAAGCTAAGCCTCTCATCATAAATGCCTTTGTAATCTTATAGGCAATATCATAACCTTAAATTGCTTTGTTTGATAAATATTTTATTATTACTTAATGCCTTTGCGATACAATGCTATCACTATATCGGATAAACGAATTCACTACACAAGGATGGTTGTATGAAAAAGATACTGCTTGGCTTACTGATCCTTCTCGCTGTTGGCGCGGGAGCACTTTTCTTTCTTAACGGCAAAGATACGTATGCAAACAACACCTCTACTGCTACGCTTAGCGATGGAGTTAATATCGGCTCCAAGATTGATTATACGCTTTTTGATCAATTTGGCAAATCGCATACACTTGATGATTCTACAAGAACACTTATCCTCGTCTTTGCTAAAGGTACGGGCCATACCGTCAAAGAGTATTTAGGCTCTCAAAGTGCTGATTATCTTGCACTTCATAAAGCGACATTTGTCGCCGATATTAGCCCTATGCCCGTAGTCATTCGCAACACTTTCGCATTGCCTGATCTCAAAACACAACCCTATAGCGTCAATCTCATCCTCGATCAAACAATCGCAGACGCTTTTAAAAAAGGATCTAAAGTTGATGGCATCACTATCGTCACACTCAACAATAAAACGGTAGAAAAAGTTGCGTTTGTCGAAGATACCGAAGCTCTTAAAACGATTATTGAGCAAAATTGACAAAGAGTGGCATTAAACTCATAAAAATTACAAAGAAAACAAGCGGAGTTAATAGACTCAAAAGAGATACCTTGAGTACAAAATAGAGATTGAGGCGATACTCATTCAAAGAAAAATAAAGCAGGTTGATTGCAAAAGTACTCAAGATATAAATCAAAATCATAGCATCATCATCAAATGTACCGAAAATAAGCATCATACATACCACCTCTAAAAGACCAATAAGATAAAAATGGTAGAGCTTTTTGGAATGAATCTTGAAAAAATAATTCATCACAAGATATTTGAGATATGGAACAAGTAAAAAAACGGTGCCTAAAGCACCAAGAAAATAGACAACACCCTCTGCGGTCACATAAGCAAACAGAAAACTCGGAATAAAAAAGATAGGTAAAAAATAATATCGACGCACTATGCGCTCTTTTCTAACTTAAACTCATAAGGTAGAGGGACTTGCATCAACTGTGCAACGGCATGCACAAATGTATTTTCTGCAACAGATATCTCACCGTCTATCTTGACGCTATAGAGAACTCCTTCAAAGATTCGCTCAGCTACACCCGGTTTTGCCTTCTCTATTGCCTGTATGGATTTGATAAAAAGATCATGCGTAATCTGCTCTCGAGGATAGTATTGAAGTGCCCCTGCATACATCGCTTTTTTGACCTTAGCAAAAGCCTCTTGGGCTTTTTTCTCGTCATCATATTGCGCCTGAATAAGCATAGAGATAAGCACTTCAACCTCTTGTTTTAGGGCACCGAGATGTGAATGTGAACTTTTACTTACTTTGCGAATACCAAGATGTATCTCGAGTGGACGCTCTATGATATACTGCAAACTCCACTCAAACAAAGAGACTTCATTGTCGATTCCTATAAAAGCCTCCATGATGGCTTTAAAATGTTGATACTGCTGGATGGAGAGACTTTTAAGCGCATTTAATCCAAGTGAGACAACCAGAGCACTCTCTTTTTTTAATTCTGTATGCGATTCGCTTAGAAAACTTGCAAACTCAAGCAAGAGATAACGATTCTCTTTTTGGAGAATATCAAAAAGCTCTTTTTTGTAAGCAGCATCATAAAATAGAGATAAAATGACCGCCTGGGCACCCAAAGGGTCATTGAGACGATTCAATATCCTAGCATCTAAAGCTTTTATCTCTTTATGGACCTGCTCCACCTCTTCTTCTTTCACTTGCCCAACATGCATCATGGTCGTAGCCATTGCGCCTTGGATAATGCGCTCTTTTTTCTCCTTCTCTACTTCTTTTTTGAGCTCTTTTTCTCTCTTTTTTTGAACACTGCTTTTCTTTTCCGGATAGTGCGGGATCTCTCCGTCCCAATATGGCTCTATCTTTTTGATACGATCAAATAAAGGGGGATGCGTCGCCATAAGTGAACCAAAGAACGAACTCACCCCTTCTGCAAAATAGAGATGGCTATAGGTTGCAGCAGCCGGAGCTTGAAGTTTGGAATTATAATGCATGATCTTTTTAAGTGCGTTTGCGATACCTTGCGGATATCGTGTATATTGCACTGCTGTTGCATCTGCAAGATATTCGCGCTTTCGACTCACATTGGCTTTGATGAGTGAACCAAAAAAAGTACCAACATAACCGATAACAAGAAGTCCGACAGCAAAAAGAATAATATAAGCTCCACCGCCTCCTTTTTTACTACTTGATATCCTCACTCTCGACATAGAGCGTAAAATAGTCCAACCTGTAAGCCCGATGAGCAATATCCCATGCAAAAGTGCAGTGAGCTGCAAATTAAGGCGCATATCTCCATTGAAGATATGGCTAAACTCATGGGCGATAACCCCTTGAAGCTCATTACGGTCAAGCTTCTCTACTGCACCCCTTGTGACACCTATCACTGCATCATCAAAGCTCAATCCTGCTGCAAAAGCATTGATAGAATCTTCATCCAAAAGATAAACAGCGGGCACCGAGATACCCGCAGCAATCGATATCTCCTCGACGACATTTAAAAGTACACGCTCTTGTGCAGTTGCACTATTATAATTGAGTTGATTGCCGCCAAGTCCAAGAGCTACATTTTTACCGCCTGAAGAGAGGGTTAGGTATTTATACAATGAACCTATAGCCACAAAAGCAACAACACCCAATGCGATCTCTACAATCGTTTTATTTTCCATATACTTCAAAGGATTACTAAAAAAAACCACCAAGGGGATGTGTATAGCACTAGCATACAATCCCATCAAAAAAAGCAGTACTATTGCTATAAGTGCTAAGACAGCCAAAACAAAAAGAACGACAAGGTAAAAAGTATGTTGCCGTGCTTTTTTCTGTTGCTCAAAAAAATTCATCTAAGAGTGACTAAAAACTAACTTTAGGCGCGGCTTGCATAGCCGGAGAATCTTCAAACTCCAACATCTTAGCATCACTTGTAAATCCAAACAATCCCGTAAATAAGTTTTGAGGGAACGACTGTCGATAAGTATTAAAATCAAGCACAAAGTCATTATAAGCTTGACGCGCATAGCTGATGCGATTTTCTGTTGTTGAGAGCTCTTCACTCAACTGCATCATATTTTCATTGGCTTTGAGTTCCGGATAGGCTTCCATCACAAAGCTCATCTTACTCATAGCCCCTGCTAGCCCCTGCTCTGCCTGGTTAAATTCGCTTACAGCCTTAGCATCATCCGAATGCCCCTTCATTTGTGCCAAAGAATTTGATGCTTCATTACGCGCTGCGATGACTGCTTCGAGTGTCTCTCTCTCGTGCGCCATATACTTCTTTGCCACCTCTATAAGATTTGGTATGAGATCATAACGGCGTTTAAGCTGCACCTCTATCTGTGCAAAACCGTTATCTATCTGATTTTTCTTTGCAACCAATCCGTTATAGATAGCAACAACATACAACACTGCTACAACTATGATACCCAATACAACATAACCCATAATCACTCTCCTTACAATTTTCATTTATGATAGCATATTTATAGTAATAAAGCATAGTATCACCTACTCTAATATCTCAGATTATCATCAGATAAAAAATGAGAATCTGTTATTAATACTATTTAGGATACCCTGAATCACTTTACATAGTTCTTCAAATCAAAAATCAACTATTTAATAATGTCAAAACTACAAAATAAGGATAAAACATATGCCAATACTATATTTTAGTGCATCAAGATGACAGCACAAAACAGATCTCTTGCAGATATAAAAATCGATAAATACATCGAGATTGTTACCATACCAACGATAGCAGGTTTAACAAAAAATAGAAAAAATGTAGGTATCAAGCTAGATGAGCAGTTGATTTTTGATATCTTGTCAAAAAGTTATGAAAAGGTTTTTGTGAGCACCATAAAGACAAAACAGGATTTAAAAGATTTGGTAAAGAGAAAGCCCGATTTGGTTTTTTCTGGTATCAAATATTTTGATTTTGATGGGAAGAAAATATGGTTATCTGATTATATGAAAAAACATAATATCGACTATATCACTTCAAACAAAGAAGCCTTAGGCAATGAATACAACAAAAATCGTGCAAAAGAAATCGTGCAAAAAGCAGATATAAATACTGCGAAATTTTTTACCACACAGCCAGATGAACATTTGGAAGAAAGTTCACTTCCTTTGACATTTCCTCTGTTTCTTAAACCAATCGCAGGTGGCGATAGTAGAGGGATTAATGCTGAGTCTGTTATATTTGATTTTGAAAAATACAAAGCAAAAGTTTTGGATATTTATGACAATCAACAATCTCGCACCTTAGTAGAAAGTTATCTCTCTGGGAGAGAGTACAGCGTGAGTATCCTTGAAAACAAATCAAAAAATATCCTTACTATACTCCCTGTTGAGATTATCGCAAAGGAAAATAAAAATGGGCATCGTATCCTTGATTATGATGTGAAAAAAAATGATTTAGAGGAAGTGATAGCCGTAACCGATAAAAAAATTTGCAAAGAACTCTGCAGTATAGCCATAGACTCTTTTAGAGCCTTAGGCGGTAAGACCATCGGAAGAATCGATATAAAAACAGGTTTTGATGGTGTTTTATATTTTATAGAGGCAAATTTGATGCCAGGTCTTGGTAGCGGTTATTTCTATAGATCTTTTATGCTCAATGAAGATATAACTTACGAACAGATGATTTTAAAAATTGCAGATGCAGGATTAACAACAAATATAATCCAGCAAAAAACATATATTTCATACCAAGAAAAGAACAAAATACCAGAAGTTGCACATGCTAATTTCGGATAATTCTAGGCTTAAAAAATAGAGACAAACAACATCCCCATCGAGATGATGGGGATGAGAGAAACTCTTGATACAATATATAGAGTTTAAATAGTATAGATTTTATTTCACAACTACATCTTTTGTGTCTATCTTAAAAAATTCCTTCTTTATGCCTCTTGTGCTCACAGGTTTACTCTATAGTAGCATAAAATAAGTCAAATAAATTTATTTCAAAATGATATAATAAAATAAAAAAGGAAGTAACCTGATGAGAATATGGAGTTTTGTGACGATAGGAATGTTGTGTTTTGGCATGATGGGATGCTCTGAAGATTCAAAAAGAGATACAAATCTATCAAAAAGTACGCAAGAGATACCAAGCTCTATAAAAGAGTTGGAAAAGAAGTGCAATGATAACGACTATGAAGCGTGCACTGATTTAGCCATTGATTATGATTATGGGGAGGATGGCGTTGCGCAAGATATGAACAAAGCTGCTCAGTTCTATAAAAAGGGGTGTGACGGTGGAGATTTGCTAGGATGTAATAATCTTGGAATACTCTATGAGGATGGCGAAGGTGTAAAAAAAGATGCTTCTAAATCAGCTCAGCTCTATAAAATAGCTTGTGATGGCGATTATGCTCTTGGTTGCTATAATCTAGGGATATTGTATGATGATGGCACAGGAGTAGAACAAGACAAATCTAAAGCTATCGAGTTATATAAAGTAGCTTGTGAAGGTGGTGAGGCACTAGGATGCAATAATCTAGGAGTCATGTATTATAATGGTGAGGGCATAAAAAAGGATAAAGCCAAAGCCATTGAATTATATGAAAAAGCTTGCGGAGATGATGAACCCTTAGGTTGTAGTAATCTAGCAGATATATATAGTGATACAAAAGATACCAAGTATGATGTCGAGCTTGCTAAAAAATATTATCAAAAAGCTTGTGATTTAGAAGATGATTATAGTTGTAGAAAATATTATAAATTGAATCTATAGTTATCGCTACATTTCATACTTCTTTGTTCCCGCATTAAACTGCAGGAATAAAAGAAAAAATAGAAAGAGGTGGCTACACACTAAAAAGTGTGCCGCCTTTTTGTACGCCCTCAAGCAAAAAGCTCTTCACATCAGTAAGATCAAATCCACTTGCTAAAAACATACTCTTGTCTCTTTTGAGAAGAAATTGTGCAGATTGTAATTTGGTGACGATTCCGCCTGTGGCAAATTCGCTACTTGGCTTGCATGTTTGCTCTAAAAGCTCTTTATCAATAAAAGAGTGTCTCTTAAATGCTTTTGCATCGCTGTGTTCTCTTGGATCTTTGTCATAATAAGCATCGATATCAGAGAGAATCACAAGCATATCAGCATCAAAATAGTAAGTCGTATGTGCAGAGAGTCTATCATTGTCGCCAAAGACAAGCTCTTCTGTTGCCGTGACATCGTTTTCATTGATGATAGGCACGACCTTATTGGCAAGCAAAACCTCTATAGCAGCTTTAGCATGTTTCGTTCTCTTTCTCGAATCAAAATCAGAAGCACTTAAAAGCACTTGTGAGCAGAGCATATCAAATCTTTCAAACTTATCTTGATACATCTTAAGCAAGAGTGGTTGCCCGATAGCAGCCAGTGCTTGTTTATTTGGAATGAGTGATTTATCGAGCTTGAGTTTTGAGTATCCGCTCGAGACTGCACCGGAACTGACAACGATAACATCCTTACCGCTCTTTTGTACTTGAGCCACGAGCTCAACAAGCGCGAGCATCCGCTCTTTTGATACCTCTCCTGCTTCATTTAGAACATGTGATCCGACTTTTATCACTACTCTTTTCATTTTACTTCCTTGCTCTCTTTTATCACTGTTTGCAATACAAATTTTAACGCTTCACTGTTGATATGCGATACTGATGATATCGGCAATACAAATCTCGGCATGCTCTCATCTTCTGCTCCATAAGAGTAATAGTTCGCATCAACACCAAATCGCTCCAATAGTTTGTTTTGTTTTATCCCTATATGAGATAGAAACTGCTCTATCATCACATTGGCTTGATCGGCTTCCATAGAATCCACCTTTGTCACTGCGATACCGTATCTTTTAACTGATGTAAAATATTTGCCAAGCTCACCCAGCAGTGAGTCATACTGATAACTCATCTCTCTATAGTTGCTGATATCTATCATTATCAAAAAGAAATTGGTACGCTCAATATGTTTCAAAAACTCAAGTCCAAGCCCTTTCCCTTCACTTGCTCCCTCGATGATACCCGGGATATCCGCCATGATGAAAGAGTCATAATCACCCACATCCACAACACCAAGCTTTGGAGTAAGTGTCGTAAACTCATAGTCCGCCACTTGTGGTCTCGCATTTGAGATGACTGATATGAGTGTTGACTTACCGACATTTGGATAACCGACAAGCCCGACATCTGCTATCATCTTAAGCTCAAACCTTACTTGCTTCGTCGCTCCTGCCTCACCACTTTGTGCATAGGTAGGTCGTTGATTGCTTGAGCTCTTAAAGTGCATATTCCCGAGTCCGCCCTTGCCGCCACTTAAAAATTTGATTTTTTCATCGCTACACTCTGTCAAATCAAGCAGTACCTCATCATTTTCTGTATCAATGACCTGTGTTCCCGGAGGCACAACGATGATAAGATCTTCACCGCTTTTGCCATATTTTCTTCTGCCTTCTCCGGGTCGCCCATTTTTGGCTTTGAGGTGTTGTCTTCCACGAAAAGAAGAGAGTGTGTCTGTATTATTGTCTACTTTAAAATAGACACTACCGCCCCTTCCGCCATCGCCTCCGTCAGGACCACCTTGCGCGACAAATTTCTCCGTCCAAAATGAGACAGCACCTGCACCGCCTTTCCCCGAACTGATAGTAACTACAACACTATCTATGAACATATATATACCTTTAATTGCCCTTATAAGGCTTTTGCTAATCTAATTATAACCAAAATGAAAATGAATTAATAAGAGGAATAGATAGAGAGACTCTATCTATGAATTTATGCGGGGATTACAGAAACTTTTTTCTGTTTTGAAGTTCTATTCTCAAACTTAACAACACCTTCTACAAGTGCAAATAGAGTATGATCTTTGCCCATACCTACATTGAGACCCGGATGAACTTTTGTTCCTCTTTGTCTAATGATGATATTACCGGGGATTACGCTCTCTCCACCAAATTTCTTAACGCCTAGTCTACGGCCTGCTGAATCGCGATTATTTTGGGTTGAACCTTGACCTTTCTTGTGTGCCATCGTATCTCCTTATGCTATCTTAGTAATTCTAACTCTAGTGAAATCTCTTCTAAACCCTCTTTTTAGTTTAGAATCTTTTCTTCTTCTTTTTTTATAAATGATGACTTTTTTGTCTCTTCCTTCATTTATAACCTCGCCTGTAACAACAGCACCTTTTACAAATGGTGTTCCTACGGTCAATTTCCCGTCATCAAGTGCGAGAACCTCTTTGAATTCTACTGCACTCTTTGGCTCCAAATTCATATTGTCAAAGCATACGATATCGCCTTCTTTGACTTTGAATTGTTGACCGCTTGCTTTTATGATCGCATACATCGCAAACCCTTTTTGATTTCTAGATTGTTCTTTTTAAAGTTCGAGATTATATCTAAAATAACTTTAATAATATTTAAATTTTAAATGCGTTGTATTATTTATAGAGCCTTATGATTTCGTTATCAAAATTAAGATCGATATCATTGCCTTGCCCTTTTGCATACTCTATCTTTGAAAGTAGGTATTTCATCGCCTCAAGGCGTGCTACTTTTTTGTTGTTACTATCGATGATGACCCATGGGGATTTCTCGCTATGTGTTGTCGTAAACATCGCATCCTTATAGACTGTGACCTCATCCCATAGGTTTTTTATCTTCTCATCGATAGGACTTAACTTCCAGTATTTGTAAGGATTACTCATGCGCTCCTCAAAACGCTTTAGTTGTGTCTCTCTTTCTATATCAAACCAAAACTTTATCAGTATGATTCCATCATCAATCAGCGCATTTTCAACTTTGGAAACATTTTTCATAAATCGCTCATACTGATCTTGCGTACAAAAACCAAGCAACGGCTCTATGATAGCTCTGTTATACCAGCTTCTATCAAAAAATGTTATCTCTCCTTCATTTGGGAGGTGAGCAAAATATCTCTGAAAAAAGAACTGCCCCTGCTCCACTTCGCTTGGTTTCGGCAAAGCAACGACTCTATATTTTCTAGGATTTAGGTGCTCTATAAATCGCTTGATTGCACTACTTTTTCCGGCGGTGTCTCTCCCCTCAAAGATCACCATAACTCTTTTGTTGTTTTCAAACACCCAACCTTGCAACTTCAATATCTCCAATTGCAACTTAGCAAGCTCTTTTTCGTAGCGTTGCTCTTTGAGGATATTAGAGAGTCTCTTTTTGTTTATAAACTTTTTAATACCGCTTTTTGTCTCAAGAAGTTTAAGTTTCTCTTTGACATCCTTAAGTATAGCTTCTACCTTGTCATCACCGGCAAGATCTTCTACCTGCTTCAACTCTTTTATGATCTTTTTCATCTACTTACCTCTGTTATTATAGATTTTACGACTTCAAATGTCTTTTCAACCGATGCTATATCTACCTCTTCTCTTGTAGAGTGGGGGTATCTAATGGTTGGCCCGATTGATGCAAAAAGTATGTCGGGGTATCTCTCTTTTAGCACTCCACACTCAAGACCGGCATGAATCGCCTTGGTCTTAACCTCTTTAAATACACCCTTTAAAGACTCCTCCACGATATTGGTAAAATCATTACGCTCCGGTGTCCATGCCGGATATTTATCTTTTTTTTCTACACTAAATCCGTGATACTCAAGGATAGAGATCATCTTTTTTGCCTGCATCTCAAGATCAGCCATATCCATTGCTCGTATGCTTAAGATAATCTCGAGAGATTTCTCATCACCATATATGATTGCTAAATTTTGACTAATATCCGGGATGTTAAAAGTCTCATTGGCACGAATGACACCATGAGGAATACTCTCTATAATCTTCGCTATATCACATTTTGGCTTGAGAAGTTTTCTGTAAATCTCCTTGAGTATGATGTCACCTTCGTTTTCCAGCTTCGCCTTGGAAGATATATGCGCCTTAACATGTGATGGGATAGAGTTTGTTCGCTCTCCACCATCAATCGTAAGGATAGAAGCATCACTCTTTTTTACAAAAGAGGCAAGTTCTTTAATGGCATTTGGAATACCCTTGTCGATATCGACGCCCGAGTGCCCTCCGGGTAAACCTTGGATGCTTGCTTCATAGAAATTCTCATCACTATTTTTAACCCACTCTATCTCTTTGTAGGCCTTTATGTCGATTCCGCCCGCACATCCGATACAAAGCTCGCCTTCCTCTTCACTATCGAGATTGAGCATATAGCGACTTTTGAGATCAAAATCTACACTGTTTGCCCCGATGAGGCCTACCTCTTCATCGGCAGTTAAAAGAAATTCAAGATCATACCCGTCTTCCATAAGCACCATCATCATGGCGATAGCCATACCGTTATCTGCCCCTAGCGAAGCATTTTTTGCTCTCAAGCAATCATCTTGCGTATATACTTCTATCTTGGGTGCATCTCCCATGCAGACCATATCATAGTGTGCTTGCAATGCCAAAATGGGGTGTTCTTTGCTTATGAGAATATTATCACTCTTGTCCAAATCAACGCTATAGCCGTAACGACTTGCAAAATCAACCAAAAAGTCTCTCATAGCCTGTGCATCTTTTGAGCAGTGAGGAATTTTGGCGAGTGTTATAAAATGCTCTATTATTCTAGACATATTTGAGCCTTTTTTGGTGTTGATTATAACATAGATAAAATATCTTTTGATACAATACTCAGAAGTAATATTCAAGGAAAAAGAGATGGAAAAATACAATTTTCAATACGCGTTACCTGATAAAGAGGGGTATTTTGGTGAATATGGAGGGAGTTTTATCCCGCCACAACTTCAAGAGATCATGGATGAGATTACAGAAGCATATCTCAAGATAAAAGAAGATGAGAGTTTTTTAGCAGAACTTCATGATCTTTATACACATTATGTAGGGAGACCAAGCCCTATATTTCATGCAAAAAATCTCTCAAAAAAATATGGGGCAGAGATTTTTTTCAAAAGAGAAGACCTTAATCACACGGGGGCGCATAAAATCAATCACTGTTTAGGTGAAGCGCTTTTGGCAAAAAAGATGGGAAAGAAAAAACTTATCGCTGAAACAGGTGCCGGGCAACATGGTGTTGCTCTTGCAACTGCAGCTGCACTTGTGGGACTTGAGTGTGATATCTATATGGGTGAAGTGGACATCGCAAAAGAGCATCCAAATGTTGTACGCATGAAGATACTGGGCGCCAATGTCATCCCCGCAACACATGGCTTAAAGACTCTCAAAGAGGCTGTTGATGCAGCATTTGATGGCTATCTCAAAGACCCTGTTACGCAATTTTATGCTATCGGCTCGGTCGTTGGTCCCCATCCATTTCCTATGATGGTCAGAGACTTTCAATCTATCGTCGGACAAGAAGCACGGGAACAGTTTCAAGCTATGACGGGTAAGCTTCCGGAAAATATCGTCGCATGTGTTGGAGGTGGCTCCAATGCTATAGGGATTTTTACGGCATTTCTAAATGACGAAACAGTAGCACTCTATGGTGTTGAGCCTGCAGGAAAAGGGATTGAGAGAGAAGGCGAACATGCTGCTACTATCACAAAAGGGAAACCGGGGGTAATGCATGGATTTAAATCATATATGCTGAGCGATAAAGATGGAGAACCTAGCAAAGTATATTCTGTTGCCAGTGGACTTGACTATCCCTCTGTTGGACCGCAACATAGTTATCTCAAAGATATAAAAAGAGTTGATTATAGATATATAGATGACACGGAAGCAATGAGCGCATTTTTCGGTCTCTCTAAAATTGAGGGGATTATCCCTGCTATCGAATCAGCGCATGCCATTGCGTTTGCCATCAAACTTGCAAAAGAAAAACCTGGCAGCTCAATACTTGTCAATCTCTCAGGAAGGGGCGATAAAGATATAGATTTTGCAGTAGAAAACTTTGGTGATGAGTTTGGCATAGAGCTATGATATACTATTACATTAATAGATTAACTTGGAGGCGAAAATGAAACAATGGTCTTTATGTTTTAGAGTGTGGCATTGGTTGACAGCGATTGCAATATTTGGGCTTTTAGGGACGGTACTACTCCGCAAAACATTTTTAAGCTGGAGAGCCAATAGTGATCTTATCGTAACAAAATTGTCATCTTATGGAGTGACTATCACACATGAGCAGGCTGTATCTATCGCAAAAGCGATACGAGCACCTATGTGGGATTGGCATATCATATTGGGGTATGTTCTTGTTGCACTTGTCGTCTCTAGGATTATACTTTTCTTCACACAAAGTGGCAGTCAAAACTATATCAATTTTGACACCAAAGATCTCCATCAAAAAGCAGTAAGTACGGTTTATCTCGTTTTTTATGGCATCATCTTTATCATGAGTATAAGTGGACTTGTCCTTATATTTGAAGATTCGCTTGGCCTAGGTGAAAGTCTTGAACATACGATAAAAGAGATACATGAATTTCTTTTTAACGGAGTTTGGATATATGCGCTCATTCATATAGCAGGTGTCATCATCGCAGAAAATAAAGATGAAAAGGGAATTACTTCAACTATGATAGGAAAATAGTTTAGCTAGGATCAAAAAACAGTTTTTCAAAATCTACGATTTTATCATTTTCTACTTGCACTCCTTCTTTTTGAAGGAGTTGTATCTTTTTTTCTACCCCAAAAGCATACCCACCGACTCCACCGTCATTCTTGACAACTCTATGACACGGCACTGTTATAGGATTTGGATTTTTACCGATTGCACTGCCTACGGCTCTATAGGCTTTGGTTTTTAGAGCTTTTGCGATTGCCTTATATGTACTCACTCTGCCCTCCGGAATCAAAGCAACGAACTTTAAACAACGCTCTTGAAATGAACTCATCGTTTATCCTCACTCAGCAAGAGTGCACCTCTATGGAGTAGATAAAAGATACCTGTCGCAAAAAGTGCGCCCAATCCGTCACAAAGCATATCTTTTTGAGCATCCCACACATCACCTTGGGAGCCTAACACTTCAGCACCGGCATTTGGATCTGCAAGAAGTGCAAACTGCCACTCAAATATCTCATAGAGTGCTGCTATCGCCAAAATAGCAAATATAGGGTAGCTAAGGAGCACAAATGTATTGGAAACTGCTCTCTTGGCTCGAAACATCTCTGCAAGTCCAAAAGCATAGAGCCCCACACTAAAATGTGCGATACGGTCATAATGGTTGCGTTCAAACCCAAAGAAGTCAGTAAACCAATCAAACGGCACTTTAGCAAATGTGTAGTGTCCGCCAATCGTGTGCATGATGATAAAGATCGACATCAAAGCGATAGCAGTATTGGAAAACTTATGATAATAGATATAGATAAGGATGAGTGAGATAACTACGATCCATACAGGAAGATTTTCTGCGAACCACACTTCTCTCTCAAAAGGATCAAATGCAAAATAAGTAAAAACTGCGAGATAAATCACTAACATTATCTTTGGAAACATCATCCTCTCCTTTTATAAGTAGAATAATTACACGCTATAGTAGCTTGCCTCTGTATGATGCACAACAAGTGCCGTGGTACTGAGCTCCGGTACTATCTGATAAGTCTCGCTTAAAGTGATGCCAAACTCCTCGGGACGCAAAAGCTCAAAGATGATCTTGCTTGGTTCAAGATCAGGACACGCAGGGTAGCCAAAAGAGTATCGCGCACCCTCATAGCGTTTCATACGCACATCTCTTAGGCTTGCGCCTTCATCATCTCGTAAAATACCAAGATCAAGGCGTATCTGCTTGTGGACTATCTCCGCCAAAGCCTCGGCAAGCTCTGCTCCAAAGCCGTGAAGCATATTGTATTCTAGATATTCACCGGCATCATAGAGCTCTTTTTCATACTCGCTAAATTTTGCACCAACACTTACACAGGTAAATGCCACAACATCATCTCTTTTAGAGGCAAAATAATCACTCAGAGCTCTATGGGGCTCTTTGCGCTGTCTTGGAAACTCAAAAGTATATCGAATATCACTTTTTTCGAGTGCTTTGTCGTTTATATCTGTTTGATTGTGCCATCCTCTACTCTCATCAAAAAGATAGAGTCTCTTATCATCACTTCTACAAGGATAATAACCATAAAGAACAACAGGATCAAAAAGCCCTTTCTCTATGATCATTTTCTTGATACGCTCATAAGCAGGATAGACTTTGGATTCTAGTATCTTCTCATATTTACTCTGCTCCATACCGGCTCTTTTATATCCCCAGTGCACTTTGAAAAGATTGCGTTTATTGATCCATGATTCAACCATATCAAAATCCAAAAGAGCCTGATTCATAACCCTTCTACCCCAAAACGGTGGTGTAGGGATAGCAACTTCACTTGGCATTTTAATCGTATCCAAAGCCGGCAGCACAACTTCTGCTTGCTCCTTTTTAGGTTCACTCACTTCTCTAAGATCACCTGCAAGCCTGACATCAAGAGGCGTACTTGGATCGGCGAGATGTTTCTCTATCCGACCCATAGCGATCACACCGTCAAAAGCATCACGACAATAAAAGATAGGCCCCTCATAGAGAGGACGACAAAACTCATCTACAAAGCTTTTCGTCAACGCTGCCCCACCCAAAAGAACAGGCACTTTGATGCCAAGCTTTGCTAACTGCTCTAAATTTTCACTCATAACTGCCGTGGATTTTACAAGCAACCCACTCATGCCAAGTGCATGCACTTTCTCTTTTTTTAGTACCTCAAGATACTCCTCAAGCTCTGTTTTGATGCCGATATTGATGACTTTATAGCCATTATTTGAGAGGATGATGTCAACTAAATTTTTACCCACATCATGCACATCGCCTTTTACCGTTCCGATAAGTAGAGTCGTATCACTCTCTTTTTCTATCTTTGGGAGATATGGTTGGAGTGAATCAACCGTTGCTTTCATCGTCTCGGCACTTTGCAATACAAAAGGGAGTTGCATCTTACCGCTTCCAAAAAGTTCTCCTACCTCTTTCATAGCCTCTATGAGTATCTCATTGACGATTTTCTCCGCACCAAGAGTATCTTTGACTTTGAGTACCAACGGAAGTATACGCTCCTTATCGCCATCAAGTAAAAGCTTATGAATCTTCTGTTCATCACTTAATGTTTCAAAATCCTCATCAACACTACTCTCATCGACACTTTTATCTTCAAAATGTTCTATAAATCTAAAAAGCGTAGTATCATCAGCGCGGAAAAGCAGCTCTTCACAGATATCGATATCTTCTTGTGCCATTTTGGCAAGTGGGACGATATGCTTCACATTGATGATAACACTTGTAAGTCCGGCTTTGATACAGTGATGCAAAAAGATACTATTGAGATATTTTCTCGCATTCACACTCAATCCAAATGAGATATTGGAAAGTCCAAGCGTTGATCCTACCTCGGGATATTTTATATGCAATTGCTTCACTGCTTCTATCGTTTGCACGGCAGCATCTCTATACTCCACATCCCCACTTCCAACTGTAAATGTAAGCATATCAAAGATGAGATCATGTGGACTTATCCCGTGACGATTAACGCAAAGATCATAGATCCTCGAGGCGATTCGCATCTTATCTTCCGCCCGCTTTGCCATACCTTTTTCATCAATGACCAAACAGACAAGAGATGTTCCAAACTTTTTTGCTAAATGACATATGGCATCAAGCTTTGCTTCGCCGTCTTCAAGATTGACAGAGTTAATGATAGACTTACCGCCTATGCATTTAAGCGCAGCCTCGATAGTACCGACCCTTGTTGCATCGGGCATAAGCGGAAGTGCAATCTTTTGATTGTAAAGCTGTGTAACTAGACGCATATCCTTTGCACCGTCTCTCCCTGCAAACTCTACATTGAGATCAAGTACATGAGCGCCATCTCTTACTTGTGCCTGTGCGACACTGAGTGTCCCCTCGTAATCACTTGCAAGGATGAGTTCTCTAAAAGCCTTTGACCCTGTTGCATTGCTTCGCTCGCCGATAAGCAGGGGGGCTGGCTTTTGGATAAGCTCCACGCTATTAAATAGTGAAGCGATAGAGGGTTTCATGCTCCCGGTTGGGGCTTTTTGTTTTTTACCTTTAAGTGCACGTGAAAGTGCTAAGATATGCTGCGGTGTCGTCCCACAACACCCCCCTAAAAATGAGACACCATCAAGCTCGGCAAACTCCAACTGCTTTAAAGCAAACTCATCAGGTCCCATAGGATAGTAGGTATAGCCACCTCTATTTTGAGGTAATCCCGCATTGGCATGAATCGAGAGAGGAAAAGATGAGAGTTCACTAAGCTTCTTGAGATGCTTTTTGACCTGATCCGGCCCTGTACCGCAATTCAGCCCAAGTGAAAGGAGATCAAAGGGCTCCAAAATAGTCGCCAAAGTTGCCACGTCCGTTCCTATAAGCATCGTACCGCTTAGTTCAATAGTCGCACTCACCATAATAGGCAGTTTCACTTTCCGCTCTTCGTTGGCGGCTTCACAACCATGGAGCGCTGCTTTGATCTGAAGCGGATCTTGGCAGGTCTCAAGCAAAAATATATCGCAGCCCCCATCGATCAAACCAAATGCACTCTCTTTATAGCCTGCGAACATCTCATCATAATCGATATGCCCAAGACTTGGAAGTTTTGTTCCTGGCCCCAAAGAACCAAGCACAAACCTCGGTTCATCATCACTTTGAAATTGATCACACACTGCTCTTGCTGATTTTGCTCCCGCTTTGGCAATCTCATAAGACTGTAAAGCAAGTCCATATTCATCAAGCACCCAAGGCATAGCCCCAAAAGTATTTGTAGAGATGAGGTTTGCACCGACTTTTGCATAACGCGTATATATCTCTTCTATAAGCTCAGGTGCTGTGAGATTGAGTATCTCGTTACACCCCTCTTGCGAAACACCCTGCTCATCGAGCCAAGCCTCTTTCGGAATCTTTAGATCTTGTATCTGTGTTCCCATCGCTCCATCTATAATGAGAAAACGTTTTTTTAGAAGTGCTAAGAGAGTATCTTTGGTGCTCAAAAAAGTCCTTTTTATTGATGGTGTTATTATAGCAAAGTGAAGAATAAATATGACTAAATAGAGTTTTGTTAAACAAATTTGAATGTTTTAAACTATTTTTTTATATTAACACAAAATATTTATGTTATAATTGTAACAACTCTATATAAGGGACTCTAATGGGACAAATCGTTAAAAACATTATTACCGGAAAGAAGATTAAAAAGCCTGATCCTGTGGATAGCGGTGTACCGTTTGATGGTGGCGTGATGATTACCGAGACTGATAAAGCGGGTATCATTACCTATGCAAATCGCAAATTTAGAGAAATGACCGGATACACTAAAGAAGAACTTATAGGATCACCTCATAATATTAATCGTCATCCTGATATGCCAAAAGCAGGTTTTCAAGGCATGTGGGACACGATAAAGAGTGGTGAGTATTGGGAAGGATATGTTAAAAATATGCGCAAAGATGGTCAATACTATCTTGTCGTTGTATGGGTCAAACCGAAATTTGATGATAATGGCAACATTATCGGCTATATCGCCGGAAGAAAGATCCCCGACAAAGAAGGGATGGATAAAGCTCTAGCACTCTACAAGCAACTTAAGTCACAAGAAAACCCTAAAGAGGGATACTATACTGATGAAGTTCTCTATAGAGAACTTGGGAAATAATATCTCTTACGACTAAGACAGAACTAATTCTGTCTTAGCGCTCAACAAAAATTACAACTCGTCTTTAACTTCTTGAAGTGCCTCTATCACACTATCGATATTTTCTTTTGGAATATGTACTTTCCAATCAGGCTCATCCATTTTTCCTGCCAAAGAGACACCTATAGTTGCCACATTATTGCTCCCGGGACCATAAGGCTCTTCAATCAAACCTACGCCAATTTTACCGCTACTTGTACCAACGAGGTCAAACTCTTTGAACATTTTCATGATAGACTCCTTTTATCAAGGATTATATCAAGATTTGGACTTTTTTAGCAATGACGATAATTTTGCCTGATTTCTTAACCACTCTTTATGCTCGATAGCAGGGAATCCGGCATATATCTTACCACCCTCTAAAGATTTGGTCACACCTGATTTACCTGCAATTTGTACAAAATCACCCACTACAAGATGTCCAGAGGTCGCACTTTGCCCGCCAAAGACCACATTTCTTCCTACTTTTGTCGAACCTGCAATCCCTGCTTGTCCTGCAAATAAAGAGTATGCGCCTATATCACAATTGTGCCCTATTTGGATAAGGTTATCCATCTTCACGCCTTCTCTGATATACGTAGTTCCGAAAACTGCACGATCAATAGTGCAATTTGCGCCTATCTCTACATCGCTTTCCACAATAACATTACCGTTTTGATAGATTTTTACATGTTTTCCATCTTTAGTATGAGCAAATCCAAAACCATCAGAGCCGATAACAGCACCGGAGTGGATAATGCAATCTTTTCCGATTTCACAATGATGATAGACAGACACATTTGCGTGTAGTAATGTGCCGGATTTTATGGTGGCATTATCGCCTATATAACAATTTGCAAGGATTGTAACATCATCTCCGATGACAACATTACTTCCAAAAACTACGCTTTTGTCTATATCGCAATTCTTTCCTAGAATCGGTGTGGATGTTTCTGTAGATATGTTATACGCAAAGAACTTAGAAGCAAGCGCAAGCTTCAGATAAGGTTCATCGGTGACGAGAACCTTTGTCCCTTTTGGCAGAAGTGAAGCATATCTCTCTTCGCATAAAACAGCGGCGGCCTTAGTTTGAGAAAGTTGGTCTTTATAGCGTGCATTATCAAAAAAACTTATCTGCGTATTGTCCGCTTCGCTGAGTGTATGAATCCCCGCTATCTCTACATCTTCACCTTCAAAAGAGACGCCAATCTCTTTTGCAATTTCACTTAAAAGCATATCTTTCCTTATCTCTCTATGGCTACGATGCCACCTCTTACTATCTCTATCGGACTATATCTCTGTGCAGCTTCTAAGAAATATTCTATCCTTTTTGACTCATCTGCCGCCATTATGATGATTATATCTTCTCCGGCATTCACGATGCCGCCGTTATACGCCTCGCAGAGTACTTGAATGTCGGCGATATTTTGATCGGATGAAAACTTCACAAGCACCATCTCTTTTTCAACCATCTCTTCATGCTCGATGACTTTCAGTGTCGGCACGAGTTTATGAAGTTGCTTTGTTATCTGCTCTATCACTCTCTTATTGCCGTTTGTGACTATCGTGATACGAGAAAGGTCGCTATTTGGAATGGGCGCTACAGTAAGAGATTCGATGTTATAGCCTCTCCCTGCAAAAAGCCCGGATACTCTTGCTAAGACTGAGCTCTCATTCATGACGATTACAGATATTACTCTTCTTACATCTTCCATTACTGATCCTTATGCTCTAATAACATATTATATAATGCTCCACCGGAAGGAACCATCGGGAGAACATTCTCAAATCTACTAACAATAACATTCATAAAGCAAACCTTATCTTGCTTTATAGCATCTTTGAGTGCTTTATCAAACTCCTCTTTTGTCGTAACATCATAGCCGATACCGCCACAAGCTTCCGCAAGTGCAACAAAATTAGGCTGATAGCTCAAGTCGGTCTCGGAATAACGTTTATCGTAAAAAAACGTCTGCCACTGTCGAACCATACCCAAAAAGTGGTTGTTAAGTATGACATTGATAACCGGTATCTTATACTCTGATGCCGTAACCAACTCTTGCATATTCATAAGTATCGAACCATCACCCGTGATGTTAATAACTGTTTTTTCAGGCACCCCTCTTTTTGCACCGAGTGCAGCAGGAAATCCAAATCCCATCGTACCCAGACCTCCGGAGTTGATCCACTGTCTTGGTCTATCAAATGGATAAAATTGTGCTGCCCACATCTGATGCTGTCCAACATCTGAGGTGATAATGGCATCTTTACCTAAAAGTTTACCGATTCGCTCGATAACCCATTGTGGCTTCAAAACTTCATCACTATCATTATAAGTCAAAGGATGCAACTCTTCATAGCGTGCAAGTATCTCTCTCCATGCTTGGTATCTATCTGTATTGATATCCTCTTTGATCAAATCCATAAGTTTTTTAACAACGATAGATACATCACCAACGATAGGATAATCAACATCAACAAGTTTGCCGATATTTGCAGGATCGATGTCGATATGAATGATATCGGCATAGCGCGCAAATTCACTCAATTTTCCCGTAACCCTATCATCAAACCTTGCACCCAAAGAGATAATGAGATCAGTTTCGCTCATCGCCATATTTGAAGCATAACTTCCGTGCATGCCAAGCATACCGATAAGGAGTGGATTGCCATCACCCATTACTCCACGCGCCATCAATGTCTCAACGGTAGGTATCTGCGTCATCTTTGCAAATTTTCTTATAAGATCACTCGCATTACTCAAAACTGCACCACCACCAACATATAAAAGTGGCTTTCTAGCTTTTAGTATCGCCTCTGCTGCTTTTTTAATCTGACGATCATTGCCCTTATAGTTGGGTTTATATGTCTCCACAACAACATCTTTTGGATACTTAAAATCTGCAATCTCTGCTGTTATGTCTTTTGGTATATCTACCAAAACAGGACCGGGTCTTCCCGAATTTGCGATATAAAATGCCTCTTTTAAAATCTTTGGAAGTTTGGCGATATCATCAACAAGATAGTTATGCTTCGTACATGGTCTTGAGATACCCACGGCATCAATCTCCTGAAAACCATCTGTTCCTATAAGAGACAATGAAACCTGCCCTGAGATAACGACAAGCGGTATAGAGTCCGTATAAGCCGTTGCCAATCCAGTGACTGCATTGGTAAATCCCGGACCGCTTGTTACCATAGCGACCCCTACCTTACCTGTTGCTCTCGCATATCCATCTGCAGCATGAACTGCAGCTTGCTCATGGCGAGTCAAAATATGTTCAAAGCTATTTTGTTTGTATATCTCATCATATACATTCATTATCGCACCACCTGGGTAACCAAAAACGGTCTTAACTCCCTCGGCGATGAGTGCTTCGCACACCATTTGTGCTCCACTCATTTTCATGATTTTCTCCCAATTACTATTTTCGCTTGATTATAGCAAAAAAATTTAAGAAGGCGGTAATGATTAGCCGCTCAAACTAAAATTTAACCTTCTGCTTTAAAATTTTAAGCATCTATTTTTCTTTTTTACCTTCTTTTGTTTCTATCATAATAGGCTCAAAATAATCGACTATATATAAAAGCAATGCATAATTAAAAATCGCAATACCGACCATCTCAAATAACTCTTCACATATATAATAAAAGGTATATAAAATATTATTTACTCCAAATAACTGCTTTTGTAAACCACCAAGTATCTCAAAACCAATGACACCGACTACAAATATCGTGCCCGCAAATATAAATAAAAACATGATATTTTTAGGCAAAGAAAGTAAAAACTTTACATATATAACTACAAAGACAGCAAGTGCTATACCATAAGGCATTATCCATGCTCGATAAAAAACCCCTGATACTTTTAAATGCTCTCTAAGAATCGGACCTAATTGCTCATGGAGCGAACACATTTCATCAATCGATAGAAAAAGAAATATCAAAGAAAGACCGAGCCAATAGGTGTATGACAGTTTTAAACTCTTGCGGACATATGATACAAAAAAGAGCAGCATACTCGCGGCAATAAGAGCAAATGTTGAGTAAAATGTCGGTATATTTCTTTCATGATCCAAATCAAAAAGCGGAATAAGGCCATAAAGATAATGATCGGTTAAATATATTTTTGATACCCCGCTCAATATACCTGCAAGAAGCAAAAACAAAATAAGATACAAATTTAATTTAAATATTTTTATCGGGCACAATTTTATATTCATATACCCCCCCCATCAAGAATACACGGCTAACACACTTATAATAAAAATTATTGAAAATTATATTTTACAGCTAAAAAGCTAAAAATCGCATAGGGATTTAAAATTACAATTTTTCTCGCATGCTTCAAGCGCTACACCTTCGCGAAGACCATCGTCAATCACAATACACTCACGAAAGCCACCTGCCTCATAGAGTTGCTTTAAGATAAGTACGCCTGCGGTGATAATATCTTCTCTGCCCACCCCTACTGCTTGAATCTTTTGTGCCTGATTCATACGCAACAATTTTTCAAGCTGCACCAATGCTTCATCCAAACTTATGCTCACCCCGTTTATATCTTGGGCATTGTACTCTGATGCACTTCTGCCGAGCTTCATATTTGCTAGAGTCGTCGGTGTCCCTGCAGTTGCTACAAAAAGCTCTATGTCTCCAAGCTTCTCTTTTGCACTGTGTATAAAATCCATGAAATTATTTTTATAATCATCGAGATAGGTTTCCATCGCCTCTTGACTTGTATGTTTTTGAGGGAGAGTCACGATACCGACAGGAAAACTCTTTGCTAAAAAATCTTTACCGTCACACAAGATGATCTCTGTTGAACCCCCACCGATATCAACAAGCATAAAACCTTTTGTAAACCCAAGTTGGTTGAGCCTAAAATCAACGGCTTTGAGCGTAAGCCTTGCTTCTTCATCTCCACTGATAACTTGAAACGCTACTCCTGTTGCTCTCTTTATGGCATCAAGTACATCTTTGGAATTTTTTGCCTCTCGTAATGCTTGCGTTGTAACAGCCACAACGCTCTCTTTGTGAAAATCAATCTTAAATTGAAAAAGCTTGATCGCCTCTATGACTCTAGTGAGTGCAGAAGATGAAATATTGCCATCGATTGCTATACCATCCGCACTTTTAACGATAATGCTCTCTTCAAAAAGTATCGTTTGTGTGCTGCATTCAAAATGTATAAGGCGAATCGTATTGGAGCCTAAATCAATCGCTATCATAAACTTTCGCTAAATTTAAATCCTGCCTCTTTGAGCTTTGCCCTTACCTCTTCTTGATGCTCTTCGCCTTTAGTCTCAAGTGCAACCGAAACATGTGCATCACCAAACTCTAAATCGATAGAAGTTCTATCATAGCCGATATGAACGATATTTGCGCCCACACTTTTGAGCGTCTCTGTAAAACGCATCAAAGCTCCCGGCTTATCAACAAGTGTCACTATAAGCTTCATCTTTCTAGCCGATTTTACAAGTCCCTTTTCTATAATGAGCGAAAGCATCGTTACATCGATATTGCCACCACTCACAACGATCCCAACTTTAGAATCTTTCGGAAAATCAAACTTATGATGTATGAGTGCCGCTACTCCGACAGAGCCCGCACCCTCAACAAGTATCTTTTGATTTTCAAGCAAAAAAAGTATGGCGCTTGCTATCTCATCTTCACTCACCAATAACAAATCATCAACATACTCAAGCAGATACTTCAATGTCACTTCTGATGTATCACGCACGGCAATCCCATCAGCGATTGTACGCACACTTATCGTGTCTATCGCCTTTTTTGCATCAAAAGACTGTTTCATCGCAGGTGCACCCTCGGCAGCTACGCCGATAACTTTTATGTTTGGGTTGATCCCCTTAGCAGCAACTGCGATACCGGATATGAGTCCACCGCCGCCGACAGGAGCGATGATATAATCAAGGTCTTTGACTTCGCTAAGCATCTCGAGCGCGACGGTTCCCTGCCCCGCTATCACCTCATCATCGGCAAATGGATGCAAGAAACTTGCCTCTCTCTCTTGGGCATAGGTAACTGCAAAAGCATATGCTTCATTGTAATTTGCACCATGAAGTATGACATCACCGCCAAACCTTTTCACGCCTTGCACCTTGATAAGTGGCGTTGACTCAGGCATAACAATCGTTGCTTTAAGCCCATAATATGAAGCACTAAATGCCACGCCTTGCGCATGATTACCAGCGCTTGAAGCAACAACTTCTTTGATATTACCCGAAGCAACAAGATTTGATATCTTACTGAATGCACCCCGAAGCTTAAATGAGCCTGTTCGCTGTAAGTTTTCTTTTTTAAGATAAACATTGTATCCGCTCAGATTACTCAATATCGGAGCATGAGCAAAAGGAGTTTGACTTGCGACTTTATCTACATTTTGCGCCGCTTTTTGCACATCTGCAACTGTTATCATTTTATTTTCCTAACTTTTAATTATGAAAATTATAGCCAAATTAATTTATAAACGCATCCTATTTTCAAGCCATAACGAGATATATCAAGCAACTTTTTCTAGCAATTTATCTTTACGATAGACTATCTTAACAACGATAAGAATGAGGAGCCAACTAAGTAGCATTGTGACTATTGTATGGCTCAGATAATGATCGCCTAAAAGCATCTTATAAAGCCCCATAATCCAACCGATGACAATCGCAACAATCAAAGCTCGTTTTTTGTTCTTTGGAGTTTTAAATAAAAAATAGAGGCTCATCAGAGCGAAGCCTCCACTTGCATGACCGGCAGGCCAGCATCTCACATTTGACTTATGAAGAAAATCTTTAGGGTATGCATCAAGCACCTTGACATCAGGATAGCTACCGCCATAGTGGACAATGTCATGAGGACACGGGACTTTGGTTGTAGTTTTTAGTGTCCCTACAGTTGCAGGCACTAGCATCATAGAGAGCAAAACAACAATCAAACCTTTTCTATACTCCTTTATAAATCTTTTTTTTCTAAAAAACCACAATGAAAAGAGTATAGAAACCGCAAACAAAACCAATACAATTTTTAACCCTCTATAGAGAAAAAATCGCATAATAGGCTCTTGTTTATCTATAAGCCAGCTTTGTGTCGCAAAATCATAAAAAAAATCTTGCAGTGCAATATCCGCTCTACTCCACTGAAAAAATGTAATCGTCGCTATCAATAAAATAAGCGTAATAAATATCTGTATATTAATGTTTTTTGGCATTGTATAAAATGTCTTTATTTTTATCGTACACTTTACTCTCGACTTCAAAGATACCTAAAAGTGTATGAAAAAGATTATCTTGAGAAAACTCTTTATCTTTATAGGCATTGAGTTTTTTGATATCAATATCCTTTTGCATCTCCCCACCAAACCACATAACAGAGGCTATATGCTTTTGCGTCTCAGGTGCGATGAGATAAGGCATACCGTGAAGATAGAGTCCATTCTCACCCAAACTCTCACCATGATCGCTCATATAGATCATGGACGTTTCATGATCTTTTGAGTACGGTTTTAAAAAATTGATAACTTTTGAGAGAAAATAATCCGTATAAAGAATCGCATTGTCATACGCATTACTCACCTCTTCTTGGGTGCACTCTTCAAGCTGATTTGTTTTACAAACAGGGGTAAATTTCTCAAACTCTTTTGGATAGCGTTTATAGTATGCAGGACCGTGATTGCCCATCTGATGCAAAACAATCAGTATATCTTCGCCTTTATGTTTTTTGATATACGCATCTAATCCAACAAGCATACCCTCGTCTCTACACTCATCACCGTCGCACATTGTATTTGTCTTTGGTGTCCTATAGTCTTCAAAATCAACCCTTAAAGCAACACCTTTTGAGTCGGAGTTATTATCACGCCATAAGATATTGACAAAACCCGTATGCTTTAAGACATCTATGACATTTTCCGTCGTTATTCCCTTTTCATGGTCATAATCTGTGCGATCAAATACAGAAAACATACACGGTACCGATTGTGCCGTTGCCGTTCCGCAAGAATGCACATCGGAAAAATTGACGATATCCTCTTTTTTTAGAAGTGGATTGGTCTCTCTCTCATAACCGTTAAGAGAAAATCGATCTGCCCTTGCCGCCTCTCCGACAACCATGATTATAAGTTCCGGGCTCTTTACTTTTCCAGGACCTCCCTCGTGAATAATTTTGGCATCTTCGCCCAAAGGTTTGACGATAATCGGACCGCTATTAAATGTTGCATTTGTATATTTTCCAATACTATATATCCAATAGATAGGGTTTACATGATAACGCAAAGGTTTATGCTCTCTAAAAAAAGAGGTATAAAATTTACTAAAAGAAAGTAAGAGAACAACAATGACCAATAAAGAGAATCCAAGTGCTTTTATCTTGCCAATCAACTCTTGCTTGAAAGTTCTTTTCTCTATTTTTATTTTATAGATGATCAATGAAGGAACAGCTCCTAATAATAGAACATAAACAACAAGCTTCCAACTAAATAGATCCAATGATTCATTGAGATTTGTCTGCATCGCATTTCTAATCATCTCACTATCAATGACTACACTGTAAGTATCCATAAAATAAGCAGCAAATGATGAGACAATGAGCGTGATAATCAAGAGAGGCTTCAGAATAAGCCTAGCACTCAATAGCGTAAAGAAGAAGATGAGAAAAAATACCAAAACTAGTGCAATAGAAATGATATAAACAGGACTATAGCCTGCAAATCCATACACATCTATGACATTTTTGAAAAATGAATAATTGAAAAAAAGTGTAAAAAAGATTGCCACATAAAAAATCACTCTACTCGATGTTATATTTCCCATAAGTTCCCTTTTTATAAAGAAAAATTATATATAAGTAAGATTAATAGCTCAATAATAGAGCATTAACAAAATAAACTTTATATTGTTTTTGGCTATCATTCCAATAAACAATTAACAAAGAGAGAGACAACCATGGAGTGTGAATTTCCAACCGAAAATGCAACGAGCGAAGAGATAGAAAAGATATTTGAAGATACAAAAACTATAGCAATTATCGGTTGTTCACCCGATGAGAGCAAGGCGAGTAATATGGTCGCAAAGTATCTTAAAAATGCAGGATTTCAAATCGTACCCGTCTATCCGAAAGAAGAGGAGATACTTGGAGAGAAAGTCTATAGAAGCTTAAGCGACATTCCTTTTAAAGTTGATATGGTCGATATTTTTAGAAAACCTCTAGTGATAAAAAGTGTCATTGAAGAGGCGATTAAAAGAGGTGATGTCGATACGATTTGGACACAACTTGGGCTTGTCAATAATGAAGCTGCCAAGATGGCTGAGGCAGCAGGAATGCATGTCGTACAAAACAAATGCACCAAAATAGAACACCAAATGATTATGGCTTGATTTTTAAAAAGACTCCACTCTCCATATGTGTTGAGTAAGCAAACTGATCAAACATTGCTGCACTCACAACCTCATGTGTCCGGCATAGCTCCTCTAGGTCTCTTGCAAGTGTTGCAACATTACAAGAGATGTAAATAATATGCTCTATGGTGCTAATAAGCTTCAGCGTATCACTGTCCAACCCTGCTCGCGGGGGATCAACAAGAGCTAGATTAAAATCATAGCTATCGAGATCAACCCCTTCAAGGCGATGAAATACCCTTTTGCGAGCCAAGGCTTCACTCATCTCTTCTGAAGATAATCGCACAAAAGAGATATTATCAATCTTGTTTGCCTTACAATTCTCTTTGGCATTTTGGATTGACTTTTTAGATACTTCTGCAGCTAAAACTTTACTAAAATAGCGTGAAAGCGGTATCGTGAAATTACCGAGCCCGCAATAACTCTCAAACATATCTCTACCCTGAATCGTGCTCGCTTGTTTGCATGCCCAGGTAATCATCTTGGCATTCACGCTTGCATTTGGTTGTATAAAACCACCATCCATATAGGTGTACCAATAGCTCTGATCTTCAATCTCAAGCATCTGTATCACAGACTCTTTCGTAAGCACAAGCTTCTGCGCTTTGCTTCGACCGATGATTAAAATATCGAGTTTTGCCTCTAAGCCCCTTGCCTCTTTTTGCCAATCCTCATCAAGCTTTTTATGGTAAATAAGCGTGACTAAAACCTCGCCCAAATTTGATGCAAGAAACTCAATGCTAAAAAGCTTAAAAGAGAGGAGCTTTGAGCTATTGATAAGAGACAACATCTCCCACATCTTCTCCTCTATAGGAGGTGCAACTTTCGGACACTCTTCGATCTTAACGATACCGTTTTTGTCAAGATTGGTCATCGCATAAAAAGCCTTGCCCTCCTCATGCCATATCCTAAACTCTGCACGGGATCTAAAGTTGGAAGCAGGAGAGTTATATACCTCTATACTCCCCTGATAAAAAGGCGCTAACTCACTTTTAAGCTTATGCTCTTTTATCTTAAGTTGCTCTTCATAACTCTCATTATAAAAATTACAAGAACCACATATTCCGAAATGTTTACACTCCATTTGTACCCTTTGGCGTCAATTAATCTCATCTTCGTTATAATCACGGTAATAAAAAGAGTATATTTTAACGAACAAAGGTTTAAAACAATGGCAATAGGCATAGTGATTTTAGCAGCGGGTAAAGGCACGAGGATGAAATCAAACACGCCTAAAGTGCTCCACACTATATCCGGTAAGCCTATGCTATTTCACTCCATAGATGTTGCCAAATCAATAAGTGATGATATAACGATTATACTCAATCACCAAGCTGAACTTATCAAAGAGCGTGTCACAGAGGTCTATGATGGCATCAAATTTCATATCCAAGATGTAGCCAATTTCCCTGGAACCGGTGGTGCCTTAAGAGGAGTCGAGCTCGCCGATAAAACAACACTCATCCTCAACGGTGATATGCCGCTCCTTACTAAAGAAGCACTTGATATACTCCTCAACACAGATACCGATATCGCCATGAGTGTTATAGAACTTGAAAACCCAAGTGGCTACGGCAGAGTGAGCATAGAAAACAGCAAAGTCCAAAAAATCATAGAAGAGAAAGATTGCACGCCTCATGAGCTTAGCATAAAAAGTGTCAATGCGGGCATCTATGCCATCAAAAGCGAAATCTTAAAAAACTTTATCCCAAAACTGAGTAATGATAATGCACAAAAAGAGTATTATCTCACTGATATCATCGAAATGGGTGTGCATGATGATCTAGATATCACGGCTGTTTATGGAAAAGAGGAGTTATTTAAAGGGGTCAATAGCAAGATTGATCTCGCCGATGCCGAAGTCATCCATCAAAGAAGGATCAAGGAAGCGTGGATGGCACAAGGTGTCACTATGCGGCTTCCTGAAAGTATCTACATCGAGAGCTCCGTAGAGTTAGAAGGAGAATGCATCATTGAAAACGGCGTGACGCTCCTTGGAAAAACTAAAATCATAAACGCTCACATCAAAACAAACTCCATCATAGAAGATGCGCTTATCAATGAGAGCTCCATCGGCCCTATGGCAAGAATACGCCCGCAAAGCGACATCAGAAGAAGTCATATCGGTAACTTTGTTGAGGTTAAAAAATCTACACTCACAGGCGTAAAAGCAGGACACCTGAGTTACCTCGGTGATAGCCGGATAGATGAAGGCTCCAATATCGGCGCAGGGGTCATCACTTGTAACTATGACGGAAAAGCAAAATATCAAACTACTATAGGAAAAAATGTATTTGTAGGGAGCGATTCGCAACTTATCGCTCCTCTGAAGATCGAAGATGATGTGCTCATAGCAGCGGGCTCAACTATCACAAAAAATGTTAAAAAAGGCTCACTTGCTATGACTAGAGCACCTCAGAAGATTATCGCTGATTTTTTCTATAAATTTTTTGGGAGCAAGAAGTGATACTCAAAGGCAAAAAGATACTTTTAGGCGTAACCGGAAGCATAGCGGCATATAAAGCATGCGATGTGGCAAGAGAGTTCATCAAAGCCGGAGCAAGCGTAAAGGTAGTGATGAGTGAAGCATCTAAACGCTTTGTTACTCCACTTACCTTTGAAGCACTCACAAGAGAGGATGTACTCCATGAGGGAACCGAGAGCTGGGCAAATGAGCTCAACCATATCGATATTACAAAATGGGCAGATGTTTTTGTGATAGCTCCTGCAAGTGCCAATACTATCAACAAGCTCAGCAAAGGGATTGCCGACAATCTCCTCTTGCAGTGTGCCCTTGCGTTTGATAAACCAATCCTCATAGCACCTGCTGCAAATACAAAAATGTTAGAAAACCATCAAACAAAAAACTCTATCAAGATGCTTGAAGTGAGTGATATGACTATCATAAAATCACAAAATAAACTACTTGCTTGCGGTGATGAGGGCAATGGTGCACTGGCTGATCCAAAAGAGATCTACTACCAAACGCTCAAAGTACTACTCAAGGATGATTTTTGGAGTGATAGACGCGTGGTCGTTACAAGCGGGGGGACCATAGAGAAGATAGATGATGTCCGATTTATCTCTAACTTTTCAAGTGGCAAAATGGGTCATGCGATTGCCACCGCACTCTATCTTTTAGGGGCTGATGTTTGTTTGATAACTACAAAAGAGACTAAAGATATCCCGGGTGAGATATACACAATTGATGTAGAAGATGCAAAAGAGATGCAAGGCTATCTTACCGATGCAATCAGAGTTGCTAAAAAAGGGGTGATGAGCAAACCGAGTATCAACCATCCCGATTCTATCGGAATGATTCAAAAAGAACCCTATCTCTTTATGGTCGCTGCCGTAGCTGATTATAGAGCAAAATATCCGCAAACAGGCAAGATGAAAAAAGATACTACAACGAAAAAGCTTGCCATAGAGTTTGAGCTCAATGATGATATCTTAAGCTCACTCGACAAACAAGGGATAAAGACAATTGGGTTCAAAGCTGAGATGGACGCTAAAAATGGACTTAAAAATGCAAAAGAGGCGCTTAAAGCAAAAGGACTTGATGCGATATGCTATAACCTTCTTGAAGATAGCAGCAGCTTTGGAAGTGACGAAAACGCTATAACCTTTATCACAAAAGAGAGTGAGATTGATTTTGGGAAAAAAGAGAAGCTCCTCCTTGCTTTCGATATCCTCCAAGAGGCAAAAAAACTTGGAGACTAAAAACAACATAAAACATCTAGCCATCATCATGGATGGCAACGGTAGATGGGCTAAAGCAAAAGGACTTCCTAGATCAAAAGGGCATGAAGCCGGTGCTAAGACGATAGAGAGTATCACTCGATTTTGCGTAGACCATACAGATATTAAGACACTCACACTCTATGCATTTAGTACGGAAAATTGGAAGAGACCAAAAAGCGAAGTTGATTTTTTGATGAAACTTTTAGAACGATATCTCAAAAAAGAGCTACGAACTTATCATGAACATAAGATACGGTTTCATGTAATCGGCGATACATCAAAGTTCTCAGTCAAACTACAAAAACTGATCCAAAAGATCAAAGATCAAACAAAAGAGTATGATGGACTCACTCAAGTGCTCGCGCTCAATTACGGTGCAAGAGACGAGATAGTAAGGGCTGTAAAAAAACTCAATGCTACTACCGGCGAAATAAGCGAAGTGAGCATAGCCCAAGCACTCGATACCCCCTATGGTGAGCTTGACCTACTCATAAGAACAGGCGGAGAGAGAAGGCTGAGTAACTTTTTGCTGTGGCAGCTAAGCTATAGTGAACTGCACTTTAGCGATACGCCTTGGCCCGACTTCGATGTTGATGAACTTCAAAGCATTATTGATGACTTTGAACATAGAAAACGAAATTTTGGTGGTTTGTGATGATTGAAATATTTGCTGTTCTCATTTTGGGTATCGTTATAGGCTCTTTTTTAAATGTAGTCATTCATAGGATTCCTCTTGAAGAAAATATTGCTTTTCCTGCTTCGCACTGCCCGAAATGCAAAGAAAAACTCTATTGGTGGCACAATATTCCTCTGCTATCCTATCTGCTTCTTGGAGCAAAATGTCACTTCTGCAAAGAGCCTATCTCGGCAAGATACCCGATGGTTGAGCTTATAAGTGGCCTGCTTTTTGTAGGTCTCTATCTTAAAGTCGGTCTGCATTGGGAGCTTCTTTTTATCTATGCAAGTTTTGCGGCACTTTTGGCGCTAAGCATGATAGACTTTGATTATATGGCAGTACCCGATAGCGTCAATTTTGCTGCTCTTATCTTTGCTCTTGTTAATCCTGATTTTTTAAATTCGCTCAAATATGCAGCGATTGCGGCTTTTGGACTTTTTGTGATCGGTTTTATCGCCTCAAAGATAGCCAAAAAAGAAGCACTTGGCAGTGCCGATATCATTGTAGCAGGAACCATGGGAGCACTCCTCGGATTTCCACTCTTTTTTGTTGCACTTTTTCTCTCTGCACTTTTAGCCATGATTCCATCTTTGATCTATAGAGAAAAAGGTGTGCCTTTTGTGCCATTTTTAGCACTTGCAACGCTCATTGTTTATATCTTTGATGGCTATTTCTCACATCTATTAGAGGAGATACTCCATGTCTAAGATAACAAGTTATCTCTCCGCAAATTTTTCAAAGAGTTTCTTTACGATCATCACGCCTTTTTTTATCATCGTCTCTTTAGTCTATTTTGTAAGAATATCAATCATGACATCAAAAATTCAGATGAGCTTTTTTGAGCTTGTTACGCTGTATCTCTACTTTACGCCCTCGATTCTTTTTTATACGATCCCATTTTCATTTGTTGCTTCTTTAGCAATTACCTTAACTCGCCAATCCCAAGACAATGAACTACCGGCTCTTTACTCCTTAGGCGTACGATCTTCAAATATCATGCGATATTTTTTAGTGCTTTCTGTGCTTTTTTCAATCCTTCTATTTGCGCTCTCTTTCTTTGCAATCCCTGCCTCTAAACAAGAGTATAAAACATTTTTAGCAGAAAAAAGAGCTGAAGCAAAACTCAATATCAACTCCGGCTCGCTCGGGCAAAGGTTTGGTGATTACTATATATTTGTTAAAGATAAAAACAATACCAAGCTCAATGAAGTCGTTATCTATAGCAAAAAAGGCGAAGGCGAAGAGCAGATATTTGCTGCAAAAAGCGGAGAGATAAAACAAGATCAAAAACCCTACTCTTTAGTGCTCAACGATGGATATGGCTATACATACAATAAAGATAAACTCATGCAAGTCAACTATAAAAGCTTGAGCGTCTTTGACAATACTAAAATCGGAAACTATACGCTCGATAGTATCATCGAATATTGGAAAAAAGCACAAAAATTTAAGGGCATCCTAGAAGATGCTATCTTTTTTCTCTTTGTAAGCCTGATACCATTCTCTTCGCTCTATCTTATCGCGGCTTTCACGATGATTCACTCAAGATATGAAGCAAATATATCTTTTCTGGTTATCTTTGTCATAACACTTTTTTACTACACCCTAGCCTCCGTCATCAAAGAGAGTAATTCGATTATTTTCACTTTGGCACTGAGCCTCCTCTTGGCAATCATCGGCAGGATAATTTTTGAGAAAAAAGTTGCAAGGTTCTTTTGATGCGCATCAAAGCTACTTTAGAGTATGATGGCTCACTCTTTAAGGGATTTCAGAGTCAAAAAAATACAAAAAATACTGTAGCACAGCACCTCCAAAATGCCCTCTCGTCACTTGAGATAAAAGATAAAATCATAGCAAGCGGAAGAACAGATGCCAATGTGCACGCCTCCAATCAAGTGATTCACTTTGATATACCTGATTTTTGGAGCGATATTGGAAAACTACAGCGTGAAATCAATCAAAAATTAATAGGGATACGCATCAAGAAAGTAGAAATCGCCAATGATGATTTTCACGCAAGATACAGCGCAAAAAAACGACGATACAGATATCTTTTTCAAACAAAAAGACCCGATGTATTTCATGAGCGCTATGTGAGCTTTTATGAAAATGTGGATGAAAAATTGCTTCAAGAAGCACTCTCTTACTTTGTCGGAGAGCACGATTTTCACAACTACTCAAAAAGTGGCTCCCAGCCTAAAAGCACTATAAGAGAGATCTACAAAGCGATCACTTACAGATATAAAGGGTATTCTATTATTACGATAGAAGCAAACGGTTTTTTGAGATCCCAAGTAAGGATGCTCTGCGCAGATGCCTTGACATATGCACAAAAAAAGATAGCACTCTCAGCCATAAAAGATAAACTTACAAGCTCACATTTGATAAGCTCTAAACCGGCTTGTGCAAATGGGCTCTATCTTAGCAAGGTTTTTTACTAAGATGACCATTAAACTTCGTTAATCAAAGGATATAAAATAGTTGCTATAATGCAAAAAAAGAGTTTGAAGGTAAAGCAGAGTATGAAGATAAAAGCAAGGTCGTTTATCGCGATATGTTTAGCTTTAAATTTTATTGGCTGTATGGAAAACAACTATACTTTGCCCAAAAATATAGAAAAAAATGAAAAACTCACTCAATATACAAAAGCGACACAAGAGAACATTGATCAATGGTGGGAAAATTTTAATGATAAAAACCTCAATACCCTCATAGAAAAATCGCTCCACGAAAACCTATCTCTCTTAGCAACCAAAGAGCAGATAACACAAGCGTATGCTACTCTAGGTGCTTCAAGATCTAGCCTCTATCCCTCCATCAATGCAACAGCAAAAAATCAACGAGATAGAGATATCACACAAAACGATGAGTGGAGCAAAAATTATAGTGCCACAGTAGAACTTGATCTCGCTATCGATCTTTGGGGAAAACTCAGACATGAGAGTAGATCAAGTTACTATAGCTACCTCATGACCGAGGAGTCCTACAGATACTCTGCACTCTCTCTTGCAAAAGAGATATCGAAACAATATATGGCACTTGCAGCCCATGTAGAAAAAACAAAACTCCTGCAAGAGCAGCTTAGAATCGCAAAAAATATCTTGAGTGCACTTAATATACGATTCAATTACGGGAAAACAGATTATGCCAATATACTCGAGCAAGAACGGCAAGTACAGATATTGGAAGCAACAATCATCTCCAATAAAACAAATATCATATCCAATCAAAAAGCACTTGCTCTGCTTCTTGGGAAATCACCCGTCGAAGGCTTAAATCTTAACCCTACACTTCCAAAAGCAGGCACTCTCCCTACTACGGGATTTAGCTCTCAAATCCTCATCAAAAGAGCCGATGTTCGCTCTGCATATTTTGCACTTTTGAGTGCTGATGAAAGTGCGGCGGCAGCACTTTTGGAGAGATTTCCAAATATCAATCTCAACTTCAATGTAACAAGCACTGCTACAAAATCAGGAAATCTCTTTGAGGATTGGCTTGCAGCTGCGCTTGGAAGCGTAGTTGCCCCTATCTTTCAAGGGGGTGCCATACAATCCAAGATAACAAAAAATAGATCACTTGCCCAAGAAGCAGCCTATACATATGCCGATACTTTTATGAATGCGCTGAGCAACATAGAAGAGGCGAGTTTGAGAGAAAAAGAACAGCGAGAACTTTTAAAAAATAAGAAAAGACAAGTGGCTCTTATAGAATCAAGAGTCAAAAGAGTTCAGGATCAGTATGATAACGGAACACTCGATTATATTGACTTTATTGGGATCATTCAAACATGGCAGACACTTAAACAAGAATATATCGACTATAAAAAGAATTATCTCAATGCACAAATAGATCTCTATTTTGCACTTGGATCAAATTGGTTAAGCGAACAACAGGAGAAAAAATGAAAATAGCAACAAAAAGAAGTCTTACCACCGCTTTTGTCATTGTTATCATAGGCATAATCATAGCCGGAATCATCATACTAACAGCACCTAAAGCTCAAAAAAGATCACACGAAGAAAATAGAGTCCGCGTCGAAACTGTCACGCTTAAACCTCAAAATATCAATGCTATTATCGAAACAACGGGCACGACTCAAGCGGCACAAGAGAGTACAATAACGGCTGAAGTAAGTGGTACGGTCGTCTATGTCAATCCGACACTCAAACCCGGTGCCATCATCAAAAAAGACGAAATCCTCTTCAAAATTGATGATGCCAATTATCAAGCGGCACTCAAAGAGGCTGAAGCTTCGCTACAAAGTGCACAAGCCAATCTCGCCATAGAGCTTGGCTCGCAAGAGGTATCAAAAAATGAACTCAAACTCTCAGGAAGAAAATTAACACCCACACAAAAGAGCTTGACCTTAAGAGAGCCTCAATTGCAAACGGCACAGGCAAATGTAACAAAAGCAGAAGCAGCGCTCCAAAAAGCAAAAAAAGATTTGGGGCGAACCATCATTAGAGCACCCTATGATTCTGTTGTCTCGGACACTCCGGTTTCGCTTGGAACAACGGCAACGGCAGGAACAACTCTTGTAAGTCTTGTTGATAATAGCAACTTTTGGGTTCTTGCGGAAGTAGATACACATCTTCTAAAGTATCTCAAATTTAGCAATAAAGATAACGAGGGTTCAAAAGCAACTATAACTGCACTCTCAGACAAAGATGGTCTCAAATATAAAGGTGTCGTCAAATCTCTCCTCCCGAAAACCGATGCCTCCTCAAGAAGACCTATCGTTTTGGTTGAATTTACGCTTGGTGACAATCAAACACAAACGATATTTGATGGCGATATAGCTTCCGTCACTATAGAAGGTGAAGTGATACACGATGCCTATAAACTTCCTTGGAATTTATTAAAGAACTCCAAAGAGGTTTGGCTCTATAAAGACGGTGTCTTAAAAATACAAGATATCAATATCATTCACAGAAACTCTTCTGAGATTATCATAAGTGGACTCAACCCCAAAGATGAGATTATTACGACTTCTATCGGTAGCGCTCAAGATGGATTAAAACTACAAAAGGTTACAGATGGAGACAAATAACAGAGGTTCCATCTCGTGGATGGCGCGGCATAAAGTTGCAGCCAATTTGCTTATGATGGTATTTTTGATTGGGGGGCTCTTCTTTTCTTATAGTATTAAAAAGGAGGTTTTCCCGGATTTTGAAGTCGATATCATAACCGTAACAGTTATCTATCCCGGAACAACACCTTCTGAGATAGAACAGAGTGTTGTTCTAGCAGTTGAACAAGCGATTGATGGGATTGACGGTATCGAAGAGGTTACATCAGCCTCAAGAGAAGGTTCGGGTGTTGTCTCTGTCGAGCTTATCAATGGTGCAGATAAACAGCAGGTCTATCAGGATATACAGCAAGCCGTTGATGCCATTACGACATTTCCAAGTGAAGCTGAACGACCTATCGTCTCTATGGCAACTAACACAAGAAATGTTATTACGGCTATTCTTTATGGGGATGAAGACGAGTGGACCTTAAAACAAAAAGCTTATGAGCTAAAAAATCGCCTTACAGCTCAAAAAAATATCACACAAGTTACGATCGAGGGCGATAGAAATTATGAGGTAAAGATAGAAGTAAAGAGAGAGATTTTAGAGAAATACGGCATTACTTTAAATGATATTTCCAATAAAATCGCAAGTGAATCCGTAGAACTCTCAAGCGGCATCATCAGAGCTGATTCCGGTGATATATTGGTAAGACTCAATGAGAGAAGACTCTATGCAAATCAGTTTGCAGATATCCCCATCATCACAACAGCGAGTGGAAGTGTTATAAAACTCTCAGAGATTGCAACGATAACAGATGGTTTTTCTGATGATAAAATACTTACGACATACAATGGAAAATTAGCGATATCACTCGATATATACAGAAGTGGAAATCAAACACCCTCAGAAGTCTCAGAAGCTGCCAAAGCAACATTTGCTGCATTCAATAAAGAAAATGAACCAAAGCTTCAAGCGGTGATTACTAGGGATATGACGGATGTCTATCGGCAAAGACTTGAACTCCTCTTAAAGAACGGATTTATGGGTTTGATACTCGTTATTATCATGCTAGGTCTCTTTTTGGATTTCAAGCTTGCTATGTGGGTTGCTATGGGGATACCTATCTCATTTTTGGGTGCCTTTATATTTTTACCTATGTTTGATGTCTCTGTCAATATGGTCTCAATGTTTGCTTTTATCATCTCGCTCGGGATTGTTGTTGACGATGCTATTATTGTCGGAGAAAATATCCATGAATACAGGCTTAGGGGCATGGATACACTTGAAGCCTCTATTGAGGGAGTTAAAGATATGGCAATGCCTTTAACCTTTGCTATTTTGACTAATATCGTAGCATTTTCTCCACTCTTTTTTATACCGGGCGGTCTTGGTAGCCTCTTCTCTGTTATACCGGCTGTTGTAACTTCTGTATTTATAATATCTTGGATAGAAGCTGTCTATATACTTCCAAGGCATCTTGCGACGACAAGTGAAAAGGATTCCATCCCTTTTATCAAAAAGATGCATGACAAGCAGAAGCGTTTTGCAAAAAGGTTTGACAACTTTGTAGAGACCCGCTACAAACCTTTTTTAGAGTACACCATAAAACATAGGTACATCACAATTGCCATAGGGTTTATCACCCTTCTTATCGTTTTATCATATGCGCAGAGCGGAAGACTTGGCTTTAGTATGATGCCAAGAGTTGAGGGCAATAGAGCGGTCGCAATGGCAACTCTACCTGTTGGATCACCAATGAATAAGGCGATTGAAATCAGAGATAAATTGATAAGCGCGGGCGAAAAGATCAATGAAAATATAGACGATAGACTTCTCATAGGCTATCTAGCAATGATCAATGAAAATAGCGTTCGAGTAGATTTTTTCTTTGATGATACACTTGGACTTGATTTTTCCGTACAAGATTTCAATAACAAATGGAGGAGTAAATTAGGCACGCTTCTTGGTGTAGATTCTATCTTATTTAAATCCGATGTCGGTGGACCTGGTGGCGGGGCCACATCTATGGGGCTTGAGCTCTCACATAGCGACAACGATATACTAGAAAGTGCGAGCGCAAAACTTGCAAATACCCTCAAAGATACAGAGTTTGTTACAGATGTTCAAGAGGGATACAAAGAAGGGAAAGAGGAGTTTACCATCACCCTATTGCCTTACGCTAAAACACTTGGTATCAGCGCTTCTTCTATAGCTACGCAGCTAAGATCATCCTATTTTGGAAGTGAAGCTATCAGGCAACAAAGGGGAGAGCATGAGGTAAAGGTGAGGGTTATGCTCCCAGAAGATCAAAGAAATAGCCTCAAAGATCTCTACAAGCTGAAGATTACTGCACCAAACGGTTCACAAATTCCTCTGAGTCTTTTGACAAAATTTGAAAGCGGCACATCTTATTCGGTCATCAATAGAAGGGATGGAGCAAGAACATTTGGAGTCAATGCCAATGTGGTGCCTGAAAAAAACCTTCCCCAGGTAATTGGCAAACTCAACAGCGAGATTTTCCCTGAGCTCAAAAAAGAGTTCCCAGGCCTCAAAATTAGTTTTCAAGGCAGACAAGCTGATACCGAAGAGAGTATGGCATCACTTATGCAAGGCTTTATACTTATGCTCATCATTGTCTATGTCATGTTGGCACTCCCTTTTGGCAGCTACTTTCAGCCTATTATCGTTATGGTCGCTATCCCCTTCGGTGTTGTTGGGGCATTTTTAGGGCATCTTCTTATGGGTTATAGCCTGAGCGTCATTAGCGTCATGGGTATCGTTGCACTCGCCGGAGTTGTCATCAATGATACTTTAGTTTTACTCGATTATTCAAACAAACTAAGGGCACAAAACAGTGATGCACATGAATCAATAGTGCTTGCAGGAGTGCGAAGATTTAGACCGATTATGCTTACAACTATTACCACTTTTGGTGGGCTTGCACCTATGATATTTGAGCAATCTATTCAAGCAAAATTTATCATACCAATGGCGATATCATTGGGGTTTGGGATACTTTTTGCGACCGCAATAACACTGGTATTTATCCCATCACTCTATATGATACTCGAGGACTTCTCTGATTTCATGCGTAATAAATTCAGCTTGAATCTCTCGCCTAAATAGAGTAAAATAGAGAGATATTTTACTCAAAAGGAGAAAAAGATGGCTATTATATTAGATGCACTACCCTATGCGTATGATGCGCTTGAGCCTCATATATCCAAAGAGACTTTAGAGTTTCATCATGACAAACACCATGCAGGGTATGTTAACAATACAAACAATCTTAGCAAGGGCACAGAATTTGAAGGTAGAGAACTAGAGTACATTATCCTCAACGCAAAAGGTGGACTCTTCAATAATTCTGCCCAGAGCTTTAATCACTCATTTTATTGGCGCTGTATGTCTCCGAAGAAAACTGCACCGAGCACAAAACTCCAAATGATGATAGAGCATTCATTCGGTTCTATGGAGCAATTTAAAGAGGCATTTATAGCGTCTGCTACGACACTCTTTGGATCAGGTTGGACTTGGCTTATACAAGATGGGGATGAGCTTGCTATCATCAATGGTTCAAATGCCTATACACCAATCATCGATCACAAAAAACCACTCCTTGTTTGCGATGTATGGGAGCATGCCTATTATATTGATCATAGAAATGCAAGAGCTCAATATCTAGAAGGGTTTTGGTCACTTATTAATTGGGATTTTGTATCATCAAATCTTAGCTAATCTAGACGCTAAAAAGCGTCTAGTTATCTTATTTTGTAGTGCTCTCTTCGACACTCTCTTTGACTTTTTCTATCTTTGCATCAACTTTATTTTTAATTTCAACAACTTCTTTTTTTATTTTTTCTATAGTATCAGGCTTTTGAGTGGCATTTGATTCGCTCCCTTTTTTTAGAGTGTCCTCTGTCGCACTTGCATTGACATCACTCTTTTTTTGCTCTACATCCGAAGAGGCGTTTACATCTTCGCCTTTCTCTTCTTTGGGAGTAGATGTCGGCTCTTGCGTCTCTTGCGGTGCCACTCCTGAAGTTTGCACATTTGATTTTTCATCATTGCTTTTAAGCTCATCAAGCTGCATCTCAAGATCAAACAACTTATCATCAAGCGCTTTTACCTGCGAAACATTAGCTCCATATTCAAAAACAAGTTCACCGCCATCTTTACCCTGCTTCAATGTTGCACCCACAAAAAGAGCAAGCACTAAGATATAAACAGCGCGAACCAAAGGATGTGAAGAGAGAACTGTTATAAATTTGAAAATCAGTACAACAAAAGCACCGATAACAATCAAAGAGCCAAGTGCTTTGTGTGCTTTAAGCTCTTCTTGTCCGGCAGCCGAGAGTGCATCAAATGCCGCCTTACCATCAACAGAACCCGCTGCATAGGCCGCAAGAACGATAAAACACAAGATAAATAAAAATGTAAATGCAAATCCACTCAGTGCTCTTCTATTGAAGATGATATTGATGATCTCTATAAGCAGTACGATTACCGGTATTGCTACAACAAAATGAACAATCGGGGGATGAAGCAGATGGGGTATCGTTTCAATATTTTCCAAAAAACCTAAGCTGATTCCGGACATGATATCTCCTTTTGATTTTTAATCATTATAACATAAAAGTATCTATACTAAAATGGCTTTATAACAACCATGATGACAATACCTATTGCTAAAAGCGTCGGTACTTCGTTATAAAACCGAAAAAACTTCCCGCTCATTATATTTGAATCATCTGCGAGTGCCCTTCTATAATATTCAAGCGAATAGTGGTATGTGATAAGCAAGGCTACAAGAAATATCTTAAGATAGATCCAACCCATACTGAACCAATCCGGTCTGATAGCTAACATCGCTGCACCGCTTAATATCGTCGCCCACATAGCAGGTGAGCCTATATATTTATAGAGTTTATACTCTTGGATCTTTACGACACTTACAAATTCCTCTTTATCTGCATGCTCTCTGTGATAGACAAAAAGTCTAGGGAGATAAAAAAGCATCGCCATCCAACTTAAAAAACTCAAAACATGAAAAGTCAATATCCAATTATAATACGCCATCACTTCTCCAGATAGATAAAATCACTCCGATCATAAACGACCAACTCTAGTTTTTTATGATACCCCAAATGAGCGTAAAATAGCTTTATTTTATCTCCATTTTCCGGTGGTATGATCTTGTTTTTAAAAAATATTGGAAATGTCCCGCATTTTGTAACCAAATTACCATTCCTATAAACGCCATCTATATCTTTAAATATCTCATTTTGTCTCTTATAAAATTGACACGAATCAAGCCTTTGATAATATCTCTCTAACTCCTGCGTATCTCCTTTGAGCACGGCAGAGATATGGGTTGCCTCTTTGAGCCCCTCATAGCTCTTTATATCATGAATAGTCATATCATAACGCTTCCCCTCTTTAAGGTTGCCGGCACAATTAAAAAGAAATATTCCTCTTGAATCGGGAGTCTCTTTGATAAGCGCATGAAAGCCTCTTTTGTAGATGACACTTACATTTTTGAGCTTAACGCTCCTCTCTAGCTTCTCAATATCATAAAGAGACTCTATGGAGCTCTCTTTTGGTATCTCTTGTGCCTGCTGCTTATAAACATAGGATTGCGTTGAAAATTTGGCAACAATAGGAAGGTGATCAGAATAACCATAGGGATAATGTTTGCCGTCTTGATAACTCGACCTGTAGATAGAGCCATATTTATCAAAAAGATAATTGGGTTTAAATACAAAGAATGAGTCGTTGATGTAATCAATATTGCTCCCATCAATCATGCTCTTTGGTATCAGGATATGATCAATCGTAGATTTTTCTCTTTGAAATTGATGATTCCATCGCTCTTTGAGTTGCAACTCACTCCAAAGGTTATAGTGTAAAAAATCATTACTCTTGCGAAGCACCTCTTCGTTGATGAGCAGATCATCTTTGATTGTAGCCATAACATCACCGAGCGCTGTTTTCCCTCCTGTGTCATTGAACCTTTTTTCAAGTGTTCTATGCACATCATAATCACTATTAAAATCACCGATGATGATATACTCATCGTCTTTTTTTAAATGCTTGATGCGATTTTTGAGCGCATACGCATACGAAAGCCTTTTACTCTCTTGTCCATTATTTGCTCGAGACTTCCAGTGATTAGCAAATATCCTCAAAGGGAACCCATCAATAGATACGACAACCTCCAAGATATTTCTTACTCGTGGACTTCGATTTACAATGATCTCATTTTTGCTTTTGATTTGAAATTTAGAGAGTAATGCTACCTGTATGGGCGCGCCTTTTTTTGAAGTAATCGCGCTAAAGGGGTAAGCACAACCGACTTTTGCAAGACGCTCTTTGAGCCGATTAAGTACATAGCTGTTTTCTATCTCCTCAAGCGCTATGATATCAGCATCAAGATCACAGATGACCTCTGCCGTGTGATTGAGCTTTGCCTCAAACATCTCATGATTCCAGTTGTGTTGATTATTGGGGATATAGTCATCGTATTCACTCCCCTGCTTGATATCATCAAAGAGATTTTCTACATTGTAATTTGCGACGCTAAAATCTTTGGGATAAAGCAGTGTAACGAAAAGTAGTAAAAGCAAAAAACGCATATAAATCCTCACAATAGATGTGTAAGATTTTAGCGTTTTTTATTGAAAGAAGCGAGAGGATTACTTAAGCATTTTTCCTAAAATATCCATCATACCCTCTGCACCGCCAAGTTGCTCAAACATAGTCTCAGCTAAAGATGTGTCCTCGTTGGTCGCTTGATCTACCATCTGCGGTAAAGCATCTGCTATGGCACCTTTCGCGCTCTCTTCTCCAATGCCAAGCATAGAGGCAAACTCATCGATCTTATCGCTCCCAAGTAACTCCCCTATTAGATCAGGACTAATCGATATATTTTCTCCAGAACCAATCCATGATGAGACAATCTCTAAAAGGTTACTATCTCCTGCGTTGCTACTTTTTTCTAAAAAAATATTGACAATATTACCAAGATCAAGACTTCCCCCATTTTGTCCATTTCCTAAAATTGTAGCAAGTGCTGTTGTAATTAAGTCACTGCTTATATTTGTCGTTGCATCATCGCTATTGTTTTGTATTGCTTTAGCGCCAATTTTCAATAAATCTGTTATATCCATTTTTTTCTCCCTCATTTTAAAACTCTATTATATCAAGAATATAGCGGCAAAAAATAAATATTCTAATGGAAAAAAATTATTATTTAAGTTAAATATTATACAATTTATAAAAACCAAAAGGAGATACAATGAGACAATATGAATCATACAAGTGTAGTATTTGTGGCAACGAAGTTGAAGTAAGCCATGTGGGCGGAGGGAAGCTCGTCTGCTGTGGAAAAGAGATGGAGTGCACCACCGAAAATCTCACAGCCGTCAATCTTATGAAAGCATTTGCGGGTGAGTCTATGGCGAGAAACAAATATGAATTTTTCTCCTATATTGCCAAGGAAGAAGGGTATCATCGAATCGCTAGATTTTTTCAAGAGGCTGCCGATAATGAAAAATATCATGCACATGCTGAGTTTAAAGCTTACAATAAATTACTCAACGATGTAGAGCTTGATACCACGAAGAAAAATCTTCAATATGCAGCTGACGGCGAGCATTATGAGCATGAGAGTATGTACCCGAACTTTGCCGCTATTGCCAAAGAGGAGGGACTTAAAGAAATCGCTAGAATGTTTAATGCCATTGCCAAAGTAGAAGTCGAGCATGAAGCAGAATATCTAGCACTTAAAAAAGCACTCGAAGAGGATGGATTTTTTAATTCCGACGAAGAGGAAGCGTATGTCTGTGAAGTCTGTGGGCATGTCCATAAAGGGAAAAAACCACCGGCACAATGTCCATTATGCGGGGTCAGCAAAGAGTACTTTAAAAAACGAAGCAACGACGCAACTATCGGTTAAGATAGTGCGTACTTATCTTTTCATATATTAAAAACATTATAAGCACACAAGCGCCTACCATGATGATGGTAGCGCCTGCGGTAAGATTGAACCTATATGATAAGAACAATCCGACAAAAGTAAATAGTATAGAAAAAAGCGATGATAAAAACATCATCATTGCAAGCGAACTTGAAAGTTTGATAGCAAGATATATCGGGATTGTAAGTAGTGCAATTACAAGTATGAGACCAACAAGCTTGATCGCCATAACGATACTTAAAGCCGAGAGCATAAGTATAAAAGTATAAAAAAACTTAACATTCACCCCTCTTAAAGCAGCATACTCACTATCATATGAAACCGCCAAGAGATCTTTATAGAAAAAGAGCACGCAAAGAACTATAATCGCCAAAAGCGCACTCATATAATAGATATCTTCTTGCCTTACTGCTAAGATAGAGCCAAAAAGATAGCTCATAAGATCCACATTATATCCGGGAGTCATATCGATAAAAAGGATACCTATCGCCATTCCAACCGACCAAACAAGCCCTATATAGATGTCTAGCTTTTCACGGTTATTGATCGTGATATATGCCATAAGCATAGCCGCAGCCAAACTAAAAAGTGTCGCTCCGAAAAATACGGGAATACCAAAATATATTGCAAGCCCTATACCGCCATAAGATGTATGAGCAATGCCCCCTGCTAAAAAAACCATACGATTGACAACGATAAGTGATCCTATGATACCGCTTGCGATACTGACTAGCATACCGGCAATCAATGCATTTTGAAAAAAATCATACCCTAAAGCTTCAACTATCATTTCTGACTCCCAAGCATCTGCATCAACTCAACCTCACAAAAATGCCCCTCATGCTTTGTAACTTTATTGATATTTTTTTGCATATCATGGAAAACAAGTCTTTTATTGATATGCACAACCTTGTTTGCATACTCTAAAATAACAGAGATGTCATGAGAGACAACCACAATGGTGATATGCTCATTCAACTTCTTTAAAAGTTCGTAAATGCTTCTTTGACCTTCTGCGTCTATATTGGAAGTTGGTTCATCAAGAAGCAGTATCTTGGGGTTAGAACAGAGTGCTCTTGCTATCATTACCCTTTGTCGTTGCCCTCCGGAAAGTGTTGCTATCTTCTTGTAGGCATACGCTTCCATTCCAACTTCTTTGAGTGAACCAAGCGCACATTGTATCTCATGGGGTTTTGAAAAAATGTTAAAAAACTTATTTTTTGATGGTGATCCTTGATGTGCACAGGTATCAACATGACCCATCATCACAACATCAATCACGCGGATTGGAAAATCGATGTTAATATTTGTATTTTGCGGGACATATCCGATCATCTCGAGTGACTTGAGATTTTCCTTACCAAATATCTTAATGCTCCCTTTTTTTGGAGTGATGATCCCTAAAACAGTTTTTAGCAGTGTCGATTTTCCTCCGCCGTTTGGTCCGATAATCGCTAAAAAATCTCGCTCTTTTACATCTAAATTGATATCTTCAAGCACTTTTTGTTCATCATAAAAACAGGTAAGATTTTTTATATTGATAGCGTCCACTATTCGCTACTCCTTGCTATTGCTTTTGCTAAAGTGATGAGATTCTCACTCCAATTAGAAGCAAGCGGACTGATCTTCAATACCGGAATACCAACCTCTTTTGCGATCTGCTTTGCAGCAATATCACTAAATTCCGGCGATGTAAAAACAGCATGCACCTGCTCCTCTTTTGCCTCGTCTATCAGATGGGCGATCTGTTGAGGTTTCGGATTTTTCCCTTCTGCTTCTATGGCTAATTGTTCAAGATTATAGTCTCTTGCAAAATAGCCCCACGAAGGATGAAAAACCATAAATTTAGCCCCTTTTGGAGTTTTTACAAGTATCTCTCTTATCTCTTTGTCCGTTGCATCGATACTTTGTAAAAAATGCTCATATCTCTGCTTATAATAATCACTATTTTGTGCATCAAGCTTCACAAGTGCCTCATAGATATTTTTTGCGATAATTCTCACATTGGCAGGACTTACCCATATATGCGGATCGAGACTTTCTTCATCTTCATGATGATGCTCGCTTTCTCCCTCATGATGATGCTCTGCTATGGGTATCTTTATGATTCCATTTGAGAGATCAAAGAGCTTCATAGAGCTATTTTGCGCTTTGATTCTCTCCATCCAACTCTTTTCAAACTCGACCCCGATAGTAAAATAGGCATCAGCTTTGGTGATTGCTACCATCTGTGAGGGCTTTGGCTCATAGGTATGGGGTGAATCACCCGGTTGCACCATTACTGAAACTTTGACTTTATCTCCACCTATTGCTTCAACAAAACTCTTTTGCGGGATGATACTCACAGCAACAGCAACAGCAACATCGGCACTCACAAGCGAACAAACAAAAGAGAACAAAACTATAATTTTTTTCATCACAATACTCCTAATAGTTATATTTTAAAGCAACGCTCCATGCGTTTGTCTTCACATTGTCTCTATTGCTTGGCAACTCTTTGGCATCTCTGTAGAGATATCCCAAGATTATATCAAATCTATCAATCTTTTTGCCAATATTGAGACTATAGGTATCTCGCATCATCATTGCATGATGCTCAACGCTCCTTCCATCATCCAACACACTAAAAAGCCTTTTGCCGTATGTTGCATGAAGCCCGAAGAAATAGTTTTCATATGCGCCTCCTACATGGAAACTCAAAGAGTTATAATGCTTCTGCTCAAGCGTATAGACACCATACATGCCACTATCTACATCTATATATCTAGCGCGTATTCCCATTTTGAGCTTAAGCCCGCCAAGAGGTAGCTTCTTTGTGAGTGCAACTTCATATTGATTACAATCGAAACCATCATAAAGTCCTCGATATATAGCACCATCTACGATGTATCCGCCGCCTACATTTCGCATAACCCCAAGGCCGTAAACCTCTCCCTCGTCAGTAGGTGCTACATTATCATCAATCCGAATATAGCGTGTCTTTACTACCCAATTGCTATCAATATCATAATCAACCCCAAAAGCATACTTTTGCACATCAAGCGTCTCGATGGGCGTTCGTAAAGTGGGATGTAATCTCTTAACCCTTTGATCTGAAATCGAACCAAAAAGCTTGAAGTCTCCGAGTTGATGCTCAAGCATATAGATATTTGCAAATCCGCTATCTTTTGTATATGCATTATCAAAATCAACAAAAAGTCTTTTATAGAGCATGCTCCCTTCTGCTTGAATAAGGGCACTCAATATTACCATACCGATAAATGATCTCATACGAATCCTTTTGCGACTTAGTTGCATTTTTGATATAGTAATCTTTTTTTATTAAATGCGACTTAGTTGCATTTAATTTTATTCTATTATGCTACAATCAATCTATGGATATCAAAAAAATGATTAAAGAAAAAGGTCTCTCATATACACAAGCAAGGGAAGAGCTTCTCGATCTATTGCTTCATGCAAACACACCGTTGAGTTATGATAATATTAAAAATTCTCTCTCTATGGATAAAGCAACATTCTATAGAAATACGGCTCTTTTTGAAGCAGCAGAGATTATTAGCAGTTTTGAGTCAAATGATAAAAAAAGATATTACTTCATTGAGCAAAATCTCCATCCTCATTTTATCTGCACAAACTGTAACTCCATCGAATGCCTCAAAGAAGATATTATCTATGCACTTAACGGCTATAAAATTGAGAGCATAACCATAAAAGGTCTCTGTCCGGAGTGTCAAAAAGAGAACTAAATATTTTTGCTACTTAAAAAGACTTCGGTTAAGCCTTACATCGAGCAATGCATTCTATCTCCACAAGTGCATTTTTCGGCAAGCTTTTAACGGCAACCGTACTCCGTGCAGGTTTATGCTCTTTAAAATAGATCGTATAGACCTCATTAACCCTATCAAAATCACTCATATCACTGAGAAAGATAGTCGTCTTGATGACATCTTGGAGCGAACTTCCCGCTTCGCCTAGAATAGCAGAGAGATTTTTAAGCACCTGATGCGTCTGCTCCTCTACACTCCCTTGAAGCATAACGCCCTCAGGAGTAATCGCAATCTGACCCGAGGTATAAACAAGTCCATCTACTGCCATAGCTTGAGAATATGGCCCTATAGCTTGAGGGGCATTTTTTGTGTTGATATTTCGCATATTTACCTCTTTTTTTTCATCATTGAATTATCTTCATAAAAGATGTAACTTGTCGAATAATCTGAAAACTCAAAATATACCTTCTTTGCATCCGCAGGGATATTGCCGTCTAAATTGACATCATGATATCCATACCCGTATCTATAAGGTCTTGAATCATCCCCATTTGTTGATGCGGCTGTTGATATCTTATCGATCTCTATAAATCTATGCACCAATTTATCACCGGCATATATCTCCAAAACCCCATTTGTTCCCGTCCAATTTTGGATCGATCTGCTAAAAGAGTTTTGTGTCTCTTGTGTACAACCTGCCATAAAAAACATTATAAAAATTACATAAAATATACTTTTTTTCAAACCATATCCTTTTATGATATTATCATAGGATTGTAACACAGTTTTGCAAATGATTCACTCAAAGAGTGAAACTTTTAAGATCAAATTTTCCCTCACTATTGTACTGCATATAGTAGAGTGTATCTCTTGCAACCTCTGCGCCGATAAGATAGCGAAGCGCAAGGTTTGCCTCAAAAGAAGCAACTTGCATCACGATAGGTGCGGCGATACCTCCCGGAGTATGTGCTTTTGTATTGAATGTTTCAAAACCGGCATGCTCAAAGAAACAGACCTGCCCCATAAACTCTTCAACACTTGCGTATATCCAAGGAATACCGCTTTGTTTGCTATATGCGTCTATCTGCTCTCGTGCGCTAAAATTATCGGTAGCATCAAGGAGGAGATCATATCGCTTTTCAAGTTTTATAAAATCTTCAAAATGCATCTCAAAACTTCTACTTTTTACAAAAGGATTGCGTGCCCTGATAAGCTCACTTACCACCTTTGCTTTATACTTACCCTCATCTTCAAATCTAAAAGCAATCTGTCTGTGGATATTATGCAGTGAGACTCTATCAAAATCAACCACATCGATATCGCCGATTCCGCTACCACTAAGTGCAAGCGCAAGCGATGAACCAAGTCCTCCTGCACCGATAATCGCTATGCTTTTATCTTGCAGGGCTTCTTGTTTTTGCGCCCCCCAAAGCTCAATCTGTCTTTTAAAATACTCTGCTTTTTCCACCATCTATTTAGACTCTCTCTTTGATTGATTTTGCAAACTTCCAACTTTTTCTATGCTCACTTAGTGCCTCTTTGTCTATCTCTTCGATGAGCATTGACTCTTTATCTTCAAGCATCATCTCCACTTCACCTTCCGGATTTACAAGCATACTGTCTCCGTAAAATCGCCATTTTGTCTTTGCATCACTATACTCTCCAAGTCTATTGGCTCGTAACACATAGCATCCATAGATAAATGCTTGTGTCTTGATAATCTCTCGCCATCTATCATGTGAGCCGAAAGTTGAAGATGTGGGGATAAGCACAAGATCGATACTCTTCTCTCTTGCATAACTCCAAATTTCAGGAAAATGCAGCTCAAAACCTGCCATGACCATAACTTTAAATCCATCGACTATAAAAGTTATCGGAGCAGTAATCGGATTTTTAGAGTTAGCAAAAAACTCCTCCTCGTTCCAATGGCTATAAGATATCAATATCTGCTGGTCATAATAGCTTATCTTTTTTGCGCTAATCTTTGCTACAGATTTGTAAAGCTTTTCGCCTTTGATTCTAATAATTGGCGCGATGATGACCATATCGTAAGTCTTTGCATAGTCTTTGAGGACATTCAAATGTCTTGAGCTTTGTTCTTTAAGCATACTAAGTGGAATACTTTTAATCTCCTTAAAGAAGTGATTGAGCACATACTCACCAAAAAGCACAATTCTCGCGCCTCTTTTGGATGCATTTTTAAAATAAAACTCCAACCTTGTTGCATTGATGCCAAGGGTCGGGAGTTGCAAGGCTGCTACGATAAGCTCTTTAGTCATCTTTTTTCGTTTTATCTTGCTCTATGGTCTTTATCTTGAGCTTTGCCTCTTCGAGCATCACTCTAGCCTCTTCTATAGATTGGAGTCCCTCTTCATAAAGCTTAACACTTGCTTCAAGCGTCATCTCAGGATCCATAAGCTTCTCTAAAATTTCTTTTGAATATTGCAATTTCTGCTCAAAAGTTTTCTTCTCCATAAAGACCTCCTATTCTAAAATATCTCGTATATACTCTTCAAAAAGAGGCAGCTCAACCAAAAAAGCATCATGCCCATAATCACTCTGAATCTCTTTATAAGTACACTCTTTTTTATCTCTTTTCATCATATTGTAGATATGCTCCATCTCTTCGGGCAAAAAGAGAATGTCAGAGCTAAAACTAAAAAGATGTGTCTTTGCCTTGATGCGACTCACGGCATCATAGAGCGAATCATATCCACGTGAGAGGCTAAAAGTATTGATAGCTTTAACGAGATAGAGATAGCTCAACGGGTCAAACTTTTTACTAAAGTTTGCGGTATTGTACTCCATATAACGCTCTACCTCATAACGCCCGAAAAGCTCAAATAAACCATCGGTACTAACATAATTTCTACCAAATTTCTCATCCATTGAACGCGGTGCAAGATAAGATATATGCCCTGCAATTCTTCCGATAGCAAGCCCACTTAATCCTTCTTCCTCAAAAGCGTCCTTCTTATAGTTACCGTTTTCAAATCTAGGATCATTGCGGATCGCCTCAACAGCAACCTTATTGAACGCTATCGTCCACGGTCTTGTCGCATATGTTGTTGCGAGCGAGATGATATGCTCTGCTAAATTTGGGTAATCAACCCCAAATTGAAGTGCCTGCATACCACCCATAGAGCCACCGACAATCGCTTTGAGCTTATAGATACCAAGCTGTGAGAGCAGGTGCATCTGTGCGCGTATCATATCTTTGATGGTTACAACAGGAAAACCAAGCCTATAGGCGTGTTCGCTTGGATAGTTTGGGCTCATAGGGCCGGTAGAGCCGTAACAACTCCCTATAACATTGGAGCAGATGACAAAATATTTTGTTGTGTCAATCGCTTTTCCATCGCCGATTAAGCCATCCCACCAACCGGGTTTTTTATCACCCTCATAAAGCCCTGCTGCATGATGTGAGCCACTTAACGCATGGCATACGAGTACTACATTATTTTTCTCTTCATTCATCTCACCGTATGTCTCATAAGCTATCTGATACGGCTCAAGTATCCTACCGCTCTCAAGATATAGCGGATTGCTAAAATTGGCTATGTTTGTCTCTATGCGCATACACTACTTTTGTATTTTTTTGTATATTTTATCTTATTTGGACTTTAATGCTTGTTACCTTTTAAAAATAGATAACCACTTTCCCTAAAATAGATTGTGCTATTATAACAAAAAGGATGATTGTGAGAAATAAAAAATGGCTGGCACTTGCGATACTCATCATCGCTTTGCTTGTCGCATCAATGCCGCTTGAAAGATTTAGCTACAGCTACCATGACGCGGCATTTAAAAAAGCTATTGCCACATTTGCCATAGCCAAGACGCTCAACGCAAGCATCTCTTTTTTACAAGGAACCGAGATAGAAGGCTCGCTCGTTTTTGCAAGTGCAACTTTTAGTGTCGGCGAGATACTCGATCCGCTCAATGACCTTGTGGAGCGTTTTTCATGGATTATGCTCGCAAGTGCCGTAGCATTAGGTATAGAAAAATTGCTTATTGACTTTAGTGGGGCGATGGGTTTAAAAATTTTTATAGTGTTTTTTGGGATATTTACATCCTTCTTGCTTTGGAAAAAGAGCAGTTCTAAAATATCGACCTACGCATTGCAACTCTTCGGTATTCTTTTAATCTTAAGGCTCCTTATGCCTCTCGCAGAGGGTACAAATATGCTCATATATAACCTCTACAGTAAAGATATTTACCAGAAGGCCTCTCTCTCGCTAGATACAACAACGGATGATTTTAAAAAATTTAAAGAGGTATTGCCGCAAAAAGAGCTCAGTTTTTTTGAATCAATCAATAAAAAATTTGAGCAGACATCTTCAGATATCATATCGATGATTGTTATCTTTTTACTCCATACCGTTTTACTGCCAATCTTCTTTTTGTGGCTCGGTATTAAAGCAATATCTGCTCTTATCCGCTTCCCACACGCTGATACGCGATAAGGGTTGTTTATGATTAAGCGCGCCCTCTTCGTCACCCTGAACTCGTTTCAGGGTCTAAAAATATAAAAAGAGATGCCAAAACAAGTTCAGCATGACAAATAAAATTCTAAATCTATCCACAAATACTTAACGCTTACCTTCGACTTTGCAAAATCGCTATTCGCTAGTTTTCTTACTTTTCTTTACTAAAAAGAAAAGTTATAGAGATTTCTTTTTCTTCTTTCCACTTTTTAGAAAAGTGGAGTAAAAGCGTCATGCTCACAAAGTCGCGGTCGGCATATCCCTGCTTGCTATCTGTACCGCCGCGGATATGCCTGCTTTACAAGGATGCTCGCATGACAGTTATTTGAGATGGCAAAGACCCTGAAACGAGTTCAGCATGACACAATGACCGTCATTGCGAGGAGTTTACGACGAAGCAATCCATAGATTTTACCAATAGATTGCCACGAAGCTGAAGCTTCTCGCAATGACAACGCTCTTTCTGTCGCTTTCACACTTCTTGTGCAGTTGTGAATGCGAGCACTGCGAAGCCCGAGCGTTGAGCAACGCCCGCACAATTGTGAAACGACGATTTTCTTTTCTTACTTTTCTTTACTAAAAAGAAAAGTTATAGAGATTTCTTGTTTTCTTTTTACTACTTTTTTAGAAAAAGTAGCACAAAACTAACGAATAGTGATTTTGCAAAGCAAAAAGTTTCTTTAGAAAAAGCGTCATGCTCACATAGTGAAAAGTGTAAATAAAGACAAAGCAGTTTGTCTTTGCTTAACGCTTGCCTTCGGCGGTGCAAAGTGCACATCGCCTTTGGTTTCAGAGCTACAAAGACAAAGCAGTTTGTCTTTGCTTAACGCTTGCCTTCGGCGGTGCAAAGTGCACATCGCCTTTGGTTTCAGAGCTACAAAGACAAAGCAGTTTGTCTTTGCTTAACGCTCTTCATCATAAAGTGTGGTGCTAAGATACCGCTCACCGGTATCACAAAGGATTGTGACGATTACCTTGCCCCTATTCTCTTCTCGGCCGGCAACCTGAGCGGCAGCATAAACATTTGCACCCGCAGAGATACCCACAAGCAATCCCTCATTTTTTGCAAGCTCACGCGATGTTGTATAGGCATCTTCGTTTGAGACTTTAATGACCTCATCATAGATGTCAACATTGAGTACATCAGGGATAAACCCGGCACCTATCCCTTGTATCTTATGAGCTCCGGGAGTGCCACCGCTAAGTACCGGAGAATCCTCGGGTTCTACGGCGATTATTTTGATATTTGGATTATGCTCTTTGAGCTTCTCGCCAACACCTGTAATCGTTCCTCCCGTTCCGATAGCCGCTACAAATATATCTACCTTCCCTTCAGTATCTTCCCATATCTCTTCTGCAGTTGTGAGTCTATGTATCTGGGGGTTTGCTCCATTTGCAAATTGTTGCAAGATGATTGCATCTTTATTTTCATTCATGAGTTCGACAGCTTTTTCAACGGCACCCTTCATCCCTTTTATGGGCTCAGTAAGGACGATCTCGGCTCCAAGTGCTTTGAGCAATTTTTGTCGCTCTATGCTCATCGAACTTGGCATAGTCAAGATAAGTTTAAACCCTTTTGCGGCACATGTTGCAGCAAGCGCTATGCCTGTATTGCCGCTTGTGGGCTCGATGATGATAGTGTCACTGTTTATGAGCCCTTTTTTGAGCGCATCATCAATCATCGCACTCCCGATTCTATCTTTGACGGAGTGTGTTGGATTCATAAACTCACATTTTCCAAGCACAAGCGCACCTTGGCTTGAAGCCTTTTGCAACTCCACGAGCGGAGTATTGCCTACAAGGTCTATCACATTTTTCGCATATTTCACATAAGCTCCTTATATACTATAGTTAAAAGATTTTGTATAGATATCTTGATATTTTTTTAAATCTTCCAAAGGGATATCTAAAAGTTTTTTAATCTTCTCATTGATATCAAGAAAAAAGAGCTCTAAAAAACTCTCATTGCTACTTTTATCGCTCACAAACATATCGCTCTCTAGTGCTAAGAGGATATCTTTGATGCGGATATCTTTTGGATCTTTTCCAAGTACAAATCCACCATTTTTACCTCGAATGCTTCGTATCAAATCTGCTTTTTTGAGTTTTATCATCAATTGATTGAGGTAGTTTTTTGGGATATCGGCATTTTTTGCTATCGTAGTAGCATCCATCGGAGTAGTTCCATCATGATTTGCAAGTTCAAACATGGCACGCAAACCATACCTCCCCGCCGAAGTAATCAAAGCCATATTGTTATCCTAGTGCCCGTTGAAGATCTTTTATGAGATCAGAGGTATGCTCAAGCCCGATACTCAGTCTTATCGTTGTCGGATTGATCCCGGCAACTTTAAGCTCATCTTCACTCATTTGCGAGTGTGTCGTACTTGCTGGATGAACTATAAGTGATTTACTATCGCCTATATTCACCACGATACTAAAAAGCGCAACACTATTGATGATGCGCTTTGCCTCCTCAAAGGAGCCAACCTCAAAAGATATGAGTCCACTTGCTTTGCCCCCTTTAAAATATTTTTGCGCCTTTTTATAATCACTATGAGTTTCTAATCCCGGATAATTGACCGCTTTTACCTTCGGGTGTGATTCTAAAAATTTTGCAATTTCAAGCGCATTATCAGAATGTTTTTCTATCCTTAAAGCGAGTGTCTCTAATCCTTGGATAAAGAGCCAACCGTTAAATGCACTCTGAGCTGCTCCTATGTCTCTTAAAAGAGAGAATCGGATACGCAATGTAAAGTTTGGAAGCGGCACATCAGTATAGACAAGTCCATGATAACTCACATCCGGTGTATTAAAATGATAATAGCGTTTTGAATCTTTAAAAAATTCATTGAGTCCTTCTCTCTCAACAACGATACCTCCGAGCGCCGTTCCTTGACCATTTGTGTACTTTGAAGTTGAATGCACAACCACATCAACGCCAAATGCGATCGGGTTACATAAAATCGCTGTTGCGACTGTATTATCACAGATTGTCAAAACGCCATGTTTTTTAGCGATACTGACAACCGCATCAATATCCGTGATAGCTATCTGAGGATTTGAGAGCGATTCAAAAAATATCGCTTTTGTTTTCTCGTCTATCAACCCCTCAAGATCACTCGCATCACTGCTTTTAAATACCCTCGCTTCAATACCAAATCTTTTGAGCGTATAGGTTGCAAGTGTAGCAGTGCCGCCATAGAGTTTATCAGAGATGATGATATTATCTCCCGCTTCTGCCACATTGGCAATCGCATAAAATATCGCAGCTGCACCCGAGGCAACAGCGATTGCTGCCGCACCACCTTCAAGCTCGGCAAATCTTGCTTCAAGTATATCATTGGTTGGATTTGTAAGCCTACTATAGATAGGTCCAAGCTCTTTGAGCGCAAAAAGATTTGCTGCATGTTCGGCATCTCGAAAAGCATAGGCCGTACTCTGATAGATAGGAACACTCATTGTCCCAAAGCCCTGCTTTGTGTTATATCCGGCATGCAAAGCTATCGTCTCTTTTTCCATATCTCATCCTTTTTTTAATTTCATTACTAAAACTATAGTAAAATAAAATATTAATGTCAAGTATTTATATTATATTTCATAAATATTACTATTTTTAGGGACTTATAAATCTATAGTAAATTACTTAAGTATATTATATCAAAAGCTTTTTACTAAATCTTCCAGCGATTTTTTCTCGCCACTCTCAAAGTTACCCCATCTAAAGAAAACGATCTTATTTGGTCTCTTCATAATTGACTTCAAAGTATCAATCACCTCTTGAAGCATCGGGATTGAGACACTATCAAATCGTACCCTATCACCCTCGTAGAGTAGTTTACCTTTAAGATAATGCTCTTTGGTGACTTGGTATAAATTGTCTGAGAGATGTTTAAAATTTTCCTCGATGAACTCATCTTTATTGACGCCCTCTATCGCCCCAACAACCTTAGAGAAACGAATAATCGTCGCTTGTGTATAAAGTGGCAACGCCAAATCTAACGCCAAAGGATAGGTATCAAAATTGTAGTGATACCTCTTTGCAACATCAATATCTAAGATGTAATTTTTTGTATCAATCGAGGTAAAATCACTCATATTATAATACATAAGCATACCGCTATCCGCAGGCGGTACACCCGTCTTGGAAGCATATTTTATCTGATGCAATCGAATAGTTACTTCTATTTTTTTCTTTGATGCCGCTTTTAGCTCTTTGAGCATTGCAAAGTATTTTTCTCTGCTGCTTGGCGTCCAATCACAATCTACCTCTATCTTCTCATATGTAAAGTTGGCACTTTGTGATAACTTCTCTATATTTTGGTATATATTTTGCGCCAATTGCCTAGCATCAACATATGATAAAACTCTATTGTCTATATAGATAACCGGGACTATCTTTGAGTTTGAAGCAGTTTTGAAAATCGTATCTCTATACTCTACATCTCTGCCGTTATAGCCGATATCGATACATTTGATATAGTGCGGTTTAAGCAAAGCGTCTTTGGGTACGCTATAACTCTGCTTCCAATGATAAAAGTCAATACTCGGGTGTTGTATATAAAATATATTATATACAAAATAGGCTCCGGAAAGAAGCGACACTATAGCTATAAAGCGAAGATATCTTCGCATCAAAAAAACCTAAATGAAGCGCAGCTTTTTATAACCTCTTTTCCGTATTGTGTATTACTATACTCTTTTTTATATTTTATAATATTACTACTGAAATTCTTATCTTTTTGAAGTACTTCTTTCATCTCCTCTAAATAACCAAACGAAGGTCCCCAGGCTCCACTCTTAACATAAGCGATGCAAGCATTTGCAAGATCTATTTTTAGAAGTTGGTACGCAATCTTAGCTTTAAACTCTTTTTTGCGCGCATACCTGAGCGCTATCTTATACTCTTTTTGTGCCAAAGAGAGGTCCGTACTTTTTGGCAATGATTCATATGGTGAGGAGGAGAGATAGACACTTCTATGGAGCGTGGCGCTCATAGGAAAACTTCCAAACCAACTCTTATTGTAAAGCCCCGTTGCATAGAGATAATGATCCATCGGATCTTTCGAGCCGGCTTTTATCTTTTGTTGTAACTCAAGCATAACTTTTGCAAATTTTTTCTGCGTATATTCACCCTTTTTTCCACTTCTATTATTGCCGCTCACAAATGTATTAAATGGATTATAGGGTGAGGCTTCACTATCTTTAGACAATTTTGCCAGATACTTATTTGCTTTTTTAAAATCATTATCTTGCATAAAAAGGAGCGCGGCTATTTTATATATATCTCCACTTTGCAAGTTTTTCATATTGTACTCATAAGCCTTTTGCTCAAAAAATGAGCGATTTTTCTCTTTGATATACTGCTCAAACTCATCTGCATTCGCATTGACAAGCGACCACAATCCATAGTAGTAAGGCATATAATAAGACGATCCATTAGCAGTATAGAGCTTGAGTATATCTCTTTTTACATGCCCTTGCGGATAGAGTGTTGCGATCTGCAAAACACTATAGCGCAATAGTGATTGCTGTTGTGCTTGAGGCAATTGAGATAAAATCGGTTTAATTGCAGTAGCCAATTTAGCTTGATTTTTAAGATTTTTTGTTCTATTGAGCATATCAAGATAACCGATAAGAGCGACATAGACCTGCTCTTTTTTAGAAGCCTTCGCGCGAAGCTGTTTATATCTCTTGTTATCAAGCGGTTTATAATCAATCATATCAAGATAGAG